>NZ_JBICTD010000003.1:0-875876 GCF_043197455.1 Nocardia sp. NPDC049149
CGTTGAACGCCTTCGACATCACCTTCGACGGTCGACTCACCGCCGGACGGAGATAACCCAACCAACCCGAGCTACACCGTTAACTGGACAGACCCCACCGAACGGCCAACGGCCCACCCGCGATTCGCGGATGGGCCGTTGAACGACACTGTGTACGAACGACTTACACGTCGAAGTAGAGCTCGAATTCGTACGGGTGCGGACGCAGGTTCACCGGGGCGATTTCCTGCTCACGCTTGATGTTGATCCAGGTCTCGATCAGGTCGTCGGTGAAGACGTTGCCTTCGGTCAGGTAGTCGTGATCCTGCTCGAGGCGGTCGATGACCGTGGCGAGGCTGGTCGGCGCCTGCGGGATGTTCTTGGCCTCCTCCGGCGGGAGCTCGTAGAGGTCCTTGTCGACGGGGGCAAGCGGCTCGATCTTGTTCTTGATGCCGTCCAGGCCGGCCATCATCATGGCGGCGAAGGCCAGGTACGGGTTGCCCGAGGAGTCCGGCGCGCGGAACTCGATGCGCTTGGCCTTCGGGTTGTTGCCGGTGACCGGGATGCGCACGGCCGCAGAGCGGTTGCGCTGCGAGTACACCAGGTTGATCGGCGCCTCGTAGCCGGGAACCAGACGGTGGTAGGAGTTCACGGTCGGGTTGGTGAACGCCAGCAGCGACGGCGCGTGGTGCAGGATGCCGCCGATGTAGTGCCGCGCCAGATCCGAGAGACCGCCGTAGCCCGCCTCGTCGTGGAACAGCGGCTTGCCGTCCTTCCACAGCGACTGGTGCACGTGCATGCCCGAGCCGTTGTCACCGAAGAGCGGCTTCGGCATGAAGGTGACGGTCTTGCCGTCGGCCCACGCGGTGTTCTTCACGATGTACTTGAAGAGCTGCAGGTCGTCGGCCGCACCGAGCAGGGTGTTGAACTTGTAGTTGATCTCGGCCTGACCGGCGGTGCCGACCTCGTGGTGGCCGCGCTCGAGTTCGAAGCCCGCGTTCTGCAGGTTGGTCGCGATCGTGTCGCGCAGGTCGACGTAGTGGTCGTACGGCGCGACGGGGAAGTAACCACCCTTGTTGCGCACCTTGTAACCACGGTTCAGGGTGCCGTCGGGGTTGGTCTTGGCACCGGTGTTCCAGGAACCGGAAACCGACTCGATCTCGTAGAACGCGCCGTTCATCTTCGAGTCGTAGCGGATCGAGTCGAAGATGTAGAACTCCGCCTCGGCGCCGAAGTACGCGGTGTCGGCGATGCCGGTCGAGCGCAGGTACTCCTCCGCCTTGCGGGCGATGTTGCGCGGGTCGCGGCTGTAGGCCTCCCGCGTGAACGGGTCGTGCACGAAGAAGTTGAGGTTCAGCGTCTTGGCCGCGCGGAACGGGTCGAGGCGCGCGGTGCTGAAGTCGGGCAGCAGCAGCATGTCCGACTCGTCGATCGACTGGAAGCCACGGACGGAGGAGCCGTCGAACGCTAGCCCTTCCTCAGCGAGGTCGGTGGTGAATGCCTTCGCCGGGATCGAAAAGTGCTGCTGCACACCGGGAAGATCGCTGAAGCGGATGTCGACATATTCGACCTCCTCGTCGGCGAGATATTTGATGACCTCGTCGGCCGTGCTGAACGTCACTTGTTCTCCTTACGGATCGGTTCCCAGCCAGTGTCGATTGCTGGCCTTTTCGAGCAACCTGCAAACAGTCGCTACGCGCGGGTTCGTCGCGTCCAGACGCTATGGACGCGGTGTTTCCCCGCAGTCAAGGTTGTGTTTCGCCAGTGTTACACGTGCCGGTGAAGAGGTGAGGAGTCCCACCTGGTCTCCTACGACATGCTAATCCTGCCATCCGACCTGGGACGCGCCGACGTGAACTCCCCTTATGCGGTGCCGGGTAGTGGATCGGCCGCCCTTATTGTGGGGTCATGGCACGCATGACGGGATCGTGGCTCTCCGGCCCTTCGGAGGGTTCCGGCGATCAGGCAAACCCCGAGTTCCCCGGCGCACTATTGGGTCTGCCGAAGTCCGGTGCCGGGTCGCTGGCCGGGATGATGCGCCGGATCGCCGCGCTGTTCGTCGACTGGATGATCGCGCTCGGTATTTCCGCGGTGATCACGCGCAGCGCCTCCTCGTCCACTTTGACGTTGCTGATCTGGTTTGTGATCGGCGTTGCGGCGGTGACGCTGTTCGGGTTCACGCCCGGTCAGTATTTCCTGCGGCTGCGCACCGTCCGGATCGATGCGCCGGTGCCGGTGGGCATCGTGCGAGCGCTGGCCAGGCAGGCACTGCTGGTTTTCGTGGTGCCCGCGCTGTTCACCGACAGCGACGGCCGCGGCATGCACGATCGCGCGACCGGCACCGCACTAGTCCATTCCCGCTGACGGCCCTGGCGGTTACGCTCCGCCAGGTGTCACTCAATCCGGCGATGCTCGCGATCCGGTTCCTGCTCGAGCTCGCCGCCATTACTTCCTTCGGTGTCTACGGCTGGCGTGCCTTCGATTCGCCGTGGAAGTTCCTGCTTGTCGCCGTGTTGCCGCTGATAACGGCGGCACTCTGGGGCACCTTCGCGGTGCCGGACGACCCGAGTCGCAGCGGTGCGGCGCCTGTCTCGGTGCCTGGCGCGGTCCGTCTCGCACTCGAGCTCGCGATCCTCTTCGGCGGCACCGCGGCGCTCTGGGCGGCGGGTCTGCCGAGGTTGGCCCTCATCTCCACCGCGATCCTCATCGCCTACCACGCCCTCGCCTACGACCGCCCGCTCTGGCTACTTCGCGCCTAACCAAGATCACCTGACCTCGTCGAGTGGGAACTGACGGCGGAGCGCTCTCGGGCCGATGCCGCCACCAGTTCCCACTCGACGCCACGACTCGGTCTGGCTGGAATGCCTGACCAAGATCAAGGGGTGCTGGTGCAGGCGCGCTCTCGGCCGATGCCTACACCAGTACCCTCTCGATGCCGCGACCACTACGCGAAAGGCCCGCACCAGGTGGCGCGGGCCTTCGGGTTTGTCCAGCTCAGCGGCGGCGGATGGTCCGCTGGACGCCGCGCATCTTGGCGCCCGCAGGCATCGGCCCCTTCGGCATGGCCGGGCCGGTGCGCGAGCTGAGCGCGGTCAACCTGCCCTCGATGAGGTCCATGCGCTTGGTGTCGATGTTGCGGGGCAGCTTGGTGAGGTAGCGCTGCAGTTCCTTCAGCGGCACCTGGCCGTCGTCGTTGCCGATGACGACGTCGTAGATCGGGGTGTCGCCGATCAGTCGCGCGGTGCGCTTCTTCTCCTGCGCGAGCAGCGATTTCACGCGCTGCGGGGAACCCTCGGCGACCAGCACCACACCGGGCAGGCCGATCACCCGGTGCACCGCGTCGAGCTGGGTGGTCGCGGCAATGCCGTTGGTCACCCGCCACTTGCCCTGCAGGTTGTCCAGCACCCAGGCCGCGGCGCCGGCCTGTCCCTCGGCCTTGCCGTAGACGCTCTTCTGCACTCGGCGACCGAAGATGATGAACGCGCCCAATGCGCCGAGCACGACGCCAAGCGGTACCAGGAACCAGGTCAACCCGAAGATCAAGCCGATGACCAGGAAGACGGCAGTGCTGCCGAGCAAGGCGCCGATCATCAACGGCAGCAGCAGCTTGTCTTCCTTGCGCTGCATCTGGAACGCCTGCCAGAGCTGCTGCCTGCGCTCTTTCGACTGCTGCTTGCGGGCCGCCTTCGCGGCGGCCTTCGCTTCCTTGGTGGGCTTACCTGCTGCCATGCCACTCAGGATAGTGCCAACGTGCTGGCTGTTCTGCCACGGGACCTCGGGGATGGCGGTCGGCGGGACGGGTAAGTCAATTCAAGCCGCGACGGGCGATCGAGCCGAGCACGGTGAGATCCAGATCACCGGAGGCTTCGGTCCATCCCATCGCGCGTAACTCCACCGGCGTCTCGACCCCGAGCGCGTCGCGGAAGCCGATGGCCACCGAGCGGGCGAATTCGATCAGGCTGCCCGGGGAGATCGGCCAGAACATCGTTCTGGTCCAATTGTCGACTTCGCGCCGCAGCAGCGGCTCATTCCAGCCGAGGTCACGTAATTCCTGCGCGGCGGCATCCGGAATCGGTTGCGACAGATAATGATTGCCTGCCAGCTCGGCGGATAATTTGATGTCGTATTGCATGAACTGGACATATCGGTTGCCGGGCGCCGCAATGATCAACGTCGCTCGCGAAGGTAGCTCCGACAGACATTGGGCCAGCGCTTGAACGAACTGTTCCCAGTCCGCGGTCACCGGCTCACTCATACTTCCCCCGGGCACTCGCACTGGCCCGATCATACGCCGACGTGCCTCGCACACCACGCGAATCATGTTGTAGCCCCGAATGCTTCGCGGTGACCATAGCGAAACCGAATGGCCTATTTGCGCACTGGAGCGACGCGCGATTTCGTTGGGCCGCGGTCGGCCTCGCACCATCCGCCGGTGCAGTGCCGTGGTCCGTCGTCCCGGAACCTTGCCCGTACGAGCTCGACGCCACCCGTCCGGCGGCATCGTCGCGGCACCCCGTCGTGCAAGGCGGCTGGACCGTGGTCGCCGTCGATGACATCGGCGGCGACGTTATCGGCGCTGCTCCCTCCGCTGCCCGCGCAGCTGCGGAACCCAGCCGCGTCGATCCGTCGGATACCGGCACCGTGTTGTTCAGCTGGTGGCAACCGGGCGGTGTTAGTTTGCGGTGCGTGTGTGCGCGGTTGGTGGTGAGCGTCCATGACGTCGCACCTGCGAGTGCGGACGAGACGGCACAGTGGTGTTCCGACGCCGATGGGTTCGGGATCCCGGTGTCGCTACTGGTCATACCTGGCCCGTGGCGCGGCGCTTCGCTGGCCGATCGACCGGACTACGCGAGTTTGCTACGGGAGCGGCGCGCCGGGGGTGACGAAATCATGGTGCATGGGTGGTCGCATCGGGCCGGGCCCGAAGGGAGCTGGCCGCGTCGAACGCTCGGCCGTGCGGTGGCGCGCGGCGCCGCCGAATTCGCCGCACTCGACGCCGCCGAGGCCGCCGTCAAACTGCGGGCCGCCACCGCGGTCATGACCGAATCCGGGCTTTCCACCACCGGTTTCACGCCGCCGGGCTGGCTGGCTTCGCCCGCGTCGGAACAGGCTCTGCGCGCCGCGGGCTTCTCGCACACCACCGATCACTTCGGCGCGAAGGATCTGCGCACCGGCCGCAGGCACCGCGGTTTCGCGCTCTCGCACCGCCCTGGCGGCGGCTGGTCCGAACGGTTCGGCGCCGCCATGTTCGTCACCATGGCGCGCCGCAACGCCGCAAGCGGCGGCCTGGTCCGGCTCGCCTTGCACCCCGACGACCTGCATCGCCCCGGCCTGCGCGACGCCACCCTCCGCGCGATCGACGCAGTGCTCAGCGCGGGCGCGCGCGCCACCACCTACGCCGAACTGGTCGAGGTCGCCTGATGCGCACGAGCACCCGCTCAGCGACGGTCGAAGCGGTGGTCCACTAGTGCGCATCGTGCAGATCGCGAACTTCTACACCCCGGCGTCGGGTGGCTTGCGCACCTGCGTCGACGAGATCGGCCGCGGCTATCTCGCGGCCGGGCACGAGCGGGTGCTCGTGGTGCCGGGACCGGCCGACGACGACGAGCAGACGCCGTCCGGACGCCGGATCACCGTGCACAGTCCCAAGTTCGGTGCGGGCGGCTATCACGTGCTCACCTCCCGGCGCACCCGCGCCGTCCTCGACCGGCTGCGGCCCGACGTGCTCGAGTGCAGCGACAAGCTGAGCGTCCGGTGGCTCGCGCCGTGGGCGCGCGGCACGGGTGTGCCGCTGGTGTTGTTCTCGCACGAACGCATCGACGCGATCCTGCGCAGTCGAGTGCCACCCGGCTTCCCGCTGACCACGGCCGCCGACCTGGCCAACCGCAGGCTCTGTGTTCGTGCCGAAAAGGTCGTCGTCACCTCGAGTTTCGCGACCGCGGAGTTCGCGCGGATCGGCGCGACCAACGTGCGCCGGGTCCCGCTCGGTGTCGATCTGACCACCTTCCGCCCGACCGAGCACCTCGCCGAAACACCCTCGGACGAGCTCGTGCGCCTGGTGATGGTGAGCAGGCTGTCGAGGGAGAAACGCGCCGAACGCGCGATCGAGGCGGTGCGCGTGCTGACCGAATCCGGCCTGCGCTGCGAACTCTCCGTCATCGGCGACGGCCCGTTGCGGCCACGCCTGCAACGGCTCGCCGCAGGCCTCCCCATCGTTTTCCACGGCCACATGACCGACCGCACCACCATGGCCGACCTGGTCGCCGCCGCCGACATCGCCGTATTCCCCTCCCCCGCTGAAACATTCGGCCTCGCCGTGCTGGAAGCGCTCGCCTGCGGCACCCCGGTCGTCGTCCCCGACGCAGGCGCCGCAGGCGAACTCGTCGACGCCCCCGGCTCCGGCTTCGTCTCCGACGGCTCCCCGCACGGCCTGGCCGACGGCGTCCGCGCCCTGCTCTCCGTACCCGCTCCGCAACGCCGCCACGCCGCCCGCTCCGCCGCCGAACGCTTCCCCTGGTCCGCGACCGTCGCAGGCATGCTCGCCCTCTACGCCGACTACGACTCCCCCGCCCGCACCGCCTGACCACACCACCGTCGGATGTTCAACGCCGACAACGGATCCCGAGCAGATCAGACGTTGGACTGCAGCACTGCCGCTCGATGTCAGCTGACACTGATCGCTCGGCACGCGATTTGCCGACGAGCAGGCACCCGATGCCGGATCGAGGTCGACCTGCCCACGCTCGGTTGCGAGACAACCACCGACACAGGGCATTCGGCGCGGACTCAGGAGTCCACCACGCGCTCAATTGTGAAACAACCGCTGAAGCCGGCACCGGGCTCGGCCCGTCCTGAACGTCCACGCCCACCACCTCCTCGAAACCCGCTCCGTCCTAGGCAAACTCATCCTCCACCCCTCCAACAGCGCATATCCGCCCCCCGGGCGCACTCCAGACCCGCACGACCGCCCAACGAGTGGCACATGGCTGCGGCAAAGTGCGAGTAGCCCACACAGTGGTGTGCCACTCGTCGCCGAATCCCTCCCGCGACGGCAGGCTGATCGTGGGTACGGGACGACCACTGGCACCGGCGTATTCGGCGCGGGCTCGAGAGCTCACGACGTGCTCGATTGTGAAACAACCGCTGGAGCCGGTACCGGACTCGGGCCGTCCTGAACGTGGTTACGGAACAGTCTCTGGCACTGGCGTATTCGGCGCGGGCTCGAGTGTGTGGTCTCGTTCGTCGTGCAGGGTGGGGGAATTCGCGAGGAGGGCAACGCCGGTGATGACCAGGGCGGCGGCGAGGACGAGCAGGGCGGGCTGTGGGCGAATGGTGACCGCGAAGAGGGTGAGGCCTGCCGCGTAGCTGAGGACGGGGTCGGTGATCGTCATGGCGGTGAGCGCGGTGGGCAGTGAACCGCGGGCGTACGCCTCCTGGGTGAGCAGGCCGCCGATGACGGTCGAGATCGGGATGCCGAGCAGCGCCCAGCTGAGCGCGGGCAGCGCGGTGGTGGCGATGACGACCAGCACCGCGGTGGTAGAGAAGCAGCAGCCTGCCGCGACCGCGACCAGCGCCGAACGCAGTTGAGTGGAGCGGGCCAGCCGCGACGCGGCGATCAGCACGATGATCGTCGCGAAAACGCAGGCACCGACGCCGGGCAGCAGTTGCGGTCGCAGATCCGCGTGCCCTGGTGCGCTCTGCCCGACGAGCAGGATCAATCCGCCGCACACGAAAACGGTGCCAGCCCAATCCCGCCGGAGCAGCGCCCGCTTGCGCCGCGCCGCCGCGATCGGCAACGCGAACAGCAGTTGCACCACGAGCAGCGCCTGCACCACCGCGATCGCACCCAACCGCAACGCGACCGCATGCACAACGAACCCGGCCACATTGGCGCCTTGCCCGGCCAGCCAGCGGCGATCGGCGATCAGCCGCCGAGCGATTCCCACGATCATCAGGAACCTGCTCTGCCCGTCATCCACCGCGGCTTGCCGCGCGGCACCCTGCTGCAGCGCCGCCGACACCGCGAACAACAGCGCGGCCAGCAGCGCAAGGGTCACAGTTCCCACCGCGAGCGCGTCAATCGGTGCACTGCCAAGCACGTCGACGGCATCCGGCATACCGCTCATGCTGTCGTCCCGTGGTGAACACCGGGTGGCATCCGCCCGGCGACTCGGCAACACCTAGACCCTCGTGTCCCTTTCCCACGCCGGTCACTCGAGCGGACTGCCCAAGCAAAACTTCCTCGCTGCCGCCTCGTTAGTAGGGCGAGGGTCCGAGTCATCGGCCACACTCGGCGTCGGCGGCATCATGCTCACAACCGGCCCCGAGTTCGACCTCGTCGAGAACGCCGCGCTGCCCCTCGGCACCGCCTGCTCGCCCGGCGACTCGGCAACAGCGAGATCCGTACGTCCCTTCCAATGCGGTCACTCGAGTCGACGGACGCCCCAGCAACTCCGTCGCTGCCCACCTGCTCGGCGAGGATTCGCCGCGGGCCACTTGGATCGGCGTGCGCGTCGTGAACACCGTCCACGCGACTGGCCGGAAGGTCCCGGCCGAACACCGCCGAGTCATGTCTGCACTACCAACACCGCTGTGAACTGGCGAAACAGGCAGCCGATCACGTCTGCTCCCGACATGCTGGACAATGCGACGGTGTCCATGAATTTGCCGAACCGCACCGGTGACCGATGACGCAACCGGTCGACGATCTCACCGCTGAGCGCCTCGCCGCCGCATTGCGCTGCGTGACCATATCCTCCGACGTTCCGGACGAGGTCGAGGACGCAGCGTTCACCCAACTGTCCGCGCACCTCGAGCAATCTTTCCCGCTGGTGCACGCCGCGCTCGACCTCGAACGGTTCGGACACAGCAGGCTCTACCGGTGGCGGGGTGCCGAACCGGACCGGGTCGCGGCGATCCTGCTCGCGCATCAGGATGTGGTGCCGGTGGACGACCCGCAGCGCTGGACGCATCCGCCGTTCGCGGGCGTGGTCGATGACGAATTCATCTGGGGCCGTGGCGCGATCGACGACAAGAGCAGGGTGCTCGCCATCCTGGAGGCGGTCGAGGCGGCGCTCACCGCCGGAATCCGCCCGCAGCACACCATCTTTCTGGCGTTCGGCCACGACGAGGAGGTGTTCGGCGACACCGGCGCGGTCCGGATGGCGCAGCACCTGCGCGAGCGCGGCGTGCGCGCCGACCTGCTGCTCGACGAGGGCGGCGTGATCACCGAGGGGGTCGTCGACGGGATCGAGCAGCCGGTGGCCACGGTCATGCTCGGCGAAAAGGGTTATGCGACGGTGCGATTGTCGGTCAGCGAGGTCGGCGGGCATTCGTCCATGCCGGGCAAGCAGACGGCGGTGGGCCGGATCGCCCGCGCGGTGAGCAGGCTCCAGGATCATCCGATGCCGTTGCGGATGACGCCGGTGACGGCAGACATGCTGTCCAGGGTGCGCGCGGCACTGCCGACGGCCCGCCGCGGTTTGCTCGGCCTCGCAGGCCTCGCGGCGCCGCTGATCACCAGGATGATGGCGGCCCAGCCGCAGACCGAGGCGCTGGTGCGCACCACCACCGCCCCCACCGTGATCCGCGGCGGGGTGAAGGCGAACGTGTTGCCCCAGCACGCCGAGGCCCTCGTCAACTTCCGCATCCTGCCAGGTGACTCGATCGCCACCGTCCTGGAGCACTGCCGGAAGGTGGTGCGCGACAAGGGCGTTCGGATCGAAACCGAAGGCATGTGTTCGGAGCCGACGGCGCACCCACGGACCGGCCCGATGTTCGACATGATCGCGGACATCGCGCGGGCCGTCGTTCCCGGCATCGCGGTCACCACCGGCATCGTGCCCGGCGCCACCGACTCCAGGCACTATCACGATCTGGCCGCAACCCGGTGCAACTTTGCGCCGATCGTGGTCGGCGAACGCGATATCGCCTCGATCCACGGAACCGACGAGCGGCTCTCCCGGGTCAACTACGCTCGACTCATCGAGTTCAACCGCCGGCTGATCGCCGAGTTGGCGCACTCGACGAACAGTGCACCGCAAACTTCAGGAGCCGATGCATGACCGCTGAACCCGATGCCACCGAACCCGGCACCGGAGGCGCCGAGCCGACCGCCGTGTCGATCACCGAGAAGGCCGGTCGTTTCGACGGCGTCGGCAGCGGGATCGCCTGGCGCGCATGGCTGCCCGATACCCCCGCGCGTGCCGTCATCGTCCTCGTGCACGGTGTCGGCGAGCACTCCGGCCGCTACGCCCACGTGGGCAATCGCCTCGCCACCGACGGATTCGCCGTCTACGCGCTCGACCACATCGGCCACGGCAAATCCGCGGGCGGCAACGCCAACATCGGCTCGATCGACGGCGCCGCCGACAATGTGGCTGGCATGCTCGACATCGCGACCCGCGAACATCCCGGCGTGCCCCGATTCCTCGTCGCCCACTCGATGGGCAGCCTCATCGTGCTGCACCTGGCCACCCGAGCACCACTCGACGTCACCGGCGTTGTGGTGTCCGCACCGCCACTGGACATCGCGATCGGCAACGCGGTGCAACGCGCACTCGCCCCGATTCTGACCAAGCTCACCCCGAATCTCGGTGTGCTGGCTATTGATCCGGAGCTGATCAGCCGCGACCCCGCCGTCGTTCGCGCCTACGTGAACGACCCGCTGGTGCATCACGGCAAGCTCCCCGCCAGGACCGGCACCGAGATCCTGCACACCAGCTACCTGGTGAAGGATCGCCTCGACAAGCTCACCGTGCCGCTGCTGGTGCTGCAGGGCACCGCCGACCGCCTTGTCGCACCGTCTGGAGCTGACATCATCGAGCAGCGTGCCGCGTCCACCGATCTGACTGTGCACCGTTACGACGGCCTCTACCACGAGGTCTTCAACGAGCCGGAGCAGGACAAGGTGATCGGCGACGTCATCGAGTGGTTGGAAGCGCACCTGTAGCGCTTAGCGATACCGCGCCATGCACGCGTCCTCGCCGTCGAGCACGCCGGTGCGGAAGGCTTCGAGTCGTGCGAAGCCGCTCGGCACGACCTTGCCGTTCACGTCGGAGGCGGCGAGACCGTCGGCGAGCAGGCCCGATACGGCCTCGTCGAGGTCGCCCGCGGACAGGCGCGGGTCGCTACCAGGCTCGCTCAATCGGGTAGTGAACACCCCGGACAGACAAGCGGTGCGAAGCCCGGCTGTCTCCGCGCCGGTCACCGTCAGCTTGCGATCCTGTTGCACCGCAAGGACATACCGCGACACGAAGACGACGTACGCATTGTAGTCACCGTCCACCATGGCCGAGAGCGGGTCCTCGGCCTTGCTCATCGTCCCGGCGCGCTTGGCAAGGGCGGACACCTCGGTGCCGACCTTGTTCGCACTGGGGCAGTACGAAACAGGCTGCGTCGTAGTGGTATTCGGGCAGTTGCGCACCACTCCCGAGTAGTCGAGCTGCGGCGGGATCGTGGTCGGGAAGACGGTCGCCAACGCCTGGCTGACGCTGGTCAGCGATGCCACCGACACCGGGAGCTGCTCGTATTCCTCGCCGGGAACGAAAGTCTTCGGCAAGCCACCCCTGCGCTTCGAGATCTCCTGCCTGGTGATCTTCTTGCAGCCCTGCGCGCCGTCGGTGTAGCCGATCTGCACGGCCGTCACCCGCTCGAAGGCGGAACCGTGCGTGTTCTTCGGATCGTTCGGATCCTGATCCCTGATGGCGACGGTCGCGCCGAGCACCGCGTTGAGACCGTCGGTGGTGTTCAACGTGAAGTGCGCCGAATTCCCTTCTGCCACATGGCGCAAGAACACGCCAGCCAAACAGTCGGCCTGCTGTTCCAGCACCAGAGCCGGGGTGAAGAACCCGGCGAGCTTCGCCTGGCCCTGAATCGCGTGCCCGTACTCGTGTGCGAGCACCATCACGACCGCCATGTCGCCGAACTTCTTCGCCACGCTCGGCAACAACACCCCGCGGTCCCAGCCGATGGTGTGGTCGCCGCTGCAGTAGGCGGCGTTCACCACCTGGTAGGTGTCGACCTTGCAGAAGGTGATCGACTGCTCCTTGGGCGCGGCAGCGTCCCAGGACAGGAACCTGGTCACCGGCTTGAAGGTGCCGGGAAAGTTCTTGGGGTACTCGGTCGTCCAGAATTCCTGCACGTCGGAAATGGTGTTCAAAGCGAGCTTGTCGATGCGGCCGCCGTCACCGTTCTCCGCACTGAGCGGCGCGTCCGGCACGCCCTTGCGCGGACCATTCGGTCCGGAGGCGGTCATCGAACCGGCCAGCTCCCACTGGTTTTCGGTAGATCGCACGGTATCCGGCGCTGCCGCACGGTCTGCGGTGACCGCGGTGCAGCCGGTCAGCACGATCGCCGCCGCGCAGGTGAGCGCGCCGAACCAGCGCCGTCTCGTCGTCATCATCCACTCGTCTCCCCGAGTACCGCACCGCGCGCCTCCCGCGCGCAGTTGCTCGATGACCGACGCTGGTGCCGATCGGTGAGCGTTCTCATGGTAATCGCGGGCGACCGCGCCTGCGCATCACTTGTGATCGAGAACGGCAGGCGCGGTTACATTTCGGGCACGAAGCCTGTTCAGTTCAATCGCACGCGGGCCAGCAGCGCCCGATGATCCGATCCTGGCACCCGCAACGTGTGCAAATCCTCGGCCGTCGCGTCGGCGAGCAGCACATGGTCGATCCCGATGAAAGGGCCGGTGGGCCAGTCGTCGGGGAAGGTCGGCAGCAGGCCTGCCCCGACCTGATCGGCTGCGGTCTCGAACCGACCGTCCAGCAGTTCGCGGAACGCCGCATGGTCTCGAGTGGCATTGAAATCGGCGCCGACAATTGCCGGACCCTGTTGCGCGTCAAGGATTTCGCGGATCCTTCGCATCTCCACAAGCCAATTCGAGAAGCCGAACGGCGGCGGAATCGGATGAAAGGCGAACACCGCGATCGGCCCGCGCTCCGGATGCTCCATCGTCGCCGACACGTGTTCGAGAATGAACCCGTCGTATCTCTTGCCGTCCCGCAACGGATACCGGCTGTAGATCCCGGTCCCGCCGCCACCGTCGGGCGTCGGCCGCAGATACGAATAGGGCAGCTCGGCGGCGAGCCCCGACCCCGCCAACTTTTCTACCGCGGCATTCGTCAACTCCTGCACGGTCAATACGTCGACCCGGTTGTCCCGCACCTCCCGCACGACCGCGCCGGTATCCGCCCGCCCGAACAGCAAATTCGACTGCATCACCGTCAATTCGGGCCCGGTGGCCGCCCGCCCCTCCGGCACAAACGTCGGCACCAGCGTCCACAACACCACTCCCACCAGCACCCCGGCCACCCCCGCGCTCCGCCATCCGCGCGCGATCAGGAAGAACACCAGCCCCACCAACGCCCCGACCATCAAATACGACGCCCCCGACGCCAGCAGCACCAACGGCCGCTGCTGCCAAGCCACAAAATGCAGCACGATCCCGGCGGCACCCGCCAACAGCGCGCACCACCCCACCCCCAACAGAATCCGCTTCATCCACTTAGCCATACCGCCGAGCCTAGGTCCCGCCTGTGGAGAACTTGTGCCCCCACCGCGCAGATCCCGCACAGTCCCCACCGCCCACCCACGCCCAACGACCGCTCAGCCCTACATCGACGACAGAGGGGTGCCGACCGCCGTTGACGAGAGTCCATTGGTTGCTGGCTTCCTCGGCTCCACGGTCTCCTGTGAATTCGGCAGCCCAGAGTTTGCATCGGATAGCGTGGTGGCGTCGTCTGCCGTACCCGGCTGACCTCCGCAGTCGGGCGCGTGTTCTCTTGTCCCAGCCGGGTCACTTGGCTGTGCTCCCGTTTCGAGAACTTCAAGATCAAAGACGGAGGTTCAAGATCAAAGACGCCCAGCCGCGCACTTTCTGTCTTCCCGCACACGATTTCGCATGCGAAATCGTGTGCGGGAAGACAGAAAGTGCGCGGGAAGACAAGGGGTGTGCGGCTGCGGGGCGAATCCCGAGATGTCCTGCTCACAGGAGACCGTATGTCAAGTGGGGCTGCGGGTCCCGAGGGACGGCAGCGGGTCGACGGCTAGCGGGTCTCGGGTCATGAGGTCGGTCAGGGTCGTGGTGTCAGTGGTCAGGGTGCTTCCGGTGAATTCGAGAGTGGCACGCGATCTTTCGGCGGCTGCAGGGTGCCCTGCACCGCAGGCATCGGTGACGACGATCGGGAGGTAACCGAGGTCGAGGCTGTGCCGGACGGTGGGTTCGATGCCGACCTCCATCGCGATGCCCGCGATGGCGAACGTGTCGATTCCGCAGTCCCGCAAGGCAAAATCGAGCGGGGTTGCCGCGAACGCAGACATGGTGATCTTGTCGAAGACCACCTCGTCTGCGTTCGGACTCAGCTCGGGCACCAGCTGGTACTGCGGCGACCCCTGCGGAAAGCTGACCCGGAGCTCGGCCGGATCGTCCACGCGTTGCCACTGCATGGCGGTGCGCACCTGAGACACACCGGAGGCGGCGATGGGCAGTGACATGTGCCGGGTATAGAAGACCCGAAAACCGCTTTCCCGCGCGGCATCTCGCAATCGCACACACGCCTGCACGATCGCGTCGCCGTCCGGGATCTGCCGGACGATGCCGACCTGCATGTCGTAGATCAGCACCGCCATCCTGGTGGGATCGCAGGCGTCCTCGACGGTTTGCGGGATGCTGAGGCCGAAGGCGTTACGCATGCGACGACCTCACTTGGTCCGGTCGTAGGGCTCGGCGACATCGACCTTCGGATCCATCAGCGCCTCCAGCGGCAGCGGGGCCTGCACCGGGACATACGTCCACTCCAGGTAACCCGCCTTG
Organism: Nocardia sp. NPDC049149; assembly: GCF_043197455.1. Lineage (NCBI taxonomy): Bacteria > Bacillati > Actinomycetota > Actinomycetes > Mycobacteriales > Nocardiaceae > Nocardia > Nocardia sp. NPDC049149. The sequence goes on from NZ_JBICTD010000003.1 coordinate 14,798, forward strand.
GTGAGCGGGAAGTCGGCGACGTATTTCTGCGCTTCCTCGACGCTGTCCACCTCGAACACGATCACCACGCCCGGCTCGTCGGCCCTGGCGTAGTTCTCCCGCACGATGCCCGCCTTCCACAGCCGCCATACGTTGGCGACCTCCTCCGGCAGGTACGGGTTGATGGTCTCCAAGGTCACCCCGGGCTTGAAACGGTCGAAAACGATGACCTTCATAGGGTTTCGAACTCCATGTCTGCGGTAGGTACTGTTTGCCCCATCCATGGAATCGCGATGATTACAGTGTTACAAGAACGCACTTTTTGGTGAGTACGGAGGCGAGCAATGCTCGAGAAGCAGTTCCACTGCGCGGTCGAGGTGACCGTCGACCTCATCGGCGGCAAATGGAAGCCGGTGATCCTCGCCCACCTCAAGGAGGGCGTGCGCCGCTATGGCGAACTGCGCAGGCTGATGCCGACCACCAGTGAGAAGATGCTCGTCCAGCAGCTGCGCGAACTCGAAGGCGACGGGCTTGTCCGCCGCACGGCCTTCGACACCGTCCCGCCCCAGGTCGAATACGACCTGACCGAGGAGGGCTGGAGCCTCGTCCCTGTCCTCACCGCCCTCTACGAGTGGGGCGAAAAGCGTGCCGAGCGAACGGGTCTCACCTTCGCCGACGTGTCGCAATAACTCCAGACCGAGACCCGATCGCGGCGCGCCGCGAAATCCGCAGCGACTGTCCCGACTCACTCGCCGAAAACGCGCTCCACCACCGCTTTCGCCCGCCGCGTCACGCGCATGTAGTGGTCGAGGAACTCACTGCCGTCGTCATTGGGCCAGCCAGCGACCTTCGCCACCGCCGAAAGCAGCCTGCCCGGCCCGGGCAGCTGGTCGGCAGGCTTGCCACGCACCAACACCAGCGCATTGCGCGCCCGCGTCGCGGTCAACCACGCATCCCGCAGCAGCGCCACATCGGCCGCGTCGAGCAGTTTCGTCTGTTCGATGACGTCGAGCGACTCCAGCGTTGAGGTGTTGTGCAGCCCGAGCACATCGTGCGCGTGCCGCAACTGCATCAGCTGCACGGTCCACTCGATATCGGCGAGACCACCGCGCCCGAGCTTGGTGTGGGTCGCGGGATTGGCGCCACGAGGTAGTCGTTCGGCGTCGACTCTGGCTTTGATCCGCCGGATCTCGCGCACCGCCTCGGTCGACACCCCGCCCTGCGGATACCGCACCTTGTCGATGACATGCAGGAACCGCACGCCGAGCCCCTGATCACCCGCGACCTGGTGGGCTCGCAGCAGCGCCTGCACCTCCCACGGCTGCGCCCACTGCTCGTAGTACGCGGCGTAGGCGGCCAGCGTCCGGACCAGTGCGCCGTTGCGCCCCTCGGGCCGCAGTCCGGCGTCCACGTGCAGCGGCGGATCGGTGCTCGGCGCACCGAGCAGCTGCTGCACCCGGTCGGCGACGCTGATCGCCCACTTCACGGCCTTGGTCTCGTCCTCGCCCGGCCGCGGATCGCACACGAACAGTACGTCGGCGTCGGACCCGTAGCCGAGCTCCATCCCGCCGAGCCTGCCCATGCCGATCACCGCGAGGTCGGCGGGTGCAGGCGCGCCACGCTCGGCCTCGCTGGCCCGAATCACCGCCGCGAGTGAGGCTTCCAGCACCGCAACCCACACCGAGGACAGCGCGCGGCAGACCTGCCGCACCTCGAGCAGCCCGAGCAGATCCGCCGAGGCCACCCTGGCCAATTCGTGCCTGCGCAGCGAACGCGCCGCGGCCACCGCACGTTTCGGGTCGTCGTAGCGCGCCGCCGCCGTCATGATGCCGCGCGCGACGTCCTCGGGTTGCGGACTCAGCAGCAGCGGCCCGCCCGGTCCGTCCGCATACATGCGGATGGTGTCCGGCGCGTTGATCAGCAGATCCGGCAAGTACTCCGAGGACCCGAGCACGATCATCAGCCGATGCGCGATGGCACCCTCGTCGCGCAGTTCCCGCAGGAACCACGTCTGGTCGTTGAGCCCCTCCGACACTCGCCGGTACGCGAGCAGACCGGCGTCGGGATTGGGTGTGTCACCGAGCCATTCGAGCAGGGTCGGCAGCAGCAGCGCCTGAATCCGGCCCTTGCGCGACACACCACCGGTGAGCGCCTTGAGATGTCCGAGTGCATGTTCGGGCGCCTGATAACCCAGCGCCGCCAACTGCCGGATCGCCGCGTCGGGGCTCAACCGCAGCGCGTCCGGTTCGAGCTTGACCACCGATTCGAGCAGCGGCCGATAGAACAACTTGGCGTGTAACCGCCGCACCCGCACCGCATTACGGCGGATCTCGGTGCCGAGCACACCGACCGCGTCCTGCCTGCCGTCCGGCCGGATGTGCGCGGCACGGGCCAGCCAGCGCATCCCCTCCTCGTCGTCGGTGGCAGGCAGGGTGTGCGTGCGACGTAGACGCTGCAACTGCAGACGATGTTCGAGCAGTCGCAAAAACTCGTAGGACGCAGTGAGATTCGCGGCATCGTCGCGGCCGACATAGCCGCCAGCGGCCAACACGGTCAACGCCTCGACGGTGCCCTGCACGTGCAGCGACTCGTCCACCCTGCCGTGCACCAACTGCAGGAGCTGCACGGCGAATTCGACGTCACGCAGGCTGCCGTGCCCCAACTTCAGTTCGCGCTCACGCAGATCGGCGGGCACCAGGTCTTCCACCCGGCGCCGCATCGCCTGCACGTCGGCGACGAAGTCCGGCCGTTCGGAGGCGGTCCACACCATCGGCATCAGCGCGGCCCGGTATTGCTCGCCGAGCTCGAGGTCACCGGTCATCGGCCGGTTCTTCAGCAGCGCTTGGAATTCCCAGGTCCGCGCCCACCGCTTGTAGTAGGCGAGATGCGAATCGAGCGTGCGCACCAGCGCGCCCGCTTTGCCCTCCGGCCGCAGCGCCGCATCGACCTCGAAGTATGCCGCGCTGGCCACGCTCATCATCTCGGCGGCCAGCCGGGTCGCGGTGGCATCGGCAGGTTCCGCGACGAACACCACGTCGACGTCGCTGACGTAGTTCAGCTCGCGCGCGCCGCTCTTGCCCATGGCGATCACCGCGAGCCGCACCGGCACCGGCCCGTCTTTGCAGACCCGCGCCACAGCCACCGACAGCGCCGCGGTGAGCGCGGCATCGGCCAGGTCGGTGAGATGCCACCCGACCACCTGATACGCGAGCACTGGTTCGTTCTCGACAGTCGCCGCCAGATCGAGCGCCGCGAGCAGCATCAGTTGATCGCGATACCGCTTGCGCAGCAGCGCAACCACCTCGGGACCGGAAGCACCAGCCCGGAACAACATTGGACCCGCGTTTGGTCCCTCTTCCGGCACCGCATCGACCACCGACAGCAGATCAGCGATCAACTCGGCGCGTTCCGGCAATGCCTTGCGGCGCAGGATCTGCCACGCCGCCGGATCGGCGACGAGATGATCGGCGAACGCACTGGACGCGCCGAGCAACGCGAACAACCTGCCGCGCAACGACGTTTCCGCGCGGATCGCCGAATCCAATGCCGCCCACTCGGTTCCGAGCTGCTCCTGCAGCTTGATCAGCGTGTGCAGCGCGAGATCGGCGTCCGGTGCCCGCGACAGCGCCCAGAGCACCGGAATACTTTCGACGTTGTCCCAGCCCAATTGGTGCAACGAGGCAGCGGCGGACGGCTCGAGCAAACCGAGCCGACCGACGCCGGGCACCGCGGAGCGGGCAGTCGGGGGCCGGACCATGGTCTCAAATTACATGCTCTCGGCTAACACTTGATGTGCGCCGGAACGTAGGTTCGGTACCAGTACGGTGCCGACGTCAGAGTCCCAGGTATTCCTTCAGCTCGTACGGCGTCACCTGGCTGCGGTAGTCCGCCCATTCCCGGCGCTTGTTGCGCAGGAAGAAGTCGAACACATGCTCGCCGAGCGTCTCGGCGACCAGCTCGGACCGCTCCATCGCCTGCAGCGCCTCGTCGAGCGTGCCCGGCAGTTCGCGGAAGCCCATCGCGCGCCGCTCGGCCGCGGTCAACGACCACACGTCGTCCTCGGCCTCCGGCGGCAGCGTGTACCCCTTCTCGATGCCACGCAGACCGGCCGCCAACAGCACGGCGAAGGTCAGGTACGGGTTGCATGCCGAATCAGGGCTGCGGATCTCGACGCGGCGCGAGGACGACTTGTTCGGCGTGTACATCGGCACCCGAACGAGCGCGGACCGGTTCGACCGGCCCCACGAGGCCGCGGTCGGCGCCTCGCCACCGTGGATCAGCCGCTTGTAGGAGTTCACCCACTGGTTCGAAATCGCGCTGATCTCCGGCGCGTGCTCCAGGATGCCCGCGATGAACGCGCGCGCGGTCTCCGACAGGTTGATCGGGTCGTCCGGATCGTGGAAGGCGTTCGCCTCGCCCTCGAACAGGCTCATGTGCGTGTGCATCGCCGAGCCGGGGTACTGGGCGAACGGCTTGGGCATGAACGTCGCGCGCACGCCCTCGTCGATCGCCACCTCCTTGATGAGGTAGCGGAAGGTCATCACGTTGTCGGCCATGGACAGCGCGTCGGCGTAGCGCAGGTCGATCTCCTGCTGGCCCGGCGCGCCCTCGTGGTGGCTGAATTCCACCGAGATGCCCATCGATTCGAGCGCGTCGATGGCGTGGCGGCGGAAGTTCGGCGCCGAATCGTGCACGGCCTGATCGAAGAAGCCACCCGAGTCGGCCGGGGTCGGCTGCGAGCCGTCCTGCGGGCCGTTCTCCAGCAGGAAGAACTCGATCTCCGGGTGCACGTAGCAGCTGAAGCCGACGTCGGCCGCCTTGTTCAGCTGGCGGCGCAGCACGTGGCGCGGGTCGGCCCACGACGGCGAGCCGTCGGGCATCGTGATGTCGCAGAACATGCGGGCCGAGTGCTGGTGCCCCTTGCTGGTCGACCACGGCAGCACCTGGAACGTGGACGGATCCGGCCGCGCGACCATGTCGGCCTCCGACACCCTGGCGAAGCCTTCGATGGCAGAGCCGTCGAAGCCGATACCTTCCTCGAACGCACCCTCTAGCTCGGCGGGAGCGATGGCGACAGACTTCAGGTAACCCAAGACGTCGGTGAACCAGAGACGCACGAAGCGGATATCCCGCTCTTCGAGCGTCCGCAGCACGAATTCCTTCTGGCGATCCATGTCCGCGAGAGTAAGCACCCGGCGTTAAATCCGTGTTACATACACGCTGAGTGTGTTGTGCTTGTTGCGGGAAAAAGACATCACCGCCGCAATGTTCAGCAGGTGAGGCCGGATTCGGGCTCCTTAAGGTCGACGAAGTAGTCGATAACGGCCTGGTCGACGCACTTCGATCCACCCGACAACGCGATGGTGTGCCTGCTGCCCTTGTAGGTCACCAGGGCGGCGCCGAGCTGGTCGGCCAGGTCGACACCGGCCTGGTACGGCGTCGCCGGATCCTCGGTGGTGGAGACGACCACCGTCTTCGGCAGTCCGGCCACCGAAATCCGATGCGGCTCACTGGTGTTCGGCACCGGCCAGACCGTGCACTGGTCCAGCGGGGCGGCGCCGGTGCCGCGCCCGTCGTCGAGGAACGGTGCGGCCTTGCGGTATTCGGCGTCCTGCCTGCCGGTCAGCCCACGATCGGTGATGCGCGGATCGTCCACGCAGCGAATGGCGGTGAACGCGTCGGTGGTGTTGCTGTAGGTGCCGTCGTCGCGGCGGCCGTCGTAGAGGTCGGCCAGCTGCAGCAGCGTGTCACCGCGGCCGTCGCGCAGTTCGGAAAGGCCAAGGGTGAGCACCGGCCACAGATCGTTGGTGTAGAGCGCTTGCCGCACGCCGGTGAGCGCGTCGCCGTAGCCGAGCCCGCGCGGATCGGTGGTCGGCACCGGCCTGTCCCACAGCGGATTCACCAGCGCCCGGAAGCGCGACACCGCCTGCGTCTTGTCGGTGCCGAGCGGGCAGTCGTCCTTCTTCACGCAGTCCGCGACGTAGGCGTTGAACACCTTCTGGAATCCGGCCGCCTGCCGCAGCGACTCCTGCACCGGATCCTGCGAGGAGTCGATGGCGCCGTCGAGCACCAGCGCGCGCACGTGCGCGGGAAACTTCTCCGCATACGCCGAACCGATCTTGGTGCCGTACGAGTAGCCCAGGTAGGTGAGCTTCGCGTCGCCGAGCGCGGCGCGCAGCACGTCCAGGTCCTGCACCACCTCGCGGGTGCCGACCCTGGCCAGGAAGTCCTTGCCGGTGCGCGCGGCGCAGCGGTCTGCGTACTGCCGGTTCTCGTCCTCGGCCGCGGTGATGCCGGCAGGCGAGTTGTCCTTCGGCGGCTCCGCCCGCTCGGCATCCTGTTCCTGCGCGGTCTCGCAGACGATGGCCGGGGTCGAGGACCCGACACCGCGCGGGTCGAAACCGACGCGATCGAAGCGCTCGGCGAGCGCGGTCCGGTTGCCGAGCCCCGACATGGTCAGGCCCGACTCCCCCGGCCCGCCAGGGTTCATCAGCAGCGAGCCGATGCGCTTGCCGGTCGCTTTGATCCGAGACACCGCGATCTGGGCGGTCGGCCCGTCCGGCGCGGCATAGTCGACCGGAACGCTGATCCGCGCGCACTCGGCGTTGGGCGGGAAGCGGTCGTCCTTGGTGCCGAAGCCCGCGCAACCACCCCACTCGATGGTCTGGGAGTAGAACTTCGCCAGGTCGGCGGGCGGCGCAGGCATCGGTCCTTTCGGCTCGTCCTTGCCGACGGTGCAACCCGCCGCGACCAATGCCAGCGCCGTGACGATCAGCGCGCCGCGCCTACTCCGAACGAAAGCCATGCACCGATACTGGCAGTTCGCTGGCGCGATCGGGACAACGCACTGGTCACCAGGCGCCAACACGGCCGGTGATGTGACCAATCGCACCGCTCAGCGCCCTTAAACCGGGCCGGTGACAGGTGGGACACTGGACTCGTCAGACGAACCCGGGGACCCGGATGGGCCCCGAGGAGACACCAGACGAAAGGGACGATGATGTCCGTATCCGACTCGGAAACCCCTGCCTACGGCGCGGCGCCGAGCCAGCCCAAGAAGGCACGCAAGACCCGAGTGCAGCACCTGCAGCAAATGAAGGCCGACGGCGAGCGCTGGGCCATGCTCACCGCCTACGACTACTCCTCGGCCCGACTGTTCGAAGAAGCGGGCATCCCGGTGCTGCTGGTCGGCGATTCCGCGGCCAACGTGGTCTACGGCTACGACACCACGGTGCCGATCACCATCGACGAGCTCATTCCGCTGGTCCGCGGCGTGGTGCGCGGTGCACCGCACGCGCTGGTGGTCGCCGACCTGCCGTTCGGCACCTACGAGTCCTCGCCGCAGCAGGCGCTGGCCACCGCGACCCGGTTCATGAAGGAGGGCCAGGCGCACGCGGTGAAGCTGGAGGGCGGTGAGCGGGTCGCCGAGCAGATCGCGCTGATCACCTCGGCGGGCATTCCGGTGATGGCGCACATCGGGTTCACCCCGCAGAGCGTCAACACCCTCGGCGGCTTCCGCGTGCAGGGTCGCGGCGACGGCGCCGAGCAGCTCATCGCCGACGCCATCGCGGTGCAGGAGGCAGGCGCGTTCGCCGTGGTCATGGAGATGGTGCCAGCCGAGCTCGCCGGACAGGTCACCCGCAAGCTGACCATCCCCACCGTCGGCATCGGCGCAGGCGTGGAAACCGATGCGCAGGTGCTGGTTTGGCAGGACATGGCCGGCTACACCAGCGGCAAGACCGCCAAGTTCGTCAAGCGGTTCGGCAATGTCGGTGACGAACTGCGCACGGCCGCAGCCGCTTACGCCGACGAGGTGCGTCGAGGCACCTACCCCGGTCCCGAGCACAGCTTCTAGATCGACAGAGCGACACCTGGATGACTGGTCGAGCGGTGCACGCACCCGTTGCGCTGCTCGGCCAGCCGATCGCACCGCTGGTCGAGTGGGCGGCGAGCGTGCTGAAGGTGCGGGAGATCGAGATCACCGGCGCCCCAACGGAAACCCGGCGCCGCGCCTGGTCGCTGCTCGTGCGCATCCCGACCGAGGCCGGGCCGATGTGGGCCAAGGCGAATGCGCGCGCCTTCGCGCACGAAGGGCCGTTGCTAGAACTTCTTTCGCGACTATGCCCCGACAGTGTGCTGGAACCCCTTGCGGTGCAATCGGATCGCGGGTGGCTGCTCAGCCCGCACGGCGGCGAGACCGCGCGCAATACTGACGCGGAATGGTCCGGCCTGCTCCGCTCATATGTCGAACTCCAGCAATCGCTCGCCGCGCACATCGCCGAGCTGCGCGGCACCGGGACCCCCTACCTCCCGCCGGACCGCCTCGACACCGTCTACCGCCATTACGAGCCACGCATCCCCGGCCTCGGCGCCCGCATCCATGAGGCCGCCGCCGAGTTGGCCGCCTACGGCAGGCTCACCCTGGAACACAACGACGTGCACACCGACAACGTCTTTACGGGCGCGACCCCGGGCCACGGCCGCCTGTTCGACTGGGGTGACGCCGTGCTCACCCACCCGTTGCTCAGCCATCGCCTCCTGCGCGGCCCGCATCGCGACGCCTACCTCGCGCACTGGCGTCGCACCGCCACGATCGCCGACGCCGAGATCGCCCTCGCCGACCGCCTCGCCCCGCTCATCGCGCTCAACCCCTGGCGCACGATCGACACCTCCGCGCCCCGGTTCGCCCGCATCGTCGACGAGTTGCTCGACGAACTACGAGTCGCGTTCCAGTAGCCGGCCTCGCTCGAATCCCCGAGCTGACGAGGACGAAGATCGGGCGGCCCCGGTACCGGTAGTCCTCCCACTGAGAACGGTCGAACTTCGCAGATCGTGGCAGACTCGATGCGGACAATGACGACCCGAGCAGAGGTACCGATGCTTCACAGCCGTTGGATTTCCCGCAGCACCCTGGTCTTGGCAGGCGTTTGTGCCGCCGCCGCCCTCACCGCGTGTGGAAGCGAGTCGAACCCGGCGCCGACCGGCAGCTCGGGCTCGACCACCGCGTCCGCCACGAGCAAGCCGAGCAGCGCCCCCAAGCCGGCCACCCCCGAGATTTCCGACGCCGCGGCCGCGCAGCTGTGCGACATGATCCGCCCCGAGCTGTCGAACTGGCGGGTGCAGGGCCCGACGCTCGGCAAGATCGGCCTGAACGCGCTGGTGCACGAGTGGGCGCTGCGCAACGGCGGCATCAACGGCGCCGTGCTGTCCGACAAGCCCGTCATCGACCGCCTCACCACCAAGAGCTGCTCCGATGTTCGCCAGCAGGCGATCGAGGCGCTACAAATTTCCGACCTGGCCGCTGGCCTGGCGTTCTGAGAGGACACAACACACCGATGCGCACGCTCTACCCGGAGATCGAGCCCTACGACACCGGGATGCTCGATGTCGGCGACGGCCAGTCGATCTACTGGGAGGTCAGCGGCAATCCCGATGGCAAGCCCGTGGTCTTCCTGCACGGCGGCCCCGGCGGCGGCACCTCGCCCTATCACCGGCAGTTCTTCGACCCGGCGGCGTACCGGATCGTGCTGCTCGATCAGCGCGGCTGCGGGCAGTCCACTCCGCATATTGCCGAGGGCGCGAGCCTGGAGACCAACACCACCCAGCATCTGATCGCCGATATCGAGGCGCTGCGAACGCATCTCGGCATCGAACGCTGGCAGGTGTTCGGCGGCTCGTGGGGTTCGACGCTGGCGCTCGCCTACGCCGAAGCCAACCCGGAGCGGGTCACCGAGCTGGTGCTGCGCGGCATCTTCCTGTTGCGGCGCAGCGAAATCGACTGGTACTACAACGGCGCTGCCGGCTACGTGTACCCGGACGAGTGGGAGAAGTTCCTCGCGCCGGTGCCGGAGGCCGAGCGCGGCGAGGATCTCGTCGAGGTCTACCACCGTTTGCTGCACTCCGCCGACGAGCAGGTCGCGCTCGCGGCCGCCGTTGCCTGGTCCACCTGGGAGGGTGCGACGAGTTCACTGCTGCCGCAACCGGATCGGGTCGCCGAGACCGCGGAGCCCCGGTTCGCGCTCGCCTTCGCGCGGATCGAGAACCACTACTTCCGCAATGGGGGTTTCCTCGATGAGGGCCAGCTCCTGCGCGATATCGGTACGATTTCCCATATCCCAACGGTGATCGTCCAAGGCCGTCACGACATCGTCTGCCCCCCGGTGAGCGCCTGGGACCTGCACAAGGCATTGCCGAGTTCGGAACTGCACATCGTCGACGACGCAGGCCACGCGGCCAACGAACCTGGCACCACGCACCACCTGGTCGAAGCCACCGACCGATTCGCGAAAGCGGGATAACCATGACGGCCACAGCCGGAAGCGCACTCGTCACCGCACTGAGCGACGATGTCGACCGGCTGTTGGCCGCCGAACCCGAGGTACGTTCCGACGCACCGGATTCGGTGCATCAGATGCGGGTCGCCACCCGCAGGCTGCGCAGCGTGCTGCGGTCCTACCGTGGGCTGTTCCAGAAGGACCCGGTCAGGGCGATGGGTGAGGAGCTCAAGTGGCTGGCCGGTGTCCTCGGCGTCGCTCGTGACGCCGAGGTCATGGCCGACCGTTTCGAAAAGCTGCTCGCCAAACACGGTGCGCAGGGCGAGCATTCGGCCGAGGAACGCGCGGCCGTCACCGCAAGGCTGGTCACCGGCGAGCACGAGAAGTACGCCGCCGCCCACGCCGCCGTGTTGCTGGCGTTGGACAGCGAGCGCTATCGGCGGTTGCGCGAGCAGCTCACAGACTGGCGCAGCGACCCGCCGCTGCGTTCCTCGCGCGCGACAGTCCCTGCCGTGGACTTCTTCGGGGTGGTGCTGGAACGCGACCGCGATCGCGTCGAGGACCTGATCCGGCAGGAGACCACCGTCACCGCCACCGACCGAGTCGAACTGCTGCACGATATCCGCAAGAGCGCCAAACGATTACGGTATTCCTGCGAGGCCGCCGAACCCGCGCTCGGCGACGCGGCAGGCGAACTCGGCAAGAACGCGAAACGTCTGCAGACCGTGCTCGGCGACCATCGCGACGCCGTCGAATCGCAACACGCCATCTACGGCGTCGCCGCGGATGCCGGTGCGGCAGGCGAGGAAACCGGGCTCTACCGAGTGCTGGCCGGAGCCGAAGACCTTGCCGCGCGCCAAGCCCTCAGCGGCTATCCCGACGCCGCGGCAGCGTTGTCCGCTGGCTAACCCCGCAACCAGCCCGGGTACCACAGAGGTTCCGTACGGTTCACAGGGCTTGCAGAGCCTGTGAACCATATGGACGATCTGTGGAACCACCTTCAGGAGGGGTAGGTGAAGGTGATTTTGCGGGTGGTGGGGTCGGCGGAGAGGAGGCGGACTCGGACGGCCGCACCTTCGGGCGGCTCACCCATGCAGGGGCCGAGTACTGGTGGATCGGCGATGAAGATCTCCGCCGCGCGGGTGCCGTTGGCTTCCCGCACCACGACCGCATCGAACTCGGTGCCTGCGCGTTCCGCGAGCAGGGTCGATTCGGTGAGGTCGATGCAGGCGCGTTCGACCTTGCCTGCGATGGTGTCGCTGCGCCGCATGGTGTCGACCGCACCGGCCAGCCCGTCCGTAACCCACTGCGGCACTTCGGTTCCCGCGCATCTGGCCAGACAGATCTCGGTGGCGTAGCGGTCGACCAGCCGCCGCAGCGGCGCGGTGACATGCGCGTACGGTGCGCGAATCGCGCTGTGCTGCAAGCTGTCCGGCGTCGCCGCCACGGCGTCGCCGTTGACGACGGTGTAGGAAGCCCCACGCAACAGGCTGGTCGCCTCCGACATCAGGACAAGGGCGGCAGGCGTATTCGGATCCAATCCCGCCAGCATCTGCCCGACCGGCTGCGCCGCGGGCCACTCGACCCCCAACGCGGCGGCGGTGCGGCGCATGGACTCGATCGCCGACTCGGCGGGCGGCGGCATGGTGCGCAGCAACGCAGGCGCGCCTGCGTCGAGCATGATGCGGGCCGCGCACATTCCGGTCAGCAGCGAAACCTGCTCGTTCCAATCGTCGGCGGCGGTACGTGGTTCGACGATCAGTCGCCAATGTCCGTCGGACTGACCGTCACTGACGATGCTCTGCGCGGGCAGCCGCAAGCCGATGGCGCCGCGGGCGAGTCCGGCCTCGATGCGCCGCTTGCCGAATTCCGGCAGGGCCGCGATCGAAGGGTGCAGCGTGCCCGCGTCCGCGTCGGCTTGCACACCGGCATAGTCGAGCCTGGCGCGGGAAAGCACCAGCGCACGCTCCACCGAAAAGCTTTGTGGTTCCGCGTTTTCGTCGAGTTCGATGGTCCACAGCGCGGCTGGGCGGCGCTGCTCGGGCAGCAGGCTCGCGGTGCCTTCCGACAACACCGGCGGATGTAGCGGCACGGTGCCGTCGGGCAGATAGAAGGTCTGGCCCCTGGTGCCGGACTCCTTGGCCAGCTGGCCGTCGGGATCGATCACGGCGCCGACATCGGCGATGGCGTAATGCAGGAGGAACCCGGTGTCGGTGCGTTCGAGATGGAGGGCCTGGTCCAGATCCATCGCCCCCGGTGGGTCGATCGTCACGAACGGAATGTCGGTGCGATCGTTCCGGTCGCCCGCGAACGCGTCGGACGCGTCGCGGGCTTCCGCGGTGGCCTCGGCGGGATACGCCGAGGCCAAACCGAATTCGGAACGGATGGCGCCGAAATCAACCGGCGCCGAGACGATCCGCTGATGCAATTCCACGCTGTCGGTGCCAGACCTACTGCAGCGCCAGCATGGTGCCGTTCAACGAATCGAGCGGACCGTACACGGTGAAGGTGACTCGTCCACCGACCGCCGACGACACGGTCGCCGCGGCATCGAGCGCCTCACCGAACGACGGCGCGGAGGGGTGGGGCAGAGCGGCGATGGTGCGACCGAAGTGATTCTGGGCGACCCAGGCAGTGTCAGCAGAGCTGAGGTCGACCTGCACCCCACCCGGCAGCGGCGTCACCGCTACGGCACCGGCGGAGCCGGCGCCCAACATGGCGAAAACCGAAGCAGCCCCGGCGATCAACGCGCCGGCGACCAGTGAGCGAACAATCCGCATATGAGTTGAGACCTGCTTTCCCGCATTCGAAGTGTGAAGGGCTCGTCGCGCCCAGCAACGGGCCGTGCCAACGGCACCTACTTTATGACGTCGATCACGGTCCGGCCAGCTCCCGCGAAGATCGGCATGGCGGATGCTCGAACGCGGACCTACGGTCGACATCGCTGCTAACGTAGCCCGCCGGGGCGTGTCCCGCATTCGCTCCACTCATTGCCGAAATGTCCTGTACGTCGACAATTGGGAGTTTTTCCGCTATGTCAACACTCTTGTTCGACTACCTGCTTCCGCTGATCGGAGCAGACCAGGCCGCGTATTGGGCGCACATCTTGGTCATCTCGCCGGTCTGACGCCACAAGCCTTCTGCCACAACATGTCGCCTCCCGTTCACCTGACGGGAGGCGACTTTGGTTCCGGGCCGCTAGCATCCCGCTCCGTGATCAGAACTACCGCCGCCTTCGCGGCCAGCGCTACCCTCTGTGCCCTGCTGCTCACCGGCTGCGGGGATGATAAAGCCACCAGTGCCACCCCCTCCTCCGCAGTGCCTTCGGCCAAGGCGAACGTCGACAGCCAAGTCGTCGACAACGTGAAGGCCAGCGCGTACGTCGTCAACTTCAAGGGCGCGTTCCCGAAGCTCGCCGACGGCAAGGACGACACGAAGATCGCCTCCATCCTCAGCGACTCGTGCAAGGACATCAAGGCGAACAAGCCGGAGAGCGACGTCGTCAGCAACATCGTCAAGCACGCCTCCGGCAAGGTCGAGGCGACCAAGGAAGAGGCGATGGCCCTCTACCAGATGGCGAAGATGATGTGCTGAGCTAGCGCTGTTTCAACCACGGCAGATAGCCGGGCAGGTATTTCAGCAGGTAAGCGATCGCGATCATGCTGATGATGGCGATCACGGGGATGAGCACGGACATCGGCTCTGTCCTTACGTTGTACTACCGATGCGGGACGCACGGCGCCACCCGAAAGGGGCGCACTCCGTACCGTATCGGTATACGCCGATCGCGCTAGGCGCGTGGGCTGTTTCCGTCGTCTCCACCGAGTTGCGACCGACCGGGTTCGAGATCTTTGACAGCGGATGGCTCTGACACCGCGGGCTGTGCCGGCTTCGCGAGCGGCGGCGTGCTGCGCTCCAGGAAGCGAAGCAACTCCACCGGGAACGGCAGCACCAGGGTCGAATTCTTCTCCGCCGCAACCTGTACGACGGTCTCCAGCAAACGCAGCTGCAGCGCCGCAGGCGATTCCGACATCTGCGCGCCTGCCTGCGCGAGCATGTGCGAGGCCTGCAGTTCGCCCTCCGCGGAAATGACGCGGGCCCGTCGTTCGCGTTCGGCCTCGGCCTGCCGCGACATCGAGCGTTTCAGCGAATCCGGCAGTGCCACATCCTTGATCTCCACCCGGTCGATGTGGACGCCCCAGCCGAGGGCAGGACTGTCGATCATGATCTCCAGGCCCTTGTTCAGCTCCTCCCGGTTGGACAACAGGCTGTCCAGGTCACTCTTGCCGATGATCGAGCGCAACGAGGTCTGCGCCACCTGGCCGACGGCGAACAGATAGTTCTGCACCTCCACCACCGCGAGCACCGGGTCGATCACCCGGAAGTACACGACCGCGTCCACCCGCACCGTCACGTTGTCGCGGGTGATGCCCTCCTGGGCGGGCACCGGCATGGTGACGATCTGTGTCGATACCTTGGTCATCCGGTCGACGAACGGAATCAGCATGCGCAGCCCGGGTTCTCGCGTAGCGACCACTTTGCCGAACCGGAAGATCAGCCCCTTCTCGTACTGCGCGACCACTCGCGCACTCGCGGCGGTGAGCGCCCCACCGATCACCGCGCCCGCACCGATAATGCTGCTGAGCACCACCAGAATGTCCATCGTCGGCCCCGAATCGCGCCCGCATGCAACAGGAGCGGGCGCCTGGGCGCTCCGGCCCCGCGGCTACCTCCATCATGGCACCGCTCGGTCGGATACGGGCCGAAAGAAGGGCCCGCCCCGACCAGGTGTCAGGGATGAGCCCTTCGATGTCTCGTTCCGGGATGGCCAAGGCGGCGAAGCTATTTGAGGGTCAGCCTGCGGACGGCGGTACCGCCCTCGATGGTCTCCTTGCCACCGGCAACCAGAGATACGGCCACCCGCACCTGCTCGCCGGCGGCAGGGGTGAACGGCTCGGCATCGGCGATCTTGCCTGCGGTGAGAAGTTCGGTGTGCGGCTTCGCATCACACGTCGCCTTCGTGTTCGCGCCGAGGGTGCGCTCGCCCGCGGCCCCCTCACCGACGCCGCGCACGAACATTACGAGTTTCACCTCCTTGCTGACCGGATCACACTTGTAGGTCACCGACACCGCGACTTCGGCGCCTTTCAGCGCAGCCTCCGCAGCGATGTCGACAGTGCCGGGGGTGACGGGTACGGGATCAGCGTTGGCGACACCGACGCAGGCCAAGACGGCCAACGCTGTTGCGGAAGCAAAGGAACCCGCACGGCGCATGGTGTGAACGTTGATGACGATCTCCTTGTAGTCGAACCTGCGGCCACTCCGAATCGGACACACCGCACAAACATCGGCCGACAATGTACCGGCCTCGCGTGAATTTCCGGGCGGCCAATTGCCCGGCGAGAGTGTCGATCTCGACACGTCGGTGGTGGTGCGAGGTTGCCAGGAGGATGCGGTCCTGGTAGACGGCGGGTGCCGGCGGGCGGGTACGTGCCGGGACGGCAGCCGGCGGAATCGGCAAGCAGGGCGGACGAGTTGGCCTGTAAGCCGGATCCTGTCCCCGGTTCGCACCGGGGGGCGACCATCCATCTGGACACACCGTTGCCGGGTGCCTCGAGCGGTCCACCCGCAGGCTCGGGCGAGCAGCCCTCGAACACCTGCGCAGCCGCACCGCGAGCGATGCGACCTTCGACCTTGCTCCGGGCGGGGTTTACCTAGCCGCCCCGGTCACCCGGGGCGCTGGTGCGCTCTTACCGCACCGTTTCACCCTCACCACACGATCCCGAGAGATCGTGGGCGGTCTGTTTTCTGTGGCACTGTCCCGCGGGTCACCCCGGGTTGCCGTTAGCAACCGCCCTGCTCTGTGGAGTCCGGACTTTCCTCGGCGCCGGGCAGTGACACAAGCGTGCCCGTTCCCGATGCCGCGGTCGCCCGGCCAACTCGTCCGCACTGCCAGACTACTGACTACCCCACACTCCACCAGGGTGCGGGTGCCGGGAACACGGTACGGTTGCGTGCCATGGAACGTGTCGAGGTCGGTTTCCCCTCCGGAAGCGAGCAGTGTGCCGCCTGGCTCTACCGCCCGGACGGCCAGCCGAAGCCGCGCCCGCTCGTCGTCATGGGACACGGTCTCGGCGCCAACAGGGAGATGGGGCTCGACCGGTACGCCCGGCGTTTCGTCGCCGCGGGCATGGCGGTGCTCGTCTTCGACTACCGGCATTTCGGTGCGAGCCAAGGCGAGCCACGGCAGCTGATCCGGATCAGCAGGCAGCGCGAGGACTGGCGTTCGGCCATTGCGTTCGCGCGCACCATCCGTGGTGTCGACGCGACCCGGATCGCGCTGTGGGGCACCTCGTTCGGCGGCGGCCACGTGCTGTCGGTGGCGCCAGACGACGATTATCTCGCCGCCGTTGTCGCGCAGGTGCCGTTCACCAGCGGCCTGGCCTGTGCGTTGGCGAAGGGTCCGATCAGCATGACCAAGGTCACCGCGATCGCCGCCACCGATCTGCTCATCGGGCCGCTGCGGCGCAAGCCTGTCGGCATCCGGTTAGCGGGCCGTAAACGGGCCGCATCGTTGATGAGCGCCGCCGATGTGCCGGAAGGCAACGGCAGGCTCGCCGAGGAAAGCGAAACCTACAAGCCGAAGGTCGCTGCCCGCGTAGCACTCTCGGCACTGTTCGACGCACCGGGCAAACGCGCGAAAGCACTGAAGATGCCGGTCATGTACGCACTCTGCGACGACGACTCGATCACCCCCGTCAAATCCGCGCTCCGCGCCGCAGGCCGCACCAAACACGCCGTCGTAAAACGCTACCCCGCCGGACATTTCGACATCTACTTCGACGAGGTCTTCGAAAAAGCCGTCTACGACCAAACCGAATTCCTGGTCTCGGTACTCCGCCCCTGAACGCAGGCACGTAGTATCGATTCGATGAACACTATTCTGCCTACCGGGAAGGCTATTCCCGTTCGTTCATGACGGCCGCGCGGGTGAAGTCCCGTGCCGAGTTGCGCCGCGAACGTCGGCGGCGGGCCCATGGGTGTTGGGATCACCTGCTTATTGCGCCGCTCTGGCCCAAGCACGGCGTTAATCTCGGGACGCTGCTGCGGACCTGCGATGCTGTCGGTGCTTGCATGGTGGTGCCGCGGCGGCCGTGGATCCCCGATGCCCTCGCGCACGGCAACACTCTTCGAAAACCTCAGTGCGTCCACTGGATTCAGGGGCGGCCCGAACACTGGCTCGAACGCCAGCGCACCAATTCCGCCATCGTCGGCGTGGAACTCACCGACGAATCCATCCGCTTGGCCGACCTCCCCACCGCCCAACGCCGCACCGTCATAGTCCTGGGTCACGAAACCACCGGCATCCCGCCGGAAGGACTCGAACTCCTCGACGTAGCCGTAGAAATCCCGATGATCGGCACCGGCAACAGCCTCAACGTAGCCGTAGCCGGCTCCCTCGTCCTCTACAAAATCGCCGGATTATGCTGACCCACAACCACTCTCAAGCTACATCCGCAAGGAACAACGACCTATGCGACCGCACATACGCGCAGTCCGCAGGGGACCTGCTTGGGTACCCTCCTTCGCGACAGCGGCCATGGCACGTTCTTCGTCGAAGGTGAACCGGTCGCCGACCCGACCGACCGTGCTGGCCCAGATACATCCGCCGCCCGGGAACGCGCAATCGAGGTACCGATGGAAAGGGGAACCGCCCTGACGATGCAGCTACTCACCGCTGATGAATTCGGCAGCCAAGGGTTTGCACCGGATTAGCGTGGTGGCGACGCCTGCCGTACCCGGCTGACCTCCGCAGTCGCTCACGCGTTCTCTCGTTCCAGACCGGGTTGCTTGGCTCCCGTTTTAGAGAACTTCAAGATCAAAGACAGAGATTCAAGATCAAAGACGTTCAGCCGCACACCTTTTGAGTTCCCGCACACGATTTTGCATGCCAGATCGTGTGCGGGAAGACAGAAGGTGTGCTGCTGCGGCGGTTTTCAAGATCGGAGGCTTCGGATTCGCACTCGTTCTGGGGATTCGCACTGGTTCTAGGCTGCTAGAAGGGGTGCGAATCCGCAGACGGGGTGCGGATTTCGGCGTTGGGCGGGGCAGGCCGCGTTTGCCTGCCTCAGGGAGGCCTGCGATCCCGATATGTGGGATCAGAGGGGTGGTTTCGTGCCGAGGGGGAACTGGTGCAGGTGGCTTCGCGAGTAGCCTCCGCCACCAGTGCCCACTCGATCGCGAAGCTGCCCAGTTGATCTCACATGTCGGGATTGTCGGCGGCCCAAGGCGGCAGGATTCGGGCCGCAGGGCGAACGAGGGGTTAGTTGAGGAGTTCGCGGACTAGGAGATTGGTCCACCATTGTTCGACTCGCACTGGGGACCAACCTCGTTCGAGGGTGAGTTCGGTGTACACGTCGATGTTGCAGATTGCGGCGTAGATGTCGAGTGCTGTGGCCATGTCCAGGTCGGTGCGTAGTGCACCGGCCGGCCAGGCGGCCAAGACTTGGTGGTGGGCGTTGTCGGCGCGGGCGCGGGCGTCGCGATAGGTCTGGGCCAGTTCGGGTTCCGTGCGGCCTGCTTCGCGGAGCAGCGCGATGATGTCACCCGCGCGCTCGAACAACCTGCGGTCGTAGCCGACCATGGCTGCCAGTTGCCGTGCGGGATTTGCTGTTTCGAGTTCGGCGAGCAGGCGAGGCAGGTCGGCGGACAGGTCGGCGGCGTCGATCAGTGCGGTGGTCAGGCCGGTCTTGTTGCCGTACGCGGCGTAGACCGTCGGCACCGAGACGCCCGCCTCCCGCGCCACGTCACGGACCGTGGTGGCGGCCCAACCCTTGGCGACGAACAACGCGAGGGCAGCGTTGGCGATTTCCGAGCTCGTCTGCTGCGCCTGCGCGGTGCGGCGCAGCGAGTCGTAGCGGCGACGCGCCGGTTCGTCGGGCATGGGGGTTCCCCTTTCGGTTTACGCTACTTATATTCAATATATGATCGATAAGACAGAGCATAGAACAGCTAGCCAAGCACACCTCGACACCTGGTCGTTCACGCGCATCGGCGGATTCGCCGCGCTCGGCTTCGCCCTGATCATCGTGGGCGCCAACCTGATCATCGCGCCTGCGGGCATGCCCGTGGTCGGCGCCGACATCGACGAGGTCAACACGTTCTTCACCACGAAATCCGGTCTCGCCGAACTCTCCGCGGCCTTCACCCCGATAGCATTCGCGTGCGCCATCGTGTTCGCCGCCGCAGCCGTGGCAACCCTCTGGCCGCGGGAACGAGCCACCGGCTCGGCCTGGTCGCTGATCGGCTTCGCAGGCATGATCCTGCAGACCGCCACCTTCGTCGGCGTCATCGCCGCCCGGCTCGCCCTCAGCTCGACCACCGAGCACAGCGCCGCCGCCACCGCCGGACTCTGGGCACAGCACAACGCACTGTTCTCCCTCAACAGCACCTTCCTCCCCCTCGTCATGGTCGGCTTCTCGATCGGCGGATACCGCACCGGCGTCATCCGGCGCTGGCACGCCGTTCTCGGATTGGTCAGCGCCGCAGGCCAATTCGTCGCCGCCGTGCTCACCCCACTGATCATCGACCATGCGAGCCCGCTCGCCCTCATCAGCTTCGTCGCCTGGCTGCTGTGGGTCGTCTGGATCGTCGCCTACGGACTGGTCCTGCTTCGCGTGCCATCCACCGACCCCGCGGTCCAGCCCGTCTCCGCGTAAAGCATTCAGCGCCACCGAGGTCGGGAACATCTGCACCAACGCAGATTTCACCGACGGCGGTGGCGTTGCGCGTATCAGCGAACGCATCAGATCCGTATCAGGTCGGTGTCAGCGCGGCTGGCGACAGTGTTCCTGTCAGAAAGACAACGAACACAGGAGCACACACCATGTCCATCACCCTCACCGACCAGGACAAGACCACCCTGCGGACCGCCGCCTACGGCGCCGTATCGCTGCTGTCCGCCGCCGACGCCGCAGGCAAGCCGCACAAGATTGCCGCCGCGGGCACCATCGCACTGTCCTCCGCAACCGGCGTGATCGGGCATGTGCTCGCCGCGAAGTCGAAGGACATCCACCTGCAGGGCAAGTCCGTCGCCGAACTCGCCGACCAGGTGCTGCCCGCCTTGACCGCGGCCATGAAACTGCTCGAGCAGCAGGATCCGGCAGAGGCCGACAACTTCCGCGGGACCATCCTCGTCGCCATCGACGCGGCCGGTAGCCCGCACAAGGGTCAGCCGACTCCGACCATGACCGAGATGGCCCGCAAGATCACCGGAGCCCTCGACGCCGCCTGATGGGCTGGCGCACAGCATTTCTGGTCGCCACGGGTACCCTCAGCCCCACTATTCAGTGCTACTATCTACCAGTAGTCAGTAACACTGAATAGGACGGAGGATCCGTGGGCAAACAGATGACGGAGATGCTCAAGGGCACGTTGGAGGGCATCGTCCTTGCGGTACTGGCCGGCCGTTCCGCATACGGCTACGAGATCACGGCATGGCTGCGCGAGCAGGGATTTTCAGACATCGCCGAAGGCACCATTTACGCCCTACTCGTCCGGATCGAGAAGTGGGGCCTCGTCGATGTGGAGAAGGTTCCGTCGGAGAAGGGACCACCACGCAAGGTGTACTCCCTCAACGCACAGGGCCAGGCCCATCTCGACGAGTTCTGGAGGACATGGAGCTTCCTCTCGGAACGGCTCGAACAGCTCCACAAGGGAGGCAAATAGTCATGGCAACAAAGTGGATCGAAATGGTCACCGGGTCATTCGAGGGCAAGAAGCGCTGGCGACAGTACAAGGCGCGCACGAAACAACTTCCGGAGAACTACCGGACCGCTGCGGAGGCGGTGGAGCGGTACTTGATGTTCTTCGGGCGGGTAGACGATGACGCGATGACGATGTTCGACGACCTGATCGACCTGTTCGAACAGAGCGCGGCGGACGAAACCCCGATCCGCGAGCTCTTCGGCGAAAACCCCGTCGAGTTCGTCGAAGACTTCCTGCGCAATTACGAGGCGGGCAGTTGGATCGTCCGGGAGCAAGACCGGCTGAACAGCGCCATCGATCGCGCCGCAGGCGAAATACAAAGGTAGGGAACCTCAATGACGACCCAGCAAGTCCCAGCGATCCAGGTGCGAGGTCTGCAGAAGTCCTACAAAGACCTGGAAGTGTTGCGCGGCGTGGATTTCGATGTGGCGCAGGGCAGTATCTTCGCGCTGCTCGGCTCCAACGGAGCGGGCAAGACCACTCTCGTGCGTATCCTGGCCACGCTACTGAAGGCCGACGGCGGTACGGCCAGCGTCAACGGCTTCGATGTCGCGTCCCAGGCGGCACAGGTGCGCGAATCCTTCAGCCTCACCGGACAATTCGCCGCTGTCGACGAAATCCTCAGCGGGCGAGAGAATCTCGTGCTGATCGCGAAGTTGCGGCGCGTCGAGCAGCCGCGCGCAGTCGCGGATGACCTGCTCGAACGGTTCGCACTGACCGACGCGGCGACACGGAAAGTGGCGACGTATTCGGGTGGTATGCGTCGCCGTCTCGACATCGCGATGAGCCTCATCGGCGATCCGCCGGTCATCTTCCTGGACGAGCCGACCACCGGGCTGGACCCGCAGGCGCGGATCGAGGTGTGGCAAGCCGTCAAAACCCTTGCCGCGCACGGCACCACGGTGCTGCTCACGACGCAGTATCTGGAAGAAGCCGAACAACTCGCCGACCGGATCGCGATCCTGCACACCGGCCGGATCGTCGTGAACGGCACCCTCGCCGAGCTCAAGCAACTCCTCCCGCCAGCCAAGGTCGAATACGTCGAGAAGCAGCCGACCCTCGAGGAAGTCTTCCTCGCCATCGTCGGCGACACCGGCGGCGACCGCGCGACGGCGGGCACGATCAAGGAACAACCATGACCACACACTTCTTCGGCGACACCGCCATCCTGCTCGGCCGATCCCTGCGCCACATCACCCGCAGCATGGACACCATCATCACGACCGCGGTCATGCCGATCGCCTTCATGTTGCTATTCGTCTACGTGTTCGGCGGCGCGATCAACACCGGGTCGGAGTCGTACGTGAACTACCTCCTGCCCGGCATCCTGCTCATCACCATCGCATCGGGCATCGCCTACACCGCATTCCGGCTCTTCCAGGACATGCAGGGCGGCATCTTCGAGCGATTCCAGTCGATGCCGATCGCGCGCTCGTCGGTGCTGTGGGCGCACGTGCTGACCTCGCTCGTTGCCAACCTGGTCTCGATCGTGGTCGTCGTGCTCGTCGCCTTGATCATGGGCTTCCGCTCCAGCGCCGGAATCGGCGCCTGGCTCGCGGTCGCAGGCATCCTGATTCTGGTCACGCTCGCGTTGACCTGGATCGCCGTCATCCCGGGTCTCACCGCGAAATCCGTGGACGGCGCGAGCGCGTTCTCCTACCCGCTCATCTTCCTGCCGTTCATCAGTTCGGCATTCGTACCCACCGGCAGCATGCCGGGACCGGTCCGCGCGTTCGCCGAAAACCAGCCGGCGACGTCCATCGTCAACGCCCTCCGTGCCCTGCTCACCGAAGCACCCGTCGGCAACGACGTCTGGATCGGCCTCGCCTGGTGCCTCGGCATCCTCGCGGTCGCGTACTTCTTCGCCATGAACACCTACCGACGCAAGATCACCTAGCTCCGGCGTGATCGTGTTGCTGCGACCCTGATCAGCGCGAAATGCGTTCTTGTCGGTGCCCGCAGCTACAGTCCCGGCCATGAATTCTGCGACCGCCGTCGTCGCCGAGATCGTGGGCGGGATTGCGCCGTTCGATGAGGTCGAGCGCACGCACATCGAGGAAGCGCTGGCGTGGTTGGCGTCGACCGACGATGTGTTCCGGCGGGTCAAACCGGCCACGCCGCACCGACATCTGGTCTGCTACGCCGTCGTCGTCGACCCGGAGGCGCGGGCCGTGCTGCTCGGCAGGCACCGGCTTGCCGAACTGTGGCTGCCGACCGGCGGGCACGTCGACCCCGGCGAGCACCCGCTCGAGACGGCGCGGCGGGAAGCCGCCGAAGAACTCGGCATTCGGGCCGAATTCACTGTCGTCGGGAACGACCCTCTGTTCCTCACAATCACGCCGGTCACCGATCACGGCGGCAGCCACGAGGACGTCAGCCTCTGGTACCTGATCCGCGGCAGCCGCACCCAGCTCTACACCCTGGACCCTGGCGAGTTCAGTGCCGAACGATGGTGGGATATCGACAGATACGCGGTTCCCGAATCCGATCCGCACTTCGCCCGCTTTCTCACGAAGTTGGAATCCGCGCTCGCCCGAGCATCGAGCTAGCCGTCGGGCGCAGCCGCCTGGGCGCGCAACAAAGATCTGTCGCCGAACCCTGAGTAACCAAGCAACCGGCCCCCGCGAAGCAGCGGAGGCCGGATCCGCTCAGCGCCTGCGCACCCGCCACAGAATGAACACGATCAGCGCGGCGACGGCCGCGGCGAGCAACGGCTGTTGGCGGACGATCTCGACGAGTGAACGTTCTTGTTCTGTAACGGATTCGGAGGTCGATGCGGCGACGCGGCCGGTCGCGGCACGAGCCTTCTCCTGTGCCACATTGGTGCGCTCCACGGCCTTCTCGATCGCCTCGGCCGCCTTTTCCCTTGCCACCGTGGTCTTTTCGTCGACCCGCTGCTGTGCCGCTGCGGTCGCGGCTTCCGCGTCGCGAAGTGCCTCAGCGGCGTTCGCTTGCGCCCTACGGGCCAACTCGGCGGCCTTTTCCTCCGCCTCCCTGGCGATCTCGGCAGCCCTGTCCTCCGCCTCCCTGGCGATCTCGGCAGCCCTGTCCTCCGCCTGGTCGGGCGTATCGGCGGCCTTTTCCTCAGCCTCCCCGGCAATCTCGGCAGCCCTGTCCCCCGCCTGATCGGGCGTATCGGCGGCCTTGTCTTCGGTCCGCTCGGCGGCACCCTCCGGCTCCTCCACAGCCTCCGTCTCCGCCGCGCCGTCCGTCTCCGCCGCGCCGTCCGTCTCCGCCGCGCCGTCCGTCTCCGCCGCGCCGTCCGTCTCCACCGCGCCGTCGTCCGCCACGCCTTCCGCCTCCCCTGCGCCGTCGGCGACCTTCGCGGCGGATTGGCTGCCCTCATCGGACACTCTCTCCGCGCCCGACGGTCCGTCTGCGGCCTGGTCGCCAGCAGGCGCCTTCACCCGATCCGCAGTCTTCTTTGCGGGGCGGGCAGCGTCAGCTTTCTCAGCAACGTTCGCTTCGTCAGAGCTTGCGGCATCGGCTGTCGGCTGATTCTCCGACGCAGCCACGTTGTCCTGGCTCGTCACTTCGACGGGCGTGACCTCCGGCTCGGCGACGTCCTCCGGTGCGTGGTTCACGGCACCGATGGACTCGACCTCAGCAGCTTTGGCCTTGCTTGCCGCGTTGGCTTTGGCCTCGGACTTGCCTGCGACGGCGCTCTTCCCGTTCCCCTTGCGCGCGCCATCGGCGGCCTTGCCCTTCACCCCGCCGCGCGCCTCAGCAGCAGCTTTGTCCGCTGCCTTGCGGCGCGCTTGCAGAGACTGTGCCGTCGCACGACGTTTCGCCTGTGCCGCCTTGCGCCTGGCCTCGTCGGCGGCTTCTTGGAATTTGTCGGTTTCCGGCTCCGGTGGGTTTGCTTCACTCATCGTCGTTCTCCATGCGCTGCGGGGTGCTCTGTCGTGCGTTGCCGCGCTGTCGTTTTCGTCAGCTCCAGCAGACGTGGCGTTGGTGTCGCACGGTCCGCCATGGGCGTTGCCACCACGATTCTGCCGCGTCGCGACGGGTCCTGGCACGGCATTGTCCGGCGCGAGTCCGGCGCTTCGCCCAGCCAGCCTGCCGATTACCCGGCGGCAGCGCACCAAAACTTCAGAGCTCGTGCACCATCTCGTGCTCGATCCGCGACTCGTCGGGCCGGACCAGGCCGCTCACGCCGGTCCGCACGAATCCGTTGCGCAGGTACAGCCGTTCGGCAACGGTGTTCCCGTCCGCGACCTCCAGACGAACCACCGCATGCCCGCCCGCCGCAGCCAAGTCGAGGACGGCGCGGACGAGCAGATCGGCAACGCCGGTGCCGCGCGCCTCCGGCGCCACCCACATCGAAATCAGATGCATCCCACCATGTTCGGGATCAGCCATCCCACCGATGGTGCCGAGCTCGACACCATCGGCCTCGGCAACAAACTGCGCCCGGCCGGTCAACATGCCCCGCCAATCCTGCTCGGTGCGCCCCTGCGCCTCCGCCAGTGTCGCCCCGAAGAACTGCGGCGCGTCGGTCAGCGACCGCAGCCGCAACCGCCGGAACACTGCCCAGTCCTCAGCGGTCAGCAGCCTGATGTTGATCGTCGATAAGCCCACCCGTGATGAATACCGGCAGGACAGAGCGGACGCAATTGGTTTACCGGCAGGGTTCGGATGACGGGTCGTACCCCTCAGGGAGTAGCGAGCGCCAAGGGCTTCGCCCCCTAACGGGGTAGCAAACATTCAGGGGCTTCCTGGAGGCGGAGCACCGGGTCGGTCTCCTAGCGTCCTTCGCAGTTACTACGGGAAAGGGATATGCGTGGGCGCAGTCGTGACAGCAAGGGATTCTCCGACGAAACAACCGGCCATGGAACCGCCGGAGCAGGCGGGTTGGAACCCATTCGCCCGCATCGCCTTCCGCTTCTGCTTCGTGTATTTCGGCCTGTACTGCGTCATCCAGCCGATGTTCGTGCTTGTCCTACTCGGTGGGATGGCCTTCCAGCTGCCGACGGACCTGCTCATGTGGCAGCACACAGCGCTCGGGCCCGGCTTGGCGTGGGTGGGGCGCACAGTTTTCGGTGTCGACGCCGCGTGGCACAGCAGTGGCAGTGGCGATCAGACCATCGACTGGGTGCTGGAGTTCTGCCTGCTGGTTTTCGCCGTGGTCGTGACCGCCGCGTGGACCGCACTGGACCGCCGTCGCGCCGATTACCAGCGGCTGGCCGGCTGGTTCCTGCTGTTCCTCAGGCTGAGCGTGGCCGGGCAGATGCTGTTCTACGGGTTCGCCAAGGCGATTCCGACGCAGATGTTCGAACCCGGGTTGTCGACGCTGCTCCAGCCGTACGGCAACCTGGCGCCCTTTGCGGTGCTGTGGAATCAGGTCGGCTCGTCGCAGCCGTATGAGATCCTGCTCGGCTGCGCGGAGATACTCGGCGGGCTGCTCCTGCTCGTTCCGCGGACCGCGATCCTCGGCGCGATGTTGAGCCTGGTGAGCATGGCGCAGGTGTTCGTGCTGCACATGACCTTCGACGTGAACGTGAAGCTCCATTCCGCGCATCTGATGCTGATGGGCCTGGTATTGCTTGCGCCGCACGCGAAGCGGCTGACCGAGGCGCTGGTGCTCGATCGGCAGCCGGGCCCTGCCACCGTGCCTGACCCGTTCCGTACGCCGCGCTCGCACCGGATCGCGGCACTGGTGCAGGTCGCCCTCGCTCTGTGGATCAGCGGAAGCTTGGCGTTCTTTCAGTGGGACGGCTGGCGGCAGTACGGTTCGGGTCGGCCGAAGCCACCGCTGTACGGAATCTGGACGGTACAGGAGTTCACCCGCGACGGGCAGCCGCTTCCACCACTGCTGACCGACGAGAATCGCTGGCAGCGAATAGTTTTCGACTATCCAGGCATCATGGAATACCAGCGGATGGACGGCACGCTGGTACCTGCGGCGCTACAGGTCGACACCCGAGCCCACCGTCTCGAGTTGCAGACCGCACCGGCGCCGGTGACGCTGCGCCCGGTGCGGCCACAGCAGCAGCCGATATCAGTGGGCGCGTTCATATTCCAGCAACCCGCGCCGGATCGGCTACGCCTGGAAGGCGAATTCAACGGCCATCCGGTCACCGTGACCCTCGAACGGTTCGATGCCGACACGTTCCCGCAGCGTAGCCGCGGATTCCACTGGGTCCAGGACTACGGCGTCTCCTGACTCGACTGTCCCCAGCAACGCGGCAAGCAGCCGATCGAATTCTGCTACCCACTAAACGAATTCACCGCGGCCGCCCACAAAACAGTGGCGACCGCGGTGAGTTCCTGACCCGAGGTGCTGGATCAGATGGGCTGGAAGCCGGCGCCGACACCACCCTGGGCGTTGATCGCGGCCAGGATCAGGTCGATCGGCTGGAAGAAGGCGGGCGAGTGCACGGGGTTGGCCGCCGTGGTGCACGGCAGGTCGAACCCGATCGGGCCGAGCCCGGTGAGCCTGCCCTGATTCATCCCGACCAGCCGGTCACCGACCACCACCGGGCCGCCGGAATCGCCTGGCTTGGAGCAGTATTGGTTGATGCTGGTGCCGTCGAGCATGCCCCACACGACGCCACAGTCGGTGCCGGTGGTGCGGCCGCTCGAGCACACGGTCGCGCCGGGGCCCGGCGCGGCGCCGAAGCCCGCGATGGTGGTCGGGCCGATGCTGCGGACCGGGGTGACCCTGGCCGGATCGAGTTCCAGAACCGCGTAGTCCAGCGTCTTGGCGTCGTCGGAGAACGCGACCTTGCCGATCACGCCCGCCTGCGGGGTGTGCTCCGCGATCAGCTTGGCGCCGGTGGGCGCGCAGTGACCTGCGGTGATGCCGACGAGCCTGCCCGCGTTGTCGTGGCCGATCGTGGTCAGCGAGCACGCGGAGTTGTTGTCGAAGACGATGCCGGAGCTGCCGCCGAGCACCGCGCTCGGCGCCGCCGACGCGGTACCCGCGCCGCTGACGACCGCCGTCGCGATGGCGGCCGCCGCAAGGGCCATGGTTCTGAATCTCTTTGCCACATCTCTCCTTATCGAAAAAACTGCGTGGTGGCGAACCACCGTGCGCACCGCATCAGGGAGGGGAACCGCCCCCCGACGGAATCTGCGGACCTTCCGCAGGAAGAAAACGCCTGTTCTGAGGAATCTCATCAACGCTGGTTACCTCTTGGCTAACTCAGCATTGACGGGAGGCGCCGGATCCACAACACACCTGTGTTCCGCACCACAATGGGCGCGCGATGCGACCTGAGCCACAGCAAATCCGCTCGGCTCTGAAAAGTCTTCGCCCGAAACAACTTTCATCCTCAACCCACCCGAGTCCCAGCCGAATTCACTGCACGACGAGACTCAACCGTTATACACGCACCGCACTGTTCAACCACAACTCAATCGAAAAATCCCAGGTGGCAGACCACGCCGGTCCCACATGGTGACCGACCGAGGTGACCATTGCCGAGCATCCGGCGACAGCGAGATGAACAGCGCCGGTCGACTCAGCGACGGCAGAAGACGTTGGAACGGCGTGGAATTCGCTGCCGCTACAGATACGAGGTGTCGTTGACCAGCCGCACGGAGGACCCGCCGTCCGGATAGAACTCCGCGATCGACAGCGACGCCAGATCCAGATGCAGGCGGTACAGCAGCGACGGGCCGACCCCGAGCGCCAGCTGCAGCAGCGTCTTGATCGGGGTGACATGGCTGACCAGCACCAGGTTGGCTCCGGGATACAGCCCGACCAAGTCGCGGCGCACCGCGTCGACTCGTGCGCGTACCTGGTCGAAGCTCTCGCCGCCTGGCGCGGGCAGCGATGGGTCGCCGAGCCAGCGGGCGTGCAGCTCAGGGTCGCGCTCGGCCGCCTCGCGGAACGTCAGGCCTTCCCAGTCGCCGAAATCGGTCTCGATGAGTCCGTCGAGAACGGTGACCGGTGCGTCGAGCGCGCCGGCCGCGGCGTCGGCGGTGTCCCTGGCCCGGCTCAGCGGCGAGGTCAGGACCGCAGCGATATCGCCTTTGGCCGCAAGCATTTTCGCGGCACGAGCGGCCTGTTCGCGGCCGAGCTCGGTCAGCGGCGGGTTCCCCCTGCCCGAATACCGGCGCTGCACAGAGAGTTCGGTCTGCCCGTGGCGCAGCAGGAGCAATCGAGTGGGGCGGCCGGTGGCGCCGGTCCAGCCGGGAGCGGGCTGGGCGGCGACCGCAGAGGGCGCCTGGTCGACCGGAACACTCGGCGATGTCGTCGCAGTTTCGCGAGCGGTGCGCACCTCGTCGAGCAACGTCCCGTCGTCCATCGCCTCGTTCGCCAGCCGGTCGGCATGCGAATTCTGGTTACGCGGAATCCAGGTGAAGCTCACCCTCTCGAAGCCGGCGACCAGCCTGCGGGCCCGGTCGGCGAGCGGAATCATGGCCTCGTGCTTGACCTTCCACCGGCCGGACATCTGCTCGACGACCAGCTTGGAATCCATCCGCACCGCGACGACCTGAGCCCCGAGCTCGGCGGCTGCCTCCAAACCTGCGATGAGACCACGGTATTCGGCGACATTGTTGGTGGCGATGCCGATGAACTCGCGGCGCTCGGCAAGCACCCGCACATGATCGGCGGCATAGACGGCGGCGCCGTAACCTGCCGGGCCGGGGTTACCCCGCGACCCGCCGTCGGCCTCGACGATCACCTCGCGTTCGGTCACCGCGACCGCCACCTGCGCACGCGCTCAACCGAATTCACAGCCCCGATTCCTTGGTGCGCACGAGGATCGCGCCACACTCCGGGCAGCGCACGACCAGGTCCGGCGCGGTCTTCGCGATCCTGGCGATCTCGCCTCGGTCCAGCTCGATCCGGCATGCGCCGCAGCGCCGCGCCTGCAGCAGGGCCGCGCCCGCGCCGTGCTGGGCGCGCTGGCGATCGTAGATCGCCAGCAGGTCGGCGGGGAACAGCGAGATCAGTTTCGACCGATCACTGTCGCAACGACCCTGTGCCACAGTGAGATCCGCGAGAGCCTCGTCTCGCTGGCGCTCCGCGTCGGCGAGTTCCTGCTCGGTCTTGCTCAGCCGGGCGCCCGCGTGCTGATGATCGTCGGCGGAGGCTTCGCGCCGCTCCATCACCTCGAGCAGTTCGTCCTCGAGCACCGAGCGCCTGCGCTCCAGGCTGCCCAGCTCGTGCTGGATCTCCGAAAGCTGTTTGGCGTTCACCGTTCCCGCGGTGAGCATGCCCTTGTCGCGCTCTTCGCGCTTGCGGACGGCATCGACTTCACCCTCCAGCTTGCGGATGTCGCGGTCGAGGTCGTCCAACACGATCTCCACCGCGACGGCAGCATCCTTGTGTGCGTTGCGCTCGGCCTCCAGCCTGGCCACCTCCTGCTGTTCGGGCAGCACGGTGCGGCGGTGCGCGATCCGCGTCAGCTCGGCGTCGACAGCGGCGAGCTGTAGCAGCTTGGCCTGGATCGGTGGTTCGACATTCAACGCGGACAAACTCCTGAACACTATGGACGGGTCGGTGTTCAACCGTACCCCGCCGACCCACCCGCGCGGTCGGACGCCG
Source organism: Nocardia sp. NPDC049149 (assembly GCF_043197455.1). Taxonomy (NCBI): domain Bacteria; kingdom Bacillati; phylum Actinomycetota; class Actinomycetes; order Mycobacteriales; family Nocardiaceae; genus Nocardia; species Nocardia sp. NPDC049149. The sequence goes on from NZ_JBICTD010000003.1 coordinate 45,320, forward strand.
CACCAATGGGTGCCGAGTGGTCCAGGATCAGGCGGGCGCGCGGGTCTTGATCGCGTCCCTGGAGATGAAGACGTCGTATTCGCCGGGCACGGCGATCACCGCGTTGCCGTAGGCGGAGCGCACGAACGGCTCCGTCCACCAGCGGCCCTCCCGCATGTCGTTGAAGAAGTCCTCGTCGCCGTCGTTGAGGAAGATCTGGTTCTGCTTGGTGGCGACGCCGTCCAGGCGCTGGCCGTACAGCCTGCTGATCTTGTATCCGGAGTGGAAGCCGAGCGCGTTCACCCAGGGTTCCAGCTCGACCAGGCCTGCCTGCAGCACCCACATGTCGCCTTCGACCTGATAGGTGAGGCGCTGCTCGTCGTGCTGGTCGTCGCCGTAGAGCGTGAGGTCGATGTCGAGCAGGTGCTGCTGGCCGGGCACCGGCTTGGCCACCACGTGTGCCGCCTTGATTTCCCCGGTCAATCCGAGATAGGTCTGCATCAGCGTGGCGATCCAGAGCAGCACTACCGCCACGAGTAGGACAACGAGCCCGCTGGCCCCGCGCGCTATCAACGCGCGCAGCCCGACCCGGCGCATCAGCACCAGCCCGGAGATCAGCAGCGCGACACCGACCAGAATGAGCAAGATCAACCCGACTTGAATGAAGCCGAAGTTCACCGGGAAATTCATGCGGTAGTTGTACCCCCGAGAAGCCGGACGACTCGCGCAAACCACGCGCGTCACAGACCAATCCAGCAGACACGCCCCGACACGCCGGGACGGCGGTAGTGTCGGTTGGACCTCAGTTCGATTCTTCGGGAGTTTTCCATGCTGATCCTGGGTTGGCGCCGATACGTGCAGCGACTGGCCATGCTCACCCTGGTGTGCGGAAACTGCGGCAACCCGGCCGCCCACACCCTCCAGAAGGTGGTCACCAAGTTCACCGTCTTCTTCGTCCCGCTCTTCCCGCTGAGCACCAAACACACACTGCAATGCACCTGGTGCGGCACCGAATCGAACGTGCCCCCGCAACATGCTGGCGAACTCCTCGCCCGCGCCCAGTCCGAGCAACCGGCCGCCCGCACCGGCTCCCCGTGGCCCGGGCAACCGCCTCGCATATAGCGAACAGCGCCTCATGGCCGAGCGCGGCCGTCGCAACCGCAGCGAGCCGCGCAGCACGCCCCCAACAATGGTGCCCCGAAAACCGTTGTCAGCTCGGCGCGCTGACCGTCCACGGGTCGGTGCGCAGGGTCGAGACGCGGGTCTCCAGATCGGGGAGGTCGGTCCGGACGATTCGCTCCGCCTGTGCGCACCAAGGGAATTCGGTGGCCCAGTGGGCGGCATCGATCAGCGCGGGGCCGCCGCGACGGAGGTGTTCGTCGACCGGATGGTGGCGCAGATCGGCGGTGACGTAGGCGTCGACGCCCCGGCGGGCGGCGGCGTTCAGGTACGAGTCGCCGGAGCCACCGCACACGGCGACCGTGTAGACGGTGCGGTCCGGGTCGCCTGCGGCGCGAACGCCCCACGCGGTCGGCGGCAATGCGGCGGCGACGCGATCGGTGAAGGCGCGCAACGATTCCGGCGCGGCCAGGGTGCCGACGCGACCGATGCCGAGCGACGATGGCAGCAGCGCGCGTTCGGTGATGTGGTACGCCGGGTCCTCGTACGGGTGGGCCGCACGTAACGCGGCGAGGATGGCGGCCCGGGCGGCGGGCGGCGCGACCACCTCGAGGCGCTCCTCGTCGATGTGCTGGAGTTCGCCCAGCGCGCCGACCGCCGGATTCGCCTGCGACATCGGCCGGAATTGGCCGACGGCGGGGACCCGGAGCGCACAATCCCGGTAGTCGCCGCTGCCGCCGGCACCGGCGGCGAACAAGGCGGCGAGCACGGCATCGGCATGCGCACGCGGCACCTGAACCACCCAGTTGTCTACTGGGGATTCGGGTTTCGCATCCAACGGACCGGTCACGGTCAGTCCGAGCGCCGCCGCCAAGGCGTCCGAGACGCCGGGGTCGGCGGAATCCGCGTTGGTGTGCGCGGTGAACAAGGCGCATCCGGAACGGATAAGCCGATGCAGCAGTGCGCCTTTCGGGGTGTCCGCGGCAACGGTGTCGACGCCGCGCAGCAGCAGCGGATGGTGCACCACCAGCGCCTGCGCCCGCCAGCCGATCGCCTCGTCGACCACCGCGGCCGTCGCGTCCACCGCGAACAGCACCCGGCTGACCTCGTCGGCAGGATCACCGGCCACCAGCCCCACCGAATCCCACGATTCGGCCAGCCTCGGCGGATACGCCGCGTCGAGCACCCCGATGAGATCAGCCAGCGTGGTCATCGTCGACCCTCCTCAATGCCAATACTGCTCTGTCGCAATGCCTTTCCAGCATGCTGGCCGCAACCGCCAAACCGCTCGCGGCAGCGATCGCCCTGGCGGAGCCTGCTGCACAGCCTGCACCCGGCACCCGTCATTTCCTGTCGATCGAGCCACGGCGCGGACCCGGCCAGCGGCCAACACCCCGCCCTCGACGCCGTCCACTCAGCCAGAACATTCACCGCAACGATCGCACCCACGGGGTCGGATACGCGGCCTGCACCGGGCACCTCTCGTTTCCCGTCGGTCGGGCCGCGCCCGGATGCCTCCGGATTGTGCAGGCCACCAGCGCAGCTCACTCGTCCGACAGTTGTCACCACAGATCCGCCGATCGAATTGCGGAGATCAGTTGGTCCACCCCGAGGGCGTCGCGCACCGCGACGCGCAAATAGTTCGGCCCGAGACCAGGGAACGTGTCGGCACGACGGACAGCGATGCCCTTGTCTGCCAAGTGCTTTCGAAGCAGCTCACCGTCGGGGACCCGGATCAGCAGGAACGGCCCCTCGGCCGGAGTGTGGACCTCAATGCCGAGTTCGACCAGCCGGACGATCATGTCGGCGCGTTGCGCGGCGATCACCAGCGCCTGCTGCTCAGCTTCGGCCACTGCGGCGGCCGCCGCAGTGGCCGCAATCGCCTCCAACTGCAGCGTGCCCAAAGGCCAGTGGGCGCGACCGTGATTCAGCCGCGCCAGCAGTTGGGGCGCGCCGAGGAAGTAGCCACAGCGCAGGCCGGCGAGCGCCCAGGTCTTGGTGAGACTGCGCAAAACCAGGATGTCCGGCGCCGCATATCCGGCGAGCGACTCCGGCTCCCCCGGCACCGCATCGGCAAAAGCTTCGTCCACCACGATGATTCGACCCGGTGCCCGCAACGCACGAATGGTCTCAGCCGGGTGCAGTACAGACGTCGGGTTGGTCGGGTTGCCGAGCACAACCAGATCCGCTTCGGCGGGAACCGCAGCCGGGTCCAGCGTGTACGGCGACTCGAGCACCACCCGCGCTACCTCGACCCCCGCCTCGCGCAACGCCAACTCCGGCTCGGTGAACGACGGATGGAGCACCGCCGCCAGCCGCGACCCCAGTCGAGGCAGCATCGCGAACCCCTCGGCCGCCCCGCCGAGCAACAACACCTCGTCCGGGTTCCGCCCGTGCCGGTCCGCGACCGCCCCCCGCGCCGCCGCCTCGTCCTCCGCACTCGGATACCGCCCGAGCTCGTCCAGCCGCCCCGCCAACCGCCGCCGCAACCACTCCGGCGGCGCACTCCCCTGCACATTCACCGCGAAATCGAGCATGCCGGGACGCACCTCCACGTCACCGTGGTGACGCAGTTTCGCGCGGTCGACGCTGCCCTCGGACACGAGTGCACAGCCTACGTGGGTCCCCACCCCGCCCCCGCAGCAACGACACACCACCGTCCCGGGTCACCTCCACCGCAAACTCGCCCCCGGAATTCACGAGTGGCACACCATGGAGAGCTCTTCTCGCGTTTTGCCGCAGCCATGTACCACTCGTGGCGGAGCAGCAGGCCGCGGCCGCCGCCCGTCGTCACCGCGGGGCCGTGTTGCGGGTGGATCCCGCCGACCTCCAGGCGGGTCGTTCTCGATCGTCGCGAGCGGGACCCTCCGTGGCAGCGCTTGCGGCGACCGGCAAGAATGGCTGTCGTGGGTGAGCTGCACGTGTCGTTCGTCTGTACCGGCAACATTTGTCGTTCGCCGATGGCCGAGAAGATCTTCGCCGCGCATCTGGTGCGTGCGGGACTCGCGGATCGGGTGCGCGTGAGCAGTGCGGGCACCGGTTCCTGGCATGTCGGGGACGAGGCCGATTCGCGCACGAACGCGACCCTGGTCAAGTACGGGTATCCGACCGGGCATGCCGCGGCCACCTTCGGTGACCCGCATCGGGACGCCGACCTGGTGATCGCCCTCGATACCTCGCACGAGCGGGAACTGGCGCGGCGCGGTGTGCCGTTGGAGCGGCGCAGGTTGCTGCGTAGTTTCGACGAGGACGCGGACGGTCCCGACGTGCCCGACCCGTATTACGGCGACATGGCCGACTTCGAACTGGTCCGTGATCAGATCGAGGCGGCGGTGCCCGGTCTGCTCGACTGGGTGCGCGACGCGCTCGCCGACAAGTCCGCGCCACCCGACCCGGTTCTCGACGGACACGCATGATGCGACGGCTGACGTTTCTGCTCCGCCCGAGCTGGGTGATCCTGGCGGTGCTCGTCGTCGCCTTCGCCTACCTGTGTTTCACGGTGCTCGCGCCATGGCAGCTCGGCAAGAACACCTCCACGTCACACCGCAACCAGCTGATCGCCGATTCGGTGCGCGCCGACCCGGTCGACGTCACCACGGTGCTCAACGGCCCGAGCGACACCCACACCGAATGGCGCAAGGTCACCGCCTCGGGCAGCTACCTGCCGGATTCGACGGTGTTGGTCCGGCTGCGGCACCTCGACGGCGCCCCCGGATATTCCGTGCTCGGCACGTTCCGGCTGGACGACGGCCGCCTGCTGCTGATCGACCGCGGGCTGGTGGCAGCGGTCGATGGCTCGCGCCCGCCGCAGATCGCGGAACCGCCCACCGGGCCGCAGCGGCTCGAGGCGCGCGTCAGGATGTCCGAAGGTGTCACGCCCGGCAAAGACCCGTCCGTCCAGGACGGCTACCGGCAGGTGTATTCCATCGACACCAACCAGGAGGCCGGCTTCCTGCAGCAGCCTCTCACCCCGATCCCCACCGGCGACCGCCCCGGCTACCTCCAGCTCGACGATAAACAACCCGGCGCCTTCACCCCCACTCCGCTCCCGCAACTCGACGCGGGCCCGTACCTCTCCTACGGCCTGCAATGGCTGGCCTTCGGCATCATGGCCCCGCTCGGCCTCGGCTACTTCGTCTACGCCGAGATCCGCGAGCGCCGCAAGGAAAAGGCAAGCAGCCCAACCACACCCACCGCACCGGTGGCGACGCCAACCCCGGCTCCGGCAGCCCCGACAACCGAAGCCCGCCTGGCAGACCGCTACGGCCGCGGCCGCGACTGACCCAGGACGCTCGCATACACGCTGACGAACAGCGACCCAACCCGATCGCCCCCGAACAGCCGCCCCGGCGTGTGAAAAGGTCGGCATCACGCTGGCATGGCGGGATGTTCGTCGATGAAGAAGTGACCGCGGAGGCGCACCGTCCCGACGTCCGTTAGCAGAGTGCGAGAGCCACGCGTGGCGACTCAGTTGGCTTGCCACCGAAAGCGATTGCGGGCCAGCGACCACAGCGCCACCACCGCGACCGAGGCGAGTTGCACTGCCTCCGACATCCGCACTGCGCGTTGAAGATCGCCGATCGCCGGGGCCGGTCCCGTGCCGAGCGTGGGACGCAGCTCGGTGCCGTGGCGGTACTCGGTGACACCGCCGAGGGTGACACCGAGCGCGCCCGCCATGGACGCTTCGACCACACCGGCGTTGGGGCTCGGGTGTTTTGCCGCATCGTGCCGCCACGCACGGAAGGCGGCTGCGGGTCGGCCACCGATCAAAGGGGCGAGGGCGACAGTGAGCAGGCCGGCGAGCCGGGCCGGGAGGAGATTGGCGACGTCGTCGACACGTGCTGCGGCCCAGCCGAAGTTGCGGTACCGCGCATTGCGATACCCGATCATCGCGTCGAGGGTGTTGATCGCTCGGTAGCCCAACAGGCCTGGCACACCGGCGATCCCGCCCCACACCAGCGGAGCCACCGTCGCGTCCGAGGTGTTCTCGGCGATGGATTCCACTGCGGCGCGGGCCAATCCGTCCGCATCGAGCGCCTCGGGGTCGCGGCCGCACAGCGAAGGCAGCAGCGCACGCGCGGCCGCTAGATCACCTGCCTCCAACTGGTCGGCCATGTCCCGGCCGACCCGCGCGAGGCTGTGTCCGCCGAGCACCGTCCAGGTGGCGAGCGCCGTCACGGGCCAGCCACCCCGCCGAACCCCGAGCCCGAGCCCGACCACCGCCCCCACCAGCAGCACCTCGTGCGCCACCCCGGCTGCGCGCCGATCCGCATACGTCACCGATTCGAGCGCGCCTGCCGCCGAACCGAATCCGGCCACCGGATGCCACCGCCGCGGGTCACCGAACGCCCGGTCCAGCGCGAACCCGAGCAGCACACCGACTGCGGTGGAAGTCCCCTTCTGCACCCGGCGAGAGTAACCGACCCGGCTCAGAACCGGACACCACCGAGAGCGCTCGCCGATTCCGAGGGGCGATCATGCGTTGCCGGAAGGGTTCGTGACCAAGAACTCGCCGAGGACAGGCATCGGGCGGTGCCGCGTGGTCGGCGTGTCACACTCTGAAGTCCTGCGTCGTCAACCAGGTGACGTACCAATGGACTCGCCCCGCCGGGGCGCAACAACCGAACGGCGAAACAGCGTGACTTCCGAACAGCCTTCCCCTCAGGAACCCCTCGACCAGGCCGAATTGGCCAGGCGGTTCGAGGAGCACCGGTCGTATCTGCGCAGGCTCGCCTACAGCACGCTCGGCAGCCTGACCGACGCCGACGACGTCGTGCAGGAGGCGTGGCTGCGGCTGCAGCGCCAGCACGAGGCGGGTACCGCGGGCGAGATCGAGAACCTGCGCGCCTGGCTCAGCACTGTCGTCGGCCGTTTGGCGCTCGATCAGCTCGGGTCGGCCCGCGCCCGCCGGGAACAGTATGTCGGCGAATGGCTGCCGGAACCGGAGGTCACCAGCTGGGACGACCCCGCCGACCGGATCACCCAGGACGAACGGGTCACCACCGCGCTGCTGGTCGTGCTGGAATCCCTCTCGCCTGCCGAGCGCACCGCGTTCGTCTTGCAGGACGTGTTCGGGATGAGCGGACCCGAGGTCGCCGAGGTGGTCGGCCGTACGCCTGCGGCGGTGCGCCAGCTCGCGTCCCGCGCCCGCAAGCGCGTCGAGGATGGCACCCCGCGCTTCCCTGCCTCACCGGACGAACAGGAAAAGGTCGTCTCCGCTTTCGCGGTCGCATGGCGGTCCGGTGATCTGAGTGCGCTGCTCGGTGTGCTCGACGCGAACGTCAGCCTCACCGCCGACGGCGGCGGCAAGGTTCCCGCGATCCGGCAGCCGGTGCACGGCGCCGAGCTCATCGCGAAGATGCTGCTCGGTTGGTACCACGCACCGTCCGCCGCGAACGGGTGGGGTCGCGCGGTGCTCGTCAACGGCGCGCCCGGCCTGGTCGTCTTCGACGGCAACCACACCGGCGTCTTCTCCTTCACCATCGACGACGGCCGCATCGTCGCGATCAACGTCGTCCGCAACCCCGACAAGCTGCACGACCTCCCCACCACCGGCGAGCCGGACTGGTACCTGGGCGCAGGCCGCACCGACGACGAGTAGCTCAACGCCTGAGTCGGCCGCACATCCTCCGACGATGTGCGGCCGACTCGCGTGCCTCGACCGAACCAGCCCGGCAGGCCCTGTGAGTCCAGGCTCCGCGCAAGACTGCGGCCCCAGCACGCCAAATCCGCACCCCTTCCGAGGATCCGCACCCACTGCGGGCGCCCACAGACGGTGCGGATCCCTAGAGAGGGCGCGGATTTCGGCGGTATGCGTCGGAGTCGGCCGACTCGCGCCCCTCAACCGCCCGGCCCGCCCGGCCCGCCCGGCCTCCGCGCCAGAGTGCGGCCCAGCATGCCCACATCCGCACCCCTTCTGGCGATCCGCACTCACTGCGGGCGCCCACAGACGGTGCGGATCCCTAGAGAGGGTGCGGACTTCGGCGGTGTGCGTCGGGGTCAGCCTGCGATGCCTACTGGGTGGGGTGTCGTGTATCCGTGTGCCGCAGCTACTTCCGACGACAGCAGGCTGCCCGCGTCGGCGGTGAGGCCCTGCGCGAGATCGGGGTGGGTGGCGCATGCTTCGCGCCAGCCGACGGCGGCGATGGTGCGGACGTACGGCAAGGTGGCGTTCGTGAGGGCGACGGTGGCGGTGTGCGGCACCGCGCCCGGCATGTTCGCGACACAGTAGAAGAGCGAATCGTGCACGCGGTAGGTGGGATTCGCGTGGGTGGTCGGGTGCGAACCGGCGAAGCAGCCGCCCTGGTCGATGGCGATGTCGACGAGCACCGACCCGGGCCGCATGCCGGCGACCAGCTCGTCGGACACCAGTTTCGGTGCCCGCGCACCGGGTACCAGCACCGAGCCGATGACGAGATCGGCTGTGGGAACGACGCGTTGGATCTCGGCGGCATTCGACGCGACGGTGGTGACCCGGCTGCCGAAGCGGGCATCCAGTTCGCGCAGCCGATGCAAGTTGGTGTCCAGCACGGTAACTCGCGCACCCATCCCGGCGGCGACGGCGGCGGCATTGGTTCCGGCGACCCCGCCGCCGAGCACCACCACCTCGACCGGCTGCACGCCGGGCACCCCGCCGAGCAGCAGGCCCGCACCACCTAACGGCGCCATCAGATGGTAGGCGCCCACTTGGGCGCCGAGCTTGCCCGCGACCTCGCTCATCGGCGCGAGCAGCGGCAGCGAACCGTCTGCCGCACGCACGGTTTCGTAGGCGATGGCGGTGATGCCGGACCGCAGGATGGCGTCGGTGCATTCGCGGGACGCGGCGAGATGCAGGTACGTGAACAGCACCTGCCCGCGCCGCAGCAGCGAGTATTCCTCGGCGATCGGCTCTTTCACCTTCAACACCAGTTCGGCGTCCCCCCACACCTGGTCGGCCGCGGCGACCACCTTCGCCCCGACGGCGACGTAGTCGGCGTCCGTGAATCCGGACCCGACTCCCGCCTCCGCCTCGATCAGCACCTGATGTCCATGCGCGGCCAGCTCCCCGGCACCCGCCGGTGTCAGCGCCACCCGGAATTCTTGTTCCTTGACCTCCCGTGGAACTCCGATCCTCATACCGCCATCGTGGACCCCGCACCATGGTCTCGCCACGAACGACGCGCGGGTGACACATGATGATCACGAGACGCCGCGCCGACCGCAGGTTTTCTGCGCATGTTGATCAGTCCACCAGCACACCTACCGGGCGGTTTCATGATCAACGGGAATCGGTGGCGGCACCACGCCGCCCCTGGTCCCGTCGATCTCGGCCCGGCTAGACGGTGACCTCGGTGCCGAGGGGCGGGATCCGCAACTGGCCACGGCGTCCGCCGTATTCGAACACCCGCTCCAGCCGCTCGAGGGTCTCGCTGAAGTGCGCCCATCCCTCGCCGTGCACCGGAACGATCACCGCATCGCCGAGCAACTCGGCGGCCTGCAGCGCGGTGTTCGCGTTCAAGGTGACGTCGGTGTCGCCGAAGCGGCCGATGTTCGCGGCGCCGACGAACAGCACGGCGATGTCGATCCGGCCGATCCGCTCGACGATCTGCCCGACCAGTTCGACGGACGCGTTGTCACCGGAGACGTACACGGTCGGCTGCCCATCGGCCTGCAACACGAACCCGGTGACGATCCCGCTGAGCGGTTCGCACCCCTCCGGCCCGTGCAGCGCGGGCACCGCGGTCACCCGGATGCCGTCGATCGTGACGGTCTCCCAATTCTCCAGTCCCTGAACACCATCGATACGCTCGGCGGCGCCCGGCGTGGACAGCACCGTCGGCACCGTCTTCAGGAATTCCCGACCGCTGTTGTCCAGGTTGTCGGCGTGCTCGTCGTGCGAGAGCAGCACGATGTCGACCGCACCGACCTCGGCCGCCGACACCGCAGGACCGACGAGCTTGTGCAGGGTGATCGGACCGGGGTAGTCGCCAGGCTCGTCGAAGGTCGGGTCGGTCAGGAAGGTGCGGCCCGCGTACCGGAAGCGGAGCGTCGGTCCGCCGACGTGCAGGGCGTGTAGCTGGTTTGTGCGTTCGATCGTCTCGGTCATGCCAATGATCTTGTCGCACCGAGACGCCACCTCGATAGTGGCCCGTGAGCCGCCTATCGCTAAGATCGGGCCATGCCTCGCCCCTCCGTGACCAGCAAGCGCCCCACGCGTACGGTGGCCGTGCTCGCCTTCGAGGGCAACAGCCCCTTCCACCTGTCCGTGCCGAGCCTTGTCTTCGGCCGGATCGGCATCGGCGGCGAAGCGCCCTACCAGGTGGACGTGTGCGCCGAGCACCCGGGAAGCCTGCGCACCCCAGCCGGTTTCGACATCGAGGTGCACCACGGACTCGACCGGCTGATCCGCGCGGACACGGTGGTGATCCCGAGCTGGGAGTTCGGCATGACGATGTCGGCGGAGCTGCGCGCCGCCCTGCACGAGGCGCATGCAGCAGGCGCCAGGATCGTCGGCCTGTGCCTCGGCTCGTGGGCGGTCGCCGCCAGCGGACTGGCCGACGGCAGAGAGATCACCACCCACTGGGCATCCGCCGAGGAGTTGGCCCGTGCCTATCCCGCCGTTCGCGTCCGCGCCGATACCCTGTGGACCGATCTCGGCGACGTCGTCACCTCCGCGGGCGTCGCCGCCGCCCTCGACTGCTGCCTGCACCTGGTGCGTGGCGATCTCGGCAGCCGCGCCGCCACTGAACTGGCCAGAGAATTGGTGACCGCGCCGCATCGCAGCGGTTCGCAGGCCCAGTACATCCCGATCGCGGTTCCCGAACCCGCCGACGACGATCCGATCGAACGCGCAATGGTCTGGGCGCGAACACATCTCGGCGAACCGATCGACCTCGACGGCTGGGCGCGCGTCGCACTGATGTCGCGGCGCACCTTCACCCGCCACTTCCGCGAACGCACCGGAAGCAGTCCCCAACAATGGTTGCTGCACCAGCGTGCGGACCGCGCCAGACTGCTGCTGGAAACCACCGACGACACGATGGAACGCATCGCCGCCGAAACCGGCTTCGGCACCGCGGTCAGCCTGCGCCACCATTTCCATCGGATCCTCGGCGCCAGCCCCGCCGCCCACCGGGCAATTTTTAAAGGTGACCTCTGGGAACCAGCAGGGTAGGACAGCCGACGCCCACCGCAGCCTGTTCGCGCCGCACGGCGCCGCCACCGTTGGCCTGAACCGGGTTGCCCGGCCAGGCAGTCCGCGCGAGTCCAAGAACAGACCGGAAGCCCCGCATTCGATCGACACCCGCTACGTTGCCACCATGAGGATTCAGATCGGCGAGTTCGTGCCGGAGATCGATGACGCTGCCTGGGTTGCGCCCAACGCAACCGTGATCGGGCAGGTGCACCTCGCGGCCGAGGTGAGCGTTTGGTACAACGCGGTGATTCGCGCGGATCTGGAGGCGATCAACGTCGGCGCGCGGACGAACATCCAGGACGGCTGCGTGTTGCACGCCGATCCCGGCTTCCCGCTCACCGTGGGCAGCGGAGTTTCGGTGGGGCACAACGCGATCCTGCACGGCTGCACGATCGGCGACGACGTGCTGATCGGGATGGGCGCCACCGTGCTCAACGGCGCGGTGATCGGGGCAGGCACCCTCATCGCGGCCAACGCACTGATCCCCGAGGGCGCGCAGATTCCACCCGGCTCGCTCGTGGCAGGCGTCCCCGGCAAGGTCCGGCGCGAGTTGAGCGAAGCAGAGCAGGACGGCATTAGACTGAATGGGGCTGTGTACCTTCACAACACGGCCAATCACCGGGCTGCCAAGGTGGTGTGACACAGCGCACACTGATCAAGCGTCCAGTAGGAATCGCTGATAACATTTTGCCAGCGTGCCCGGTGACTCGGGGTCTCCTGCCGAAACGGTAGTCGTGCGGCTTGTAGCGCAGTGGTGAGCCCACCTCGGGTCGGTGGGTGTGCGAGCAGCGTGCAGGCAGGAGGTAACACGGTGGTGGCGTACGTGCAGTCGAGTATGCACCGGCCGAAGGGGCGGATCAGCGTGGCCGACATCGCGGCCCAGCCGGGCGGCATCGAGGCATTACAGCGACGAGTCCACGAATTACGTTCCAGCGGAATCGATTTCGCCGCGAACGCGATCGAGCAGGAAATGGCGGCATTGGATTTACCGCGCCGCTGACCCTCGGCAGGCGGTCACCGCGCGTCAGGATGCCGCGGTGACCGTGGCCAGTCCGGCCGTAGTGTGCTGATCCAGCACCATCAACGCGGCCCGCACGCGCACCGACTGCCAACCACCATCCAGTCGACGCAGCCGCACCGTCCCTTCGGTGCGCTGCCGCGCCAACTCCCGCGACATGGTCTTCGCGGTCGCCAGATCGTCCGGATGAATCTGCGGCGGCGGCTCGCCGGGCAGCGCCGCCCACGCGATCTCCGGCATCGGCGGCCCGATCCAGCGAATCAATTGCAGCGAACGCAAATTGACGATCGCACGGTATTCCCCCGGCGCGGTCGCCGCCTCCAGCAAGAGGTATTCCAGAATCATCGGCGGTGGCGCCGACGGCACCGCGACGGCCGCACCGATGTCCTGCGTCACCCCGCGGAACAGCACCGAACGCGCACCCGACGCATCGACCTCGACACCGATCCGGCAGGCGAAATGCCCGGCGCGCAAAGCATTGTCGTCGCGACGGATGGTCCACACCGCCTGGTGCTCGGTGCCAGGCTCCGAATTCACGATCTTCGCCAGCGCCTCGCTTTCGTCCCGGTTGGTGACCAATCGAGTGAAGGCACCCGCGATGGCCAGCTCGGCCGCCCGATCCTCGGGGGCGACGCCGTAGAGGTCGAGCAGCTCCACGCTGCGGACCGAGCGATTGGTGGTGAGGTTGAAATACCACGCGCCCACCGGTTCTCGCGGCGGCAACGGTTCCGACTTCGGCCCGACCCACAGCCGAATCGCATGCGCCCGTTCCGGCGTGATCAGCACCGGCTCCGCCCGCACGGTGCGCCGTCCGTCCGTCGACGCGCGCGCCACCAGCCCTCTGGTCCGACAGGCCTGCGCCAGCGCCGCTTCCGCGTCGGCCAGCGACGCCGGATTGCGCAGAATATTACTCAGCGGCACGAACGACTTCGGCGCGGCGCCGAATGCGATCACTTTCCCCGGCACACCTGAGAAGCATTCGACCAGTAGCCATTTCGCCATCAATCGCACCCGACCGATCGCATCCGGTCGTTCACAATAGTGAGAAGTGTTCGACCAGTTAACATTTCAATCATCCGTTCCGCACCGGCCAGCCGCACGCCGACCGTACGGTCAGGAACGAAATACCATGTCCAGCACCCGTTCGTGCGAGGACCCGGCAATTCTTGTGATCAGCTCCACAAGAAGAGCGTCCAGTCCGACGAGCACCTTCGCCTGCCCGCGCTCGACCCCACGCAGGAGTCCGCACTCCGCGCCAATCGGGCGATCCTCGGCCGCGCCGACCAGCACCGATGAAATAATGAAGGGCCATCACCCGCACCGTCGCGACGCAACCCGAACGCCCGGCGTCCGCGCGAATCGACTGGAGATTAGATGCCAACCGTCCCATCCATGCTGCAACGCATCCTGGACAAGCCCATCGCCGACGGCGAAAAGCTCCTGGAAAGCGCGCTCTCGGCCTTCTTGGACTTCGGCATCAAGCGGACAAGCATGGGCGAGATCGCGCGCCGTGCCGGCATCAGCCCCGCCACCCTGTACCGCCGCTTCGAATCGAAGAACGAGCTGGTCGAGGCGGTGAGCGTGCGGGAAGCGCAGCGCTTCGTCGCGATCATCGATAAGCAGGTGCAGGCGGTCTCCGGCACCGAGGATCAGCTGGTGGAGATCTTCGTCGCGTTCATCACCACCATCGCGAACAATGAGCTGCTCCGCAGGCTGCTCCGCACCGAACCTGACCTGATCCTGCCGAGGCTGACCACCGACGCGGGCCCGATTGTCGCCGTCGGCCGCAGCTACCTTGCCGAGAAGTTACGCGAACTCCGCGCCACCGAGCTCACCCACGACTTCGACGCCGACCTGGTCGCCGAGATCATGTCCCGCCTCGCCCTCTCCCTTGCCCTCACCCCCGACGGCCTGATCCCGGTCAGCGACCGCGACTCGGCCCGCGAATTCGCCCGCCGCACGCTGCTCCCCATGGTCGGCGTACACGTCAAGGTCTAGGAGACCCCACACACTCCGAACGCCGCCGCCACCCGCTCATCCAATTCGACCGAAGCCGACACCTCCGACGCCCGGCCGTCGACGAACTCCCGCGCGAGCTCGATGATCGCGCGCGCCGCCGTCGACCCCGGATCAGGCAGCGGTAGTCGTGACACGTACTGAGTGATCCACCGACGCCGGCCCGAGTACAGCCGATTACCGCACACCGCATCGTAGAAACGCAGACCGAGAGCCGAATTCGCCACGCCCATCAGCAGATACGCGAGCCGTTCCGCGTCGGCGGGTAACTCGGCCAGCTCGGGTACCGCGATCCAATAGCAGTCGCCGTTCACCACCGCGCCCGACCGATCGAGCGCGAAGCGCGGGCGGTCGCTGATGTCGGGGAACACCAGCTTCGGCTCCTGCCACAGCTGCGGACGCTGCGGCACCCAGATCTCGAACCATTCGCGTCCACTCGCGCCGACGTAGCTCCTGGCGGCCAGCGTGTCTTTGTTGGCACGTAAATACTCGGCGGCGCCGGGATATTCGTGCAGGTCGATCGGCGTGCGGTGGGACTGAGTGCGATCGTAGGGGTACAGCACGCGCACGTCGCGCGACCGGGTGATCCGCCACGGCTCCAGATCGTGGTGGGTGATCAAGTCCAGCAGTAACTCCGGTTCCGGCGCGGGCTCGACATCGCACCACCGGTCCGAAATGAATACCCGATCGGCAGTGGTCTTGATGCCGACCCGGATGCGAGCAACCTCACCGAACGTCCGCCAGGTCGCCGCACCGATCTCCGCCAGCCAGCGATCGACCCCGGCATGCGACATCCGCCATACCGTCTCCGGTTCCCGTGCGCGACGCCGATTCGTCGCCCGCCCACGATCGTGTTCCGCGGCACCTACTGGCCGAAGCACAGGCGGCACAGAATTCGGCGCACTCTCGCCCGCCCCACCTGAACTCGACCGTCCCGCATCGCCAGCCGCCACCACGCTGACCTCGCTCGATTGCCCGGTGAGACCGGTCACCACCGCGCCGTTCTCACTCGACCGCCCAGCAGTGCTCGTCATCAGCGTGCCGACTTCGATCGCGAACGTCCGCCCGTTGTGCAGGACCACACCGCTGCGCTCACCGAGCAGCGCCGCGAAAAGGTCGGCCTCCTCGGCGATCTCGTCCCCTGCGGTCTCATAGGCGGAGACGTAGCGGCAGCCGTCCGCTCCCCCGCCGCGTCGCGCGATGGTGATCGCGGGCAGCACTGCGGCCTCGAACAGTTTGGTGTCGCCCAGGTCGTACAGCTCGACCGGCACCAGCTCGGTGAGTAGTAACCGCCGGATGTTCGCCCCCGCCTTCGTGGTGAGAAAGCGGTTGGCGCACAACAATCCGAGCACCCCACCGGCACCGAGCAACCGGGGCAGCGTCGCGACGAACGGATGCGTCAGGTCGATCCGGCCGCGCAACCCGAACTGCTTGCTCAGCAGCTGCGCGGTCACCCCGCCCAGCTGCTGGGTGCGCACGTAGGGCGGATTGGTGATCACCGCGTCGAACGACGCCGAACCGAGTTCCGCTGCGACGGTGAGGAAGTCGCCGACCTGCCAGTCGGCCCCGATCCCCGCCGCCGCGTCCCGCGCCCGCGCGACGGCTAACGCCGTGGCGTCCAAGTCGTATCCGGTCAGTGCGACCCGCACGCCAGGCAGCACCGCCGCCGCCTCGGTCCGCAACGCGAACAGCAGCTCGCCATCGCCGCACGCCGGATCGAGCACCCGCAACACCCCGGAATCCGGCCGCGGCACCTGCGCGAGCAGCCGTCCGGCCAGGAAACGCGCCAGCGCGGGCGGCGTGTAGTGCCTGCCGTGCCGTTTGCGATCCCGCGCGGCGGGGGCTGCGGAAGCCATGGATCGGATTCTGCCCTGTCGGCGCGCAGTATTCCCGACAATGCACCGCAACTCGACGGCGACCGAAAGACAACCGTTTCGCATCGCGCCGACGGCTGCTAGCGTTCAGTCTCATAATGGAACCAAGCGGGGAGCCGGTATGACCACAGCCGACGTACACACCGAGCAGTACACAACCCTGGCCCGGATACTCGACGAGCGCTGGACCTGCCGGCAGTTCCGGGCCGACCAGGTGCCGAGGGACGTCATCGAGTCCGTGCTGCGGCTGGCCCAGCGCTCCCCCTCCTGGTGCAACACCCAACCGTGGCAGGTCGTGATCACCGAAGGCGCGGCCACCGATCGGTTCCGCACCGAACTGCTCGCCCACGTTCAAACCAATGCGCCCGCACCGGATTTCGAGTTCCCGGCGCAGTATGCGGGCGTGTACCGGGAACGCAGGCGCGAGTGCGGCTTTCAGCTGTACGACAGCGTCGGCATCGCGAAAGGCGACTACGCGCAGTCGATGCGCCAAACGGTCCGCAACTTCGAACTGTTCGACGCACCGCACGTGGCGATCGTCACCACGGAGGCCGACCTCGGCGTCTACGGCGCCGTCGACTGCGGCCTCTACATCGGCAATTTCCTGCTCGGTGCACAGAGTCTCGGCCTCGGCGCGGCGGCACAGGCCGCACTGGCGTCGTTCGCGCCGTTCCTGCACTCCTACTTCGACATTCCCGAGCATCGCCGGGTGGTCGCCGGAATCTCCTTCGGCTACCCCGACAACGCGCACCCGATCAACGGATTCCGCACCACGCGTGCGGATCTCGATCAGGTGGCGACCTGGTTCACCGACTGATCCGATGCCGTCGCCTCGCCGAGCATGCCCGGCCCAGGGGCCGCAAGCACGTCCCGTGCGGTGAGTTCGCTACCGCACACGTCACAGTCGAGCTTCGTGTGCGCCTCGCCCGTGCAGCCCTCGTGCCGATAGTGCACGGGCGGGCCGTCCGGCGCCATGTAGGTGTCGCCCCACTCCCGGATGGCCATCAGGATCGGGTAGATGTCGTGGCCCTTCTGGGTGAGCCGGTACTCCTCGTGCGCGCCGACCGCGGCCTTCTGCTTGACCAGGATCCCGTGCTCGATCAGCCGATCGAGCCGGTCGTGCAGCCTGCTGCGGGAGATGCCGAGCGCGGTCTGAAACGCGTTGAAGCGGCGCACGCCCGCGAACGCGAACTTCAGGATCAGCAGGGTCCAGCGGTCGCCGAAGATCACGAGCGGGCGCGTGATCGAGCACGGCACGTCAACGAGTTCTTCATAACGCACCCATCGATGTTACCGACCTGGCCCGTTCACGAGGTCACCTTGTCTACGGGGGCACTGTTCTCGTCCAGCGCCGGGATCATCGCACCATCGAGGACCTTGCGCATCCGGTCGACGTCCAACTGGCTTTCCCAGCGCGCGACGACGAAGGTGGCCACGCAGTTTCCGAGCAGATTCACCGTCACCCGCATCGAATCCATGATCCGGTCGGCGCCGAGCAGCAGTGCCACCGCGGCCACCGGGATCGAGCCGTGCCCGATCGCGCTGATGGTGGCCGACAGCGCGAGGAACGACGAACCCGGCACGCCCGCCATGCCTTTCGAGGTGAGCATCAGCACGCCGACCGCGGTGATCTGCTCACCGAGACTCAGGTCGACGCCGAGCGCCTGAGCCAGAAACAGCACGCAGATCGACAGATACAGCGTCGCACCGTCCAGGTTGAACGAATACCCGGTCGGCACAACGAGTCCGGTGGTCGCCCTGGAGCAGCCCGCCTCGGTTAGCTTGATCATGATGCGCGGCAACACCACCTCCGTCGACGCGGTGCCGAGGGCGAGAAACAGCTCGTCCTTGATGTACCGCACGAACTTCCACAGGTTGACCCCGGCGAACACCCGCGCCAGCACCGCGAGAATCAGCAGAAACAGCAGTGCCGCACCGTAACAGCAGGCGATGAGCTTGCCGTAGTTGCCGAGCGAGGAAAGCCCGTATTGACCGACGATGTAGGCCATCGCCCCGAACGCGCCGAGCGGCGCAAGCCGCATGATCCAGCCGATGAGGGTGAAGAAGATCTGGCCGAGGTAGTCGACGCCATCGAGGATGATCCCAGGGCCTGCCCCGCTCTCCCTGAACTTGGCCAGCGCCAACCCGAACAGCACCGCGAAGAACAGCACCTGCAGCAGCGCGTTCTCGGCGAACGCCGAAACCACCGACGCCGGAATGATATTCAGCAGGAAGTCGACGGCATGGGGCAGTTCGCCGTTGTTGGTCTTCTGCGCGATCTTCGCCGCGCCCGTCGCCAACGTCTGCGGGTCGATCGCGAAGCCAGCACCCGGTTTCACCAGATTGCCGACCACCAACCCGAAGACCAGCGCGAAGGTGGTGACGACCTCGAAGTAGATCAGCGCCTTCACGCCGATCCGGCCCACCGCCTTCATGTCCCCGACATGGGCGATGCCGAGCACCACGGTGCAGAAGATGATCGGTGCGATCACCATCTTGATCAGTTTGATGAACCCGTCGGCGAGTGGCTTCAGATCGGCCCCGAGGCTCGGCCACAGCGCACCGACCACGATGCCCGCCACGATCGCACCCATGAGCTGCACGAACAACGAGCGGTACCAGGGCGGTGTCCGCACGCCCTCGGTCAGCGGTGCGGCAGCGGGGTCGATCGTCGCGGTCATCCGCGCACCGTACGAATCCCCGGTATCGCACCTGTGTCGCCGGTGTTGCCGCCCGAAAACGCAAAAGATATATCACCGCGGCCACGACGGAACCACTTGCCCCACAACGACAGTAGGCCCCAGGAAGACCCGGGGCCCAGCTGCGCCGCTCAGCTCAGAGCGGGATGTTCTTCAAATGGCTGGCCCGTGCGGGCGCAGACGCCAGCGCGGCAGCGATGATGCTCCGGGTCTTCGCCGGGTCGATCACCTCGTCGACCACGCCGATCGCGACGGCACGCTCGACACCGCCCGCGATGCGCTCGTGCTCGGCGGTGAGCCGCTCGTGCAGCGCTTCGCGCTCTTCCTCGGGCGCGGCCGCCAGTGCCTTCTTGTGCAGGATGCCGACCGCGGCCTTGGCGCCCATCACCGCGACCTCGGACCCCGGCCAGGCGTACACCGCGGTCGCACCGAGCGAGCGGGCGTTCATCGCGATGTAGGCGCCACCGTAGATCTTGCGAGTCACCAGCGTGACCCGAGGCACCCGAGCCTCGGCGAACGCGTGCAGCAGCTTGGCGCCGCGGCGCACGACACCCTCCCACTCCTGGCCGACACCGGGCAGATACCCGGGCACGTCGGTGACCACGATGATCGGGATGCCGAACGAGTTGCACAGCCGCACGAAACGCGCTGCCTTCTCGGCACTTTCGGAGTTGAGGCAGCCACCGAGGCGGATCGGGTTGTTGGCGAGCACGCCGACGGTGCGCCCACCGAGCCTGCCGAGGCCGGTGACGATGCTGCGCGCGTAGCCGCCCTGCAGCTCCTCGAACGAGCTCTCGCCGTCCACATTGTCGAGCAGCTCGTGGATGATCGGCTTCACGTCGTAGGCGCGCTTGGCCGATTCCGGCAGCATCGCCTTGAGATCGACGTCGCCGTGCGCGGCCGCGACCAGATCGAACTCGCCCTGCTCGGCGAACATCGACACCAGACGCCGCGCGCGATGCATCGCGTCGGCCTCGTCATCGGCCACGATGTGGGTGACGCCGGACTTCTTACCGTGCGTCTGCGGTCCACCGAGGGTGGCCATGTCGACCTGCTCGCCGGTCACACTGCGCACGACATCGGGGCCGGTGACGAAAATCCTGCCCTCGGGGGCCATGATCACGATATCGGTGAGCGCGGGCCCGTAGGCGGCACCACCGGCGGCGAAGCCGACAACCACGGAGATCTGCGGCACCAGTCCGGACGCGCGGACCATCGCCTCGAAAACCAGGCCGACCGCGTGCAACGCCTCGACGCCCTCGGCGAGACGAGCGCCACCCGAATGCCAGATGCCGACAACGGGAATGCCGGAGTCGATGGCGGTGTCGATCGCGTCGACGATGTGCCTGCAACCCTCGACACCCATCGCGCCACCCATCACGGTGGCGTCGGAGCAGTAGGCGATGGTGCGGACACCGTCGACCTCACCGATCGCGGCGAGCACACCGGACTTGTCGCGCGGATGCAGGGGAAGCACCGTGCCGGGATCGAAGAATCGCTGCAGTCGACCGAGCGGATCACGCGGATCGGTCGCCGTCTCTTGGTAGGACGCGGGAGCCATGATTGTCATCGCGCTCTCTCCTCGCTGTGGGTTCGCCGCAACCGCGGCTGCCGTAAATCGAAACGGCGGGATCGGACCACGAGTGGCCGACCCCGCCGGATCGTTGAGCAGTCTTGATCGGAGCGGTTATGCCCGACCGAAGGCGAGCGCGACGTTGTGCCCACCGAAACCGAAGGAGTTGTTGATCGCGTATTCGATTTCCTGGCGGCGAGCCTCGCCGTGAACCACGTCCAGATCGATGGCCGGATCCTGGTTCTCCAGGTTCAGCGTCGGCGGGACGATACCGTCCCTGATGCTGAGGACCGTGAGCACGGACTCGAGGGCACCGACAGCGCCGATCGAGTGGCCGAGTGCGGATTTCGGTGCGTACACCGAGGCGTGCTTGCCCACCGCGAGGTTGATCGCGTTCGCCTCGGCGGTGTCGCCGATCGGCGTCGCGGTCGCGTGCGCGTTGACGTGGGTGATGTCCTTGGCGGTCAGACCCGCGGTCTGCATCGCCCTGGTCATCGCCCGTGCCGCACCGACACCGTCGGGTGCAGGCGCAACGAGGTGGAAGCCGTCCGAGGTGATGCCGGCACCGAGCAGGCGGGCGTGGATGGTGGCTCCACGTGCCTTGGCGTGCTCCTCGGTCTCGATGACCATCAGCGCACCCGCCTCACCGAAGACGAAACCGTCGCGGTCCTTGTCGAACGGACGCGAGGCACCCTTCGGGTCGTCGTTGCGGGTGCTCATGGCACGCATCATGCTGAACGCCGCGATCGGCACCGAGTCGATGTAACCCTCGACTCCACCGGTGACGACGATGTCGGCGTCGCCCATGACGATCATTCGCCATGCGTTGGCGATGGCCTCGGAGCCCGACGAGCATGCCGAGACCGGAGTGACCACTCCTGCCCTGGCCTTCAGTTCGAGGCCGACAACGGCCGAAGGACCGTTCGGCATGACCATCTGCACTGCCAACGGCGAAATCTTGCGATAGCCACCGTTCTTCAGCTTGTCCACCGAGTCGATGAGGGCGTCGCCGCCACCAAGACCGGTGCCGATGGCCACACCCAGCCGCTCCGGGTCGACTTCCGGGCTGCCCGCGTTACGCCAGACTTCGCGACCGAGCACGGTCGCGAGCTGCTCGACGTACGCCATGCGCCGGCACTCGACTCGGGTGAGCAGGGTCTCGGGCCGGACCTTCAGGTGACCGCCGATGCGGACCGGAAGGTCGTATTCCTCGACGAAGGAATCCTCGAGAACGTCAATGCCGCTCTCGCCGTTGAGGAGTCCCTTCCACGTCGCATCGACGTCACCCGCGATCGACGTGGTCGCCGCCAGGCTAGTGACGACGACGTTGGGGAAATTCCCGTTCAAAGTGGAAGGAGTGGTCACAGTGTCGGCCCTACTCGGCGTCGAACTTGGCCTTGAGCTCCGCGGCGGCTTCGCTGTTCTCCGCCTCGAGCTTCTGGATGTAGGCGACTGCGTCGCCAACCGTCTTCAGGCTGGCCAGATCCTCGTCCGGGATCTTCACGCCGTACTTGTCCTCGGTCTGAACCGCGATCTCGACCATGGACAGCGAGTCGATGTCCAGGTCATCGACGAAGGACTTCTCGATCGTCACCTCAGAGGGCTCGATGCCCGTGACCTCTTCGATGATCTTGCCGAGTTCCTCGACGATTTGTTCCTGGGTCAGAGCGGCCACTTCGTGGCTCCCTTCTTGTTTCCTTTGTAGGGCTCGTACTTGTATTTTTCGGATCGAGACGGCCGGAAGTTACCGTCCGCTCGGTCACAACCGTGCATACCGATGCATGGCTGCGGAGGAAAGCTAGCCGGAGATGGTGATCCCGGCCAACGCGGGGATGTCTTCCGGGGACTTCAGGGCAAGTGTGCGCGTGCCCTTCAGCTCCCGTTTCGCAATGCCGACCAGGGTGCCCGCCGGCGGCAACTCTGCCACCATGGAAACCTCTGCCTGCCTTACGGTTTGAGTGCACAGATCCCACCGGACGGGCCGGGTGACCTGCGCAGCAAGCTTCGCGACCGCATCGCGTCCCGAGGTGACCGGCTTGCCGTCGAAGTTCGAAAGCAGGGTCCTGGTCGGGTCGTTCGGCACGATCTGCGCTATGGCTTCGGTCACAGCAGCCTGTGCCGGGGCCATATACGCGGTGTGGAAAGCACCCGCGACGGGCAGCGCGCGCACCCGTGCCTTCTCCGGCGGGTTCGCGGCGAGTTCCGCCAGCGCGTCCAACCGGCCTGCGGCCACGATCTGGCCAGCCGCATTGCGGTTGGCCGGAATCAGATCGAGTTCCGCGAGCCGAGCGAGCACGGTGGCCTCATCGCCACCGAGCACCGCGGACATGCCGGTCGGCTCGAGCGCGCACGCCTTCGCCATCTCCGCACCGCGGATGGCGGCCAGCTTCACCGCGTCATCCGAGGAGATGACTCCGGCGACCGCCGCGGCGGCGAGTTCGCCGACCGAATGTCCGGCGATGATGCTATCTGCCGGAATCGAATCCGCGGGGATTTGCGCGTAGGCGAGCAGGGCGGCGGCCACTACGAGTGGCTGGGTTACGGCAGTGTCGGTGATCTCTTCGGCCGTCGCGGTGGTGCCGAGACGAACCAGATCCAGGCCGGAGGCCATGGACCAGAGGATGAGCCGATCTGTCGCGCCGGGTACTTCGAGCCAAGGCGCGAGCATGCCAGGTGTCTGGGACCCCTGTCCAGGGGCGAACAACGCGATCACGTCTCTAAGAAAACACTGTGAGGCGGGCAAGACGAGATGTCGACGCGAATGAAGCTTGTCTACGCATTTTGTAAGGATCCCACAAACGGCCATGTGGGTCGACCGGATCGAACCGCCGACGATTTCCGTTACACGCCCTCGTGACCCAGGGCGTAATGAGTGGCCTCTGGGGTAGGTGTTGACGGTTCGTTACGGGTTCGTGTCAATCGGCCCACGGTAGCGGCGATGCGGAGCACATACGCGTCCCGCGGGTTCATCGGATCTCGACCCGTGATTTCGGCAATCCGTTTGAGGCGGTAGCGAACGGTATTTGGATGGACGTACAACTGACGCGCGCACGTCTCGACCGCTCCACCGCAATCCAGATAGGCCTCGAGAGTGTCGGCCAGCGACGACCCTGCCGCAGCCAACGGAAGCACAAGATACTCGTTCAACGCGTCGACCGCAGCTCGATCTCCCAACAATGCGCGTTCTGGGAGCAATTCGGTCGCATGCACCGGGCGTGGCGCGCCCCGCCAGCCCACCACGGCCTCCATTCCGGCCAGTGCTTCGACCGCGCTGGCGTGCGCGGCGCCCAGCGTGCGAGTGGTCGGGCCGATCACCACGGGGCCGTCGGAGAAGACCTCGGCGAGCAGGTCCGCCAGAAATGGCGATATATAAGAGGACTCGCCGAGGTGCCCGCTCACCACCATCACCAGCCTGGTGCCCTGCACGACCGCGAGTGCCGCCCTTCCGTGCCTGGCCGCGATGGCGTGCACCGATCCCACCGACGACACGCCCTGCTCCCCCGGCGGGGTGCCGACCAGCACGGTCGCGGGCGCGGTGGCGTCCCAGTTCAACGTCGCGGCCCTGGACAGCATGTCCGGGCCGGTGTCGCCGCGGACAACGGCGTCGACGACGAGCGCCTCCAGCCTGGTGTCCCATGCACCGCGCGATTCGGCCGCGCTGGCATACACCGAGGCGGCCGCGAACCCGAGCTCACGCCCGTACCGCAACACCGCCTCGGTGAGCGCGACCAGCTGCCGGTCGTTGCGTGCCAGCGCGGGCAGCCACTGTTCGAAGAACTCCATGGCCACCCGGACCATGTCCACGGTCTGGCGCAGCGTCAGCCGCCGCGCCAGATCCTGCGGAATCACTTGGAAGGCATCGAGACTGAACCGGATATCGCTGTCCGGGTCCTGCAGCCATTCCAGGAAGTTCACCACCGCGGTCTGCACCAGCATCTGGACACCGGCGCGCTGCGCGGCATCCAGATCGGCGAAGAACGGCAACCGATCCTGCATCGACCCGACCGCCTCGGTAGAGAGGCGGCCCGAAAACTGCTTCACGCGTTTGAGCAGCGTGTCCGGAAGCGGGTCGCGGGTTTGCCGGTTCGGGGAGAGCGCGCCCGTCGGCAGATACACCTCGTGCTCGGACGAGCCCTCGGAGATCCGTCGCGGCCGCGGCGGTTTACGTTCCACCATGCAATCGTCCGCTACTCGCCGTCCCCATCGGAACTCGACGCGTTCTTCGGCGCGGCGTCGACGTCATCGATGCGGTACTTGGCTGCGGCCTCGATCACCTTCTTGCCATCGATCTTCCCGGCCTTGGCGAGCCCGGAGAGCGCGGCGACCACGATCGACTGCGCGTCGACGTTGAACACGCGACGAGCGGCCGCCCTGGTGTCGGAGAAGCCGAAGCCGTCCGTGCCGAGGGTGATGAAGTCGCCGGGCACCCACTTGCGCACCTGGTCCGGCACCGCCCGCATCCAGTCCGTCGCGGCGATGTAGGGGCCTTCGACCCGCGACAGCGCCTCGGTGATGTACGGAACGCCATGGTCCTCGTCCGGGAAACGCAGCGCGGCGATCTCCTTGTGCAGCGCCTCCTTTCGGAGCTCGCCCCACGAGGTCGCCGACCAGACATCGGCCTGCACGCCCCAGTCCTCGGCGAGCAGCGCCTGCGCGCGCAGGCCGTCCGGCACGGTGACGCCGGACACCAGGATCTGGGCGCGCACGTCGCCCTCGCCCCCGCGCTTGTACAGGTAGATGCCCTTGAGCAAGCCTTCGATATCGAGTTCGGCAGGCTCGGCAGGCTGCTGGTACGGCTCGTTGTAGAGGGTGATGTAGTAGAAAACGTCCTCGCCGCCGAAGCCGCCGTCCGCCTTGCGGGTATCGGTGCCAGGCACCGAGTACGCCACCGGATCGGGCGCGCCGCCGCCGTACATCCGGCGCAGGCCGTCGCGCACGATGTGCGCGATCTCATAGGCGAAGGCCGGATCGTAGGTGACCACCGCGGGGTTGGTCGCGGCGAGCAGCAACGAATGGCCGTCGTTGTGCTGCAGGCCCTCACCCGTCAGCGTGGTTCGCCCTGCGGTCGCTCCGAGCACGAATCCGCGCGCGAGTTGATCAGCGGCAGCCCACAATCCGTCGCCGGTGCGCTGGAAGCCGAACATCGAGTAGAAGATGTACAGCGGGATCATCGGCTCGCCGTGCGTCGAGTACGCGGTGCCCGCGGCCGTGAACGACGCGGTCGAGCCCGCCTCGTTGATGCCCTCGTGCAGGATCTGCCCGACCGAGCTCTCTTTGTAGGCAAGCATCAACTCGGCGTCGACCGACGTGTACAACTGGCCGTTGCGGTTGTAGATCTTCAACGAAGGGAACCACGAGTCCATACCGAAAGTACGGGCCTCGTCGGGGATGATCGGGACGATCCGCTTGCCGATCTCCTTGTCCCGCAACAGTTCCTTCATCAGCCGGACCAACGCCATCGTGGTCGCGACGTTCTGCTTGCCCGAGCCCTTGCGCACCGACTTGTAGGCCTCGTCGCCGGGAAGTTGCAGCGGCTTGGCCGTGGTGCGGCGTTCCGGGAGATACCCGCCGAGCGCCTTGCGGCGATCCAGCATGTACTGGATCTCCCGCGATTCCATGCCGGGGTGGTAGTACGGAGGCAGGTACGGATCCTTCTCCAACTCGGCGTCGGAGATCGGAATCCGTTGCAGGTCACGGAAGTCCTTCAGATCCTGCAGCGTCAGCTTCTTCATCTGGTGCGTGGCATTGCGGCCCTCGAAGTGCTTGCCGAGGGTGTAGCCCTTGATGGTCTTGGCCAGGATCACCGTCGGCTGGCCCTTGTGCGCCATCGCGGCCGCGTAGGCGGCATACACCTTGCGGTAGTCGTGGCCGCCGCGCTTGAGGTTCCAGATGTCCTGATCGGACAGGTCCTGCACCAGCGCCTTGGTCCGCGGGTCGCGGCCGAAGAAGTGATCGCGGACGTACGCGCCGTCGTTGGCCTTGTACGTCTGGTAGTCGCCGTCGGCGGTGGTGTTCATCAGGTTCACCAGCGCGCCGTCGCGGTCGGCGCCGAGCAGCGCGTCCCACTCACGGCCCCAGATCACCTTGATGACATTCCAGCCCGCGCCACGGAAGAACGACTCCAGCTCCTGAATGATCTTGCCGTTGCCGCGCACCGGGCCGTCGAGACGCTGCAGGTTGCAGTTGACGACGAAGGTCAGGTTGTCCAGACCCTCGAGCGCGGCGACATGCGCGAGACCACGCGACTCCGGCTCGTCCATCTCACCGTCGCCGAGGAACGCCCACACGTGCTGATCGGAGGTGTCCTTGATGCCGCGGTCGTGCAGGTAGTGGTTGAACCGCGCCTGGTAGATGGCGTTCATCGGGCCGAGACCCATGGACACCGTCGGGAACTCCCAGAAGTCCGACATCAGCCGCGGATGCGGGTACGACGGCAAGCCGTGGCCGGGGCCGCCGTGGCTGTATTCCTGCCGGAAGCCGTCGAGCCGGTCGGTGCCGAGCCTGCCCTCGAGGAAGGCGCGCGCGTAGATACCCGGCGAGGCGTGACCCTGGATGAAGATCGAATCGCCACCGCCGGAGTGATCCTTGCCGCGGAAGAAGTGGTTGAAGCCGACCTCGTACAGCGCTGCCGAGGAGGCGTAGGTCGAAATATGGCCGCCGACACCGATGCCGGGACGCTGGGCGCGATGCACCATGATCGCGGCGTTCCAGCGGATCCAGGCGCGGAAGCGCCGCTCCACCTCTTCGTCGCCGGGGAACCACGGCTCGTTCTCGGTGGGGATGGTGTTGACGTAATCGGTCGACGTCAACGCGGGGATGGCGACACGACGTTCACCGGCCCGCTCCAGCAGACGGAGCATGAGGTAACGCGCTCGGCCGGGACCCTCACGGTCGAGCATTTCATCGAACGACTCGAGCCATTCGCTGGTTTCCTCCGGGTCGATGTCCGGTAGGTAGGACGCCACCCCTTCGCGGATAACCCGCACGCGCCCGGCCGGCTGAGCAGACTGCGATCCGTTCGGGTCGCGGCCGGCGGCAGGTGCGGCGGTGTCGGATCCAGCGGGTTGCGCTGGAGCGGAAGAGTGGATCAGGTCGGTCAAATCTGCTCCTCGTGCAGGGGTGGACATGCTGATGGCGTCGGTATCCCCGGGTGATGGCGCGTGGGTTTGCGCACCACCCGTTTCTACGAAAGGTTCTGGCGCACCCTCCATCCTCGCGGATGGTGTGCCCCAGGTCATCATGTCAGGGGCAAATCCAGTACGGTGCGACGGGCAACATGAGTCGAGGCCGCTGCATTTTCAACAAGAGTCGGCGCGCGATAGTTCCAGCGTGGGGCCGCGCGTAGGCCGGGCTAGCCAATCCAAGTTATAGCGCTTGCGCATGAAACTGCCACGTGCAGTGGAGCGTAGACATGAGTTAGCGGAGCGAGCGGAGGACGATGAGAACGCTGGACCCCCGCGGGTTCGGATTGATGTGTGCGACCGGCGCGGTCGCGATCGGCCTGGTCGTGGCGGGCTGCGCCAACCGGGTCGAGGGCACGGCGAATCCCAACAACGCTGATCTAGCGGCGTACAAAACGGAGGCCGCGGCGTCCTCCGTTGCGGCGACTTCGTCCAAGCGCGCGGCGGCGCAGGCGAAAGCCGTCGCCGACAACTGCATCCAATTCCCGACCACCACGGGAGTCGGCGTCTCCAAGTACAACGAGTTCGTCGACGCGCACGACGCCAACGCGCCCGACTACGCCGCCAAGCGCGAAGCGGCGGTGTCAACCCTCGAAGACGCCGCCAACAAGGTGGAGTCCGGACTGAACCTCGGCAGAGACACGCTGCCGCCTGATCTTGTCGGAAAATTTACCGACTACGTCACAGCGGCCCGCGCGCTCGCCGACGAGACGCGCAAGATGAGCTACACCGCGCCTGTCGGGCCGCTCAACGAGGCAAGTAAGCGGGTCAACGACGCACGCAACGCCGTGAAGGACGCGTGCCCGAAGCGCTGAAACGGTCCATGACACGACATTGTCACGCGACATTCCGGGCCTATTTCTGCGGATCGGCTTGCGCTGGAGGCCATAACCATGTTCGCTTGCAACTACCTATTGTCGGGAGTTGAGGAGGACACCACCGTGGTCGCCGCGGCGGACGCGCAGAACTACGCTCAGAAGCTTGGCATTACACACGGCTTGGTTGTCCAGGAATTGGGCTGGGACGAGGACGTCGACGACGACTTGCGGGCCGACGTCGAGGAGTCGATCGGCAGCGAAATTGTCGACGAAGATTCCGACGAAGTGGTCGACGTTGTGCTGCTGTGGTGGCGCGACGGAGACGGTGATCTGGTCGACGCACTGATGGATGCGATCGGGCCGCTCGCCGACGAAGGCTTCGTCTGGGTCCTCACGCCCAAGACCGGACATCCGGGCCACGTCGAACCGAGCGAAATCGCTGAATCCGCACCGACCGCCGGTCTGACTCAGACCTCGGCGATCAGCCTGGGAACCTGGGCGGGCAGCCGCCTGGTGCAACCGAAGGCGCCCTCGAAGCAGCGCTGACCCACTTCGCTATGGTGTCGCCGGGCGGTGATTGTGCCGCCCGGCGAGAACCCGACACGATGGAGGATTTGCGATGCCGCTCGAAGTTGGCACTGTCGCGCCGGATTTCACGCTGAAGGATCAGAACAACCAGGACGTCAGCCTGTCCGATTACCGGGGCAAGAAGAACGTCCTGCTCGTCTTCTACCCCCTCGCGTTCACCGGCATCTGCCAGGGCGAGCTGTGCAAGGTGCGGGACGAACTGCCCAAGTTCCAGAACGACGACGCCGAAATCCTCGCCATCTCCGTCGGCCCACCCCCCACCCACAAGATCTGGGCCGCCGAACAGGGCTACACCTTCCCCCTCCTGTCCGACTTCTGGCCGCACGGCGCCGTCGCCCAAGCCTACGAAGTCTTCAACGACAAATCCGGCTACCCCAACCGCGGCACCTTCGTCGTCGACCGCGACGGAACCATCCGCTTCGCCGAGATGAACGCCCCCGGAGAGCCCCGTGACCAGGCGGCTTGGGAGAAAGCACTCGCCGCGCTAGATTCATAACCCGGCCGACAAGGTCGAGGGCGTATAGCTCAGCGGTAGAGCTCTGGTTTTACACACCAGCGGTCGGGGGTTCGAACCCCTCTGCGCCCACAGATATGAACGTCGAGCCCGACGTGGTGCGAGGCGGGCGTCATGGCCTAATCGTGCTCGAGTTCCGAGTATTTGACGGCGCGGCCGTAGACTTGCTCGATCGGATAGCGCTCGGCGTTCTTCCGCAGCTTCGCCTCGACAGCGTCAACGAGGTCGACTTGCAGAATATCAATGAGTCGCAGCAGGTAGATGAAAACGTCGGCGATCTCCTCCTCGACCTTCGTACGCTGCGCCGGATCGTCCATGATCGTCTGACCCTGTTCGGCGGTGAGCCATTGGAAGAGCTCGGACAACTCACCGACCTCTCCGGTCAGCGCCATGACAAGGTTCTTGGGGGTGTGGAACTGTTCCCATCCTCGCTTCGCCACGAAATCCGCAACCATGTGCTGGAGCCTGTCAATTGCCATGTTCTGGTTCTAGCAGTTGGCATTGGACGATCTATGCGACAGGCACGAACTTGTGCGGGCGATCAGCGGATCCCCGCACACCGTCGACCATCGTTCGAGAGCACGCCGAACTGACAGTCCTCACCCGTGACCGTGCCCGTCGAGCTAAAATCCGAAGATCAACAGCGGGTTGCTGAGCAGCCTGCTTTCGGATAGCCGCGCTGTTACAGGTCTCGAAAAGGTGGATTGCTGTGAAGCAAGCTGGGGGTCTGGTGAAGCTTCGAGCGTTTTGCACATCGGCGCCGGAAGTCTTGGCCCTGTCGCGAGCAGCGACGCTGGTGGCTGCAATCACTGACAACTCGGGCAAGAAGGGCAGCCCGCCGGAACGCCGATCATGGGATGCCAGCCTTCCGGTGTTGGCCAAGGTCTTGATCAGCGCGGGCCTTACTGAGGTCGCCATGCTGATCGAGTGTTCCCTTCCTGGCTCGAGTCAACGCGTCGACGCGGTGCTCGCCGGTGTCCATCCGAAGACCGGCGCCGACAGCTACGTTTTGGTAGAGCTGAAGCAATGGACGCACGCCGAGTTGGGGTGGAACAGCCCTCGGATCGTATGGTCACTCCATACGCGAGGAGATCAACTGCATCCGGCCGATCAGGTGCGAGGCTACTGCAGGTACCTGCAAAGGGACGTTGCCGTACTCCATGACCACGATGAGGTACTGCACGGGGTCGCGTATTTACACAACGCCGAACGAGAGTTTGTAGAGCCGCTCTTCCAGCTCGATCCCGATCAGTTCGGATGCCTGTTCACCGGCGACCAACGCGATGAGTTCATCGAGTATCTCCGCGCCCGGCTGGCGCCCACTTCCGGTGCCGAGGCCGCGAAACGCTTGCTCGACAGCGAGATCCAGCGAAGAACGACACTGCTGAAATCCACCGCGGCGGATCTCCGCGCGGCTGGGGATTCCTTGGTGGATAACCAGAGACTCGCGTTCGAGGCGGTGATGAACCGAATCAATCTCTCGCGCAAGGGCAATCACAAGAGCGTGGTACTCGTGACTGGCGGACCCGGTAGCGGTAAGAGCATCGTTGCAATGTCGCTACTTCAACGCCTCCGTGCGGACGGTCGTAGAGTTCGATACGCGACAGGCTCGGAAGCCATCACAAAAACGATGCGAAGAACCTACGGTCGTCAAGAGCGCGAGCTGGAGAAGCTGATCACCTACTACAAGAGCCTGACCACGATGCAAGAAGAGTGGCTGGACGTGGTTATCTGCGACGAGGCCCACCGTATCCGGCGAACCTCGACCGACCGCTACACACGGAGCGTTCTCCGGACAAAGCGTCCTCAGGTCGACGAATTGATAGAGGCCGCAAGGGTCCCGGTGTTTCTCCTCGACGAGAATCAAGTGGTCCGTCCGGATGAAGTTGGAACGATCGATCTGATCAGAGACCATGCCGCAAGAGCAGGGTTGCCGGTCTTCCAGATCAACCTCAACGGACAATTTCGCTGTGGCGGCAGCGCAGCTTTCGACGAATGGGTACTGAACCTCCTCGGCCTGCGGGCGTTCGGGCCGATGAAATGGAAAGACGACGATCACTTCACAGTCCGCGTAGCAAGCTCACCACAACAGATGGAGGCCTTCCTACGGGCGCAGATCACTGAAACGGTCTCAGCACGGATCACCGCTGGCTATTGCTGGGACTGGACACGCGAACCGGACAGTGACGGGGAGCTCGTACCCGACATAAAAATCGGCGAGTGGTACAAACCATGGAATAAGTTCGCGAACAGAATCGGCGGCCCGGACGATCCCCCGCCGAGTTGGTTGTGGGCAAACGACCCACGCGGCTTCGAGCAGGTCGGCTGCATCTATACAGCCCAAGGATTCGAGTACGACTGGGCCGGTGTCATACTCGGACCAGAGATCATCGTTGAGCGCAACCACCTTGCCGTGCGACGAGATGCCAACAAGGATAATAAGCTCAGAAGTAAAACCCTGTTCGATGAGGATTTCGACATCCTCATTCGCAATACATACAAGGTTCTCCTCACTCGAGGGATGCAAGGCGTAGTCATCTACGCTGTCGATCCAGAAACTCAAGAGCTCATCTCTGGTCTAGCAACGTCCCTTGAATAGCTGGTCCCCTCCGGCGAGGCCGGGTGTAACCCGACCGCAGACTAAGTCACCGACGATCATGATCGCTTAACGCAGTGGATCGGACGTGGTTTCGCGTCCTAGGTCACCCGGTAAGGAACACCTCAAGTTCTCCGTTGCTCGCCGAGCGGCCTCGCGGTTCCCGACGAGCAGTGTCGGTCAACTCCTGCGATTGGCCATTCGCGTATGACTGGATCGCGCAGAATAGCCTGCACGACAGCGCGAGCGGCAGATCCCGTTCGACGGCACATCTCGGCGTAGAGACTAAATCCGAAGGCCCGCAGAGCATTTCGCGGGTAGTATATAATTCTTCGGTCTTGCCCGATATGCCGGTGGCCGTGCGCACCACCGACTGCATGAGTGCATACGACTCCATCAATGCCGCCAACATCCAGAAGGGCCGGCTCGCCGTTCCACCGCGCCTCTGGTCAGCGCCGACGTTCCCGACGAATGGTTCGACTAACTGTATTCTGCGGCAGAATATTTCGTCGAGGCTCCGCGATTAGGAGGCCTGAACCCAGGTCGGTATCCGCATACTGACCTACGATCAGTCAATGGGTTTGATCGTCAAGCTGACATTTGCGCACGGTTGGCACATAAACATCACGACGTGGTGCGGAAGAGCGTTCGGTCCCTGATTATCTCCTGCGCACCCGGCAGATCCGCTAAGCGGGCGGCGACTGTAGCCGCGGCGAGGTGCTCGGGCAGCAGAGCAGAGAACTTCAGTCCGTTGACAGCACGAGGATCCACTTTGGGGAGCACCATGGTGGTGTTGGTGGCGGCGGCACGCCACTCGTCTGGCGTCAGATCAGGACGGAGCCGGATAGCGAGATCCGTTGGTCGCTGGTCGGGTTCGCTGATCGCCGCAAGGGTCTGTGCCAAAGTTGCGTTGGCACGATAGCCGGCCCAGGTCCACCAGCGGACGATATTTTTATCGCGGCCAATGATCGTTGCGTCCGCTGCGACTGTGCCGACGCGTTTGTCGCGTTGGCTGGCGAGGGCGGCAACTGCGCGGCGAGTCAGTAATACCGGAGGGTCGGCGCCGAGAATGACTTCACGCATGGCACGGGTCAGCGCATAGGACAGCCCCCGGAGACCCGAACTCGACCACTTGGCGCTGCCGCCTCCATCGGTGGGTTCTACGAAGAGGCAACGGCGCTTCCAGTCGATATAGGTGATTCGCCAGCTGCGCCCGGCGAGGAGCAGGACACGCGGGCCCGGCCGTTCCTCAGTGAGAAGTGAGGCGTCGGTTTGGCCGATCTCGTGTCGGCCCGCGAAGACAGTGAACTGCGGCGGCGCAGTGAACGCAGCAGTGAGCTCGAGGAAATTCCGTCGCCCGAAACGCTTTTCGGCCTCTGGGCCGATGAACAGCAACCCCTGGTCGTCCTCGAGGAAGCCGGCGTTCCGCAGGTGTCGTAGGATCGGCTCGCCGGAGCGGTCGAATGGAGATAAGCCGTTCCACTCCTGTGCCCAGATTCGGTCGCCGAGTGTCCCCTGCTGCAGGGTTACGGCGAGGATCTGCTGAGCGATCAGATGCCGAGGTTCCGGCGGAGCAACGACCGGCTCCACCCAGCCTCGTCCCCAAAGCAGCAGCAGCCCGGCAGCTTGCAGTACGGCATCGTCACTGGTGGTGAGGAATAGACAGTTGCGTGTGTTACCGGTTCGTCGGCCGGTGCGGCCGATGCGCTGCAGGAAGGATGCGACGGTGCCGGGGGAATCAATCTGAATGACACGATCCAGGTCGCCGACGTCGATGCCCAATTCGAGGGTGGAGGTGGCGACAATGACGGTATCGCGGGCTTCCGCGAATGCTTGTTCGGCGCGGCGACGTTCGTTGGCGGATAGCGAGGCGTGCGAGAGGAACACCGTGATCCCGCGGGCTCGCAGTGCAGCGCCGAGTTCCTCGACCTGACGACGGGAATCACAGAATACGAGCCGTTTTTCGCCGCGGTGCAAGGTAGCGATCACCTTGGCGGCATTGTCGAGCGAGCCGACGTAGTCCAGTTCGACCTCGCCCGGTGGTGGCTCCGGCGAAACAGGGTGTTGCGCTGGGGTTGTCGCTGCGTCGAGATCCGGTGCGACGACACGACCGGGACGGACCCCCGCTCCCGAGCCCTGCAACCAGGTCAGCAACTCGTCCGGATTGCCGACCGTTGCCGATAGTCCTACGCGCTGGATCGGTTGTCCGGTCACTCGCTGCAAGCGTTCCAGTACCGCCAATAGGTGCCAACCGCGATCATCGCCGGCGAAGGCGTGCACCTCGTCGATTACCACCACACGGACCCCGCCGAGCAGATTGTTGTGATCGGTCTTGACTCCGATCAGCATGGCCTCCAACGATTCCGGAGTGGTGAGCAGAATGTCGGGGGGCGCCCGACGGATACTGTTGCGTTGGGATTCACCGACGTCCCCGTGCCACATCGCGGCACGACGGCCGAGCCATTGAGCATAACCATCGATCCGGGTGACGAGGTTGTTCAGCAGCGCCTTGAGCGGGCACAGATACAGCACCGAAACGCCATGCCAGTCTCGTTGCGCCATAGCGCTGAGCAGCGGGAAGCAGACCGCTTCGGTCTTGCCGCCAGCGGTTGGGGCGAGCAGTACGGTGTCGTTCCCGGCGAGTAGCGGTTCGATGGCTGCTTTCTGCAGCGGCCGAAGGTCGGGCCAGCCCAATGTGTTGACGATGTGATGGAGTACGACCGGGTCGAGCCGATCGATCGGATCTGCTCCCTCGCTACGCTTGATCACAGTTCCAGGTCGATTTCATCGGCTCTGGTGAGGTTCCGTTCGGCGGTAGTGAGCTCGGTCGGCGTCACCGTCAGCCGATAGTGCTGTCGTGGATCGAAATCGGGGTACTGGTCGATACGGTCGAGCACATCGCCGACTAATTTCTTCAGGAACAATCGCGGCGCCACACCGACTTTGCCGCCGAGCGCCCCGCCTACCGCCGCCGCGAGGTCGGCGACATACGCGTCGTCGGCAACGGCGCGAATCGGGTCGCCGTTCGCGGAGTCGTGCGAGTACAGGTCGCGGATAGTGATTCCGAGCTGGGTCAAAGACTCGAGAGTGAAACCGGGCAGGCGTAGTTGCACCGCGCGCGGGTTGTCGAAGCGGGGATCTGTGGTGAAATCGGTGGCCAGCCGCTGCGCCAACGGCGCGAGCCGCTGCACGCCCTGTTGCCCGTCGTAGAAGGCGGGCGTCCCGGTGATCAGGAGATAGAGGCCGGGAAAGCGACCCGAGTACACCTCGTCGATGAGCTGGCGCAGAGCGTTGAGGGCCTTGTCGCGGGCGTCGGACCGCACCCGCTGCAACGTCTCGACCTCGTCGAGCACAACCAGCAGCCCGCGGTGCCCGCTATCGCGGAGGACGACCAGGAGGCCCTGCAGGAAGCCGAGCGCGCCGAAATGGTCCAGATCGCCGCGCACTCCGGCGGCCCGTCGCGCTACCGCGGCGACATTCGGCTGTCCGCCCAACCATGCCAGCACTGCGGCGGCACTCGATTCGTCATCGTCCAGGATGGCCTTGCGGTAACCCCGCAGCGCGGTTGCGAAAGACGGTGCGTGCCTGGATACTTCGGCGAGACGCGCCGTCATGAGCCGCTCTACGACTGCGGACAGTTCGGCGTCGGAGGCGCCGTCGGCAAGCGCGTCCTCCTCCAATGTGTAGAACCAGGCGTCGATCACCTGGCGGAGGGCACTGGGTGGGAAGCTGGCAGTGGTGAGCCGCTCTGTGAGCCGCCGGTACACGGTCTCCAGCTTGTGCAGCGGAGTTTCCGTCTCCGAGACCTGGATTTCGGAGACCGCGAAGTTGCGACGCTTCGCGCCTTCGGCCAACCACCGCGCAAAGAACGTCTTGCCTGAGCCGTACTCACCACGCACTGCCTTGAACACCGACCCGCCGGAAACGACCGTGTCGAGCTCCGCGTCGATCGCCGCCTCGAACCGGTCGAGTCCGGTAGCGAACAAGTCGAGCCCTGCCTCGGGTACGGCCCCGCGCCGCAGTGCGTCGATCACCAGACGACGGCGGACCGCGCTCACGGGCAGAGGCTGCACGCTACTCACAAGCCCAGTCTCGCATGTCATCTGCCCGGCCAGACCCGTGCCGACGTACCGAGCCGTTGGATTTCGGTTCTCGAAACCGACCCGCGCGGTCACAACCCGAACTGGGTGCGCAACCGTGCAGCATCCAGTTTCAGGGTGCGACCGTCGCCCAGGGTTTCCAGCACGGTTATACCGTCGAAGTTGAGCAGCTGACTGAGAATAGCGGCGAAACCGCTGGCTCTGACGGATGGATAACCTACGCGCTGCGCCAGTGCGGTGATGGGGAGCGGGCCTTGGAGCAGGGCCCGGAGGGCTTTATCCACCGTCACCGGCTGCGGAGGCCTGGCAAGTAATGCGCGCTGGCCCTCGAAGATCTCCGACCCGAGCAGCCGGTTGACCAAGTCATCCTCGACGACGTTCGATGGGAACGGCGATGGAGCTGCCGGAGTATCGGAAAGTTCGAACATCGGCTCGAGGCCGAGCAGCCGTTCCTTCGACACGCGATCGACAGAGCGGCGTCGTACGGTGGTGTCCTGCGGTGCCTGCACGGCCGGGGGCGCAGGCCGATCCGACGACCACCAGTATGGGGACTGATCGCCGATCTGCCGCCAGATCGGTTGCCGCGAGACGGTGGGCGGCTCTATACCGAACGGCAGGAACGCAAGGATCGGAATGGCGACCTCGGCGAGCGAAGCGCCGCCGTGGTAGCCGGCCTGGCGGGTTGTGTAGCGGGAATCGTTGTCCCACAACGCGACAATAGCCGAGTCGGATTCGCCTACCTGTGGCCACTGGACGCGCGGGCCGGACAACGCGATTTCAGTGTCGGCCAGCGGCTGCGACGTGTCCGGATTGCGATGTCGAGCCGATTGCCATTCGGCCACTTCAACTCTCACACTGTGCCGGTCGATGACATGTCCGTGGTCGCTGGTGATCAGTACCGCCATGCCCTGGTCGGCACCGGCCCGCAGGAGCGCCCGCAGATCGCCGATCTCGCGCAGTTCCCAGTCCGTGTCGCCGAGCTTCAAGTCTTTGTCGAGTGCGTTGTCGATGGTGTTCAGTACGACCGCGATGTGCTGGTCCGGGTTGAGCAGGGCGGCGGTGAGATCGTCGCCGAAGGGTTGTCCGTTCTCGCCGCGCAGGTCGTTCAGGTGAAAAACGGTGGCCGTCTTCTTCGAACCCCAGAACCGGTGCCGCGGGAATTCGCGCTTCTCGTCGTTTTGATCGCCCCGTGTCAGTTTGCCGGCGAACAGGGAGGTCCGTGATATCGCGGTAAGGCTGGGCAGTGCCGCTGCCATCGCCCGGCGACGGGGATCGCCACCCTCCGGGTAGGGGTCGTATTCGTTCCAGCCGTTCAGCAATTGGTCGGCCAGTTCCGTGGCGATTGCGGCACTCATTCCGTCCAAGACGAGCAGTAGCACGCGGCGATGCCCGGCAATGGGCGCGACTACTCGGGCGAGGAATGATTCGACGGTGAGCATCCGGCCGGGGGCAGTACCCGCCGCCGTCCACACCGCGAGGCTTGTGGCGAATTCGCGGTCCAGGTCACGTCGGCGCTGACGGACGTTGTTCACGAGCGTGCGATAGGGAATCTTCAATGCCGGATCGGTGTCACCACCGGCTTCCAGATAGTCCAGAGCCCTGTCTACCCAGCAAGTTTCGCGCATGTGCCGATCGAGCGCCTCGGCGACCGTGTCCGTAGCGGTCTCGGGGTCGTCTGCGAGCCAGCGGGCGAGTCGCTGTGCCATCTCGACCCGGGTGATGCGCACCTCGAGTTCTGGATCACCAGCGAGGCGGTGTTCGAACAGCCTTTTGGTTGCCTGGGCCACTACCGCGGAATCGTTGCGCCCCAGGGCATTTCCGACGGCGGTGAAACACGCTTCGAGTCCGGCCCGCAGCACGGGGCTGTTCTGAGCAGCGGCGTCCGCACCGAGCTCGCGCACCAACTCGCCCGCGCGCCGCAGAATCGGGTCGACGATCTGACGGGCTGCACGGGCAGACTGAGACCAGGGGGTGCCGCCGTCGGGCCCGCCCAGGTGGGAGTTCGCCCTGCGTGCACGGGGGTCATAGGCGCGGGTCAACTGAACATCGAAGTATTCGAGGCAGGCACGGCCGAAAACCGTTACGCGGCGATCGAGTTCTTCCGCGCTTACCGCGGGGTTGTCGCCCAAGCGACGTTCTGCGCGACCGCGCGCCTGATAGGTGGCGCTGTCGGGAGCGGGATGCAGCCACAAAGCCGCTGCCACGAGTCCGAAGGCCACCGCATCGCCACCATGACCGGCGCGGACCAGATCGATCAGCACGGATCCGGCCGCACCGGCCTGCTCGCCATCGGTGAGAAACGTCGTCAGACCGTCACGTTCCGCATCGCGGAGATCCAGCAGCAATTCAGGACTGCCCGGGGTATGCGACCAGTGCAGCAACGTGGCCGGATCGATACGGTCGGCGTTCGAGGACGGCAGTCGCAGCCGCCGGGAAGCTAAGGCGGACAACGCCTCTCCCCTGGAGAGCACGCCGGGCACCCGGGGCCAGCCGTCGGGGCCGGCGGCATCCAGGAGTGCCTCGGCTGCCCACACTTCGCGTTTGATCCATTCGTCGATTCCGGTGGACCCGAAGGCATTCCGGACGATGTCCCAGCGATCTACCAGGTTGATTCTTTTCCGGTGGGTACGGGCCAGGATGGCCGGATCGAGGTCTTCATGTTCGCAATCGGTGAATATCACCAGCACCTGTGGCGCACCGTCGGTCTCCAGGTGGCGCAGCACGAGTTCGTGGACTGCCAAGGCGGAGGGTGCGGGCGCAACGCGGGCGTGACGGTCCCCGATCGCAAGCTCGGCCGGCCCCTCCCAGTCAGGTTCGGCCCGCAACAGCACGACAGTCCGCTCGCCGCGGCCCGCGAGCGCGTCGGTGAGTCCGTGGCCGGCCGAAAGATATTGGGCGACATCCGCAGTCTTCAGCCGGGGCAGCGTCGTCGTGCTGTGCGTGGCCGTATTACTCACTCGATCACATCCCAGGTCACCACGATCCGGGCAGTTGGCTCGCGGCGCGCGAAGTCCGCCACCTCACGCTCCAGCTCGCCGATGGCATGTCGGGCGTCGACGGCGCTGAAGCGTCGCGTCCCTGAACGCGCGGGACTCCCGGGTGCTGGATCTGCGTGTACCGGAGGATGATTCGACTCCTCGCTCAGATCGATGTGTTCCGCGCGCTGCCCCGTCTCTAGACGTGGCGTCGGAGTCGACTCCTCCGTATCGAGCGCAGTCGTGATGGCGTCGGCGGTATCGGTGAGCTTGGCGACCAGATCGTCGGTGAACTGGTCGGCGCGGGCGGTTGCGCGCAACGATTCCAGCAGTCGCTCACCGGATGCACCCAATCGCTTGTACAGCCGCAGTGTCCCCCACGGGGCTGTGTCGAGGGAGTCGGCGACGACGCGTGCTTGCTTGAGAGACGCGCCGAGATGCTGCGGTGCTGCCGCACCGAGATCGAATCCGGCGAAGGCTTCCACGGTCTTCTTGGCAGTGGGGGAACCGCCTTCGTTTGCCGTCGACACCGCCGCCAACAGGGCGGCGGCACGGTGCGCCAGCGCCAGACGATCGGAGCCGTCCAGGTTCAGGAAGGTGATGTGGCTCTCCAGCTGCCGCACCAGCGCAGTGGCGGGTTCGGTGAACTCGCGCGCGAACGTGGTGAGCTGGCGTGCCAGCTGCTGCACCATCGGGCCGCGCAGTAGCGCCGGTGCCTTGTTGCCGGTGATCGCTTCGAGGCGATGCCGTGCTGTGTCCCAGCTGGCTTCACTCGGCAGCGGCTGTTTACCCAACGCATCAATGGGTTTGAGTTGACTCGGCTCGGGCAGAGTGTCCTGCGATACGCCGGCCCGCACCCATACCCGATCGTCCATGGCCGCGAAGGCCGCGATCACCAGATTCTTCAAGAACTCGTCCAGGCCGCGCGGCGGCCGATCGGTCCATTTGGCCAGAGTGGTGACCGGCAGGTCGCCGGTGACGCCGTCGGTGGCCGCGAAACGGCGGAAGTCGTCTGCCCAGCGACGCGACAGCTCGAAGTATGCCTCCTTCTGTTCCCCCAGCCCGAGTGGGACCGCGATGCGCTGCATTATTTTGCGGTCCTTGGCCGGTATCTCCACGCGGCCGTCCCGGGTTTCCGCGGCCGAACGCACATGGGTGAATACGGTTTTCGCGTCTGCGGATCGCACCGGGCTACCGATATCGTCGGAGAAATCCGGGTGCGCGGGATACTGGTGCGCGAGCATGACGCCCGCGAGATGGCGGATTCCGTCGTGCATCGTCGAACCGAACGGAAGCCGCAGGTCGGCGATCTCGGGCAGCGGCTGCAGATGGTCGTCGAAGACGTTCTGCACATCGGTCTCGACCTTGGCGTCGAGCCCGTACGCTTTCTTGAACGCCCCTCGCATCTGATTCATCAACGTATCGCGCTGGGTGCTCAGTAGGTTCCATGCGGTGGCGCGGTTGTCGGCGTTGAGATGGCTTGCGTACTGGCTGTCGAACCGGCCTCTGTCGGCAATCGCCTTATCGATGATGACCAGCTTCTGAAATCCGTCCCACCGCGCCTTGGACAGATGGTCCGGCAACCAGGCGACGGTCTGGGTGGGACGATCCTGCTGTTTGGCGCGCAGCTCACGGACGCGGGTGGCGTCCTCTCGGGCGGTGTGGTCGTCTTCGTCGAACGGCAGATCAATCACCAGCCGCCACAGACTGCTGTCATAGGGTTGCAATTGGTTGTCGGGCAGCTCGTCTTCATCACGGACATTTCCGAACACCACTTCGACGGTCCGGTTCGAGCCGCGCCACACGAACCGCAGCGGATGGGAGTTCGACACATCGGTGCCTGGATCGATGCCGAATTCCCCAATCAGCAATCGCTTTGCCAGGGCGGCCCGATTGGCGCGAGTGTTGTTGACGCTGGCGTTGGCGAGCACCATGTCGACGTTGACGCCGGTGAGCTCCAACCGCACGCCGGGATTGGCATCCGGCTCACTGTATTTGATCTCGGCGAACTGGCCCGCCCACTCACGAATCTTGTTTGCAATGACGCCGACGGCAAGGGGGTCGATGGGGTTCGTGAACGACCCGAAGTTGAGCGCGCTCAGGGTTCGGGCACTCAACTCGGTCATGGCGCTAGCGCCAGGCGCGAGCGCTGACAGCAGCAGCGTGCACATCAGCCGATTGTCGGCCACGAACTGTTTACAACCGTTCACGACTTTCTGGTCGGTGAGGTGCTCGGGCCGGTGCAGGTAGGCGTCGACGTCGTCCTCGGTGACCTCGTACAGCCGCAGCAGATAGGGGCGAAGATCGTTGCGGTACAACCGGTCTGCTGCTTCGAACATGACGCGCTTGTCGGCAACGAACGGCCGGTCGCCGCCGGCGGTGAGCACTTCGTAAAGGTCGCCGAGCGGGATCAGTTCTCCCAGCCGCAGGTTGTCGCGACGTTGCGCCAGCAGCTCACCCATGAGTTTCAGGCCCGTGCGGTTGCGTTGGAGGTCGGTGGACATGTGCACCAATGTCGACAGGAACGCTGGCGAGAACGGGTACGAGAATTTGAATGACGCCTCGTCCGCGCCGGTGGACCGGTC
This sequence comes from Nocardia sp. NPDC049149, assembly GCF_043197455.1. NCBI lineage: Bacteria > Bacillati > Actinomycetota > Actinomycetes > Mycobacteriales > Nocardiaceae > Nocardia > Nocardia sp. NPDC049149. The sequence goes on from NZ_JBICTD010000003.1 coordinate 87,129, forward strand.
GGAGCCTAGCAGCGTCACCCAGGCCGCTGACCCACTTCGCTTGGCGGCAGCGAACGCGGCGTCGATCTGCGCCTCGGCGTCGCCGCCTTCGATCGGTTTCAGAAGGCGCTCGTGTGCGATCTCCGGCAGGTTGCGGTCCTCGAGCTCGATCACGTCGAACCGGCCGGAGGCGAGTTCGAGATTGTCGTGGATGGCGGCCGCATACGCGCCGGATGCCTCATCGCCCAGCAGTTCTCGCGGATCGCGCTGGCGGGCGATGAACGACACGATCGGGATGGCGCGGCGGGTGTCGCCGCCCTCCCGGAAGTTGGTCATCTTCCCCGTCTCGCGGGCTACGAACTTGTGGTCGTGGATCTGGGTGTGCAGCCACAGCACCAGCTCGTCCAGGAACAGGATGAGACCGTCATAGCCGATGGATTTCGCGTGCTCCGCGATCACCGACAGGCCGGCATCCAGGGAGATGAACCCATGCTCGTCCTCGGCGGCATCGCGGGTGAACCCGGTGATGAGAGTCGTGCTGGCATCACCGACCAGCTTGGCGCGCAACTCCTGCGGGGTCTTGGGTTCAACCAGATCGAGTGCGTCGCTCGGCTCATGCGATTCGGCCGCGCTCATAGCGGTGTCGAGTTTTTCCACCGTCCAGAATGAGATGTCACCCCACTCGTCGCCCTCATCGCCCTCGTAGATCGAGTTGAGCGCCTGGAGGACGAAGTCGTCGCCGCCTGGCCGGGCGCGCATTCCCGCGAGACTGTCGAACAGCGCATCGGTGCGATACACCTGCGGCAGATGCACATTCGGGTCCATCGCGCGTACGTGCTCCACATACCCGCCGAGTACTCGCTGCTCGAGGGACTTCGCGCCCAGCATGTGGTACGGCACCAACAGGAAACGGCGTCCATCGGCCTGCAGCCATTCATGTTTGGCCAGCACCGGCGCGAACTCTTTGCGCGACCGCGCCGCGGAATTGATCGCAGAGTCGTTGGACAACAGCGCGTACAGCACTGCCATGAAATGCGACTTACCCGAACCGAACGAACCGTGCAGATAGGCCGGTTTGGAGGCGCGACCGTCGAGTGCGGACTTGATCAGCGCGAGCGCCTGATCGTAGTTGGCCAGCAGTTGCTCGGTGATCACATACTCGCGCACAGCCTGCACGAACGTTTCCGGATCTGCCACCGACTCGACCAAGCCGAGCACATAGTCGGACGTGGAGATGTGTTCCTTGATGTGGATCAGGTCCCGCAGCAAGGGTTTTGGAGTGCTGGGTTTCGGTGCCACTGTCACTCCTCTGTCTTGCGCGCTCGGGTAGCTTTTCTGGCGCCGGTGGCTCGGCCGCGGGTGGCGGCCGCCGGACGCCAGGCCAGCAGGTCGTCGTCGGCCAACCCGTGTTCACTCTGAATCTGACGGCGGTACCCGGCGAAGAATTCGGACGGAGGGCCGCTATAGGCGTCATCGAATTCGTTGTGCCACTGGTACAGCCATGGCTGCAACTCCAGCAGACCGGCCAATAATGGGGTGATCTGCTCGGTATCCAGAGCATGTGTCGTGAAATACGTTGCGAGAGCTTGAGCTTGCTCTCGGTGATCCCAGCCTGCCCAGCCGTAACGATGCGGAGTGGGGGTGTTGGTGTCACCGTAGGAGATGAAGCGCTCCTTCGGGACGTCCAGTTTGCCGCGAGCCTGCCAGAACGAGGTCCGCAGGAAATCAGTGCTGGTGTACCTGGGCGGTAACGGGATTGAATCGCGAATCTTGAGCTGTTGCTCCAAGTTGGAGGCGTTGTCCTCCTGGCGCTGGAGGTCCCAGACGTGCTCCCAGTCGGCGCGTTTGCGTAGGCCGGATGGCTTGTAGCGCAGGGCGGCCAGGAAGGGGACGTGCTCCTCGGTGAGTAGATCTGCTACCACTTTCGCCAGGTCTTGGCGTGGTGCGTAGATCGCGGCGACCGAGGCGAAATCCTCGTCCTGCGAGAGAAGGTCCGTCAGGCGGTGCAAGGCACGGATGACCGGTTGGTCGTTCTCGTCGTACCACACGTCACGGCGTTCCATGCGGTCGAGGAGCCAGGAGCGGAGGGCCTTGCACTGCAAGGCATCCCAGCCCTCGGTCGCCCAGCGGCGCTTGTACTCGGGGCGCTCGATCATGTTGATGGCGCGGTTGTTTTCGATGGCGTCGATGCGCTTTTCAACTACGCGCTTATAGGAATCCGGCCAGCCGGAGGGGATTTCGGTGACCTGGATGGAATCATGTCGAGTGAACCAATCACCCGGAGCCTCACCCACCGCGACGCGGCGAGCCAGGAGGATCTCGAAAGCCCGCTCCCCCAATACAATTTCTGGCACAACGGCTTCGGGAGCGCGAAGGTCTTGGGAATACAGCCCGTAAAGGGAGTACACCTGCCAGTCAAGTTCCTCCTGGAGTGCAATCATGCGGTGCCGAACCGCACACCATCGGGACTGGGCAATACGCAACGAGGCAATCGTCGGTGCCTCAGTTGCCACAATCGCAGCAGGGCTTGTCCGACTCAGCTCACAGGCTAATCGATCGAGCTCCTCGCCGAGATGCGCAGGGAATTCTCTGATGAGCGGAAACTTCTGCAGTTTGGTTCCCGTGAACTCGTAGAAGTCATCGAAAGGTACTCGTGACTGGCGGGCCCCCTTATCGTCGACAGTGCTGCCCTTGTTGTGGCTCACCATCTTGAGCCAGAAGCAGGCGGTGGAGCTGTTGAGAAGCCCGAGTAGAAACAAATGCTCCTGCTCGGTTGCCCCTTCAGGCAGCTTGATCACCGGCGCGGACTGCTTGAACACCTTCCCACCCCGATCCAACGCAAAATGGTTGTGCGTCGCCACGAACGCGAAGGGGATGCCGAGTTGCACTCTATAGCGGTCGGCGAAGAACATTGAGTACTCGAACCATGTGAGGCCCCTGCTAATCTGACTGTTACCGAATGCAACTCGGTTGCGCAAAAGCGCGCGATGCGGCCAAAGCATCCGCAGAACAGACTCCGAAGCCTCTGCATCGAGGGATTCGGGACTATATGGCCAGATAGATAGCGTCGGCTCAAGGACGCAGTAATCTCTTACTTCTGTTCCTTCAACGATATGGCGCTGATGGCTCGTATCGACGCGCTGCCGACGAAGATATCCGCCGCCAACCATATACGCACTGTCTTCACGTGTGATTGCGCCTGTGCCAATCTCTTTCGTTGCTGATGCAAGAGTAAGCGAACCAGCCTGACCTAGTCGTTCGACCATCTCAAGGCCGCCATCGACCAGAATCCACGGCTGCTTACCAAAGTATCGCTTTCGATCGAGGTCGTCCACTGAAACCCACTGACCTATAAACCCGGGATTGTCGATCTGATCGACAATTTCCCGCCATACGAGACCATTCTCGGGTTCGGTGGGAGCTTTGGGTTCACCTCGCACGCTTCGCACCGTGCGGATCGTCGGTCTCCGGCTGTCACCAGATTGTGGTGTGCCGACCAAGATCACGGTCGGTGTGCCGTGCCCCGGAATATATGCGCCGGACGTATCGATCACTTCGGTGAGTTGCACGTTCTTCGCAAAGTACTCGTCGATGAGCTTGGTGCCGAACTCGCGTTTCATGAACGAGTTGGCGGTGATTTGCCCAACTCGGCCGTACCCCATTGAATCGGAGCCGCTGTGCATGGCGAGTTCGAAGAACCGGGCTGCGAAGGGAACTGACAGCGCGTACGCCCCCGAGCAAACGTAGGAGTAGTCCTTCCGATAAACCTCGTTGAGCATCTTGTCCTTGACGGTGATGTAAGGCGGGTTGCCGACCACCACGTGATAGCGCCCCTTCTCCAAGATGCGCGGATGCTCGGGCAGATCCTCGGTAGCGTAGGAGAATTCGGCGAGTGGGTCTCCACTGCTGGTGCCGCTGTAGGCAAGTTCGAGCTGTCGGTTGTGAATGAGCGAGTCACCGATCGCCAGGTGGATTGGCCACTCGTATTTGGCGGCCTTGGTGAGCGTGTCGACCTTCGCCGCAGCCATCGCCGCGACCAGCAGCCGGAAGCGGGCGATAGCAATGGCGAATGGGTTAAGGTCCACGCCGTGCACCGAATCCAGTGCTGCCCGCACTTGCTGATGCAGGCCTTTCCCGCGCGGCTGCACTTCCCATGCCTCGACCAGCCGACGGAACGCCCCAAGTACGAAATGCCCTGAGCCGCACGTCGGGTCGATCACCTTCAGCTCCTCGTGCCCGAACTCCTTGAGAGCTGGCGTCATGGTGCGATCGAGGATGAACTCTTCCACGAACACCGGGGTCTGCAGCAGTGCGTACGCCTTGCGCGCATTCTCCGACAGATCCTGGTAAAGGTCGCCGAGGAAGCGGGTGCTCCATCCTTCTCTACCACCCTCTCGCAGCGGGTCGGTGAAATCGTGCACCAGGTGCCCGCGTTCGTTTCTGGTACGCCAGAATTTGACCAGCGCGCCCGCGCCCTCGTGCGACAACGGCACCTGATACAGCGCGTTATGGGCCGGGTCAAACAGGAGCTTCCCTGCTTGACCGGCGCCGAGTTCGGCGAATGCACGCAGCAGCCAACCGCGGTAAGTGGGATCGGGATCGGATTCGACGTAGGCGTCATAGCGGGCCTGCGCCAGACCACGGCGGTCAGTACTGGGTCCGGTCAGGTATGGCTCGGTGATGAGCTGATTGTCTTCGCAGAAGCGGACAAATACGGTGCCCAGCACCCAGGCCGCGGCCACCTGAGGGACACGGCCCGGGAACTTGTCGTCGCCTGCCAGCCACTTCGACCAGGTGGCGGCGGTACGGCCGACCTTTCTGGCTTGATGATATTCATCGAGTAATTGATCGCGCGCCGCACGGGCGGCATCGGTGCCGGGATGCTCGACCTGCTGGGTCAGGTCTTTCTCGACCGCCACTACCTGCTTGCGAAGGTCTGCCAACAATACGACGCGGTCGATCATGCTGACACTCCTGTGTTGTCGGCGTTGATGTTTCGGCTACCGGACCGGTGCGTGTTACGGACCCAGTCGTCGGTCAGCACAATCCACTCGCTGAACCCGGCCAGGAAAGGAACTGCGACCGTGCCAAGGCGTGGTTTGCGATCGGGGTCGTCCTGGGGGCAGAGCATCCACAGTCCGCGACCGCCGTGCCGCGCCTGCTCCGCCAACCGGTTCAGTACGCCCATGGCGTCATAGCGTGCGAAGACCAAGGTGTCTGTGATGAGCACCGGGCCAGCCGTCGCAGCCAGGCGCGTACGCACCTTTGGTTCGATTCGGCCCCATGCGGTGCGTGAGTACTCGGCGAACCGGATCGCGCGCTTGCTGCCCGGTTCGGCGGCGTCGGCCATGAGGATTGTCGCCCAGGTCGGCTTGCCACCGACGGGAATCAGATCATGCATGACGGACAGGAAGAGCCCGGTCATTGAAATCGGCTCGGCCGCAAACCGACTCGAGATCTCGCTGGCAGCCAGATTGGCGAGCGAAGAACGCACTGTCAGCACTCGGAAACCGTCGCGGCCCGCCGCGGCGGTGAGCTGTTCCTCGGCGCGGGACGCCGCGGCCACCGCCGGGTCGTCGGCCCAGCGGCCGTTCCGGAAGGTGGTGGCGGTGGATCGGCGGCCCGACCAGACCGACATGGAGCTGAAGGCATCTATTCCGTGGGTCGGTAGATAGCGGGTTATGCCCTCGGAACTGGTCTCCAGCACCAGATCGAAGCCGGCATTACGCAGTGCGGCAGTGAGTTCCGAGCCGACCGGAAGCACCCGTCCTGCTCCGAGTTCCGGGAAGCGAGCACGAATCCGCTCGTGCACCTCCTCGACCCGTATACCGGGCTGACGCTGGCGTTCCAGGCCCGGGGTCAGGCGGACCAAACCCGCCTGGGTGAGGCGGGCCGCCCTTACCAACGGGAGAGTCAGTGGGTAGATCTCCAATCGCGGTGTGGCCGCGGCGTTCCGCGATGCGCCCACTGCCATCTGCACCAGCCGCCGCTCGTCCCAGCCCAGATCGGACCACTCGACGACGCCCGGCGGCACGTCGATAGCGCTCAACCGCTCCAGCACGGTGGCAGGGGTGGGGAGAGTCTCCGAATCTGCCAGCCGATCCGCCGCCCCACCCAACCGTGCCGCATAGCCCAATAGTGCCTTCACCGAAGGTGTTTCGGACGGATCGTTGTCTTCGTCCACCTCCAGGGCCAGCACCACCGGCAGGGCGCCGTCGCGGGGTTCGTTGCACTTGAACGCCGCCTGATCCGGCGTCAACTGTTCGGCTTCCACGACCGCGCGCAGCACCGCCACGGCCAGCGACCGCCGCAGCGCACGACCGTCGAGGCGGGTGCCGCGGCGCAGGATCAGGGCGTCGGCAAGCTCGATAATGGAAGCGACTCGACCGAATTCCCTCAGTAACTCCAGGATTTCATCGCGTACCGCAGATATGGCGTTGGATTTACGCCACTTCTGCCGCATCTGCCGGAGCGACTGCGAGATGGCAGGCGAGCTGACGCCCATCGACGCCGCCACCGCCGACTTCGTCGGCCACACGCCCAGATCGGGCAGGTCGTCCACACCTGGGACCTGAAGCAGCCGGGTCACCATGTCGACCTTCTTGGCGTTGGACCCGTTGTTATTGAGTACCGGCACCAGCTCCGACACGAGGGTATCCAGGCTCAATGCCTGCAGCGCCGCCGCATTGCCCAGATCCGCTGCGGCGGATTGTGCTTCGTTCAGCTCTTCCTTGGCAGCGAGGCGGCCTTCGGTCGTGAGTGGGGTGGGTGTGGTGCGGCGCAGCAGTCTTCCCCACTGCTTCTGACGGCCCTGGATCTCGATGCGGGTGCGCGCACCCAGGCCGGGGGCGTTGATGAGGTTGCGCTGGCTATAGTCGAGTAGATCGCCAACCGTGTTGATGCCGAGCCCGTACAGGAACTGCTCGGCTGCTGCCGTCAAACCTGCAGTCGCCAAGGGTGTTTCGCAAGTCGCCTGCTCAGCGATCCGGTTGCGCTCCTGCGCGGATGTCTCCGCATCCGCGGGCGCGAGGCCCGCGACGCCGGCCTGTGTTTCGGAACCGGGTGCACCGTCGGTCGTGTCAACGCCCGGCTGCCTGGTCCGCGGTCGGGAGGGCACCGATCGCACCATCTCCAGGAAGATTCGCCGCCACTCGTCCCGCATTGGCTTGAGGTCGTCGAACCGTTGTGCGGCATTCCGGTGCAGTGCTCTGCGGAAGAACCCGATCAAGCCGTCCCGGATCGACGGATCGAATGCGTCCGTGGCAATCTCCGGGTAGGGCAGTTGTTTCGGATCGGTCTGCCGTGCGGCGACCGAGCCGTCACCCCAGCGCGGAAGTTCAGCCGACGCCATCTCGTGCAGCGTGACCGCCAGCGCGTAGCGTTCTGCGTGCGCGTCGTAGTTGGTGCGGTTGATCGTTCCGATGAACGGATCCAGGTAGCCGTCGGTCCCCGCATCGGTGTCCTTGGCCGGATAGCCGGCCAGCGAGAAATCGATGAGGACCAGCTGGCGAGTTCTATTGGGGCGCACACGGATCGCAATGTTGTCCGGCTTCAGGTCACGATGCCAAATGCCCTCGCCCTCGAGGAATTCAACTGCGCCGAAAAGGTATTCGGCGTATGCCTCAAGTTCGTCCACCGTGAGGCGGCCGTTCTCGCGGAGGTGTCGCGCCACCGTCTCTTCGCTCCGGCGGCGCTTGCTCCCCGCGTCCGTCGGCGCAACCAATCCCCTTTCGTCGCCGACGTATTCGAGCAACAGGCCGGTCCGGTCACCGATGTGGACGATCCCCGGCTCGACCGATTGAATGATGCGGGCATCCTTGCGCAGCCGCCGCATCACCTCGGCTTCGCGGGTCAGCACTTCGGCACGGCCGTCCGACAACGCCACCTTCAGCACCGCGAAGGCTCGCGCGTCCTTTGCCTGCGGGTCCGCGGCGAGATCACGCACCAGGAATGCACGACTGGTCGAGCCGGTGCCGAGCCGTCGCCGCACCTCCCAGCGTCTGTCGAGGACATCGCCGGCGACCGCCTCCAACGGATCGATCTCCGGCGCAACCGGTTCCGGTTCCGCGGGTGTGCGCAATCCGGTCTCGATGAGTTCCAGCCACTCCAGGAACTCGTCCACCGTAGAAATCCGGCGCTCTGGCTGATAAGCGGTAGCGGCTTCGACCAGCTCATCGACGTCGGGATGCAACCCGTCCACGATCGCGCCTGGCCGTAATCCTTCACCTGCCTCGAGCCTGGACAGCAACTCCGCCTGGGTCGTGGCCGGAGGTCGGCCCGTCACCAGCAGGTACGTAAGCATGCCCAGGCCATAGACGTCCATCTCGATGGGCCTGGGCCGGGGGGCGGCGAGCTCCGGCGCCAGGTACACCTCGGTGCCGGGAGCCAGATGCGCCGTCGTGAGATTCGTGGTCGCAGGGCCGCTCAGACCCGGTCGGCTGGCGGTTCCGTGCTGGGCGGCGATTTGCCAGTCCGAGATCTGCAGATACGGTGTGCGCCAACGGTCTTGTTCCCCAAGTTGGCGGCCACTCCGGTCGCGCAGTCGTGGGATCACGTGCACCGAGTGTGCAGCCAGGCCGCGGTGGTAGATGCGTCCCGAGTGTGCCGCACGCATCGTCTCCGCCAGCTGGCGCACCAGCTGCAGCCGGTCGGCGAGGTCCAGAATGGCGGCATGACGCGACACGAATTCGTCCAAACGCACTGTGGCCGGATCGTATTCGAAGATCAGCGCCGGACCTGCCGGATGCGCGCCGGAGTCGATATCGACGAACCGCACCACGCCGGGATGCCGGAATCGGCCTAGTACCGCCGCCTCTCGCTTTGCCGAGTCGTAAACCGACTTGCGCGCCTCGGCATCCGCGCCGCGTTCGGAGACGTAGATCCGGACGCGCGCCAGTGTGCCCAGATCGGCATGTTCGGCCCGGTAATCGCTCCAGGTCGGGCCTATGTCGAATGGCTTGTGTTCGAGCCGGTATGCGCCCACCGTGAAATCAGCTTCGCTGCGGCCGATTCCGACCTTCTGCAGCGCCCGAGCGACAGACTTCGCCCGCTGGGCGGTCATCCGGCGGCGCTCGTCGAGCACCGGTCCAGCCAATACTCGTATCAGCTCCGCGATGGTGTGTGTATTCGCGCGGTCGCCCGGCGGCAAGTTGAACGTCAGATCCTTGTTGGTCAGGCAGACATGACTCGTCACGAAGACCCGCTCGGCCCCGAGGTGTGGGCCGAGCAACCCGGCCAATTCCTTGGCCTTCTGCTCATTGAGATGCAACGGGCTGCGGTGATGCCGTCGACCTCGACCGTCCAGCTTCTGCACCCAGTCGCCATCTTCGACGGTGAGTCGGCCGCGCCAGTCCTTCAGCTCAATCATGTGGACCCCGTTGGGCGCGATCACCAGCAGGTCGACCTCACGTACGTGTCCGTACCGCTCGGTGAAGGTGAAGTTCGACCACGCATACCACGGGTCGGCATCAGGTAGCGCGACGCGGATGACCTCCAAGCCGCGGCGTTCGTGCTCGAAACCTGACTCGGTAACAGTCGTCCACCGATCCATTTCCATGCGTCGAACCTCGTTCTCTTTGCCATCACGTTCCATCGATGGCCGGTAATCGGTCAGCCCTCGAAGTCACTCTCGCCAGCGAGGGTGCTGACTGGGATTGACCTCATTCCAGCGCGCTGAATCCTGAGGCCCGGCAATCCTTTCTGATCCCCACCACACCGCCGAACAGGTCGGCGTACATATCCCCCGCTACGTACCCTCCGAATGCAATCGGCGAGCGCGGGCCGACGTTACCTGCCGAGTCGCCGGTGATCGACTGGAAACGGTTGATTTTCACCTTGAGACCTGTTGCGGCAGTGTTGATATGAGGCCACCACGGCTCGTCGGTCCGCGAACGGTGACGGGTCCGTTGAACGAGTCTCACCGACCGAAGATGCACTGCAGCAAATAGATTGAGCATGCTGGCATAACTCTCCCCTCGGAGGTCGGTCTCCCAGAACCTGTGCTGATTATCCAATGAATTCGGCTGGTAGACAGCAAAAGATGCAAGACTGCCGTGAAACATGCGCCGTTGCCATCCTGCAGAACCATGTTTGGAGGCCCTACGCCAGTTACGGCCGAGTTGACTGCGGAATGCTTGTGTTCGCGGTGGGCCATTGGTTCGCCGATGGATTGCTGCTTGGTCAAGACTATTGGCGTGTCGTGCTGCGACACGCCAATCCTCTCGACGACTTTGGCGCGGCTGGGCGAGCCCGCGTCTGGACGGCCGATCATTGCAATCAAGGCGAGCTGGTGTCCCCACACGGCCGTGATGCGCGATTGGAAGCCCTGCGCGCACCGCGACCCCATCGCGAGTGCACCCAGGTGGTGGATCAGCTTGTTGAGGCTGGACGCCAGTGAGTCCTACTGCGCCAGCTGCGAACCCGGTGACTGCCGCCGATTGGTCGCCAAGCTTCGCCCGCCCCCACCACTGCTTCAACCGCCCTCGGCGCATACGTGGCGGCAGAGGCGAGGCTGCTGCTGTCGACGGCTCGATCTTCGGGACAATCAGTTCCCCTGGGGATGAAAGGCGTTACTACATCGGCGGGAGGTCCACCCTATGGCAAACGAGATCAGGTGAAAATCATTCAGACAGCGGACACCGGTGCACTCAACCGTTCGACAGATAAGCCGCATCGAACGGTCGCGTGCAAGCGAATCTTGCTGAGCAACTGGACAACTCACCTTTACCAAATCGGAAGCCGTATACCTCAGCACCTCGACCATGAATACGGTATTGTTTACGGTCGATCCCGGGAATCACACCAGAGGCCAACATGAAACGATGACTTTCGGTGAAAGCACTCCCGCTGAGCCGTGTGGCCACCAAATTGTGAAGGTCCTCGAAATCCCTGACGCACAGCGACTTTCCTTCATAGTAGACTATCTGGGCGCTTCGGGTAGACGGTGGACAGTGGTGAAACGCTCCCAACTCCGATATACGCGGACACTGCCGGTCACGCTTAGCTCAGAGTTACACCCGGTTGCCATTCAGTTGCTACCGATCCAAGTTCGCCTCCGTTCTCGGCGTGTCGACACACTGCACCCCCGGTTCTACCGACAGCCGTCAGACCAAGGTCGACCCGCTAGCCGCATCGGGGTACCGCGTTGGCCGAGGGCGCGGTTGATGCTGCTGGCCGGGAAGCCGGCGAGACTGCTGCACGCAACCAGCGAGTGGCCTTCGAGATAGAGCTGTTCGGCACGGTCGATGTCTGCTTCTGTCAACGACTGATACCGTCGTGCGACGCCGCGTTTGGTCAGCAAGGCAAGGATCGCGCTCTTGGACACGCGATAACATTCGGCGAGTTCCGCCGTGGATGCCCCGTCTCGGTATGCCTGGAGCAACTCCTCGACCACGGACTGCGGCAGCCGACGTTCGACACGCCGAGGGATTCGGTGTTTCGACTTGGCTGGCGATGCCCGTTTGCGACCGCGCTGCACAGCTGATACATCCTCTAACTCGATCTTCGCACGGGCAGCTTCAAGTTCCCGCAGCTCAGCACGGTTTGAATAACGTCCCGCTAGGTCCACAAGCGAACATCGAGCTAGAGCCCATTTCCGTGGGGCAACACCAACTCTGCGAGCGCACCGCGTGGGACAGACGTGGGGCACCCGAAGGAACGAGCCCAGGTTTCGGCGGCAGGTTCTCCGACGACCTGGACGGTACCGAGTGGGAGGGCTGGACTCTGGACACGGCAACCGGTCAATGGCGCGACCAGCACGGCAACCTGGTCGATGAGGAGCCGCGATAACCACCACCGGCGGGAAGCTTTGCCCGGCAAGCGATCAGGGGCACGGCCACTACGGTGGCGCGGGCTCCGACCGCCAGTCCCAACGCCCACGCAGCGGCGATACCGGATGCGCAGAATCCCAGCGCACCTGAGCCCGTGGCAAGCCCGCAACGCCGTGCGCTTGGCCGACATCGTCCGAGATGCACTACTGGACAGGCGATCACGGGGAAACTATGCAACTGGCCTCTCGACCGATGCCGCCCTCAGTTCCCATGATCACCTGACCAGTTGCGGCTGGCGCCTGCATATCGGCACTACCCGGACACTGGCCGGTCAGTCGGCACGGTGTGGTTGTCCGACTTGGTATCTCACCGTTTGGCGTAGTCGGCGACACCCTGCCAGTCGATCATGACGCACGGTTCGTCGCCGACTATCCAGGCGTCGTGTCCGGGTGGGGCGATCATGAAGTCTCCTGGACCGAATTCCTGTTTCTCGCCATCGTCCATGACCACCATCATGTGTCCCGAGACGCAGTAGCCCATGTGCGGCGCCTGGCAGCTGTCGGTCTGTGCGATCGGCTTGACATGTTCCGACCACCGCCAGCCTGGTTCGAAAATCGCCCGACCTACTGCGCCGGCATCGAGGTTGACGAGATCGAGTTTGCCTTTGCCGTCCTCGAAGGTGCGGGTTTCCTCGGGCGAATCGAAACTCTTGCGTACCAGACCGGACATGATTGTTCTCCTAGCTACTGCTGTCCCCGCATTTCCGATGGATCGGCATCCGCACGGACCACATCGTCGGCATCGAAATGGCTGCGTCGCGGCATTCGCTGTTCGGCCATTGCCAGTCACCGTTCTTCGAGGTCGACTCGACGACGAGTGCACCGGCACTGTGTGCGTCGGCGACTCTCGATGCGACACCCACCCACCCGCAGTGCTGCCGTAACTTGCACACCCCCGAATATGGGGAGTGATGCGCATCACAGCCTACTCAGGCTGGCTCCAACCACAAGGCTGGTGATGACACCGATCCATCGAGCGGCTGGTGCCGCAGCGGGCGACCGATATCGAGCAAACCCTCGCCGACACCCATCGATCACCATTCGCCCTCGCGGAGATCCTCGTAACCTATTCAGCCCCAAGTCATTTCGTTCTTCACCACTTTGGCGCCCAGCTCGAGATTGGTGGCGCCGACGAGGTTCGGATAGCGCTGTTGCATGGCCGCGATCAGCTCGGCGCTGTTACTTGTTCGAGCGTCCGCGTCGTTGAAGGCAGCCAGGTAGTCGCGGGTGAACCGCAGCGCGTCGACTCCGTTGTTCGTGCCGCTCGCGGCGTGGCCTGCGATGACGACTTTCGGATTTCGCTCGATCATGGCGTCGAGCACCTTGATCCACTGTTGACGCTGGGGAAGGGTCGGCAGATCGGCCACCCAGACATGCTCTCCCGAATACACCAGATTGCCGCCGACGATGGCGTCCAGGCCGCCGATCCACAGATAGTAGTGATCGCCGAGATTCTCCGCGCGCACGATGTCGACCTTGTCGGCGCCAACCGTCAGGCTGTCTACCCGAGACGGTTCGGGGATGACCACTCCGGCGAGGTTGCGTGGCCCGTTGTCACCCAACTGCGGCGACCAGGTGGCAATCTTGATCCCGACATTCGCGTGGATCGCCGCAACGACGTCGTCCGGGCCGATCACCTTGACACCGGGAAACGCCTCGACCACCGGACGCAAACCGAAGTAGTAATCCGGATCGCTCGAAGAGACGAAGATCGTCTGCAGCGGCTTGCCGATCCGTTTGATCTCCTCGACCAGCGCCTGTCCGTCGGAGTAACGGAAGCCGCCGTCGATCAGAACGGATTCGTCGGCGCCGCTCAAAACCACTGGCGCTCTGGAGAATCCGGCCTCGTCGGCGCGAGCCGCCGACCACCGCAGCTCGGCGTCGGCCGATTCATGGTTCGAACCGCACGACGTCACCGTTGCCGCCAAAGCGAATACTGCAAGAAGCCTCGAGCCGATACGAGCCCACATGGAACAGTCCTCTCTCATTTGACGACCTCGATTGTCGCGGTGTGCAATTCGAGCGCGTGGCTGCCATCAGGTTTGGGGTACGACCACGTCAAATCGACCTTGCCCGCCCGATAGTTCTCGACATGACTGACCGTGTAGCCGGTCTTCGGCTCGAACCAGGTGATGAGATAAGCCTGCTCCCCTACCTTCGCGATCACCGGGTCCACGGTTTCCTCGCCTTCGCCGCCGGCCAGGTACTTGTAGGTCAGATGCTTACCGTCCGGCGTGAATCGCAGATCGAAAACAACGCCATTGTCGATCTGCACGACGAAATGCCCGCCGTAGGGCGTTGTTTCAGGGGTCCCCTCCGCTACGCCACCGGCGCCCAACAGCAGCGCGACCACCATCGCCACCAGGGCCGGACTCGCTGCTTTGGATACGATTGTGCCGCCTTCGGTCCGACGGCGACGCCGATCGTGCAGGAACTCGCGGATGCGCGGCACCATTGCTGTTGCAGCCATGCCTAAATCCTTTCCTCGATCATCGTCCGCGACGACGGCTACGATCAAGCTATCTTCCATGGAAGAGTTTTACAAGGAATCTTCCACGGAAGACAATGTGATATACCTTGCTTCGTGGCCGACGAGATGGACGAGTTGCTGAAAGACCCCCGCATCACCCTGTGGGGGCTGCTGGTGGAAGTCCACGCCGCCCTGGTCGAGCGGATCGACGGCGAGATCGAAGCCGCGGCCGGCGTGCCCGCGTCATGGTTCGAGGTGCTGCTGCGTCTGGCTCGGAGCGACGCGGACGCCGTGCGCATGACGGCTTTGGCGGAGATGCTGTCCTTCACCTCCGGGGGGTGTTCCAAGCTGGTCGACCGCATGGAAGCAGCCGGGCTCATCCGCCGCGAACCGGATCCGCACGATCGCCGGGTCGCTTTGGTGGCACTGACCGAGCAAGGACGGGAAGTCCTGTACCGAGGACTGCGAGTGCATGTCCCCGGCGTCCAACGACACCTGGTGGATCACCTCACCGCAGGCCAGGTGCGGCAGTGGGAGGTCCTGCTGCGCAGGCTCCGCGATGCGCTCACGGATGCCTCGACTGATCAATAGCGGCGGGGAAATGGGAGGGATCTCGGAAGTCATCGACGAGCTCGTCACCGCGCCGCGTGACATCATGGCGCCGCATCATGGCCGGAACACTTGCCCCTGCGAAACGCCTTCTACGGCAGCCACATACGTCTTGGCGACGTCGGCGGCAGGGGTGCCATCCGACGCGTCCATGCCGAGTTTCGCCAGCGTCTCGCTGATCCAACCCGGGCTGACGGCATTGATACGCAGCCCACGTGGCAGCTCGGCAGCGGCGTTTCTGACGAAACCCTCCAGGCCCGAGTTCACCAGTGCGCCCAAGGAGCCACCGGCCAGCGGTGACACAAAAGTACCGGCGGTCAGCGTGATGGAACCGCCGTCGCGCACGCTATGAATCGCACGCCGCGCCAAGGCAACCTGGCCGAGCAGCTTGTCGTGGAGACCTGCCGCGAACTCGACATCGGAGACCTGCTGCAGGTCCACCAGCGGCCCGCTCGCCGCACAACACACGACCGCGTCCAATCCGGTCACTTCGGCGAAGAGCGCGTCCAACGAGTCCATGTCGGCAAGGTCGACCCGCACCGGCCCGCTCCGCGCTGCCCGCACCACCTCATGGGAGTCCGCCAGCGCCTCGGCAACCGCACCGCCGAGCGTCCCACTGGCTCCGATCACAAGTACCTTCACACTTCGATCATGCCGCTGACGAGCGCCGCACAGCCACCGGGGTCAGTTGAGGGACTTCAGGACCGCGCGGTCGTAGGCGATGGTTTCGTCGAGGTTGCCGTGTAAAGCCTTGTTGGCCCAGTCCGGATTGGCCAGCAGGGCGCGGCCGACGGCGACGAGGTCGAATTCGTCGCGTTCGAGGCGATCGAGCAGCTGATCGATGCCCGACACGGCCGCCTGCTTCTGCCATCCGCCTGCTCCGACGAACTCTTGGTCCAGCCCGACCGAGCCGACGGTGATCGTGGTCTTGCCGGTGAGCTTCTTGACCCAACCGGCGAGATTGAGGTCGCTGCCGTCGAATTCGGGCAGCCAGTATCGGCGGGTGGAAGCGTGGAAAGCGTCGACTCCCGCGTCGACCAGCGGTGTCAAGATCTGCTCCAGCTCGCCAGGGCTCTGCGCGATCTTGGCCTCGTAGCTCCCGGACTTCCATTGGGAGAGTCGGAGAAAGAGCGGGAAACCGGGAGAGACCGCGGCACGCATGGCCTCGACGATCTCCACCGCGAACCGGGCCCGCGAGGCGGGATCGCCTCCGTAGCGGTCGGTGCGCTGGTTGGTGCCGCTCCACAGGAAGCTGTCGATGAGATAGCCGTGTGCGCCATGCAATTCGGCACCGTCGAATCCGAGACGCTCGGCCGCCGCCGCAGCGTCGGCGAATGCGGTGACCGTGTCGTCGATGTCGCGCTGCGTCATGGCCTTTCCGGTCGGGTCACCGGAAATCCCTACGCCGGAAGGGCTTTCAGCGGGCGGCTCGGTCGCGGTGCGTGCCACTCCGGTGTGCCACAGCTGCGGGATGATCCGGCCGCCTGCGAGGTGCACCTGCTCGGCGACGTGCGCCCAGCCTGCGAGCGACTGCTCGCCGTAGAAGTGCGGCACATTGTCGTAGGCGCTGGCCGCTTCGCGGTTGATGTAGGTGCCCTCGGTGATGATGAGACCCACATTGTTGGCTGCGCGGCGGGCGTAGTACTCGGCGACATCGGGTCCGGGAACGCCGCCCGGCGACATGTTCCGAGTCATCGGCGCCATCGCGATCCGGTTCGACACGGTCAGATCGCCGACCGTGAGTGGCCGATCCAGCAACCGGCGGATGCGGGTGGTGTCTACTGCCGAAGTCATGTCGTCTCCAGGGTCGGCGCGCCGAATCGCGGTCGGCTGCGGTATGGGGAAGCAGGGTACGAACGGGGAGCTCGAGGCTTCGAATAGTTGAGCAACTCAAGCAACTGCCTGACAGTACATCCTCAAGTACTTGATTCTGTCAAGCATTCCGTCCAGCGAAATGGGCGCGCTACCTCTGTGCAAAGCTTGAGTTCATCAAGTATTTGACATACCTTTGCACTGTGCCACGCTCCGCATCGGCGACCGCGCCGACCTCGCTCGATGTCATGGAGACCCTCACCGAGTTCTGCCGCGTCTATGTCCGGGATTTCCTCGCCGCCGCCCAGGGCCTGGACCTGACCTACAACCAAGCCAAGCTCGTCTGCCTACTGGTCGAACCGCGCGCAATGCGCGAACTGGCCGACGCCTTGTCCTGTGACGCATCGAATGTCACCTTGCTGATCGATCGACTCGAGCACCGTGGACTTGTCGAGCGGCACGTCGACCAAGCCGATCGCCGAGTGAAGAAGGTGGTCGCCACCGCCGAGGGCGTCGCGATCGCCAAGCAGGTGCGTGAGCAAATGCACGGCGCCCGCGCGGCGCTCGACTCCCTGAGTCCAGCGCGTCGACGCAGCCTGCAAAGCATCGTCGAGGAGTTGCACACGCACATGGTCAGCAACCCGGACTGACCCGAACCCCGGTCAGCTGAAGGGTTTCTCGTGGACGAATCGGGCGAGTGCGGCCGCGAACGCGCGGGCCTCATCCTCCGGCCACGCGGCCAGGTGCCGGTCGAGACGCTGAGCTAGACGCTCGCGCATGATCGCGATCGCTTGTTCACCGCCCTCGGTCAGGTTGAGCAGGGTCGCTCGCGCGTCGGCGGGATCGGGATCGCGGCGTAGCAATCCGGCTCGTTCCAGGCGAGTGGCGTGGCGGCTGGTCACCGAGCGGTCGAGGCCGATTTCGACCGCTAGCGCGGCCGCGCTGGACGGACCGCGGCGGGCCAATGCACTGAGCACTGGGTATGTCGCGGTGTCCACCGCAGGGTCTAGACCCCCGGCCAGTTCGGCGTAGATGCCCTCCCTGGTCCGGCGACGCAGTAGTTCGGCGATCGCCTCGGCGACCTGGGCGCCGATCCCTTGCTGTGCCATGTCTCCACAATAGCGTGCACCGTGCACGCACATTGTGTTACAGTTCGAAGCGTGCACGATGCACGCAAATGATCGAGGAGAGTAGCCATGACCACCACCGCCGGTATCGCCGCCGCGCTGACCGACCTGCTGTTCGATCGCCAGGTCGATCTCGACACCGCCTTCGCACGGCACTTCACCGACGACTACCGCCAGCGCACCGACGGCACATGGAGTGACCACGCAGAGTTCATCGAGCACATCACGCATCTGCGAGATGTCATCACCGACGGCCGCGTCGAGGTGCACGACGAACTGATCGTCGGCGACCGCTACGCCGACCGACACACCGTGTACGCCAACAAGATCGATGGCAGCGGGGTCGCGTTCGAGGTCCTGGTCTTCGCCGAACTCGCCACCGACGGCCGCTTCCGGCAAATCATCGAAACCACCACCATGATCTCGGGAGCAGCGGAAGACCAAAACCTCGGCAGCGCCCGCTGAGCATTCCGACCATTGTCGATGACCCGGGCCAGACATCCGGGTTCGTGTGCGGACTTGTTGAGCCGGGACTGGCAACTCGTCGCGGTCCATCGGGCTCGACCGGCGATGAACTCGGAACGGATATCTAGTCGGTGTTGCCGGCGCAGGTGGTGCCGGATTGCGGGGCGGACACATCGATTAGGTAGGCCGTTTCGGTGTCGCGGGCGCATTGGCTGTGGCCGAAGCCGGAGTGGCCTTCGCCGTCGACGGTGAGCAGGCGGCCGTTCTGCAGCATGCGGGTCAGGGCGACTGCGTCCTGGTAGGGGGTGTCAGGGTCGCCGGTGGTGCCCACGACGAGGATGGGTGCGGATCCGGCGGCTGACCATGGGCCTGCGTAGCGGCTGGCCCGGGGGGCGGGCCAGCGCTGGCAGGCGTTGGCGTGGGAGTGGTCGTAGCCGGGTGGGCCCCAGGCGGCGACCGGGCCCAGGCGTGGGGCGGCGGCTACGTCGAGGGCAAGGCGCGCTTGGAGTTCCAGGGTCAGCGGCGGGTAGATGCGGTCGGCGCATTCGACTGCCACGTTGGCGGCGAAGAAGTCGGCGAGGCGGCCGATCTTGCGTAGGGCGGGTCCGTCTCGATGCTCGGCAGCTTGCCGAAGCGAGTCGGCGATGGCGGGCCATGCCGCGCGGCCGCCGTTGACCTGCAACGTAAGTCCGTACGCGAGGGATGCCCCGTTGGCGACGACTTGACCGGTTTCATCGCGCACCGGGTTGTCGGTGAGATCGGCGATGAGGGCGTCGAGGGCGGCCCCTGGCCCGCCGCGCGCCGGATCGCCGAATTGGCACACCGTTCGATCGGTCGCACACCAGTCGAGGAATCGGTTGAGCGCGGCCTCCAATTCGACGTACTGGCCGTAGTCATAGGCGTACGGGTCGTTGGCGTAGGTCTCGGGGTTGTAAGCGCCGTCGAGCACCGAAGCCCGAATCCGTTGCGGGAACAGGTTGGCGTAGACAGCCCCAATCATGGTGCCGAAAGACACTCCGAGATAATTGATTTCGTTGTCCCCGACGGCGGCCCGCAGCAGGTCCATGTCCCTGGCCACGAATTCGGTTCCGATATAAGGCAATAGGTCGCCACTGCGCGCCTGGCATGCCGCATTGAACCGCGCGGCCGAGTCCTGCCCGCGTTCGAAGGCACCCGGCCGCCATTGGGCAGGCACCGTCGCCCACTCACTCTGCATCTCCTCGGCCGTCCAGCACTCGACTGCGCGACTCTTGCCAACCCCGCGCGGGTCGAACCCGACCACATCGAACCGCGCCGCAATCTCTTCCGGCATCGTGCTGATCACGCTGGAAACGAATCCGGCCCCGGAACCCCCTGGCCCACCGGGATTCACGAACAGGGACCCGATCCGCCGCGCTGGATCACTCGCCACATGCCGCCGCACAGCCAGTGAAATCGTCCCTGCCCCCGGATTGCGATAGTCGAGCGGCACGTCCGCCGTCGCACATTGATACCCGGGATCCCCACAGCTGGCCCATGCCAGCTCCGGCACCGCCACTCCCGGCACTCCGCCGGCCGGAGCGTCCGAGGATGCTACCGCCAGATGATCTCCGGCCCCGATGACCAGCACCATCGCCGTGAGGAGGATGACAGCTCGACTACGCCAGTGACGAAACACAGGTACCAGCATATTGATCTCCACCCGAATTGTGTTGCGTCCGAACCACCTCCATGACCGGACCGAACCCGGTCGACCGGGCGAGACAGGGCGAAGATCCACGTGCTGTCGCCCGGGCCGGCCTGCCGCTGTCGGATCTGTACTCCGTTCAACCGACAAACCCCCGATAACCTCACGGCCCTTCCTTCACCTTGACTACAGTGACGGCGTGGTCGACGAAGAAATCGATCGCAAATAAAAGATTTGCCACCATTAATCGCTCTAAGCAGTTTTGAGAAACCACAGAAGGAACCGAGCCATGGCGAACGAAACTTGGATCGAGCCCAAGAGTCACTACCAGGCGACGGGATCAGTATCCGGCGGCCGGATGACCAATGCCGAAGTCACCGACAACAACGGCCTCCTCAAAGATCGCGACCGTACTTTTGATTCCAAAGAAGACTTCTACCGATGGGCCAAAAAATCCGCAGGCATAAATTGGTGAGCGCCTAGCTTCATAGTAACGAGGATGGGTTACTCGGTGAGGACTCGGGCGAGAAGCATTGTGGCGGGGCCGAAGTCCGCTCGCTGATAGAAGGGTACTGAGAGGTCGGTTGGCGAGAGGACTATTCGGACGCAGCCGAGGTCCTTGGCGTAGGCGGTCAAGGCGTCGAGCAGAGCCGTGCCGACGCCTTGACTTCTGTGTTCCGCGAGGACGAATGCGTTGCCGAGATACCCCCATCGTGAGGCAGGGCGGCCTGGCTGGGGCATTCGTTCGAAGAGGGCTAGGTTGACCATCCCGACCGCGATCCCGTCGATCTCGGCCAGGAAAGTGGTCCGGCGAGACGACTCGGCCGCATACCACTGGGCGAATTGTTCGTCGAATCCGTTGTCTTCCACTGGTCGGCCTGCGTTTTCCGCTGACCATTGTCGGCGAAGCTGCGCCAGCGCAGGGATGTCGCGATCGTCGGTCTGCCGGATGGAGACAGCGCGGGTGACAGTCATCGGCCAACACTATCGATATCGGTGTTCGCCCTTCGGGGCGACTGATCGATCAACTCGATAAATGTGCGAGTTGGTGGTGTAGTTGCTGATTCTCTTCGGTCAGTTCGTGGATACGTTGATGGGCCAGTTCGAGGCGATGTTGCCAGGATTGTTCGGCGGCGCAGGGTGATTCGGCACTGATCGGGCGTTTCGGTAAAGCGGTCGTCGGGAGTGCCGGGGTCGGCGCGGTCTCGTCGAGCACATCGATGACAACAGCGTTGCCGCCCAATTGTTTTGCTCGATACATGGCCGAATCCGAACGGAGCAGTAGGTTCTGGGGCGTCGACCGGGTCTGCCGCTTCGTGCCCCAGGAAGGAGTGAACACCACAGCCCCCACGCTTGCGGTGACCGTGGTCGGCAGGTCCGACATCGTCTCGACCGCACCCCGCAGCCGCTCCGCCACCGCATAGATGGTCGCCCCGTCCAGCCAACCGACAACGACGAATTCCTCACCGCCGGTACGTGCGACGCTGGCCTCGGGTGGCGCTGCGGTACGCAGGCAGTCGGCCGTCCGCACCAGCACCTCGTCGCCGACGGAGTGTCCGAAGGTGTCGTTGACGGTCTTGAACCGATCGAGATCGAGTGTCACGGCAAAGATCTCGCCGCGACCACCGCCTTCGAAGAATTTCTCCCAATGACAGTCCAAGCCACGCCGGTTCAACAAACCGGTCAGCGGATCCGACAGCGCGTTCAGGTGGAGCAGCCAGTGAAAGAACTGCACGGTGGGGAGGACGAACGCGGTCACGAGAAGCATGATCAGCACGACCGCAACGCTCAGCGCGAGGTCGCCTCGGCCATGCTCGATATGCCCCGGCTTGCCGAGGAACAGCAGGGTCGCCAACAAGACGCTCGACAGCATTGACCATGCGACGTGCGCGGCCAGGATTCGTGGACCGTGGAAGATCGTCACATAGGACCCGGTCACCACGAGCAGACCGACGCCGAGCGCGCCGAGCAGCCGGTCTTGAACCATCGCGTTGTTGGCAGTGATGGCGATGTCGGCCAGCGCGACCCACACGATCGATTCGGTTTCCCGCGGCCACGGCAGTAGCCACCAGCGCAGGGTCCACGACCCGGCAAGAGTGGCAGTGAGGACCGCCTGCGTCAATCCCAGCGGCCCGGCCTGACCCGCAGGCGAAAATATGGACACCACCGTGATCAACAGCATCACCGTGCCCGCTGCGGCAACCGTGACCTTCATCCAGACGAGCCCGGAGTTGGCTTCGAGCGTCTCGATCAGCCAGGAGTAATCGACCCGGTCCTTCCACCAGGTCCGAAACATCGCTCGGCTGTTGGTCATCGAGATACCGCCCTATATCGGCAATACATCCCTGGGTCGATCGTGGTTGTGCGAACAACCAATTCTGGTAGCCGAAGAGTAACTGTTACGAGATGTTCCTGCTATCACAGTGATGGAGATCACCGTGCTCGCAGGGCATACTGGACTACCAACGATCGCGGGAGGAGCCTGCCGACGCGCGGCGGGGGTGTCCGTGGCTGCAGGTAGGTATGGACGGCGTGTCATGAGTGTGGAACCGACAGTGGTTTCCGACGATGTGGAACGAACTCGCTCACTGCTCGGGTCGTTGGTGGCACGGTTCGCCGCAGCCTGGGATGCCGCCGGTGCCCCGCCAGAGCTCGTCGAGTTCTTGCCGGACACACCGGATTTCCGGCGGCTGTGCCTGGTGGAGTTGATCAAGGTCGATCTCGAATACCGCTGGCTGCGCTTCGACTATCCGAAACGGCTCGCCGACTATCGCGGCGAGTTCGCCGAGCTGCGAGATATGCCGGTGCCACCCGATCTGATCTACGAAGAACTCCACGCGGTGCGCCGATCCGGGCGGGACGCGGGTCCGGCCGGACCGGAAACTGTCGCCGCACCCACCGAGCAAGCGACCGAGGTCGGCTATCGCAGCACGCTGATCGCCAGCCCTTGGGCACAGGAGGCACTGGAGGGGATCAACACCGGCGACCGAGTCGACGATTTCGATCTGCTCGTCGGGTTGGGCGCCGGCTCGTTCGCCAGGGTGTTCCTGGCTCGGCAACGCTCGATGCAGCGGCTGGTCGCGGTGAAGATCTCGCACAACCGCGGCAGCGAACCGGAGACGCTGGCCCAACTCGACCACAACTACATCGTGCGGGTCTTCGATCAGCGGTTGATCGAGGACGACGAGCTCAAATTGATGTACATGGAATACGTTCCGGGTGGCACCTTGCTCGGCGTGCTCGGCATGGTGCGCGCGCGGGAACCGGACCGCCGCGATGGCAGAGTGCTGCTGGACGCCGTCGACGGGGCGGTGCTGAGCACGGGCGGCATCGAACCGAGCGAGTCCAATGTCCGGGCCGAGATCGCGACCTACACCTGGCCGGAAACCGTTGCGTGGCTGGGCAGTCGATTGGCCACCGCACTCGACCATGCCGGTCGGCACGGCGTCCTGCACCGCGACATCAAGCCCGCCAACGTGCTGTTGACGGCCGAAGGAATCCCGAAGCTCGCCGACTTCAATATCAGCTTCAGCCACCACGTCGCGGGCACCAGTCCCCTGGCGTATTTCGGCGGCTCGCTCGCTTATATGTCGCCGGAACAACTCGCCGCCTGCCATCCCGAGTTGCCCGTCAACGCAGCGGATTTGGACGAGCGCAGCGACATCTATGCCCTCGGCGTGATGCTGTGGGAATTGCTGACCGGTCACCGTCCTTTCGATGACGAGGTCGGGATGGGCGAATCCGACACTGCGCTCGAGCGCATGCTGGAACTGCGCAAGCACGAGATCGACGCGCGATATCTGTCCGAACTGCCCCAGGACTGCCCGCCGACGCTGCGCCGCATCCTGCTGAAATGCCTTGCACCGCAGCGGGAAGACCGCTGGTCCACCGGCGCCGAACTGGCCCAGCAGTTCGCACTGTGCCTGGACCGCCGGGCACGCGATCTCGTCGATCCGCCGATCGGCAGCCTGCGGTCGAAACTCACCCCGTGGTCGCTGATGGCGATCGTCACGCTGGCAAGCACGATCGGTGGCGGCCTAGGCGTGCTGTACAGCAACCTGCACAACGGCCCGTTGATGGAATTGTGGCTCACGGCGGGCCAACAGGATCAGATGCGCGGAGTCAGTGCGTTGCTCGAGGTGCCCGTCCCCTTGACCGTCGCCATCGTGACCAGCTATCTGTGCCGCCGCGTCTTCCTGGTGTGGCGGGGGCTCCGGCGCGGAAAGCATTACGACGCACAGACTCTCGCGCTCACCAGAACAGACACCCTGCTGGATGGCGACCGCGTCGCGATGGTCGCCTTCGGCGGGTGGATCGTGTCCGCCCTCGCGTTCGTCGCCGGTTTCCTCGCCTACACCGATCTCAGTGCAGGCCAGCTCCTACACTTCATCGCCTCCCTCGTTGTGTGCGCGACGATCGCGGTCGCTTACCCCTTCTTCCTCGTCACGCTCTTCGTCGTCCGTTGCGTCTACCCAAGCCTGCTCAACCAAGGAGCGACGACGAGCGACCACGCCGACCTGCTCGCTCTCGGCAGGCGCTGCACCCGCTATCTCGCTGTGGCGGCGTCGGTTCCGTTGGTCGGCGTCGTCACCGGCCTGATGTTCTTGACACCGCAGGAGGTCCCGCTGGTCATCGATCCGATCCGATGGCTTTGCATCGCAGGCGTTCTCGGCTTCATCGGCAACTACTGGTTGTTCCGCCAACTGGAGGACGACCTACGCGCCTTCGACCGCGCCATCTCCGGCACCCTGTCGAGCGACCAAACCAGAGCGCTGGTCACCGACCGCGCCAGCCGGCCGGGTCGACGCCGCCGGGGATGGGGGCGGTCGGCGGGTAGGGCTCGCGGGTGAAGATGTAGCTGACCAGTTCGAGGTGTTCGACGGTGCCGTCCTGGTCGCGCACTGCCCGAAGCCGCTCGCCCGCGTAGTACCCGTCGAGGCCGATCCACGCGTCATCGCCGTCGGGGCGGAAGCGCGAGGTGCGGCCGCCGTGCGCGAGGGCCCGCAATTCCAGCCAGCCGTCTGCGCGCAGGTGCAGTGCGATGGACGCCGAGCCCCAGTACCAAGGACCGGTGAGCGCGAGCAGTTCCGGGTCGAAAGACGGTGCGGGCAGCCATTCTTCGGGCATGGCAGGCTCGTGTTCGGCCAGGATGTCCAGCATGGCCAGGTCGAGCTTGCCTCGAATGCCGCCGTAGGTGGTGTTGGACAGGAACAGCACGCCGGTGCGTTCGGCCGGATCGGCCCAGACCGTGGCGATGAATCCCGGCATCGCGCCGCCGTGCCCGAGCAGCCTGCGGCCGTTGTGCCGACACAGTTGGACGCCGAGCCCGTAGCCCTCGGTCCACGCGTCCTGGTCGATGACGGCGGCAGGCTCGCGCATCTCCTCCCAAGTGTCCTTGGCCAGCACCTCGCCGGTGTCGCCGCACAGGAAGATCGCCCAGCGCGCCAAATCGTCCGCCGTGGACCACAACTGACCGGCCGCGGCCATTGCGCCGTGGTCGTGTGCAGGCTCGGGCAGCACGACGTCTGCCCACGGGTGCACCGCCCACCCGGACGCGTGCGGAGCCACCGGCGACGGAGTCGTCCGGTCCATGCCGAGCGGCGCAAGCACCTCGGCGCGCACCGCGTCGAACCAGCTCTGCCCACGCAGCCGGGCGACCAGCTCACCGAGCGCGGCGTACCCCACATTGCTGTAGTGGTGTCGGCGGCCCGCCCGGTCCACCGTCGCCTCGCCGTCCATGCTGGCTGCCAGCTCGGCCCAATCGCCGCCCTTGGTGCGTTCCCACCACTCGCCGGGCGACTCGGCACGAACCCCTGCGGTGTGCGAAAGCAGTTGAGCGACGGTCCGATTCCCCATCGGCGCCCCGGGCACATGCCGCTCCAGCGGGTCCGACAGGTCCAGCTTGCCCTCGTCGCGCAGCCGCATCACCACCACGCCGACCATCGACTTGGTGATCGACCCGATCCGATACTGCGTGTCGGCGGTCGGTCGCCCCGCCGCAGCCCACCCGTCCGCTCGGCCCCGCGAATCCCACCAGGCCAGTTGGCCGTCCCGAACGACAGCGGCAACCAGCGAAGGCACCCGATACGTCGCCTGCTCCACCGCGAGCCGATGCGCCAACGCACGCTCGGTCGTCGGCAACAGCACACTTCCTGGCATCTGACACCTCTTCTTCGTCTGGTCGGGCGCGACGGCTGTCGCCGGGAACGTCCCGAGGGTAACGGCACGAGATTTGCGCGGCGTCTGAAGTTATTGCACGAAAATGGATGCCGCGCTCAGTCCCAGCGATCGAGGGTGTAGCGGACTCGGATGCCACCAGCGGTGACTCGGAAGGTGTGGCCGAGTGTGCCGCCTTTGGAGAGCAGGAGGCCGCAGACTTCTGCTTCGTCTTTGCCGGAGACCACGGCGTCCTTGGCGTAAGCCTCCAGCGTCTTGCGGATTTCATGGAGGTCGCTGGTGAGGAATTCGGGGAAGAAGCCTGCACCGGTCGTGTAGGTCGTGTCTTTCGCGCCTGCGAGGGCGAAGAGGACCGATTGTTCGCGGGCGGTGCGGTCGAATTCGACGTGCCAGGTCGCGGGGTGCGGGATGACGGCGGTCACCTGACGGTGTTCGCCGGGGCGTAGGCCCCACTGGGCGGCTGGGGAGCCGTTGACGTAGACGTACCAGGTCACCGGGTTCCGGGTTTCGAGGTTGTCCCACTGGATGATCGGGGGCGCGTCGGGGTTCGCAGCGGTGACCATCGCGCCGTAGCTGGTTGAGGTAGACGGCACCTCGAATTCGATGCGCTCTGCGGTCGGAAGGACAGTGCGGGCGAACTTCTCCCAGGTCATCACCACCGGCGTGGCGTCGAGATCGGTTTCTCCCCTACGCTTCTCGGCGGGGATCAGGTGGGCGAAGACGCCATCGGAGCGCGAAGGTGTGTCCGTCGGCGACCAGATCGACTGCACGTCGGACAGTTTCGCGAAGCGTCGCTCCAGTGACCCGGCGGCGCCCAGCTCAGCCATGACCTTTTCCGCACGCGCGATCATCGCCGCAGTGGGTGCGGCGGTGGGCCGACGGTACTGGAGCGGGTCCATCTTCTCCGCGAAGCGACGCTTGACGCTGTCGAAGGGAAGGTCGTCGGCGAGATCGGTGAGTAGCGTGCCGATCATGCCGCTTTTGACGTGACAGAAGCTGGCCGGAGCGGTGGCGGCGGCCACCCAGATGAGGTTGTCGCGCTGTCGCTGCGCGGAATCGCCCTGTCCGCGTATCGCATTGAGCTTCTTGTGTAGTTCCAACAGCCATTTGCCTGCGCCGAGAATCGCGTCCGAGCGGTAGAGCTGCTCGGTACGCAGCAGGGCCACTGCCTTTTTCACGACGTCGTGCGGAAATTCCGTGAGGGCGCGCTCGAGCATCTCCCGGTCGGCATTCTTCGCGGCAACGTACTGCGAAGTCGTCGCGAGCACCGACGGCGTATGCACCAATTGTTCAGGCGGAGTGAGCGAAAGGTGGGTCCACGAGCCGCGCTCGGGATGTCCCCACCGGGTCGCGCTCGCGCAGAAGAGCGAGGTGATCGGCCTGCTCTCGACCTGCTCGGCCAACGCAGCGGCCGCTTTCGCGTACTGCGGCGGCGCGCTGTCGGCCGACCACAGCGCGGACTTGGCCTTAGCGTCTTGACCGACGACCACCAGCCCGCCATAGCGCTGCACGAACAATCGGCAAGTGCCACAGTTGTTCTCGGCCGCGAGTTCCGGCGTGAGCGCACCGAGGAAGATCTCGAACAAGTCCTCGCGCCCAACGGTGAACAGTGCGTCGCCTTTGGTCGCGGTCGCCAGGAACCGGCGCTGCACTCCCTCCAGGAACTCGGTGTACCGGTCGTCGACAGGTGGCTCGGCGCCAACCGCGGCATGCGTTGTCATAGTGGGTTTTCGATCTCTAGTGCGGATTTCGTGATCTCGACCCTAGCGCTCGGCGGACCGGCCTCCCGCACGAATATTCCCAGCGCGGCCATGGTCCGCCCGGTCTGATCGCCGCCGGGCGGAACAGGCCAACGCCGCGAACGAGGATGTGGCGTTGACGACCTTCGGGTGCCGGATCAGCTCATGATGATGCCCGACCGCACACCGCCACCGGTCGAGTAGAGCGAGAAGGCATGTCCCTTGGCGGTACAGGACAGGCCAGGACCGGAGTAGTGGCCGCCTGTCGCTACGCAGGTTGCGCCGGCATGAGAGACCGAGATGCTCGCGTAGCCCTCGCCGGTCTTGACGTCGGACATGTTCGGGTTGCCGCCCGGCCGGGTGAAGGCGCCGCGAGCGAAGCCTGGGTGGGCGGGCAGCGCGGGGTGGTCGATGACTACTTGGTCGACCGGGAATGGCACAGGTACCGCGGCGTTGCCGACGGGAATGGCCACGATCCGGCTCGGGGCCACGTCGCATCCGACGGTGCCGTCGCCGGTGATGGCACAGTTGACCTCGGGACCGTAGTTGAAGTACACGGTGTCGGGGGTGTCGGCGTTAGCGGCCGCGACCAGCACGAACGGTGCCACCGCCGCGGCGGCCGCAATCCCGGATAGCTTCTTGCCAATGCTGTTCATGAGCTCTCCTCGATGAGATCGACAATGCAGGTTCCTGTCGGATATCTCTCGATTAATAGCTACAAGATAGCTGAGTGTTACACCGTGTCGCTATCGACACGGAACCAGGCGGACGCCAACCCCGCGAGGCCGGCGCCAATGCGGACCGCGCCAGAGGTCTCCCGCCGTCAGCCGGGGAACGTCGTGTGGACGGTCGCCATCGTGACCCAGCGGGTGTTGGTGAACGCCTCGATCCCCCACCGGCCGCCGAAGCGACCGTAGCCGGAGGTGCCGAAACCGCCGAAGGGTGCGTTCGGTTCGTCGGCGACGGTTTGGTCGTTGATGTGCACGATGCCGGTGCGCAGTTGGCGCATCAGGCGGAGGGCGCGTGCGGTGTTCTCGGTGAGAATGCCTGCGGTGAGGCCGTTTTCGGTGTCGTTGGCCAGCGCGGCGGCTTGCTCGTCGGTGGTGAAGGTGGCGACCGTGCAGACCGGGCCGAAGGCTTCGCTGTAGTAGAGGACGGCGTCCTTGGGCACCCCGGTGAGCACGGTGGCGGGATGCACGTTGCCCTGCGGCACACCACCTCCGGCGGCCACCGTAGCGCCTCGGTCGACGGCGTCCATGATCAGCCAGGAAATCTTCTGCACGGCAGAGTGATTGACCAACGGGCCGATCACGGTGTGCGGCTCGTCCGGGCTGCCTGTCGGCAGACCGGCAACGGCGTCGGCGAACTTGCGGGTGAATTCGGCGGCCACCGACTCGTGTACGAGGATGCGATCGGCGGACATGCAGATCTGACCGGAGTTGGCGAACGCGCCGAAGACCGCCGCCGACACCGCGTAGTCGATATCGGCGTCGTCCAGCACGATCACCGAATTCTTGCCGCCCAATTCGAGCACCGCTGGCTTCAGGTGCTTGGCGGCCAGCGTGCCGATGATCCGGCCGACGTCGGTGGATCCGGTGAAGTTCACCGCGCGCACCCTCGGGTCTGCGATCAACGTCTCGGCGATCGGCGCCGCATACGCCGGATCGTTGGTGACGACGTTCAGCACGCCTGCGGGCAGCCCGGCATCGCGCAGCACGTCGGCGATGAACATCCCGCACGAGAGCGGCGCGGACTCACTCGGCTTGAGCACCACGGTATTTCCGGCCGCCAACGGCGCGGCGACCGCGCGGGCGCCGAGGATGATCGGCGCATTCCACGGCGCGAATGCCGCGACCACACCCATCGGCTCGCGCAGCGAAAGCCCGAGCACACCCTCTTGCTCCGCCGCGAGCACGTCGCCGCGCGGCGCCGTCATCGCCGCCGCGGCCTCCCGAAAGATGTTGGCACCCAACGACACATTGAAGTGGGCCCAGCCGCGGGTGGCGCCGATCTCACCCGCCATGAGCTCGGCCGCCTGCTCGGCACGCTCATCGAGCAGTGCCGCGGCCTTGGTGAAGATCGTCCGCTTGGCGAATGGGCTCAACGCCGACCACTCCCCGAACGCGCCCTGCGCCGCATCGATCGCGGCGGTCACATCCTCGGTGCCCGCCGCCGCGACGGTGGCGTACGGAACACCGGTGTACGGACTGATCACCTCGGTGGTCCGGCCTGCGCTGGCAGCCACTTCTTTGCCGTTGATCATGAGCTCACGAGACACGGTCATGGGGCTTCCTCGAACTCGATGCGCGGGGTCGAAGGCGACCGACAGTGAGGGTCGGCAGGAGGCAGAGCCGAGGGGTTGTCCGTCACTGTGGGTCGCCGCCACCGAGATTCGCGGGACGCCGCCCGGACCACTACATTGATTCCATTCAATGGGAGTAAATGCTCGTGGCTAGATCAACCAGTGGTGAATCGGTGCTGTCTCGGATAGTGCGCCTGTACGAGGCGTTCGATCCGGACGCCACCTCTGTCACCGTTTCCGAACTCGCGCGTCGCGCCGATTTGCCGTTGGCGACGGCGTCGCGGCTGGTGAGTGCCCTCGTCGAACACGAGTGGCTGCACCGCGACAGCAGCAGGCGCGTGCAGATCGGGGTCAGGATGTGGGAGCTCGCCGCCCGCGCCTCACCGACGCTCGGATTGCGCGAGGCCGCGATGCCGTTCATGGAGGACCTGCACGCGGCCGTCGGCCAGCACGTGCAACTCAGTGTGCGCCAACAACACGAGGTGCTGTACGTCGAGCGGCTGTCCGCGCCCGGCTCTGTGCGGATCGTGAACCGGCTCGCCGGGCGGCTCCCGTTGCACGCCTCCTCGCCGGGCTTGGTGTTGCTGGCGCACAGCTCCGCCGAACTCCAAGAGACGATCTTGACCGGTCCACTGCCTGCGTTCACGCCGCACACCGTCACCGATCCAAAGGTGCTGCGCGCAAAGCTGAGTGAGGTCAGGCGTACCGGATATGCCTTCTGCGAGGGTTATATCGATGAGGTATCGACTGCGGTAGCGGCACCGCTGTACGCCTCGCGCGGCCACGTCGTCGCCGCATTGTCGGTGCTGGTGCCCAAGAACGAGTCCGCGCGCACGACGATTCCCGCGGTGCTCGCCGCTGCACACGGCATCTCGCGAGCCCTCGGCAACCGCAGCTCGGAGCGCACTTGCCGCCGAGTAACGGAGTCGCCTGCCGCGACGACTTATCGTGAACGGCAACAAGTCACACCGTGAACCATTCACCTCGTGAAGCACCGGGCACCGCGCCAATCGCCAAGCCTCCTGCCGCCTTTCCATTTGGAGGAGTTATGAAGTTCATCGGCGGGAGTTCCGGCCGCACCGACCCGAAGCGACATCTGTGGATGTTCGGCCTGCTCGCGCCTGCGTGTGCCTTACTTCCGTCGCAGCTGGTGCTGCGGACCGGCGCCCCGGTGTTCTGGTGGATCGGCCCGGTCATCGTGCTGATCGTGATCCCGGTGCTGGACTGGGTCGTTGGCGAGGACGGCACCAATCCGCGCGACGAGGACTACGAATCACTGTCCAACGACCGGTATTACCGCTGGTGCACCTACCTGTTCCTGCCGATCCAATTGACCGGGTTGGGTATTGCCGCCGCCATGTGGACGGGCACCGAGCTTGCGGTGGTCGACAAGCTGGGGTTGGCCGTCACTTTGGGTTTCGTCAGCGGCATCGGCATCAACGCCGCGCACGAACTCGGCCATCGGGTCGAACATCTGGAGCGGTGGCTGGCCAAGATCGCGCTGGCACAGTCGGTGTACGGGCATTTCTTCATCGAGCACAACCGCGGGCATCACGCCAGGGTGGCGACGCCGCAGGATCCCGCGAGCGCGCGGCTCGGCGAGTCGCTGTGGGAGTTTCTGCCGCGCAGCGTGATCGGCGGTTTCCGTTCGGCGGTCAGGCTGGAACGGCGCAGGTTGATGCGGAAAAAACTGCGGTGGTGGAGCATCGACAACCACATCCTGCAGGCATGGTCGATAAGCGTGCTGCTGTTCGGCGCGTTGATCGCGGTGTTCGGCATCGCGGTGCTGCCGTGGCTGCTGCTCCAGGCGGTGATCGCGGTTGGGTTGCTGGAGACAGTGAACTACGTCGAGCATTACGGCCTGCTACGCGCCAAGCGCCCCAACGGACGGTGGGCCCGCTGCTCACCGCGCGACAGCTGGAACAGCGACCGACTGGTCACCAACATCTTCCTGTTCCATCTGCAGCGCCACAGCGATCACCACGCCAACCCTGGACGCCGGTATCAGACCCTGCGCAGCACCATGCAGGCACCGCAGCTGCCCGCGGGCTACCCGACGATGATCGTGCTCGCCGCGATCCCGCCGCTGTGGCGCTCGGTGATGGACCCGAGGGTGCTCGCCCACTACGACGGCGACATCACCCTCGCCAACGTCCAGCCGCGCCGACGGACCGGTGATGCTGAGCCCGAGGCGAAACGGACATCGGCGTCCCTCGGCAAGCGACTTTGGGGCCGTTCGCCCGCGCACTGAAACACGTGCCTGTGGTCAAGTGGAAACATCCTGCCATCGGATGGCTAGGATGGGCCACTCATTCGATTACAACAAAAGGGGAATCTCCATGGCACGCAAGGTCGTCGTAACACTCGTCGATGACTACGACGGCAAGTCTCAGGCCGAAGAGACAGTGCACTTTGCCTTGGACGGAGTCGCATACGAGCTGGATCTGTCGGCGCTCAACGCCAGCCAGCTGCGCGGCATCTTCGAGCAGTGGACGCCCAACGCCCGCAAGGTCGGACGGGCACCTCGGACGAAGGGCACCGCAGCGCGCCCGGCAGCCGGTCGCGAACAGACCGCCGCCATGCGCGAATGGGCACGCAAGAAGGGCATCGAGGTGTCCACGCGTGGCCGGATCTCGGTCGAGGTCGCCGAGGCCTACATGAAGGCGAACGCCTGACGAACGATCAGGCTTGCGCTTCAGCGGTTTTCGCGAACCGGGCAAGCACAGCGGACCAACCGCCACCCTGCTCGACAATGGCGTCACGGAGGGCTTCAGCCGCGACGAGTCGGTCGAGGTGGCGGTGTTCGAGGGTGACGCTGGTCTGTCCGGGACCGGTCGCGGTGAAGCGCACCTCGATCTCACCGGCACGCTCGAGGTCGGGGTCGTACTGCCAGTAGCCGTTGATCTGCCAGGTCACCACCAGTCGGTTCGGCGGCTCCCAGGCGACGACCCGACCCCAGTCGCATTCGCTGCCGTCGGTGCCGCGCTCATGCCAGCGGCCGCCTATCCGGGGTTCCACGATGGCGTCGGCCATTCCGGTTCGTCCGATGTGGTAGACCGCAGGCCACCAGGTGCCGAACGATTCGGTGAAGAACGTGAACGCCTTGTCCAGCGGGAGCGCAACGGTCGCTGCGCCGTGCAAGGCGGTGTCTTCGAGTGCGGTCATGCGGGTTTCTCCTGTTCTGGATCTGTCTCTCGGAACGGCAGTCGACGCATCGTTGTCGGGTTTCGGGTTATCGGAGCAGGCTGTCCGCGGCGTCCACGGCAGGTTGCTCGCTCTTCGATCGGGTAGCGAAGGCTCCGCTGTAGCGGGCGGTCGCGGCGATGGCCAGCGCGAGCAGCGGGAGAACCCACAGGGCGGTGTCCAAGCCGACCACGTCGGCCAGATGACCGATCAGCGGTGGGCCGGAAACATAACCCAGCCAGCCGAGTGCCGCGACCGTGGCGATCGCCGAACCCGCGTTGGTCGGCGAATTGTCTTGGCTCGCGGCGCCTGCGGCACTGAACGCGCTCGGCACGATCAGTGCCAGGCCGATACCCATTGCCGCAAAGCCGACTATCGGCTCGCGCGCGAGCAGCGCGACGCTCATGCCTGCGGCGAAAACCAGTGCCAGTGCCGGAAGCAGCGAGGCGTTGCGGAACCTGCTCTGCAACATGGTTCCGCTCAGGCGCACCGTCACCATCGCCAACGCGTACCCCGCGTAGCCGAGGCCGGCGAGTGCCGCGCCCGCGCCGAGTTCGTCACGCAGGTAGGTCGCCGACCAGTCGGCCGCCGCGCCTTCACCGAGCATCGAGGCAAAAGCGATCCCGCCCAATGTGATAACGATCGGCGCTGGACGTAGTCGACGAGACTTCGTGCCCGACTTATCCTTTCGCACGCGCGGCCCGGCACTGTCCGGAATGAGCGCACGCGACAACACTTCTATCACCACCACCGCCGTGATCCCGAGCACCGCGAACTGAACGCTCAGGTCGATGCCGACCAGGACGGCAGCGGCGCCGACCAGCGCGCCGAGGAACCCGCCGATACTCCAAATACCGTGCAGCCGTGCCATGATCGGCTTGCCGACCGCCCGCTCGACGGTCACCGCCTGGGTATTCATCGCGACGTCGAGCGACCCCTGGAACAGGCCCCAGAAAGCAAGCGCGCCGAACAGTTGTACCGGCGAACCCGCCGAGCCGACAGCAATACCGCCGAGCGCGTAGCCGACGATAGTCAACTGGATCATGCAGCGACTACCCAGGCGTGGCAACAGTCGTGTCGACAGCAGCATGGCCGTCACCGACCCGATCGGCGCGCCGAGCAGCGCGGTCCCCAGCACACCGTCGCTCAGCGCGAGTTCCGCCTTGATGTGCGGGATGTGCGCGGTCCACGAGGCGAACAGCAACGCCTCGGCCAAGAATGTCGCGGCGATCGAAACCTGGATGCGGGCAAGAGAAGAACGGTCGAGCAGGTCAGACACAGTGGACCTCGATGCCGTCCGCGCGCAGCGTGGCGACGGCATCCTCCGGCGCGTCGACATCGGTGACGACCACGTCGATCTCGGCCGTCGCGCAGACCACCGCCAGCGCGGTCCGCGCGAACTTGCTCGAGTCGATCATCGCGATCGTCCGCGCCGACGCGGCCGCCGCGGCCCGCTTCACCGCCGCATCCTGTAAGTCGTGGGCCGTGATCCCGCCGCGCGGACTCAACCCGCAACACGTCATCAGCATCGTGTCCAGCCGCAACATCGAGATGTTCTGCTCCGCCATCGGGCCGACCAGCGACGACTCACCCTTGCGCACCGTCCCGCCCGGCAGCAGCAACGTCACGCTCGGCGCCGACGCGAGCACCACCATCGAGTTGACTGCCAACGGCACCACCGTGACCCGCCGCGCGCACAGTTCGTGCGCAGCCGCTAAACCTGTTGTCCCACTGTCGAGTACGACTGACTCACCCTCGGCGATCAATCCCACCGCCGCGGCCGCGATCCGCGCCTTCGCCGCCGACTGCTCCATCTCGCGCATCGCGAACGGCATCTCCTCCCCGCGCAGCATCGTGCTCACCGCACCGCCGCGCACCCGCCGCAGCACTCCCGTCTGCTCTAGCTCCGCCAGATCCCGCCGCACTGTGACCTCCGACGTCTGCAGCGCCCGCGCCAACTCGGCAACAGTCACCGACTCCGACGCCTTCAATGCCCGAACAATCTCCGCATGCCGATCCTCCGCAACACTCATACTTTCAAACGTACATCAAATCTGATCATTTGAAAGCGAATTTTGATCGATTGCGGACGTCCGTAGGCACGCCGTGGCACCAAAACATGACGCGGCGGATATAGCGGAAGCGCGGCAGACCATGCCTCGCAGCAGGCGGAGTCGCGAAAGACGGTGCGGCTCAGACGCAGCGGAGCATGGCCTCGCGGAGGTTGCGGCTGCGGACGTCGTCGAGGACGGCGAGGCCTAGTCGGTTCATCGCGTACCCGAAGCCGAGACCTGTTGCCGGATCGGCGAATCCGAAGGAACCGCCGAGGCCGGTGGTGCCGTAGGCGCGTTTGTCGGAACCGAAGCGGAAGTCGCCGCCGGACTTGCGGAAGCCGAGGTGGTAGCGAGTCTTGACGTGCAGCACCAGATCACCGGCCGGGACGTCGGTGGCGAAATCGGCGGCGGCCAGCTGGTCGAGCACGGTGTTGTCGATCGGCAGTGCACCGGTGCGGCCCGCGGCGGCGCCGTAGACCTGAGCCAGTGCGCGAGCGTTGCCGACGCCGTTGGAGCCGGGGAGCTCGACCGCGAGGAATTCACGTCGCGTGGCCCGCGCCGGGCTGCCGCAGCGCGGATTCGTCAGCGCCTCATATGCCAGACCGCGTTTCGCGAAGATCTCGGCGCCGATCCGCAGCGGAACG
Organism: Nocardia sp. NPDC049149; assembly: GCF_043197455.1. Lineage (NCBI taxonomy): Bacteria > Bacillati > Actinomycetota > Actinomycetes > Mycobacteriales > Nocardiaceae > Nocardia > Nocardia sp. NPDC049149. The sequence continues at coordinate 123,183 of NZ_JBICTD010000003.1, forward strand.
TCGCGCTCAAAGCGCAGCGCGTCGAGCCCGCGAGTCGCGGCCATGGTGGCGATGCGTTCCAGCCCTTGGTCGGCGGGCCAGCCGATATGGAAGTCGACGCCGAGCGGTTTCGCGATGTCCTCGGCGAAGATTCGCCCGAGTGTGCGGCGCTGCTTGTCGACCCGGCGCAGCAGTTCGCCCTGATACAACCCGAGGGTGATCGCGTGATACCCGTGCCTGGTGCCAGGGCGCCAGGCCGGCTTCTGCGCGGCGAGGATCGGTGCGAGACCGTCGAGGTCTGCGATCTGGTGCAGCCGCACCACCGGATTCAGGCCGGACAGCCCGGCCTGATGGTCGATCAGCTGCCGCACCGTGATCGCGCCCTTGCCCTGCGCGGCGAACTCGGGCCAGTACGTCGCCACCGGCTCCTCGTAGTCGAGCAGTCCCTTCGACACCGCGGCCGCGAGCGTGAACGCCGCCAACCCCTTCGTCGACGAGAACACCGGAACGATCGTGTCGCGCTCCCACGGCAGCGTCCGGCGGCGGTCGCGATGGCCTGCCCACAGATCCACCACCGGCCGATCTCCGGCATACACCGCGACGGCGGCGCCGATTTCGCCGTGCTGAGCGAAGTTGCGGCGGAATGCGTCGGCGACGGGCCCGAAGCCGGGTTCGACATCGCCGTGGATCGTGGGGAGCGCGTTCATGGTCATTCGATGGTAGCGGCGTTCTTCTCGTAGGCTCGCTGAGTGCGTTCACTCGAGCAGATCAGGCAGTGGCCGGTCCGGCACGCGGCGGCCGCGGTCGTCACCGCCGACGGCGAGACGACGAGCGAGGGCGACGTCGATCGGGTGTTCCCGCTCGCGTCGGTGACCAAGCCGTTGGTGGCCTACGCGGTGCTTGTCGCGGTGGAGGAGGGCGCGATCGAATTCGATCAGCCCGCAGGCCCACCGGGGTCGACGGTGCGGCACCTGCTCGCCCACACCTCGGGGCTCGCGTTCGACACCACCGATATCCAGGCGGCGCCCGGCACGCGGCGCATCTATTCCAGCATCGGATTCGAGGTGCTTGCCGAGTTCGTCACCGCGGAGACCGGAATCGCGTTCGAGGAATACCTGCGCGACGCGGTATTCGAGCCGCTCGGAATGAAAGACTCGGCGCTGGCCGGATCGGCGGGCCACGCGGGCCGCTCGACAGCAGCTGACCTGTCTCGTTTCGCGGCGGAATTGCTCGATCCTCGTTTGATTTCCGCGCAGACGCACGCCGACGCGACCTCGGTCCAATTTCCCGGCCTCAACGGCGTGCTCCCCGGCTACGGTTCGCAGCGCCCGAACGACTGGGGATTGGGTTTCGAGATCCGTGACGGAAAGTCGCCGCACTGGACCGGCGGCACGAATTCACCGCGCACGTTCGGCCATTTCGGACAGTCCGGGACATTTTTGTGGGTCGACCCCGCGTCGTCTTTGGCGTGTCTTGCATTGACCGATCAGAATTTCGGCGACTGGGCGAGAGCGGCCTGGCCGCCCCTCAGTGATGCCGTTATTGCGGAGGCGACATCCTCGCACGCAACACGGCGGTGAAGTAACACATGTAACATCGGGCACTCCAGTACACTTTGGCAACACCAGCAGACGGGCCGTTGGGGAAGACGTCCCCCGTCGACGCTGGAGGTGTTAGTGGTGCGCGCATCGAGTCAGTTCGCGGACGTGACGGCGGGTGTGGTGTACATCCACTCGTCGCCCGCCGCGCTGTGCCCGCACGTCGAATGGGCGCTCACCTCGGCTCTGAGCTCACCCGCCAAGCTGCGCTGGACCGCACAGCCCGCGGACGGCCAACTGCGCGCGACCAGTGAATGGCTCGGCCCGGTCGGCACCGCCGCGCGGATCGCGCAGTCGCTGCGTTCGTGGCCGGTGCTGCGGTTCGAGGTCACCGAGGACCCCAGCGACGGCGTCGACGGTGAGCGCTACTGCTTCGTACCCGGCCTCGGCCTCTGGCACGGCTCCACCAGCGCCAACGGTGACGTCACGCTCGGTGAGATGCGCCTGCGCGCAATGCTGCGCGCCGCAGGCGAACTCGGCAAATACACCGCCTACGATCTGGCCGCCGAGATCGACCGCGCCCTCGGCACCCCATGGGACGAGGACCTCGAGATCTACCGCTACGGCACCGAATCCGGCGCCGAAGTCACCTGGCTCCGCCGCGACGTCGGCTGACGCAACCCGAAAGCCCTACTCGCTCAACGTTGTACACGAGGTCTTCGCAAAGAATTGCGGCCGAGGACAACGCGATTCGTTTGCTCATCGGACATCCTTTCGCTCGCCCGTCCATTCTTCCCAGAAACCCCACCGTGCACGGATATTTCGGACAACTCCGAGGCCAGCCGAATATCATTCCGCGACAAAGGTTTCGAATCGAGGGCGGGTACCGACCGGTTTCCCGCCCAGCGGGACAATCGTCGTCGTGTCTGCCGAAGGTATCTGGACCGTCGCCCCCGAACCCGTCGACTCTCCTGCCGCCACGGCCCTGTGGCGGGACTACTACACCGAGGTCAGCGACCGCTGGTACCAGCTCAACGAGGGACATGCGACCGATCCCGTCGAGCTGGAACGCGGCCTCGCGGCGACCACCGGCGCCGAGCTCGCACCACCGCGCGGCGTATTGCTGATAGCCCGCCGCGCGGGCGCACCAGCCGGGTCCGCAGGCCTGCACCTGCTCGACAGCGAAACCGCGGAGCTGAAGCGACTCTTCGTCCGCAAGCACCTGCGCGGATTCGGCGGCGCCACAGTTCTCGTCGATGCGGCGGAGTCCGCAGCCCGGGCACTCGGAGCGCGCCGAATCGTGCTGGATACCCGTCGTGATCTGGTCGAGGCGCGGGCGCTGTATGCCCGGCTCGGTTATGCGGAATCGTCACCGCACAACGACCAGATGTATGCCGAGTGCTGGTATCGCAAGGAGCTGTAGAAAGGCGACACGCTGCCTACACTGAGTGTTGCTCCACCTTCTCAACGATGCACATCGGTAGCCGATCACAGATCGGAGGGATCCCGTGGCAGAGCAGCCAACCACAGTCGACACCTATATCGCCTCCTTCCCCGAGGAGGTACGCGGCATCCTGAACGAAATCCGCGACACCATCCAGCGCGCCCTGCCGGACGCGACGGAAGCCATCAGTTACGACATCCCCACCTTCAAGCTCAACGGTCACAGCGTCGTGCACTTCGCGGGATGGAAGAAGCACATCAGTGTGTACCCGATCCCCGAGGGCGACCGCAGCTTCGAGCGCGCGATCGAACCGTATCGAGCGGGCAAGGGAACGTTGAAGTTCCCACTCGCCAAGCCGATCCCCTACGAGCTGATCGCCGCCGTAGCCACCAAACTCGCCAGCCGGAAACCACGGGCGACACTCGAAAGCGTCTGACACCGCCGTGACGTGGCCGAGTTGCGGCTCGGCCGGTCACGAACGCGCGTCGGTTACCAGTCGGCCTCGGTGTACTTGATGATGCCGCGGATGTTCTTGCCGTCGAGCATGTCCTGGTAGCCCTGGTTGATTTCCTCCAGCGAGTAGCTGCGGGTCACCATGTCGTCCAAGTTGAGTTGACCGGACTTGTACAGGCGGAGCAGGTTCGGCGCGTCCTGGCGGGCGTTGCCGCCGCCGAAGATGCAGCCCTTCACCGTCTTCTGCAGCATGGACAGCAGGAAGCTGTTCATCTTGACGTCTCCGTGTTCCATCCGGCCCATCGAGGTGACCACCAGGGTGCCCGCCTTCGCGGTGAGGATGAGACCTTCCTCGATGTAGTCGCCGTGCATTTCGCCCATGGTGAGAATGACCTTCTCGGCCATCCGCCCCTCGGTGGCGTCCATCAGCGGCATGATCGCGGCGGCCATGCTCTCGTAAGTGTGCGTGGCGCCGAACTTCTGCGCCTGCTCGCGCTTCCACGGATTCGGGTCGATGGCAACGACTTTCGACGCGCCGGAGAGCACCGCGCCTTGCAGCGCGCTCATGCCGACACCACCGATCCCTGCGATCACCACGGTGTCGCCCGGCGTCACCTGTGCGACGTGCGTGGCGGAGCCGAAGCCGGTCGGCACGCCGCAGCCGACGAGGCAGGCCACCTCGAACGGGATGGTCGGGTCGATCTTCACCACCGAGGTGTGGTGCACGGTCATGTACGGCGCGAACGTGCCGAGCAGGCACATCGGGATGACGTTCTCGCCGCGTGCCTGGATGCGGTAGGTGCCGTCGCTGATCGCCTGGCCCATCAGCAGGCCTGCACCGAGATCACACAGCGCCATGTTGCCGCTCACGCAGGCCGGACAGCGGCCGCAGGCGGGGATGAACGACAGGATCACGTGATCGCCGACCGCGAGATCGGCGGGCGTGTTCGGTCCGAGCTTGGTGATCACGCCTGCCCCCTCGTGCCCGCCCATCACCGGGTAGGCGGGCATCGGCGTCGCGCCGGTCACGATGTGATGGTCCGAATGGCACATGCCTGCCGTCTCGAGCCGGATCTGCACCTCGCCGGAGACCGGATCGCCGACCTCGATCTCTTCTACCGACCATGGTTGGTCGATCCCCCACAGGATCGCGCCCTTCGTCTTCATTCCTGTCGACCCTCTCGCATGCACGTGCTTATATGTGACTGCACCCACACTACGAGAAAAGTGGAACGCGTTCTAGTACCGGCTCGAAAATTCAGCGGTAACGGTGATCAGACCACCCGAACACGTTCTAGTACGGGGCCAGATCTCAGCCGCGGACGTCGTGCACGTGGTGCACCAGATCGTGAATGAAGTAGCGGGCGAACGAGTCGACCGTGAAGACCGCGCCGTCGCTGCGTTCACCGCGCCGGTCACGATGCGCGAGCGGAACGGACTCGAAGGCGCCAGCCACAACGTCGGCGGCCTGAGCCAGTTCGGTCGCAACCCGCGCGGGGTCTTGCAGGTCGTAACGGTCGTTCACAGCGGTCTCGTCCTGGTCCCAGTTCGTGAACCGCGGGATCGAGCCGTCCGCAGTGCCCGCCAGCATCAGGGCGAGGCGAACATCGAACAGGCGGCACACGTCGCGGACGTGCGCACCGTACTCGAGCGCCGACCAGGTCGAGTCGTCCGGCCGCACTCGGACATCGGGACGGTCGAGAACCTCGGCGAACCGAGCGGCACTGTCGCGCGTCAATGCGGGCACCGCTTCGTAAGCGGTCGCGGTGGGGTCGAAACCACAATCAGGACAAGGGCGTTCGGTCACCCAGGTCCAGTTCTTCACATCAGGAACGATCGGCATGCGCCAAAGATAGCGTGGCCGAATATCTCCAGCGACAGATATTCAGCCAATCAGCCGCAACATCCCGACAATCACTCCATCAGCTGATGGGCACGCTCGAACAACTCGAGCGTGATGGCGTGCAGGAAGTCGCCGACCTGCTTGGGCGCCTTGCCCGCGAACGCGCGGGCGTGCGTCCCCTCCAGCACGATGCCGAGCTTGAAACAGGCGAGCACGGTGTACCAGGACACGGCGCTGAGATCGCGCTCGGAGAACCGACCGTAGTGGGCGACCATCTCCTCCGGCGTCGGCAGCCCGCCTGCCCCACCCAACTTGCCGACCAGCGCCGCGCCGGTGGTCCCAGGCACCGGCCGGGTGGCGATCTGCCAGCCGAGATCGAGCAGCGGATCACCGATGGTCGACATCTCCCAGTCGACCATGGCCGCGACCTCCGGGCCGTCGTAGGAGAACATCATGTTCGCCAGGTGACAGTCGCCGTGCAGGATGCCCGGCGTCCATTGCGCAGGCCGATGGCGATCGAGCCACTCCCCGGTCCGCTCGACGCCGGGGATCTCGGGGCCTGGGTAGCCCTCATTGGTCGAATACGATTCGAGCTCACCGAGCCAGCGCGGCACCTGACGCTCCAGGAAGCCTTCAGGCTTGCCGTAGTCGGCGAGGCCGAGCGCCTGGTAGTCGAGCGCGCCGAGCCTGGCGATCGCCTCGACCGCGGACAGGCCCATCTGCTTGCGGATCTCCGGATCGCCCGCGTGCAAGTCCGGGAGCTCGTTGGCCGGATTGAAGCCGTTGATCGGCTCCATCAGATAGAACACCGCGCCGATCACCGAGTCGTCCGGGCACGCCGCGATCACTCGTGGCGCGCGCACGTCGGTGCCGTTGATCGCGCCGAGCAGGCGCGCCTCCCGGCGGATCACGTCGTTGCTCTTGGCGCGCAGATGCTTCGGGCCGCGCCGCAGCACGTAGTCGCGACCGCCGCGGGTGAATCGGAGCATGACGTTCTGGGTGCCGCCGCCGAGCGCGGCCACCTCCTCGAATTCGCCTGCGGGCAGGCCCTGCTCATCCATCCACTTGCCGACCAAGGCGAAGTCGACGAGTTCCCGATCCACACCGACGGGTTGCGCAACAGACATGCCCAACATTGTGCACCACCCGCCGGCCTAAACTGACGGCACACGACAACAGTTAGGCGAAACGCGTGCGGCGTAGGGTTTCGGGCACCATGCGCACGTTGCTGATCGACAATTACGACTCCTTCACCTACAACCTGTATCAGCTGATCAGCCAGGTGAACGGCATCGAGCCGACCGTCGTGCGGAACGACGAGGTCGGCGAGCTCGAATTGGCGCGCTTCGACAACGTGGTCATCTCCCCTGGCCCAGGCAGGCCGGAGGTGCCCCGCGATATCGGGATCTCGGCGACGGTGATCCGCGAGGCACGATTGCCACTGCTCGGCGTGTGCCTCGGGCATCAGGGCATCGTGGTCGCGGCGGGCGGCACCGTCGCCGTCGCACCGGCGGCGCGGCACGGCTACCTCGATCGGATCGAACACGACGACCGCGACCTGTTCGCCGGACTGCCGCAAGGGTTCACCGCCGTCCGCTACCACTCGCTCTGCGCACAGCGACCGCTGCCGGACCGCCTGGAGATCACCGCGACGGCCGCCGACGGAGTGATCATGGGCGTGCGGCATCGCGATCGGCCGCAGTGGGGCGTGCAGTTCCATCCCGAGTCGATCGCCAGCGAATTCGGCGCGACCATCCTCCGCAATTTCGCGAAACTGACTGCGGCACACCGGGTATCGCCTACCGACCGGGACACGCTTGTCCGGCGCTCCGAGCCGGTGACGATGCGGCTGCGCCCCGTCACCCTCGACCGCCCCGACACCGGATCGCGGCCGACTGCCGCTGTGTCGGCATCTGAGCAATTCCCCTCTGTCGCTACGCGATTCAACGCCCGCCCGCCGCGCACCGAAATTCTGGACCGCTACGGCGGGAGACCGCGGCGATGGCAGTTGCAGCACACCGTGATCGAGCGGCCGATCGATACCGAAAGCGCGTTCGTCCGGCTGTACGGCAACTCCCCCACCGCCTTCTGGCTCGACAGCGAGCATGTCGAGCCGGGACTGGATCGGTTCTCGTTCCTCGGCGATGCCAGCGGGCCACTGGCCGAGGTGGTGCGGTATCGGGTCGGCACCGGCGAGGTGACCGTCGAATCGTCGGACGGGAATCGGCGCGTCGTCGCGGGCGGGGTGCTCGACTATCTGGCCGCCGAATTGCGGCTGCGGCGCCTCGAACTCCCCGACCTGCCTTTCGATTTCGCAGGCGGGTACGTCGGATACCTCGGCTACGAGGTGAAAGCCGACTGCGGCGGGCAGGTCGCGCATCGCGCGCCGACACCGGACGCGCAATGGCTCTTCGCCGACCGGATCGTGGTGGTCGATCATGTCGGCGGCCGCACACACCTGCTGTCGCTGACGGATTCGACACCGGACACCAAAGCCGCGGGCGCCGACTGGCTGCGCGACACCAGGGAAACTCTCGAGTCCCTGCCCACCTGGCGGAATCCGCCCACACTCGAGGTGCCCTCGGACAGCGACCGTGTCGAGCCGTTGCTGACCCGCGGCCACGAGCGGTACCTCGCCGATATCGCGGTCTGCCAGGAGCGGTTGCACGCGGGCGAGTCCTACGAGATCTGCCTCACCGACAGCGCGACCGTGCCCGCCGCGGAGGACGACGGCCTCGACTTCTATCGCACGCTGCGCCGCTGCAACCCCGCGCCCTACGCGGCATACCTGCGGTTCGACGACCTCGAAATCGCCTGCTCCTCACCGGAACGCTTCCTGAAGGTCGATCGCAGGCGCGCGGTGGAGAGCAAGCCGATCAAGGGCACCGCCGCGCGCGGCGCCACCGCGGCCGAGGACAACGAGCTGGCCCGCGCGCTGGCCGACAGCCCGAAGACCAGGGCCGAGAACCTGATGATCGTCGACCTGCTGCGCAACGACCTCGGCCGGGTGTGCGAGATCGGCAGCGTGCACGTCCCCAAGCTGATGGCCATCGAGTCGTACATGACCATGCATCAACTGGTGTCCACCGTGCGCGGCACGCTGCGCCCCGACGTAGACGTGATCGACTGCCTGCGTGCGTGTTTCCCCGGCGGTTCGATGACCGGCGCGCCGAAGCTGCGCACCATGGAGATCATCGACGAGCTGGAAACCGAAGCGCGCGGAGTCTATTCGGGCACCATCGGCTTCCTCGGGCTCGGCGGCACCGCCGATCTCAACATCGTCATCCGGACCGCCGTGCGCTACGACGGTCGCTGGCGGATCGGCGCGGGCGGGGCCATCGTGCTCGATTCCGACGCCGAGGACGAGTTTCACGAGATGGTGCTCAAGGCCGCAGCCACGCTGCGTGCGGCACGCGACCGCGCCAGTCACTGACATCTGCGCGAACCCGCTGTGAGCGTGGGAAATCCCCATCGACGGCCGTGCGCCCCGCCGAGTGAGGGGACCGACGGAGTCGGCGTGTCGGAGGGTCGTGGCATAGTTCGAGCACGATGAAACTCAGCAAAGGCGCCAATGCAGCGGTACCGACATCCCTTCTTGCCGTGGTTGTTTCGTGGCGGTCGGCGCATGCGGTAGATGCGCATGCCCTGCTGCTCGGCCAGGACGGCACGGTGCGCACCGACCGGGATCTGGTGTTCTACAACGCGCCACGCCACGTCTCGCAGGCGGTCACGCTCGATCAGCAGCCCGCACCGCAGACCGCGCGGCTGAGCGTCTCACTGCCCCGCACCGAGGCGGACGTGGCGCGGATCGTGATCAGCGGCTCGGTCGACGAGGCAACGTTCGGCGACATCACCGGGCTCACCCTCACCATCCACGATGCCAACGGCCCGATGGCCGGATTCGACATCGAGAACGCCGACGCGGTCACCGCGCTGATGTTCGGCGAGTTCTACCGCAGGGACGGACAGTGGCGATTCCGCGCCATCGGCCAGGGCTGGGACACCGGATTGACCGGGCTGGTCACCGAATTCGGGGTCAGCGTCGACGATCCGGCCGAGCGGGCGCGGACCGCGCACCCGGCCGACCCGTTCGGTGGTGTTCGTCGGACACCGCAGGCATCGGGGCTCGCACGCGGGCCGGTCCTGGGTGATCCGAGCCGAGAACGCGGCCCGGCGAACATGCCGGACCAGGGTGATCCGAACATGCAAGGCAGCTCGACGGAGGCGCCGAACCTGGGTGATCCGAACCGAGAACGCGACTCAACGGGGGCACTGGACCTGGATGATCTGAACTTGCGCGCCGCCGACCGAGTTTCGGCAGGCTCGCGAACGGACCTGCTCGACGAGCCGCCGGTCCCGGAGGGCCGATGGCACCGGACCGTCGATCTCGCACGACGGCGGGAACCCGCGCCCGCACCCGCACCGCCGCCGAATCCTCAACTCGCCGACTGGCATCTGGACCCGGAAAATCCGGCTCGACTGCGCTGGTGGGATGGCACGGAGTGGACCACCGCCACCCAACAGCACCTGCCGCCGAGCGACCGGCATTGCGCGCGTTGCGGAAACCTGCGCCGCCGCAAACTGTTCGGCGGTCTCGCGCCGTGCCAGTCCTGCGCGGGCGAGATCGAAGAGTTCCTGACGCACTGGCACACTCAGGCGTGGCGCGTCCTCACCACCTATGGACCGCGCGGCCCGGAGTGGGCGGGACTCTGGGCCTCGTTGCGGTATCAGCGGATCGAGGAGTCCGCGGGCCGCGACGCACTGCGCGATGTCGGGCTCAGCTATGCGGAACGGCTGGTCACCTTCACCTTCGCCGACGGCGAGGTCGAGCAGGACGAGCTGGCGGCGTTCGAGCATGCCGTCGCCGAGCTGGCCTTGGCGGGCCCGCTGATCGAGGATCTGCGCAGGCGAATGCATCGCGGCCGCACCCTGTCCCGGCTGCGGGCCGGCGAGCTGCCGGTGATGCGGACGCCGGGCCTGCACCTCGACCCCGAGGAGAAGGTGCACCTCGACCTGCCCGCCGTCCACGTGCGCCAGCTGGCGCGCGGTCCACGGCTGACCGACGGCCGACTCATCGTCAGCAACAAGAAGCTCCGTTTCGTCGGCGACGGCACCGGCACCGAATTGCCGTGGAACCGGGTCGTTTCCGTGCATGCCGAGCAGGATGCCGTGGTGCTGGCCGCGACCTCGGCCCGTGGCGGCGCCACCTTCACCGTCACCGACCCCGACTACGTCGCCGCCGCACTGGAGGGTGCGCTACGGGTCGCCAAACGCCTCATCCTCACCCCTGGCCAGCGGGACACCCGCAGCATCCCGCAGGAGGTGAAAGCCGAAGTGTGGCAACGGGACGGCGGCAAATGCGTCGAATGCGGAGACAGCCACTACCTCGAGTTCGACCACATCATCCCGCTCAGCCGCGGCGGCGCCACCAGCGCGACCAACCTCCAAATCCTCTGCCGCGCCTGCAATCGCGCCAAAGGCGCACGCATCTGAGGTCACGCCGAGGTGCGATCGTGCCCTTCTGAATCCGCACCCTTCTGGGGATCCGCACCGGTTCTGAACGCCCGCAACCGGTGCGGATCCCCAGAAGGAGTACGGATTTCGGCTACTCGCGCTCGTCGAGCAGGCCTATCGTTCGCCCCAGCTCGGCGAGCGTCGCGTCGAACAGGACCTCCGGATTCGACAGCGGGATCGGGTAATTCCCGAAAACCTCCAATGTCACGTGGCCGTAGAGGCGTGCCCACATCTGGATCATCAGATAGGTGACGCCGAGGTCGAGCTTCTCCGCGGGGAACTTCTGCCCGGACTCCGACAGCGAGGCGAGCAGCTCGGTCTGGAAATGCACGAGATCCTCGCGCAACTCCGGCGGAATGACGTCGGTGCGCGGCGTCACGATGTCGTAGTTGGCGAGCAGCCTGCCCGCGGCGGCGAGGAAGATCCGGCCGAACGGCTCGTCGAACCGGCGCAGCGCCCTGGCCTCTCCGCTGCCCGGCGAGGCGAACACCAGGGTGAACTCCCTGGTGTGCGCCAGCGCCCAGCGGCGAAATCCCTGGCAGATGGCGAAGAACTGGACGACGCCGTCGTCCGGCAGCGTCGCGATCTCGGCCGACAGCTCGGCGGCCAGGTCGGCGCAGACGTCGAGGCGCAGTCGTTCGAGCAGGTCGTCCAGTGAGCCGTAGTACCGGTACAGCGCAGGCGCGGTGATGCCGAGCGCGCGGGCGATCGCGCGCAGGCTCACCGCGTCAGGGCCGTGTTCGACCAGCAGCGTCCGGGCCACCCGCCGGATCTCCGCGTCGGTCACGACCGGCGAGCGGCCCCTCGGTTTGGGGTTACTCACACCGCCTCCTTCACGCTTGATCGCTCAAGCGTATTTGACGTCCCATCGTTTGATGCCGTTCAGCCACCCCGAGCGCAGCCGGACCGGATCGGCGACCTGGCTCAGGTTCGGCATCGCGTCGGCGATCGCGTTGAACATCAGATCGATCTGCAGGCGAGCGAGATTGGCGCCGACACAGTAGTGGGTGCCGGTGCCACCGAACCCGACGTGCGGGTTGGGGTTGCGCAGCACATCGAAGGTGAACGGGTCGTTGAACGCCTCCTCGTCGAAATTGGCCGAGCCGTAGAACAATCCGATCCGCTGCCCCTTCTTGATCTGCTGGCCGCCGAGCTCCAGATCCTGGGTCGCGGTGCGCTGGAAGGCATTCACCGGGGTCGCCCAGCGGACGATCTCGTCGGGCGCGGTGCGCGGGCGCTGCTCCTTGTACAGCTCCCATTGCGCCGGGTTGTCCACGAAGGCCTTCATGCCGTGCGTGATCGAGTTGCGGGTGGTCTCGTTGCCTGCCACCGAGAGCAGGATGACGAAGAAGGCGAACTCGTCCGACGCCAGGCCCTCGCCGTCGATATCGGCGTTCACCAGCTGGGTGACGATGTCGTCGGCCGGACACTTGCGGCGTTCCTCGGCCATGTTCCAGGCGTAGCCCATCACCTCGGCGGTGGCGGCCTGGTGATCGCCCTCGAATTCGGGGTCGTCGTAGGAGATCATCTGGTTGGACCAGTCGAAGATCTTCTTGCGGTCGTCCTGCGGGATGCCGATGAGCTCGGCGATCGCCTGCAGCGGCAGTTCGCAGGCGACCTGCTCGACGAAATCGCCGGTGCCGGACTTCTTGGCCTCGTGCACGATTCGCTCGGCGCGCTCGGTGAGCGCGGCGCGCAGGCTCTCGATCGCGCGCGGCGTGAAGCCCTTCGAGATGATCCGGCGGACCTTGGTGTGCTTGGGCGGATCGAGGTTGATCAGCAGCATGTCGCTGAGCATGTCGATCTGCTCGGGGCTGACCTCTTCGTTGAACCGGATGATGGAACCGTTCTCGTGCGACGAGTACAGCTCCGGATGCTTCGAGATCTCTTTGATGTGGTCGAGCTTGGAGACGACCCAGTAGCCACCGTCGTCGAACCCGCTGGACCGGCCGGACTGCGCGCACCACCACACGGGGGCGGTGCGGCGCAGCTCGGCGAACTCCTGAACGGGCAGTCGCTTGGCGAGCATGTCGGGGTCGGTGAAGTCGAATCCTGCGGGGATCGAGGGCGTGGTCACGGTCACGGTTATCTCCTACCGGTCTGGGCTGCAGACCTCACGACATTGTGTGGAACGCGTTCCAATTGAGATGCAACCACAGATCGCGACCTTGTGAACAGTGTTTAGTAAAACCCGTTTACTTGATTCTTCCACTGACTCCACACAGCGCCGATCACCCGCAGAATCGGCACACCCTCCCTGAACACCGCACCCTTTCTGCGGATCCGCACTCACTCTGGACACCCGGAAGAAGTGCGGATCCACGGACGGGGTGTGGATCCTCGGTCACTCGAGCCCGGCGAAGAAGGCGCGGAGGTCTTCGACTACTGCCTTCGGATCTTCCATGGACAGGAAGTGGCCGCCGTGGCCGAGTTCGGTCCAGCGGACGATGTGGTGATCGCGTTCGGCCCAGCGGCGGATGGTGATGTCGTGCGCGGAGACGAGCACGGCAGTCGGCACCGTGCCGCGTGCGGCCGTTGCCCAGTCCGCGGTACCGCCCGATTGTCCGACGCCCCAGTCGGTGCTGTCACTACCGATGGACGCCGCGGTGTCCTGGCTGCCGCCTGCTGCGGCAGCCCATTCGGCGTTGTGGCGCGTTTGCGCGGCACTCGAGTCAGCGCCATCACCTGACGCTGCCGCACCACCGTCCGCACCCGCGCTCGCACCGGATTCCGAAGCGCCCCAACTGTCGTCCGCCGTGTCGGCGGACCAGTCGGCGTTGCTCCAACCGTTCGCGGTGATCTCCTCGTAATAGATCTGCGCTGCCGAGCCCGCGGTGCCGGTCAGCCAATACAGCGAAACGTCGAGGAGCATGCGGTCCCGATCGATGCTGTCCTCCGGCAGCCCGTCCGCGGGCATCGTCAGCTCCTTGAACTTCTCGACGATCCACGCGAGCTGCCCCACCGGAGAATCGTGCAGCCCATAAGTCACCGTCTGCGGACGCTTCGAATTGCATTGCAGATAGCCATCGTTGAAGTTCTGCATGCGCGTCCAGCGCTGCTGCTCGACCTCGGTCAGCCCGTCCATCTCGCCCTCGATACCGATCGGGACGGTGATCATGCCGTTGACATGAACGCCGACAACGCGATCCGGATACTGCTTGCCGAGTTGCGGCGCAACCAACGAACCGGTGTCGTAGCCGTGCACGCCGAACCGGTCGTATCCGAGCCGCGTCATCACCTCCGCGAGCACCGTCGCCATCTTGGCGGCATCCATGCCCGGCCCGGCCAGCGGCGTGGAGAACCCGAACCCGGGCAGCGACGGAATCACCAGATGGAAGGCGTCGGCCGGATCACCGCCGTGCGCACGGGGATCCGACAGCGGACCGATCACATCGAGGAAGTCGGTGACCCCGCCCGGCCAGCCGTGCAGCAACAACAACGGCGTCGCATCCGGTTCGGGCGAGCGGACATGCAGGAAGTGCACGTTCTGCGCATCGACGGTGGTGATGAACTGCGGATGCGCATTGACCAGCGCCTCCTGTGCTCGCCAGTCGAATTCGGTGCGCCAGTAGGTGGCAAGGTCCTTCAGATAGTCGACCGGAACGCCTCGACTCCAGCCGACGCCGGGCACCTCGCCAGGCCAGCGAGTGTTGGCCAGCCGCGCATGCAGGTCGTCGATCTCAGCCTGCGGAATCTCGATACGGAAGGGGCGAATGCTGTCCGGTGTGTTTGTCATGGCCCCCACGGTATGGAGGGCTTAGGACAGGATCATTCCTAAGCAGAAACGGAACCTCCAACACAGCGAAAGCGCTACCCACGCATCACGATCCAGGGCGGCGTTCGATGCGGTGAACGACTCAATAACCACCGAGACGCGGAAAATGACCCTCGAAAGGCGGAAACGGGATCTGCCCGGTGCGACAGACGCGGTCGACACAGTAGATGGTGTTGCGATCGGCCGGAAAAACAGGGTCGTCCACCAAGGCCGTGAAACCGACATACAAAGCGACAAACGCGGCGAGGACAAAGAGCAGCACTCCCATGCCTGCCAGCAGCAGCACCGGCGTGCCCGTCGTTTCGGCCACGCGTCGGGGAGTGCGAGTGGTCGCAGCCCCCTCCTCGCCCTCCGCGTAGTAGACGGTCACGCGGTCGCCCTCGACCCTGGTTGCCGGGCCACCCGTCTCCTCGAACCGAATCACGCGGCCGTCACGGGCGGTGAATTCGTAGACGTGATGCAAGGTCGTGCGCACGCGGAAGTCTCCGCCGCCGCTCGTCGTGGTGAATATCCGCAGGCAACGTCCTTCCGCGGTCACCCCGCTGTCCCATGCGCGCCGGAGCCGGTCCGAGTCCTGGGCCAGCGCCCGGGTTCCCAGGTGCAGGAACATGGCGATGGTCGCAAAGAACCCAGCGATGATCAGCAAGACCCCAGCGATCATCAGACCGATCAGGACGTGGAACGTCTCGTCCATTGCCGCCTCCCCGAGTCAGGACCGCCCGCGATTGCGAACTATTCGGTCTCATCGAGAGTGTGCGCAGGACGTTATGCGCGAAGCATCATTTCCTGATCATCGTGCAGCTCAGGAGCAGGAGGCGCAGCCCAATACGCGGCAAACCGGGGACACCGAAGGATGTGCGGCCTCTAATGAGGGAGATCGATTGCCTCTCCTGTTCGGAGGTCCCCCATGCCCAGTTTGTTCGAACACGTCGGCGGCGAAGAGGTGTTGCACCGCGTCGAATCGGCGTTCTACGACAAGGCACTCGCCGATCCGGTGCTGAAAACCCTGTTCACCGAGCGACTACCGGATCACGTCGACCATCTCACCTGGTTCACCGCCGAATCCTTCGGCGGGCCCGACCGATTCAGCCGCGAACTGGGCTTCGACTATCTCATCGCGGTGCACCGCGGCCTGGCCATCACCGACGCGCAGCGGGAGCGGTTCATCGAGGTGTACATGGAATCCTTCGAGGAGGCAGGACTTTTCGACAACCCCGACTTCCGCCAAGCCGTCTACGAGCACGTCTCGTTCGGATCCCAAGTGGCCCAGCAGAACTCACACGCCAAAACCGACGCGCAACTCCACCCGATCCGCGAAGTACCCCACTGGACGTGGGCGGGCGACTGACCGCCCACCAGCCGTCCCACAAACCCTGTCGACTATTCACAGAGGTTCCCACCTCTGTGAATAGTGCCGAGCCGCTGTGGACGTAACCCACCGCCGAGCTAGCCGACTAGTGCGTTCATGATGGTGCCCGCGCTGGTGGCGACGACGCCGCCGATCATCGCGCCTGCCACCATCTTCGGGGACTGCAATGCGCCGCCCTGCCATTTCTCCCAAGCGAACTTGCCGCCCGCGAAAACGATGGCGAGGACGCCGGACAGGATCGCGAACCAGGTCAGGTACCGAACCATCTGTAACAGCTTGTCCGACAGGGGTGGCGCCTCCGGGGTGGGGTTGCTGATCTGCGCCAGAGTCGTGAAGGTATCTCCGACCGACGCCAGAATGATGCTCACCGTCTACTCCCTACACTCCGCTACAACCATCGAGCTACCACGCGCGAAAGTTGTTAAACCACCGACGAATTCGATCATGGTCGAGGATACGGGTCCGCCGACATGCCATGGGCGCTCTGCGCAGAACAACACAGCACCCGCCGCGATCACCTGCGGAATCAGCCCCCAAGCGGTAGTAGCAACCCGCCGGCGGATCCGGCGGTAGGCGGCGACCCGGGTCTTCGAGCACCCGCCTCTTCCATCATCCCGACCCAGCGCAACCCCGGCAAGGCCCCCACGACACCGAACTTTCCTGTGCCAACCCGCCCCTCGGCGCCGCGGGCAGCGGGCCATGCGCCGACTTCGACCACCTTGCTGTGCAGACGTGACTGCGTAGCAGCGAACAAACCGATACCATCACTGTCAGCGATTATGTCCCGTCCCGAATCCAGAGTGAGCTGACCACGATGATCTTGCTTGCCGTGCACGACACCCTGCTTGCGCAGATCGGAAACCCGCAGCCCGAGGCCCCGCCGGTTTCCGACAAGTTCCTCCAACTGGTCCGGTACTTCACCTGGTTCGTCCTGCTCGCGGGCATCACCGCCATCGTCTACGCAGGCGGCAAGTTCGCCTGGGAGAAATGGACCGGCGGCGGCCTCGACTCCCCGAAGATGGTGGCGGGCGCAATGATCGGTGGCGTCGTCGCCACCAGCGCGGGCACCATCATGAACGCCGTCATCGGCTAGCCGAGCCCCGCACCCCCGCCGCTGAAGCGACGAGGGCTACGAATGCGCTGGTAGCCGGGCGAAAAGTCAGTCGGCGAGCCAGCTTCCGTGGAAGCCGAACGGGACTCGGCGCGGTAGATGGATGGTGGCGACCGGCACTGCGCTCAGGTTGGTGGCGTCCAGGATCACCAGGTCGCTACGGTCGGATTCAGCGTCGTAGACGTAGGTCATCAGGTAGCCGTTGCCGCCGGGGTTCTCGTCCGCCGGGGCGAAGACCGCCTCGCCCGGTGTGCGGCCCGGCCCGAATTCATGGGCAGTACTGCTGCCGGTGTGCAGGTCGTAGCGGAGCAGCGCACCGGAATCTCCGCCGCGCAGCAGTGCACCCGAATCCGGAGCTACCGCGACGTGCCCGAAGCGCGCGTCCAGGCCGATCAGGCGATCGTCCACCCGGGGGAATTCAGCGGCACGATCATCGAGCTGTTCCTCGGCGACGGTGCCCGCGGCGAGATCGATGGTCCAGCGCCAGAGCGTTGCCTTCTCGAAGACATGCGAATCGGTCCGCCACAACTCCGGATAGCGCATCACGAAGAGCACGATCTTCCCCGGCTCGTCGTGCGCGTTGAGCGGATGGAAGACATAGCAGGGGTCGATCGAGAACCAGCGCACCTCGCCGAACGGGTCGTCGCGCCGCAGCACCCCGAGCCTTGCCTGGTAGTCGTCGCTCCAGCGGAACGGCATGCCCGCGCCGGACGCCGCGGTCTCCCTGTCGAAAAGGACTGGCAGATCCATGAATACGACGTGCTCCGCCGTGAGGTTGAAATCGTGGTGCATGGTCGCGGCAGGCACCTCGATGGGGCGGCTGATCAGCAGATTCCCGTCGGCGTCCGCGCGGTGATAGGTCAGGTACGGCTCCCTGACCACCTCGTAGCCGAAGAAGTGCAGTTCGCCGGTGACCGGACAGGTCTTCGGATGCGCGGTCATCGCCGTGCGCAGTTTTCCGTCGAAATCGTAGGAGCCGACGGTGTCCAGCTCACAGGTCAACTCGTACGGATACGACGACTCGACCAACGCGAGCGTGCGTCCGGCATGCCGGACGACGTGGGTGTTGGCCACCCCGGCCGAAAAATCCCGGTTGCCCTCCTCGTCGTAGCCGCGGGCACCGTCGGTGAAGGTGGTCGTGCGTACCCAACGGTTGCGGTACGAGACCGCCCGACCGTTCTCGATCCGCACGCCGTGCACCATGCCGTCGCCGGCGAACCAGTGGCGCGAGGCCGCGGCGTGCGGATTCGGGCCGTTGCGTAGGTACCAGCCGGTGAGCTCGGGCGGAATCTGCCCGGTGACCGGGAGGTCGATGACAGTCAGCTCGTCGGTGACGGGAGCGTAGTTGCCGGTGAGATGGGGAAGCGCAGTAGTCATGGGAGACAACCGATCTGATCGAACGCCTGCAAGCAGCTCGATCCGAAGGTGAGCGACGCGTCGGTTCGCGACGGTCGGTCGCTTATTCCTATTCTGACATGTCAAAAGTAGAATCAGATGATTCGACCTGTCAAGACTGGAATGTAGGGTGACCCGCATGAGTCTCCGGTATGCACTCCTCGGCATGCTGGCCGAGTGCCCGGCCAGCGGCTACGACCTGATCCGGCAGTTCAAGTCCTCGCTGGCCTACGCATGGTCGGGAACGCAGAGCCAGATCTATACCGAACTCAGCGCGCTGGCGGAGGTCGGCTTGATTGCCGTGTCGGACGCGGGCCCGCGCGGCCGCAAGGAATACACGATCTCCGACACCGGCCTGACCGAGCTACGCCGCTGGCTCACCGAAACCAAGCCGAAACCGCTGGCGCGCAACGAGAAGCTACTCCGCGTCTTCTTCCTCGGTGTGCTGTCCAAAAAGCAGGCCGAGTCCTATCTCAACGAACTGGCGATGATCGCCGCCGCCCAGGCGGCCGAACTCAGCGAACTGCGCGAATCCATCGACTGGCCGGACGACGAGTACTCCCGATACGGCCGGATCGCGCTCGAATGGGGCGAGCGGTACAACGCGATGAACGAGGAGTGGGCACGCTGGGCGATAGAGCAGATGCCAAGGCACTGAACATATTTCACAGCACCACTCGGAGGGGTCAGCGCAACACGCCCGCCGCCGTGGCAGCCTTGATCCAATCAGGAAACTCGCTGAGCAGGCGTGCATACAGCTCGGCGTCATCCACCCGATCGATGTCGTCGAGTGCGAAAAAGCCTGCGTTGTCGACGATTCGGTCCGTCATCTCGTCGAGTGACCGCAGGACGCCGTAGTTGGCCTTGCCGAGACCGATGAACTGCCAGAAGGCCGGTAGGTGTGAGGCCTCGCGCATGAGCGCGGCAATCTCCCGCTTCTTCGCGAAGCCGCCGTCGGTGAAGAAGAGGATCAAGGTCGGCCCGGCACCAGGGCGTAACGAGTCCATGATGTCGCGCATGATCGGCAATTCGTCGTTGCGGCCGCCGATCCGGTCATAGTCGATGCCGCCGTGGGTGCCGCCGAGATGCAGGAAGGTCTGCGCCCATGCGTCGCTGTGCTCGACGGTGATGTCGGGCAGCTTGGCGAACGACAGCGCGTAGAGATACGCCTCCAATGCGCCGTTGTCGTCGAGTTGGATCGCCACCGGGACCATCCGCTGCACCACGCGATGCACCACCTTGGTGCGGTACTGCTTGAGCATGCTGCCGGTCTTGTCGATCACCAGCACCACCCGCGCTCGGACTCCGAGGGCATTCTTGTCCAGCAGCACCTTGGCGACGGCACGCTTGCGCAGGTCGAGTTTTTCGCGCTTCTCGAAGGAGAGCGCGGCTTCGCCTGGGACGGTACGGATCTGAGGTTCGGTCGGCGCAGGCTGAGGTTGCGTTTGCGCGGACTCGTCCGCATCGTCCACCCGCACACCGTGATCGGTGACGAGTGCCGCGAAGCCGCCCGCATACCCCTGCCCTACCGCCCGGACCTTCCACTCCGCCCCGCGGCGATAGAGCTCCAACGCGATGACCACAGACTCGCTATCGAGGCCGTCGATCCGGTACTCGTACAACACATTTCCGCTCGCGTCGGCCACGGTCGCCACTGGCGCGCCGTACCGCACGAAGGACTCTGTCGGATCTCCCAAGGTGATGACCGCGCGCAACTGTGCGATCTCGGCAGGCACCTCGTCGAACGAAACCGCCAATGCCCCAGGCGCGCCCGCCTGCAACATGACCCCGGGCGCGCTGGGTTGATTGAAGAACACGAAATCCTGGTCCGAGCGCACTACGCCCGCCTCGGTCACCAACAGCGCCGACACATCGACGGCCGCCTCGGTCCGCACCGACACCACGACCCGCGCCGCGGCAAGCGCCCCGTTCTGCCCCTTGACCAGCGCACCCACCGAGACTCCCTAGAACGGACCAACGAACCGTAGTCAGGGTAGGCCAGTAACCCTCCCACCGAGGAAGAGTCCGCCTTTGAGCTGCGAAGTGGATCACAGCCCTTGCGTCAGGAAAGGTTGTAAGTCCACAATAGTTGTGTGGTTACAACTGTTGACGGGCTGTCGGCGCGGCGAAAGACGCTCGTGCTCGCTACCTGCTGCCTGAGTCTGTTGATCGTGTCGATGGACGCGACCATCGTGAATGTCGCGATACCGACCATTCAGGTCGATCTGCACGCCCCGCTGTCCCGATTGCAGTGGATCGTCGACGTCTACACGCTGACATTGGCCAGCCTGCTGATGCTGGCCGGCGCGGCGGCGGATCGGTTCGGGCGCAAGCGGGTGTTCCGAATCGGACTGACTACCTTTGCGATCGGGTCGCTGCTATGCAGCTTGGCGCCGACGATCGAGGTCCTGATCGGCGCGCGGTTCCTGCAGGCGATCGGCGGGTCGATGCTCAACCCGGTGGCGATGTCGATCATCACCACCGTCTTCACCGGACGGGTGGAACGTGCTCGCGCGATCGGGGTTTGGGGCGCGGTGGTCGGCATCTCGATGGCGCTCGGGCCGACCGTGGGCGGTGTGCTGATCGATACGCTCGGCTGGCAGGCTGTGTTCTGGATCAACCTGCCGATCTGTGCCGTCGCGCTGATTCTGACGACTGTCTTTGTGCCGGAATCGAAGTCCGCGACGGTGCGCGGCATCGACCCGATCGGGCAGGTGCTCGCGGTGGTGTTCCTGTTCTCGACGGTCTTCGGGCTGATCGAACGGCAACCGGTGATCTTCGTGGTCTCGGCGCTCGCGTTGGCGGCATTCGTGTATTACGAGGCACGCAAGCAGGATCCGTTCATCGATCTGCGCTTCTTCCGCAGCGTGCCGTTCAGCTCGGCGACGGTGATCGCCATCTTCTCCTTCGCCACGCTCGGCGCGTTCCTGTTCACCTGCTCGCTGTATCTGCAAACGGTCCGGCACTATTCGGCCGTGCACACCGGCCTGCTGTACCTGGCGATGGCCGTCGCGATGGTGATCTTCTCGCCGCTGTCCGGGCGCCTGGTCGGCAAGTACGGCACCCGGCCGTCGCTGATCGCCGCCGGTGTGATGATGACCGTCGCCGCCGTCCTGCTCAGCACGCTGAACCCGGCCACGCCGGTATGGGCGCTGGTGATCATGTTCGCGATCTTCGGCGTCGGCTTCGGCATGGTGAACGCGCCGATCACCACCACCGCCGTCAGCGGGATGCCACTGGATCGGGCAGGTGCCGCGGCCTCGGTCGCCTCGACCAGCCGTCAGGTGGGCGTGAGCATCGGCGTTGCCCTGTGCGGCGCGTTGACCGGTGCCGGGCTGTGGTGGGTGATCGCGGTGCTCACCGCGGGTGTCGCCATACTTGGCATTGCCGCGAACACCCCGTGGGCCGAACGCTCCAGCGATCGCGTCGCCCCGTTACTCGAACAGAAAGTGCCCGTTCATGCCTGAAGACACCCGTGCCGCCGACGAGGTGTGGGCGCTGCTCACCCGGCTCGTTACGGACAGCCTCGCCCCGTGGCGGCGCGCGGTGAGCGAGCGAACAGGGTTGCCGTTCAGCCGGATTCGAGTACTCAAGCGCCTGCGGCCCGGACCGATGACCGTGAAGGAATTGGCGCACGCCGCCGGGATCGACGCGCCGGCGGCCACCGTCGCGGTCAACGATCTGGAGGAGCGCGGTCTGGTTGTCCGAGAGATCGATCCGACCAACCGACGCCGCAAGCAGGTCTCCATCACCCTGCCGGGCCGGGCCGTGCTCGCCCAGGCATTGGCGACGCCCGACCCCGCGCCCGCGGAAGTCATCGCATTGCCCGACGAGGACCTGCGGACGTTGCGCGACATCCTGCGCAAGATCGAGACGTAACCGAAAGCCCGTCAGGCGCTGACGAACTCGCGATCGCCGTACAGGATGCTCGCCGCGTCCCATGCGCCGCCGAGGCCAGCGACGAACTGCTTGGCCAGCGCCATATCCGCGATCTCGGCCACGAGGATCAACGTGTTCGCCTCCGTGACCGAGCCGCCGACCAGGTGCTCGCGCGCCACCGGATCGGCGACCAGACCGTCATGGAACCGCTGCACGTCAACCCCGGCGACACTCACCGTGAACGCGTCCACCCCAGGCGAATTCGGCGCAAGCCGCTGGAAGGTCAGCACCGATTCCTGCTGGAACCGAACACGCACCTGATCGGCGATCTGCCGCAACTCGGCCTCGTCCACACAGGCCAGATGGAACTCGCGGGAGCGCTCGTAGGTCGCCTGCTGCCGTTCATCCGACCAGAAGACGCCGCTGACCAGAGTCGACCCGACCGGTAATCCGATGTGCTGCACCGCGATACCGTCGACGGCCAGCTCGAATCCGTCGAGCCGATTGCGCAGCCGCTGATCCGCCGGATCGGTGATCGTCGCCGTGTTGTCCGTGGCGAACAGTTCCGCGGTGGGCTGCAACGGATTTCCCGCCGCACACGACGCGGGCCCCGCCGCCGCCGGTCCTACTCCGCCGACCAATCCGGCCCCGACGACTACCGTCGCAACAACAGCCAGCATCCGTGCCGCGATCATCTGTGTTCCTCCCGAGCGTGATCCCGCGATGGACCATTGCACCCTATCCCCGGCACACTCGCGATCGAACGGTTCACTCAACGAACCGGCACGGCCGAGCGGGCGGCGCCCGGTGGGGCGCACGCCCGCTCGGCGGCACAAGCCGGACTTCGATCAGTTACGGAAAGCGTCCTTGACCTTCTCGCCGGCGTCCTTGAGGTTGGACTTGACCTGATCGGCCTTGCCCTCGTTCTTCAGGTCCTGGTCGTCGGTCGCCTTACCGAACTTCTCCTTCGCCTGACCGGCAAGTTCCTCGGCCTTGTTCTTGGCCTTGTCCGCTGTACTCATTGTCTAACCCCTTCCGTTGGGTTCGACCGACCTGCCTTCTTCGGGCCAGTCGGGTGCCGGATAGCCTGCCTGGGCCGAGGCAAACACGCGCGGCTGGTCGCCGGTACCGCCAATAGCCTGCGGTCACGCCCCCTAGCTGCGGCTTCAGGCGTAGAGTTCGAGTTGAAATCCCCCGAGTCCCGAAGCGTGGCTCTCCGTGCCCGCGACCGAACCGGAGGAATCATGACCCTCGTATCGCAGGACGAGACCGTCCACGATCAGCCCCCGCGCCCGCCATCCGCGCAGGCCACGCCGAAGCTCTACGGCGCCGCCGAGTTCACCGAATTGGGCGACCGATTGGTCAGGAACCTGTTCGATGCCGGCCTGCGGCTGGACAGCGTCCGCATGGCGTTCGATCGAGAGACGTTGACCACCGCGGAGATCGACGAACACCGCGTCGCGATTGTCGACATCCTCGCCACTCTCGATTCGATGATCCGCACGACCGGTCTGGCGATGATCGCCATGACCGCCACCGCGCCGATGGGCGGGCCACGAAGCAGACGGCGGCGATGAGTCCCTGGACGTACCGCGCCGCGCCGCGGCCTTCGCCGGGCGGGCATCTGTCGACGCGCTACCCTGAGCACGTGCACCTCACGGCTGGTCGGCCCGACCATGACCAGTACGCCGTCGTTGCCATAGCCTCGTCGGCGGGCGGTATCGCCGCGCTGTTCACGGTTCTCGGCGCTCTGCCTGCCACGTTGCCGGTACCCTTGCTCGTCGTGCAGCACCTCGACCCACGACACAAAACGGTGCTGGCCGAATTGCTCTCACGCCGAACAGAATTGCGGGTGAAGCTGGCGCAGACGGGGGAAACCATCGAGGCTGGAACGGTATACATCGCGCCGCCGAACCACCACCTACTGGTGGAGCCGACCGGGGTCCTCGCGCTGTCGGGTAGCGAGCTCGTCCACTTCGTCCGGCCTTCGGCGGATCTGCTCTTCGAGTCGGTGGCAGGCGCATACGGCACGCGCGCGATCGCCTGTGTGCTGACCGGCTCCGGCAGCGACGGCGCAACGGGGGTGAGCGCGGTCAAGTCCCGTGGCGGCACGGTGGTCGTGCAGGACCCGGCGGAAGCGGAATTCAAGGGCATGCCGGGCGCCGCCGTGGCAACTGGCGACGTGGATCTCGTTGTGCCACTGGACGAGATCGCCGAGGTGATCCGCGGTCTCGTGGTGCAGGGCGCAGCGTGACCGAATCGAGCGAGGAGATCATGACGGAACCGGGTGAAGCCTTCGACACCGTCGACCGCGACGTGGTGCCCGACCCGGCGCTCGAGGATCTGCTGTTGTTCATTCGCGATTCGCGCGGATTCGATTTCACCGGCTACAAGCGCTCGTCGCTGACCAGACGTATCCGCAAGCGCATGCAGGAGGCTCGGGTCGCCGACTACCTCGACTACCGTGATCTGCTGGAAAGCAATGCCGAAGAATTCCGCCACCTGTTCAACACCATCCTGATCAACGTCACCAGCTTCTTCCGCGATCCGGATGCCTGGCAGTACCTGCAACGGGAGGTCTTGCCGGAGCTGATCGCGAATACCGCACCGGACAGCGATATCCGGGTCTGGAGTGCGGGCTGCTCCAGCGGCGAGGAAACCTATTCGCTGGCAATAGCATTCGCTGAGGTGCTCGGCATCGACGAGTGCGTGCGCCGGGTCAAGCTCTATGGCACCGACCTCGACGAAGAGGCACTGCGCGAGGCGCGGTCCGGCGTTTACCCGGCGAAGGCGCTCGATCAGCTGTCCGTCGAACTCCGTGATCGGTATTTCGAGCCCGCGGGCGACAAGTTCGTCTTCCGATCGGACCTGCGCCGCCGGGTGATCTTCGGCCGCCACGACATCACCAGGGACGCGCCCATCTCGCGCCTCGATCTGCTCGTGTGCCGAAACACGTTGATGTACTTCAACGCCGAGGCCCAATCACACATCCTCGACCGGTACCGCTTCGCACTCCGCGACGGCGGATTCCTGTTCCTCGGCAAGGCCGAACTACTGCTCTCCGATGGCGATCGGTTCAGTGTGGCGAGCATGCGGCAGCGGGTGTTCCGGCGCAAGGCCGGTGCGGGCAAGCCGCTACGCCAGCCCCACCTGCCGCGGCTCGATATCGAGATCCAGGGTTTGGCCGTGAAGCGCCAACTCGGCGAACTCGCCATGGAGACAGCACCGTTCGGCATGGTCGGGATCGACACCGAGGGCAAGGTCGCCATCCTCAACAACCAGGTGCGTAGCCAATTCGGCCTGGCCCAACACGATGTCGGCCGGGCGCTGAGCGAATTGGAGATCTCTTACCGACCGGTCGAATTGCGCTCGTTGATCGAGCAGGCCGTCGCCGAACACCGCACCATCCGTCTCAGCGCGGTCGAACGCAAACTGAGCCATGACGAGGTCCAGTATTTCGAGGTGCTCATCCAACCGCTCAGGGCCAGTGATGGTTCGGACGTCGGTGTCGCTATTCATTTCATCGACACCACCGTGCCGACGCGACTCGCCATGGAAGTCAAGGTGAAAGGCGAGGAACTCGAAACGGCGTACGAGGAACTCCAATCCACCAACGAGGAACTCGAGACCACCAACGAGGAACTCCAGTCCAGCATCGAGGAATTGGAGACCACGAACGAAGAGCTCCAATCGACCAACGAGGAGCTCGAGACCACCAACGAGGAACTCCAGTCGGGCAACGAAGAACTCGAAACCATGAACGAGGAGATGCGCATCCGCACCGACGAATTGGATGAGACCCGAACGTTTCTCGAAGGTGTGCTCTCCAGTGTCGCGGCGGGTGTTGTGGTGCTCGACGATCAGCTGCGGGTCCGTAGCTGGAACCGCGGCGCGGAGGAACTCTGGGGGCTGCGCGCCCAGGAGGTGCACCAACACGTCTTCTTCACGTTGGACTTCGGGCTACCGACCCAGCGACTGCACGAAAGCATCCAGCGGTGTCTCGAGACAGGCATGCGGTACGGCCCGGTGGAGATACCGGCGATCAATCGCATTGGGCGCTCGATCATCTGCGCGGTGACCTGCTCGCCGTTGGACGGCAGCCGCGACGGCGTGGTCCTGCTCATGGAGGAGCTCGCCCCGAACATCGTTGCCATCGAGGGCGATTAACGCTCCTGCCAGCACGGAGAGGTAGGCTGAAGCGGTGCGGTCGTATCCGGACGCTCACCGGGAAATGGCTCGAGAGTGGCAGGAATTCGGTGCCGAGCGGGAGCGAGCAGCCCGCGCGGCGGCTGTTGCCGCGAAATACGAGGAGCTCGCCGCTCAGCCACCGCAATCCATGCGCCAGATACGACAGCGGATGGCGGAACTGCATCGGCGGATCGAGGCGCGCCACCGCGCTTGTGCACGCCTGCACCGCTCACATGCGCTTCGTCTGCAGCGGTGGGCCCTCGGCGATCGAGCCACGCTCCGACCGGTTTTCATGGCCGCGGTCGCCGAACAGCTCGGTGCGGACAGCGCCGCGGTCACCCTGTTCGGCCCTGCTGGTGAGGAGCTGCTGATCGCCGCCTCGGATGGCACGGCACGGGCGGCACACGACCTCGAACTGCTCGTCGGCGAGGGTCCGGCCCACGACGCGCTGGTCAGCCGGGAATGTGTCATCGCGGGCAGCACGGAACTGGCCACTCGCTGGCCGGAGTACGGACCGGCGGTTGCCGAGCTCGGCGTGCGGTACGTAGCGGCGGCCCCGCTGCGCTCGTCGGACCTGCTCGGCGTGTTGTGCGCGTTCACCAGCCGCACGGAACTGCGCGACGAGGTCACCATGGCGGCCGCGAGAATGGCTGACGCCCTTGCTCATACGGTGTTGCTTGGTGCGTCGGGGATCGCTCCCGACGGCACCATGCATGGCAGCCTGTTCAACGACGCCGACTACCTGACCACCGTGCATCAGGCCGTGGGGATGGTCGCCGTGCAGTGCACCTGTGATACCCGCGCGGCGTTAGCGCTGCTGCGCGCCAGGGCCTTCGCCGACGGTGTCACCGTCACGGAGGTCGCCCGCCGAGTGCTTGAGGATGGGTACCAATTATGTTGATCGTCAAGGTGTTCCATGACTGACGAGCTCGCACTCGGTATGTCGGAGCTTGCCGCGCTGTTGCTGAATGGCGATGACGTGGCCGACTCACTCGGTGCTGCCGCGGATATCGTCGCGCGCATGCTGCCGGACCAGCCGGAGGTGGGAATCACGCTGACCCGCGAATCCGGAACCGTCCACGGCGCTTCGAGCAGCGCACGCGCGATGCTCGTCGAGGAATCGCGACGCGACACGGCAGAGGATCCGTCCCAGCAGGCAATCAGTACCGCACAACAGGTTTCGGTCCCGGACATGGCCAACGAGCACCGCTGGGGTGGCTATGCCACCCGCATGCTCGCGTGCGGAATCCGATCCCTGCATGCTCAACCGCTGACCGTGTCCGGCGAAACCGTCGGCGCGCTGTCCCTGTATTCTCCCCGCCCGCGCGGCTTCACCGAGCGAGCCAGGCTTGCCGTCACCATGACCGCCGAGCACATCGGTGTGCTGCTCGCTGTCGCGATCGACACCGCCCAGCAGGCCGCGGTCACCGACCAGCTGCGCGCGACACTGGCCTCCCGATCCACCATCGACCAAGCACTCGGCATCCTCATGGCCGAGCACCGATGTTCGCGCGAGGCAGCGTTCCGAATCCTGCGGGAGAAGTCCCAGCGGCACAACACTCGCGTCGCAACCCTGGCCGCAGAGATCATCCAGGCCGTGAGCGGGGGCAAACCGACCCCGCTGCGATTCATCGAACCGGCCAAGCGATCGCCCCGCGGCTGGCTGTGATCTGTCTACTCGCCCAAGGCATTTCGCACGTCCTTCGGATCGCTGATCGGCAATCCGGCGGCACAGCCCTTACCAGCGAGTAGAATTGGTGCCGTTCACCCCGGGTCCCGTAGCGCGGCTTGCGGATCATGCATCTCGATGCCGAGGCACCAGCATGGACGATAGCGCGTTACCCAGCGGCGGCGCCGGTCGCCAGACCCACCCCCGTTCGCCTTTCCTCGATCGCCGTGAGGCCGGCCGTCGACTGGCCGACCGATTGCAGTTCTACCGCGGCCCCGACGTCGTCGTCCTCGGCGTACCACGCGGCGGCGTACCGGTGGCGCACGAGGTCGCCGCCCGCCTGTGCTTGCCCCTCGACGCCATCATCGTCAACAAGCTCCGCGTCCCCTACCAACCGGAGCGCGCGTACGGGGCCATCAGCGAGGACGATACCCGCATCATCGACGATGTCGTCGTGCACAGCACCTTCCTGACCCGCACGGAGCTTGCCGACACCGAACGCAACGAGCACGACCGATTACGCCGCAGGGCCGAACAATTCCGCAGATCCCGGCCGCGGGCGACACTGCGCGGACGTACCGCGTTGATCGTCGACGACACCGTCGAGACCGGCATCACGGCACGCACCGCCTGCCGCGCCGCGTATCGGCACGGCGCGATCCGGGTCGTCCTGGCCGTTCCGATCGCACCGCACCGCATCGTTCGAGCGTTGTCCTACGACGCGGACAAGGTCGTCTGCTTGGCGACGCTGGCCCATGCTCTCCCCCTCGACGACTCCTACCTGCACTGCGAACCGGTCACCGACACCGACGTCACGAACCTGCTCGGTTCGCCCATGCCGATCGCGAGCAGGCATCGGCCGGGGCACCACCATTCGCCTCGCCCAGAAACCGCCATATAGCCGCCGTGCAATGGATCGGCGGCCGGGAATAGGTATACGATTCGGCAGGCGGTGGATGGTCCAAGAAGGCGGCTGGCCACTGGGTTTTCGAGCACGCGAGCCTGCTGCGTTGGATGGACCGGAGGCGACATTGTCCGAAATGTCGATTACTGCGCTTACCGTGGCGGACAACAACTCCACCGGCGCCAGCGAAGGTCTGCTCTCGGAACTGGTGGAGCATCTGCGGCAGAATCGCACCGTCCTACGGGAGGAGTGGGCGCGCCGGATCACCGAGGCGCAGTTGCTCACCGCGATGACGCCCGACGAGATGTTCTCCGAAGTCACCTCGGTGTACGACAACTACATCGAAGTGCTCGAGACCGGTTCGGTCGAAGCGCTGCAGGCCTACGCGCGCGATCTGTCCGAGCGCATCATCCCGAGAGGCGTCGAGACCGACGAGGTGCTCGGCATCGTGCTGCTGCTGCGTGACGTGCTGGCCCGCTCGCTGTTCAAGAAGTATCAATCCGACTTCCAGCTGCTCAACGCGGTGCTCGACGCCTACGAACCCGCCGCGAACCGCATCGCCAACACCGTGGGCGTCTCCTTCGTCGAGGAACGCGAACGCATCATTCGCCAACAGCAAGAAGCGATTCGCGAACTGTCCACGCCGGTGCTTCAGGTGCGTGAACAGTTGCTGATTCTGCCTATCATCGGTGTGCTCGACGGCCAGCGTGCCCGTCAGCTCACCGAGCAACTGCTGCGGGCGATTCGGGCAAACCGCGCCAAGGTGGTCGTCATCGACATCACCGGTGTGCCGCAGATCGACTCGACGGTGGCCAACCACCTGGTGCAGACCGTCGACGCCTCCGGCCTGATGGGCGCGAGCGTGATCATCACCGGTCTCTCCTCGGAGATCGCGCTCACCCTGGTGACCATCGGCCTCGACCTGTCGAAGATGAACGCCGTCGGTGACCTGCAAGGCGGCATCGAAGAGGCGGAACGGCTGCTCGGCTACGAGGTGAGCAGGACCAGCGACAACTCACGGCGACCGGACGCCTGAAGGCCGCGCTCGCGTCGGTGATCTCGGCCACCCTGTGCTGATCGTGGTTAGGCCGCGGTGGCGCGGGTATGGCCACAGTGAATCGATGGGAGGCGGTGCACATGATCAAGGCGATTTCCGAGTCTTCACCGCCACAACCAACAGCCGTGATCACCGAGCGAGTAGCTGTCGATCTGGGCGCTGAGCTGCGCGAACTGGGGATGTTGCGTGCTATCACCGACACGGTATGCATGATGGCCGATGTCACACTCGACGCGATTCCCGATATCCGGCTCGTCCTCAGCGAAGCCGCGACCGCGCTGATCCTCGACGCGGTACCCGGCTCGCGGCTCGGATGTGAATTCAATTACAGCAGACGACGAATGAGCGTGCGGCTCACCGTCACCGCGGCACGGCACGGTGAGCTCAGCCGGGATCCCTTGAGCTGGCGGCTGGTTGAGGTGCTCACCGACTCGGCGGAATTGGTCAGCAGCCCGTTCGATCCCGATACCGGCGGGTACCGGACCACCCTCGAATTCGGTTGGGCGCGTGCGACATCCGGGCAGAGGTGAGCGCTCAGGCCATGTGGCCCGGTTTCAGGTCGGCGACTGCCCGATAGCTCAGCGCGTCGGTGCGTGGCGGCGGTGCGCAGGCGGCGACCGGTTCGATGAGCAGGCCGACATGATCGCCGAGGTCGTAGCGGTCGAGAATGCGGCCGGTGAACCAGCCTGCGGCGGCGTCGAGGATCGGTAGCTCGTCCGGGCCATGATGCCAGGTGCAGTGCGCGAACTTGTTGATGTCATCGCCGGTTTCGGCGCCGAACAGTGCGGCGAGCGAGGACTGGGTCTGGCTCAGCAGGTGCACCGCGAGGTGTTCGGCGCCCGAGGCGACGCCGAAGGTGTAGTTACTCTTGGAGATTCCGACCAGGAACCGCGGCGGTTCGATGCTGACCTGCGAGGTGAAGCCGACCAGGCAACCAGCCTGCTGTCCGCCCGATCGGGTGGTCACGATGAACACCGGGTAGTCGGCGGCGGCGATCACCGCGTCGAAACCGGAACGGTCTGCTGTGGCGTTGTCCGACATGGTCCTCGCGCTCGGCTCGGCCGCACCCCTTCGCGCGCCCGGATTCGGCGCGGTCGAGGTCACGGCAGGTGGACAGTCCCAGACCAGACTACGAGACAACCGGGGTAGTCAGGTCAGTGGAATTTCAGCCACCGGCCGCCACGTCGGCGCGCAGCTTGAGCAGGTTCGCCTTTTCGAAGAGCAGACGCTCGATGCCCGCGTCCAATTGGCGGGTGCGCTCGTCGAGCTGGGACAACACGTCCGCGCGGTCGTCGTCGGTGGCGCTTTGCGGGGCCGTGCAGGCGATGTGGATCAGGACCGCGGCCTCGGAAAGGGACAGCCCCGAGGCGAGTAGGCAGCGAATGTCCGACACCGTCTTGACGTCTTCTTCGCGGTAGTGCCGGTAGCCGTTGGGATCACGATGCGGGGTCAGCACGCCCGCGTTCTCGTAGTGGCGCAGCATCCTCGGGCTCGCGCCGGTGAGTTTGCTCAGGTCACTGATGCGCACCGGACCTTCTCCTTGACATTGACGTTAGTGTCACACTTTAGCGTGGCGATATGACGAACGAACGGAATCGGCCGAACGTCCTGCTTGTGGTCTCGCACCCGGAGCACGACTCGGCCACTTGGGCCATCGCCAGGGCGGTCGAGCAGGGCATCCAAGCGGACGGCAGCACGAAAGCAACCGTCCACGACCTGACCGCATCGGGTTTCGATCCCGTGTGGAACGCGGCCGATCTCGCCGTGCACCGCCATCTCAGCCCGGTGCCCGATGACGTCAAGCGCGAGCAGGAACTGCTCGAGACAGCGGACGTGATCGTGCTGCTGTTCCCGGTCTATTGGTGGTCGCTGCCTGCCCTTGCGAAAGGGTGGATCGACCGGGTGTTCAGCCGAGGTTGGGCGTACGAGAACGGCGCGAACCGGGATCAGAGTGCGCTCACCGAGCTCCATTTCGTCGCGCTGGCCGGCGTCAACCAATCCAGCTACGAACGCCGTGGGTACAAGGACTCGCTGACAACCCAACTGCTGCAAGGCATCTCCGAGTACTCCAACATCGCGGAGTCCTCACTGCAGCTTCTCTACGGCACCGAGACGAGCGACCCGCAGGCACATGTGGAATTGGCGGCGCAGGGTTACAAAGTCGGCGCTGACCTGGCCCAGCGGGCCCAGGCGGCGTTCGACAAGCGGGTGTCGGCCTGACTGTCGATCATCGAACGCAGTGACCCGGGCAGCGACGCTGCCGCGACCGGGTCAGCTCTGGCCGACCCCGTTCGGAGTCTTGGTGGTCGGGTAGGCGGCGCGAAGACGCTGCTGGGCAGCGGGTTTCGCGCCGAGATGATCGAGTCCGAGCAGGGCGGCGCCGAGAACCGGTGGGGCGACGACGATTCGAGGCTCCGCGAGGGGCGCAGCCGCTGCCAGGCGGTCCATCAGATTGTCGATCAGCAGCGGCTGGCGGGCGGCAAGGACACCACCGCCGAGGACAACCGGGGTCGGTTCGTCGAGCAGGCGCAAACGGCGCAGCGCGACGACGGCGAGGCGGGTGATCTCGTCGGCTTGCCGGTCGATCAGGCGCAGGGCGATCGGATCGCCGGCCTCAGCCGTGCGGAACAGGACCCGAACCAGTTCGTGCAGTCGCTGTTTCGGCAACTGGCCGAGATGGATCGCCTCGGCTACTGCGTTTGCGCCGGCCAGGCCGAAGTACGTGCCGATGGCGGCCGACAGCGCGGTCGGCGCGCCACGGCCGTCCTCGGCGCGCGCCGCGTGCCACATGGCCTCGGCCGCCATGCCACCACCACCGCCCCAGTCGCCGGTGAGCCTGCCGAGTGCGGGAAAGCGAGCGGTGGTGCCGTCGGGAAGCAGTCCGACGCAATTGATTCCGGCGCCACACACCACCGCGACCCCGCGCGGGCCGTCAGTGCCCGCGCGGAGCAGGCCGAAGGTGTCGTTGGTGACGGCCACGGTGCTTCCCCACGGCCGGCCCGCGATGGCGGCGTGCAGCCGTTGCTCCTCGACCGGCAGGTCGACGTTGGCCATACAGGCGCTCACCCTGGTGGTCAGCAACCGCCCCGTGGTCAGTCCGGCCTGCTCGGCGGCTTGTTCCACCAACGGCGCCAGCCCGTCGATAGCACGGTCGACCCCGTCGCGTTGCGGTGCGAAGCCGCCGCCACGCGCGGTGCCGAGGACCGTTCCGTCGAGCGCGACCAGCGCCACGTCGACCTTGCTGTTGCCACCGTCGATGGCGAGGACGCCACGAACCTGTTCGTTCACGCCCAGCTCAGATATGCCCGGTTGTGGGCGATCAGCCGGTCGGTCAACCGGTCGGCGAGCTCGAGCTGACCGACCAGGGGGTGCGCAAGCAGCGCGTCGAACACCCGATCACGGCTGCCGTCCAGGGCGGCGCGCAGCGCGAGGTCTTCGTAGGCGGTGACGTGCGCGATCAGACCGGCGAACAGTGGTTCGACCGGGCGCTGCGGCAGCGCGCGTATCGTGCCTGCGTCCACCTGTGCCTGCACCTCGATCACGGCGTCGTCGGGCAGGAACGGCAGGATGTTGTCGTTGCGGACGTTGACTACCTGAACGCCCCCACCGGTACCGAGCAAGGACGCAAGCAGCTGCACTGCGGCCTCGGAATAGAAAGCGCCGCCGCGCTTTGCGAGCAGTTCAGGTTTGTGGTCAAGCGTCGGGTCGGCATACATCGCCAGCAACTGCCGCTCGATCTCCGCGACCTCGGCCGCCCGCGATCCCCCGGCCCGCATCTCTTCTACCACCACGTCGTGCTGATAGAAGTAGCGCAGATAGTACGAGGGCACGACACCGAGCTGCGCGAGTATTGATCGGGGCAGGCGCAGATCCGCCGCGATCTCCGCGCCGAAGTCGGTGAGCAACTTGGGCAATATCTCCTGCCCGGTCGCCGCCGCCGGATGATCGAGCAGGGTGACCCCCCGCTCCCAGGTCAGGTGGTTCAAGCCGACATGGTCGAGGCGGATCAGCTCCGGGTCGACGCCCAAGTGCGCGGCGAAGTTTCGCTGCAGATGGATCGCGACATTGCACAGGCCGACGGCGCGATGGCCCGCGTTCAGCAGGGCGCGCGTGATGATGCCGACCGGGTTCGTGAAGTCGATGATCCACGCGTCCGGGTTGGCCCTGCGGATCGACTCGGCAATGTCGAGCACCACCGGGACCGTGCGCAGCGCCTTCGCCAGGCCGCCCGCCCCGGTGGTTTCCTGTCCGACACAACCGCATTCGAGCGGCCAGGTCTCATCCGAGTTCCGTGCGGCCTGGCCGCCGATGCGCAGCTGCACGAGGACGGCATCGGCGCCGTCGACCCCCGCCGCGATCGAGGTGGCCGTGGAGATCCGTGCGCCGTGACCCTGTGTGGCGAAGATCCGCCTGGCCAGGCCTGCGATCAACGCCAGCCGGTCCTCGGCCGGATCGATCAGGGTGAGCTCGCCGATCGGGAGGGTGTCGCGCAACCGCGCGAAGCCGTCGATCAGCTCCGGCGTATAGGTGGAGCCACCGCCGACGATGGCCAATTTCAGTGCGGGCATCAGCCTTTGACCCCTGTCAGTGTCACGCCTTCGATGAAGGCCTTCTGGGCGAAGAAGAAGAGGATGATCACCGGCGCCATCACCAGCACCGTCGCGGCCATGGTGAGGTTCCAGTTGGTGTGGTGGGCGCCCTTGAACGACTCCAGCCCATAGCTGAGCGTCCAGGCCGCCGGGTTCTCGCTGGCATAGATCTGCGGCCCGAAATAGTCGTTCCAGCAATAGAAGAACTGCAGCAGCGCCACCGCCGCGATGGCGGGCTTGGCCATCGGCAGCACCACCTGCAGCAGGATCCGCAGATGCCCGCAGCCGTCGATGCGCGCCGCCTCGAGATATTCGTCGGGGATGGTCAGCAGGAACTGCCGCAGCAGGAAGATGGCGAAGGCGTCACCGAAGGCCAGCGGGATGATCAGTGGCCAGAGCGAGCCGGTGAGGTGAAACTGCTTGGCCCACACCAGATACATCGGGATCACGGTGACCTGCGGCGGCAGCATCATCATCGAGACGACCGCCATCAGCGCCAGGTTGCGGCCGCGGAAGCGGAACTTGGCCAGCGCGTAGGCGACCGGGATGCTGGAGAGCAACGTCAGCGCGGTGCCGACCCCGGCGTACATCAGCGTGTTACGCCACCAGGTGAGGAAACCCGGTGTCTGCCACACCTCGAGGTAGTTGCCCCACTGCCATTCATGGGGCCACAGGTCCGAGGTCAGCGACTGCCGGTCCGTCATCACCGAGGTGAGGAAGACGAACACGAACGGCAGCAGGAAGATCAGCGCGGCGGCGATCGCCAACGCGTGCACCGCAACCCAATTCAACGCGCGCTTGCGGCGCGGTCCCCTCGGCTCCGCAGGCTGCTCCAGGTCGAAGATCGGCCGGGCCGTAGTCATGGTCATCGCTCAGTCCTCCTGCAGGAAGCCGGATTTGCGCCGCAGCAGCAGTGCGGTGAAAGCCATCGAGATGGCGAAGAGGATCACCGCGACGACGCACGCCGAGCCGGTGTCGAAGCGCTGGAAACCGAGGTTGTAGATCATCTGCGGCAGCGTCCAGGTCGATCCGTGCGGGTAGCCCGGCTCGAAAGGCTCACCGGGACTGCCGATCTTGCCGCTGGCGACCTTGCTGGCCACGATCGCCTGGGTGTAGTACTGCGTCGTCTGGATCACGCCGGTCACCGCGGCGAACAGCACGATGGGGGTGATGTTCGGGAAGGTGATGTACCGGAACTGCTGCCACGGGCCCGCGCCGTCCAGCTTCGCCGCCTCGTACTGTTCCCTCGGCACATCGAGCAACGCCGCCATGAAGATGACCATCAGGTCCCCGATGCCCCAGACCGCGAGCATGGTCAGCGCGGGCTTGGACCAGCTGGGGTCGGTGAACCAACCCGGCTGCGGCAGACCGAGATTGCCGAGCAGATGGTTGACCGGGCCGGTTCCCGGGTTCAGCAGGAACGCGAAGGCCATGGTGGCCGCCACCGGCGGAGCCAGATACGGCAGGTAGAGCACGGTGCGGAAGAAGCCGACCCCGGTCTTGATCTTGGTGACCAGCAGTCCGATGCCGAGCCCGAAGATCACCCGCAGCGACACCATCACCACGATCAGCCACAGGGTGTTGCGCAACCCCGGCCAGAAGAACGGGTACTTGTCGAGGACGTAGGACCAGTTCTTCAAGCCGGTGAAGGTCGGCTCGGTGAATCCGTCGTACTTCGTGAAGGAGAAGTACAGGGTGGCCAGCAGCGGGTAGGCGAAGAAGACGGCGAACCCGATCAACCAGGGTGCGAGAAAAGCCAGGGTGCGGATCCGGTCCCGACGGCGCTTGTGCCGCAGCGCCTTCGGGCCGACCGTGCTCAACAGTGCCATCGTTTCAGGTCACTTCGCCTGGTCGATCGCCTCGTCGATTTCCTTGGCGGTGGCGGCCAGGCCCGCGCGCAGGTCGGGCTGCTTGCCCGCCTCGTATTCGTACCCGAAGTTACGCAGCGAGAGCTGGTATGCGCCGCCGTTGATGCTCGACGGCGTCGTCGAGGAGTTCGGGTTCTTGGCGATCTCGACGAAGGTCCGGAAGTTCGGATCCGTCGTCAGCTTCGGCGAGCCGAGCGCGTCGAACGTGCTCGGCACGTTGTTGATCGCATTGGCGAAGCTGACCAGCGCATCGGTGTCGGTGGTCAGGTACTTCACGAATTGCCATGCGGCGGTTTGCTTCCGGCTCGACTTGGCGATGCCGACGATGGTGCCGGTCTGGTAGCCGCGGCCATAGGTGGCGGCCTGATCGTCCGGGACGGGGAACGGTGCGGTGGCCCAGTCGAAGGTCACCGGGTCGGTGGCGATCGATGCGGTGCGCCACTCGCCGTCGAAGGACATCGCCACCTGGCCGGTGTGGAAGGGGTTCTTGGCACTGAACTCGTCACCGAAGCCGGTGCGGTACTTCTCCAGCTTGTCGAAGCCGCCGAGCTTGGCGATCAGATTCTTCTGCCAGGTGTACATCGCGGCGACCTTCGGGTCGGCGGCCACGGTCGACTTGCCCTGGGCGTCGAAGTATTTCGCGCCGTACTGGCCGAGGTAGTGCATGGGGGTGGTCTCGTAGCCGTGGTAAGTCGGCATGAAGCCGAGCTGTTTGTAGCTGTCGCCCTCGGCGATGGTCAGCTTGACCGCGGCGTCTTCGAATTCGCTGAAGGTCTTGGGCGGCGCGGTGATTCCGGCGGCGGCGAAGGCCGTCTTGTTGTAGTACAGGCCGTAGGCGTCGCTCAGCAACGGCAGCGAGCATTGATTGCCTTGGAACTGACTGTATTCCAGCATCGCGGCCGGGAAGGTCTTGACCGGGTCGATGCCGTCCTTCTTCAGCAACGGATTCAGATCGGCCCACACGTTGGCGGAGCAGAACTTGCCGACCTGGTCGGTGGTGAAGGAGGCGACCACATCCGGTGCGTCGGAGCCCCCCGCCCGCAGTGCCTGCTCGGTCTTGTCGTCGGTGATGTTGCCGACCAGCTTGACGTGAATGTTGGGGTGCAGTTTCTCGAAAGCGGCCACGTTGTTCTCGATGGCCTTGACCTCGTGGTCCTGACTCCAGCCGTGCCAGAACGTGATGGTGACGTCCTTGCCCTGGTCCGAACCGTCGTCACCGCCACCGGTGCTCTGGCCGGTACAGCCTGCGACGAGTAGGGCGACCATGGCGCTTGCGGTGGCGGCGGCGAGCGTGCGGAGCGTTGATCTGCGCATATGAGTGTTCTCCGATGGGTACTGCGTGGGTCTGGCGAGGATCAGTGGGTCGAGAAGACGGCGTCGCGGGCGGACGCCAACGCGCGCTGGAGTGCGCCGTGCAGGACGGGCGAACCGGTCAAGGTGCTGCTGCGCACCTCGGGTCGCAGGACGGTGAGCTCCGCCAACGCGTCCTCGACGAGACCGCGCAGCCGTTCGCCACCGGCACACGGCATTTCGCCGGCCAGGATCAACAGCTCCGGGTCGATCACGGAGACGATCGAGGCGAGCCCGAGGGCCAGCCTGCTCGCGAGTTCGGCGAGGAAGGCATCGCCCTCCCCCGGTGTGTCCGTGGCCTCGGTGACGACCAGTGCACCGGTCGGGGCGGTCAGGCCGTGGCTACGGGCCAGTGCCAAAACCGCTGGCTCCCCGGCCAATTCCTGGAACCCACCGGAGTTCTTCCTGCGGACGTCGTGCACGATCGGCGCGCCGGGCAGCGGCATGTAGCCGACTTCTCCTGCGCCGCCGTTGAAACCGCGATGCAGCTGGCCCGCGATCACGATGGCCGCGCCGATGCCGGTGCCGGTCCAGAGCAGCACGAAGTCTTCGCAGCCCTGTGCCGCGCCATGGGTCTGTTCGGCGATGGCCACCAGGTTGACGTCGTTCTCGATCGACACCGAAGTCCCGATGGCCGTTTCCAATTCGGCGACCAAGCGCGGCGGATGCCAACCCGCCAGGTGGGTGGCGTAGCGCAGCTTGCCGGTGGCCGGATCGAAGACGCCGCCGAGGCCGATCACCGCCTCGCGCAATGCGCCGTCGGCCAGGCCCGCCAGACCCACCGTCTCGGCAACTGCCTCGGCGACTTTGCCGATGGTGCGCGCCGCCGTCCATCCTTTCGTGGGCACCTGATGCTCGGCGAGCACGGTTCCGGTGATGTCCGCGACCGCAATTCGGACCTGCGTGTTGGTGACATCGAGCCCGGCCACATAGCCCGCCGCCGGATTCACCTGGTACAGCTGCGCATTCGGGCCGGGTCCGCCCGTCATCATGCCGACCGGCACGACCAGGCCCGCCGACTCCAGCCGGGCGAACAGCTGCGAGGCGGTGGGCTTCGACAGCCCGGTCATGGCGCCGATCTGGGTCCGCGACAGCGGACCGTTGGTGAGCAGCAACTCCAGCGCGGCGCGATCGTTGATGGCGCGCAACAGGCTTGGTGTCCCGGCGAGGGTGTATCGCGTGGTGGCCACGTGATGCCCGCCCTTCCAGTCCTGCCCGGGCGGCAACGGCCGGGTGAACTATTAGGAAAGTTTCCAATTACTTGAGGAGGGACTGTATGCCCGGTATGACCGGCTGTCAATGACCGCTTCGGCACCGGTGATCACCCGTCACCTGGGTACGCACATGCGGATCACAGTGCCGAGGCGATGGTGAAGGTCGACCTCCCTGCCGGTGGCGCCTCATCGCCGGGCATGTGAGTTGGGTGACATCGGGGCGAGGAATGGGAGGCGGGGAACTATCTTCTGGCGGATAGTCGTCGAACGGAGGTAGCTCGTGTTCCGCTTGCCTGCCGCGCTGTTGGCCGCGGTGACCGCCGTCGGCGTCGGCGCACCGGTCGTTGGCGCCGAAGCCGACATACCGGTCTACCGCGAATATGTCGCACTCGGTGATTCCTATACCGCCGATGTCTTCACGAGCTTGCCGCCGACAACGGAATTCGTGCCATTCAACTGCGATCAGTCCGCGACCGACTATCCGCACCAGGTTGCCGCAGCGCTGCGCGTCGGAGTCTTTCGGGACGCCAGTTGTGGTGGTGCGAAAACCGACAACATGGCCGGTCCACAAACCGTGCCGCTCGGCGTGAATCCGCCCCAGTTCGATCGGCTCACGCCGACAACGGATTTGGTGACGGTCAGCATCGGCGGCAACGACCTGCGGCTGCAAGAACTCATCGACCGGTGCCGCGACCTCGGCACCCTGCTCCCCGGCGCATCCACGTCGAACAGCAACGGCTGCCAAGATTCGCACGACGCATTCGCCGCTCTCGTGGCCGCGACAACACCGAAGGTAACGGCTGTCCTCGCGCAGATACGCGAACGCTCGCCGCGAGCGCGAGTGCTGCTGGTCAACTATTTGAACGCCGTGCCGACCGACGGCACCAGCTGCCCACCCTCACTTCCGGTGCACGATGACGACGTCGCGTATCTCGCTTCGACGATGGCCGACCTCAACACCATGCTGGCCAGGGTGGCCGCCGAGGCGCACGTGCAGTTGGTCGACACTTACGGTCCGTCACTCGGCCACGATGTGTGCCAAAGCCCAGAGGATCGCTATATCGAAGGCCTAATACCGTTCTCGCCCAAGAACCCCCAATTGCTCGCCTTCCCTTTCCATCCCAATGCCGCAGGCGCCAGCGCACAAACCCGAGCCGTGCTCGCCGCAATCACCGATCGATAATCACCCATCGAGCATCACCTTGATATCGGCGGCGATGCCCGGCAAGGGCGCGGTATTGCCGATCTGGGCGAACCAATCCCACAGTTCGAGCGCATGGTAGAGCCGGTAGATGCCGACCCGATCGGACCAGCGCTCCCGAAGCTCGCCATAACCCACCTTCAGGCCGGACAGCTTGGCCGGGTCGCCGTGCATCGCGTAGTAGTCGGCTTTGGCCAGATCCATCAGCGGGTCGGCGGCGATCGCGTTTTCCACATCGATCAGGCCGGTGAGCGCAGGCCCGGCCGGGCGGTCGACTACCAAGAGGTTGCCTTCATGAATATCGTTGTGGCACAGCACAGCTGATGTGCACTGCGCGAACAGTTCGCCGCGTTCGGCAACGTAGTGCTGAATACCCGAATGCAGCTCGGGGTCCCCGCCCAGATCACCGAATTCGGCCAGCTTCTTCTCGAACTGGCGGTGCATGTACGCGGTATTGCTCGACAGCGGGTCGAGGATCCGGTCGGTCAGATACCCGTAGGAGTCCCGGTCGATGGCGTGTATCGCACAAAGCAGCGCACCGAGCTGGCGGTAGATCGAGCGCAGGTCATCGTCATCGAAGCGGCACTCGGAGAGCGGCACCCCCCCGGCAGCAGGCTCATCACCAGGTAGTCGGTGTCGGCATGCAGGATCGTGGGGACCGGGCCGATCGAGTGCTGCTCGAGCAGCTGATAGACATACACCTCTTTCCGCAACTTCCACCGCCATTGAGGCTGGTAGATCTTGACGATGACCGCTGGAACCGCACCGGTACAACGTATTTCGTAGACCGCGCTGAGCTCGCCTCCGGTGCGCGGAATGACGTCGACGAGCGACGCGGCGGGCAATGCCTGGCGCAGTATCTTCTCAGCGGTCCGCGAATCGAGTGTCCCCTCCACGTGAGCCACGGTAGCCCGGTGTGCCACCGCAGCCCACGGAAATTCTGGCTGGCACGGTCAGGAGTGGTAGCGACCTTCCAGAGGTAGCGACGAAGGCGCCGTCGCTACCGCCAGGCGCTGTCGGCGGCACGCCCAAGGGGCAGCACGATTTTGGACGGGAACCGGGCGGAATGCTCGATGGTGGTGGTCGAGCCGAGTAGTCCTGGGATGTCCAGGGGATGCGGCATGCTGGCGGGGAAATTGCTGCTGGAGATCCTGACCCGGAGCCGGTGCCCGGCCTCGATTTTCTGTGCGGTCGGGAAGACCCTGACCTGAACCTCGGTGACCTGACCCGGCACCAGAGGTTGCTGCGAGGACGAAGTGTTCTGGTGGACAGCGGCATAGACGGTGCCGTCGGCGGTTCGCCATGACCGCTCCTCGTCGAGCGCACGCCGCTTGGCGGTGAGCGATCCCTCGGTGAGCTGGCGAACACTACCGTCGGGGGCGACATCTTCGACGGCCACATCGAAGGCGGCGTCGGTCGCGGTCGATGCGGCGAACAGGTCGGCCGTGATCGGCCCCGCGAGTGTCATGCCTTCATCGAATGGCGTTGTGGTGTAGGTCAATCCATTCTGCGGGCCGATTTCGGTCTGGCTGCACGGCTCGTGCAGATTGCCCAGCGAGAGCAGGTTGATCACGAATTCGAAGACACCACCGGTGGCTTTGCCGAACGCGCGACTGCACGGGCTGTTGACCAGGGAGTAGTCCCAGCGGTCCGCCGCCTGATCGCCAGCGGGTGGTGCGATCGAGAGTTGGTTGCCGTCAAGGTAATAGCTCGTCGGGGTGGTATCGGGGAACGGGTAGGCACTGGCGCTCATGCCGTTACCGTTGCCATCGATCACGTTGAGCGGCTTATTGTTTCGATCGATCCCGTTGTCCATACCCTTGAGCCAATGGTCGAACCATGCCGCGGTGTGTTCCTCGGTGCGGATGCGTCCGGTCGGCGCGAACCCCGTGGTGACGTGCGGCCATGGTCCCTGCAGGATTTGGTAGCGCGGGTCCGGCTGCATAGCAGCCTCCTGCGGTCGTCGAGAGGTCGAGCAGTTGTTCAAATGCAGAATATGTACTGACAGTTCCGAGTATGAGCCCATCGAATCGGCACCATATACACCGCGCTGAACATGCCTGTGGTGTTCGCGCCCATCTGCGTTCGGCGCGCACGTCCGGATGGTTCGGGGTTGGTGTCGGTGGCTGATGCGAGACTCTGGGACATGCGATGGGCGGTGATGGAGACCGAGGGTGGGGGTGCGCGTCTTTGCCCGCTTGATCGAGAGGGGCGGGTGGCGGGGGCGGTGGTGTGGGAGCCGTCGTTGGTTGAGGCGGTGCGATCGCGGCCGGAGGTCGAGCGGTGGGTGTGGCGGTCTACCGCGGAGATCTATCGGGGGTTGCTGGCGGGCGGGGTGCGGGTCGAGCGGTGTTATGACGTGCAGGCGGCGGAGGCGCTACTGATCGGGCACGAGGAGGGGCAGTCGGGGCAGGCTCGGTCGTTGGCGGCGGCCTGGGCGCGGCTGCACCGGTTGCCTGTTCCGCCGGATGCGCCGGCGCGGGCTGCGGAGACACAGCCGTCGTTGTTCGAGTCTGGGCCGGTGCCGTTGCCTGCGGGTACCGACGAGTTCACGGCGCTGCTGGAGGTCTACGCGGGGCAGTTGGCGCGGACGGAGAAAGCCGAGCATCCGGAGCGGATGCGATTGCTGCTGGCCGCCGAGTCGGCGGGGATGTTGGTGGCGACGGAGATGTCGCGGGCCGGAATCCCTTGGCGTGCCGATGTTCATCGCGAGCTGTTGGACACGATGCTGGGTGAGCGGTTTGCGGGCAGCATGGAACCGCGGCGGATGGTGGAGTTGGCCGATGCGGTGTCGCAGGCGTTCGGGCACGGCGTCCGGGTTCGGCCGGATCTACCGAACGACATCATCAAGGCCTTCGGGCGCGCAGGAATTCCGTTGTCCTCCACCAGGAAGTGGGAGCTGCAGCAGATCGATCACCCTGCGGTGGAACCACTGCTGGCCTACAAGTCGCTCTACCGCTTGTACACCGCGCACGGCTGGTCGTGGCTCGAGCAGTGGGTGCACGATGGGCGGTTTCGTCCCGAATATTTGCCCGGCGGAACGGTTTCGGGCCGATGGACCACCAATGGCGGTGGCGCCCTGCAGATTCCGAAGGTGATTCGGCAAGCAATCCGGGCGGACCCTGGATGGACGCTGGTGGTTGCCGACGCCGATCAGATGGAACCGCGGGTGCTTGCCGCGATCTCGCGCGATCCGGGCCTGATGGAGGTGGCCGGGCGCGGCGACGATCTGTACGCGGATCTGGCCGCCCGCGCATTCGGCGGCGATCGCGCGCAGGCGAAAATCGCGCTGCTCGGCGCGATTTACGGGCAGACGTCCGGTGATGCACTCACGCACATGGCCGAGCTTCGCCGACGTTATCCGGCCGCGGTGGCCTATGTCGATGACGCGGCGCGCGCCGGCGAGGAGGGCCGACTGGTGCGCACATGGCTGGGCCGCACCTGTCCGCCACTGACCGCCACATCGCTCGACGAGGACCAGGACGACGAGGGTTCCCCTCGCTACGGCAGCACCTCCGCGGCCCGCGCGCGCGGCCGATTCACCCGCAACTTCGTGGTGCAGGGCAGTGCCGCCGACTGGGCTCTGCTGGTCCTGGCCGGCCTGCGGCATGCGATGTCCCAGGCCGGGCTTCGGGCCGAACTGGTCTTCTTCCAGCACGACGAGGTCATCGTGCACTGCCCGGCGGAGGAGGCTGCGACAGTCGCCGAAGCAATAACCGCGGCGGCCGCGACCGCTGGCACGCTCACCTTCGGGCCCACGCCGGTCCGGTTCCCGTGCACGACCGCGATCGTGGAGTGCTACTTCGACGCCAAGTAGTCACTCAGCGGTGGCGGTCATCGCGCGCAAGTACGGACACTCTTCGGCGGGGTTGGCGTCCGGGCAGGTCAGCAGGTGCTCGAGC
This sequence comes from Nocardia sp. NPDC049149, assembly GCF_043197455.1. Lineage (NCBI taxonomy): Bacteria > Bacillati > Actinomycetota > Actinomycetes > Mycobacteriales > Nocardiaceae > Nocardia > Nocardia sp. NPDC049149. Next base: position 167,425 of record NZ_JBICTD010000003.1, read on the forward strand.
AACGCCTTCGCAGTCGCCAGTCGTTGCTGCTCCTGTTCGATCTCGTCCAACCGTCCGACGACGGCTTGCCGCCATTCGTGATTGCGGGCAGCGAGGACCGTGCCGATCTCGTCGAGGGTCATCAGGCCGGTTTCGCGCCACATCCGGATCAGGCCGATCCGATGCAATTCATCGCGACCGTAGAGGCGCCAGCGGGACCGGCGCTGCGCCGGGCGCAGCAGACCGCGCTGTTCCCAGTAGCGCAGCGCCGATTCCGCGAGGCCGAATCGCCGTGCCGCCGTGCCGATTCCGACCAAGCCACCTGGCTGACCGGCCACTGCTCGAGTGTCGCTCATCGCACCCGCCGTTCTTGTCGTCGTAGGTCTTGATCTCAAGTCGACTTCAAATGATTTGGTAAGGCAAGCCTAACGAAGAACACGGGTGGTGAATGGCTGCCACCGCACTTGCGACAGAGAGGTAGATCTGGTGAACACCGAATACTCCGAAACCGTCATTGTCGGCGCGGGCCAGCAGGGGTGCGGGGTGGCCGCATCACTGCAAGACATCGGCCATGCGGCGGTGGTCGTCGAGCGGGCCGAGGTCGGGCACGCATGGGCGCATCAGCGTTGGGACAGCTTGCTGGTCGGTAGTGGGAACCGCACGATTCAGTTTCCAGGATGGGAGTACGACGGCACCGACCCTGACGGCACCATGTCGGGGCGAGAACTGGCCAGGCATCTACGCCGCTACGCCACAGAACGACAGCTTCAGGTGTTGCAGCACACCGAGGTTCACGCGGTCGAGTGTCCGCCGGATGCGGCGAATGGCGACGATGTCAGGTTCCGGACGCAGCTGTCCAGCGGCACCATCCTCACCTCGCGCAATCTCGTCGCGGCGGTGGGCGGCTATGCGAACCCTCGAGTACCGGACTTCGCGGCCGCTATCGATCCGGGCGTCCAGCAGGTGCATTCGCGCGACTACCGCAATCCCGAATCATTGCCGGACGGCGCCGTTCTGGTGGTGGGCGCAGGCATCAGCGGACAGCAGATCGCGGACGAACTCGCGGATGCCGGACGCAGCGTGTTCCTTTCGGTCGGTCGCCACCGTGTGTTTCCGCACCGCTATCGTGGCCGGGGCGTGCACGAGTGGATGTACATATTCTCCCTGTACGAGGATTTTGTGACGGCCGAGACCATGCAGGTCGAGGGCGGCACGCCGACCAAGCTGCCCGGCCTGCCGGTGACCGCCGTGACCAACCGCAACGCGGCACTCAACCTCGGCACGCTGGCCGAAAAGGGCGTAGTCCTGGTCGGTTCCGCACGCGCGGCCGACGGCAGCATCCTCTCGGTGGACGACAACGTTGTCGCCATCGCGGAGGACTCGTCTCGGTCGCTGCGCGCGATTCTGCAGAAGATCGATGCCGGAATTCGCCAGCGCGGGTTCGTGGCGCCGGAAGAGCACCCACCGCTCGACGTGAACATGACGCACATAGCCGACTTCGGAAACAAGCTCGACCTGGCGCACCACGGCATCACCTCGATCATCTGGTGCACCGGCTTCGGGCCGGACTATCACTTCCTGCCGAAGCGGGCGCTCGACGAGCACGGCGCGCCCATCCAGCACAAGGGCATGCTCGGCGCATTGCCAGGGCTCTACTACGCGGGGCTACCGGACGGAAACTCGCTGCACCTCACGGGAATCCCCGCGACAGTCGAGTGCGGACGGTTCATCGCACGCCAGATCCACATCGACGCCGTCATGCGATCGGGTTCCTCGGCATCCGTCGTGGTGCACTGAGCGGCCTCAGCACATCAGTCGAACCGTTCCGCAGGTTCCAATGATCCGCACGATCGCGCGCGGATCATTGCAGCCTGCGGCCGAGGTGACCCACGAAGGGCCTGGGTTGTGGGGGCCGTTGCAGGACAGCCTAATTGGCGATCGACAGCGGCGCAGCCCAGGCCCAGCAGGCAACGGTGATCAGCGCACCTTCTGCAGCCACAGATCGGAGCGGCCACCACCGATCTCGACACACTTGCCCGGCGGGGTCCACAGCTTGGCCTCCTTGATGCAGTAGGCCGTCGCCACGTCCGCCTCGCGGCAACTCCACGAACCCCACCCCGGGTTCGACGTACAGTTCGTCCCGGCAGCGGATTCCCCGGCGAACACGAACGCGGACGCGGCGATCGCCGCCGCGACGGACAGCACAACTCGAATGACCATCGTCTGCACCCCTCTTGCTGAAACCTGTTGAATAGCAACACCATATCGATGCTCGAGCCGTCAGAACCCGCAGCAAGGACGGGTTGGCAGTCCCTTGGCAGCCACGGTGGCAGCGCCCACCCACGCCCGGCGGCGTGCACGCCATCACCGTGCGGGGTCAGCGCCCTCGCACCCGCGAAGCGATCTGGACGACAGCGACAAAGAGCAACCACAACACCCAGAGGATCACCGTGCCGATTGCCGTCCCGTACAGGATCACGAACCCTGCATACTCCCCCACTCGACCCCAGTAGTCGCACGGTCCGACATCGACGGGGATAGTGGCGCACTCCGGATGGCGACCAATCGCACCGACCAGTGTGGCGAGCATCGACAGCACGAGCGCCGCGCAGAAACCGCCGACCAGACCCCAGACCACTCGCACCCGCACTGCCACAGCGTCAGACGGTACCTCAGGCTTCGCGCCCGAAGATCCCCCGAGAGCGTCCCAGGATGACCGCTCCCAGCAGCCACGCGAGATCAACACCCGCACCTCGAGTCAAGAGTCCCGACACATCATTCAGGTATCGAAAGTCCGCAAGCGGATAACCCCAAGGCACCACCTAGCGGCAGTTTTACCTGGTCACGGCATGCGGACCGTTGACCGGCACCCCTACCATTGCTGATCGTTAGCTACATGCCATACAAGGTCGGGAACACTCAGAAAGCAGGGAGCTCCAGAAGGTTTGCTGTAGCGGCGAAGGTCGTCGTGTGCCTGTTGGTCACGGTCGGCATGATGAGCCCGATCAACGGGGCCGCGAACCCCGCCATACCTGGCAGTGCCAGCGGTCCGGACGGGCCGATCTGGGTGCCCAATTTCGGGACCGGCGCGGTCGCCGCGGTCGACCCCGCGACGATGCAGCTGGTGTCGGAGATTCCGAACGTGGGCGATCACCCGATGGTGATCAAGGAGCTGCCGGACCACTCACGCCTGTTCGTCGGCAACTTCGGTCCATTGACCTGGAATGTCTCGGTGATCGATACCGCGACGCGCTCGGTCATCGCGCGGATTCCGACGATCGGCGCGGCATACGAGGTGATCCAGCTGTCCCATGACGGCCGCTACCTGTACGTTCCGACGTCGCTGTCGGTGATCGACGTGTTCGACACCCACACCTTGCAGCTGGCGCGCACGCTGCCGATCGCTCTGCCACCCCTGCCCGTTCATGTGGAGATCGCCCCCGACGACTCGGTGCTGTACGCGCTGACCGCCAGCGGCCAAGCGACGAAGTACGACGCGAATACGGGCGCGATGCTCGCACCGCCCATCTTCCTCAACGGCCTGGTCCCCGGGTGGGGTGCGATGAGTCTGTCCGGCGACACGATTTATGCGGTGAACACCCATTCCGGTGTCACCATCATCGACACGAAGAGCTGGTCGGTGACCCGCACCATTTCGCTGCCGTTCGACGCCGAACCGATTTCGGGGACGCTGACCCCCGACGGATCCCGACTGTGGGTGTGCGACTACTACACCAAGGAAATCCTGGTGCTCGACGCGCACACCGGCGACATTCTGAATCGGATAGCAACCCCGAGTTTCCCGGTGTACGCCGGCTTCTCCCCGGACGGGCACACCGCCTACGTCACCGTCGTCTCGGACGGGTTGAAACTCGGGTTCTGGAGCCCACTGACGGATCCGTTCCAGCAGATGATCGCCGAACAGCTGAATCTCGATACCTCACTGATCGCCTACAACGTCGACACCGGCGAACCGGGGCCGAAGCTGACCGTCAAGGGCGCATTCTTCGCGGGTGTTTTCCCCGGCTGAAGCGGCTGCGCTCCCGACCCTCAGGGATGGGGTCGGGAGCGCACTCGGCTCGGCGCCCTAAGGGCGACAACTCATCCCGGATACACGCCGGCGACGAACGCACCCTTGACTGTCATCTCCCGTCCCGGCGTAGCCTGCTCGGTGTCATAGGCAACGAGAAAAGTGTCCAGCTGCAACAGTTTTGCCCAGTAGGCCTCGTAGGACGTCGTGTATTGACCCGTCAACGGAGTCCAGTACGGCAGCGGAACACCCTCGGAGACAAGGGTGACATACGCCGTCGCCCCATCCGATGAGAAGCCGACGTATACCGGATTCCGGTCGGGAGTCGGTATACGCCGCAAGATCTCGCCCGTTCGCGCATTCAGGACATACATTTCCTTGCCCATGTAATCGCAGACCCACAAAGTAGATCCGTCGGGCGTCAATGTCGCCGAAATGGGCCCACCGTCGACCGGTAGGAAAATCGTCCGCACCACCGACCAACTGCGGGTATCGACAATCGTGATGCCGGACCAGAAGTTCACCGCGTAGAGCAGATCACCGTCGGCGCTGATGGCTCCCCATCCTGGCATGAATCCGTTGAGGACGATCGGCGGTGCGAGCACTGCGCCGGTGTGGGCGTCGTACGCGGTCGCGGTGGCGGGAGAGAACACGTACATCGTGGCATCGTCGGCAGAAAGCTCCATGTGCGACGGTCCAGGCGGAAGCAGGACCGGCAGCGTCCGAACCACATCCAGCGTCTGGGTATCGATGACGCTGACCACCGACAGCCCCGTCGGAACGTACACATAGCGGCCGTCGTGCGACATCTGGATCACTGCGTAGGCCGGGCCGATCGTGGGAATTCGCTTGATCACCGTCTGCGTCGCGACGTCGATCACCGAGACGTTCCAGTTGAACGGACCGAAATTGCCGACGAACAACCGCGAGTGATCCGGCACCTCCTTGATCACCATCGAGTGATCGCCGACGTGTGGAATCTCGGTCTGCACAGCCATGGTCTCCGCGTCGACCGCGAACACCGATCCCGTGCCGTAGTTCGGAATCCAGATCGGGCCGTCAATGCCGCTGGTGCTGCCGGGAATCGACGGATTTGCCGAACTGTGCACCGGCACAGCGATAATGCCGATCGCCGCAATCACCAGCGGGACGATCATCCTCGTTCGAAAAAAGCTGATCATCAGATGCTCGGCAACCACACCGGGATCCCCGGACCGGCCGCGGTCGGCACGGTCGAGACGACTTTGTCGGTGGCGGGATCGAAGGTGATGATGCGGCCCGGCCCCAATGCGCCGATGGTGATCAGGTTCATGAAGGTGATGGATTCGCCGGGCGGGCCGGGCAGGTTCCGCGACGTGCGCCCGGAATCGGCGATGTAACCGCGAGAACCGTCCCCGCTGAACGTCATTCCGATGACGTCGCCCTCCGTCGGAATGGTGCCGAGCAACCTGTCGTCGGCGGTGTCGAAGACCAGCACCCCGTCGCCGCCGAACCGTGTCACGTACAGCTTGCGCCCGTCAGGTGAGATCTCCGAGGTGAACGCCCCTGGATTCAAGGGACTGTAGTTGCCGTCCCCGCTGGTGGTGATGACCTTGCTGAGGGACCAGCTCTTGACGTCGATGACACCGATCTGGTTGACGGTGTCGGTGTACAACTTGGCGCCGTCCTGGGTGAAGCTGTACCAGAACGGTGCCAGCCCGCCACTCCAGATCGGCGGCTTGACTGTCGCACCGGTTTTCGGGTCGTAAGCCCCGATCAGGCCCGAGGCGAAACCGACATAGATCAAGCCGCCCGGTCCGGGGAAGGCGCCGGCCGGGATATCGAGGAAGCGCAACCGACGGACGATGGTGTCGGTGGCGACATCCAGCACCTCGATGACGAAACCCATTTCCGGAATGTAGATTTCGGTGCCGTCGGCCGAGGTGAAGATGCCGAGCGCCACCGACTCGATCGGTATGGTCCGAGTAGTTCCGTTGCGGCGGTCGATGATTCCGATTGTCGGCGGGGACACCAGACTGAAATTGTCGGTGTACACCTTGGATCCGTCCGGAGTCTTCGCCAGCACGGCGGGATGCGACAGCCCGATCGGCGCCTTGATGGGTAGCCGATGGGTGATGGTTTCGGTGGCGGTGTCCAGCACCGCGACCGTGTCGTTGTCGACCTCGGGAATGAACAATTCACCGGGCGGCCCCGATTCGGTGGCCATTGCCGCAGGCGCGGCCGTCAGCATCGCGGCGCCGATGAGCACGGTGGCGATGGTGATCCGGCCGATGCCGGGGAGCCTTGGTATACGCACGCGTTGGTCCTAATCATGGGAAGGGGCAAGGGCTTTCGCGCTCTGCAGCGAGAAAGTCAGACGTTGGTGCTTGTCGGGATGTTGCTCGGCAACAGAAACTCGTACGGCTGGAAGCGATTCGGATTTCGTCGCTTGATCTCGTCCTCGGCCTTGCGCAGATTCGCCCGGAACCGCTCCAGCGGTCCGCCCGGTCCGGTGATGCGCGCATCGCCGAAAACCGGTGGGAACGGGAAGGTATTGGTGCGGTAGTCGCCGAGCGGCCGATAGTAGATGTCACCGAGCTGGTGCAGAAAGAAGAACTGCGCCAGCGTGGTGAGCATGCACGGCAGCATCTTGATCCAGTCCGCCTCGGTGTGCCCCGTGGTGTGCACCGGCGCGGGTGCTGCCGTCATGCCTGACACGAACGGGGTGTACGCCATCAGACCGGACTGCGGGAAATTGACCGACGCGTGGTAGGCGCTCGTGGTGTACACGATCATCGTCGCCACTTCCACGAGCTGGTCGACCGAGGTGATCGGCCGGAACCCGTTGATCCTTCCCGCAGTGGCGATTTCCGCGCACCAGGCGGCGAGTTCGGTATCGCCGAGCACGTCGCCGTCGTTCTGGTAGTAGACGCGGAGATAGTCGCCGACCCATTCTTCGATGGCGTCCCAGATCAGCAAGGAGTCGTCGCGGTAGGGAAAGTCCTTCAGCACCGCGGCGTTGTCCACGCCACGCCTGGCGAAGTCGCGGTGCGGCATTCGCTCGTAGAAGTCCCAGGTCTTGCGATCCTCGATAATGGTGCTGACGATGTCGCCGAGTTGCGGCGCCAAGATCAGATCCCCGAAGGTGTTCGGCGCGATGATCACTGTCGCCGCAAGCAGGTTGACCCAGATATCCCCTTCGAAATGCGGCATCAGCAGCATGCCGAGCGGGTGGTTCGGCGCCAATGTGCGATGCGTCGCGACGGTGAGCGCTTCGGAGATCAAGTGTCCTCGGCCTAGATGGGCGAGCATTTCGTGATGGTTGAAATCCGCGGTCTGCACCACAGTCTTGGCCATCTGCCAGCCCCAGAACCGGTCTCGGTCGTCCGGCTTGGGACGAACGAACATCGGTGCGGTAGCGGGATTCTGGCCGCACTGGATCGCCACGGGCTGCAGCCGACCGCCGCCAGGCGGGAGGGCGAACAGCGCTAGCGGGGCGGAGTTGTAGCCGTCTCCGGTGAGGATTTTGTACGTCGCGTGTTCGGACGCCATCCTGCCGAGCTCGGCGTAATTGGTAAGGAAAACCCGCCCCTCGGCGATCGCACGCGACAGATCGTCGGCGACTCCCATACCCTCCCGGTACTGCTCGGCAGTGACGGGGAAGTTGTCGGGGAGCGCGTCGGTCACCCGCTCGATGACGTTCGTGTTGAACCCGCCGACGCGCATGTAGGCGAACAACTCGTCGTCGTGCAGATTGTCGGCAACGTCAGGAATGGACGCGGTCTGCCAGATCGCGTTGTAGCGAGCCAGACCATCCTTGGTACCGAAATCACCGATACCTTGGTTCGCGGCAAGCAGTTCCTGCAGATTCAGCCGAAGATTTCCGATGACGGTTTGCACCTGCCGGAAGAGGTCGAGTAGCTCCCCCTGCATGATCGTGGCCTGGGCCATGTCCTCGGGCGGCGCATCGATATATGCATCACCCGGCCGGTCGCCGAGCTGGTGGTACTTGCCGTTGCCCAGCTCCCTGAATCGAGTCCGCACGCCTTCGAGCTGTTGCCGCTTCGCCAGCAACTGCAGCTTTCCGTCGGCCAGGGTGCCCGTCATCTCGCCGTTGAACATCGGTATCAGCGATCCGACAATGTCGATGCCGGTGGTGACCACCGAATCCACCACGGTGAACAGCCACTCGATGGTCGGGAACGAATCCAGCGGAACCAGGAACGCGACCGGAACACCCTGCAAGGTCGGGAACTCGTAGGTGAAGGTGTAGGACGCCTTCGACGTGACCAATGCTGCCTGCCTGATCCACGGCACGGGGTCGAACTGCGGAAGCACCGGCACCGCGGCGACCTGGGCCAGCGGGGGCGGTAACGGAATGTCCGGAAGCGGCGGCAGCGGAATGTCCGGGAGGAACGGTATCGGACCGGCCTGAGCCGGCGCGCCGGTCAGGCTCGCGCCGACTGCGGCGAGCGGGACCAGCGTGGACGCACCAAGAAGTCGGCGCCGACTGAACTGCATGTTCATCTGCCCTCTCCGTCGATCTTCGGCTGTCGTGGACAGCGGTCACGGTCGCAAACGTCCATTAGCTGAAGATTTGCTACGTGCTCGATGGTGCGGACGGCATGGAGGGCGGTCAACCTCCTTTAAGTGGTGCGCGCGGAATCCGCATGTCGAATGACGTTGTGGGATTTCCGCACGAGGATTTTTCACAGAGAGTCCCCATCGAGGGCCTCTTGATAGGAGTGGCGTTTGCCGATAGAGTGCCCAGCCTTCGCCAATGAGAAGGGTGCAGTGAGCCTTCGACCGGTGGCCCGGTGCCGACTACACCGATCGCTGGCGCCGATCCCTGCACAGTGGCGCCCTCAATGGCAGTCCGGCCGTCACCGGTCCGACAACACCGCGCGGCGGTCATCGGGCTCTCCTTCGTCAGTTCAGCAATTCCCGGACGCTGATCCATTCGCCGGGCGTCAGCGAGCGAAATTCGGGAGTCGGTGCGAGGTTGTGGTTACGCAAGAATTGGCGGACTCGTTTCACTGAACGAACCCCGGCTGGCGCGGACGCCATCCGCCAGTACCGTTGTTTATGTGCTGGCGCTGATCGAGGTATTCATTGTGGTCGCCATGATCTGCGGCGGACTTTTCTTGTTCGTCCATGTGCTGACCGAATGGTCGAGGCGGCCACGCAGCCGCCGCGGCGGCTGGCTGGGCAGCAGCGACCAGACGTGGTCGGCCGGCGAATACGGATCGGGCAACGACGGCAGCGGAAGCAGTTGCGGCGGCGGAAGCAGTTGCGGCGGCGGAAGCAGTTGCGGCGGCGGAAGTTCCTAACCGCCCCCTCATGGACCCACAGACCTCCCGTACGGTTCACAGAGCCTAGAGAGCCTGTGAACCGTATGGAGCCTCTGTGAGCCCAGTTATCCCCAAACGCGGGTTGTGCACATTGAGCTCGGTGGGGGTGGTGGTAGGTGCGGGTCGGGTCGAGGATCGGCCGCATGAACGTAACGGCGCGATGGCGTGCACTCGCGGACGGGTATACCGACCAGGAGTTGCATGGCGGAGGATGGCAGCGGGTTCGACGGGGCTATTACGTCGAATCCGGAGGTACTGCGGATCTGACTGCGGGCCAACAACATCTGCTACGGGTCGACGCGGTTGCGCAAGCTTCCAGCCCGGACGCCGTCATCAGTCACGTCTCGGCGGCCGTGGTGCACGACCTCGACCTCTGGGCCACGCCGTTGACGCGGGTACATCTCATCCGCAATCGTGCAACTGGTGGGCGCGTCAACTCTCAGCTGATGCTGCATTCGATGCAGATCGCGCCCGATGAGGTGGTGCGGGTCGGAGACCGCCGAGTCACCACCGTGGCACGGACCGTCATCGACCTGGCGAGATCGCTCCCGTTCGAACAAGCCGTCGTTGTGGGTGACAGCGCGCTTCGGCTCGGCAAGACCACCAGGGCACAGCTGGCCGAACAGCTCGCGCGTAGCTCAGGGCCCGGCACGCCCGCGGCGCGACGAGTGGTCGATTTCGTTGATGGTCGCTCGGAGAGTCCCGGTGAGTCGCGCAGCCGAGTCGGCCTGCACACCGCCCGTTTCCCTACGCCGGAACTCCAGGCCTGTGTTGTCACGCCCAATCAAAAGTTCGTTGCCAGAGTGGACTTCCTGTTCCCCGAACTGGGAGTCATCGGCGAATTCGACGGACTCGTGAAGTACCGCGATCACCTACGCAGTGGGCAGCCCCCGGAAGACGTCGTCATCGCCGAAAAGGCGCGCGAGGACGCACTCCGCGCACTCGGTTGGCTGGTCGTCCGATGGACCTGGCGCGAACTCGGCACATCGACATGGTTGATCCGCTTAGCCCGCGCCGCCGAAATCGGCCGCCCCACCCGTCGACTCGGCCACTGGTATCCGAAACCCACAGACCTTCCATACGATTCACAGAGCCCAGAACCTCTGTGAATGGCACCGAACCTCTGTGAACCCACCAGATCAGGGGACGGCGATGAGGGGTAGGTGTTGTTCGGGGACAGGGCCTTCCGTGGGCACCGTGTGCCTGGTGTCGGTGATCCAGTGCAGTTTTCCGTCGACCTCTACGGATGCGGAGACCGCCAGCGTGCGATGCGATTCGATGCGTGCACGGTCGACGCGCAGCCTGAAGCGGGCCAAGTCCTTGCCGGACAATTCCTGGCGCGCCAGCTCGATCGATGGTGCATCGGCCATGCTGACGTCGTTGAGGGTCACCGTGATGAGCGCCCGATCCGGCGGCGGCCCGCCTTCGAAGCTCAGGTCGCCTGCCACCACGAGCGGATCTACCGGATCGGCCTGCGCGGTGGGACGCGCGAGCGAGAAGGCCACCGCGCCGGCCAGCACCAGCGCCGCTGCGGCTAGGAGAAGCGATCGCGTGTTCTTCAGCATGACCAAAGATAACCGGATATTTGCCGTGTTCGGCTTGGTCGCGGGGTTCCTCATAAAGCTCTAACCACTTCTGAAGACATCGGCAGGGTGCCCGCTGCGCTACTTGTCGCCACCCTCATGGAGCCACGGCGCCGAGGTAGCCCAGAAGATAATGTTCGCGCCCAGATAGTCGTTGGCGAAATCGACGAAATCTTGCCTCGTGTAAGGCTTTCCGGTGAGCGGATTGGTGTAGTCGAAGTCCGGCTCCTGGACAGCCACTGCCACTGGGCTCAGCTGCCCTCGGTACTGATGGAAGAACCGGTACCCGTTCTCCATGTGCGCCTTGTTGTTCGGAACCAGGTCCGGTCCGCCGACCCCGACACCGTGATCCTTAGCGAACGCGAATGAGCGTTCCAGATAACCGTTTTCGTTGTTCCAATCACACGGCCAGAAGTTGATGTACTGCACGACGGCGCTAGTTCGGAATACGCTCTTCGCGTAAGCCAGGTTCGCCATCTCAGCGTTGAAGTACGCGTCACAGGTGAAGCCCGACTTGCGCTGTTCCGCGTCGATATCGATGTCGATCGCGGTCTCCGGAAGGTTGACGCCGGCGATCCGACCGTCGAACCGCTCCGCCAACGCCTTCAGCAGCTGCTGAAACCGCTGCTGTACGTTCGTGTTCCATTGCATCGCGACGGAGCCGGGCGGGCCGGGGTTCGGCCCATTGTCGTTGGTCTGCACGGCGACCCCGCCCCCGTATTCCGGATCGTTCAGCACATACTTGGGCAGCCGTGTCGGCGGCTCGAAGAACCGATCCTGGATCTGGATAAACAACTTCTTCCCCAGCGGCTCGACCTGCCCCAATACCTCGTCGACAGCCGAGAAGTCGTACCGATCCTTTTCTCGCTCCATCATCGCCCACGGCACCACGACCTGCACCCCGTCGATGTCGGGCCGGCCGAGCAACGGCTTGGCGGCGGTGTCGAATTCTCCGATAGACGTGTACAGATAGTTCACCGCCCGGTCCTGCGACCGGGCCGGTGCTGAGGCCGCCTCTCCCCCACTACAGCCCACCACCCCAGCACCAACCAGCGCAGCGACCGCGCCAGCAATCAGCCCCCGAATCGCTAGCGCCGCACAGCGATTCCGCGACAACTCCCGACCGCTCACCGATCGCGATGTGCGCCCTACCGAGGTGCCGACTCGCGACACCGAACAACCATCTTCCGAACCTGACCTATGCATGTCGGCCACCATGGCCAACCCGCATTAAAGAAAAATGAGAGCCCCCGCCACCTCACAGGCTCACCGAGGATGAGCGGTCAAGCTTGAAAGCCGTACTGGAGCGGCGCATCCCCTATATCGTGCCCGATTCGCCTACGCGCTTCCCGCACCAGCGGACTCACGTAGAACATCTCGTCAGGATCGGATGTGCCCAGGCACGCCCAGTATTCGAGCCTCTCGGCAATCCCTGGCGCTTTGGTGGCCTCCCAGACCGCAACCAAAGTTTCGACCAGCGGCTCGGTCTTGTCAGGCAGATCGTCGTTGGCCGACTCGAGCACCAGATCCAGCAGCCAGAAGCTCAGCTCCCAATCCCGCTTGTTCACATTCAGCAGTCGGAGCGAGGCGAAACCGAAACCGCGACAACCTATCTCGCCCCCTCAGGGTGCGTCCCCCGGAGCGCCACGCCTGTTGCAGCACTCGCATTCAGCCACTGCCGCGGCAAGGTCAATTCGGGTGACGGTGAGCGGAGTCGACCTGTTGTTCGGTGCCGTGGCTTGCCGCTGTGGCGATTGTGGTTGCGGCGGCGCGCTCGGCGTCCTCGACGGTGGATCGGCCGAGTCCACATGCGGTGGCTACGCCGGATGCGGTCCGGCCGAGGGCTTGCTCGAACAGATGCAGGCTCCTGATGCTGTCTTCGGGGTCGGTTGCGGCAGCGACACCGGCGATGACCTGCCACTCAGGGTTCAGTCGCCGAAGGGGTTGGTAGAAGCGAGGATTCAGCGGGGCCGGATGAGCGCCGTACGCGCACGGAATGTGGGCGGGTGGCAGCGGAACGTCGCGTTTGCGGAGGATCCGGGCTAGCGCGTTCAGCAATGCCACCGAGGGTGCTAGTGACCGTGGCGCGAGCAATTCTTGGTGCCGGTGGTCGCCGTAGCACAGGTGCAGGATTGTGCGGGCGCCGATTTCGTGGGCGTCGGCGAGGAACCCCGCCAAGTGCCAGGCGACCATGCGCGCGACGAGTGCCTGGGTGCCGAGACTGGCGGCTTTCACGACAGCGAGTTGTGCGATCGGCGACTCCACTTGAAAGACGAGAGTGTCACCATGGGCTCCGATGAGTTGGGACATTTCGTCGAGTACCGCTTCGGTGAACACCGGCAGGGCGTGTATTGCCGGGAGTATGGAGCCGAAGTGTCGTAGTGCCCGCCCGAGCGGGAGGCCGTCGGTGACGGCCGCTCCGCCGAAAACGAACGCGGCCAGATCCAGTGGGTTCGGTTGGCTGATCTGAAGTCTGGCGTTCGCTGTCTGCGGGCATTGCTGCCGGAGTTCGTGGAAGGCAGCGGCGATCTCGTCGATGCGCTGCCGCCGGTGCATGGCGACGTGCTGGGGTTGCAGTGTCCGGCCTGGCCGGATGCGATAGGACCGCATGTCGGAGTAATCGGCGTACTGGCCGGGGCGGGCGACAGTGAATGCATCGTCGAACTCGATCCGATCCTGTAGGTATTCGACCACCCAGTTCGGGTCGAGATCACATGGTATGGACCGCAATTCGAGACCGCGGCTGCGCTGGGCGAACCACTGCATCGTCTCGGTGTCGGAGGTGATCACGGCGGGCGGCAGACTACCGACGAAATGGGCGTACCTATTCATCGCCGTCTCGCCGTCGATCGGCGAACCACGGGTGATCGGGCAGGTCCGCGCCTGCACTGGGACTGCTGCGTACTCACGTGGCGACTCCAGACTGTTCGGTCGCTTCGTGATATATCACGTATTTCGATACAGCTGCGCCCTACCGTTTTCCACCCTCGAGAAGAGTCGTCGATCAGACGACGCGCCGAGCAAATCGTGATCGCCGAACGCCCTGGTGACGCATAGCAATAGGTCGGCGACCAGAGACGCGCCGAGCAAGGCGTACATTTGTGCTGGTGAAGGGCTCCGCAGAAATCTTCCGGCGGATCGGGCAACACGTGAGCGATCTGGCCGAGCAGGAGGTGCGTGGACTGAGGGACGGGTTGAACGAGATCTCGACCAAGGTCGATGACATGGTGCGGACCACACACGGCGACGACGAGCATGCCGGGCAGCAAATGACGGCCGCGGTGAGCGGCCGCGCTACGGCCGACCTCCCACGCACCGCTCAGCAGCATCCCGACCATTCCCCGTCGAGCGCCGAGCCCATCATCGACCTGGATGCGCGCGCAGGGGACACGACCGCCGCATCCGACCCGACCCGGGCCGCGGGATCGCATCAACCGGACCAGCCGACACTCGACGCCGATGCGGACGATGACTGGCGTCGCAACCCGATGACACTGGATCTGGATGAACCTCTCCGATGGATCACCGATGTGCCGAGCACGAACCGGGGTCAACGCGATTTCACCTTCACACCCAATAAGATCGACGACGACGCAGTCGAATACCTGGGCTACAACCACTGCCACTTCCTGTCGGCAGCGATCCACCGTCTCACCGGCTGGGACATCGTGTCGATCGACCAGCTGCGCGACGGGAAGCCGAATTCGGTGCACAGCGCCGTACTTACGCCGGAAGGCGAACTACTCGACGTCTTCGGCCGTGCCGATGTAGAAACCGCGACGGCGGAGTTGGGCGCTGATTCCCACCGCGTCGTAGCAGTAGGCGACATGCCAGGCGACGTCGTGATCGGAGTCGATCATTTGCGCGGCGACCCTATATGGTGGGCCACTGCGAACCAACGACAAGTCGTCGAAGTAGTCAGCCATTTCGCCCGCTGCGTCCTACGTGAAAACGGCTATGGCGACCTTGTCGACTGAACGCTGGTTCTGACATATAGGGCGTGGGTTTGCGATATGGGATCTGTGCGGATCTCGTTGCTTGCCGAGGTGCATCGCATCCGGGGTGGACTGCGATCCGACCGGCTCGCTGTCGCGAACGGCGTCGCCGACGTGCTCGACCTGCTACTCGCCACCGGGTGCCGTATTGGCGAGGCAATGGCCTGTCCAGGCTGTCCACCAGGGGTGTGTGGGGCTGCTGGGGCTCGAACCCACGACCAACCAAGGGACAATTATGAGTCCACGGCTCTAACCGACTGAGCTACCGCCCCCGAAACCCCTCGCGCCGCAACACGACTCCGCGACAACTCCCGACCGCTTCCTGATCGCGTCGTGCACACCGGCGTGCCGACTCTCGGCACCAAGTAACCATCTTCTGAACCTGAACTATGCATGTCGGCCAACATGACCCACCCGCACTAAGGAAATATGAGACGGCATACACAGGTCTGCCGCCGGTCCAAGATGCCGCCCGCCACCACGAGCGGTTCGCCCACGCCAGTAGCGGCTGGTAGCGAAGCTAATATCGTGTGGGCGTGCGCGGCGACAAGAGTGAGACTGATCGGAATGAGGGTAGTGGCGAAGCCTCTTCCCCACGAACCCTCTTCGTGAGCAGGCTCGCGGAACTCTGGGAGGCCGCAGGCAATCCCACACTGCAGCGGGTCGCGATAGCAACCGAGACACGGATGAAGGCCGCCCGCACACCGGTACAGAGCCACCGTTCATTGATGCAGCGCATCAGCGACTGGCGGACGGGCCGCAATGTGCCCTCCCGATTCGAATCGTTGGAGCCGGTGCTGGTGACGTTGATCGGGCTGGCCAGACAAACATCTGCGCCCGTTCCGTCAGACCTGACGAACCGGTCGGCCTGGCGGCGCTTGTGGAAGACGGCAATCGCCCAGCCGGTGCGCCCGACCGTGGTGACCTCATTGCGACGCGATATCCCGACGCTCATCGGACGTGAAGCCGAGGTGCAGCGAATCCTGGATGCAGCGCAGCCGAATCGGGTGGTGTCCATCCACACTGTCGACGGCATGCCCGGCGTCGGGAAAACCGCTCTGGTCATCCGGGCGGCACATCTGCTGTCCGACCGGTTTCCCGACGGCAGGTTCTTCGTCGAACTGAATTCGCACACACCCGGACAGGTGCCCGCAGATCCCGCCGACGTGCTGTTCACACTGCTCACCGGCCTCGGCATCGCACCTGGTCACATTCCGGACTCCCGGGACGCCCGGCGTGACCTCTGGCGCGATCGCCTTGCCACCAAGCGAGTGCTGCTTGTCCTCGACGACGCCCGAGATCACCATCAAATCGAACCGTTGCTCCCCGCCGGACCCGAATGCCTCACGTTGATCACCAGCCGCCGCAGACTCGTCGCCTTGGACAGCGCCCTCCCGCTACCGCTGGACACCCTCGACCCCGGAAGTGCCATCGATCTGTTCTACCGATTGGCGCAACGAAACCCGCACAAAGACGACCGCGCGGCTGTCGCCGCCATCGTCCGATCGTGTGGATACCTGCCGCTGGCGATCGTGCTGCTTGCCGGTCGGCTCGCCCATCGCCCGGCCTGGACACTCACCGGCTTAGCCGAGGAGTTCACCGCCGCCCAGGATCGGCTCGCCGAACTCGACACAGGTCAGCGCGCAGTTCGTGCCGCGTTCACCGCCTCGTACGAAGGCCTGCCGCCTGAACGGCAGCGATTGTTCCGCAGGCTGGGTCTGCATCCCGGCCCAGATTTCGATGCCTACGCCGTCGCCGCGTTGAACGGCATCTCGCTCCCCGAGGCCCGATCCGAACTCGACGCTCTCTACACCGACCATCTCGTCGAGGAGACGATATTCGGCCGCTATTGCCTGCACGATTTGGTCCGCGAATATGCGGGCACCCTAGCCGCTGCGGCGCCTGACGATGGCACCGAGCCGGTGCGGCGATTACTTGACTACTACTGCCACACCGCCGCTGCTGCGGACCGATCGCTGATCCCAAAGGGACGCCCCGGCGACGAAACCCACACCGCCCACGTGACCGACGCATTGGTGCAGGAATTCGACGACGAGACGCAAGCCCTGGCGTGGATGCGTGCCGAGCGAGCCAACCTATTCGCCTGCGTCGAGTACACCGCAGACCACGATCCTGCGCGGATGGTCAGGCTGACCGCGGTGCTTTCGGCGTTGATGGAACGCGATGGGCCCTGGTCATCGACCCTGCGACTACACCAACGCGCCGCCGAAGCCGCGGACCGGCTCGGCGATCGTCTCGGCCGCGCCGACGCTCTCTACAACCTCAGCATCGTCTATTGGGCGGCAGGGAAGTTCGAGCAATCCGCAGACATGTTCCGGCAGTCCCTCGTCCTGTTCCGAGAGACCGGCTACACCCTCGGCGAAGCCGACACCCTAGCCAAACTCGGCGGCTTACACCGATACTCCGGTGAATATGCGCAGTCCGCCGACCTACTGCGGCAGGCCAACGCCCGGTACCGAGAGATCGGCCACACCCTCGGCGAAGCCGACACCTTGGTCAGACTCGGCAGCATCCATCGCGACATCGGCGACTATGGGCAGGCCGTGGACCTATTCCGCCGAGCGCTGATCCTGTTCCGAGAGACCGGCTACCGTCTTGGCACCGCAGGCACGCTCGGCTTGCTCGGCACCGTGCAGTGCGCGACCGGAGACTACAAACAAGCCGCAGGCTCGCTGCTACGGGCTGTGTCGCTGTTCCGCGAAATCGGGCACCGCATGGGCGAAGCCACCACCCTCAACCATCTCGCGACATTGCATCGGGAAATCGCCGACCACGGGCAGGCGGCAAGTCTGGCCAAGCAGGCCCTGACCTTGCAGCAGGAGGTGGGGTTTCGCCTCGGTGAGGCCGAGGCACTGGCCAACCTGGGTGCCATCTGCCGAGAAGTCGGCGATTACGATCAGGCTGCCGACCTCTCCCGGCAAGCCCTCGGCATGTTCCGGGAGATCGGCTACCGCCTCAAGGAGACCGAGGCGCTCACCAACACCGCGAAAGTGCTGTCGATGTCGGGCAATTCGGATGCGGCGTTGCCAATGTTCACCGCCGCGTTGACCCTAGCCCTCGACATCGGCAGCCGAATCGAGCAGGCCCGCGCCGTGGAGGGCATCGCCCGCTGCCACGCCGCTCTCGACGACACCGCCACCGCTATGACCCACCTCCGCAATGCCATCGACATATATCGCAGTATCGGCGCGGCCGAAACCGATGCCGCGACAACCTATCTCGCCACCCTCGAGGCCATGCCGATGGAATCCGCGAAATCGGCTCCCACACAACGGCTCTGAAAGCTGGAGACGCCGCTGATCCCCTCCACCTGCGGCGCCTCGACCACCAGCTCCGAAGCCTCGTGGATGGCATCGCAATCATCACCCGAGAAACAGAAGCGGCACCAAGCCGGATCTGTCGCTCACCTGGGAAGCGGCAGGTCAGTACCTATGGATCGAAATTCCGGTCCGGAGAACACCGGACGCCGATAGTGCCTGCGCGCCTGTCCCCAAGGAACACCACTCATCGGTTGTCTGGCCTGATCGCCCTCCACCGTCGTCGGGGTGGGACGTCCCGGATTTCGCCTTGCAGCGCAGATTGGGGGCGGGCAATGATCGTTACCGATTGGACGGGTGTTGAGGTAAGTGCGCTCTGGCGCGTCGCTCTACGACTGACACAGGAAGAGTTCGCGGAACGGATCGGCTATGCGCCGGTGACTGTTCGAAGATGGCAGCACACCACGTCGACCCGCCCTGTACGTGGGAAGCCGGCTCAAGACCTGGACACAGAGCTTGCCAGGCTGAACGACGATCAGGCGGAGCGGTTTTGGGTCGCTGTGGGCGCAGCGCGAGGTGAGATTTCAAGGCATCCTGGCGAATACGAGGCCGACGAGAACTGGCGGTGGACGCGGACATGCATCCACTCGCACGGCGCTGTTACTCCGATGCCATGGGGCTGGCGAGCGAAGCGGACAACCCCGATCTCACCGCACATGTGTGCCTGTACACCGCTAACCAATCGATCGCTCTTAGTCGTGTCGGTCAAGCAAGCCCGTACAACGCGTTGAAGCTGATCAATCGGGCGCGTGACCTCATGCGTGGTCGACCGCCCGGTCGCATCCATACATTGATTGCCGTACGGCAGGCACAGGCCGCCAGTTTGCTCGGCGACCGGAACGCATTTGGGCGTGCGATCGCCACAGCATGGCGCGAGGTAGAACAGGCGATTGAGTACCAGCCGCTGGAAGAATGTCCCACCTGGCTGCAATCTGTGAATCACGCCGAGGTACGTGGTCATGAAGCCCGCGGTTACGGGACCATCGGTGAGTTCGGCAAGGCGGTAGACCTCTTGGAGAGGGCTGCCGGTGAGCAAACAATGGTCCGAAATGCTTTGAATACGAGGGCTTGCCTGGCCTCTGCTCGTGTGGCGGCCGGAGATGTGAGTGGCGGAGTAACCGAGGCCGAGCCGATCCTGATCGAGCTGGACAATGCCGTGTCATCGCCGCGCACCCTCAGGGTTCTGTTGCCGGTAAGACGCGCTGTTGAGGGCCTGCATGGTGCAGCTGAGTTTCGCCGTAAGTTCGACGTCCTGGCACAGCTGGCGGTCACTGCGTGAACGGCCATAGTGAGTACGGGTTTCAGCATCTCGACGCCGAGCAGGCTCGACAACTGCGCGCGATCGTCGAGGATATCTACCGGCAGTCCTACATCGACGCGATTGCGTCAGGAGCACCGTTCGATTCGCCCGGACAGTTCATGCACCGGTTCGACCGTTACACGGATCCTGCGTACAGCGACGGCTTTTCGATGCTGATCGTGCGATATGACGGTCAACCAGCAGGACAGACCTGGGGTTGGACGCTCCGTCGTAACGCAGCGTGGTGGAGGAACTTTCAGCCCGATGACACAGGTCTCGACCGTGACAAATCTACCGCTGAGGACGGCTCTCGGACGTTCGCGCTGTCAGAGATCATGGTGTGCGCTCAGCAGTCAGGCCGCGGTCTGGCGCGCAGACTGCACGACGAACTGCTCGGCCGCCGACCTGAACAGCGCGCGACACTATTGGTCGAACCGCACAACGAGCGCGCGTATCGCGCGTACCTGAACTGGGGCTGGACCCGAGTTGGCACTACGAAACCGAGCTGGCCGGATGCACCCGTGCTCGATGTATTGATTCGCGACCTGGACTCATCGGGCCAACAGTTGTTGTGACAGGTGGCCGGTTTGGTCACCCTTAACTGGTCAACTCTCGCGTGCGGGCGCGCGCCCGCACGCGAGAGTTCCCTGGCTTGTCTAAGGCGGGTCGTAGCGTCTGGGGCGCGTGGTGCCCGGGCTGCTATGCCGCACGGTGTGTGTCAGCCGGATGGTCTCAGGTTGTGCTGGAACCGACCCGTACCGCGATCGCCTGCGTGCGTGGCCTGCGCCGAATCGGCGCCGCAAATCGTCGTTCCCCGCGACCCGTGGCCCAGTGGGTTTGGGATCCGCTCGTGTTGAGTTCACCGTCGTCACGCTTGGACGTTAGTGCGGCTACAGACACCAAGGATCTCAGTACAGGCCATTTGGCGAATAGAAGGCTAACCGGCCGTTCGTGATTCATTCCTCAAGCTGAAATGCAAAGTGCCCGTAGCTATTAGTCGAGCTTAAGGCCGTCGTAGGCGCCACGCATTGAATGTTACAAACTGATAACGTCCACGCCTGTTCAAGGATTTCTCATCCAATAGTTATCTTGCGGCGACCCCACGATCGGTCACCGCGACACAGGAAGTGGTATGACCCCCAACCTCTCTCGCTCCCGGCGTGGACCACGCCTGGGAGCCCGAGTGCTGGCGCTTACCGGCGCCGTGCTCTCGACCCTCACTCTCACGGTTACCGTCGCCGCCGAACCACCGACAACGACACCCACGCCTAGCACGTCGGTGACCACCGCGCCGCCCACCCCCGCGGACACAGACACAGACACAGACGAAGACACGGACAACCCTTCCGAATCGCCGACCACAACGCCGGTCGTCCCCGCCCCAGCGCCGACTACCACCGACCCGGCTACCCCGCCCAGTCCGACACCCGCGCCACAACCGAGTCCGGTTCTGCCTGAACCGAATCCCGCAACCCCGCCATCGGATACCCCGAAAACCAAGTCCGATGAGTGGAAGCCGACGGAGAATCCGAACGCGACGATCGTGCCGGGGAAGATGCGATCGGACCGGGAAGAGATCCCCGACGGGTTCACCAAGGCCGACGCCGACAAGGCCGAGACCATGGAAGCCGCCCTCAACACGCGATACCTGCGGGTCGCGCCGGGGTGTCAGGTGTACTGGCCCGCCCCATACGAGGTGTGTGGTGCGATCCGCGACAAGTACAACTCACTCGGCGGCCCCAACGGCTTTCTTTTGCATCCCAAGACCAACGAGCTGACCAACCCCGACGGGCACGGGAAACGCACCGAATTCGTCAACGGCCCCATCTACTGGTCAGCCCAAGGCGGAGCCCACCCGGTCGTCAACCACTTCCTCGCCGCATGGGCACGACACCGGTACGAAGCCGGCTACATCGGATACCCCACCACCGACGAGATCGTCAACCCCGACGGGATCGGTCGCCGTCAGGAATTCCAGGGGGCGGCGATCTACTGGCGACTCAATGAGGCCTATTCGATCGGCGGAGCCATCCGCGACAAGTGGAACAGTGCCGGAGCCGAGCGCGGACCGCTGGGGTACCCGAACACCGACGAACTACCCGCCAAAAAGAACAACGGGCGTTACAACAACTTCGAGAACGGAACCATCACCTGGTCAGGACCAACCGGCACTCGACTGGTGTACGGCGTGTTCCGTGACCGGTGGGCCAAAGCGGGCCGTGAGGACGGCGAACTGGGTTATCCCACAACGGACGAGCAGATCACACCCAACAACCTCGGCCGTTATGCCTTGTTCGAAGGTGGGTCGCTGTACCAAAAGGATGGCGGTCCAGGGCCTTTCGTCGTCAAGGGCGCGATTCGGGACCAGTGGGGGGAGTTCGGGTGGGAAGGTGGCCGATTCGGCTTCCCAACCAGCGAGGAATACGACCTGGACAAGGGCAAGGCCCAGGATTACGAGCACGGCACCCTGGTATGGAATATCGGCGATGAGTCTTCGGACTTCGACCCGCCGACCGGCAAATGCCCGGATTCGGTGTGCGTGAACCCTCCTGCCGGGATACGCAGTCCGCAATCCGAGCCTCGCATGGCGCTATCGCCAGAGGACCGTGGCGTGCCGACCTGTGCAGAGGTTCGCGCCATGCCAGCGAACCCGGGGCTGGAACTGCTGTGTATCGAGGATCCATCTGATGAACGTCAGTTACGCAATCGCCCTGAGTACCCAGAGAAGTCGGCCGTGCAGAAGGCATGTTACGACAAGCAGCCCTACACCTACAGGGAGCGGCTGTACTCATGCTTTGTCTCCAGAGTCACCTACCTCATCAACGCCCCAGGTGAGCCACAGCCGAACGGCGGTGCCGCATTGGTCTTCGAGATGGAGTCCAGAACCCAGTGGAATACAAAGGAATTCACACTTCGGAATCACCTCATCGTCGAGGACACATGGGGAACGATGAAGTACGCGAAGGTCAAGGCCACACCCATCTGTCACGCCATCGGGAAATCGTGTGACATCAAGGGCAAGAAGATGGATTTGTCGGAGATGGAACCCGGGAAGAGATTCTTCTTCGAGTACAAGGTCGAGCCGGACAAAATCGAGCAGGGTCAAATCCTCGCAGTTGATCAACTGGGGGCCGACTTCAACTTCGCGCCGTCCCCGTCATACACATGGAAAGAGGTCCAGCACACCCAAAAGGCGCTGCTGGATACAATGCGCTGCGACAACGACATGTCGGCAAACAAGCCGGGGTGCATCTATCCAGGGGAGATCCCGGTCCTGTCCTACAACGACCGCGCCAGACTCGGCGAGCTTGCCGGACATATCGCGGCCGCACAGAACTCCGGCATCGTGGGTCAACCCGGCGCTGGCCGCGTACCGCTGCACAAGGGAACCAAGGAACTGGAAACCGAAAACCGGGACAACTCATGTACCAAGAACCCCGGG
Organism: Nocardia sp. NPDC049149; assembly: GCF_043197455.1. NCBI lineage: Bacteria > Bacillati > Actinomycetota > Actinomycetes > Mycobacteriales > Nocardiaceae > Nocardia > Nocardia sp. NPDC049149. The sequence continues at coordinate 190,422 of NZ_JBICTD010000003.1, forward strand.
GTGCCCAGTCCACGACCACAAAAGCGCGACTGTGACGAGTACCCGTTCGCATCGACTCGTGAAGGCGCAGCCGCGGGCGGCGCGGAGCGGACGTTTGATGGATGCTTGCTGCCCCAAGTCGCGATCGGGCCGACGGGGCCGGGCTACAGCATCTGCATGATCAACCCGAGCCACAACCGCAGCGGAGGCTCCGACGTGCGCTGGTTCTACCACTGGAACAGGATCCTCAAGGACGATCCGTTCTACGTCGAGGCACTCAACGGATACCTCCCGGCACCGTGAGCCCAGCCGCCATCAGCCGGGCCCAGTAAGAATCCAGGGTGCTGCGTGGTGTCTGACACCACGCAGCACTCTGGCCAGAACAGACGCACAAGGAAGGGATCAGAAATGGTGCGGTGGGAAGTCGGTCTCCAGCACACAGATTCAGCCGGAGGGACTGGCCTTCGCGGGGAAGCCAGCTCGCCGGAGCAGGCGGCTCGCGAGCTCGTCGACGCGGCCAGGACCTACCTGCACGGAAGGACCGAACACTACGGCGACCTGTCGATCGTGCACATCGACGCAATCTTCCAGCTCGAAATATACGGTCTCGCGGACCTCTCTATCCCCGCCGATGCGATCGTCGAACAGATCCTTGCCGCGCTACCGAACGCCAGAAACATCCTAGAACCGTCCGGCGAGAACAGCCCCACCCCGGCCACCCCCCGAACCCTCCTCGGCATCGACCCGGGACCTGGTGGAGTCAGCGGGCAACTCGACCGCATCACCACCTGGACCCAAACCCACCTCGGTCGCGCCGCGTTCCTACCCGCCGCCGACGCAGCAGCCATCACAGCGGCACAACAACATTCGGCAATCCTGTGGCCCCAGGACCTGATCGACCTGTTCACCCACGCCAACGGCTCGGAACTGCCCATCCTGCCCGCACACGACCTCTTATCGCTAGATGACAGCAACTACATCCGCCAACTCTGGCTCGACATCGCGACCGACCTACGCCAACGCCATCCTGAAATGGCCTCCGACTTCGATCCAGAAGCGTTGGGCGCCATGCCTGCCGGTACACCGGCCGGAATCTTCCTACCGCAATTCGTGCCGATCGCCGACCGCGACGGCGCGACCCTGGTCATCGACACCCGGACCGGAGACCTGCACGGTTGCATCATCGAATACACCGCCGAAGGCAGCGACGACGAAGGACCGCTTTGGATCTCACTCGCCGCCATGCTCACCAACCTCGCCGACAGCCTCGAGACAGGCACTGGATTCCTGCGGGACCGACCATCCGTCGTCACAGGCAAATTGACCTGGGAACCGGCGCGATAGTCAGGATGAAACAGTCGACTGGCCAACCTGAATCCTCTCGGGACGTCCGAAGACACCGAGGGTGGACAGTCCGACATCGGTATCGCTGCCGCGCAGCTAGGCAACACCGAGCAAGTCGCCCGGCGGTACTACATCCAGCCCACACATCAGGGTCCAGACGCACGCGACCGCTTCGACGTTTTCGCGCTTCCCGATGAATTTAGAGAGTAAAAAGCGACCTGGCCCGTTTGGGGCCAGGTTCTCCACCCGGCCAGGCTGCTCAGCAGCTGTTTTGTGGGGCGGGTGGGGCTCGAACCCACGACCAATGGATTATGAGTCCACGGCTCTAACCGACTGAGCTACCGCCCCCGACTGCGAGTGGGACCGCAGCTTCGGGGATGGTACCGGGTGGGGTGGGGGGTTCACCAGTTGGACTCGCGGTAGTGGGCGGGCGGACATCCGGCTCGGCGGGCCGAGCGGAGGTGCGGCGGTTAGGGTGAGGGCGTCCGGCGACCGTTGTGGAAGGGTTGGCTATGGCCAGTGTGTTCGCGAATGTGCTGAAGGTGCATCAGTGGGCGTATGAGAACAGTGGCGGGCTGGTCGGTCATCGCCTGCTGTTCGGGAACCCGACGTTGTTGCTGCGGACGGTGGGGCGCAAGACAGGACAGGCGCGGACGTCGGCGCTGACCTATGGGACCGACGGTGCGGACTATTTGGTGACGGCGTCCAATGGTGGCTCGCCGCGGCCGCCGGGCTGGCTGGCGAATCTGAAGGCGCGGCCGGAGTGTGCGATTCAGATCGGGCGGCGCACGGTGAAAGTGGTTGCGCGGCCGACGTATCCGGATGATCCGGAGTACGCTCGCCGGTTCGCGATCGTCGATAAGGTGAACGCGGGACGCTACACCGCCTACCAGAAGCAGACGAAGCGGCCGATTGCTGTGGTGGTGCTGACGCCGGTCGGGTGAGCCGGATCAGTCCCGGTCGTCGTAGCGGTCGTCCCACTCGCCGTCGTAGTCGTCGGGATCGTTGCGGTCCCAACGATTTCCGTCGGTCGGGGGTCTACTTGCGATTTGCACGACAGCAACCACCACGGCCAGCACCAACACCACCACACCCACAACGATCAGAGTCTCCACGCAGGGCACCCTAGCGCCGAGCCCGAGTGCCCGCCAGGGCGTCGTTCTGCCAGTTCAGACAGCCGAACCGATTGTCAGCAGCGTGCGGCCCACCGCCGACCTCGACTCGATGGCCGCGTGCGCGCTGCCGGCTTCGTCGAGCGGAAAGGTTTGGCCTATCACGACTTCGAGCCGTCCGGCGGCCGCCTCGGCCAGCGAACGTTCAGCAAGCCGGTGCCAGTCGGTATCGGGGTCGGTGACGTCCATCAGCCCGTAGACGGTGACGCCGCGCTCCGTCACGGCGGCGTCCGGTGCGGCGAACTCGCCTGCGGACATGCCGTATCCGAGGAACCGGCCGCCGTCGGCGATGGCGACGAGAGCGCCTTCCCCGAGCGCGCCGCCCGCACCGTCCAGCACGACGTGCGCGCCTGCTCCACCGGTGGCCGCCCGAGCGGCGGTGGGCCAGCCGGGTTCGGAGTAGTCGACGACCACGTCGGCGCCGAGACGCTGTGCCAGCGCCAGCTTGGCCTGCCCCCGCGCTGCGGCGATCACCCGCGCACCCGCCGCCCGGACCAACTGGATCAGCAGGGTGCCGAGTCCGCCGCCTGCCGCGGTGATCAGCACCCACTCCCCCGGCTGGATCACGGCCCGCTCCATCAGCGCCAACGCCATCTGACCGTCGTGTGCGAGCGCGACGGCCTGCGGCAAGCCGAGCCTGTCGGGCACGGTGGTCAGGGTCGCGGCCTTGGCGAGCGCCTTCTCGGCGTAGCCGCCGATGGGCTTGCCGCCGCCGATCTTGCTTGCCGCGGTCGCGGTGGTGACTCGCTTGCCGAGCCAGGACGGATCGACGTCGGCACCGACCGCGGTGACGACGCCTGCGACCGCACCACCGGGCACGTAGGGCGTGTCGAGCTGGAAGTAGTCACCGCCCCAGCCGCCGCGCAGCCGGGTGTCGAGGAACATGACGTCGGCCGCGGCCACCTCGACGACGACCTCACCGGGCCCGGCCACCGGCTCGGGCACCTCGTGCACCGTAAGCACTTCCGGCCCACCGAATTCCACTGCCTGCACAGCCCGCATGTCCAACCTCCATCGCTGTCGTTGTCGTCTGACAGGACTCAGCATGGAACCTGAATCGTTGTTGAGGTCAACTCGCGGACACACGGTTACGCTCAGCGCGGAATTTTCGGCGATCAGCCGACCACGATTGAGCGGTCAGGAACTACCGCCGCCACAGCTGCTGCTACTTCCACCACCGCAACTGCTGCTACTTCCACCGCCACAGCTACTGCTGCTACCACCGCTACAGCTACTGCTGCTCCCCCCACCGCAACTACTGCTCCCACCGCTGTCGTGGTGCCCACCGTGATGATGTCCCCCGTGATGTCCCCCATGGCCCGGATCCCAGCCCCCGCCACAGCTGTTCGACGGCCCGGAGTCGATGAACCCGGCGGTGCCCGCCGCCCAGTACGGATCGGAGTTGTTGTAGTACCCCCCGTCGCGCCGACGCTGCGGACCACCGCGCACCCCGAAAGGCGGGATCCCACCATTGCGAGTCGACCGCGTCGCCGCACGGATGATGATGATCGGCACCGCGATCATCATCGCCACCATCGCGAGGATGACGACGAGCAGGAAGAGGAGCACTACACCGTTCATAGATGAACGCTAACCGCGTTGCCCTGCTGCGTACAGTGAACTGTGTCGTCTTTTCGCCTCCGCCGATCCCGGCAGCGCCTCATCGACCTCGACGAGGTGAATGCCGCCGTCGCCGCGCTGGAGTTGCCGGAAGCGGTCTACAAGACCTGCCCGTGGCAACCGCGCGAACTCGTGGAAACCGGTTTGCGCCAGTGGTTGCGCTGCTGCGGCGCGGCCATGCGCGACGGCCAGGTCGTCGGGATGCCCTCGCACGCCGTCGACGAAGCCTGGCACGGGTTCATCCTCTGCACTGAGCGGTACGCCGCGTTCTGCGCGGCCGCCTACGGCCGCTTCCTCCACCATTTCCCGGAAGGCGCTGGGCCGCCGAAGGATTCGCACGGCTCGATGGGCCAGCAGCTCGGCCGCACGGTGGTCGCCTGGCACATGGTCGCCGCACCGGAGGAGACCTGCGTGTTGTGGGACCTCGACAGCAAAGTCGGCGTCGACCGCCCATGGGGCGTCGACGCCGACCGTGTCACGGCCATCGAGGCCGAACTGCGTGCCCTCTAGGTCAGCTTGACCCGCGCCGCAACGAAACGAACGATGCCCGGTGCGACCCGGTTGGCGAGGTACTGCAACCGAGCCTCCGGGGTGACCGGAACGACGCTGCGATCCTTCTCGACGGCCCGCACGATCTGCTTGGCCACCTTCTCGGGACCGTAACTGCGCTTGCGGTAGAGGTTGTCGTAACGCTCCTGCTTACGCTTCTCCTCCTCGACGCTGACGCCCGAGAACCTGGTGGTGGCAACGATATTGGTGTGCACGATGCCGGGGCAGATGGTGTGTACCGAGATACCGCGGCCTGCCAGTTCCGCGCGCAGGCAGTCGGAGAACATGAAGACCGCCGACTTGCTGGTGGAGTAGGCGCTGAACCCCTGCTGCGGGCTGTAGGCCGCCATGCTCGACAGGTTGACGATGTGCCCGCCGAGCCCACGCTCGGCCATCGCAGGCCCGAACGCCCGGCACCCGTTGACCACGCCACCCAGGTTGATCCGCATTACCCGATCGAACTCCACCGCCGTGGTCTCGAAAAACCCACCGGCTTGGCCGATTCCGGCATTGTTGATCAGAATGTCCGGTACGCCGTGGGCCGCGAGCACGGTGGCGGCGTGCTCGTTCATCGCGTCCGCATCAGACACATCGAGCTGATACGCATGCGCCACACCGCTTTCGGCGGCGATCAACGCCACCGTTTCCTTGGCCGCCACGAGATTGATGTCCGACAGCACGATTTCGGCCCCGCCGCGCGCCAAGGCCAGCGCTGTCTCGCGGCCGATGCCGCTCCCGCCGCCGGTGATTACCACGAGTTGATCCTCGAAAGACCTTGCGTCACGGCCGACCTCGGCGCGGCGCAGCGCACGCGGGGCCGCTGCGCCGTTGACCGTGTCGATCAGCTCAGTCGTCGCGGTGGCCAAGGCTTCGGGGTGGGAGAACGGCATCCAGTGCCCGGCGGGCACGTCGCGGCGCCACAGCCGCTGCACCCATTTGCTCTCGTCGTCGTATCCGGCGGGCCGGACCGCGATGTCACGACCGGCCACGATCAGTTGCACCGGCACCTCGGTGTGCCGCTCCCGCGGCGAGAGCAGCCGCTGCACGATGTTGGCCCGGTAGATCAGCAGCCCGTCGACCATGTCGCGTCGGAAGGTCTGGCCGAGCGTCACATTCGACGGCCGCGTCTCGTTCATGATCGAGACGACCCGCTGCCACAGCCGCTCGGTGCCGACCAGACCGAACACGGCCCGTGGCAGCACCGGTGTCATGAAGAAGAACGTGTAGAGCGAGGACAGCACCTGGGTGAACGGCTGCCAGACGTTGCGCGGTGTCGGCCGGGACAGCTTGGCCCGGAACCAATTCGCGAGGTGATCGAGGTTCGGCCCGGACACCGAGGTGAACGACGCGACCCGCTCGGCGGCCGTCGGCTCGCACACCGCCTCCCACACCTGCACCGAACCCCAGTCGTGTGCGAGCACGTGCACCGGACGGTCGGGGCTGACCGCGTCGGCCACCGCGAAGAAGTCGGCGGCCAGGTGGTCGAGCCGGAAGTCTTCGGTCCGCCTGGTCTGGGTGGAGCGCCCGTGCCCGCGGGTGTCGTAGGTGACGACGTGAAAACGGCTGGCCAGCAAGGGCACCACCGCGTCCCAGAGATGGCTGGTGTCGGGCCAGCCGTGCACAAGCAGCACGGTGTCGGCGGCCGGGTTGCCGTATTCATAGACGGCGATATCGAATTCGCCGCTGCGAACCGTGCGCTCGAGGGCAACGAGCTCCGTGGGTTCGGTGGTCGTCATCGATTGTCTCCTTGCTGACCAGTGGTCGTGGTTAGAGGTCGAGCACCAAGCGCTCACCGGACGAACGCGAGACGCAGACCAGCATCTCGCCCGCCGCGTGTTCGGCGTCGGTGAGCACGGCGTCTCGGTGTTCGGGTGCGCCGGACAGCACCCGCACCTTGCAGGTGCGGCAGAAGCCTTGACGGCACGAGTAGGGGCGATCCGGCTGCGTCTCCAGGATGGTCTCCAGCGCGGAACGGTCCGCGGCCACCTCGACCACCTTTCCGGTGGAGGCGAATTCGATCTCGAACGGCACCCCGTTGACGATCGGCGGCGGCGAGAACCGCTCGGAATGCAGTTCCACACCCGGCATTTCGCGCACCGCCGCCGCGATGGCGGAGGTCATCGGCACCGGTCCGCAGCAGTAGACGGCGGTATCGGCGCTCACCCCCGGCAGCAACGTGGCCGCGTCGGGCAGGCCGTGCTCGTCGTCGGTGCGGACAACGACCCGGTCGCCGAACCCGGCGATCTCGTCGAGGAACGGAATGGTGTCGCGGCTGCGGCCGGTGTACACCATCGACCAGTCGATGCCGAGGCGATGCGCCAGCCGCGCCATCGGCAGGATCGGCGTGATCCCGATGCCGCCCGCAACGAAATGCAAACGGGCGGCCGGTGATCCGTGTCCCGGCACGGCGAACGGGAAGGCGTTGCGCGGTCCGCGGACGGTGATCGGCGCACCGATCGGAAGGTGGTCGTGCACCTCGACCGAACCACCGCCGCCGTCCGGAATGCGCCGCACCGCAACGCGATAGGCGCGGGTGTCGGCCGGATCGCCGCACAGCGAGTACTGCCGCAGCCGGCCAGAGGGCAATTCGAGGTCGAGGTGCGCGCCCGGCCGCCACGGCGGCAGCTCGCGCCGATCCGGCGCCTCCAGCCGGAGGCTGACCACATCCTGGTCGTAGGCCTCGACGCGCCGCCCGGTGACCACCAGCGCCAACCGGTGGTCGTCCACCTTCGGCGCCAGCTCGCGCCGGTTGATCAGCGTCGTCCATTTCAGCCGCGCCGACGCCACCGCATCGAGCACGCGCACCGCGCGGTCCCGATCACGCTTGCCGAACAGGTCCGCGGGGACCTGCTCGGGGATGGGCCGCAAATTCATGACGGCACCGTCCGTCACGACGCGGCAGCCTGCGCCGCAGGAGATTTCGCGAGGTACGCCACCGCCTGCGCGGTGGATCCGACCGATTCGGGGTGATAGCCGGGCTGGAAGGTCGACACCGCGCTCCGCAGCAGCGAGGGCACGCCGGGCAGCGCCCCACGCCACATCGAACCGAAGACCCGCAGGATCAGCCGTGGGTAACCGTAGTCGGGCAGCGAAGGGTCTTGGTGCACCATGAATTTGGTGCCGCGCGCCACCAACGTGATGAAGATCGGGAACACGAGCGTCATCAGCGCCGCGCGCCGCACATAGCCCGCACCGAAGTAGACCGCGACGTCGTGCGCGACGTTGCGGTGCTCGACCTCTTCGGCGCCGTGCCAGCGGAACAGGTCCGCGACCTGGGGATGGGCACCGAACTTCTCGAGGTCCGCGTTGAGGATCCAGTCGCCGAGGTATGCGAAGAAATGCTCGAGGCACGCGATGATGGTCAGCCGCTCCACCATCATCTGGTGCTGCGCGACGCCGTCGACTTCTTTGGGGCCGAGCGTCTTTCGGAACAGATACTCGGCCTGCCGCACGTATGGCGCGGGATCGATGCCGTTCGCGGCGAGCACTTCGGTCAGCACCTTGTCGTGCGTCTCCGCGTGCATGGATTCCTGGCCGATGAAGCCGAGCATGGCTTCGCGCAGCTTCTCGTCCTTCACGAACGGCAGCGCCTCGGCGTAGGCCGCGCAGAACATGCGTTCGCCCTCGGGCAACAGCAGATTCAGCGAGTTGATCAGATGCGAAGCGATCGGCTCGTCCGCCATCCAGTGCAGCGGGGTGTCCGCCCACCGGAATTGCACATTGCGGGCATGCAGCGCGACCTCACCGGGATCGGTGTCCGGTCGTCGCTCACCCCTGCGAAGTAGCTTCATCGATACTCCTAGATCCATCTACACCCGGTGGCCCGACTTTGGTCCGCTGCACACCTTCCTTCACCACTGTAGTGAAGATCATACACATACATGCAACTCTTAGTTACATAAAGTTCCGTCGCAGTTCAGGCACCTTTTCGATGCAGGCGGTCGCCGCCCGACCGCAATCACCAATGCCGTTAGCCCGCTTGACGATAGAGGCCTCCACTGTGACTCACCTCCCTCTCATTCGGGCCAAAACTAGAACGCGTTCTAGTAGTCTTTCGCTATGGAACGACTCACCGGATTGGACGCCAGCTTCCTCTACCTGGAAACCGGGACCCAGCACCTGCACGTCTGCGCGCTGCTGCTTCTCGACCCGAGCTCAGGGGACTATTCCTTCGAGAAATTCAAGGCCGAACTCGGCAGGCGGCTACCGCTGATCCCGCAGATGCGCCGCCGCGTCTACGAGGTGCCGTTCAACCTCGATCACCCGGTCTGGGTGGAGGACCAGAACTTCGACCTGGACTACCACGTTCGCCGCATCGGCATCGCCGCGCCGGCCGATCGCGGCGCACTCGCCGAACTCGTCGGCGATATCGCCAGCCGACCGATGGATCGGGATCGTCCGCTCTGGGAGATGTCGGTGGTGGAGGGTCTCGACGACGGAAAGGTCGCCGTCGTCTGCAAATACCATCACGCCGCGGTGGACGGCATCACCGGAACCAACATGATGATGCACCTGTGCGACCTGGAGCCGAACGCCGCCAAGACCCCGCCCGCCGAACCGTGGCAGCCGGAGCCGAGCCCCAACGACTGGCAGCTGTTCGCCACCGCGGTGGCCAAGTTCCCGACCAAGGCAGGCATCGTCGGCATGCTGCCGAAAACACTCGGCATGGTGGCAGGCTTCGCGCAGCGACGCCGAAAGGACAAGGCGGGCATGGCATTGCCGTTCTCGGCGCCGCGCACACCGTTCAACCTGGCCATCACCCCGCATCGCGCGGTGGCGTTCACCGAAGCGGAACTCGGCGCCATCAAGGAGATCAAGTCCGCGTTCGGCGTGAAGATCAACGACGTTGTGCTGACCGTGGTCGCCGGGGTGTTGCGCACCTATCTGGAGAAGCACGACGAACTGCCGGACCGTTCGCTGGTCGCGTCGGTGCCTGTCTCCGTGCATGATTCGTCACGACACACCGAGGGCATCAACAAGGTGTCCACGCTGTTCGCGCGGCTCGGCACCGACATCGCCGACCCGGTGCAGCGCCTGCTGCAGGTGGCCGAGGACAACCGCGGCGCCAAGGAGGAACACGACCTGATCGGCGCCGACTTCCTGCAGGACTGGTCGAAGTACGCGCCGCCGAACACCTTTCAGCTCGCGGCGCGGGTGTACTCGTCGCTGAAGCTGGCCGAACGGCATCCGGTGGTGCACAACCTGGTGGTGTCGAATGTGCCGGGCCCGCCGATGCCGCTGTACTTCCTCGGCGTCCGCGTGGCCGGAATGTATCCGTTCGGCCCGGTCTTTCACGGCGCGGGGCTCACCGTCACGGTGTTGTCGAACAACGACGACCTGGATTTCGGCTTCATCGCATGCAAGGAGCTGGTGCCCGACGTCGCCGAGCTCGCCGACGCGGTCCAGGACGTCGTCGCCGAATTGCTGTCCGCCGCACGCGCATCGGACTGAGCACAACGTCGCGCCTGTTCGCCATCGCCGCCGAACAGGGCACGTCACAACCTTGCCGCGACCGCCTCACAGGCTTCGAGCAGCACCGGCACGAATCGATCGGCCGCGAGCACACAGGCCGCGTGGCCTGCCTTCACCAGATGAATGCTCGCCCCTGGGATCATGGTCGCCATCTCCAACTGCCGATAGACCGGAATCGCCCGGTCCCGCGTCGTAATCACCACGGCGGTCGGCATTGTCAGGGTCGCCAGCCATGCGCTCGCATCGAATCGGCCGACCTCGCCGATCACCTGAGTGATCGCCCATCCGCTGGTGCTGCGCAGCTCCGCGAGCGCCCACTGGTCCAATCTGCCTGGTGCCCAGGCGATCTCCGGCAGCTCCGGGAGCCGGGCGGCGAATTCCTCGGTGCGCCGGAACGAATACGGCCCGACCGCCGCCGCGAAGGCGCCGAACGCTTGATGGAAGGCGCGTTCGCGCCACTTCTCCTGGAATCGATACGGCGTGGCGCACAGCACGAGCCCGTTCACCCGGCTCGGATGCCGGTGCGCGGCAGCCAAACTCACCACGCCGCCGAGTGAGTATCCCGCGCACACCGCCTGGTCGACGCCGAGCACGTCGAGGATCGCGACGACGTCGTCAGCGCAATCGTCCACGGTGAAACGCTCGGAACGGATTCCACGACCGTGCCAGCGCTGATCGAACAGGATCACGCGATACCGCTCGGCCAGCGCCGTCAACGCGGGGAACCAGTTGAGGTAGGCGGTGCACGCGGTGCCGTGCAGCAGGACCAGGGCGGGCGCACCCGCCGGTCCGGCGATGTCGACCACGTAGGTGCTGCCCCGCCCCGGCAGTTCGACCAGCCGCCCGCCCGGCACCTCGGCGATATCGGGCACCCGCTTGGCGAATCGCCGCAGTGCCGCCGAGGATCGTGGGTTCGTCATCGTGCGCCTCCCGCAAGATCGCGGAGAATTAGAACGTGTTCTACACGATGATGCCATACCGGACGGGCGCCGATCAGGCACACGACACAGGGCTAGGCCAGCGCGCGCACAATCGACTCGGCGACACAGGCAGGCTTGGCCGAACCCTCACACTCGATCGTCGTCGCCAGCACCACCTGCACACCACCCGGCATCTCGTCGACGGTGACGATCGCCGCCCGCGCCCGAATCCGGGAACCGACCGGCACCGGGGACGGGAAGCGAACCTTGTTGAGGCCGTAGTTGATCCGCACACCGGCGTCGGTGATCTCGAAGACCTGCCGCATCAGCGCCGGTAGTAGCGACAGCGTCAGATACCCGTGCGCGATCGTGCTGCCGAACGGCCCGTCAGCGGCGCGCCGCGGATCGACATGAATCCACTGACGATCCTCGGTGGCCTCGGCGAAGGCCGTGATCCGCGCCTGGTCGATCTCGATCCACTCGCTCACGCCGAGGTCGGCGCCCGCCGCATTGCGCAGCGCCGCCATGGTGAAAGTGCTTGGCCCACTCATTCGAGGAACCCTAAATCCAGCGGGCCGCCATCGGGCAGGAACCCAATTCCGAAAAGGCCGCAAACCACTGTCTGGGACGGTTAGAGTGAGGAAGCCCGCGGCGCGGAAACAGAATCCGCCGACCGCGCCGCGGGTGCGACAGTCGCACCGTCAGCGCGAATTTCGGCAACCCATACCTCCGATCCACGAGCGCAGATCAACCCAGTCCCGCTGGGTGACACCGTCGAACACGGAACCCCGCGCGACCAACAGCACGTCTGTAACGTGTTTCAGTACAGCGGTCTGCACAAGCGAGAGACGGAGGTGCCGCATGGGGCGGTTGACCGGCAAGGTGGCCTTGATCAGCGGCGGCGCACGCGGCATGGGCGCCGCCCACGCCAAGGCCATGGTGGCCGAGGACGCCAGGGTGGTGCTTGCCGACGTGCTCGACGACGAAGGCGCCACGGTCGCCAAGGAATTGGGTGACGCCGCCGCCTACGTCCACCTCGACGTCCGCGAGCCCGAGCAGTGGAAGGGCGCGGTCGCCGAAGCCGTCCAGCGATTCGGATCGCTGACCGTGCTGGTGAACAACGCGGGCATCGCCAACGGCAACCTGCTCGTCGACTTCGAGCTGGCCGAGTGGCAGCGGATCCTCGACATCAACCTCACCGGAACGTTCCTCGGCATGCAGGCGGCCACGCCGGCCATGATCGAGGCGGGCGGCGGCTCCATCATCAACATCTCCTCGGTCGAAGGCATGCGGGGCAGCCCGGGCCTGCACGGCTACGTGGCGACCAAGTTCGCCGTCCGAGGCCTGACCAAATCCACCGCACTCGAGTTGGCGCAGCACAAGATTCGAGTGAACTCGGTGCATCCCGGCCTGATCAGCACCCCGATGACCGAGGGCATACCGGCCGACTTCCTGCAGATCCCGCTCGGCAGGGCCGCCGAAGCGTCCGAGGTCTCCGCACTGATCACCTTCCTGGCCAGCGACGAATCCTCGTACTCGACCGGGGCCGAGTTCGTCATCGACGGCGGGCTCACCGTGGGGATACCGCACAAGACGTTCGACTGATCTCAGTCGCCGTAGTTGTGCGGCATGTCCTGGGTGAGCAGCAGCGCGAGCACCGGAAGCGCCACCAGCGCAAGGCACGTCAGCACGTTGATCCACTTGTACGCCGCGACGACCGCGGCGAACTCACGCAGGATCGCCGCAGGCAGGTAGTAGAAGGCGGTCCGCGAGCCCGTCACCTCGGCATCCAAGTCGAGGCGGCGGGCCAGGATCGCCGTGCGCAAGATGTGGAAGTTGCTCGTCACCAACACCATTCGGGTGGAGTGACTGCGCTCGCCCAGTAATCGCTTGGTGAAGAGCAGGTTTTCCCTTGTCGTGGCCGAACGGTCCTCCAGCACCACACAATCGGCGGGAACACCGTGGTCGACGAGGTAGCCGGCCATCGCCGAGGCCTCCGACACCGCCTCGTCGGTGCCCTTGCCGCCGCTCGCGATCACCAGCGGCGTGCGTCCCTCGGCGAGCTCGGCGCGATAGACCTCGATGGCCCGGTCCAGGCGACTGGCCAGCAACGGCGGAACTCGGGCACCTACCAGGCCGGAACCGTGCACGACAATCGCGTCCATGCCGGGCCGATACGGCAGTGCCCCGTAGCACAACGAATAGAGCAGGAAACTGGCGAACAGGAATCCGAGATAGCTCACCGCCATCGTCAGTGACGCCAGAATGACGATCACCCAGATATTGCCGGTGAATATGGCCAGCGCCAGCAGCACGTACGGCACCAATAACACGACGCCGAGGCCGAGCGGAAGCAGGTTCGCGACGCGCAGGCCTTCTCGACGAATCAGCTGAACGCCGTTAACCATCAGCAATCCAGCGAGCAGCAGCACGAGGAGTGGCGACAACAGCACAAGCAGGCCCGCAAGCACCACCGGAAGGTCACCCCCAGCTCCCGAGCCGAGCAGCCACACACCGGTGAACGCCAAACCGAGCAGCAGAAACACCCCGTTGCTCAGCCGCCGCCGATCCTTGCCAAACCTCAGCAGGAACACGCCGAGAAAGCCAACGCCGACGATGAGCAGCATCACCCGAGCACCGTAACCCGCTGATCGGCAATCAGATAGCGACGGCACACCAACTGTTCATCTGAACGTCGCATCGGCACGGCGCGGCTCCTCCGGACTTTTCCGTTCTTCACCTAATGTGGCGGTCGACCGAGCACCGGCTGTTCGACTATTCACAGTCACCTTTCGGGTTATTCGACTTTCCAGCATACAAACGTGCCACTCGACGATGCCGCGATGAATGGGGGCCGATCTCCGCTATGCGTCACCACGTCAACACCGCAGTTGCCGCTGTTGTTCTGCTGCTCGCGACCGCACAACTGGCCATCGGGCCGGGTACCGCAGGCGCCGCACCCCTCTACCCGGCGCCTGATCCCGACCCGTTCTACGCCGCACCGGCCGACCTGGATCGGGCTGAGCCCGGCGACGTGCTCGCCGTCCGCCCGATGCCAGGGATACTCGCCTTTCCCGGCACCACCGTCACGATGATCAAATTTCGGTCGACCAACTCGGCAGGCGCACCGATCGCGGCGACCACCACCGTGTTGACCCCGCCCAACCGCGCCCCGAATCGACCGCTGCTGTCCTATCAGCACATCATCAACGGTCTGGGCACCCAGTGTGCGGTCTCACGGGTGCTCTACACCGCCGATCCGAATCTCGCTGTGCGCGAAGCACCTGCGCTCAATACCGTGCTGCTGCGCGGTTGGTCGGTGGCGCTGCCGGATCACCTGGGACCGACCGGCGCCTACGGGGCGGCCAAGCTGGGCGGAATGATCACCCTCGACGGCATTCGGGCGGCGCGCAAGGTCGCGGAGCTCGGTCTCGCCAAGAGCCCGGTCGCGATGTTCGGCTACTCGGGCGGCGGCATGGCCACCGGATGGGCGGCCGCGCTCGCGCCGACCTACGCGCCGGAGCTCGAATTCGTCGGCGCCGCAGAGGGTGGCGTCCCGATGAACCTGGTGAAGATGATCGAGGCACTCGGCTACAACCGGCATCCGGCGTTCGGACTGGCGATGGCGGCGGCCATCGGACTGGAGCGCGAGTACCCGACACAGTTGCCGATCAGCGACAGCATGAATGCCAACGGGCTCGCCATCCGCGCCAGGATGGCCAACGGCTGCACCAACGAGATCCTGGCTGCGGGCGCAGGTCTCAGCGTCACCGACGTCGCCGCCTCCACCTCGCTGGCCGAGGATCCGAACGCACGCGCCGTACTGGAGGACAACAGCCTCGAACTGTTCGGTGGTGTGCCGAAAATGCCTATCTACCAGTGGCGCTCCCACGACGACGCGCTGATTCCCGTTGCCTCCATCGACAACACGATGCGGCGCTACTGCGCGGCGGGGGTGCGAGTGGAATCGGAGCTGTTCCCGAGCCCCGACCATCTCAGCACCGCGGTGCTCGGCGCACCGGAGGCGATCGCCTGGATCGACGACCGGTTCAACGGTAGGGCCGCACCGAGCGGATGCTGAAAACCTGAGTGGCCTGCGGATTCGGTGTCAGCGGAATCCGCAGGCCTAGGGTGGGGAGATGGTCACGATCATCGGCGGGGGCATTGCCGGGACGGTGCTCGCCGGAGCGCTCGCCAGGGCCGAATGCGCGGTCACCGTGTACGAGAGTCAGCCGACCGTTGGTGCGGGCGCGTTTCTGGTGCTCGACGGCCGGGCGCACGCGGCGTTGGCCGGGCTCGGGGTTTCGCTCGATGAACTCCGCGCGGCATCGCATCCGCTGGTCGGGCTCCGGGCCGATGATCTGCCAGGCCCGGGACCGAGCGCTGACGCGGACCGGCGGCTCTACCTACGCGCCGACCTTATGCGGGTGCTGGCCGAATTCGCCACTGACACAAAGGCCGAACTGCATTACGACACCACCGTCACCGACGTGGACACCGTCACGGGAACGATTTTCAGCGGTGATACGTCATTACCCGCAGACGAGGTGATCGTTGCCGCGGACGGCATCGACTCACTCGCCCGGCGCCGCCTCGAGCCCGACCGCACGGCCGAATATGCCGGGCAGATCGTTGTTTACGGCATCACAGAACGTCCAGTACAGCCGCACACCGATCCGTCGGTACTGCACTTCCATCGCAGGATCGACGAAAACGGCCGTCCGACAACCACCTTCGGACACTTCTGGAACGACACTGTCGCCGTGTGGTTCATCCGGCTCACGCGCCAGGAACTCGCCGTGCACGACATCGGTTTTCAGCCCGTCGGGCGGTGGACCGAACCGATCGCGGCGGGCGCGGCCGCCGACCCCGGCCTCGTCGCGGCCATGCTGGCGGCCACCGACACCGTGCACGTATCCAACGCCCGCACGGTGCCGCTCGCCACTGCCCGCGCCCCGCAACCGCCGGTAATCCTGTGTGGCGACGCCGATCACGCCATCACCCCCGCCGCCGGAGTCGGCGCCCGCGACGCGATCGAGGACGCTGCGGCGCTGTACGCGGCCCTTGTCTCCGGCGGTGCACCGGCTACGGCGATGACCGAGCGACGCCGTCAGATTCTCACGGAGCGGGCACAAGCCGCCCGGATGTTCCGCACCGCAACATAATTCGGCGGCGCGGGACGGTAAACCGTCCCGCGCCGCCGCTAGTACAAAGCGATCAGGAGTCCTTGCCGCTCTCGTAAGCGCTCTGTCGCGCCTCGTCGAGAGTGGCTTCGGCACGAGCCTTCTCGGCCTCGGCCTCCTTCTTGGCGGCCTCGCGCTGGGATTCGGCCTTGTCCTGCTGGGCGCGGCCCTCGCTCTTCAGGCCTTCGTTCCCGGTGACGATGCCCGCCGCTTCCTTGGCCTTGCCCTTGACGTCCTCGACGACGCCTTCGACGGCCTCACGGGGTCCGCTGTCGTGCTTGGTCATATAAGAACAACTCCTCCATATTGGGTGTGGGCTGTCATTCGCCGCAATACCCGGCACCCCATGGCCTAATCAGTACCTACCGTTCGATGGCTGTGTCTCGCGTCACGTCGGGTACGCAGCCAACCCCGTTCTCCCAGACCAGCACTCGACCAGCGCTCATCGGCAACGTCCGAGTTTCCTCAGCTCGACGGACCGGCGACCAACAGTCCGACCGCAAGCAGCGTCATCACGACGGCGATCGCGGAATCCATGATGCGCCAGGCGAACGGACGGGCGAAGAGCGGACCGAGCAGCCGCGCACCGTATCCGAGGCCTGCGAACCAGAGGATGCTGCCCACCATCGCGCCTGCGCCGAGAAACCACCGGTCGGGATTGGCGTAGGTATTGGCGAAGGATCCGAGCAGGACAACGGTGTCGAGGTAGACGTGCGGGTTCAGCCAGGTCAGCGCCAGGCTGGTGGCCACGGTGGCGCCGAGCGCGACTGTCGCGCCCGCGGATTCGGCGGTGAGCGCCGTCGCGGCGCAGGCCCGCCGCGCCGCGAGCACGGCGTAGCCGAGCAGGAACGCGGCGCCCGCGTAGCGCACCACCACGACGACCGCAGGCATCGACTGGATGACCACGCCGAAACCGCCGACGCCCGCCGCGATCAGCACCATGTCCGACAGCGCACACACCGCGACCACCGTGAAAATGTGCTGCCCGCGCACGCCCTGGCGCAGCACGAACGCGTTCTGCGCACCGATCGCCACGATCAGCGAGAGTCCGAAGCCGAAACCGGAGAGGGCGGCGAGTGCCGCAGACGAATCTGTCACGTGACCGACGCTAGGAGCAGACATTATCCCCTGGCAAACTAAAGTTTCTGCATTACCATTACGATTCCTTAACATGGACCTGCAGCTGGATCAGCTCCGCGCCTTGCACGCGGCGGTCACCGAGGGCACCTTCGACGCCGCCGCGAAGCGCCTCCAGGTCACACCGTCCGCGATCAGTCAACGCATCAAGGCACTCGAGGATGCGGCAGGCCGGGTCCTGCTGCAACGCACGAAACCGGTGCGCGCCACCGAGTCCGGGCTCGCGGTGCTGCGGCTGGCCAGGCAGGTCGAGTTGCTGGCCGGAGACACCGCCCGTGAACTCGGCGCCGCCCACAGCCCGATCCGGCTGCCCATCGCGGTGAACGCCGATTCGCTGGAGACCTGGGTGTTGCCCGCGCTGGCCGCGGCACCCGCAGGCATCTGCTTCGAGATACACCGCGAGGACGAGGAACACACCACCCGACTGCTCCGTGACGGCACGGTGATGGCGGCGATCACCTCGACCTCGACACCGGTGCAGGGGTGCAAAGTCGAGCGGCTCGGCGCGATGCGCTACCGGCCGATGGCCGAACCTTGTTTTGCCAGAACATGGTTCGGCAACGGCGCGACCGCAGCGGCGTATGCCGTTGCGCCGGTGGTGTTGTTCGACCGCAAAGACGATCTGCAAGACCGGCATTTACGCCGCCGCAGCCGCCAAATGCTTGACCCGCCGCGGCATTACGTTCCTTCCTCGACCGGTTTTGCCGAGGCGCTTCGCCTCGGACTCGGCTGGGGTATGTTGCCCGATCTGCAATCGGCGAATCTGCGGGATACCGAGCTGGTCGCGATCGACGGCGACGCATTCATCGATGTCCCGCTGTACTGGCAGCAATGGCGACTCGACTCACCGGCATTGAGCTCGGTCGCCGCGGCGATAGCCGATGCCGCGGCGGAATCACTGCGATGAGTACCGCACGTTCGGTCTGCGCACACTTCTGCGGCACAGCACTTTTCTCCGTGCCGAGTTGCGTACGATACGGTATTAGTATTTCGAGCAAATACTCGTGACTACGCAAAGGACGCACCCGATGGCCAAGAAAGTCACCGTCACCCTCGTTGACGACTACGACGGCAAGTCGAAAGCGAATGAAACAGTTCAATTTTCGATTGACGGCGTCGCCTACGAGATCGATCTGTCCACCAAGAACGCGGGCAAGCTGCGGGTGACGCTGGAGCCGTGGGCAGAAAAGGCACGCAAGACCGGTCGGGCGTCCAAGCGCAAAGGCACCGGTAAAGCCACCTCCGCGACCGACCGCGAGCAAACCGCGGCGATCCGGGAATGGGCACGGCAGCATGGGCACAACGTATCGACCCGAGGAAGGATCCCCGCAGACATTGTCGCGGCATATAACAACGCGAACTAGCGACATGGCCGAGTCGGATAGCGGACTCGACGAAGGGTGATCCGGCAGGACGGAGTGAGTAGGCAATGCGCATGCGGAAGCTGACCGCTCGGTCCGCAATTCTGAGTGCTTTGCTCGGAGCGCATCCCGCGGAGGCACCGGTCAGCTGGATCGTTTCGGTGGCCGAGGAACTCGGATTGCAACAATCGGCTGTGCGCGTCGCGCTGACTCGGATGGTTGCCATGGGCGATCTGGAACGCGCGAATGGCGTGTATCGGCTCTCGGACCGGCTGATCGAGCGACAGCGCAGGCAGGACGCCTCGGTGAGTCCCGTGGAGCGGGCGTGGCGCGGTGAATGGTATTTGGCGGTGGTGACCGCCGTCGGTGACGACGCCGCGGCCAGAACCGCCTTCCGGGATACGATGCGCACCCGCAAACTCGCCGAATTGCGCGAGGGCGTCTGGACCCGGCCCGCGAACATCGATGTCGTTCTCGGGCCGGAGGCAGGCCGCCGGGTTTCCGTGTTCAGTGCGGTGCCGCAGGATTCACCGGAGATGATGGCGGAAGCCCTTTTCGCGCCCCAACTTTGGGCGCGCGAGGCGGAGCAGTTGCTGCACGCGTTCACGACTTCGGCATCGATGCGGGAACGGTTCGAGGTCGCCGCAGCGGCCGTGCGGCATATTCTCGACGACCCGCTGCTCCCCGCCGCACTGCTACCCACCGACTGGCCGGGCACCAGGCTACGCGCCGAATATGCGGCGTTCCGTACCGAATTCATGGCTTTCGCAGAGCAGCTGCTCGTCACGTCCGACGCCTAGGACCTAACCGGTTCGGTGGCCGACGAACTCCCGATCGATCTCAGTTCCCCGTTTTGGGGGTAACACGTTGAATGATCGCCGCACTATCGATACCGGTCGGTAGTGTCCCGAAAACATCGCCGTGCTCACCACCGAGCCGGCTCACCGTGAACGCGTCAGCAACAGCGGGGTGCCCATAACGGACGAGCAGCGAGGCCTGAAGAATCTGCGCCATGTCGCCGACGATGCGACGCGCGCGGTGCTGGATCGTGTCGAAATCGCCGAATTGTTGTTCGAGACGGGCGATCGCGGCGTCGAGATGCGGATCGGCGCCCGCGGCACGTTTGACCTCGGTGAAGTAAACGTCGAGGGTTTCGGGTTGTTTGGCCATGGCACGCAAGGTGTCGAGCGCCGCGACATTGCCCGAGCCCTCCCAGATCGACATCAGCGGCGCTTCTCGATACAGCCTCGGCATCCGAGATTCTTCGACATAGCCGTTGCCGCCCAGGCATTCCAGCGCCTCGGCGGCGTGGATCGGACCGCGTTTGCACACATAGTATTTGCTGACCGCGAGTGCGATCCGCCGCAGCGGGTCGGCGCCGTCGACGCCGGCGGTCGCCTGGTCGGTGAGGTCGGCGAGCCACAGCGCGACGGTGGTCGCCGCTTCGGCCTCGATTGCCAGGTCGGCGAGCACATTTCGCATCAACGGCTGGTCGGCGAGGGTGGCACCGAAGGCCGTCCGGTGCGCGGCGTGGTGTGCGGCCTGGATGACTCCGGTGCGCATCATGGTCGCGCTGCCGATGGTGCAGTCGAGCCTGGTCAGGTTGACCATCTCGATGATCGTCGGCACGCCGCGGCCTTCGTCGCCGACCAGCCAGCCGACGGTGTTGTCGTATTCGACCTCGCTGCTGGCATTGGAGCGGTTGCCCAGTTTGTCCTTGAGCCGTTGCAGCGCAAAGGCATTGCGAGTGCCGTCGGGCAGCACGCGCGGGACGAGGAAACAGGAGAGCCCGCCTGGCGCCTGGGCCAGCGTCAGGAACAGGTCCGACATCGGCGCCGAGGTGAACCACTTGTGCCCGGCGATCCGGTAGCTGCCGTCGGACATCGCGGTCGCGGTGGTGGTGTTGGCCCGAACATCCGAGCCGCCTTGCTTTTCCGTCATCGACATGCCCGCGATGAGGCCGCGCTTGGTCAGCGGCGCACGCAGACCGGGGTCGTATTCCTTGGCGCACAGCAAAGGTTCGTACTGCGCGGCGAGTTCCGGCGCGGCACGCAGGGCCGGGACCACGGCGTAGGTCATCGAGATCGGGCAGCCGTGGCCTGCGTCCACCGGCCCCCACACGCTCAGTTTCGCGGCGCGCGTCAGATGCGGTTTCGGGTTGGGGTCGGCCCACACCGCGCCGTGCAGTCCGAAGCCGATCGCGTGCGTCATCAGCTGGTGATAGCTCGGGCCGTACACCACCTCGTCGATGCGGTGCCCGTACCGGTCGTGCGTCTTCAGCACCGGCGGGTGCGCCTCGGCGAAGTCGCCGAGCTCGATGGCCTCGGCGCTGCCCGCGAGCCGTCCGATCTCGTGCAGCTCTTCCAGCGCATGGTCGGCGCCTGCGCGCTGCAGCGCTTCGAGGATGACCGGCTGCTCGGCGGCGTCATAGTCGACCAGCGGGGGAACTTGGTTCGTGACCGCATGCGTTGGCATGCCATCAGTATTACAGTCATTCTTCAGTTGACACAAGAATGTAATACCGCAGCGCGCTACTCCGCCCACCGACGCAGTCAGGAAGCCTCATGTCAGATTTCGAGAATCACTCCGGCACCCGGCCGGCGGCGTGGTACGAGGGGCTCACCGAAGCCCCCGGTTCGCCGTGGGCCGACCGCCCGCTGCCGCCGTCGGGGTCCGACTACCGCACGTTGACCTACGAGGTGACCGGGCGGATCGCGCGGATCACGTTCAACCGGCCCGAGCACGGCAACGCGATCACCGCCGACACCCCCACCGAGCTGGCGCACGCGGTCGAGCGGGCCGATCTCGATCCCCGGGTCCACGTGATGGTGGTTTCCGGGCGGGGCAAGGGCTTCTGCGGCGGCTACGACCTGTCGCTCTTCGCCGAGAGCGAGATCGATGCCGGCGCAACGGGTGCACCCGACGGCACCGCGGCGCAGTCGCGGGTCGGCACCGTGCTCGATCCGACGGTGCAGGCCCAGAACCACAATCCTTGGGGCACTTGGGATCCCATGGTCGACTACGCGATGATGAGCCGGTTCAACCGCGGCTTCGCCAGCCTGCTGTATGCCAACAAGCCGACGGTCGCCAAGCTGCACGGCTTCGCCGTCGCGGGCGGCACCGATATCGCGTTGTACGCCGACCAGATCATCTGCGCCGCCGACACCAAGATCGGCTATCCACCCACCCGGGTGTGGGGCATCCCGTCCGCGGGCATGTGGGCGCACCGGCTCGGCGACCAGCGCGCCAAGCGGCTGCTGTTCACCGGAGATTGCCTGTCCGGCAAGCAGGCCGAGGAATGGGGGCTCGCGGTCGAGGCGCCGCCCGCCGCTGAGCTGGACGCGCGCACCGAGGCGTTGCTGGCGCGCATCGCGCGGATGCCGATCAACCAGCTGATGATGGCGAAGCTGGCGCTCAACAGCGCGCTGCTCGCGCAGGGCGTGGCGAACTCCGGCATGGTCAGCACCGTCTTCGACGGCATCTCCCGGCACACTCGCGAGGGCCATGCCTTCCAATTGCGTTCGGCGACCAAGGGTTTCCGGGAGGCCGTGCGGGAGCGCGACGAACCGTACGGCGACTGGAAGCGCACACAGTTCGAGGAGTGAGTTCAGGAGGCGATCTTTTCGATCATCGGCGTCAGCACCCGGCGGGCCCCGGTTTCGATGAACCGGGTCTCGCCGCGATCGAGCAGCAGCCGGATGCTGTCGGCCCAGCGGACGGGGCCGCAGATCTGCGCGGCCAGCGAGTCGCGCAGTCCCGCGTCGGTGTGTGGCGCACCGGTCAGGTTGGCCACCACGGGAATTCGGAGCTCATGCAACGGCGCATCCGCAAGCACGGCGGCGAATCCGGCCTGCGCGGTCGCCATCAGCGGTGAATGGAACGCCCCGCTGACCGGCAAGACGACATAGCGGGTCGCGCCCGCGGCCAGGAAGTGCTCGCGTGCGGCGCGGACCGGTTCGACACCGCCCGAAATGACCACCTGGTCCGGGGTATTCAGGTTCGCCACCCACAATCCGCCGCCCGGCCAGGTCGCCGCGGTGGCCTCGACCTGCTCCGCGGCCAGGCCGACGACCGCGGCCATCGCGCCGTCCTCCGCTTCGGCCATCAGCGCGCCGCGTAGCGCAACCAGCCGCAGTCCGGTCGCGAAATCGAAGGCACCGGCGGCGTACAACGCGCAGTACTCCCCCAGGCTGTGCCCGAGCAGATAGGAGGGCCGCACCGCCGACCTGCGCTGAAAACGGAGATAGGTCAAGACATTCACAACGTAGATGGCCGGTTGCGCATAGCGGGTCTGTGCGAGGCGCGCACCGCCTGGTTCCAGGCACACCTCGGGCACCGAATAGCCGAGGACCGTCTCGGCCTCGCGGACGATCTCGGGAAACTCGTCGAACAGCTCGAGTCCCATCCCGGGAAACTGCGAGCCCTGGCCGGGAAAGACGAAGACAGGCATGGGATGTCAGTCGTTCAGGTCGTTGGTGAGGACGAACTTGTCGGTGGCGCCCTCGGCCAGATCGCGGTAGGTCTCGACGGCCTTGTCCAGCGGCCTGGTGACGATGCCGGTCGGCACCGGCAGCGCACCCGATTCGAACAGCTCGCCGAGGCGGCTCAGCGCGACCGCGCTGGCGATGGTGTCGTGCCTGGCCGAGTTGACGCCGATGAGGGTGGCACCGCGACGGTAGAACTCCAGCACCGGGACTCGCTCGTGACCGTCGGACGGGGCGGCGATCACCGCGAGGTGCCCGCCGCCGCCGAGCGCCTTGATCGCGGTCGGCAGCCAGAATCCGGTGGTGTCGAACACCACCTCGGCACCGTCGGTGAAACGCTCGTGCACCCGTGCGGGGAACTCCTCGTCCAGGACGAGCGCCTTGATGCCACGGTCGTTCAGCTCGTCGGCGTGCTCCGAACGGCGAACGCCGACAAGGACATTGGCGTCGCGGGCGACGGCGAGCAGATATGCGGCCGTGCCGACCGCGCCCATGCCGATGAGCACCACTGTGGAACCCGCGTGGATGCCGGTGCGCTCCACCGCTTCCCACGCGGTCAGGTAGGGCACGCCGGACGCGGCGGCCTCGGCGAAGGACAGCGTTGCGGGCTTGCGGGCCACGCCATCGGCGGGCAGCGCGAGATACTCGGCGTGCGACCCGTCACGGACGAAGCCGAGTTCCCTACCGCTGCCCCACACTTCCTGACCGACGAGTGCACACGGGCCTGCGACCACGACACCGGCGAAATCGCGGCCCGGTATGCGCGGGACCGTGGTGTACGGGAACTTGCCGAGCACATTCTTGAAGTCGCTCGGGTTGACGCCCGCGGCATGGACACGCACGACCACCTCGCCCGCGACGACCTCAGGGCGAAGCACGTCGGTGAGCGTCAGCGCGTCCAGTGAACCGATCCGATCGAATCGCAGTGCCTTCATAGTCTGTCCTCGGGGTGCTGGGTTGGTGTGGTCGATGTGATCAGGTCCCAATAGGTTTCGAGCGCACGATGATCGCCGTTGCGGAACAGCGCCGCGATGTAGCCGTCCGGCCGGATCAGCACACTGGTGTGCGGTGGCACCTCTAGCTGCTCGCGCGAGCGCCCCGACCTGTCGAATAGGACGTCGGCGCCTTCTGGCCGCCGGTATCGCTGTCGCGGTGACGGCCGGTCGTAGACGACATAGCGGGTCACCTCGGACTGCCCGCGTGCCGCAACGGTTTCCGGCGCATCGAGATCCTCGCCGGCAAAGACCAGGAGCAGGTGGCGGCACGCCCCGAGTTCGATGAGCAGCTGGAACGGGGTGCCGTCGGCAGTCTCGAAAACGCAGTGCGGCATGCGGTCTCCGACGCGGAGCCGCGGGCCCGCGGGGTGGGCGCCAGGAGTGGGGCGGGCGAACAGTCCGCCCGCCGGGTAGCCGACGCGATACTGGCTAACCTTCGCGAGCTCTTCAGCGTGGAACGACGGCAGGCGCAGCAAATAGTTCTGGTAGCGCAAGAACTGGCGTTTGAGGCGGTTTCGGCCGAAGATGCGCTCGCTGAGCACGTTGTTGTACTCGAAGAGGCGCTGCGCGACCGGATGGCGCTCCTCGTGATAGCTGTTCAGTACGCCCGTGCCGCCGTGCCGAAGCGCAACGCCGAGCTTCCACGCCAGGTTCATCGAATCTTGGATACCGGTATTCAATCCCTGTGCGCCGATGGGGCTTTGGATGTGCGCGGCATCACCGACGAGGAAGACCCCGTTCGCGTGCAGCTGTTCGGCGAGATACTGACGCGGGTTGAACCGGGTGAGCCAGAACGGATCACCGAGTTTGACGTGTGCGAGGCCGACCGTGCGCAGCAACGCATCGAAGCGGCGCAGGATGAATTCCTCGTCGACCTCCGCCGACGCGATGCGGCAGGTGGAGATGAGCCGGAAGTAGCGCCCGTCGATCGGCAGAATGGTGAAGAAGGTGCCCTCGTCGAGGTAGAAGGCGTGCCGGTCCTCGGGATGGTAAGGGAAGCCTGCCATTTCGATGTCGGCCATGATGAAGGTCTCCGACTGCTCCGCGCCGTCGAACGCGGTGCCGATCAGCTCCCTGACCCGGCTGCGGCTGCCGTCCGCACCCACCACGTAGCGCGCCGCGATCGTGTTGACCGCGCCGTCGGCCGTGGTGACCGTGGACCGGTGACCGCTCCCGGTCGACTCGATCTCGGTGAGCTCGCGGCCGCGTTCCACTTCGATGCCGCGCTCGGCAAGGGCGGCGGCGAGAACCCCGATCGTCCGGCTCTGGCTCAGATGCAGCACGCCGTGGAATTCACCGTCGAGCTTGGCCAGATCGGTGACCGCGATGGGGTTGCGGCGCTCGGTGTAGTGGTGGATGCGGCGCGACAGGATGCCGTCCGCGAGGAAACGGTCGGCGAGGCCCAGCATGCGAAAGCATTCGAGGGTCCGCGGAGTCAGCGTCATCGCCTTGCTCAGCTCCGACCATCCGTCGAGCTTGTCGATGATGCGCGAGCGCACGCCGTTGTCGGCGAGGGCAATCGCCAGCGTGAGGCCGACCGGGCCTGCACCGACAATCAGCACATCCACCGGTTGTTCGGCTGTGCCCGTTGGTCGCTCGCTCATCGCACGCCGCCTGCGGATCGGCGCCAGGCCGACAGCCGCTCGGCCACCTTCGGCGCCTGCTCGTCCCGATACGCGGCGAACACGAAGCGGTCGGGGCGCAGCACCACGAAGTCGGCGGCGCCGATGGCGCGGACCAGCTCGCCGGTCGGATCACCGAGCACGGTGACACCCGGTTCGGCATGCCGCGGACCGTCGAGGGTACGCACCTGGGCAACGAACGTGTCGGGACCGAACAGTGCCCGCCACCCGATCCCTGCGATCCGACTGTTGGTGCGGACAAGCACGGCGAAGCCGGGGCCGAGGACGTCGTCGAGTGGTTGGGTGACACCGTCGCGCACGACCGGCGGCTGCGGGAACATCGCACCCCCGCCTGCCTTTTCATCGAAGAAGCCGGTCGTGTACTCGGGCGCGGGCTTCGCGCGGCGCTGATCGGCGACCGAAAGTTCCTCGGCCACAGGGTCTTCCCCGCTGTCGCCCTCGATGCGGCGAGCCAGGTGCCTGACGAAGGCCACGGTGCGCTTCATGTGGTCACCGCGCTCGCGGTCGTAGCTGTCGAGCACCTCTTTGGGGAGCCTGCCGCCGAGCACGAACGCGAGCTTCCAAGCCAGGTTGATCGCATCGCGGATGCCGGAGCACAGCCCTTGACCGCCGTAGGGCGGCACGAGATGGGCGGCGTCGCCGAGCAGGAAGACGTTGCCGTCGCGCAGGTGCTCGGCATGGCGAAAGTAGCGTTCGTACACGGCGGCTCGCACCACGTCGACCGGATGGTCGGCGACCAAGGGTCGCAATACGTCCCGAATGAGCTCCGGCCCTACGGCCTCGGTGCGCGCGGAGTCCGCCGCGAGTCGGCATTCGATGCGGCGCAGGCCTTCCGGCAGCGTGATCGACACCATCGGCTGCGCGCAGGCGTCCTGATGACGGCTGCGCATCGCCTCGGCGAGGACCTCGTCGTCGCGCACGTCGACCACCAACCACTTCTCTTCCTGGGTCGCGCCGAGCAACTCCACGCCCACCTGCTGGCGGACGCGGCTGCGGCCGCCGTCGCAACCGAGCAGGAATCGGGAAGACGCCCGCAGTTCCCGGCCGTCGGCGTCGCGCATCAGGGTGATGATGCCGCCCGCCTCGTCGAAGTCGACGAACTCGATGCCGGTGCGCAATTCGACCGAGGGCAGTTCGGCCAGCCTGGCCCGCAAGCCTTCCTCGAGTCGCGGCTGCAGGAAGGTCGCCAGGAACGGGTGCCCGTAGGGGCCGGGTGTAGCTGGCGGCTGGAACCGTGAATAGCCGACCGGGGACAGGTATTCGATGGTCGGCGCGTACTTCAGTTGGGGCAGTTGACTGTCCGCGATGCCGATCGCCTGCATCGCGCGCATGGTCTCGTCGTCGATGCCGATCGCGCGCGGATAGGTGTACATCTGCGGCCTGCGTTCCACCACCAGTGTGCGCACGCCGTACTGGCCGAGCAGCACGGCGGTGAACAGGCCGACGGGTCCGGCGCCGATCACGACCACCTCGTATTCCCGTGGTGCCGTTGCCGATCCGGCCGTCATCGGAGCGCCTTCGCGAGAATGTCCAGCACGTCGTCGCGGCGCTGCTCGGTGTGCACGAAGAAGTGATCACCCGCCAGCACGCGCAGATCGAACTCAGCGGAAGTCCACGCCGACCAGCCGCGCATGTGCTCCTCGGTGACCCGATCGTCGGTGTGGCCGTGCAGTGCGGTGATCGGCACGTCGAGCACCTTCGCCTCGGCGTGCCGGAAGCTGCCGACCATGCGGATGTCGTTGGCCAGGATGGGCAGTGCCATCCGGAGGAAGGCAGGGTCGGCATCGGCTGCGGGGAACTTCAGCAGCAAGGCCAGCTCGGCGAGCTGCGGATCGGTCATCGCGCGGATCTGCTCGGCGGTCGGCAGGTCCGGATAACCGGCCTCGCGCAAGTCTTTCCGGCACCCGAGGTAGAAGGGATTGCCGGTGTGATCGGGGCTGCTGAAAGCACCGAGGAACAGGTGACACGGTCCCGGATGCCCCTGCTCGCGCAGGCGCTGCGCGAGCAGGTAACCAATCAATCCGCCCGCGCTGTGCCCGTACAGGGCGAAGGGTCTGTCGACGGTCCGGAGCACTTCGGCGACAAGGTCGTCGACGATGCGATAGACGTCAGGAACCAGGGGTTCGGCAAGCCTGGTGCCGCGGCCGGGCAGGGCGACCGGGCACACCTCGATGTCCGCGGGCAGCCGGTCCTGCCAGCCGTGGAACAGCAGCGTGCTGCCGCCGCCATACGGGAGGCACAGCAGCAGGAGCGGAGCGTCGGACGCACGTGGTCCGAGATACGGCTTGGCGGAAGGACTTTCGACCGTCGGCGCGGGCCCGACGCGCAACCGATCCGCTAGTTCGGCGATGGCGATGCCCTGCACGATGTCGGTCAGCTCGACACGCTCGCGCGGGTTGACCGGTTCGAGTGCCAAGTACAACCGGGTCGCCTGGATCGAATCGATGCCGAGCGCGGCGGTGGTGTCGGCGGCGTTGATCTCCTCGGCCCGCAGCCCGGTCAGCTCGGCGACCAACCGCACAATGGCCGCCTCGAGCAACAGCTGGGCGACCGGCCCGGTGGCCGTGTCGATTTCGTCGAGCTCCGCCTGGCTCAGCCGCAGCGTGTCGGCCAGCACCCCCGAGGCGGCGATGACCGAGTCGATGCCGCTATCGATCCACCGGACCGTGCACTCCTGGCATTCGACGATGACGGCGGCCTCGGCATCGAGCACGGCGAACCGGCCGATGACGCTCTTGCCGTCAGGGGCGAGACGGACGTTGTCGATCCGGATCGTGCGCGGTGCCACCGCCTCGCCGGGGCGCACGATCAGGCCGGCCATCCGGTCGACCATGAAAGCGGCTGTCGGCGCGACGATGTCGGGCATGAGGGCGTGGAAGACCTGCGCGCAGGCGTCGAGAATGCCGGGGGCGACCCGGGTTACGGCACGGTCAGGGCGGATGGCATGGTCGGGGTCGACGTCGGCGATCGCGACGGAACCCGCGCGACGGACCGCGCCGACCGCACGCACGCTCGGGCCCAGTCGCAGGCCGCGGTGCTCCATCGCGGCGTAGAACTCCGACGCGGTGTAGGCGGTGCGGAATTCTGCTGATCCGCCGGTGATTTCGGCGAAGACCGCAGGAGGACCCGACCGTCGGGTGAGGGCACCGGACACGTGGGTGCGCCAGCGATTGGTCGCCGGGTCGGTGAGCGAATAGAAGCCGAATCGTGGTGTGGCGGAGTCGGGATTGTCGAAGACGAGCCTGAGCGAGACCGGCCGCTCGGTCACGACCAGCGCGGTGCTGAAGGTCATCTCCGCGACGTCGAAGCGGGCTCCAGGGGCGGCCTTGGCGATGGCGCGCAGGACCATCTCCACGAAATAGCCGATGTGCACGATGTGGTGGGTGTCGGCCAGCGGGACTGCCGCGGGCGAGAGCACGAAGTCCAGTTCGGAGTTGCCGCGAGGAGAGGGGTGGGTGCGGGGTTCCAGCGGGTCGTCGCCGGGTGCGATATCTCCGTGCGTGGCTTCGAGATCCGGGGCATCGATGACGTATGTCGCCTCTTCGAAGACCGAGGTGGGCACGCGGATGCGGCGTGCCGGTGAGGTCTCGTACCAGGGCGTCCACTCGACTTCCGCACCCAGCTCGTACAGGCGTAGTAGCGCCGTGAGCAGGGCGTCCGGGGAGTCCGGATCGAGCTCGACCACGGAGAGCGACTCGATCGGCGTACTGGCCGAGCCGAGCCCGAGCACGACCGCCACCCGCACCTCGTGCTCGACGCAGCGACGTGCGCTGGTGGCCAGGTCGGGTTCGACGGATGCGGCCGGTGCCCAGTACGCGGGGTCGTGTGCGGTTCGCGGGGTAAGGAATTCGCCGGTGGCCGGGTCGATCACGGCGTCGTCGAACCGAGTTGTCCGCGCGGGCGCCCGGGTTGGGACGGCTACTTCCGGGATGCGGAGAGCGGTAACGCCGGTCGCCAGCAGAGTCGATTGCGGATGTGCGACCGCGAACAGGTCGATCAACTCCGCGATGACGGAATCTGCTGTGCGCGCGCCGGTTTCGATGGCGGTCGCGTACAGGCCGATGCCCTCGGGGCACCAGATCTCCGGCTGGATGCCGAAACTGCGCCACAGGCGGATGAGGCCGGACAGCACGGCGAGCTGATGGCAGGCCGACTCGACGGGCTGCTCGGTCCCGGCACCCGGCGAGAGAGCGGTGCCGCGATGCGCGGTCCACGCCGCGGCGACGGCGTCGAAACCGGCGCGGAATCCGGCGAACGCGCGGTGCCAAGCGGCCGCGCGCGGATCCGGTTGCTGCGGAATCAGTCCCGAAATCACGAAGGCGAGCTTCAGCGGTCCGGTTCGAGTCAGCCGGGATCGGGTGGTGAACTGCGGTGTAGTGGAGAGTGTTTCGAGGGCGGCGAGCAGCTCTTCGCGGTTCGTTCCGGTTACGTGGGTACGGAAGGGGCCGTGCGCGCGGCCGGTGGCGTAGGTGAAGCACACGTCCGCCGCGGTGGCGGACGTGCTGCGGAGGTAGTGCAGAGCGTCGTCGACAGTGGTCGCCAATGCCGAAGCGGATCGGGCGCCGAACACTAGTGCGTGCGTGCGGTTCTCGGTACGCGCCATCGGCGCCTGCGCATCCGGACTGCCGATCACCACATGCGCATTCGTTCCGCTGAAGCCGAACGAGCTGACGGCGGCGAGCACGTCCCCGTCCGGAATGTCGACCTGCGCGTCGGGGACCCGCAATCGCAGCGTGTCGAAGTCGATCGTGCGGCTGAGCGGGTCGGCTCCCGGCTGGGCAGGGATGCGGCGATGCTGGAGCACCAGAACCACTTTGAGCAACGAAGCCAAGCCGGACGCGGCCTCCAGATGGCCGATCTGCGCCTTGTTGGAGGCGACGATCAGTGGGCGATCGGCCGGTCGATCCTGGCAGTACACGGCACTGGCGGCCGTCAGTTCGATCGGGTCGCCCAGTGGTGTTCCGGTGCCGTGGGTTTCGAGGTAGTCCACCTCGGACCCGCGTAAGTTCGCCTTGCGCAATGCCTCGGTCAGCAGGTCCTGTTGCGCCCGGCCGTTCGGCACCGTCAGGCCGCTGCACCGGCCGTCGTGATTGACCGCGGTGGCGCGGACCAGCGCGAGCACATCGTCACGGTCGTTCCTGGCGTCGGCAAGCCGCTTCAGCACGACGACGACGCCACCTTCGCCGCGACCGTAGCCTTGACCGTCCTCGGTGAACGGGCGGCAGCGGCCGTCCATCGACAGTGCGCCGAAACCGGCGAGTGCGCCGACCACCGACGGGTCGAGCAGCAGGTTCACCCCGCCGACCACCGCGACATCGCAGTCCCCGTTGCGAATTCCCTCGCAGGCCAGGTGCAGCGCGACCAGCGACGACGAGCACGCCGTGTCGATGGAGAGCGCGGGCCCGTCGAAGTCGAAGGTGTGGCTGATCCGGCCGGAAACCACGCTGTCCAATGTTCCGGTCGCCACGTAATGGCCAGGCGCCGTCGACTTTCGGGCCAGCGCGCCGTACTCGCCGCCGATGACGCCGAAGTAGACGCCGACCTTGCCGGTCATCCGCCACGGGTTGTAGCCCGCCCGTTCGAGCGCCTGGGTCGTCAACGTCAACGCGAGCCGCTGGGTCGGATCCATCTCACGGGCTTCGTTGGGCGAGATGGCGAAAGGTCGTGGATCGAAACGCATCACGTCGCGTTCGAGATAATTGGCCGGCGCGTAGGCGGCCGCGGCCGGGTGCTGCGCGAAGTATCGGTCGTGCACGCTACGCAGCCACTCGCTCGCGGGCGCGTCACGCTCGCACGACTTTCCGGAGTTCAACAGCTCCCAGAAGGCTTCCGGAGAATCGGCGCCGCCGGGGAGTTCACATGCCGTGCCGATGATCGCGATCGGCGCCGCCGGATCGGTGCCGACGGCCGCGTTCAGCTCGCGGATCGTCGCGAGCGACTTCCGCAGCAGCGCCCTGAGCTGCTCGTTCTCTTCTTCGAGGGTCATCATCGTTCCTTGATCGACAAGCCGGGCGTCACAAGATCGCCGTGAGGACGCGCTCGAGTTCCACCGGCGACAATTGCTCGATGGCGGTGGCGTCCAAGGTGGTCAGCATGTTCGCGTCGTCCGGTGGCACGACGGGGACCTGAATCGGTGCCGCCGCGGCGCTATCGAGCGAGCGTTCGAGATAGTCGGCGAACTCGGTGATCGTCGGATAGTCGAAAGCGGTTGTCTCGCCGGGTTCGAAGCCCACCGCGGCGGTGATCTTGGTGCGGACCTGTTCGAGCTGGATCGAGGTCATGCCGAGATCGAAGAACCCGCGATCCACCGGAGGCAGTTCACCGTCCGGATAGGCGAGGGCTTCGCTGATCCACCGCTGTAACTGAGTGCGCAGGTGGCGGCGGCGCAGTGTCGACGGCAGGTCGGCCAGCTCCGACCGGAACGAGTCGGAGTCGAGCTCAACGACGGCCTCGGATACAGGAGCGACAGCAGGTGCTCGCTCCGGGGTCAACTCGATCCGAATCGACTGCGGGACAACGGACTCGTCCGCACGAGCGAGCGGCGCGACTGTGGGTGCGCTTGGCTCCTGCGGAGAACTCACCCCGGCTTGCACCGTGTGCTGCGGCCAGAAACGCTGGCGCGACAATCGGGTCGGCGGGAGGTAGACGGGGAGTTCCTCGGTGAGTTCCGGATGGACGGCACTCCAGTCGACCGGGAATCCGACAGACCACAGTGCGGCCAGTCGATCGAGATGGCCTGCCGCAACCAGCTGTCGTAGGTACTCGCGGTCGGCCTCCAGCGCGTCGCCGAACTGGTTCGCTTCGGCGCGGCTCGCGTGGATTCCCCTCCCCCGCAGCGACATTCCATTGTCGGACTGTTCGACGAAGTAGCGCAGCTGCTCGACCGCGTCGGCGAGTGTGCTCGCGACGAAGGCGAGGCGGTGCTCGAGCGCCTCCCGGCGCAGCAGGAGCGTTTTCGCGACCGCGGGCAACGTCACGGTCGTGGCGAACGCCGCCCTGCGGCGATCACGCACACTGGACTCCAGATAGTCGGCCAGCGTGCCGGCCTGTGCCAGTAGGGCTTCGGCGGTCCTGCCGGAGACGCCGAAGACGTATCGCGGGGGCGTCATGACTGGTACTCCTCGAGCAGAACATGGACATTGGTGCCACCCGCGCCGATCGACGACATCCCCGCGCGCAACGGCACCTCGCCGGCACCGCCGCACGCGGGATCCCAGTCTTCGAGGGTCTGCTGCAGGTAGACCGGCGAGTTGGCGAAGTCGATCGCCGGATTGGTGCGCTCGGCATGCAGCAGCGACGGCACCAGCGTGCGGTTCTGCAGTTGCAACAACACTTTTGCCAGTTGGGCGACGCCGGCCGCCGCCTCCGCATGCCCGATGTTCGACTTGACCGAGCCGATCGCGCAGTACTGGCGCCGCGATGTGGCGAAAGCGGCACGGACGGCGGCGATCTCGACCGGATCACCGAGTCGCGTTCCGGTGCCGTGCGCTTCGAAGTAGGTGACCGTCTCCGGGCTCCACTCCGCCTGCCGCAAGGCACGTTCGATGGCCGTGGTGTGCGCGGCCGGGCTCGGCACGGTGAAACCGTTCGTGCGGCCGCCGTGCGTGAGCGCGCTGCCGCGAATCACCCCGTAGACCCGGTCGCCGTCATCTACCGCGTCCGCCAACGGCTTCAGCAGGAACGCCCCGACCGCCTCGGCCGGAACATAGCCGTCGCCGCCCTCGCCGAACGCCCGACAACGTCCGTCCGAGGAAAGGAACTGATACTGCGCAAGCATCTGGTACTTCGACGGATGCAGCGTCAGGTTCACCCCGCCCGCGACCGCGACGGAGCACTCACCGCGGCGCAAACTTTCGCAGGCCAAGTGCAGGGCATACAGCGACGACGAGCACGCCGCGTCCACCGTCAGACTCGGACCGCGGAAGTCGTTGAGATAGGACACCCGATTGGCCACCGCGTAGGTCTGCGAGTTGATCGGCACATAGGCGTTCGGTCCGGCGGCCTCGTGCTGTACGAGCTGGTAGTTGTTGAAGCTCGCGCCGACGAAGACCCCGACTTCGTTGTCGTGCTCCGCACCGAGTCGCTCCGGGGTGTACCCCGCGACTTCGAGGCAGCCGCGGGTCGCCTCGAGGAACAACCGCTCCTGCGGATCCATGAACGCCGCCTCGACCGGCGCGATACCGAATGCCGCCGCATCGAAAAGGTCTACGTCGGAAAGGAACCCGCCCCACTTCGCGTACACCTTGCCCGGCACGTTGCGCCGCGGATCGAAGTACCGGTCGTGATCCCATCGTTGCGCCGGAATCTCCCCGACGGAATCGACTCCGGCACACAGGTTCTGCCAGAACTCCGGCACCGAATCGGCCCCGGGAAACCGGCCGTCGAACCCGATCACGGCGATCCCGTCGGTGCCATGCCGCGGTCGCTGAGCACCGGACCGCCGCACCGAAGACCCGAGCCACCGCCCCACCGGACCGGGCCCGGCCGCCGATGAGTCCACTGCGGCAGTCGATTCCGGTCCGCCAGTCGATGCAGTGGCGTGGCCCACCGACTCCACGCCGACCCCTGCCGCTGGATCGGGCCGGATCGTTGCCGTCAGGCCTGCTGGTTCGCGCCTAGTCGCAGGTCGAGTCGCTACCGATCCGGTCGACGGCGGGCCGTCGACGGCCGCCGACGTGCGGGCGGCGTCGAAGTAGGTGCGGACGCCGTCGGCGTAGTCGCGGTGGATTCGAGTGGCGACTTCGTGGATGTCGCGGCATTCGAAGAACAGGGTCGCTGCGATGTCGCCGAATCGCTCGGACAGCTGCAGGTTGACGGTGTGGATGATCAGCGAATCTATCCCGAGGTCGGCGAATGCCGTTGTAGTGCGCAGGGTTTCGCGTGGCGCGCGGGTTGCCTCGGCGACGAGGTCGATCAGCAGTTCTTCCAGGAGCGGGGTTCGGTCGGGTATCGACTCGGGTGCCGCGACGACGCCCGGGTTGTCGACCGGCTCCGGGGTTGGCGCGACCGCTGTGCTCGCTGGTCGCTCAGCAGGGACATGTCCGTCGATGCGCAGGTCGGTATCCTCGTGCCAGAACGAATGCTGGTCGAAGACGTAGCCGGGCAGTCCTGGCAGGCGGGGTGTTTCGTCGAGCTGTGGGCCCGCCCAGTCGACATCGCAACCGCGCAACCATAATTCGAGCAGCGCCGCCGTCAGCACGCCAGGTTCGCTGTCGGCGATCTGCACGACCCCCTGCGGCGCTGCCCCGGCCAAAGGCCCGAGCACGATCACCGCCGACGTCCGTGCACCGGCGGCGGCGATGGCGGCGCCGAGGTCCGCCGAGGCAGGGAGTTCCAGTCGACGCACACGGTAGGCGTCGTCCGTGCGCCGAGTCAGTGCACGGAACTGAGTGAGCCGCGCCGAGCGCACCATCGAGCGCGCACGTGCTTTGTCCGCGAGCGCAGTGAGGTCGGCATCGCCGAAAAGTGCCGCTACCGCATCACTTCGATCGATGATGCCCGTGCAGATCAGCACCGCGAGCTCCGCGGTCGCGGGTGGCAGCCATCCCGGCGGCGTCAACCCCCATGCGCGGTCGATCTCCCCCGCGGCCACATTGACGGCGAGCGCCAGCGCGGCCAGTTGCTCGGGCGTCAGTTCGGGCGCCGCGTCGCCGAATTGCCGAATCGCGTCGGCCGCGGCGAAACCGCGCTCGGCCAGCAGCTCCTCCCAGCGGCCGATGGCGCGCGCGAAGGTGTGCTGGTGGTCGAGCAGCAGCGCCGCCTGCGTCATGTACGGGGTGACCTCGGTCAAGGTTCGCGCGCACCCCCGCACCAGCTCATTCAGGTAACCGGCGTCGATCTCGTTGGGCAGCAAGCATTCCCCGTCGACCACCACGGTGTGTTGCGGCGGCGCGTGCAACACCAGCGGATCATCGACAAGCAGCGCCCCTACTGCCTCCTCCATGGGAATCGCCTGCGCGTGCACCAGCGCCGCCGCGGCACCAACGGCGTCGAGCGCGACCACCTCGGCGATCGGCACCCGGCGCCGGGTCAACACCGCGAGCCCGTCGAGATGCGCGACGAACCGAGCGAGCCGCGCGTCCGCGGCGAACTCGCCGCCTCGATCGGCGATCAACGCGCGCAGCTCACGCTCGGCCGCCGAATCCGGCAGCGCCACCGGCGCGGCCGCGGCGGCCTCGTGCGGTGCGAGCAGCACCACAGGCTCAGGCGAGGTCGACACGTGCCGAATACCGTTGAGCTCAGCCCCTTCCCGTACCGCGGCAAGCAGCGACGCGACGTCCTCGGCCGTCACCCCGATCCGATACGGCAGGCTCAGCAACCGCTGGTTCGCCGCCCGGCACAGCTGCGGAATGAATCCTGGCTCCGCCCACCGTGGTTCAGCAGCCCAGGAAACAAGCGTATTGCGCAGCGCTGCAAAGGTTTTGGCGGCTAGCGTGAAGACAGCGGGCGCGCACCGCGGCGTCGCGCTGTGCCGAGCTCCCGACGGGCAGAAGACGCCATCGGCATTCCGCGCCGGTAGCTCGCCGCCGCCCGCGGCAGCGACGTGACCCCCTGCGGCACTGCGACTGTCGCGAGGTGCGCACTCCTCCACCACCGCATGGCAATTCACGCCGCCGAAGCCGAAGGAGCTGATGCCGGCCACCCGCGGGCCGTCCTCTGCCTGCCAGTCGACGAGGGCACCTGGGAAGCGGATGGTCGCGCCGACCGCGTGCAGCAGCGGGTTGGGGATCTCCATGTTGCGGGTCGGCGCGATCCGGCCGTGGCGCAGCATCAGCAGGACCTTGATCAGGCCCGCCATGCCCGCGCCCGCCTCGACGTGGCCGATGTTGGTCTTCACCGAGCCAACCGCGAGCGGCGCCCTGCGTTCTCGCCCGTAGACGCTGTTCAGCGCCTCGATCTCGATCGGGTCGCCGAGGCTGGTGCCCGTGCCGTGCGCCTCCACGTAGCTGACGTCCGACGGCTCGACTCCGGCGTCCGCCAGCGCCCGCCGGATGACGTCGGTCTGTGCCGCGACGCTCGGTGCGGTGAGGCCGCGGTTGCGGCCGTTGTGGTTCGTGGCGATGCCGCGCAGCACGCCGTAGATGTGGCAACCGAGCCGTTCGGCCTTCGCACGGGTGGTCAGCAGCACCATGCCGACACCCTCGCCGGGGACGTAGCCGTTGGCGCGCCGGTCGAAGGTGAAGCATTGACCGTCGGGGCTGAGCATCCTCGACTGGGCGAACGCCAGGTACCGCCACGGCGAGCAGACCACGTTCACTCCGCCGACCAACGCGAAATCGCAGTCCTCGGTGCGCAGGTCGCTGCGGCCCTGCGCGAGCGCGACCAGCGACGCCGAGCAGGCGGTGTCGACAGTTCTACTCGGCCCGTTCAGGTTGAGCAGGAACGAGATTCGGTTGGCGGCGAGGCAGGCATAGTTGCCGGTGGGGTCGAAGGCGTCGACCGGCTTGTTATTGGTGAGGCCCTTGATCAGGTAGTCCTGCGCCATCAGCCCGACGTTCACCGAGGTGCGCCCGGACTGCAGCAGATCGATCGGCAGACCGGAGTCCTCGATGCAGTGCCACGCCTCCTCGAGCAGCAGCCGATGCTGCGGGTCCATAGCGATCGCTTCGCGCGGCGAAAGGTTGAAGAACGCGTTGTCGAAGTAGCGGGCCCCGGTCAGCCGTCCGAGCCACTTGGTGTTGATCTTGCCGGGATTGCGGTCGCCCTCCGCGTAGAAGCGGTCCCGATCCCACTGGTCGGGGCCGACCTCGTCGATCGCGGAATGCCCGGTCGCCAGCGTCCGCCAGAACTCGCCGGAATCGCGGGCATTCGCATACCGGCAGGCGAGGCCGACCACGACGACATCTTGGTCCATCGTCTTCCACTCCCTGGCCTTCTCGTCGTGCCTCAACCGCGAATATCCCGGCGGCCCAGCGTCATTCGCACAATGACGGCGAACGTGCACAACACAACGGCAAGCACACCCATCGGTATCGCGCTGATCCCGCCGAGGCCGACCAGCGGCGCGACAAGTGCGCCGAACAAGAACTGAGTGCAGCCGAGCACGGCCGACGCGCTGCCCGCGGTGGCGGCGTGCGGCTCGAGCGCGAGCGCGGTGGCATTCGGTTGGATGAAGCCGATCGAGGCCACCATGAGGAACAGCGCGGGCGCCAGGAACCACAGCCCGAGCCCGCTGACCACCACGATGAGCACCGCTACGCCACCGAGCGCCAGACCGAACAACCCGATATCGAGCAGCGCGCGCGGGGTGCGCCGATTCAACAAACGCGCGTTGACCCCGTTGGCGACCAAAATTCCGGCGCCATTGATGGCGAAGAAAAGGCTGAACAGCTGCGGCGACGCCAGGTACACCTCTTGGAATACGAACGACGACGCGGAGATGTAGGCGACCATGGCGCCGAAAGAAAAGCCGACAACAAGGACATAGCCGACGAAGGACCTGTCCCGCATCACTTGGCGCACATCGTGGCCCATCATCACGATTCCGCCGCCGCGGCGCTCCTCGACCGGCAGCGTCTCGGGCACCCACAGATAGGCGAGCGCCAGAAACATCACGCCCAACGCGGCGAGCACCAGAAAGACGCCGCGCCATTCCACGAACCGCAACAGCTGTCCGCCGGCAACCGGCGCGATAATCGGGGCGACACCGTTGACCGCAAGCAGAATCGAGTAGGCCTTTCCCGCTTCCGGACCCTCGTACACGTCGCGGACAACGGCGAACGCGATCACGATGCCCGCCGCCCCCGCGATCCCCTGCAACAGCCGAAACAGGTCGAATACCAGCACGTTCGGCGCGAACGCACACAGCAGCGAGGCGGCGATGAACACCACCATCCCCACCAGCAGTGGCCCGCGCCGCCCCCGGGCGTCGCTGATCGGGCCGACCAGCAATTGCCCGAACGCGAGGCCGATCAGGCACGCGGTGAGCGACGATTGCACGCCCGACTGCGACGTTTGCAACGCGGCGGCAGTTTGCGGCAGGCTCGGCAAATAAAGGTCGGTCGTCACCGGGCCGAACGCGGACAGCGCGCCGAGGACGGCGATCAGCCGAACGCTCCGCATTCCGCCGACGGCACTGCGCTCGACGACACCGTTGGTACTCACGTCACCTACATCGATATTCACGACGAACCTCCTGGCCCTCCAGTGAGGCTCGATCCAGCGATATTCATCCCCCTGTCCCCCTTGGTCGAAAAGTGTAGGGAGGGCTCCATTAACACGCCATGAACGAAGGGTGGACAGAAAAACCCGCGCAAGTCAGGTGCGTCACACCCCATCGGAACCGGACTTATTCGTGCCGCACGTGTACCGAAGTCTTATTCGCCGACATTGCCCGATTCCATTCGAGCGCGTTATTCACCGCATCCGGTATGCGCCAGGGGTGTGGCCGAGCGTGCGCCGATACACCTCGATGAACGCGCTGGCCGAGGACCACCCGCAACGATGCGCGACCACGGTGACCGGCACCTGCTCGGCGAGCATCTGCACGGCGTGATGCAGGCGCAGCTGAGTCCGCCACTGCGGATAAGTCATCGCGAGCTCGGTCCGAAACAAGCGGGTGAGCGTTCGTTCGCCTGCACCGACCTGCCGCCCGAGCGCACCGAGCGTCCACACCTCGGTGAGGTCGGATTCGACAAGGGCGCAAGCCTTTCGGAGGCGCTCGTCGCGCGCCGCAGGCAATCGCAGTGGTTGCTCGGGGCTGCGCCGCAGTTGGTCGAGCAAGGCTTGGCGCAGGGCAACGAGTTCGGTGTCGGGCAGGTCCTCGGCCGTCGAACAGGTGATGATCAGCTCACGCACCAGCGGAAGCGCGGTCAGCACCGACGGCACCGTCCAGTCGGGTGCGAGATCGAAAGGGAAACCCACACAATGGAATTGCGTAGGGCCGTAGAAATGGTGCTCGTGCCAGCACCCGGCCGGGATCCAGATTGCCCTGTCCGCGGGCGCAATCCAGGTGCCCGCCGCGGCGCGCACCTCCGCAACACCCGAACTCGGATACACGACCTGATGCTCGGCATGCCGATGCCGACTGATCCGCGCGCCGCCGTCCAGCACCTGCGCCATCGTCGTGTCGTGGCGGAATATCGACATAGTTAGGCATTTTATCGGAAGTCAGCTGCACCCTGCCGTCCATAGGCTGCTCGAGGGCCTCGGAAAGGAGGACGACAATGGTGCATACAGATGTCGATGCCGTGACCGTCGCGGACCAGACCTCGCCATGGAAACGCATGCGGTACTGGATGATCGCGCACGCAGTCGACGACTTCTACCAAGGTCTGGTACCCGCGGCCATCCCGTTCTTCGTGCTGGAACGGCACTACAGCTACGTCGCAGCCTCGGGTCTCGCGCTCGCCGCGACGCTGGGCAGCTCGCTCCCCCAGCCGGTGCTCGGCGTGCTCGCCGATCGGTGGCGGCTGCTGTGGCTGGCACCGGCGGGCGTGGCGGTCGCTGGGCTCGGCGCGGGACTGGCCGGCCTGGCCCCGACCTACCCGGCAGTGTGGATCTTGTTGTTGCTCTCCGGGATCGGCGTCGCGGCATTTCATCCCTCGGCGGGACGAGACGCGCGCAGGGACGCAGGCGACAGCGCGACGGCGATGAGCCTGTTCGCGGCGGGCGGCAGCATCGGATTCTTCCTCGCACCCGCGCTGGCGACACCGGCGCTGGTGGCCCTCGGCCTCGGCGGCACGGCCCTGTTCATTCCGCCCGCGGTGCTGATGGGTTTCATACTGTGGCGCTATCAGCAACGCCAGGCGTCGGCTTCGCGCGCCACCGCCGTACGCGAGGGCAAGGACCGGTGGACTCCGTTCCTCGTGCTCACCGCCGCCGCGGTGGTCCGCTCGGCCCTCGCCGCGGGCATGAGCACGTTCATCGCGCTGTACTGGATCACCTCGCTCGGCAGTTCCCCTGCGCTCGGCGGCGGCGCGCTGGCGGCGTTCCTCGGCGGCGGCGTGCTCGGCACACTGCTCGGCGGCCGCATCGCCGACCGCCTCGGTGTGCTGCGCACGCTCCACATCGGCAGCGTCGCAGTGCTTCCCGCGCTCGTCGCGTTGCGAGTGGTGCCCGATCCATTGATCGGCCTCGCCTTCGCTGTGCTTGCCGGGGTGACGGTCAACATCCCGTTCGCCGTACTGGTCGCACTGGGGCAGGACTACCTGCCGAGCAGGCCGGGCACCGCGGCAGGCGTCACCCTCGGCCTCGCGGTCAGCGTGGGTGGGCTGTTCGTTCCGCTGCTCGGGATGATCGCCGACCGGCACGGACCACCTGCCGTGCTCACCGTGCTGTGCGTCGTCCCGGTGGTCGCGGTCGGCCTCACGCTGGTGCTGCCCGCGCCCGGTCAGCAGGTGCGGACGTAGGGCACCGACGGAAGCCGCGCCTTCCAGGTCTCCTCGTCGATCTGCGCGGCCGACGCGGCGCACAGCTTCGCCGCAACGTCGTCCGGATCGATGTACCACGACGCGGACATCTGATCGCCGACACCGATCAGGCGCGACTCGTCGTTCGGATCGAAGCGCAGGAACCACATCCAGCCCGCCTGCGCCTCGAGCAGATCGCCGAGCGGCTCGACGTGGGACGGATCGGCGATGTTCCACACCCGGGCCGTCTGGTCGTCACCACCGGAGGCCAGGCGGCGACCGGATTGATCGAGTGCCAAGGTCCGCACGCCTGCGGTGTGCGCGCGCACCTCGCCGAGCTCACGGATGTCGGACAGGTCGGAGGCGTCCCACCAGCGGATCATGCCGTCATCGTCTGCGCCGAACAGCGTTTTGCCGTCGGAGCCGAACAACAACGCGCGCACGTTCGCGCCGTGCACGTCGAGCGAGGCCGGTGGCTTGCGCGGATCGGAGCTGTCCCACACGTGTATTCGCGAATCGTCGTCGGCGGCCGCGACGAGTGAGCGGCCCGGCGCGAACGCCGCGAGCTCGACGTGGCGGTCGTGGCCGGTCGACAGGTTCGCCAACGGTCGC
Organism: Nocardia sp. NPDC049149; assembly: GCF_043197455.1. Lineage (NCBI taxonomy): Bacteria > Bacillati > Actinomycetota > Actinomycetes > Mycobacteriales > Nocardiaceae > Nocardia > Nocardia sp. NPDC049149. The sequence continues at coordinate 232,243 of NZ_JBICTD010000003.1, forward strand.
ACGGCGGCGGGATCGGACACGTCCCAGACCTGCAACGAGCGGCGATCGATCCCGGTGAGCAGCCGATCCCCCTTCGGCGAGAAGGCAAGGGGGCCACCAACTCCCGCACCCGGCAGCGCGCCGAGTGGGACGGGATGCGCGGGGTCGGCCACATTCCACAGCTTGACCTCGCCGCCGCCTGCCGTCGCGAGCAGCTGCCCGTCCGGGCGCAACGCGACCTCGGTGCCTCTGCGCTCCGGCGGCCCGGCCTGCACCTCACTGACCGAGCGGCTGTAGGCCGGATTGGCGACATTCCATATGTTGACCTGGCCGTCCCGCAGCCCGCTCGCGAGCACCTTGCCCGCCTTGTCGAAGGCGATCGAGCTGAGCGCGCCCGCGAACACGATGGGCACGTCCACCTGCGCGTGACTCCAGGTCCGGAGTCGCCCGTCCGCACCAGCCGTCACCACCTGGGCGTCCGAGACGATCACGAAGGACTGCACCGAACCGCTGTTGCCGCGGATCTCCCTGCCGACCGGGGCGATCCGGTCGGGGCGGTTGGTGTTCAAGCCACGCAGGGTGCCGCCCGCGTCCGCGACGGTGAGCAGCCGCCCGCCCAGCCAGAATTCGAGCCGGGTGATCGGCACGGGACGGCGTTGGTGCTGTCCGATCAGCTGCGGGCGATTCGGGTCCGTCACATTCCAGACCTGCACCATGCCGTCCGCGGTGCCCGCCGCGAATCGGCCGCCGGGACCGAAAGCCGTTGCCTGGACCGCGCCTTCGGCGAGCAACGGAACGCCGAGTGGCGCAGGCCGTTCCGCGTCGCTGATGTCCCACAACCGCACCGTGCGGTCGTCGCCTGCACTGGCAAGCATGCCGGAGTCCTGCGCCAGCGTCAGCGCGCGGACCGCGCCGGTGTGCACGGCGAGAGGCTCCCCCAGCCGCCGAACAGCTTGCGGTGACTCCACATTCAAGAAGGTCACGGTGCCGTCGATGCCACCGACGACCACGGTGCGGCCGGTCGGTAGATAGGCGACGGTGGTGAGGGCCGTGCCGATATCGAACTGACCGACCGGACGCGCCTGCTGCGGATCCCGGACATCCCAGAGCCGCACCGTCCCGTCGCCGCCGACGCTGACCAGCGTGCCGCCATCCGGCGCGAACGCCACCGCTTCGACATGCCCGCGATGACCGCTCAATTCCGGCCCGACCGGGGTGACGGTGAGCGGATCCGCGATGTCCCATAGTCGGATAAAGCCGTCATCTCCCGCACTGGCCAACAACTTTCGGCCCGGGCTCAACGCAAGCTCCCGGACGAGTCCCTTGTGCGCCGCCGCCGAGCCGATGCTCAGCGGCAGCACCTGCGCCGCGAGCAGCCTGGCCCGTGCGGCGGGATCGGCGGGATTCAACCGATAGGCCGCGAGTGCGAGCTGCGCCGACAACCCGCCATCGACGTCCTCGATCCGCTGCGACTGCTCGATGAGCTGACTGCGCAGCACGTCCTTGTGCTCCTGCGCGACCTTAGCGCGCTGCCCGACCACCACCACCGAAAGCACCAGCGCCACCACGGCGAGCATGGCCACGGCGGTCAGGATCAGCCTGCGCCGCACGGTCCGCCCGTGCTGGCGCGACAGCGACGTCGAAATGAACTCGCGGGCAAGCTGATTCGACGACTCGGTGCGCCGCATCCATTCGTCCGCGTCCTCGAGCCGAGTCCTGGAGTACAGCAGCGACGCAGGGCGCTCCTGCCGCGCCCACTCGCGGGCGTCGGCTTCGATGCGCTGGCGGGCCGGCGCGAATTCCTTTTCCTCGGAAAGCCATCCGGCCATCCGAGGCCATCCGGTGAGCAGCAGATCGTGCACCAGCTCGATGTCCTCGCCGCGGCGCACGACCATGCGCAGTTCGGTCAGCCGCGCGATGATGGATCGGACAGCGGCCGGATCCGCGGATTCCTCGATCAGCCCTTGGACCGGCATCCGATTGCGGACAACACCGGTCGGCCCGGTGATCGTCAATGCGATCAGCACATGCCGTGCGCTCTCGTGTTCGGCCTCGGTGAGCCGCGACCAGAACATTTCGCCGCCGACCGCGCAGGCCCGCGCCAAGCCACCCGCTTCGCGGTACGCATCGAGGGTCAGCGTCCGCCCGCGCCGATTCGCCCAGGTCGCGGCGAGCACGAAGGAGACGAGCGGTAGTCGCACCGAGCTGTGTGCGTCGATGGTGGCCAGATCCTGGAGCAGGACCTCGACCAGGCTGTCCTCCACCCGCAGTCCGGTGACCGCGGCGGGCCGGACGATGGCCTCGCGCATTTCCTCGGGCGTCATCGGATTGAGCAGCATGACGTGATCGCGCAGCACCATCATCAGCTCCGGATAGCGCAGGAGCTTGGGCAGGTGCGCGGTGTCGAACGACATCACGACCATGGTCGGCTGCTCGGACTGCGGACCGGCGAGCATCGTCAGCGCAGCCAGGAACCGTTGCCGCAGTGCGTCATTCGCGCACCGGGTGAACAGCTCCTCGCCTTGATCAACCAGCAGCAGGCTCGGTCCGTTCGGGCGGTCGTCCAGCGCGATCGCCAGCGCGGTCATCGGATCGTCGCCCGGCGTCATGGTGATCGGTGTCCGCGCACCCGGCGCGGCGAGCAAGGTGGTGGCCAGCAGCGAGGTCTTGCCGACGCCGGAGGCGCCGAGCAGCAGCACCATCGACACCAGCTCGCTCGACTCGGCGGCCGACATCACCTCCAGCAGTTGCTGTTTCGCCTCGTCGCGACCGAAGAAAAGGTCACTGTCCTCGGGTCGGTACGCCCAGAGTCCGCGGTAGGGCTCGCGATCGATGTCGGGCGCGGGCGGATCGACCCGTGCGCTCTTCCAATCTTCGTGCCAGCGCACCAGATCCAGCAGCGAGGCATCGATGCCGGGTGTGTCGGCGGCCCGGCGCCGCGCATCGGCGATCAAGACCTCGAGCACCGGACGGACCGAGACGAAGGTGGCAGGCGTGCGGTTGCCGCGCCGCCAGTCGCTGATCCGCTGCGCGGTGATCCGGGTCGCGCCCTCCGGGATGCGCGCGTTGGCGGCACGGACCACCGACTTCACCGGCGGTGACCCCGCGGCGACGAACAGCTCGCCGAACCGGACCGCGAAGAGCCGCCGTCCTTCGGGACGGCTCATACCACTCACGAGGTTCCCCAGCATCGAACCGGGGGGCCTGCGGGTAACCTGCCCTTCCATCGGCGGCCTAACGCCGAGGGGCGCGGATCGTGGCTGCCGTGCCGGGCAGCGAACAGGGCAATCGCATGATCTCCACCGAGCTTTCGGGTATCCGGGAAGTGCGGTAGCGAGGTGACGACGCCGAACGGCCAGATGATCTTATCAGCGGGCATCGCCGAACCAGGGTCGCGGCGCGGACGCCGCGACGCCCATCGCCGAGCCGACGATGGGCGCCGCGGATCTGCTCATAGGACGTGGGTAAGCCCCATGAGCAGGGCATTCTGCACCGCAGGCAACAGACCCAGCGTGAGCACCAGTGCCATCCCGACACCGGTTCCGATGAGGCGGTGCCGGTTCCACCACCCGACGGGCCCCGGGCGGGCCTCGTCGCGGAGGCGGACGATGATGTCGGCGTCGGTCGCGTTCTCCTCGTAGTAGCCGAAGTTGACCGGAGCGGAGCTGACATCGAGCAGTCCGGCGAACGGGGCCGCGGTGTTGGCGCTGGATCGGGTCTCGAACATGATCGAACCTCCTGTGCTTGTGGTGGCCGAAGGATCAGAAGATGGTGTCGGACCAGGGGTCCATCAGCGTGTGGTAGATGTCGTCGGTGAAGTCGCCGCGACCGATCAGGTCGCCGAGGACCGCGGCGATGACGGCACGGTTGACGGTGGTGAGTGCGCCGAGTGCACCGAGCGACTTCAGCAGCCCGCCGAAACCGTCGCTGTCGCCGGTGGTCATCGGCGAAATCGCCTGCCCGGCAATGAGACCAGCGACCTGTACCGCGCGAGTGCGGCCGAATTCCTTTGCCGTGTCGGCAGCGATCTGCGTCGCCTTCGAGTCGTCGGTCGACTTGCGGAAGTTCGACAGCAGCCCGGCGAGGCCTTCGCTGCCGGACAGCGACGTCGGCATCCCCTTGTCCGCATGGACATTGAGCAGCTCGATCTCGTCGGAGGTGAGCTGGGCGGCGCGTTCGACGATCTTCACGACCTCACGCCACTGCGGCCCGTACAGGTATTCCAGGTGCAGTGCCGGATCGGATGGGTCGAATCCGGAGTCGGTGTCGGTGGTTTCGGGGTTCATCGGATTTCTCCTGTGTGTGTGGAGGGTATTTCGTTGCGGGACAGAGATTTCGGTTCGCCGATCCGGCCGGAGCCGGTTCCGGCGTTCTCGTGAGAACGCCGGAACCGTTGGATCAGAGGGACACAGCGACCAGGTGGCGGGCCTCCTGGTTCGTGATCCGCCCGTCGGCCGCGTTCGTCCCGACCAGCGGGAGTTCGGCCTCGGCCTCGGCGTCGGTCTCGACCTCGGCCGCCACCTCACATTTCTGCGGGGCGCAGTTGCTCTTCGGGGCGAGCGACTTCTGCAGCGAGGCAACGAGATCCGCGAGGCTCGCAGTGTCCGGGATGTCGTCCAGGAACTGGGTTCCGGTCGGCGCCATGCCGCCGCCGTTGCCGCGCGAGGTGCCCTGATCCTGCCAAGCCCGAATGATCGAAACGAGGTAGGACTGCAGACCCGGGTTGGCCAGCGCGCAGATCGCCGCGATGGCCGCGATGGCTGCCAGCGCCAGTGCCGCCAGTGCGGCGAGCGCAAGCGGAGCCAGCACGGCAGCGGCGGCCAAGCCGAGCACAGCAGCAGTCGCCAGCGCCGCCAGGCCGAGTGCAGCGGCAGTGGCAAGAGCCGCCAAGCCGAGCACGGCAGCAGTGGCAAGAGCCGCCAAGCCGAGTGCAGCGGCGGTAGCCAGGGCCGCCAAGCCGAGTGCAGCGGCAGTGGCAAGAGCCGCCAAGCCGAGTGCAACACCCGCGGCCAGAGCCGCCAGGCCCAGCCCAGCACCCACGGCCAGCGCCGCCAGGCCGAGCACCGCACCGATACCCACCGGCAACGCCAGCGCCAGCAGCGTGCCGAGCAGCGCGACGGCCAACAGCACCGCCAGCGCCGCCGGAATGGCCAAGCCGAACAGCGGGATGGCGATCAGCGCGGCGATCACCGCACCGCCCGCGACCGCCGCAGCGGCGACCGCGGCGAGTCCGGCCACAGCCAGTGCCGTCAGCAGCGCACCGAGCAGCAGGCCACCGATCACGCCTGCGGTGAGCAGTGCCGCCGCCGTAACGACCGCACCGAGCAACAGCGCGCCGAGCACGATCGGCGTCGCGACAGCGAGTGCCACCAGCGCGGTCAGCGCGATCGCGCCGGTCGCGACCAGCAGGCCGAGGCCGATCGCCCCGGCAACGCCGAGCGCGGTCAGCACGGCCACCGTTGCCAGCGCCGCCAGTGCCAGCGCACCGAGCACCGCTGCGCCGATGGCGAGTGCCGGGATCCCGAACAGAATCAGGGCCGGAATCGCCACTGCCGCAAGCGCACCGAGGGCCAGGGCCCCAAGCACGACCGCCGCCCCGAGGGCCAAGGCCCCAAGCACGACCGCGGCCCCGAGCCCGAGCGAAGCCAGCACCGCGAGTCCCGCGATGACGAACGGTGCCGCAACCAGGCCGACCGCGATCAACACCGGAATCGCCGCCAGGGCAAGGGCGCCCAACACGAACGGAGCAGCAACCGCGGCCAATGCGAGCGCACCTAGCACCAGAGCACCGATTACCAAGGCGCCGAGCACAAACGGAGCAGCAAGCACGGCCAGCGCGATCGCACCGAGAATCACCGGAGCTGCCAATGCGGCCAGTGCCAGAGCACCAAGCACCAGTGCGCCGAGCACCACCGCGCCAATCGCCAAGGCACCGAGCACAAACGGAGCAGCAAGCACCGCGAGCGCGATCGCACCGAGAATCACCGGAGCTGCCAATGCGGCCAGTGCCAGAGCACCGAGCACCACCGCGCCGACTGCCAGCGCACCCAGGATGAACGGCGCCGCAACCACGGCCAGCGCGATCAAGCCCAACACGATCGGTGCAGCGAGAACGGCCAGCGCAATGGCACCGAGCACCACCGCACCAATCGCCAACGCACCCAGGATGAACGGAGCAGCAAGCACTGCCAGCGCGATCGCACCGAGCACCAACGCACCAATCGCCAACGCACCGAGGATGAACGGAGCAGCAAGCGCCGCAAGCCCCAGTGCAATCGCACCGAGCACCAACGCGCCGATTACCAACGCGCCCAGGACAACCGGGGCGGCGAGGGCCAGAGCGATCAGCCCAACCACGATCGGCAATGCCAGGGCGGCCAGTGCGGGCGCGCCCAGGACCGCGGCAACGACGACCGCAGCGAACGCCAGTGCACCCAGGGTGGCCAGCAGACCGACGGCGAGTCCGCCGAGCACGATCGCACCGGCAACCACCGCCGCGACGACGACGATCGCCGCCACCACCGCGAGTGCGGCCAGCGCAACCAGCGCGATCGGCCCGGTCCACCAGCCGAAGACCACCACTGCCAGCGCGGCGAGAGCCAGTGCGCCGAGCGTGATCACCGTGCCGAGGGCAAGAGCGGCCACCACGGCGAGACCGGTGACCACCACCGCGGCGATCGCGATGGCCGCGGCCAGTGCCAGCGCGCCGAGCGCGATGGTGCTCGCGACACCGAACACCGTCAGTGCGACCACGGCGGCCAGGGCGAGAGCACCGAGGACGATCGCCCCGGCGACGCCGATGGCGGCCAGGATGACCAGCGCGATCGGCCCGGTCCACCAGAGCAGCGCCACCACGGCGAACGCGGCGAGCGCAAGCACGGCGACCGTGGCAACGGCGGCCAGACCCAGCGCCCCGAGCGTCACGAACCCGGCCAGGCCCAACGCCAGCGCACCGACCCCGACCAGCGCGGCAAGCGCCAGTGCGGGCAGGGCCAGCACGAACGGCGCGAGTACGGCCGCAGCCAGCGCCGCAAGCACGGCAGCGCCTGCGGCGAGCACCGCACCGAACCCGACGACCGCACCGAACGCCAGCGCGGCAAGCACCGCAGGCACCGCCACCAGAGCCAGCGCACCCAGTACCAGCGCACCCAGTACCAGGGCGCCAATTGCCAACGCGCCCAAGATGAACGGCGCAGCAACCACCGCCAGCGCAATCAAGCCGAGCACAATCGGCGCAGCAACCACTGCCAACGCGATCAAACCGAGCACGACCGGCGCAGCCAGCACAGCTAGCGCAATGGCACCAAGCACCACCGCACCAATCGCCAACGCACCCAAGATGAACGGCGCAGCCAGCACAGCCAGCGCGATAGCACCGAGCACCACCGCACCAATCGCCAACGCACCCAGGATGAACGGCGCAGCAAGCACCGCGAGCACCACCGCGATGGGGATCAGGGCAGGAGCCGCGAGCAGTGCGCCGACAGCGAGAGCCGCCAGCGCAAGCAGCACCGGCACCGCCACAGCCAGCAGCACGGGCGCGCCGAGGATTGCGGTCACCACGAACGCCGTGAACGCCAGACCGGCCAGCGCGACCAACCCGGTCACGATGGCGGCCGCGACCACGATCGCCGCGGCAACCGCAGGCACAGCGACGATCACGAGGGCGGCTACCACGGCAGCCGCGACCACGATCGCCGCGACCACCGCGATGGCGGCGAGCGCGACCAACACGAACGGTCCGGTCCACCAGGCAAAGACGACGATGATCAATGCCGCGAGTGCGAGCACAGCGAGGGTCGCCGCGACGCCCACGCCGAGCGCACCGAGAGTCACCAGCGAGGCCAAGGCCAAGCCGAGCACCGCGGCGCCCGCGGCGAAGATCAACGCGCCGACCGTGATCACCGCAGCAAGCGCAAGAGCCGCCAGCGCGATCAAGTTCGCGGTGCCGTACACCAACAACGCAACCACGGCGGCGAAGCCGAGCACGCCGAGCACGATCGCTTCGGCGACACCGAGGACGGCGAGGATCACCAACGCGATCGGCCCGGTCCACCAGAGCAGCGCCACCACGATCAGCGCGACGAGACCGATGCCGAGCGTGGCAACCACCGCCGTGAGGGCGAGCGCGCCGAGAGTGATGATGCCTGCCAGCCCGAGTCCGATGGCTCCGGTGACGACCACCGCCGCCAGCGCGCCGAGGGCAAGGACGATCAGCACCGGCGCCGCGAGCACGGCCAGTGCGACCGCACCGACCACCAGCGCGGCACCGACCAGCAGCACGCCACCGACGATCAGCGCACCGATGATCAACGGCGCGGCCAGGACAGCGACCACGATGATCGCGCCGACCACCAGGGCACCGACGATGCCCGCAGCAATCACGCCGGCGATGATCAACGGGATTGCCAGCAGCGGCAGGACCACGTTGTGGCGGGTGTTTTCCTTCAGCATGGCACCGAGGTCACGGAGTGCGGGCGCCAAGGCCGCGTGCAGCGTGCCCGCCGGGTCCGCGATGAGCTGACGGATCCCGTCGGCCAAGAGCTGCAACGGATCTCCGGCGCCGACGGTCTGGCCGAGCAGCGGAGCGATAGCGTCGCGCAGTGCCTGCAACGGATCCCCTGCACCGCCGACCTGACCGATGACCGGGGCCAGCGCTTCGCGCAGTCCCTGAATCGGATCGGGTCCGTCCTTCGGGAAGTCGAAGAGGGTGCGGGCCTGATCGATCAGGTCCTCGATCGGGTTGCCCTGCGGATCGCGACGGGAGCCCGCCTGCTCGATCGCCTGGCTGACGAAGGACATCAGGTCTTCGACGGGCTGCCGCAGCGGTCCGCTCGGGAAGGTCTGATCGGCCCAGGTGGCCAGCTGCTTCAGATCGATGCCGGGGCTGATCACCTGCTCAGCGACCGCAGCCAACTCGGAAACCTGCGGCGACACGAAGCCGAGCGGGCCCGACGACGGCGTGATGGCGGCAGGCGTCGTGGCGACCGGCCTGGTCGGGTCGACGGCCATGGCCGGGTCGACCGCGGTCTGCGGCTTCGGTTCGGTGAAGTTGCGGATCATATCGGCCGCGCCTTCGACGGGAGTGCCTGCGGTGACGCCGTCCAAGGCGCCGAGCGCCTGATCCACCAGGTTCTCGCCGTTCGGGCTTCCTCCGGTCACGCCGTCCACAGCGCTCAGCGCTTGGTCAACCAGGCTCTGTCCGTTCGGGCCCAGATGCTGCGCGACGACACCGAGGTCGGGCACGCCTGCACCGATGTCAGGTACCGATCGGCCGAATTCGGTCACCGCATTGGTCCTCGACATCGGGTCGTGACCCGGCACCGTCTTGTTCAGGTTGTGCATGAACTCGCCGGGGATGGGGGGCGGCGTCGGCGCATCGGCTGCGGCACGACCGGCCGACATCATGACCGAGGCCATCGAGGCGAATGCAGCCGCGGCGTAGAGACCCTTGCGGTTGCGCTTCACTTCCTTGCGATGGCGCCCGGCGCGCTTGGTTATACGTTCGTGGGCTGCAGACATGGGGGATGAACCTTTCGATCGAACACTGATGCAGCGAAGACACAGCTGGATTCCGACTGAGCAGGCTGAGCGCAGAGCTCTCTTGAAGGCGACCTCGTTGGTTAGACCGGTCCGCTTTCACCGGTCGCACAGACCGCGCGCGACCATCCGCCATTGGCACCGACCGTGGTCCCGATGCGGGTGTGCAGGACGCCGCCGATGTCGCGGCACCGGATGTACGCGTGCTGGCCGACGCCGGCCCCAGGCTCACAGGTGATCGTGAGTTGATTCGGCACGGCGTAGTCGGAGCTGCATCCGGCGGGCGGCGGATCGGCCGAGGCCGGCCCCACCATCACCGCCGTGCACACTGCCGACAGCAGAAACATTGCAGCTAACGCCGCGCTGCTCTTGATTTTGTCCATGAGTACAGGGTTGGGAAGCCATACAACCCCGTCAACGAACAAATTGGTCAAACGCACTATCCGCGCAGGTCAACGTCCTATCCGCACTAATCCGCCGCGGAATACCTCTACAGGATCTTGACGCGGATCCCCCTTGACAGGCCATGCCTGTTACGTTATGTCACACCTATGACAACTCATCATAGCGATCTTTCAGCAAACTTTCTGGGCGGCCACCAAGCGACCATTTGGGCTATCCCACCCCCGCCCACAACGAGCAAACCCGGCACCGCACACATTCGGCGGAACCGGGTTAGCGACCAAGTCCATTGGCCATGAATGCCGGGCGATCAGGTGGTCCAGCGTCTGCCGGCGAGGCCGCCTTGCGTCAGGCATCCCGTCGTCGGTTCGATTCCTGACCGCGTTGAGAACGGCCGGAGTAAGGATGGGCCGACATGTTCGTCGGCCCATCCTCTGCACTATTCGGTTCACCGTGACGCCGCCTTTGTGACGGCCCGGTCGGGTTAGGCGGGGCGGTCGCTGGTCGGAGCGGTCGCTTGCCGCGGCGCGCCGAACCAGTGCGTGAGCGCGTCGCGCAATGCAGCGGCGTCGACAGACTCGTCGCCGGTCGCGGCCCACGCGATGTGTGCGTCGGGGCGGATCAGGATGGCGTCGGCCGGTCGGTCTTCGGACTTGGCGACGTGGAGGTCGATGCGATCGTGCCAGTCTCGGACGATCTCGCGGAGCTCCGGCCGATCGGCCAAGTCGAGGAAGACCGGCCGTGCGGTGTGCATGAGTTCTGCGACGCTCGTGGTGCCCTGCTCGGTGTGCAGCGTGAGGTTGGGTGCGAAAGCGCCGGTCAGCGGGTGCTGGCCCGAGGACGGGTACCGGATGTCTGCGCCAACCAGGGCGCCCATGCGGCGCAACGCCTGCTCGTCGCGAAGCAGTTCCTGGAAGAGTTCGCGCAGCGCCTCGGCGGCCGAATCGAGTCCGCGGCGCAGCGCCACCTGCGACTGGGTCTGCAGCAGTGCACGTCCGCCCGCGAAATGGCGTTCGTCGTGATAGCTGTCCAACAGGTCGGCCGGCGCCCACCCGTGCACCGCGGCGGCCAGCTTCCAAGCCAGGTTGACCGAGTCCTGCATGCCGACGTTGATCGCGGTGCCGGTGGCAGGCAGCATGTGCGCCGCATCGCCGGCGAGCATGATCCGCCCGTCGCGGTACCGCTCGGCCTGGCGCGCCTGGAACTGGTAGCGCGACAGCCGAAGCGGTTCGCCGAGCGGCAGGTCGACACCGAGCACACGGCGAATACTGTCCTGGAGTTCGGACATGGTCAGCGGCACATCGTCATCGACTTCGGTGGGATCTTCTTCGGTGGTCTGGAACGAGACGACACCGTCGACGAGCGGTCCGAGCGCGAAGGTGCCGCCCTCGGTGTGATTGAAGCCGAGCGAAACCCTGCCCACGTCGGGGACGTTGAGATCGCCGTTCTCGAACGTGGTCACCGAATCGGGCATGGTGACCGTCGCGAGCCGGTTGACCTCCGGATAACTGGTGCCGGGGAACGGAATGCCGACCAGGTTGCGGATCCGGCTGCGGCCACCGTCACAACCGACCAAATAACGGGCGGTCACCTGATACGCGCCTTCCGGCCCCTGCACCTCGGCGGTCACCGTGTCGCCGTCTTGGCTGACCCCAACCACTTCGTGCCCGCGACGAACCGCACCGCCGAGTTCGGCGAAACGTTCGGCGAGCAACCGCTCGAGTCGCGCCTGCGGAATCGGAAACGCTTGCATCGGCGACTCTTCCAACTGCGTGAAGTCCAAATGCACGCCGCCGAACGGGAATCGAGGCGCAGGCATCGGACCAGTGGCTGCTTCCGCGACGCGATCCAACAAACCGCGATAACGCAACAGTTCCAGGATCTGCCCGCCGATACCGTGCGCCTTCGGCGTCTCACGCGATTGCGGATTCCGCTCCAAGACCAGCGGCCGCACACCGGCCAGCTGCAGCTCGCCCGCCAACATCAGTCCGGCCGGACCCGCACCCACAATGATCACATCGGCATCCACGGCCTGCTCCCCCTCGAATTCCTTCGCCACAGCTTTGAACGATCCAGTCGTCGACACCAACACACTCCCATTCACACAAGGTCTAGCTTCGACGAGCGATTCTGCGGCATGCCCCGGGTCTTGCCGCAAGCCCCCCGGTGCGCTATATGTTGAGAGTGGAAAGGAACGTTGGCTCCCTTTCACAATCATCATCAAGCCCACGGGGATTCGCGCTACAGCCGCCAAATGTCGACGGCGATCTCGCGCGCCTGCTCACTGAACACTCCGCTCGGGTTGGCATTGCTCAGGAGTTGCCGCAGCTCGGCCTCGAACTCGGCGCGAGCACGGCCGAACAGATGCGGCGCCGAGCTGGACAGCGAGAAGACCGCGGCGACGACATCGGCGCTCACCCGCGTGACAACCCGGCCCGGTACTTCGATTCGGCACGGTCCCGTGAACCCTGCGGCCCGATAGATCGCCGCCTCGTTCCCGACCGTGCCGGACGGGAGCGACCCCTGACCCGCCCGACGGACCGGGCCGAGGTACTTGCGAACCAACTCCGTGATCGCCGAGTGTGGCGGCTGCGGGTGCGGTAGCGCGCTCGTGCTCCGCACCCCTTGATGTGTGGTGGCATGTACATGCACGCAGGCGCCACCGGTGCTCAACATGCCGCGGACCGTTGCCGCGACCCTGGGCCGATCCATCCAATGGAACGACTGCGCAAAGGTGGCCACCGTGAAGCTGCCGAGCTCGGCGGGCAGCTCCTCGGCGCGCAGCCGAACCCACCGGGCATTGCGTATCCCGTCCTCGGCGGCGAGCCGACAGGCTTCGTCGATCATGCCCTGGTCGGCATCGATCCCGACGACCTGTTCGAACCTGTCCGCGAGTAGCAACGTCAAAGAACCAGGGCCGCAACCGACGTCGAGGAGACGACCTGAACCGTCCAAGCTGAGCGCAGTGGCCAACGCCTCAGCGAGCACCTCGGGGTATGGCATTCGTCCTCGCGTGTAGTACCCGGCGCTCCCGGCGTACAGCGACGGATCCCAGTGCCACCCTTCCTCGCTCACACAGCCCAGCCTAGGAACAGCGCAGGATCGTCTCAGCAGGCGGGGAAGTTCTTCTGCAACTGCTCCGGGACGCCGTCGGCCACCGCCTTGGCCCGGCAGACATCGTGCGGGAAGGCAACATAGGTGGACCAGCGGTCGCCGCCGCGCCGGATGATGCGGGCGTTGTCGCCGAGCGCCGCCGGCCAAGAGATGAACGCCCACTTGCCATCACAGTCGGTGACGTCGGCCTTCAGGCCGCGGAGGTGTTCGTAGACGTTGTCGAGTTCGTTGACGACCTTCTTGGGGTCACACAGCGCGGACGGTGCAGGTTCGTTGAAGCGCAGAGTGCCGGAAGTCACGTCTCCGTCGTTGACGAGAAAAAGACTGTGGAGCCCCTCCGGGACCGGTGTGGGATCGACCGGCAGTTTCTCCTTGTTCAGGCCGAAGTAGTAGCAGCCGACGGGCACAAGGAAGGTGGCCAATCCGTCGGCGTCGGTGACACCGTCGCGGCGCTGCAACTCGGTCGACCCTGGCGGAATGTCTTTGGTCGCAGGGTTACACGGCTGCACCTGGCGCAGCACGACCGCTACGTTCGGCACCGGCGCGCCGGAGAGGGTGCGGGTACGGACGAACGCGGTGCCCTGCCCAGGATTGCCGGGCGGCGGTTGATCGGCAGGCGGTTGATTGGCAGGCGGCTTGTTACCTGGCGCCGGTTGATTGGCAGGCGGCTTGTTGTTCGGCGCAGGCTGATTGGCCGACGGTTGCGGGGTTGTCACCGAAGTCGACACCGACGCACTCGTATTGCTCGGCAACGGCGTCCGCGTCGCCGCGGGCCGTTCCGCGTTCCCACCACCGCACGCCGACCCCATCAGCACTGCCGCGGCAAGCACGAATATTTGTAAACCCCGAAGACTCGACATCCCCCCACCTTCTTGATCGATCGACCGCCTTCCGGTCTACCGCCAATGATCGATGAGACGCGTATCCGTCAGCAATCCCCCAAGTCATGGGTCGTAACACCCACGCAGCACGAATCGATCGACATCATCGACCTGCCAGCATCCGTTCGCGCCCAAGCAGCAGCACCGCTGCGAAAGGGTCTGCGCGACAACGGTTCCAGTTCTTCCCACACATGCGCTGGCCGCGCAACCCTCGCCGCGGCCAGGACACGGCACCTGGTCACCGACCGACCCCGGTCGGCCTGGCAAGTCACGCACCCTTGACGAAATCCGTCCTGCGCGAGAGGCCGCCCAGTTCTAGATCTCGGCGTCCACTACCGTTCGGCCCACTCGTATCAGCCGCAGGACGTCGGAGCCAACGACCAGCTAGGTCGGCGGGTCAAAGGGGTGGTTTCGCGCCGAGTGGGAACTGGTGGCGGAGGCTTCTCGGGCGATGCCGCCACCAGTTCCAGTGATCAATCGACCAACTCCAGAACCGGTGCGGACGTTGGCGACGGCGCTTCCGCCGCCTGACGTTTTACCGAGCGCCTGCCTGCTACTGGAGAAGCGTTGCGGCCCTGGGTATTCCGCCTCTGCCGATCTCACGCTGGCTGTTCAGCTTGGCTCGCCGACGGTGACAGTCTGTCGTGCTGGGCGTAGTTCGATGATGTGGTGGTTGACGGACCGTGCGGCTCGATCGCCGCACGTGGGCTCTCCGCTCAGACGAGCAGGACTCGGCGACCGCGAGCATGTCCGGCCTGGCTGTCCGCATGCGCCACCGCAGCCTCAGCCAGCGAGTACGACCGGTCGACCGGAATGTGCAGTTGCCCGCGCCCGAGCAGATCGACCGCTGCGGCGAGCGCGTCGGGCATGCTGCCGCCGACGCCGGCGAAGCGGATGCCGAGCATCGGCGCTTCGAGGTCGGCGATGGTGATCACCTTTTCCGGATCACCGGTCAGGTCGAGGAGCCCGCGGATGACGCCTGCACCGTTCAGGTCGAGAGCGGCATCGACGCGGCCTAGTTGACGCACCCGTTCGACCCAACCTGGGCCGTACGTGGTGGCGACGGCGCCGAGGCTGCGCACGTAGTCCTGGTTCGCGGCACTGGCTGTGCCGATCACGCTGATGCCACGGTCGCGGGCAATCTGCAACACCGCGGATCCGACTCCGCCGGCTGCGCCGCTCACCAGCAGCGTTTGTCCAGGCTGGACTCCGACCAAGCGGATGATCCGCAGCGCCGACTCGACCACGGACGGATAGCCTGCTGCCTCGGCGAAGCTCAATCCGTCGGGCAGCCGCGCCCAGGACGAAAGCACGGCCCGTTCGGCGTAGGTGCTCGAACCTCGGCCGAACACGTTGTCGCCCACCGTGATACCGGTGACACCGGCACCGACCTCGTCCACCACGCCGGACGCGTCCTGTCCGACGCCTGCGGGCAATGGGATCGGGTTGATGCGCTGGAACTGGCCTTCGCGGACCCGCCAATCGTGCGGATTCACGCCCGCCGCCCGCACAGCGATGCGTATCTGACCGGGGCCAGCATGCGGCTCGGCAACCTCTGTCAGCTCGAGGACTTCTGGACCGCCGTACTCGGCGAAGCGCACTGCTCTCATATGTCGACCATAGCGCTAACCGTTAGCTTTTCACAACGGTTAGTGGCTTTGCCGATCGGCTAGCCACTCGTTTCGCTTCCGAATGCCATTCGGAAAACCACTGCCGAGGATTGGCCGGAACCGCGACCACGACACACACGGCGCGGCAGCCGCTACCGCCGACCGGTCGGCAGCAGACAACCGTGCCAGCAGGTCGGCAGCATCCACCCCACCAGGCACGACACCGTTTCACCCCGCTCAGAACCGACGGGATTGACACAGTGCGCAACCGACCGGACACACCGCATGCCGCTTGTCGCGCGACCTTTTCGAAGCGCTACCATTCGAACATGAGTTCGACATCGGATGACATGCCGCGTACTGAGGGCACGGAGCCGGAGTTGAGGTATCCGAATGCGACAGGGCACTTCTATCGGACGGTGACCTATCCACCGCGGCCGGTGTGGGTGCGGCTGGAAGCGATCGTGATCCGCGACCCGGGGACCCCGAAGCACATCAACGGGGCAGGCGTGATCATGCGCGGTGAGCGTCCCGGCGTTCTCACTCATTGGGTGCCGACGGTGGACGGGGATTGGATGGGCCGGGTGACGTTCACGGTGCAGTACGCCGACGGGCGGCCGGATCTGCACGTAGCCGACCAACTGGTCCCGGCGTATGCGCTGCGTCCTCGGCGCGCAGAGGATTCAGGGTAGCGCTGTCGCACAACGAGATTCGGCGCTAGATGACGGTGTGGTCACCGTGCACGAGCTTGCCTGCGACATAGGTTCGCAGCACTCGGATCGAACCGATGCTGCCCGGTTCGACTTCGAGAGGGTTCTTGTCGAGGATCACGAGATCCGCTTGCTTGCCGACCGCGATGCTGCCCGCGATGTCGTCGACGCCGAGGGCAGCGGCCGATCCCATCGTGTAGGCGCGGAACGCCTGTTCGGCAGTGACCGCCTCCTCCGGACTGCACAGCGTTCCGTCGCTGGTGATACGCCGCGTCACCGCAGCCTGAATGGCAGGCAGCACCGCATAATCCGCGGACGGATAATCGGATGCCCCGGCGAGGGTGACACCGGCGGAAGCCAGTGTGCACATCGGTATCGGCGGCAGGTCCGGCACCAATGATGCTGCACCCCTGAATGCTTCACCGAGCTCGTCGAGCCAGATCGGCGAAACCACCGCGATCGCGCCGACATCGGCGACGCGGGTCGCAAGGTGCGGCCCGCAGAACAATGTGTGCTCGAGCCGCGGTCGGCCGGGCAACTTGTCCAGCCGGTCACCGACCGTCCGAAGTGCGCGAGTGGCTTGCGCGATCGCCGCGTTACCCATCGCGTGCTGCGCCGTTTGCAGTCCGTGCTCAGCGGCACTGACAATCGTCGATTCCAACGCCCGTTGATCCCAGAACAACATCCCGCGATGCAGCTTCAAATCGCGCCCCGGGCGAATCATGTTGCCGGACACCGCAGCACGAACAGCTGCAAGACCAGCACCACCCACCGTACTGGTAACAAGCCGCCCAAGCATGCGTACCGTCTCCCCCACCGACAAACACACCGCACACGCCTCACCACCGTCGAGAAACAACTTCGCCGCCCCAACCGGGCTACCTGCTCGACCACTGCCAGTAGCGGGCCCCGTCGTCCGAGCGGCCATCAGCGATTCCGACCCAATCGGCATGCGGTGCAACGTAATCGGCAGCATGCCACCACTGACCGCACGCTCGTACAGGACATCGAACTCCGGCGAAACAGCGGCGTCTCCCACTCGAGTAATCCCGACTGCCGCCAAATCCCGCCCATGCGCCCGAGCTTCGACAAGCCACGCATCACCCCCATTCGCGATCAACGACCCCCGCGACGCGGCTTCCGCCAGATACAACGCCGACTCGATCACCTCACCCCGAGGTAATCCATTGCGGCCAAACGGAATCCGTCCCCCATCCGGCACCGTCTTCGGCGGCAGCCATCCCATCGCATCGAACCCCGCACTATTGAGCGCCCCCGAATGCATCCCCAACGCGATAACAAGCAACGGCCGATCCGGACACACCCGATCCAGCTCTTCCCGAGTCGGATGGCGATGCTCCCGCAAATCAGCAGGCGAATATCCGAACAGCCGAACCCACCCCGCCCCAGGCGTTCTCGCCACATGCTGCTCGATCAGCCCCACTATGTCCGCAACCCCCGCCCCCGCCGGAACACGATGCAGATCAGGACTACGCCGATCCAACGCCCCGAACAAAAAATGATGATGCGCATCGATGAACCCCGGCACCAACGTAGCCCCACCCAAATCCACCTCGGCCGCACCGACATCCCGCGCCCGCCGCCGAACCTCCACCTCACTCCCCACCCCAGCAACCCGCCCACCAGTAACAAGCACAGCCTCGACGATCCCCGCCGAATCCTCCCCCGTCACAACAGATCCCCCGAAAAACACCACAGGCCCGGCCATAAATCCTCCCCCATACGATTAATGGACCCTCAGAAACGGCACACTCCCAGCACCGTCCCCACGGTCCCCCGAATCTAAGACCTCCCCTCCCCCCTGTACACCCCCTGCCACCAACCCGTCAGACTCCAGCCCACTGCCACCGTCCCTGCCACGCCTCGACTTATGTCAGCGGCGTTGTCTCGGTAACGAATTCGACTGGGCCGAACTCGAATCTCACCTGTTCGACAGCGGCAGCAACATCGGCGTGCCAAGTGTCGGTTACGCAGTTCCACCCCGGATCGCAGTAGAACAGGTGGACACCAGGATCGGAGTCGTACTGCGCAATCGCCAGACCGATGAAATGCTCGACGACTTGTCCACTGACCGTATGCCGCGCCGACCCTGTCGGCACGACTCCACGGACGTCCGCTGCGCATAGCACCCGGGCACCATCGATGAACTGCGGAGGTTTCGTCACTACTCCATTGTCGACCAGTACGTCGGAGGCACCTTTGGTGACGTCTGTTGACGGATCATCTGTGGGTCATCAGGGAATCATCAAGCAATCAGCGGCGAATCGAGCGGGTTGAATTGCTGGTTTAACCTCGAGGGATGCGTATTGGTCTTGCTCTCCCGCAGTATGGAGGTTTCGCCGACCCGGCGGCGATTGTGGCGGTGTCGAAGTTCGCCGAAGCGAGTGGATTCGACAGCTTGTGGGTCGGTGACCGACTGCTGGTCGCCAGTGAGCCACGGGGGCAATATCCGGGCGGTCAAATACCGCCGGGGTTCGCTCATTTCCTCGATCCGCTCACCGTGCTGACCGTCGCCGCCGGAGTCACCGACCGGGTTCGGTTGGGCACCAACACACTCAATGCCCTGTGGCAGCCGCCGATGTTGCTGGCCAGGACGGTGGCCTCGCTGGATCAGGTGAGTGCGGGCCGGCTCGACGTGGGGATCGGACTCGGTTGGTCGCCCGACGAATACGAGGCGCTCGGCGTCCCGTGGCCCAAGCGAGGTGCGCGACTCGAAGAGACCTTGGATGTTCTCGAAACAGCATGGGCCCCAGGACCTGTCGAGTATGTCGGCGAACGGTGGACGGTCCCGCACGCACGTATCGACCTGAAACCGCGGCAGACACCGCGGCCGCCGATCCTGCTCGGCGGCCACGCTCCGGCGACCTTGGAGCGGGTCGGGCGCCGAGCCGACGGCTGGCTGGCGGGCCCGCTCCCCATTCCTGTACTCACCGGAATGTGGGCCACCATCGAGCGAACCGCTGAGAAGAACGACCGCGACCCGTCAGCCCTCCGCCTGGTCGTCCGCATCAACCCCGCCGTCGAAACCGACGACGTCGACCCCAAACTGGTTCCGCGCCGCGGCTCCGTCACCCAGCTCGCCGGGTACGCACACGACCTCGAAACGGCAGGCGCACACGAGGTGATGTTCGACCTCCAGACCAGCACGAACACCGTCGACGAGCTGATCGCGACGGCCGCCGAACTACACGCGGCCATCACCGGGCAACGTTGACCAACTGCGGGCAGACCGCGGAGTAAACGCGGTGCCTTCGGCGTTGTAGCGCTTGTTGTCACAGCGATCACAATGGACTGGGCGGTGGTCCGCCTGGAAAGGCCGCCGATGAGTCTTCGTCAGTTCGAATACGCCCTGGCCATCGCCGAGGCCGGTTCGGTCACCGCGGCGGCGGAACTGCTGCACGTCGCTCAACCCTCGATGTCCCAGCAGATCCGCAACCTGGAGCGGGAACTCGGCGTGACACTGTTCGCTCGCACACCGACCGGACTGGTGCCGACCGTGGTAGGTCGTGCGTTCCTGCGGGAAGCGCAGGTGGCGGTGAGCGCGTCGCGGCGGGCACGGGCGACGGCGCGGGCCGGTGCCGACGAACTGGTTGGTGAGTTGGTGGTCGCGGCCCAGATGGGCTTCGGCACCCGGCAGCTGCCCGGCGTGCTGAACACGCTGCGCCGCCGCTTCCCTCGCCTGGAGGTCACCGTCTTCGAGGAGCCGAGTTCCGCTGAGCTGGAGCGGTTGTGTCGCCAGGGCGTCCTGGATCTCGCGTTGATGGCGGCGTGCGAGCGTGGTCCTGCCGGCGCCCACCACCTCGGCTACGAAGAGTTCGTCGTGGTGCTGGGCGCCGGGCACCGGCTGCTCGCCGCGGACCGGGTCGAGCTGGCTGAGCTGGAGGGGGAATCATGGGTGCGGTTCGATCGCGACAGCGCCCTCGACGGCGTGCTGACGGGCGTGCTGCGCGACAACGAGTTGACCCCGACCACGGCCGCCCGTGTCTCCCAAACGAGTACAGCCGTGCGTTGGGCCGCCCATGGACTGGGAGTGACGCTCGTCCCTGCCTCCGCAGTGCCCCACGGTTACGAGCATCTCGCTCGCCCGGCCAGCCCGGTCGTGTCCCAGCCCGTCGTTGCCGTGGTCCGGCAGGAAGCGGGTCCGGCGGAGACGACCCTGCTAGAACTCCTGCGTGCGGAGAACTGGCACGAACCGGCTCAGAGCTGGGTGACACCTCCGTCCACGACGAACTCGGTGCCTGCCGCGTAAGTCGCATCGAAAGCGAGAAACGCTGCCGCTCTGGCGATTTCGTCCGGGCTGCCGAAACGACGCATCGGATTGTCCGCGACCCGCTCGGCTTTGAATTGTTCGGCGGCCGCTGCGGTCATCGTATTCTCCAGAATTCCCGTATCGACGGGGCCGGGGCTGATCGCGTTGACACGAATTCCGCGCGGAAGCAGTTCGCGAGAGAGGCTGCGGGCCATCGACCGTAGCGCCGCCTTACCGGCCGCGTAGACGCTGGTCTCCGGCAGGCCCATGACGTTCGCGTTCGAGGTGGTGAGGACGACACCCGCTCCGCTGCTGAGCAGCGGGGCGAGTTTCTGCACAGTGAAGAAGGCGCCCTTGACGTTGATCGCGAACAGTTCGTCGAACATCTGCTCGGTCGTTGATTCGAAGGGGGTGAGGGTGGCAATGCCTGCGTTCACGAAAAGAGCGTCGATCGTGCCGAGTTCGGCCTGCACCCGGTCGGCCAGAGCCTCCAGATCCGACAGTTCGGTGACATCGCCTCGGACGGCAATCGCGTTCTCGCCCAGCCGCTCCCGTGCCGAGTCGAGTGTGGTTTGCGAACGACCGGTGATCACCACGCGCGCTCCACCTTTCACCAGCAGTTCCGCCAGCGCGAACCCGATGCCGTTGCCGCCACCCGTGATTACTACATTCTTGCCGTGGTACGTACCCATGCCGGGTTCCTGCTTTCCTATCGAATCTTCTTCAGCCTCTGGGGAATTCGCCGCCGTCGACGACGAGACTGCTTCCGGTCAGCCAGCTCGCCTGGTGAGATACGAGGAACAACACCGCGTTGGCGATGTCATCGGGCTGACCATCTCGCCCCAGCGGCGGGGTGGTGTTGTCCTGGCCAGGCCCTGCCTCCAGGCGTGCCCACTGCTCCCGCGTCGCTGCACCGCCAGGGGTGGTGGTCCGACCAGGAGACACCGTGTTGACCCGAATTCCGAACGGCGCCAACTCCGCAGCCAATCCCCGGCTGTAGTTCTCAAGCGCCGCTTTCGCCGTCGTGTAGTGCAGGAACGGCGGTGCGACGGTGGGGACTGCGGCCGAAGAGATATGCACGATCGCCCCCGAGCGCCGTTCACGCATCGCCGGTGCCAGCAACGAGTCCAGTCGCACCGATGCCAAGAAGTTCAGCTCCAGCGCGTCCTGCCACGCCTCATCCGGGATCGCCAGCGCGCCCTGGTACGGACCGGCCCCACCCGCGTTGTGGACCAGGATGTCCACCCCACCGAGCACCTCCTGCGTGGCCGCAGCCAACGCCTCCGCCCCGGCCCGCGTCCGCACGTCAGCCGCCACGAAGGTGGACCCTTCCGGTGCGATGCTCGTCGCGGACCGGGCGGTCGTGAGCACCTCAGCGCCCGCGCCCAGAAGTTGACGCACGACGGCCGCCCCGATCCCGCGAGTACCACCCGTCACCAGGGCCCGCTTCCCCACGAGTTCTCTTGTCCCTGAAACGTTCTCGATCGTGGTCATGCCACCAGTCCTCTCGATTGCGTATGTCGGCTCGACGCAAATACGGATGCCCCAACGCGAAACTTCGGAAATCGCGATGAGTACCTCGTCGAGCTGTTTCACGGTATGTCCGCACGAGAACGACAATCAAAGACCAGAATTCAGCAGCCCCCATAGGCAATTCCTATACCACCACCACACTTTCGCTCGTGGACGACCAACCGAATCGTCCATCAGCAGCTCGGTCGGCACATCATCAGCAAGTTCTGGAGTTGGTCGAGTGATCACCGGGCACTGGTGGCGGCATCGCCCGAGAAGCCCCCGCCACCAGTGCCCCCTCGGCACGAAACCTCCCTGGTATCCCACATACCGGGATCGCGGGTGCGGCCGTGGTCCACGATGCGGTGATCCTCGCCGCGCTGCACCGATAGTCCGCGTCAAGACTTCAGACGCTCCCGCAGTTCGACATTCAACTGCGCACTTGCGTCGAGCAGCGCTTCGCGAACCAGACGAAGGCCGGCATCCTCACTGGGACAATGAGCCAGGACAGTACGGCGCGTTGCCGCGGGGTCATCGATGCCGACCACCGAGACGGTGGCAGGCAGCGCGGAAATGGCCAACCCTGGAACCAGGGTGACACCCAACCCGGCAGCGACCAGTCCCCACTTGGTAACCCAATCACGGGCGACGTGGGCGACAACCGGCTGCCAAGCGGCGCTGTGCCAAGCACCGAGCAACGGGGTATGCCTTTCTTCGCTGCCGACAATCCACGGTTCGTCACGCAGCGCCGAGATCGGTGTGCTCGCGTGACGTGCCAGTCGATGCCCCCGGTGCACGGCAACGTACAGCGCGTCGTGCACCAGCGCAGTCACCTCGACACCATCGGGAACGTCGAATTCTCCGGAAAGCACGGCCAGGTCGATGCGGCGGCGCAGCAACGCGGTCAGCAGCTGGGGGCTCGTGCCCTCGCGGAGTTGCGCAACGAGTAGCGGATTATGTTGTTGCGCAATCGCAATGGCGCGTGGAACCAGCGCGGCCGTTGCGGTCGAGAAGGCCCCGAGCCGGACGCGAGCCGGCACCTGCGAGCTGAGGTCGCGCAGTTCACCCTGCATCTTCTCCAAGGCTTCGAGCACCGTTTCGGCATGCCTCGCCACGGTCAGGCCCGCGTCGGTCGGCCGCACCCCACGGGCATGGCGCTCGAACAGTTGCCGACCGGCGGCCTGTTCCATCAGCGAAACCTGGCGTGAGATCGCCGACTGCGTATAGCCCAACCTCTCCGCTACCGCGGAGAACGAGCCGGTGCGGACCGCCTCGCGGACCACGAGCAAGCCGGGGACCGTGAAATCAGACATGCGAGTTAGTGATATCAGATATGCCAGACTTTCGCTGGTTGCATGTCTGGATCGGACCTACATTTGCTCCGTGCATCGTGACGAGACGAGTAGGTGACGGCGGCCGTGCAGCTTGGACTGTTTGCCATAAATTACGGAGCATGTGCCGACCCGCTGACAGCCGTGCGGGTGGCGCAACACGCCGAGGCGGCGGGGTTCGAATCCCTGTGGAGCGGAGAGCATATCGTCCTGCCTGACCCTGCCCCAGCGGGATTCAGGCTGGCTCCGACGCTGCCGTTGCTGGATACCGTGGTGGGGTTGACTCTTGTTGCCGCACAGACGAGTACGGTGCGAATAGCCAGCGGCATCATTATCCTGCCGCTGCGCAACCCGGTAGTGCTGGCAAAGGAATTGGCCAGCCTCGACCGAGTGGCGGCAGGCAGGCTGATCGTCGGCGTCGGCTCGGGCTACGTCCATGCCGAATTCGACTCCATCGGCGTGGCCAGGTCCGAACGGGCGGCGCGCACCGATGACTACATCGGCGCCATGCGCGCGCTGTGGAGCATGCCCCAGCCCGCCTACCACGGCCCATACGTCAGTTTCTCGGGAATCAATGCGTACCCGAGACCAGTGCAACAACCGGGCCCACCGATAGTCGTCGGCGCGGGCGGACCGATCGCCGACCGCCGAGCCGTCACCATGGCCAACGGCTGGTACGGCTTCGGCCTCGACCTGGAGCAAACCCGCCTGCACCTGCAGAACCTGGAGCTCGCGCACCGGAAGTACCAGCGCCCGGCCGAGCTGGGGCGGTTGGAGATCACGGTGACCCCGGCCGGTCCGCTGCACCGCGAAATCGTCACGCAGTACATGGAACTCGGTGTCGATCGGCTCGTCTTACTACCGAACCAAGCCGCAGAATACTCCGACCGGCACAGACCGGTACCCGTCGAGCAGATCCTGCGCACCATCGATGACGCCGCAG
Organism: Nocardia sp. NPDC049149; assembly: GCF_043197455.1. Taxonomy (NCBI): domain Bacteria; kingdom Bacillati; phylum Actinomycetota; class Actinomycetes; order Mycobacteriales; family Nocardiaceae; genus Nocardia; species Nocardia sp. NPDC049149. The sequence goes on from NZ_JBICTD010000003.1 coordinate 256,535, forward strand.
CCAACTACCGCGACATCTGAAACGAGATGCGTCAGGTCCGCCGCGAGTCGGGCGCCAGACCGTCAGTGGACTGGAGCCTCCGCGATGTTGGGCGGTGGCTTCAGAAGCCGTTGGTACCTACGGAATCAGTGACCGGCCACCAAACCGCCAGGAACACGCGGGTCGCAGCAGTTGCGCGCGTTCGCAGACCGGAGTCGTGCATACGACATCGAACTATGGCGAGGTCGGCAGTACTGAACGTCGTGGTTGGCATCGGAGGTTGGAGAGATTGAGTAGCGTTGCGCCGGCTTCTCGAGGCAATCGCTGGGCTGCGGATACGAGATGCGCTATGTCGCACGGAATCTCGCTCGCGCGGAATGCCGACGTGCAGTTCGCCGGTCGGGAAGCGGCCCGCCGACTAGGCTTTGCCGCGTGTCAGGCTGTCGCTCGATCCGCTGTGCCGGAATCACATGAGGGCCATCGTGTATGACCGTTACGGCGGCCCCGAGGTGCTGTCGATCGCGGATATCCCAACGCCTTCGCCAGCGCCGAAACAGGTGCTGGTCCAGGTGCACGCGACGTCGATCAACCTCTCCGACTGGGAGACGCTGCGGGGGACGCCGCTGTACTCGCGCATCGGCGGGCTCCGGGCACCCGGTCGCCCGGTTCTCGGATCCGATATCGCCGGACGAGTCGAGGCCGTCGGCTCCGAGGTCACCCTGTTCGCGCCCGGCGACGATGTCTACGGCGACAACCTCATGCTCAAGGGCGGATTCGCGGAATATGCCGTGGTCCCTGAATCAGCGCTCGCCCACAAACCGGCGTCACTGAGCTTCGCCGAGGCGTCGACCCTACCCCAGGCGGGAGCGATCGCACTGCAGGGCACCGCCGACATCACAGCCGGTATGTCGGTGTTGATCAACGGAGCGGGCGGCGGGTCCGGTGCCTTCGCAATCCAGTTGGCCAAGAACGCCGGGGCACACGTGACCGCGGTCGACAATGCCGACAAGCTGGCGTTCATGCGCACCCTCGGCGCCGACGAGGTCATCGACTATCGCGTCGAGAACTTCACCCGAACCGGACCATACGACCGAGTGCTCGACCTCGTCGCCCACCGGTCGGTCTTCGCCTATCGCAGGTCGGTCGCGCGTGGCGGCCGATACCGCTGCGTCGGCGGCACCACAAGCGCGTTGCTGCGGATGACGACGGTCGGCGTGCTCGCCGGATTGGTGACCGGGCGTTCTCTCGGAGTCCTCGCAGTGAAGGAAGGGCCCGAGCACTTCACACCCCTCGCGGAGTCGTGTGTCGAAGGACGGATCAATATCCACATCGACCGCAGCTTCCCCCTCGATGAGACCGCGACAGCGCTCGCCTACGTCGGTACGGGCCGCGCCCTCGGCAAAGTGGTGGTCGATATCGGCAGATGATCCGCGCCGCGCGGCCACTCGGTTCGCACCACGCATTCACTACAGACTTCCGGGCGTGATCCACAAGATCGGTGGCGGTCGCTGTGATCGCTGCATGCCATTCCTCGAACAGCGACGTCCGACGATCACCGGCACCGCGCGCCTTGAAACACGCCTACACGTCGTCCTGACAGCGTTTACCGACTACGCGAGATGAGCGCGCCGACGAAAACGGTAATCGCGGCGAAGTGGGTTAATTCAGGCCATGCACACCCCGGAAACGATGGACATCAATTCAGCCCACTCCGGATCCATCTCGGACGTGCGCTGATGCCATGAGTGGGTGCCGATCAAATATTGCTTCACGGTCGCAGCGATGTTCTGGATGCGCAGTTTCGCGCCGAAGGCCAGGGTGCAGTCGTACGCGACCTGTTCGATCAGGACGGCCGAGGCCAGCGTGATCGGCCAGCTGAGTGTGGGATCGAAATTGCCGTCGGCGGGCCCCGGCACGCCAACGGCAGCGTTGGGTGCGAGTTGGCTGCCGCATCGGCGACAGCTGATGTAACGGTCTCCTGATACGAATTCGGCCCCCGACCATGATGCACAAGCGCTGGTCAGGGGCCGTTTCGGCTCCCCCATCTGGACTCGAACCAGAAACCTGCCGACTAGCAGAACAACGGGCTACCACAGACAACCCGAAGCAGTCCATGACTACGCGAAAGTCGTTTTCCCCCAGGGCATTACCCACATTACGGACACTCTTGGACAACCCGAGACAATGCCGCACAACTGCCACGATGAGTCACTTAGTGGAGCGTTTCTGGAGCCAGTGCGATTTCTCAGCTGAATAGATCGCAATCCCGGCAACTACTCTCCCCCGTCCTCCTCATACTTGCCAGGCTCAGCGGAGGGAGGTCGGGTCAAGGATGGCGGAGCCACCGCGTAGCGGACACCGAAGGTGGTCCTTGATGCGGCCGAGTGGAGCGAGATACTTCGGCAATGAGGAGGCGGGGTCTTGTCCGCCAGTGTTAGCGGGTGACGCTAGAACCGGCGCGTGCATAGCAGCGTCGTAGTGGACATGACGGATGACGAACGTGTCCGGCGTCGCAACGGTTTCCAGGATGGCCGAGCGATTCCAACGCATCTTGTCCGAAATCGGGGACATACACTCCCGGCGACGACGAGGCAGCGTGAGAAAATCTGCAAGGTTGCGTTGGTTCCAGCGTCGGAGATACAGGTGGTGTGCGGTTGTCGGGGTGGTCTGACGCGCTCGGCGAGCTGGTCCAGGCGGCAAAGAGATTCGTCGACAAGGTCGCGCTCGCCGGGCGGCAACCGCCGCACCAGACCGCGGCCGGATTGAATGAGATAGCCGACACCTTCGAAAGCCAGGACCTTACCGGCAAAGACGCATTCGGTCATCATGCTGCTGCTCACGCTTCCGACATCTCGACCCGCCCGGAGCCGTTGGTCGAATCTGCCTCGGCGACCGCAGATTACGGCGCACGCCGCGAACGCATAAGCCAGGTCGGTGTGCGACAGTTGAGCGAGGACGACTGGCGCCTGGACAGGGAACTGGCACTTCGGTCGATCGAAGACACCCCGTGGGCGTACCGGATGACCTACCAAGAGGCACAAGCCCACCCCGAGCGGTACTGGCGCAACGAAATCGGAAATACTTTTTCGAGCACATTCGTCGCGATGCACGACGGTAAACCAATTGGTCAGATCGGTACTTGGCCAACGAAGGACCGGCCCGGAGTCCTCCAACTCGGCACCATCTGGGTCGCGCCCGAAGCCCGCGGTACCGGGGTCAGTGATCAGTTGATGCACGCCCAACTGCACTGGCTACGCGACAACGGCCATTCCGAGGCAGTGCTGTGGACCCGGGAAGACAACACTTTCATGCAGGACCTGGCAGGCCGGCACGGCTTCAGCCGGACGGGGAATACCAAACTCGATCCCGGACGTGGCGTCCCCAGTATCGAAATGGGATGTAAGTTCACCTAAGCCAGACGCGCAGAGCGGCGGTGAACCAGCTGAACACCAGGGCCATATCGGGCAGTTCCGGCCAGATCAGGTCGACTGCGCGAATCCCGTTGGTGACCACAGCCAGTCACCCCCGTGAGGTGCTGGACGATTCGCGCTCGGGCTGCGGAGGTAGGTCGGGTACGGGCTCACGTCGTGCCCACACTTCCTCGGATATGCCGAAAGCGACCAGGAGTGTCCTGGAGTGGCAGTTGTGAGCGCCCGCGCGGCAACCACATGTGGAAGTGGTGTGTGACAGCGAGAATCGAGTACATGACTGGGCTCTCGCTGACGACTGAGCGACGTACGGAACTGGCAGCACTGCTGGACGACGAGCAGCGGCTGCGGCAGGAGTATCCGAAAGTCGCGGAGTACTTGGATACGACCCCGATGCTCCCGGGGACAGACGATCCGAACGCCGATGCGGCATTCGACCTCAGGCTCGTGCACTACATGACGGGTGGTGTCTCGGAGTCCAGTAACCCGTACTGGGACATCGTCGCGCCGTCTGTTGCAGAGGATGCCGGACGGCGGGTGGTGAATGGCGGCAGGCAGAAGGGCAGTGCCCGTTTGGGGTTCGCGCAGACGATCTTGCAGGCTGCGTACGCCTACGCAGTGCCGTCGCCGGAAACCATCGAGTGGATTGCACAGTTCAGCGAAGGCAAGAAGGTGCTTGAGCTTGGCGCTGGACGTGGCTACTGGGCCGCGCAGCTCGCCGCCCGAGGTGTGGATGTCGCCGCGTTCGACGTAGAGCCACCGGACAGCACCGCGAATGTGTCGTTTCCTGGTGCGGCTGGCCAACTGGATGTGTGGCATCCGGTCGGAGGCTCGGCGGACTTCGACGCAGAGCTCGACGGCGAATCAGTGCTATTCCTGTGCTGGCCACCAGGGTGGGGTGACCCGATGGCATCAACGGCTCTCGAGGAGTTCGAGCGGCGGGGTGGGAATCGCTTGATCTTCATCGGCGAACCGAAGGGCGGGAAGACTGGCGATAACACCTTCTTCGACCGGCTCGCGGAAGGATGGGAGCTGGAATCACAAGACAAGCAACATGTTTCGTGGTGGAACTTGGGAGACATCGCGCAAGGATGGGTTCTGCGGGCGTAGCGGGCGGACGCTGCCTGGTCGGCCTTGTTGAGACGCGCAAGGACGAGTTCCGACTTTTGGGAGCGTTAGTGGAGCGTTTCGGGGTCTGGAAACGAATTCGACCCCCGACCAGTTCCAATGAAGCCCTGGTCAGGGGTCGTTTCAGGCTCCCCCATCTGGACTCGAACCAGAAACCTGCCGATTAACAGTCGGCTGCTCTGCCAATTGAGCTATAGGGGACTATCTTGGCCTGTCCGTATTGGGCGGGCCGAGGAGAAACTCTAGCGTATGGGCGGGCGACGGCCCAAATCGCGTCGCTACCTGCTGACATGTGGGGTGAGGGTGGCGGTGGGGGCTCGGTGGTCGCTGCCGTGGGTGGGGAGGACGGTGGCGGTGCGGGTGGTGAAGCCTCGGGTGAGGATGTGGTCTGGTCGGGTCAGGGGGAAGAGGGCGGGCCAGGTGAAGGCTAGGCCGGTGCGGGCTTCTTGGAGGTGGACGGTCAGAGGGGTGAGGTGGGGGTCGGTTGAGGCGGTGTTGAGGTCGCCGAGGATCAGGAGGCGGGGTGAGTGGTCTTGGGTGACCAGGTCGGTGAGGGTGCGGAGGGTGCGGTTGCGGGAGGCGGTTTCGCCGAGGCGGGTGGATCCCAGGTGGGCGGCGTAGATGGTGATGTCGCCGAAGGGGGTGTCGGCTTGGGCGCGGAGGGCTCGGGGCCAGCCTTGGCCGAGGTCGAGGGGTTGGATGTTGGTGAGGGGGAAGCGACTCCACAGGCCAACGGTGCCGACGGTGGCGGTGTAGGGGTGCTGGGGGTCGAGAGCAGCTGCGACGGCGGCGCGGTTGCGGCCGGTGAGTTCTTGGACGGAAACTATTGCGGCGTCGGTTAATTCGTCTGCCGTACCGTTGGCTCCGAGATTCATTGTGGTGACTTGGAGTTCGGTGCCGGTTGCGTAGGCATGGGGGTGGTCGATGAGTTGGGGGACGAACAGGATGGACCAGGCGACGAGCGGGGCGCAGACGGCGGCCACGCCGACAACGGAGCGCACAGCGAGGGCGAGGGCGGCGAGGAGCAGGGTGGGGACCAGCAGCCAGGGCAGGAAGCTGCAGACGAGCTGGCTGACGCCGCCGAGGTCCGGAAGGACGGGGTTGGCGACCAGTAGTACGCCGAGCACCGCGGCCAGCGATACGAGGCAAGTGTCCCGCGCGATGTTTACTCGAAAGGTCGTCCCATGCAGCATGACCGCAACGATCGACGTTCAGGATGAGAGGTTCATGAAAGTGGCACTCGGCAGCCTGTTGGCGGCGGTAACGGTACGGCAACCATCCGGCGAGGGTATGAACACATTGTGCTGAGCGCCAGGCGAATTGGGAAGTCCTCAGCTACCCCGCTGAGCAAATGGAACGAGGAGGCCGTCATGACGGAATTCGCATGCGGCGATTGCTGGCGCAACGAGAATCTGACCTTCGCACAACGACTGGATCCGGCCCATATCCGCCGCAGCCTCCGACACCTGCTGTGCGACGAGCATCGGGCCCGGCAGGAAGAACTCCGCGCCTCCTGAACCAGGCGTGCAGGGCACCCGCAGCAGCGCAGGGGTGCTTTCGAAGAGGCCGGTACGGCACGATTCGCAGCGAGCTCGGTCCTGTGCGCAAAGTGGGAACTGGTGGCAGCATTTCGCGAGAGACCTCCGCCCCCAGTTCCCACTTTGTCCACCGAGCCGCCGCATCGGCCGCTATAGCTCGGCAGCGGCCTAGCTGCACGGCGCGCTGCTGGTCGACTGCGCCGGTGGTCGGATCGACGCGGACGACCACGCTCACCACCCGGGCGCGCCGGTACTCGGATCGACGCAGACGACGTCACCGACCGTGTGAGCCGCCAGTGCTCAGTCCGATGTGCGGATCTCGCTGACCGCAATGCCGTTCCCGACCGCACCGGTTGAATGCTCAACTGGCGCAGTCGAGACCTGCCCAACCGTCCACTTCCAGCGCACAATCCGCCGTCCGATGAGACCGACCCCCTCCGGATCGACAGGCCTACCGGACGTCGGGCAGGATAGTGGGCGCGAACAGGCAACTGGGAGGAGCACATCGAGATGCTGCGGTTGATCATCGGCGTGGCGGCCGGATACGTACTCGGCAGCAAGGCCGGGCGCGCGCGCTACGAACAGATCAGTGCGGCGACCCGTGCGCTGACGGAAAGCCCGGTGACCCGCAAGCTGGTGCTGGTCGGCAGGCAACGGCTGTCGGACAAACTCAGCACCCGCCCGAAACTGGAGCCGATGGAGCCGCTCGACGAGCGCACCACCGTCCTCGTCCCGCAGGATCAGTTGCGCCGCTGAGCATCTCGACGGATAGACAACTTCCGTCGCCGACCTACCTGTCGCCGAATCATCACTTGATCGGGCAGCCCACCGATCACCGTGGACTGCCGAAACAGAGCTGCGGACGACCGCCGCTCTACTAACGGATTCCGCGCCTACTGCTCGGACGCAGGTAGCGCGGTAGAGATCTCGGCAGCGCCGAGCATCATGGTCGCGATGACATCCGTCAGGTGCTCCCGACTGGTGTCGAACTCCCCACGCAGCCAGGCGGCGACCAACTCCAGCACGCCGCTCACGATGGCGAAGGCAGCAAGCTCACTGTCGAGCTCGTTCGGCGCTGCATCACCTGCCAGTTCCCGATTCATCGCGACCATCGCCTTGGCGATCATCCGGATACTCGCCAAACGCAGTTCGTCGACGACCGCGCTAGCCCTGGCCGCCAACACCATCTGACCGCGCCGCGGATCGGCGATCACGAACCCCAGCGACGCCTCGGCCGCCGCATGCACCTGCGATCGGATATCCCGCGGCGCTTCCAGCGTCGCACTGACCACGACCTGCAGTCCCTGCGCGGTCATGTCCTGCGCAACCGCCGCCAGCAACGCGTCACGGTCGGCGAAGTGTTCGTAGAAGTACCGATCGTTGAGCCGGGCGCGCGCACACACCGCCCGCTTGGTGACCTGATTCAGCCCACCTTCGGCGAACAGGTCCAACGCAGCCTCGACCAACGCCGCCCGGCGCCGGGTCCGGCGTTGTTCCGCGGTCTCACCGCCGTAACTCCGTGATTCCATCTCCCGCATTCTCCCCCAGAACCTCTTGACCGGTGCGCAATTGTGGTGCAGTCTGACACCAGAATATCTGGTGCACCAGGGCACCAGATGTTCGGGTGCGACGCGATCCGGCGTCGGAACAAAGGAGTTCACCGATGACTTGCCCTGTGCGCCACCAGTCGACGTCGGTCTTGCCAGCAGCAGATCGCACCACGCTCAACCCGGTACTCGAGCGGTTCGAGCGATTCAGCGGTTCGGTGTTCGTCGCTTTGTTTGCGGGCGCGCTGTTCGATCAGACCATGTTGCCGGAAGTATCCGCGGCACTGGAGGACACCGGTCGTTTCCGCAAAGCCGAGGCGTTCGGCCGGGCAATCCGATCGGCCGCCTCCGAACAGCTCGCGTTCGCCGGTGACGAGGCCGACCGGCGCGCGGAAATGGACCGACTCAAGCGACTCCATCGCGACGTGAAAGGCGTTGGCTACAACGGAGTTCGGTACAGCGCACTGAATCCACAGTCGTGGAACTGGATCATGATCAGCACGTTCTTCATGCATCTGCGCGGATACGAGGCCCTGATCGGCGAGCGGCTCAGCGAACCGGACCACCAGGCAGCCTGGGATTACTACCGCGAGCTGGTGGAGCAACTACAACTGCCCGGCCGATCCCGGCTCGTGGAAAGCTACCCAGAGCTGTGCGCGTACTACGACCGCATGGTCAGCGAAAAGCTGGAATCCAATGTCACTCTCGAGAATGTCGTCGGCCTGCTCCGGCGCCCACCGCGACCCGACTTCCTGCCACGCGTCGCCGCACCCGCATGGGAGCTGGCCGCCCCGGTCGCCGGGCATGTCGCCGCCGTCCTCGGCTTCGGCATCATGCATCCTGGCGTCCGCACCCTCACCGGCATGCGCTGGACCGCCCGCCACGACCTCGAATTCGCGGTGCTGACAAAGGTTCTCGGGCTGACCTACCGACTGCTTCCACCCGTCGTCACCGACACTCCCCTGGTCCGCAATCGACGCCGATACGCAAAACTGGTCGAGCGCTATCAAGCCGTCGGGCTGAGTTCGTTCGCCCCCGAGAAGCTGAGTTCTTAAGCGCCGGTGGCGAAGTCGTCCGAGTTACCCATCGCCTGGGTGAGCAGACTCTTGCGGTACTGCTCCAGGGCGACCAGATCCCCGAACAACGCCATGTACGCCTCGGGCTCCTCCGTGGACGACACCCGCTGCAGCTTCGACTTCAGCTCGGCGATCTGGCGGCCAACCCACGCCTCCTGGGTGCGGGCAAGCACGCCTGCGACGAAACGCGGAAGACCGGCTTCGGTCTTCACCGGCAGCGGCTCATTCGCCAGCTCGGAGAGCAGCGCGCGCATGGTCAGGTCGTCGGTGCGATCGGCGACGGCGTTGACCCATTCGGCGCCGCCGAGCCCGGCGGCCGTGCCACCGACCTCGGCGATCAGCTGCCGGACGGCCGCGAAGGCGGGGTGCGTGAACGCGTCGGCCTCCAGCGAGTCGAAGACCGACCCTGCCATCGCCGGATATTGCAGCGCCGCAACAAGCAACTGCCGCTGCGGCAGCAGGGTCGGATCGTTCGGATTCGGCCGCGCCGCAGGATGTTCGGCGACCACATCGCTTTCCGGGGCAGCTTGTCGCCCGCCGGCACCGCGGGTAGCGGCGCCACCGCCCATGCGATTGCGCTTGGCCTCCTCGCCGACCCGGCGCACCACGGTCTGGATATCGTCCCAGCCGACCCACCCGGCCAGCTTCGTCGCGTAGGCCTTGCGCAGCGCGTTGTCCTTGATCTGCGCGACCACCGGGATCGCCCGGCGCAGCGACTCGACCTGCCCCTCGGCGGTGTCCAGGTTGTGGTCGGCGAGCAGGCCGCGAATCACGAACTCGTACAGTGGGGTTCGCCGCGCGACCAGGTCGCGGACGGCGCCGTCACCGGAATGCTGGCGTAGCTCGCACGGGTCCTGCCCGTCCGGCGCGATCGCGATGTAGGTCTGCCCGGCCAGCTTCTGGTCGCCTGCAAAGGCTTTCAGCGCGGCGGCCTGGCCCGCGGCGTCACCGTCGAAGGTGTAGATGATCTCGCCGCGCCAGAAGTTGTCGTCGAGCAGCAGCCTGCGCAGCAGCGCGAGATGCTCTTCGCCGAAGGCGGTGCCGCACGAGGCGACGGCGGTCTTCACGCCCGCCAGGTGCATGGCCATCACGTCGGTGTAGCCCTCGACGACGACGGCCTGATGTCCCTTGGCGATGTCGCGTTTGGCCAGGTCGAGGCCGAACAGCACCTGGGACTTCTTGTACAGGATCGTTTCCGGCGTATTGACGTACTTGCCTGGCATGGTGTCGTCGTCGAAGAGCTTGCGCGCGCCGAAGCCGATGACATCGCCGCCGAGGTTGCGGATCGGCCAGAGCAGCCGACGGTGGAACCGGTCGATCGGGCCGCGCTGCCCCTGTCTGGACAGCCCGGCGGCCTCCAGCTCCTTGAACTCGAAACCCTTGCGCAGCAGATGTTTGGTCAGGGTGTCCCAGCCCGCGGGGGCGTACCCGCAGCCGAAATGCTGGGCCGCGGCGGCATCGAAATTGCGGTCGGTGAGGTACTTGCGCGCGGTCTCGGCCTCCGGCTCGCGCAGCTGGGCCATGTAGTACTCGTGCGCAGCCGCGTTGGCGGCGACCAGCCTGGAGCGGGTGCCGCGGTCGCGCTGCACCGAGGTGCCGCCGCCTTCGTAGTTGATCTGGTAGCCGATCCGATCGGCCATCTGCTCGACCGCTTCGACGAACCCGACATGCTCCATCTTCTGCAGGAACGCGAAGACGTCACCGCCTTCGCCGCAGCCGAAGCAGTGGTAGAGGCCGTGATTGGGGCGCACGTGGAACGACGGCGACTTCTCGTCGTGGAACGGGCACAGGCCTTTCATCGAGTCGGCGCCCGCGCGCTTCAGCGCGACGTACTCCCCCACGATGTCTTCGATTCGGACGCGGTCACGTATCGCCGCGATATCGCGATCTGGGAGTCGTCCGGCCACGGCAGTGAGCGTACCCGCCGGGTCCGACGTTCTTCACGTTTGGTTCGGCCGCGAGCGGCGTGGTCACGCGGAAGTCGGAGTCGAGCGTCACCGACGTCACACCGAGCCCGCGATGTCAGTGCCCCAACGCGGCAGCGACCCGCTCGAGCCTGCTCTCGGTGTACGACGCGATCTGGTCGACGATCACCCGCACCCGCGCGGTGTCGTCCGCGGCCGCCGTCCACCACGGCAGCAGCAGCGGATCGAGTCCGTGCGGCGCATCGGCGAGCAGCCGCTCGGCCACCGCACGGATGCGGTCACGCTGCGCGGCCTGCCGAAGCTTGTGATCGGGATCGGACATGACGTATCGCAGCGCGACGGTTTTGAGCACAGCCACCTCCGCGGCCACCACGCGCGGCACCTCGAGATCGGCACCGTACCGGGTCAGTGGCGCACCGCCCGCCACATCGCGGGTGGCGCCGATCGCGGCCGTCGCGAAACGACCGACCAGCTCACTGGTAAGTCTTTTCAGCGCAACAGAACTGCCGAGCGTCCCGTCGTAGCTAGCCACCGCCTTGACCACCGGCAGCTCCGACAACCGCTGCGCCGCGGCAACCAGCTCATCGGCCGACAGTGAGTAATGCTTGTGCCGCCCAAGGCTGCCCAGCGCGTCCTGCTCGACCGGATCGGCCAGCGCACGCAGATCGATCCGCCCCGCGATCACCCCGTCCTCGACGTCGTGCACCGAGTACGCGACATCGTCGGACCAGTCCATGATCTGACATTCCAGGCTCCGCCGCCGCTCCGGCGCATCCTTGCGCACCCAGTCGAGCAGCTCGGTATCGATGTCATAGGCACCGAACTTCGTGCCGGAACCCGTTCTGCCCCAAGGATATTTGAGGGTAGCGTCGAGTGCGGCCCGAGTCAGGTTGAGCCCGGCGCTCACCCCGTCGCCGTCGAGCACCTTCGGTTCGAGACGCATGAGAATCCGCAGATTCTGCGCATTGCCCTCGAATCCGCCGTGCGCGTCGGCGAATATGTCGAGCGCCCGCTCCCCGTTGTGCCCATACGGCGGATGCCCGATGTCGTGCGCGAGCCCGGCCAAATCCACCAGGTCCGCATCACACCCGAGCCCATCGGCGATACTGCGCCCGATCTGAGCGACCTCCAACGAATGCGTCAGTCGCGTCCGCGGCGTGTCCCCGTCCCGCGGACCCATCACCTGCGTCTTGTCGGCAAGTCTGCGCAGCGCCGCGGAGTGCAGCACCCTGGCCCGATCCCGCGCGAACTCGGTCCGATGCCCGGTCTCGAACTCGGTGCGCGGCGGCCCGAGCCCGGCCGTCTTCGCCCCCTCGACGACGAGACGTTCGTAGTCGAGCTCGCTGTAGTCGCCCACTACTGTCCCGCCGTGTATCGGAAATCCGCCGCGAAATGGGTGAGCTGATACCAGAGCAAAGCGCCTGTCTCCCTGGCAATTCCGTGTGCCTGCGACTCACGGGTGTACACCGCGGGCCCGGTCCTGGTCGGCGCGGTCCACGCGTCGATGCCTTCGTCCCGCGCCATCGTCCGGGTGCGCAGCGAATGCCATGGATCGCTGACCAGCACCGCAGCCGACATGTCGCGTGCCTTCATCGCGTTCGCCACCGCCTCGACGCTGCGCAAGGTGTCCGAGCCGGTTTCGACGGCCAGGATCTTGTCGCCGGGCACCCCGCGCGACTGCAGATAGTTCTTCCCGGACGCCGCCTCGGTGTACAGGTCACCCTCCTGCTTGCCGCCGACCGTGATCACCCGCGGCGCCACCCCGAGCCGAAACAGCTTGTAGGCCTGATCCAGTCGCGCCTCGAACACGGTGGACGGTGTGCCGGAATATTGCGCGGCGCCCAGCACGACGATCGCGTCGGCGGTCGCGTAATCGTCGATCCGCGCCACCTGCCACACCCGGAAGGCGGTGCCACCGACCAGCACCAACCCCATCAACACCGACCCGACGAGCAGCCGTCGGAACCAGCGGAACGCCCCAGCACCGGCGCCGCGCGGGCGGGCAGGGTCGGGCGCCGAATCGACCCGAGCGCGCATTGTTGGCGAATCCACGCTCCAAGTCTGCCAGTACGAGTACTCCGAACGGGGTGTTCGGGACCGACCTGAGACGTTCGGTGATGATCATGGCGGTCCGTACGGGAGCACGTCCCGCACGCGAGGACCGGCTAAGCGGTGGGTGCGGTGTAGTCGTCGGCCCACTCGAAACTGCGGGGCTGGGTACGCCAGCAGCACATCTGCGGCGCCAGCGGGTGGTCCTCGGTTTCCGGCAACTCCTGCAGTTCCAGGATGTCAGTGTCCATGCTGGGCCTCTTCCCGATAGGCGTTGACTTCTATTCTTTCGTCATCGTCGACCATTGCCAAGCGGCCGTTGTCGACCTGCCACGAACGCTCGCCTCCATGTCCTAGACGCAGCAAAAAGTCCAGAATTCCGGCGAGCCCGACGTTATAACTCGCGCACACTCCGCGCATGCTGTCGTCGGGGACCAGCAACTTGCCGTCTCGCTCTGTGGCTCGGACGTACAGACAGGTGGCGATTTCCGCCGCCCACCGTCGATAGCGTTGCTGCCCGGTCGCCGCAGCGAGGTCGAGCAGCAGCTCGGCGTTGCCTGCGATGCCGTGACAGGCTCCCGTCCCGAGTCGCCAGCGGTCCAGGTACACCGAGTGCGCCGCGCCTTCGGCGAGCTCGCGGAAGCGCGGCTCCCCGGTGACCTGCCAGAGCCGGACGAGGAAAGTGCCGACACCGGAGGTGCCATTGCACCAGAAGTTCACGTCGGCGGTCGCGGTCTTGCCGGGCCCCGTCGGCCAGCGCACGCTGCCGCCCTCGCGTTCGGCGACGGCGCAGAGCGCGTGCCCGCCACCGATCGCGATGTCGATCAAGTCCGGCCGCTGCAGGTCACGGCCCGCAGCGAGCAGAAAACCCGCGTTTCCTGCGACGCCGTGGCCGAAGCCGTAGGAGGCGGAGCCTGCGAGCTCGTCGCGGAATCGCGGATCGGCCAACCACTCGACCCGCGCGGCAGCGTTGCTGGTCAGCTGGACAAGTCGGTCGGCGCACGCCAAGGTGCGTTCGGCGAACCGGTTGTCCCCGCTCGCGTGCCACAGACGCAGTTGCGCGAGACCGGCTCCGGCCAGACCGTGGGAGATGTCCGGGTTGGTCCAGTCGAGCGGAATGCGCAATGCGTAGTCGAGCGCGCGCTCGGCCAGCACGGCGTCGCCGAGCGTTTCGGCGGCGGCGTGCAACGCCCATGCGGTGCCGGAGCGCCCGAAATAGAGCCCGGGCAGGATCCGGCTCTGCCTGGTCAGCCGATCGTCCAGCCAGCTCGCTGTCGTCGCCAAAGCCGGTGTCACCCAGTCTTTTCCGCTGCGCACCGCACGGTCGAAGACCACGAGCACACCGGCCGCGCCCACATGCACGTTGCACGGATCGCCGGGCGGCAGTGCGAGCGGACGCGGCCACAGGTACCTGGCTCTTGGCTCCATCGTGTGCACCAGGTACGCCAGCCCGTCGTCGGCCAACTGGTCGATCTGGTCGGCAGGCAATGCGGGTCCTGGAACAACGTGCGCCGCAACCGGTTCGGTACGCAAGAAAGCCGCGGCCTCGGGCAACGTCCAGCGGTTCGGCAGATCGGCAGTGAGACCGCGGATGAGTGGCGCCAGCGCATGCAGCGCGGGGCTCGACGGCGCAGCCGCCTCGACAATCGCCGCGATGCGCGCACCGGTAGCACGCTGTCCAGCAGGCGAATCCGCGGCGAGCACCGGATTGATGCCTGCCGCGACGTACAGCAACGTGGCACCGAGGCCGAAGCAGTCGACCTCAGGACCGGGCGCAGGGAGCGCGCCCTCACCCACCCGGTCGACATATTCCGGCGCGGCGAAACCTGGTGTGCCCGCGACGAATGCGCACTGGTCGGCCCGAACCGTGCACTCCATATCGACGAGCACCGGAACGTCGTCAGGCCGCACCATGACATTGCTCGGCGTGAAATCGCGTAGCACGAAGCCCTTTTCGTGCACCGCGTCGATCAACCGGGTGAGCCTGCGCGCCAGCTGCCACACCGCACCCACCGGAACCTGTCTCCCGTTGCGCCGCGCGACCACAGCAGACCACCGCTGGAGGTTCACCCCGGGAACGAGGTCCTCGACGAGAAACACATGCCCGGCAACCTCGACCACCTCACGCAAGGCGGGCGTAATCCCTGTTGGACCAAGCCATTCGAGGACCTCGGCCTCGTGCCGCAACCGATCTCGAACATCCTTCCCGTTCGGATCCGCCGCGATATGCGGGCGTGCCTCCTTGAGCAACACAGCCTCGCCCGTGTGTTCATCGGTGGCCCGGTAGACCCCGCCACGGTTGGAATGCCTGATCGCCTGGGTGACCTGGTAGCGGCCCGCGATGACAATCGGATCCCCGCGTTTGCGCCCATTGGTGCTCGGCGGTTCGAACGGCAGGACGGCCCACTCGGGCGGGGAGAACCACGGGTTGCGCACGTCGGCGCTCAAAGTCCCGTCCGGAGCCCGCAATTGCCCCTCGTAGTACCCCGTGTCGTCCAGCTCGGTCGGCCAGGCGAAGCACCCGAATCGGTAGTGCACCAGGCTGTCCGGCCGATAGCGCCGATCCGAGAGGATCGCAGGCCCGGCCAATCCGACGGTGGCCCGGTGCAATTGGTCGGCGAGCAACCGCAGTTGCTCGTCGTCGGCCGGGTACACGGTGAGGAACTTGCCCGATTGCGCGCGGTCGGCCCGCACCCCGTTGAGTTCGGCCAGCACGCTCGCGGTCGCGGCGAACTTGAACGCGCACTTGTGCTCGACCAGCACGTGCACCGCGTTCGCCAACACCTGCGGCGCCGACGCGGGTGTCGCGGACACATGCAGTTTCCAGCCCTGCCGCCTGGCGACATAGCCGGGTGGCGTGATCATGCACCAGGTGTCATCGACCCGCAGGCGCCACTTCGCGCCGGCACTCGACTCCGCAAGCACCGACATCGCGATCGACCTGAACCCCCGCGTCACGACTCCAGACTGACATAGCAAGGACACGATTCGACCTGGAATTCGCTAGCCAGGCAATAACTTAGGCACTACCAGCCGCGTTCGCGCCACTCGGCGAGGTGCGGGCGCTCGGCGCCGAGGGTGGTGTCGTCGCCGTGGCCTGGATAGACGACGGTGTCGTCGGGGAAGCGGCCGAAGAGCTTGGCGGTGACATCGCCGTAGAGCGAATCGAAGTCCTCCGGGTTGGTGGTGCGGCCGACGCCACCGGGAAACAGCGAGTCGCCGGTGAACAGGTGCACCCGTCCGTCGCCGTCGGTCAGGGCGAGCGCGACCGAGCCGGGGGTGTGTCCGCGCAGGTGAATGACCTCGAGGCGGAGCTCGCCGATGGCGATGTGCTCACCGTCGGCGAGCAGGCGATCGGGGCGGACGGGGAGCGGGTCGGCATCGAGCGGGTGCGCGGCGGTGGGTGCGCCGGTGGCGGCCGTCGTCTCCTTCAGCGCCCACCAGTGGTCGGGATGCTGATGGGTGGTGACGATCAAGCCGATCTGACCTGGCGCGACATAGCCGATGAGCTCCTCGATGCGCTCGGCTTCGTTCGCTGCGTCGATGAGCAGAGCCGCGCCGGTGGCCGCGCATTGCACGAGATAGCAGTTGTTGTTCATGGCGCCGACGGCCATCTTGACGATGCCTGCACCGGCAACGTCGCGCTGCTGTGGATTCGATTCCGGCGAAACCTGACCGGTGTATGGGCGATCTATCGTGATCACGCCCTCGATGCTATCGACCACCGCCGCCGCCTGCCATCTCGCGGGACCCCGCGCAGGTCATGATCGCCGTGGAGCCGTCGTTCCCGAAATGTCCTGCGACCCCGCCACCGACCTCGCACGATAGATTCTTGGCATGCCGCTGCCGAATCGTCTCGCCCGCTGGACCGCCTGGGTGACGCTCAGCATGTTGTTCGCCGCAGCCGCGCTGGTAGGCGCGCCGACGGTGGCGGCAGAGCAGCCGCTACGGATGGACACCTACGTGGTCGACTCGGCGAAGGTGCTCGACGGCGGCCAGGCCGACCGGGTGCGTGCCGCGGTGGACCAGCTGTACGCCGACCAGCAGGTGCGGCTGTGGGTGGTCTATGTGCGCGATTTCGGCGGTCTCACCCCGGAGGCATGGGCCGACAGCACCGCGACAAAGTCCGGATTCGGCAAGCACGACCTGTTGCTCGCGATCGCCACGCAAGACAGCGCGTATTGGCTCTCCGGCGAATTGCCGAGCGGCGTCACCGATTCCGAGCTGGACACCCTGCTGACCCGCACTGTGGAACCCGCCCTCCGCAAAGGCGGCTTGGCCGACGCGGGCGTCGAGATGGCCGACGGTCTGCGCGGCGCGATGAACGGCGGCGGGAGCAATTACCGGGTGCTGCTCGTCCTCGGCGGCGTGCTCGTGCTCATCATCGGTGGGCTCGTGCTGTTTTCACGCACCCGGCGCCGGGCCAGGGCGAAGGACGAGCTCGCCGCGGCACGACAGGTCGACCCGGAGAACACCACCGCCTTGGCCGCACTGCCCCTCGAGGCACTGCATACCCGCTCCCGTGAGGTGCTCGTCGAGCTCGACAACGCGATCCGCACCAGCGCGGAGGAATTGGCGCTGGCGACCGGCGAGTTCGGCGCCACCGCCGCGCTCCCCTTCACCACCGCCCTCGACCACGCGAAAACCGCGGCCGCCAAGGCTTTCTCGATCCGCCAACGGTTGGACGACGACATCCCGGAGACCCCGGAGGAACAGCGCACCCTGCTGGTCGACCTGCTCGGCACGGTCGGGCGGGCCGATCGCGAACTCGATGCCCAGGTCGACGAATTCGACGCCATGCGCAACCTCTTGATCAACGCCGCCGACCGGTTGGACGGGCTGACAAGGGATTTGGTCGAGCTGACGGGCCGCGTCCCCACCTCCGATGCGGAGCTGTCCAGGCTCACCGCCGCACAGCCTGCGAGCGTCCTGGCCCCGATCCACGACAACGTCACGATGGCGCGGGAACGAATCACCTTCGCGGAACAGAACATCGACGCGGGCCGCGCGGCACTCACCCAGCCGGTCGGCAAGCAAGGTGGTGCGGTCGCCGCGATCCGTGCCGCGGAGGCCGCGGTCGGTCAGTCCCGCACCCTGCTCGACGCCGTCGACAACGCCGCGGCCGATATCCAGCAGGCCCGCGACGGCCTGCCCGCCGTGCTGGACGAGCTGCGCCGTGATATCGCTTCGGCCACTGAGCTTTCCGGCTACGGCGGCACGGAACTCGCGGCGGCGATCGCGGCCGCACAGACCGTCCTCGGCACCGCCGAGGCCACCGCGGCAGCCAACCCGCTCGATGCCTTCCACACCGCCGTCGCCACCGATGGCGACCTGGACCGGGCCATCGCCGCGGCCACCGACCGCAAGCTCGCCGACGAGGACCTGCGGCGCCGACTCGACCAGGCGCTCACCGGCGCTCGCGCCCGCATCACCGCCGCCTCGGATTACATCAGCACCCGACGCGGCGGCATCGACGCCGAGGCACGCACCCGGCTGTCCGAGGCGCAGCGCAATCTCGATGCGGCACAACAACTCGGCGCAAGCGACCCCGCCAAGGCGATGTCGCACGCCCAGGCCGCCGCCGACCTCGGCGGACGTGCCCTACAGGCCGCGCAGGCCAGCGTGCGGGCGTGGGAGGCAAGCCAGCCACCATCCGGCACCGCGCAAGCGGGCGCGATCCTCGGCGGCATCCTGATCGACGGGTTCTTGCGCGGTGCGTCCACCGGCAGCCGTCGCTCCGGATCGAGCGACTGGAGCGCAGGTTCCTACGGTGGTTCCTCCGGATCGCGACGGATCAGCCGCGGCGGCCGATTCTGACCCCGCCCTGATCGTGCAGGCCTTTCCTTGCGCCCCTTCGTAATTCATCGGCCCGCCGTCGACCGGTCGCGCCGGGTATAGGCGCGCCGGATCCGCCCATGTGTCCCTTCGCAACTCGCCGGTCCGCGTCGACCAGCCACGCCCGGTGCAGGCGCGTCGGATCCGTCCATGCGCCCCTTCGTAATTCGTCAGTCCGTCTTCGACTGAGTGCGACGGGTGTATGCGCGGGCGGCGCGGACGCGGTCACCGCAGCGTGTTGAGCACCATTGGCGGCGGCCGTGGCGGATCAGGTAGCGGTTGCACGGGGCGGAGTCGCAGGTGGTGAGGAATTCGGCGTCGGCGCCGGTGAGGAGATCGGCGGCGTCGGCAGCGAGGGTGGCGAGAGCGCGATCGAGTATCTCGTTGGGCGGGCAGATCGCGGCTCGGTAAGGGCCGTTCTTCTCGTCCCACTGCAGCAGGGCCGCGGTAGGGGTCCTGCTCATCGCGTCGTTGACGGCGGACAGTGCCGAGGGCAGCACCGGCAGCCCGCCGACGCGGGCCGCGAACAATGCCCTGATGTGTTCGCGCAACGCGCGCAGTTGCGTCGCGCACATCTCCTGCACTCCGGCGTCGGCCGGTGCGAGACCGTGGTCGTTGAGCCAACGATTCGTCGATTCGGGGGTGCCGAGCAGGTCGACGAAATGTCCACCGGGCAGCGTAAAGGCACTATTGGCGAAGTCGAGAGCAAGGTGCTGCTCGGCACCGGGCGCGGGCGGCAACGCAGGCTCGGCGGTCAGCGACTCCCTCACAGCTCTCATGGTACAGCTTGCATTTATCCGTGAGAACCGCGTACTCTTCTCACGCTTAGATAGAGATTTATCCGTGAGGAGTTCGTCATGGCCTTCGCCGACACCACCAGCCAGCAGATCCCCATCAACGTCCTCGGCGGACCGACCGCGCTCTTCGAATACGGCGGCCTGAGGTTTCTCACAGATCCGACGTTCGACGCGCCCCGCGACTATCAGCGACCGGGCGGCTCGGTAACCAAAACGGCACCCCCGGCTGTCGCCCCGGCCGAGCTCGGCTGGATCGACGTGGTTTTGCTCTCGCACGACGAACACCCCGACAACCTCGACAACTCCGGTCGCGCCCTGCTCGCCGACATCCCGCTCACCCTCACCACGCCAGGAGGCGGACAGCGCCTGGGGAACAAGGCCAAGGGGCTGGCCGACTGGGAATCGATCGAGCTCACCCGCCCCGGCGGCGGCACGATCACCGTGACGGGTGTTCCTGCCATCCACGGACCAGGCACCCGCGAAGAGGTCGAGCCGATCACCGGCCAGGTCGTCGGATTCGTCCTGACCGGGACGGACCTGCCGACCGTCTACGTCAGCGGCGACAACGCCTCGCTCGCCGCCGTACAGGAGATCGCCGAACGTTTCGGCCCGGTGGACACCGCAATCCTCTTCGCCGGAGCACCCCGCTTCTCTGTCCTCTTCGACGGCGCGCCGCTCGTCCTCGACAGCGCCGAGGCCGTCGAAGCTGCGCGAATCCTCGGCGCGAAGCGGGTCGTTCCCGTCCACTACGACGGTTGGGCCCACTTCACCGAGGGCCGTACCGAATTGGTCGCCGCGTTCACCGACGCTGGGCTCATCGACCGCCTGGACCTGGTCTGACACGGTCATGACCACCTCCGCACCCGCCAGATTCGACGACCGCCCACCCGCGGAGCAGCAGCGCCGAATCCTGACCGTCCTGGTCGCCGCTCAGGCCCTCAGCGGCGCCGGACTCGCGGCAGGCGTGACCGTCGGCGCCCTGCTGGCACAGGATATGTTCGGCTCCACCAGTTTTGCCGGTCTGCCCGGCGCCCTCGGCACCGCGGGTTCCGCGCTGGCGGCCATCGCCGTCGGACGTATTTCGCAGGCCCGCGGCCGCCGTCCAGGACTTGTCGCCGGGTATCTGACCGGTGCGGTCGGCTGCGCGGGCGTCATCGCCGCCGCTGTCGCGGCCAATCCGGTGCTGCTGTTCCTTGCGATTTTCGTCTACGGCGCGGGCTCGTCGACCAATCTGCAAGCCCGTTATGCCGGAGCCGATCTGGCCGATCCCGCGCACCGCGCCCGCGCCGTATCCACGGTGCTGGTCGCCACCACCCTCGGCGGGGTGATCGGCCCCAACCTCACCGCACCGACCAGCGGCCTCGCGCATGCCATCGGCATCCCGCACCTCGCCGGGCCGTTTCTCCTCGCGGGTGTCGCGTACGCGCTGGCTGCGGTGGTGCTGGGCGTCTGGTTGCGTCCAGATCCGTTGCTGCTGGCCAGGATCCGAGCGGCCGAGCACTCCGCTACGGCTGCGGACGACGTGCCGCATCCTGCGGTCGAAACGCGCGGCTCCGACGTGCTGATCGGCACGCTGATCATGGTGCTCGCCCAGCTCGTCATGGTCGCGATCATGACGATGACACCCGTGCACATGCACGACCATGGCCACGGCGGCGCGGCCACCGGCCTCGTCATCGCCATCCACATCGGCGCGATGTACCTCCCCTCGCCGCTGACCGGCTGGCTCGTCGACCGCTGCGGTCGCTACCCGGTCGCCGCCGCCTCCGGGTTGACCCTGCTTGCCGCCGGAATCGTCGCCGCCAGTGCGCCTTTCGACTCGATCGCCCCATTGGCGGTCGCTCTCGCGCTGCTCGGTATCGGCTGGAACCTCGGCCTGGTCACCGGCAGCGCGCTCATCACCGACGCCGTCCCACTCGCCACCCGCGCCAAGACCCAGGGCCTGATCGACGTCGCCATGGCCGTCGCGGGCGCCGCGGGCAGCATGGCCTCGGGCTACCTCGTCGCCGCCGCAGGCTTTCCCGTCCTGTCCATCGGCGGCGGCATCCTCGCACTGGGTATGGTGCCCGCGGTAGCCTTCGCCGCGCGCCAGGCGGCAATGACGAGCCGCCGGGAGCGGCCCGACACGCTTGACCCTGACACTGTGTGAGGCCGTAAACCAGGAGTCGTCATGTTCAGTATCGGAGACTTCGCCAGACACGGACGGGTGTCGGTGCGCATGCTGCGCCACTACGACGCGATCGGCCTGTTGCGACCGGATCGAGTGGACGAGTCGAGCGGCTACCGCTTCTATTCGGGCGGACAGCTGGCCAGGCTCAATCGTCTTGTCGCACTGAAGGAACTCGGCTTCACCTTGGAACAGGTCGGCCGGATCCTCGACGACCAGGTGAGCGTCGCGGAAATGCGCGGCATGCTCACGCTGCGCCGTGCCGAGCTCGAGCAGCGCATCGCGGGCGACCGCGCGCGACTCGTCCAAGTCGAATCGAGGCTCCGGATCATCGAGAAAGAAGGCACCGTGCCTACCCACGATGTGATCATCAAGTCCATTCCCGCGGTGCGGGTCGCCGAATTGTCCGGCGTTGCCGAGGATTTCGAGCCGGAGTCGATCGGGCCGGTGATCGGGCCGCTGTTCGAGGAGCTGTGCTGCCGGCTGGCGCAGGCCGAAATCGAGATCGTCGGGCACGGCATCGCCTACTACGACGAACGCCAGGACGGCACCGTGCTCGCGCACGCCGCGATGCCGGTCGCCGTCGAACCGGATGCCGCGTACGACTTCACGATCACCGATCTGCCCGCCGTCCCCGAGGCCGCCACCCTGGTCCACCGCGGCGCGATGAAAGAGGTGCTCGAGCCGTGGCAGGCGCTCGGCCGCTGGATCGATGACAACGGTTACCGCATCAGCGGCCCGAGCCGCGAGGTCACCCTGGTGTTCACCGAGGACCAGAGCGGCTGGGTCACCGAACTCCAGGAACCGATCGTCGCGAAATAACCGCTCAGACCTGCACGGTGACCGAGTGGAATCCGGAGGGGCCGGTCGGGAACGGTGGGCGCTGCCTGCCGTCCTGGACCTCGCCGGAGCGGCTGATCGTGCGGGCCTGGACGCGATGCTCCCCCGGCGGCAGTTCCACCGTGGCACGCCAGCGACGCCACGCGGCGGGACCGAGTTCGACACCGAGATCGGCTGGGCGCCACTCTCCTTCGCCGACGCGGACCTCGACACCGGCGACGCCGTGCGGCGGCGCCCAGGCGACTCCGGCGAGGGAGGTGGTGCCCGCGGCGACGCGGCCAGGTGCGGCCACGTCGATGCGTGCCTGCGGTGTCACCCACAGTGGTCCCGCAGGCCAACCGCGTTTCCACCAGTAGTCGACGTGGCTGTCGTCGGTGAGTTCCAGCTCGCCGAGCCACTTCGCGCCGGTGTACTGGCCGTAGAGGCCCGGAACGAAGACGCGGGCGGGGAAGCCGTGCGCGGGTGTCAGCGGCTCGCCGTTCATGCCGACCACCACATAGCCGGGCCACTCCCCCGAGCGCAGTGGCTCGAGCGGCAGCGAAATCGAGTAGCCGTCCACGGCTTTGGTGACCAGCCGAGTGGCGCCCGGCTCCGGAATGACGTGCTTGAGCAGGTCGGCCAGTGGCACGCCGTACCAGCGGCCGTTGCCTGCCCTGCCTTCACCGGGGCGGTTGTGCACGCACACCATCACCGCGTCGAATTCCACCGCGTCCTCGGCTAATTCGGACAGCGACAGCCGTAGCGGATGCGCGACCTTGCCGGTCACCGACAGGCGCCAGTGGCTCGGATCGATCCGGGGCGGGCGGAGATTGACGTCGGCGACGTACATCCGGTGCGCCGCGGTGACCAGCGGCGACAACCCCGGCTCGTCCTCGAGTCCGTCCTCGGGCACCAGCCCGAGTGCGCCCATCGGTCCGATCCGCCGAAGGTCGTTGTCCCGCTTGCGATCCAGATCGTGATGCAGTGTGTGCGCGGCCGCGAACATGCCTGCTCCGGTCGCGGCGAAGGCCAGTGTGCCGAGCACGCCCTTTGGGCGCCTGCGCAATCCGGCCGCCAGCACGCCCGCGGCCGCGACGGCACCGGCCACGGTCGAGGTCGACTGCGTCGCCTGCCGCATCGCCAGCGCGCCTGCGCCCGCACCGAACAGCACGGCGAGTGGGGTGCGCAGTCGCTGCGGCAGCGCACCGATCGCGACGGTGGCCGCGATCCCGGCCACACCGACACCGAGCCGGGTGGCCGCCTTGTCGTGTCTGCCGGATATCTCGACGGTGGCCTCGACAACCGGCACCGGCACCACGTCGATCACCGCCCGGCCGACGGTGTCGATCAGCGAACCGCCCCGGCTCGCGGCGATCGCCTCGCCGACGCCGAGCGCCGCAACGCCGACCGCTGCCGCCCCGAGTCCTCCGCCGCGTTTCCGGTTCTCGTCAGTCACCGCTGGCACACCCGCTTCCAACCCGATCGTCCGCTTTACCGAGCATTCTGCCCGAACAGTCGAACCCAGCTACGACTTTCACCCGTGCCTGGTCAGTCCTCGATCACCGCGTCGGACAATGCCGTCAGTTCCTTGTGCACGGCGACAAGCAGCCGATCGGCATCGCCGCCAGCGAGCACACCGACAGTAAGCATGCCGTGGAAGGTGTAGACGGGGAAGGTGACGACGGCGGCGGATCCGGTGGACCGCCGGGGATGCGCCGAGAGATAGACGATCTCGTAGTCGGTGAGTTCGACGCCGGCGGGCGTGCGGAAACGTGGCACCGCGCCGGTGTTGGTGATCGCAACATGCTTGGCCAGCGAGTGAATTCGATTCGGCCCGTAGAAGTCGGGGAAGTGCAGCACCGACTGCTGCACGATGCCTTCGGACAGATCGTGGCGTAGTCGTCCCGAAATCCGTTGGGCCAGTTCGATCACATCACCGGACGGGTCGATATCGGCGGCGAACGACGCGAGCCCGGCCATATTGGTGCCCGCGGCGGGCGCGACCCGAGGATCGAGCCGCGACCGCAAGTCCACCGGATACAAGCAGCCCAGTCGCACCGAATCGCCTGCGACATCCGATGTCTCGGACGCGTACGCGCGCAACAGCGCGGCGGTGACGAGCCCGTTCACACTGACACCTCGGTGACGACCCAGCTCGACAATCCGCGCCGTTGTCGCCTGATCCAGCCGGATCCGCTGTGGCCTGGCCATCGAACTCGGCCTCGGCTCCCCGGCTGCGGCAGCGCCTGCCTCGGGCGGCGTCGTTCCCGTCACATCCTCGAAGCCGGATACCGCACCTCGAACGATGCCGCGCCGCTCCGCATGCCATTCCAACGACTGCGGATAGTCTTGCGGCACAACATCTATCGGCACCGAATCGACGATGTCGGTGTACCAACCCCACCACCGCGACAGCATGTCCACGCAATGCCCGGCATCCGCGACGCTGTGATGCGCGAACAACGTCACCCGCCACCGGTCTGCGCCTGCCACCACATCCAGGTACGCCAGCTGGGTCGCCGGGTCCAGCTGCTGCGCAGGCAGGCCGAAGCTCTCGACATCCCCTTCGGTCACCGTCGCCTCGACGAGCGAATCTCCTGGGCGCAGTAGGTAACCCGTACCTGAAGCATCCTCCCCGATCCGGCAGGTCACCACCGGAAAAGCTCGCTGCAGCGCGGCGAACGCCGCCGTCGCCGCCGCCCGGTCGAGCGGTCCCGTCACCGACACCGACCGACCCGTGTAAGTCCCATGTCGAACAAACCGTTGTTCCGATGGCGCCAACACCCGCACCACCACAGCCTCATCAGGTACTACTGCCTCATCCCGCAACACAGCGCAAGCGTGCGGCAACATCAGCGAGCGCGCAAACCAGCGCGGACAATCGATCCGGTCGGGAGCCGTTCCCGGTCGGCGCGGCCTGGTGAGAGACTGCGGGTATGAGTCTCGCCGCACATCTGGAAGAACTCGGCCGCCCCCTGGTCGAGCATCAGCTCGACCATCCCACCGTGGCAGGCATCGCCAAGGGCGACCTGCCCGAGCCGATCTTCCGCTCCTGGCTGGAGCAGGACTATCTGTTCCTGCTCGACTACGTCCGCGTGTTCAGCCGCCTCGCCTGGCAGGCGCCCGCGGACCACCTCGGTGACCTGGTCGACCTGGCGCACGCCACCTTGCACGACGAGCTCGCGCTGCACCGCTCCCTGGCCGCCGAGTTCGGCGCCGACCTCGGCGGCGCCACCAAAGGCCCGGCCTGTGTGGCCTATACGTCCTTCCTGCTCGACTCGGCCGCCGACTACGCGGAGGGCCTCGTCGCGCTGTACCCGTGCATGTGGGGGTATTCGACACTCGGTGCCCGGCTGGCCGCCGCCCCGCCCGACGAGCCGCGCTACCGCCGCTGGATCGACACCTACGCCGATCCCGGCTTCGCCGCACTCACCCGCCGCTGCGCCGAGATGATCGACGAGGCGAACGCCCCGCAAGACCGCGCGGAGGCACTGTTCCTGGAGGGCATGCGCCACGAGCTCGCCTTCTGGGACGTCCCGCTCTGACGCTCCGAGGCGAGGCTCAGTGCGCGGAGTTCGACTGAACCTCGTTCTCGCGCACTCGATTCGGGGCGCGGGAGCACGTCAGGGATGCAGCACGATCTTGCCTCGGGTGTGGCGCTGCTCGAGCTCCGGGAAGGCGTCCTGCACCTCGTCCAAGGGATACGCCGCCGCGATCGGCACCTCGATGGTGCCTGCGGCGGCCAGATCCGCCAGCTCGGCGAGCACGTCGATGGTGCCCGCCGCGGCATTGCCCTCGGCCTTCACGCCGTACTTCTCGATCGCAGCCATGTTGATGATGGTGTCGATCCGCTCGACCGGCACCCCGAGTTCCACCGCGATGTCCACATAGTCGGCGCCGAAGGTGTCGATGAACGCATCGATGCCCTCGGGAGCCGCGGCACGCAGCCGATCGAGGAGTCCGGCACCGTAAACGACCGGGGTCGCCCCGAGCGTGCGCAGCCACTCCTGGTTGGCCTCGCCCGCGATACCGATCACCTGCGCGCCGCGTCCCGCAGCAGCTGCACGGCGATCGTGCCGACGCCACCGGCAGCACCGGAGACCGCGACCGTGTCGTCCTTGCCCGCGGCCACGGCGCGCACCGTCGCGAAAGCCGTTGTCCCCGCGACAAAGAGCGCGCCGGCGACATCCCAGCTCAGCCCGGCAGGCTTGGGCGTGACCTGGTCGGCGGGCACCACCACGTGGGTCGCATGACTGGCCCGCTGATGAGTGAACCCGAGCACCTCGTCGCCGACCGCGACGCCGCCGACACCCGCACCGGCCTCGACGATCCGGCCCGCGAAGTCGCTGCCCTGGCCGGAAGGAAAGATCGACGGGTAGATGTCGCGCAGCACACCGGTGCGGATGGCCGCCTCGCCCGGATTGATGCCCGCCGCGACCACGGCGACCACCACCTGATCCGGCCCCGCCGTCGGTGTCGGCACCTCGACAACCGCCAATTCCTCGATCCCACCAAAACGTTCGTATCGCACCGCTCTTGCCATGCCAGCTCCTCGGTATCGGTGATCTATCGCATACCGAACGTCAACGGCTCGG
Source organism: Nocardia sp. NPDC049149 (assembly GCF_043197455.1). Lineage (NCBI taxonomy): Bacteria > Bacillati > Actinomycetota > Actinomycetes > Mycobacteriales > Nocardiaceae > Nocardia > Nocardia sp. NPDC049149. Next base: position 283,418 of record NZ_JBICTD010000003.1, read on the forward strand.
CCGGAGGCGTTATTTCCGCGAGCAGGCCGCACTGCCACTGAATGGATTTCGGTGCGCACGCCACCGTTCACCGCTTTACGCTGGCAAACGTGGCTCCGGAGAACCTGCGGGCGTCTGACGCCGACCGCGAGAAGATCGTCGAACAACTGCGACACGCGATGAACGAGGGCAGGCTGTCCCTGCACGAGTACGACGAGCGCCTGCAACACGCCTATGCGGCAAAGACCTACGGCGAGTTGACCCCGGTCGTTGCGGACCTGCCTCAGCGCCGCACGGGGCCGACGAAGATATCCAAGCGGATACCGCAGTGGGTCGTGATCATGTGGATCCCCTGGGTTTTCGTGAACATGCTGTGCCTGTTGATCTGGGCCGCGACCGGCGCGGGCTACTTCTGGCCGTTCTGGGTCGAAGTGCCGTGGGGCATGGCGCTGCTCATCCCGACGGCGATCGGAATCACGGTGAGCGGCAACAGTTCCAGCCCGCACAACCCACCGACGCCGCCGGTGCCACCGACCCCACCGCTGCCACCACAGCGCTGAATACGAAACGACCCGCACCGATCAGCCGGCGCGGGTCGTTTCGCGAAGACCTAGGAACCCAGCAGATGCTGGGCCAGATAACCCTCGACCTTGTCCAGGGCGATCCGCTCCTGGGTCATCGAATCGCGTTCGCGGATGGTCACCGCCTGATCCTCGAGGGTGTCGAAGTCGACGGTGATGCAGAACGGGGTGCCGATCTCGTCCTGGCGACGGTAGCGGCGGCCGATGGCGCCCGCGTCGTCGAACTCGACGTTCCAGTTCCGGCGCAGCTGTGCGGCAAGGTCTTTCGCCTTCGGCGTCAGATCAGCGTTGCGCGACAACGGCAGCACCGCCGCCTTCACCGGGGCGAGCCTGCGGTCCAGGCGCAGCACGGTGCGAGTGTCGACGCCGCCCTTGGCATTCGGCGCCTCGTCCTCGGCGTACGCGTCGACCAGGAACGCCATCAGCGAGCGGGTCAGGCCCGCCGCGGGCTCGATCACGTACGGCACGTAGCGCTCGTTGGTGGTCTGGTCGAAGAAGCTGAGCTCGGTGCCCGAGTGCTCGGAGTGCGTCTTCAGGTCGAAGTCGGTGCGGTTGGCGATGCCCTCCAGCTCACCCCACTCGTTGCCCTGGAAGCCGAAGCGGTACTCGATATCGGTGGTGCCCGCCGAGTAGTGCGACAGCTTTTCCTTCGGGTGCTCGTAGAGCCGCAGGTTGTCCGGGTTGATGCCGAGGTCGGTGTACCAGGAGAAGCGGGTCTCGATCCAGTACTTGTGCCACTCGGCGTCGTCACCGGGCTTGACGAAGAACTCCATCTCCATCTGCTCGAACTCGCGGGTGCGGAAGATGAAGTTGCCAGGGGTGATTTCGTTGCGGAAGCTCTTGCCGATCTGCGCGATACCGAACGGCGGCTTCTTACGCGCGGTGGTCATCACGTTCGCGAAGTTGACGAAGATGCCCTGCGCCGTCTCCGGCCGCAGGTAGTGCAGACCGTCCTCGGACTCGATCGGGCCGAGGTAGGTCTTGAGCATCATGTTGAAGTCGCGCGGCTCGGTCCACTTGCCGACGGTGCCGCAGTTGGTGCACGCGATCAGTTCCATCGAGACGGAATCGGGATCGTCGACTTTGTTCTTGAGCGCGTACGCCTCCTGCAGGTGGTCCTGCCGGAAACGGTGATGGCAGTTCAGGCATTCCACCAGCGGATCGTTGAACACGCCGACGTGGCCGGAGGCCACCCACACCTGGCGCGGCAGGATCACCGACGAGTCGAGGCCGACGATGTCCTCGCGGCTGGTGACCATGGACCGCCACCACTGCCGCTTGATGTTCTCCTTGAGTTCGACACCCAGCGGACCGTAGTCCCATGCCGATTTGGTGCCTCCGTAGATCTCACCGCTCGGGTACACCAGACCCCGGCGCTTGGCGAGGTTGGCAACGGTGTCCACCTTCGACTTGGGTGCCACTCGAGAATTCTCCATCCACTACGAGTCGGATTAGTTCGGTCCGATCAGACCTCGCCCACAGACTATCGGCCCTGCCCAACCGAGTTTCCACCGCACGGACATCCGCGCGCCGCCGCAGTGGATCATCGACACTCCGGCGCGTCCGTTTGACATGCGCAATTATGCATATCAAAATGGGATCGCTTTCCAATAAGGAGTTGGTGCCATGACCACCGATACTGCCGCTGCCCACCCGCACAACCCCTACCGCTCGCCCGCGCCCGCGCCGGTACCGACGCGGACCGTGCTGGAGGACGCAGGCGAGCTGCTCCGCGCCCTGGCGGCGCCGGTCCGCATCGCCATTGTGCTGCAACTACGCGAGTCACCGCGCTGCGTGCACGAGTTGGTCGACGCGCTGGGTGTCACCCAACCGCTGGTCAGTCAGCATCTGCGCATCCTCAAGTCCGCGGGCGTCGTCCACGGTGAACGGTCGGGTCGCGAGGTGCTCTACGAACTCGTCGACGACCACCTCGCGCATATCGTCGTCGACGCCGTCGCGCACGCCGAGGAAGGGTGATTCGTGCCAGACAACACCGTCGTACCGCAGAAGCCGGTCGGCATCCGCAGCACCAGGCAACGCAGTGCGATCGCCGCACTGCTCGGTGACATCGAGGAGTTCCGCTCCGCCCAGGAATTGCACGACGAATTGCGCAAGCGCGGTGAAGGCATCGGCCTGACCACCGTCTACCGCACCCTGCAGTCGCTGGCCGACGCGGGCATGGTCGACGTATTGCGCATCGACTCCGGCGAATCCGTCTATCGGCAGTGTTCGACCGGGCACCATCACCATCTGGTGTGCAGGCATTGCGGACGCACCGTCGAGGTCGAGGGTCCGACGGTCGAGGCGTGGGCGGGCGCGGTCGCGAAGGAACACGGATTCACCGAGGTCAGCCATACCGTCGAGGTGTTCGGCACCTGCCGGTCCTGCGCGTCGGCGGGCAACGGCGACGGCCGGACGTCGGTGTAGTCCACGATCTGGTCCGCTCAGCGGACCGAGGCCTGGTTAACGTCCGCGCCTCCCGTGCAGATTTCAACGCGAACCGTGAACGCCCGGCGGATCCGGGTGTCAGTCTTGTGGTTTGCACATCTCTGGGAGGCAGCGTGCGCTCGACCCTGATCTCATCCATTGCTCCGGCGCGCCGCCGTCGGATTCGAACGGCCGCAGGAGCATTCGCGCTCCTCAGCGCGGCAACGCTGGCTCTGACAGCCTGCAATGACAAGGACGGCGCGGCAACGCCGAGCCCGTCGGCGCCCGCCTCCAGCGTGGTAGCCAACGGCTCGCCGGGCAGCACCAACACCGGCCAGGCGACGGTGCGCAAGATCGGCAAGACCGGCTGGTTCGAAGGCTTCGACATCACCGTCGACAAGGCCACCGTGGTGCCGGACGAATACGGCGGCGCGAAGGTGCTGATCGACATCACCTACAAGAACACCACGCTCGAGAACAAGACGATGAGCAACAACACCTCGCTGCTGGTCGGCAGCCAGGTGGACGGCGGCGCGAGCTGGGACAACCCGACTGTTCCCGGCGGCGGCGCTGCCGCGGGCAAGGTGAGCACCCCGGTCAAGTCCGCCAAGGACGCCGAGCACCTGCTCGACACGATCACCGTGGTGTACGGGCAGGCCTCGGACAACCAGACCAAGATTCCGCTCGCCGCCGCGGGCAAGGTGGAGAGCATCGAGCCGAAGAAGCTCGCCGTCAGCGGGACGCTGGTGCAGGATCAGACCACGATCACGGTGACCGGCGGCACGCTCAGCCCGAGCTACACCAAGGGCGAGAAGGACAAGTACGAGCTCGCGCTGCACATCAAAATCACTGGTGGACCGAACATTCCGGGCGGCGGTCTCAACATCTTCACCGAATACTTCTCGGTGCAGACCTCCGGTGGACAGGCGCTGGTCGCCGATGATCGCAACCCGATCAACGAGCTGCTCGATGCGAACAAGACCATCGACCTGCCGAAGAACAACGTGGTGTTCGTCGTCCCGGCACCGGGCACCGGCCCGTACGTGCTGACCTACAACGCGCAGAAGTCCGAAGGCGCGGCCACCGCACCGACTCTCGCGTTGACCGTCAACTGAGTTCCGAACACCCCTGTGGGCGAGGAGCTTTCGCCCGGCTCCTCGCTTCCCGAAAACAGCAGGCCCACCCGCGAATGCGGGTGGGCCTGCTGTCTTTTCGCCGTCGTCAGCCCACGGCGACCGGAACCCGTGCGGAAGCCGGGCTTTCGCTGATGCGCCTGGCCCGCAGCGCGCCCACACCGAGCAGTGCGAGTGCGGCGACCGACCAGACCAGCAGAATCGTCAGCGGCGCAGCCGCGCCCGCGCCGTCGAAGAACGCGACCGAGCGGATCAGCGAGGCGGCCGCGCCCGGCGGGAGGTACTGGCCGACGGCGCCCCACGGCTGCGGCAGCAGTTCCGGCGCCGAGGTGGCCGCCGAGAACGGATTCCCGATCAGCAGCATGGTCAACGCGGCAATGCCGATGCCCGCCTGGCCAACTGCGCCCGCGAGCCCGACCACCGCACCCGCCACCGCGAACGAGACGAGCCCCGCCACTGCGGACAGCACCAGATAGTTCCCCGGGATCACCGACATCCAGCCGTGCGCGATCTCCATGCTCAGCAGCCCGCCGACCACACCGAAAGCGGCCAGGCCGACCAGCTTTCCGCGGACCGTCGGAATCACCAGGCTGAGCAGCACGCCCGCCGTGATGCCCGACATCACCAGCGGCAGCACCATCGCGCCGAACGCCGCGCCGCGCGGATCGTCGGCGTCGGCGGCGACCACGTCCTCCACCCGCGGCGCGGGCGCCCCGGACAGCTGCTGCCCGATCTGCGTGAGCTGTTGTGCGACCGCAGGACTCGCGCCGGAGGCGATCAGCACCTTGGGCGGGCCGTCGCCCGTGACGATCGCGCCGTACACCTCGCGGTCCGCGATGGCGGCGCGCGCGGCGGCCTCGTCGGCCGGGCGGGAGATGTCGAACGCGCCGGGGCTGTGGCCGGTCAGCGTGCCGACGATCATCTCGGCCTGCGGGCCGGTGACGGCCAACGGCACGTCGCGCGGGGCGATATTGGCGGCAGGCCAGGCGAAGGCGACGAGCATCAGTGCCTGAAGCAGCGCTGCCCCGACGGCAACGGCGAACGCTCGCTGCATGGTGGTCATGCCTGCGCCTCGCTGGCGCTCGGCTCCGGCATGACCACCACCGGTAGCTGTGTTGATGATTCGCTCGCTCATGATGGGGTTCTCCCAAAAATCGAATGACCGTTCTTTTTCGGTGAATCCACCGTCGCACGCACCCATTCGCCTTGTCAAGAACGGATGTTCGTTTTACATTGAGCAAGTGCCCAGAGTCAGCGAGGAACACCTCACCCGCCGCAGGCAGCAGATACTCGATGCCGCCAAACTGTGTTTCAGCCGCAAGGGCTTCCACGAAACCTCGATGCAAGACGTCTTTACCGAATCCGGGCTCTCGGCAGGCGCGGTCTACCGGTACTTCAAGAGCAAAGACGAGCTGATCGCGGCGCTGGCCACGCAGACAACGGTCGGCCTGCGCCTGGTGATGACCGAGATGATCCACGAGGACCCACTGCCGACACCGGACCGGCTGGTCGGCGCGCTGGCCGAGCACATGGTCGCGAACAGCGGACCCGACGGCTTCCTGCGGCTGGCGCCGCAGGCATGGGCGCTGGCTCTGGTGCATCCCGAGGCGGCCGTGTACGTCAAGGAGGCGATCCTCGCGATTCGCGACTGCTGGTACGAGTACACCGAGCGGATGCGCGACGCGGGCTGGCTGCCGCCGGACACCGACATCCACGCCGTGGCGACCGCCGCGATGGGCGTGCTGCCCGGATTCATGTTGCAGCACTTGATCATCGGCGACATCGACCCGCAAACCCTGGCACGTGGCATCCGCACGCTGCTCCCCTACGGACCCGCCGCCACCTGAGCCCGCCCCGCACACTGTTGGCACATCGATCCAGACCCGGCCATTGATCTTGCGGAGCGCCTGTGCAAGTGTCGGGAAGCCCCGCAGAAGGGGACCCGTCGCCGGAAGGGGATTACCTGCCGTGACCGTTTCGAAGAGGACCGCCGTCGCCGCGACCGCGTTCGGGGCGCTGTGCGCCGCCGCCGCGACCGCCGCGCCCAACGCCGGAGCCTCGGTCAGCAACATCGACATCGCCGTCGGCCTAAGCTTCGGCAGCTCGAGCTTCTACGGCGCGAGCTGCTCGTACCAGGTCACCGCGACCGCGAAGCCGGGCAGCACGGTCGTCTTCCTTGACGAAATCGAAGGCGCGCGTACGGACCTGACGTTCAAGCCGGCCAGTGTGGTCGCGGACACGTCGGGCAAGGCAGTCACCACCTGGACGCCGGCCAGAAAAGGCGGGCACAAGATCTGGGCTGCCGAATACGTCCAGGGCGAGACCTACTTCATCACGCCGATCACCGTCAACTCCGCACTGGGGATCGGACCGATCTGCGCGGTTATGCCGTTCTGACACCGCGGTGCACGGCCCGTGCCGGCCTGCCGCGAATGCAGTGACCGGGTGCCGGGCAGCCATGGCTGCCCGGTACCCGACTGAGCGGCAACAGATTTCGTATTCTGTCGAACCCGGCGAAACGACCGTGGCGCGGGCTTAGACTCGACTCGATGAGTCAGGAACCGTCGGCGCTCGACCGATCGGGACCGCGGCGGCCGCGCCCACCGGATCGGCAGACGCTGCTGCGCTTGGCCGCAGTCCTCGCCATCGCCCTCCTCGCCGTAGGGGTGGCAGTTTTCGTGATCCGCCAGCAGTTGCCGCGCGACTCGACCACCCCGGCAACCAGCACCATCGACTCGCCCGGGGATACCACGCCCGTCACGGCCATTTGGAATGTCCCCCAAGGCTTTCTCGGTACCTGGGAAGGCACCGCAGGCGATGGCGCGCACACGATCGACGTCGTCCTGACCATCATCGCGGGCAAGACCGCCGAGGAGGTCGCGACCTCCGAGGACACCGATCGGCTCTCCGGCAATCGGTGCGAGCGCGCCGAACGCGTGGTGAGCATGGCCGCGACCGAGCTCACCTTTGCGGGCCGCGCCACCGGTGGTGCCGGCTGTCCCGACAACGGCAGGACCACGACGGTCGAACTCCGGCCCGACGGCTCGCTGGGCTACCAGGCCCCGGGGCCCGAAGGGTCCCTACTCGTCGGGACCCTCCACCTGAGCCAGTCCTGAGGTGCCGCAAGCAGATCAGAGCCAGCCGAGGCGTTCGGCCGCGCGAACGGCTTCGGCGCGGGTCGAGCTGCCGGTCTTGCCGATAGCGGACGAAAGATGGTTGCGGACAGTGCCTTCGGACAGATGCAGCTGCTTTGCGATCGCGCCCGCGGTGGCGCCGTCGGCGGCCGCGGCGAGGACCTCGCGTTCCCTGGCGGTGAGCGGCGAGGTGCCTGCGGTCAGAGTTTCGGCCGCGAGCGCGGGGTCGACTACGCGCAAACCCATCTGGACGCGGCGAACGGCGTCGGCGAGTTCCCGGGCCGGGGTGTCCTTGACGACGAACCCGCTGGCGCCCGCGTCGATGGCGCGGCGGAGATAGCCGGGGCGGCCGAACGTGGTGACCATCAAGATCCGCACATCGGGGTGGGCGGTGTGCAGGTGGCCTGCGACGGCGATGCCGTCCATGCCAGGCATTTCCACATCGAGCAGCACCACATCGGGATTCGTGCGCGCGACCGCGTCGAGCACCTCGTCGCCGCGACCGACCTCCCCCACCACCTCCAGATCGGCTTCCAGTCCGAGCAACGCCGCGAGCGCGCCACGCACCAGCGCCTGGTCATCGGCGAGCAACAGCCGGATCATCGGTCTCTCTTCCTGTTTCGGGGCGGTTCAGCGGGCGCAACGGTGGCAGCGACCCGCACTCCGCCCTCCTTCGACGCGGACACGGTCAACGTTCCGCCCGCGGCGCGGACCCGCTCACGCAGGCCGGCGAGCCCAGAGCCGGATGCCGCGCTCGCGCCGAGGCCACGGCCGTCATCGACCACCTCGACAAAGCTGTCGCCGACCCGCACCGTGCAGTGCCTGGCCGCGCTGTGCCGGATCACGTTGGTGACCGCCTCGCGCAGCACCCAGCCGAACAGCTCGCTGTGCGGTGTTTCGGGGAGCTGTGCGGGGTCCGGGAGATCGGCGACGATATCCGCCGCCGCCAGTGCGGTTTTCGCGTTGGCGAGCTCGCCACGCAGCGAGACCTCGCGCAGGCCGCCGACGGTATCGCGCACGCCGGCAAGCGCTTCGCGCGCGAGTCGTTCGATATCGGCGAGCTCGGTCTTGGCCCGTACCAGATCGACATCGATGAGCCGTTGCGCCAGTTCGGTTTTCACGGTGATCACGGTCAGTGAGTGGCCGAGAATGTCGTGCACGTCGCGCGACACCCTGTTGCGCTCCTCGACGATCTCGAGTTCGGCACGCTGTCGCCGCGCCAGCTCCGCGAGCCGCTCGCCGCGCACACCGAGCTGCCTGGCCAACCAGACGGCCACCGGAACGAAGGCCAGATAGAACGGCATCTCCGTCGGCTGCCTGCCAGGCAGGAGCACCGGAAGGAGCAGCATCGCCGACATCACCGCCAGGACCACATACCCGGATTCCCTGGCGGGCAGGGCGAAGATGGCAACGATCGCGATGTAGATCACGGTCGGCAGCGCGACCGGACCGAGCAGCACCACCAGCGCCACAAGCAACGCGATCATCAGCCCGAGCACCGGCCAGATTCGATGGTCGATCGGCTGCTCGACCACGGGATCACGCGGACCGGACCGGCGCGCCATCAGGAACGACCCGAACACCAGCGCTACGAACGCCACAAAGCACGCCGCCGCGAGACCCGCCTGCACGGTGTCCCCCTGCGACCAGCGCTGCATGATCGGCGGTATCAGCCAGACCAGCCACACCACCGCGACGACGATGCCCCACCAGCCGCGACGCCTGCTGTTTATCGCGCCCAACGCCTGATCATCGACCGCCCGATCGAGGAGACCGGAAAATCCGGCGGCCCGCAGCGAAGCGAGCCCTGACCTCACACCCATGCGTCGCTCCCGCACGAGAGGTTGCCGCATGTGCTGCCCGAGCGCTGGTCGATCACGAGGACCGACGCTACCGAACCGGCGTCGGCCCAGGTGAGCCACGTCCTGCCTGGCGCGCCGCCGAAAGCGTCGCGGCCGTCCACCCCGCGAACAGGACGGCCACGACGCGGCGCGCGCAACAGGTCAGCGGGCGGTGTCACGGCGGAACAGCACGGCCGAGCCGCTGACGAACACCGCGGCCCAGACGACGACATTGAGCACCGCGATCGCGATCTCACCGGAACCGGTGTCGCCGAACGGCATTCGCGACAGCGTGGCAACGCCATTGGTCGGGAACACCCGCGAGACCGTCTCGAACCAGCCGTGCAGCGGCATGAACAGCCCACCCGCGAAGGACAGCGCGGCAAGCACCGGCCCGAGCAACTGCATCACGTTCTCCGACGGCAGCAGGTAGCCGACGAACAGCCCGAATGCCGCGAAGACCAGCGAGGTCAGCCAGGCGATCAGGAAGCAGCTCACCCACGCCACCGGCGTGAGGTGCGCGCCGAGCAGCCCACCGACCACGAACACCGCGGTGACCGACACCAGTCCGAGCGCCATCGCGACGGCGACCTTGGTGGCGATGTAGGCGACCGGATGCAGTGGGGTGAGCCGCAATTGGCGGCTCCAACCGGTGGCGCGTTCGATCGCCACCATGGCGCCGCCGCTGGTGGTCGCGAGCATCGCGCCGTAGACGGCCATCGACACCATGATGTAGCCGGTCACATTGCCCGACCCGAAAGACTGTGTCCGGTAGTCCGATTGCAGGCCGAAGATGACGAAGAACAGCGGCGGGATGAGCAGCGTGAAAATCATGGTGCGCCGATTGCGCAGCATGCGCCGCAGTTCGAGACGCAGGAACCCGGCGCTGAAGCCGCCGAAGGGCGTCGGCCGATGGATAGTCGAAACCGCCGGTGCGGCAAGGGTGGTCATGTCAGTTCTCTCCGGTGGTGAGCGCCAGGAACGCGGATTCGAGATTGTGCGAGGTGATTTCGAGATCGACCGCGGTGGTCTCGGTGAGCAGGTAGCGGGCGATCGCGTCGGAGTCACCGGTGTGCACGATGATTCGGTCACCGCGCACCTCCACCTGGTCGACACCGGGGACGGCGAGCAGCGCACTCCGCACCGCGCCTGGCATGGTCGCGCTGACCGCGCGGCCCGAGGCCAGGTTCTTGATCTCGGCGGCACTGCCGTCCGCGACCACCTTTCCTGCCCGGACCAGCACGATCCGATCGGCGTACGCGTCAGCCTCGTCCAGGTAGTGGGTGGCGAACAGAACGGTGCGGCCACGCGCGGCGTCCGCGCGCATCGCGTTCCAGAAGTCCCTTCGCCCTTCGACATCCATGCCGGTGGTGGGTTCGTCGAGCACGATGAGGTCGGGATTGGGCAGCAACGCGAGCGCGAACCGGAGCCGTTGCCGTTGTCCGCCTGAGCATTTGCCGACCAGACGGCCCGCGATCTCGGTGAGGCCTGCCCGCGTGAGCGCCTCGTCGACCGGGCACGGGTTTGCGTGCACACCGGCGACGAGCCGCACGGTTTCGGCGACGGTGAGATCGGGCAGCAACCCGCCGGATTGCAGGACCGCCGAAATCCGGCCCACCGCAAGGGCTTGCGCCGGGGTACCACCGAATACCTCGACCGTGCCCGAGTCCGGCCGCGCCAAGCCGAGCACCATGTCCAGGGAGGTGGTCTTGCCCGCACCGTTGGGGCCGAGGAACGCGACAATCTCGCCCGGTTCGATCACCAGGTCGAGTCCGTCGACGGCCTGCACCACCCCGCCGCCCGGTACCGGAAAGCTCTTACACAGCTCGCGCAGTTCGATCGCGGGCGGCACCCGGTGCTTGCCTGCCGCGCCCGCCTTCAGTGCTGATGTCATGCCTCAACGGTCGCCTGCCAACCGCCGAAAGCCCCCACACACCTGTCACCGATCCCCCATGACACCTGTCATGGACGTCAGGGCGCCAGCAGACCCTGCCTGGCCCGGCCTGCGCCGGACAACACCAGGACCAGCATGGTGGCCAGCGCCTGATCGTCCAGACCGGCGGCCGGGAAGGTGTAGCGCAGGATGACGTCGGCCTGCTTGTCGTGGCCGATCACGGTCAGCGAGCCGAACTGGAGGTCGTTGTTGCGCTCGGCGACCCGCTTGTGCAGCTGCGGCTTCAGCGGGCGATCCCAGGCAAGCACGCAGGTCAGCGTCAGCACATCCAGCCCTGGCGCAAGGCTCACCGCGCGCAACGAGCACAGCGCGCCCTCGTATTCGAAGCCGATCGAGCCTTCGGGATCGACCCGCACCTCGATGTCGTAGAGCGACAGGCACGCGCCGGCCTTCGCCTGCAGTTCGATCTCGGGACTCACCGAAGATTCCATCTCTGTGCCGCCGTTCACTTGGTGCCGCCGAAGCGTCGGTCACGCGAAGCGTACTCGAGGCACGCTTCCCACAGATTGCGCCGGTCGAAATCGGGGAACAGCGTGTGCTGGTAGACGTATTCGGCGTACGCCGACTGCCAGATGAGGAAGTTCGAGCTGCGGAACTCGCCGGAGGGCCGCAGGAACAGATCCACGTCCGGCATGTCCGGCTCGTCGAGGTATTTCGCGACGGTCGCCTCGGTGACCTTCTCGGGGTCGATCTCGCCCGCCGCCACCCGTCGCGCGATTTCCCTTGCCGCATCGGCGATTTCGGCACGGCCGCCGTAGTTGACGCACATGGTGAGGGTCATCACCGTGTTCTTCTTGGTCAGCTCCTCGGCGATCTCCAGCTCGTTGATCACGCTGCGCCACAGCCTCGGTCGCCGCCCCGCCCAGCGCACCCGCACGCCCATCTCGTTCATCTCGTCGCGACGGCGGCGGATGACGTCACGGTTGAACCCCATCAGGAACCGCACCTCGTCGGGGCTGCGCCGCCAGTTCTCGGTGGAGAAGGCGTACGCCGACAGCCACTTCACCCCGATCTCGATACAGCCCTCGACGGTGTCCATCAGCACGGCCTCGCCGCGCTCGTGGCCCGAGGTCCGCGGCAGTCCACGTTCCTGCGCCCACCGGCCGTTGCCGTCCATCACCAGCGCGACATGGTTGGGCACCAGCTCGGCCGGAATCTCCGGCGGCCGGGCGCCCGAGGGATGCGGCGAGGGCGGACGAACGGTGCCGACCGCGTCGGGCCGCGCAGAGCTCGACTTGGTCGCGGTAGAGGAGTCACGGCGCAGGATCACGGCCCCCATCCTGCCTGATGGTTGTGGAGGCCTTGTGTGGGTCTCGGCTCTAGGCGAGCGAAACGCGGACTCAGGCGGGCGAGCTCACCGGCCGCGACCGCTCGATCAGCGGCAATGTCCGCAATTGGCGTTCCAGATGCCATTGCAGATGCGCGGCGACCAGGCCGCTGGCCTGCCTGCGCACCCCGTCGGGCACCGACTCGACGTACTCCCACTCGCCGCGCAGCAGCGCGACCAGGAACTCGAGCACCCCCTGCTGCGGTGTCGCCGCACCGGGCGGACGGCAATGCACGCAGACCGCGCCACCTGCCGCCACATGGAACGCGCGATGCGGACCCGGTGTCGCGCACTTGGCGCATTCGTCCAGCGCGGGCGCCCAACCGGCAAAACCCATGGCACGCAAGAGGAATGCGTCCAGGATCAGCTCGTGCGGCCGCTGTTTGGCCGCGATCGCGCGCAAGGCGCTCGCGGTGAGCGCGTGCAGCCGCGGCGCGGGCGCACGTTCCTCACCGGCCAGCCGCTCGGCGGTTTCCAGCACGGCACAGGCGGTGGTGTAGCGCCCGTAGTCGTCGATGATGTCGGCGGCGAACGCCTCGACCGTGTGCACCTGGGTCACCACATCCAGCGTGCGCCCGGGATGCAGCTGCACGTCGATGTAGGCGAACGGCTCCAGCCGGGCGCCGAACCGCGACTTGGTCCTGCGCACCCCCTTGGCCACCGCGCGCACCAAGCCGTGCTGGCGCGTCAGCAACGTGACAATGCGGTCCGCCTCGCCAAGCTTGTGCTGGCGTACCACCACCGCCACATCCCGATACAAACGCACGCCTCATCCTCCCACGAACACCCGACAGCCAACGGCAGGCGCGGCAATGCGCGCTGACCCCGCCGCCTGCCGTCCCGGTGTTACGGCCTGACTTCCGGCGACGAATCGACCATGCCGCTCCGCGCGCTGTCCTATTCTTTTTCTCTACCGCACTGCTGGGGAGGGGCTTTCAGATTTGGACGACCTATTAGGGACCGGAACCGCCGCTGGCTTCCGTGCCACTCGTGAGTTACTCGGCTTGCCGGTGCCCTGGTGCGCCAGGCTGTTCGCCGTCGCCGAGCGCACCGTGGAACGGTGGGAGAAGGGCTCTTTCCAGATCCCGGACACCGCGGCCCGCGAGCTCGCCGAAATCGCCGACGAGACCGAACAGGTCGTCGAGGCGATGGTCGATGCCATCGGCGCAGGCGAGATCTCACCACGACTACACACCTATCGAACAAACGACGACTACTGCCGCCACGAGCCGGGCACCCGCTACCCGGCCACCTGGCACCGCGCCGTCTGCGCGCGCGTCATGGTCGAATTGCCCCAGGTAGAACTGCAATTCGTCGAATAGCGGATCAGCGGTACACCGTCGGCTCGACGACGAGCTGAAGGACGGGGGTGTCGATACGCACGGGGGGCAGGGCGGTCGCGTCGAGGTCTGCCGGCCTGGCGCCCGCCCCGTCGAACAGGCAGTGCCCGTTCGGATTGATCACCAAGGTCCGGCCGTCGGCCGCACCAGGCACGGTGACGCGCGCCGCACCCTGCACCTCGATCGCGGTATTCGGCGCGACCGGAACAAGGTTGTGCACCCACGGCGCCAGATACGGGTGCGCGACGACGGTTGTCGCATCGCCCCCGCGCTGGACGTCCGGAGCCGGCACCTGGATCGGCGAGAACGCGGGCGTGAGGGTCGGACCGCCGATGTCGCCGATGCCATTCGGCGGCTGGGCGTAGTCGGGCGTCAACGGCTGTGCCTGTGCTGCTCCGGCCAGACCGAAGCCGACCGCGAGACCGATACCTATCGCTACGAGCTTCATTCGCTGATTCTCGGTGGGTGGCCCATCGGCGACGACAATTGCGCTCGAGCTGATTCGTCAGGTGCGCAGCAAGCCGGAGATCAGGAGCAGCACCGATTGCTGCGCCTCGGCACGGGCCGCGTCCTTGTCTTCGGCGTGCGCGACGATCAACGACGCCTCGGTCAGGGCGCTCAGCAACAATTGGGCGAGCACCGGGATGGGCGCGTCGACCAGCATGCCCGCATCGCGGACGCGCTCCAGATGACCGACGATCATGCCGAGGCCGTGCTGGCTCTCGAATTCGCGCCAGGCCTGCCAGCCCATGACGGCAGGCGCGTCGGTGAGGGCGATCCGCAGCATCGCCGGGCGCTGGCACATCTCCAGGAAGAGGCTGAGGCCCACCGCCATACCGCCCATCACATCGTCGGGATCGACAGTGGCGATGGCACTTCCGATCTCCTCGGTGAGTTCGGTCTCGATCTGTTCCAGGACGACGAGGAACAGGCCGCGCTTGTCGCCGTAGTGGTGGTGCAGTGCGCCTCGGGTGACCCCGGCCTCGGTGACCAGCTCCTCCGCGGAGGTCGCGGCAAAGCCGCGCTCGGTGAACAGGCGGCGGCCTGCCTCTTCGAGCGCGGCTCTGGTGGTGCGGGAGCGATCCTCCTGGCTACGGCGTGGCATGCAGCCGAGTGAACTCCAGGATCGCGTCGGTGAGCAACTCGGGCTGGTCCTCCGGGAGGAAGGTGTAGGAATCGTCGACCACCCGCAACGTCGCGTGCGGCAGGTCGCCGGCCAGGCGCTGGGCGAAGGACAGCGGGAAGATCTTGTCCTCGCGCGACCACACCAGCAGCACCGGGAAGTCCACGGACGAGAAGTGCTTGGCGGCTTCCAGCGTGTAGCTGTTGTTCGCCGACTTCAGGAAGCGCCGCAGATCCTTGCGGATCGCGCCGGACCTGCGGCTCGGCAGCAGGTACGAGTCGGCGATCTCCGGCGGCGGCATCCGCTTGGCGACCAGGCCGAAGGCCAGCGGCGTCTTGTGCAGGGCTCGAATGCGCATCGGCTCGATCAGTGGGCGGATCGAACCCGGGATCTTTGCGATCCAGCCGAGCAGGCTGAACGGCATGGGCAGGAAGCCCTCGTAGCTGTCGACCGCGGCGAGCACGACCCGGCCGATCCTGGCCGGATGCCGGGTCATCAGGATCTGGGTGAGGGCGCCGCCGGTGTCGTTGGCGACGAGGGTGACATCGGTCAGGTCGAGCTTGTCGAGGAAGGCCGCGATCAGGTCGGCCACGCCTGCCGGAGTCAAATCCAGGTCGGGGACCGGGATTTCGTGCGCGCCGAGCGGCCAGTCCGGCGTCAGGCAGCGGTAGCCCGCGGCGGCGATGCCGGGGACGACGTTGCGCCACAGGTCCGCGTTCACGAGCAGGCCGTGCACGAAGACGACCGGCGAACCGGTCCCGGTCTCGTGGTAGCGGATGCGGCCGCCGGGCAGGTCTACCTCGTGTGTGTCGCCGAGTGCGGTGCTGAATCCCATGGTTCCCTCCAGTGCCCGATGTGATGCCACCACCTTTACATACATACGGTATGTATGTCTAGAGTGGCTCTGGGTCGGACGAGCGAATCCGAGCTTCCCGGTAGCGAACTCGCCGTACCGACTTGCAGGTGCCGACCGCACTCGTTGCGCGGAGCGCACTGGTCACTTGACCAGACACGCGCTACCGTCGTCGCGGAAGCACGACGAGACGGAGCTCACCATGACGGTGTCCGAACCACCCCGGCCGCGCGCCGAGGCACTGGCCGGCCTCGGGCTGGCCGACCACGCCGCCGCGCTCGCGCAAGGCACCATCAGCTCCGTGGCCGCGGTGCGTGCCGCGCTCGACCGGATCGAGGCCGCGCAGCCGTCGCTCAACGCCTTTCGGATCGTCCGCCGTGAAAAGGCGCTCAGCGAGGCAGCCGATGCCGATCGACAGCTTGCCGCGGGTACCAGATTGCCCTTGCTCGGCGTGCCGATCGCGGTGAAGGACGACACCGATATCGCCGGTGAGCCAACGGCTTTCGGATGCGGTGGCAGCTTCGCGCCGAAGACCACGGACGCCGAATCGGTGCGGCGGCTCCGCGCGGCCGGCGCGGTGATCGTCGGCAAGACCAACACCTGCGAGCTCGGGCAGTGGCCGTTCACCAGCGCGGCGGCCTTCGGCCACACCCGCAATCCCTGGGCCGCCGACCGCACCCCTGGCGGTTCCTCCGGCGGCTCGGCGGCTGCGGTCACGGCCGGATTGGTGCCTGCCGCACTGGGTTCCGACGGCGCAGGCTCCATCCGCATCCCGGCCTCGTGGACCAATCTCGTCGGCATCAAACCGCAGCGTGGCCGCATCTCCACCTGGCCGCACGCCGAAGCGTTCTACGGGCTCACCGTAAACGGCCCGCTGGCAAGGACGGTCGCCGACGCCGCCCTGCTGCTCGATGTGGCGGCAGGGCCGCACTCCGGTGATTTGCACACTCCCACACCAATTTCCGCGACCGATGCGGTCGGCCGCGACCCAGGCAAACTGCGGATCGCGCTGTCGCTGCGCACCCCCTTCACCGCGACCAGGACCGCGCTCGACCCCGAGGTAGCGGCGGCAGTGCGGCGCATCGGCGACACCCTGCGCATGCTCGGCCACACGGTCACCGTCGCGGATCTGCACTACGGCCTGCTGATCGGCGCGTCGTTCCTGCCACGCTCGCTGGCGGGCATCCGCGCGGTCCACCGCAATATGCCCTGCGCCGAGGTGGATCCGCGCACGCTCGCCAATGCCCGCTTCGGCACCCTGCTCGACGGACCCGCCCTGTTGGCCGCCAGGAAGGCAGAGCCCTTCTTGCACAAGCGCATAGGCTCCTTCTTCCGCGACTACGACCTGGTCCTCGCGCCGACCACCGCGACGCCACCGCCGCGCGCCGAGGACATCGACGGCATCGGCGTGCACGCCACCAACAACCTCATCACCGCCGCCTGCCCCTACACCTGGCCGTGGAACGTGCTCGGCTGGCCGAGCGTGAACGTGCCCGCCGGGTTCACCGACGCGGGCCTACCGGTCGGCGCGCAGCTGATGGGCACGGCGTCGACCGAGCCGCTGCTGATTTCGGTTGCGACGCAATTGGAATCGGAACTGCATTGGGAGCGGGAACGACCTAACCCGTGGTGGGAATCTCGCTGAACGACGCGACCCGAGGATGCGCGCCGACCTCCGGTGAACCGTCTTCGACGCGGGAAACACCCACCGTCCGCAGACCTGCGGCGGCCGCGGCGTCCAGCTTCTCGACGGCGCCGGAGACGAACCGAATCCGCTCGGGACTGATGCCGATCACCTTCGCGATCAACCGGTAGGACAACGGATCGTCGTCCTCCCCCTCTGCCGTACTGTCGAAGTGACCGCTCAGCCCGCCGGACAGATCACCGAACTGTGAGTTCGCAAACCAGATCTGTTGCACCAGTTCAGATTCGGCCGAGAACACATACACCTGCACCCCCGCCTGCGCCCAGTTCGCCAGCGCGGGCGGCACATCCGCGTAGAACTGCGCGGCCAACGCCCCGGACGCGAACCCGTCCAACCAGATCAACCCCTGCAACGCCCGCAACGGCTCGGCCCTGATCTCGAGATCGGCCCACTGCTCCAGCCGCCCGGTGACCGCCGCCGCATCGGCGTGCACATCCCCCATCGCCAACCGCAAGGCATCGACGATCCGCCCGATCTCGGGCTCCGGTCTGCGTATCCACTCCGCCAGCCGCGCCCGAGCATAGGGATACAACGAGTCTCGTATAGCGGCAACAGGACTCACCGTGCCTTCGATATCGAGCAGCACAGCCTCACTCATACGACAACCTCATCTCGGTCGGCATTACGGTGGCGATCCGGCCACCCTACCGACCGACTCACCCCGCGACAGCGCCGGAAGTGGCATCATCGATGGCCCACGATTGCCCAGCGGACAATCAGAACCCGAGTTTGCCCAACTGTTTCGGATCCCGCTGCCAATCCTTGGCGACCTTCACGTGCAGGTTGAGGTAGATGCGTGTGCCGAGGATGTGCTCGATCTGCTTGCGGGCGTTGGTGCCGACCTCTTTGAGGCGCGCACCACCCTTGCCGATGATGATCGACTTCTGGCTCGGCCGTTCGACGTAGAGGATGGCGTGCACGTCGAGCATGTCTTCGCGCTCTTCGTACGGGAGGATCTCTTCGATGACGACGGCCAGCGAGTGCGGCAGCTCGTCCCGAACTCCCTCGAGCGCGGCCTCGCGAATGAGCTCCGCCATGAGGGTTTCCTCCGGCTCGTCGGTGAGCTCTCCGTCGGGGTAGAACGCCGGTCCCTCAGGCATTTTCGAGGCGATCACGTCGACGAGTACCTCGACCTGCTCACCCTTGACCGCGGACACAGGCACCACGTCGGCCTCCGGACCGAGCAGTCGCGACAGCGCGAGGAGCTGTTCGGCGATCTGGTCCCGGCTCACCTTGTCGATCTTGGTGACCACACCGAGCACCGTCGTCTTCGGCGCCATCTGCTTGATCTGCTGCACGATCCATCGATCGCCCGGCCCGATCTTCTCGTCGGCGGGCACGCACAGCGTGATCACGTCGACCTCGGAATACGTATCGCGCACAAGGTCGTTCAGCCGCTGGCCGAGCAGGGTGCGCGGCCGATGCAGGCCTGGCGTGTCGACCAGGATGAGCTGCGCGTGGTCGCGGTGCACGATGCCGCGGATGGTGTGCCTGGTGGTCTGCGGGCGCGAGGAGGTGATCGCGATCTTCTGGCCGACAAGCGCGTTGGTCAGCGTCGACTTGCCGGTGTTCGGCCTGCCGACGAAACAGACGAAGCCGGAACGGAATTCGGCGTCCTTGCCGCCGTCAGCCACCGGCCACCTCGCTGGCAGCCTGTGCGTCGACGGCGATTTCCGCGTCATCGACGATCTCGAAGACCGCACCGTTCTGGTCGGTGAAAATGATCCTGGCTTCCGGCGACACCTCACGCACCGCGGCGACCCCGTAGTCGGACAGGCGCCCGCCGACCACCACTGCCGCCTCGAAACCCTCTGCGCCACTGGAGATCGCGGCGGTGACCGCCGCCTGCAGCGCGGTCATCCGCAGCGCGGTCAGGCTCACTTCGCCCGCCGCGTAGGTGCGGCCGTCGGTGTCGCGGATCGCCGCGCCGCTCGTGCCGCCGGTGCGGCCCATCGCGCCGCGCGCCAACACCACCAGTTTGTTGTCCTCGGGATCCAATTCGGTCATTCGGTGTCTCCGTCCTCGTGTCGACCGGCCGGGACTTCCCGATCCGAGCCGTTGCCTTTGCGCTTGCCGTTCGGCTTGCTGCCCTCGCCGCTCTGCGCCTTGTCCGTCGCCTTGCGCACCACCACGGTGTGCACCCGCACCCGCCCACGCGTGTCCGCGCCGCCCTCGCCGCGCAACACCAGCCCGTGCACCACGACCTTCGAACCGGGCAACGGCACCCGGCCGAGTTCGTGCGCCATCAACCCGCCGACCGTGTCGACGTCTTCCTCCTCGATGTCGAGCCCGTACAGCTCGCCGAGGTCTTCGACCGGCAACCGCGCCGACACGCGATAGCGACCGTCGCCGAGGTCTTCGATCGGTGGCGTCTCGTCGATGTCGTATTCGTCGGCGATCTCACCGACGATCTCCTCGAGCACGTCCTCGATCGTCACCAGCCCGGCTATCCCGCCGTATTCATCGACCAACAGCGCCATGTGGTTACGTCTGCGCTGCATTTCGTCGAGCAGGCTGTCCAAGGGTTTCGAGTCGGGCATGAACACCGCGGGCCGCATCACCTCGCCGACGAGCACCTTGCGGCTGCGTTCGGCATACGGCACAAGATCTTTCAGATACACCACGCCGAGGATGTCGTCGACGTTCTCGCCGATCACCGGGATGCGCGAGTGCCCGGACCGCACCGCGAGCGACATCGCCTGTGCCGCAGTCTTGTCCGCCTCGATCCAGACCATCTCGGTGCGCGGCACCATCACCGCACGCGCGGCCGTGTCGCCGAGTTCGAAGACGGACTGGATCATTCGGCGTTCGTCGTCGGCGACCACGCCGCGTTCGCTGGCCATCTCGACCACCTCGCGCAGCTCGATCTCAGAGGCGAACGGGCCGTTGCGGAAACCCTTACCTGGGGTGATCGCGTTACCGAGCAGGATGAGCAGCCTGCTGAGCGGGCCGAGTAGCGCGCCGATGAATTGCAGCGGCAGCGCGGCGATCAGCGCGATCGAATAGGCATGCTGGCGGCCGAGAGTACGCGGGCCGACCCCGATGACCACGTAGGACACCAGCACCATGACAAGGGCGGTGGCCAGCAACGCCCACTCGTCGTTCCACACCGCGATCAGTGCCGCCGCGAGCAGCACGGTGGCGCCGATTTCGCACAGAATGCGCAGCAGCACCATGAGATTCACGTAGCGGGCGCGATCGGCGACGATCTTGCTGAGTCGCACCGCGCCGGGCCGGTCGGCCCGGACCATGTCGTCGACCCGTGCCGGAGAGATGGTGTTCAACGCCGAATCGACACCCGCGAATACCCCGCCCACCGGGACGAGCAGGACCGCGAGCAGGATCAGGGTCAGCGAACTCACGCGGGTCCCAGTGCGTCACCCGGTGTGGTGAAGCCCGCCTTCCCCAGCAACCTGGCGTCCCTGGCGGCGAGTTCGGCCCGCCGCTGTGCCTCGCGCAGGCTCTCGTACCACTCTTCGAGCAGCCGGTCCTGCAGCGCGAACATTTCCTTCTCCTCGTCCGGCTCGGCATGGTCGTAGCCGAGCAGGTGCAGGACGCCGTGCACGGTGAGCAGCGCGAGTTCGTGGTCGAGCGAGTGCCCGGCCTTACGCGCCTGGCCCGCGGCGAACTCGGGGCAGAGCACGATGTCGCCGAGCATGGACGGGCCGGGTTCCGGACTGTCCGGCCGGCCGCCCGGCTCGAGTTCGTCCATCGGGAACGACATGACATCGGTCGGACCGGGTAGGTCCATCCAGCGCATGTGCAAGTCGGCCATGGTGTCGAGATCGACGAGCACCATCGACAGTTCCGCGGCGGGGTGCACGTCCATCCGGCCGATCACGAACCGCGCGACACTGACCAGATCCTCTTCGGGTACGTCGATACCCGACTCGTTGGCGATCTCGATACTCACCCGGTAAGCCTATGTCACCGCAGATGGCCGGTTGCCGCGCAACCCGAGCTCCGGGTCACGCGGCAACCTGCGATGTCAGCGCCGATCGCCGCGGCTCGCGGCACGACGTTGCGCCCGGTTGCCCGGATAGTGCGGGCCGACCTGCGGCCTGGCTTCCGCCTCTGCCCGGTCGTAGGCGTCGACGATGTCGGCGACCAGCCGGTGCCGAACCACGTCGCTGCTGGTGAGGTACGAGAAGTGGATGTCCTCGATATCGGTGAGGATCTCACTCGCCGCCCGCAGCCCCGACCGTGCGCCGGTCGGCAGGTCGACCTGGCTGACGTCGCCGGTCACCACGATCTTCGAGCCGAAGCCGAGTCGGGTGAGGAACATCTTCATCTGCTCGGCCGTGGTGTTCTGCGCCTCGTCGAGCACGATGAACGAATCGTTGAGCGTGCGACCGCGCATGTACGCCAGCGGCGCGACCTCGATGACGCCTGCCGCCATCAACTTCGGGATGGCTTCGGGATCCATCATGTCGTGCAGTGCGTCGTAGAGCGGGCGCAGGTACGGATCGATTTTCTCGTTGAGCGTGCCCGGCAGGAAGCCGAGCCGCTCGCCTGCCTCCACCGCGGGGCGGGTGAGGATGATCCGGTTGACCTGTTTGGTCTGCAACGCCTGCACGGCCTTGGCCATCGCCAGATACGTCTTGCCGGTACCGGCAGGGCCGATGCCGAAGACGATGGTGTTGGCGTCGATCGCGTCGACATAGCGCTTCTGGTTCAAAGTCTTCGGCCGCACGGTCTTGCCGCGCCGGGACAGGATGTCCAGACTGAGCACCTCGGCCGGGGACTCCGAGGAGCCCTCGGTGAGCATGGACACGGTGTGCCGCACCGCTTCCGGCGTCACCACTCGATTCCGCCCGGTCAGCGCGATGAGCTGTTCGATCACTCGCTCGGCGAGCGCGACATCGGCCGCCTTGCCGGTCAGGGTGACGGAATTGCCGCGGACATGAATGTCCGCATCGAGCAACTCTTCGAGTTCACGCAGATTCTGGTCGGCCGAACCGAGGAACGGGAACACGGATTCGGGAGCGAGTTCGATGCTGGAACGCACGGTGCGTGCTGCGGGGCCCGAGCCGTTGTCGTCGGCGCCGATGCCTGCCGTTGATGGAGTGGTCGGGTCGCCGATCTCGCCTTGTGTTCTCAAAAGTGGCTATAGCCTGCTTTCCGGTCTCGACGTGCTGCTGTGTTGAGGAAAGTTTAACGCGCCCCACCGACACCGCCCAGTGAATAAGCCGCTATCGGAGGGACCGGACGATCACGGGATTCCCCGGCGCCGCTGTGCCCAATCCTCGGTGAAATCACGAAAGCGTCGCGTCGCGCCCGACGGCGCGCTCGCGGCCGACCACACCAGGCCGACATCGCGGGTCGCGCCTGCGTCCGCGAGCGGGATCAGCACCGGTCCAGGCAGGCGTTGCTCCGGCTTCGCGCCGGCCACCCGAGGGGTGCCCGCCGGGCCGAGATCCTCCTCCGGCAGCACGCCGACACCGAGACCGGCGGCGACCAGGCCTGCCACGGTGACGAGGTCGCTGGACTCGAAGGCGATGCGCAGGCGCAGGTCGGCGGCGGCGGACAGGTCCTCGACGATCCGGCGCATCCCGTAGCCGGGATGCATGGCGATGAAGTCCTCGTCAGCGATCTCGGCGAGGCGCACCTGCCTGCGGCCGACCAGCCGGTGATCGGCGGGAACGGCAAGGGCGAGCCGCTGGCGCAGCAGGCCGCGCCAGCCGATGCCTGGCACGGTCGGGCGCGGCGAGACGATGCCGAGATCCGAGGTGCCGTCGAGCACATCGGTGGCCACCATTTCCGAAGGACCCTGCCGCAGCGCGAAAGAGATTCGGGCGGAACCACGCCGGAATTCGCCGACCAGTTGCGGGACAAGCCAGCCGCCGAAGGAATGCAAAAAGGACAGGCGCACAACACCGTTGGCCGGACTGTTCAGATCGGCGATGGATTGGCCTGCCGCGTCGAGCTCGGATTGCGCGCGGCGGGCGTGTTCGTAATAGATGCGACCGAACTCGTTGAGGGTGATGCGTTTGCCGCGACGGTCGAACAGTTCGACACCGAGCCTGCGCTCCAACCTGCCGAGCATGCGCGACAAGGTCGGCTGAGCGATGTGCAGGCGCTCGGCGGCCGCACCGACCCGTTCCAATTCGGCCAGCGTGGTGAACCATTCGAGGTCGGCGCCAAGCATGGTTGTCTGCTCCTCAGGTCCGCGTGGTGCTTGTCACACCACCTTCCGGCGTCGCGGTCGGCATCGGCGAGCAGTCTTTCTATATGCGCCCGATGCATGAACTTCTCTATTATTATTCATTTCCCTTCGGAAGACCGGGTGACGATCCTGGATCGGTGACCCTTACGACGACTCGGCCCGCCGCGGTCCGCGACCTCGCGCACGAGCGCCGGATCATCACCGCGCTGTTCGCGGCGGGGTTGGCGACCTTCGCGACGATGTACAGCGCGCAGGCGTTGCTGCCGAGCCTGTCCGCCGAGTTCGGCGCCGCGCCCGCCCACGCGGCGCTTGCGGTTTCGCTCACCACGGGCGTGCTCGCGCTGGCGATCATCCCCGTCAGCGCGCTGTCGTCGCGCATCGGCCGCACCAGGGTGATGACGGTGTCCGCACTGAGTTCGGCGGCGATCGGACTGCTGCTGCCGCTCAGCCCCTCGCTGGAGGTGCTGCTCGCCGGGCGGGCCTTGCAAGGCTTGACCTTGGCCGGAGTGCCCGCCGTCGCGATGGCCTATCTCGCCGAAGAGATCGGCGCCGAGGGGCTCGGCGCCGCGATGGGCGTCTATATCGCGGGCACCAGCATGGGCGGGCTTGCCGGACGGGTGATTCCGGCCTTCACCCTCGGCGTCGGGTCGTGGCGGTGGGCTGAAGCGTCCATCTCGGTGGCGGCGGCAGTGTGCACCTTGTGGTTCGTGCGCGGTCTGCCACCGTCGCGCGGCTTTGTCCCGCAATCGGCCGGAATCCGCACGGTGATAGGCGATCTCGTGGTTCAGCTTCGCCATCGCAGTCTGCTCGCACTGTTCGGGCTCGCGCTGGTCCTCGTCGGCGGATTCGTTGCGCTCTACAACTTCCTCGGCTACCGGCTCACCCAGCCGCCCTTCGAATTACCCAGCGCGGTAGCAGGTTTGGTGTTCGTGCTGTACGCCGCAGGCAGCGGAGCCTCGGCGGTCGCCGGCCGGCTCGCCGATCGCATCGGCCGCCATCGAGTGCTCGCCGCCGCGGTGCTGGTCATGGGGATCGGCCTGGCCATGACGCTCCCCGACAACCTCGTCACCCTGATCCTCGGCATGGCCCTGTGCACCGCAGGCTTTTTCGGCGCGCACTCGGTTGCCAGCGGATGGGTCGGCGCCATGGCGGTCGGCAACCGCGGCGCGGCATCCTCGCTGTACCTGTTCTCGTTCTATGTCGGCAGCGCCGTCCTCGGCGGCGGGAGCGGCATCGCCTACACCCACTACGGCTGGACAGGGCTGGCCGTCTGCGTGGCCGTTCTCCTCGTCATTGCCTGCGGCTTGCTGCTCGCGGTGGCGAGTTCCGCTCGAAATATTTCGAATCGATAACTTTACCGAGCGATCACTCGGTCAACGCGGATCCGTTGCCAGACTGGACCGCATGAGTGAGCGAATCATGTGCCAGCGCGCCTTGCGCATTCCGGAGCCGAACGTGAGCGAGGCGCAGGCATGAGCGGTACCGCCGACATCGTTCCCGTGACCCTGCACGGGCCTGCCGGACCGCTGGCTGCCTGGGAATGCGCGCCGCTGCCCGCTGTCACCGTCCGCGGCACGGCCGTCCTGGTGCCGGGCTTCACCGGTTCCAAGGAAGACTTCGAGGCGATGCTGCCGCTGCTGGCCGCCGCTGGATTCCGCGCCATCGCGTACGACCAGCGTGGGCAGTGGCAGTCGGCGGGACCCGACGATCCCGCCGGCTACACCCTCGGCGACTTCGCGGGCGACCTGGTCGGTGTGGCCGAACAGGTTTCGTCCGACGCACCCGTCCATCTGGTCGGGCACTCGTTCGGCGGTTACGTCGCGCGGGCTGCTCTGCTCCGCAATCCCGAACGCTTCCGCAGCCTCACCCTGCTCGCCTCGGGCCCCTCGTCGGTGCGCGACATCAACTTCCCGCCACCACAATTGGTGGCCCAGATGATCGAAGCCGGTGGCCAGCAGGCGATCTGGGAACAGATGAGTGCGGCGATGACGGCACTCGCCACCATGACCGCGGCCAGGCAGGAATTCCTGCACACTCGCATCCTGACCACCAAGAAGGCGAATCTCCTCGGCATCCTGCGCACGATGGAGACGCCCGCGGATGACGCCGCGGCGCTGCAGGCGAGCGGCGTGCCGATCCTGGTCGGCTACGGCGACACCGGCGATCTGTGGTCCCCGGACGTGCACGAGCGCTTCGCGGCGGACCTCGGTGCGCGTCGCGTGGTCTACGCCGGTGTCGGACATCTGCCGAACGAGGAACGCCCACAACAGGTTTGCGCGGACCTGATCGATTTCTGGTCCGAGGTCGACGCGCGCGTCTAGCCGCTCACCGCCGAACCTGACCGGGCCTCCCATGGGCCCCTCTAGTGAACAGCGATGTGCCGAGTGGGAACTGGTGGCGGCATCGGCCAAGCGAGAGCCCGCCGCCGTCAGTTCCCACTCGATCGTGGTTCAGGGCTTACCAGCGGGGGGTCAGCGCGCCCAGCGCGCCGAGGGCTACCGCGGCCGCTGTCGAGGTCCGCAGGACGGTGGGGCCGAGCAGGACGATGTCCGCGCCCGCCGCGCCGAGTGCGGCGAGCTCGGCGTCGTCGAGGCCGCCTTCGGGGCCGACGATCAGCACGATCTCGGCGACGCCTGTGAACGGGAGCTCGGTGAAGCGGCCGGTGCCGGATTCGTGCAATGCGGCGACAATCGCGCCGTCCGCCTTCGACTTTCGAATCAGGTCGAGGAGGTCACGGGTGCGGTGTAGATCCGCGACCTCGGGGATGTAGGGGCGGCGCGATTGCCGGGCGGCCGAGCGAGCGGCGGCGCGCCACTTGTCAACGGCCTTGCCCGCCTTGCCTTCCCAGTTCGCGATGCAGCGGGCGGCCTGCCACGGGACGATCGCGTCGGCGCCCGCCTCGGTCATCAGCTCGACCGCCAGCTCCGAGCGATCGGATTTCGGCAGCGCCTGCACCACCGTGACCTGCGGCGAAACCGGTGTCGCCACCGTACGATTCAGCACCCGCAGGTCAAGCCGGTCACGTTGCGCCGCAACGACTTCCGATTCGGCGAGCACACCGCGCCCGTCCGACAACGTGATCGGCTCGCCGACCCGGATGCGGCGCACCGTTGCGGCGTGCCTGCCTTCCTGGCCGTCGAGCACGGCGACGGCACCCGGTTCGGGCACCTCGTCGAGGTAGAAGACCGTCGCGGCCAACTAGCGCCCGCTGAACGAGGCCCGCAGCCTGGCGAACAGGCCGCTGTTGTGCTCGGACTGCGTCGACATCACCTCGGCGCGCTCGTTCGGGCGCATGCCCTTGTACTTGCGCAGCAGGTCGGTCTGCTTGCCGTCCAGCTTGGCCGGGATCACGATGTCCAGGTGCGCGAGCAGGTCGCCGCGCGCGCCGGAGCGCAGGCGCGGCATGCCGTGGCCGCGCAGCACCGAAACCTCGCCTGGCTGGGTGCCCGGCGCAATGCTCAGCTCGGTCGGGCCGTCCAGGATCGTGTCGATCACGACGGTGGTGCCGAGGGTCGCGTCGACCATCGGGACGCGGATGGTGCAGTGCAGGTCGTCGCCGTCGCGGACGAACACGTCGTGCGGCTGCTCGACGATCTCGACATACAGGTCACCGGCGTGCCCGCCGCCCGGTCCGACCTCGCCCTGCGCGGCCAGCCGCACCCGCATGCCGTTCGCGACACCGGCGGGGATCGGCGCGGCGATCTCGCGACGCGCGCGCACCCGGCCGTCGCCACCGCACTTGTGGCACGGATCGGGGATGGTCTCGCCTGCCCCGCGGCAGGTCGGGCACGGACGCGAGGTCAGCACCTGGCCGAGGAACGAACGCTGTACGGATTGCACTTCGCCTGCGCCACCGCAGGTTTCGCAACGCACCGGCTTGGATTTGCCGTTGGTGCCAGCGCCGGTGCACACATCGCACAGGATCGCGGTGTCGACCGTCAGGTGCTTGGTCACGCCGACCGCGCATTCGGCCAGGCTCAGCCTGGTCCGCAGCAGCGAGTCCGCGCCGGGCTGCACCCGGCCGCGCGGCTTGCGTGCGCCGCCGCCGGAGGCACTCATGCCGCCGAA
The DNA here is from genome assembly GCF_043197455.1 of Nocardia sp. NPDC049149. Taxonomy (NCBI): domain Bacteria; kingdom Bacillati; phylum Actinomycetota; class Actinomycetes; order Mycobacteriales; family Nocardiaceae; genus Nocardia; species Nocardia sp. NPDC049149. Next base: position 311,049 of record NZ_JBICTD010000003.1, read on the forward strand.
GAACGCCTCGAACACATCCCCGAGCCCGCCGAAACCGGCGCCCGAGAAGCCGCCACCAGCGCCGCCGCCGGATTCCAGCGGATCACCGCCCATGTCGACGATGCGGCGCTTCTCCGGATCCGACAGCACCTCGTAGGCGGCCGATACTTCCTTGAACCTGGCCTGCGCCGTCTCGTCCGGGTTGACGTCGGGATGGAGTTCCCGCGCCAGCTTGCGGTAGGCGCGCTTGATCTCCTGGTCGGTCGCGTTCTTCGCGACGCCGAGCAGTCCGTAGTAGTCCCGTGCCACTTGAGTTCTCTAGTCCTTGGTCGTTCTCGACAGTGCCCGACGGTGGCCTTCACCGTTCCAACCGCCATGCTGACAACAGCATTAGTCGGATGCACTCAACTTTATCCGGCCGGAATTACGAGAGTAGCAGCGGTGCCGGTGCCGTCAGCGTTCGGCGAGGACCTCGCCGATGTACCTGGCGACCGCCGCGACCGACGCGATGGTCCCCGGATAGTCCATCCGGGTCGGGCCGAGCACGCCCATGCCGCCGAGCACCGCACCGGAGGTGCCGTAGCCCGTCGACACCACCGAGGTGCCGCGCATCTGCTCGACCTGGGTCTCCTCGCCGATGCGCACGGTCACCGTGCCCGGCTGTTGTGCGGCGGCAAGCAGTTTCAGCACGATCACCTGCTCCTCCAACGCCTCCAGCACATCACGCAGCGAGCCCGGGAAACCGAAGTCGGCAGCGTTGCGTGTCAGGTTGGCAGTACCGCCGAGCACGAGGCGCTCCTCCGGATGCTCGACCAGGGTCTCCACCAGCACCGTCGACACCCGAATCAACACATCCCGCAACCGCAGCGGCGACCGATCAGGCAGCTCCGCGACCGCGGCCGACGCCGCGGCCAGCCGCTTGCCGTCCATCGCGCCGCCGAGCATGCCACGCAACGCGGCCAGGTCCTCGTCATCGATCAGCGCGCCGAGTTCGACCAGTCGCTGGTCGACGCGCCCTGTGTCGGTGATCACCACGAGCAGCAGGCGCGCGGGATTCAACGCGACCACCTCGATATGGCGCACCGTCGACGCGGACACCGACGGGTACTGCACGACCGCGACCTGCCTGGTCAGCTGGGCCAGCAGCCGCACACCGCGGCGCAACACGTCATCGAGGTCGACCCCCGACTCCAAGAACTCCATGATCGCGCGCCGCTCCGCCCCCGACAGCGGCTTCACCTCGGCGATCCGGTCCACGAACTGCCGGTACCCCTTGTCCGTCGGGATGCGCCCGGAACTGGTGTGCGGCTGCGTGATGTACCCCTCCGCCTCCAACACCGCCATGTCGTTGCGCACCGTCGCACTCGACACCCCAAGATTGTGCCGCTCCACCAGGCTCTTCGACCCGATCGGCTCCTTGGTCGCGACATAATCCGCGACGATCGCGCGCAGGACCTCGAAGCGCCTGTCCTCGGTGCTCGACATCGGTCCCACCTCCTCGCTCGTCCTCGGGTACGCCCGCACCATGGCCACCAGCGAACCCGTCCCATCACACAGCCGGAGACCGTTCCCGGCCCAGCCTGTTTATCCAGTCTAATTGCCAGACCCCGAATCGCCCGCTCCCGCGCGCGCGAGACCGGACACCCATCTACGCGCAGTGACCACGATCACCCGCACCGCCCTCCGCGCCGAATTCGACATCGATGGAACCGATCGCCGGCGCGCTGCGTCGGATTCAAGTGACGGATCGAATCTCGAAGCGGGGGTGGACCGGTGCACGACGAACGGCGCGAGATCGCGCAGGCACGCAACGAGGAACTGCGGGATCAGATCGGTGCGCTGCTCGAGACCTTCGACCAGCAACGCCGGGAGCTGGCCGAGGCACAGTCCACGCTCGCCGCGACCACGGTGACAGCGTGGTCCTCCGACAAGTTGATTCGCGTGGAGAGCAACGCGGCCGGGGTTCCGGTGGCGGTGCACGTCGAACCCGACGCGTACAGACGCATCGGCCCCGCCGAGCTCGGACGGTCCATCACCGAGGCGGTGCAGGCGGCTGCACAGCAAGCCAGGGACGTCACCCAGCAGACCATCGCGCCCATCGAGGAACTGGCAGGCGGGATTCCGGACCTCGCCGACCTCGTGCCCGGTGCGCCCGCCATTCGCGATCTCGTTCGCTCGATGCTCCCGGAAACCCCCGCGCCATCGGCGGCCCCCAGAGTGTGGGACGAGGACGCTGAGGACGAGTACTACCGCAACCGGTCCTACCTGCGGGAGCGCCCATGACGAACTTTCGTGCCGACCCGGATGCGTTGCGCGCCACTCGCTCTGGGTTCGCCGACGTCGCGGACAGAATTGCTGCTGCGGCGGCGAACCTGCGGCGGGTGCTCGACGCCGAGGGCGAATGCTGGGGATCGGATCAGATCGGTCAGAGTTTCGCCAAGAACTACACCCCCGGCGTTCCGAAGGCCTTGGACGGCGTCGACAAGCTCGGCACCACGATGAACAACCTCGGTGATCGGGTGGTCGCTGTCGCGAACGCACTGCAGAATCGTGACCAGACCAACGCAGGCGACCTCGACCAGGTCCCCCGCTGATGGGCATCGAGATCCCCGAATCCCTGCAATGGGTCGCCAAATGGATTGTCGGGGCAGGCGATTGGCCCGAAGGCGACGAGACCGCCATGTGGCGGGTCTCCGATGCCTGGTCGGGGATGGCGTCGGCGCTCAACGACATCGACGACGACGCGCACCACACCGTCCAGCAGGTACTGGCCGTGATCGATGGCCAAACCCATGACTCGATCGAGGCGTACCGGGACGAGCTGATGGGCGAGCAGGGCGCCTGGGCGGGCCTGGTCAAATACCTCGACAGCATGGCCGACCAAATCGGTGACGGCGCAGCCGATATCGAGCAGACCAAGCTCGTGATCATCGGCACGATGGTCGTCTTCGCGATCGAGATGGCGCCATTGCTGGCGACCGCGTGGACCGGGATCAGCGCGGCGGGCGCGGTGGCGCTTCGAGCGGGCACCCAGATCGCCATTCGCATGGCGATCAAGGAACTGATCACCCGCATGCTGACCCGCGCGGCGGCCGAAGCCGCCGCCCGCGCCGCATTGCACGGGGCCTTCGCCGAGGCGCTCGAAGAGGGCGGCCTGGAAATCGGCACCAAATTCCTGCAATTGGGCACAGGACACCGCAACGACGTCACCGCTCAGGATTGGAAAGATGCCGGCGTCGCCGCCGCCGCAGGCGCGGCAGGTGGTGCAGTCGGTGCCGGGCTCGGCAGCAACGGGTTGCTCTCCGGAGCGAGCGACGCAGCGTCGAGTCGGCTCAGCCGCGCCACCGTCGAGGGGACCACCGAGGGCGCCACGGGCGTCGCAGGCGAAATCGCCGGCGCCGCAACCACTGCCGCACTCACCGATCAGCCGTTCAACCTCACCCTCGACAGTGTCACCTCCTCCCTGACGCAAGGAGTTCCTGCCGGGGCGCACGCCGCGGGCAACCATCACAGTGACACTGATGCGCCGCCCGCTCCGAATATCGACCGCACCGACAGAAATATGCCGCCAGCACAGACAAGCGATGGCGTCCCGGCGACTGCGCCTAACACGAGTCGGCCCGAAGGCACCGCATCGACAACCGAAAGCCTGGGCGCACAAACCAACCTCGCTGGTGCTGAACAGAACTCGACGCCATCGAGTCCTGTCGACAGCACCAGCCCTGCCAGTGCTGACCGAAGCCCCACAGAGACAACACAAAAACCGGCGGACCCGACCGTGCCGGCGCACAACGAGAACGCTGCCGCTAATGCGACCAGTCCGCAGGCACACAACCTAGCCAACGTCACCCCTGACGCAGTCGCTGTGTCGGACACCAGCTCCGCTTCCGAAAGTGCTCTCGATCAACCGAAACCGAGCTCGACCACCACATCGACGACCACGGACACTCCGACAACGCCTGCACACATTGGCGACACCTCGACAACACCCGCGCACACAGGCGACGCTCCACCCGCGCAGACGCAATCCCTCGCCAGCGTCGGCACCGATACCGCCGCACCCGCAGGCACGACTATTCCGACAGATAACGTTGTAGGACAACCTGTTTCGATCCAGCCGAGCACCGACCCTCCTGGAGAGCAGCCTGCCCAAACGACGCCCTCTCCTGCCGACAACCTCACGAACCCCGCACCGCCAAAACACGACACCCCGCCGGTCGCAGGTTCCACACCGAGCCGAATCGATTCGTCAACCAGCGCACCAACGCCACCGAATCCCACCACGGCACCCCCCGCTCCAAGTGAAAGCCCCACCACTACAACAACACCCGACTCCACCACAGCGGCAACCGCAACCGCCACTCCACTAGGCGCCATCCCCAACACGACCTCAGTAACTCCGACTGGTGAACCCACTCACCGCACTACCACAACGCCCGACCCCGCGAATCCGCCACAGACAACCACCTCTGCACCGAGTACCGCCGCCGCACAGCCCAGCAACATCACGTCGCACGCAACCGGCCCGACACCGCCTGCCCACACCTCCCCACCACCCACGGCAACCTCCGGGCCTGCAACTATCGCGGCGCCACCCCCAACCGGCCCCACACCACCCGCGACCACCTCCACACCACCCGGTGCTGACCCTCGCGCCGCAACCGCCAGCCCAACGCCGTCCGTCGCAGACCACGCGCGCCAGAACGTCGCCACACCAACGACAGCCGACGCAACGCGCTCAGCACCGGCACCTGCTTCCGACCCGGGACGGCCGAACTCGACCAGCCCTGTCCCGTCCGCATCGGACGCTGCACGTCAGCCCGCTCAGGCTCCGATCGCCGCCGAACCGGCACGGCCTACACCGGCGAGGACACCGACGGACCTTCCCCGCCCCGATACACCACCGCGGACCCCCGCGGACCCACCGCGCCACGAAACCCGGCCGCCCATCGACGGATTCATCGCCCACGCCCCTGATTCGCTACCGCAGCAACACCGGCCCGGCCATGCCGGGTACCCGCGACAATCCACCCGTCACCCCGTGAATCCTGTTGCACATCAACCGGATCAGGCTCGCGCCGCACGGGAGCACTTTCGCAACCAAACGCCGGAGGCGGGCAGGGTCACCCCTGTCATCGTCAGCGCTGATCCCTTCGCCGCCAACACACCGGCCTTCGACGTACGCCGCTTCCCGGATCAGTCGATCAGCGTGATCACCATCCGAGTCCACATCGATGCAGGCCCATACGTCTCGTCACAAGACATCCGGAACCTCATCGAAACCGCCCAAACAGCAGCAGATCGCGCCTTCAACTCCGCACCTCGCCTACTCAACGGCGACCGCCTTCTCATCGACGTCGTCTTCGCACCCGACCCCACCACCGCCCACCTCCGAGTCACCGCCAACCAAGCCCCCGGAAATCTCGACAACTGGTCGATCCGCGCCCGCCCCGAATCCCTCATCAACAACATCCGCCAACAACTCGGCCTGTTCCCCCACGAACCCGGCACCAGCCCCGCCCGCACCGCCGAGGACTTGCGACAGCTCAGCAACGACATCGCCGCCGCAAACACACCCGCACACTTCACAGGTCTGCCCAACACCCACACCATCGACCATCATCGGCTCAGCGACCTCGAAGACGCGGCTTACCAGGCGATGGTCGAAGACTCACTGCGAGATGACAACACCTTCACCCGAGGTGCCGACCCTCGCACCCATCCCTACGGCAGACTCATCAACGACGGTGGTCCCACCGTTCGCGGTCGCCGCAACAACTGTCTCGACAACTCACTGGCAGCTCTGTCGTCTTTCTTCGGTCGCCCTCAGGTCGCGCTGCCGAGATGGCCTGACCTACTCCCTAACGGAACCATCGACAACAACAGTGGCGAACGCGGAGGCTTGGAACGCGCCGCCGGTTGGCTCGGCCGTGGACTCTCGGCTTTCACCAACCAGGGCATGTCCGTACCCGAACAGTTCGACGCCGTTCACCACTGGATCTCCCAAATGGGCCCCGGCTCTGCGGCATTGGTTGTCAATGTGTGGCACGCCCGTGGCGCCGATGGGGCATTTCTGTACGACTCGAACGGAGCCCCACTCACGAACGGCAGTCACGCGACTGTCATCGTCTACCCGCCGGGCACATCTGGGCCGGTCTGGTGGGATCCACAGTCGGGCGCTACCTGCGATCATCCGCCCGCTTCGATGGTCGGGAGCTCATCCGCACTGGCGTTCACACCGATTCCACCGGATCAAGGAGCGGGTAATGCCTGAGCAGTACCGGACCAGGGAGCAAGTGGAGCGATACCTGGCGCAGATCTTCAACCCCAACCGCGAGTACCGACTCAACCAGTTCGAGTACGGGTGGGTGGTCAACTCGATCCTGACTCCGGAGGAGATCGCGGCCGGAGCTGAATTGGGATCGACAAGGTTGGTGGTCGACGCTGAGACCGGGGTGGTTATCGAGTACCCGAGTTGGTCGGACCAGATGGTGATGGACGACTACACCGAAGCGAAGCAGACCGGCCGACCGCCGATGGGCGGCCAGGTGTACCCACCCCGGTGGACAGTGAATTTCGAACGGGTACGGGAAGATCCATCCGAAGTGGAATACGCGGTCCACGCCTCGTCACAGACGGAACCAGCGATCAACCATCAGTTGATCATCAACAAACAAACACTCCGCTCCCGAACGAACACGCAAGCGATCCATCCTGCCTGCGCCTACACGAAAGCATGGGCACACGCGAACCGGAGTCCCGACGGGACATGGCCGCCACGAGGAACTTTCGAGTTCTAGCCCCCTCGCCGGAGGATCCGTCCGATCAAGGTTGGCAAGTGGTACATCACTGAGGCGACACGCCGGGAAAGGGCACGGTGATGTACCACTCGTGAGTCAGGAGCGGAGGTAGCGGGCGGTGATGCGGCGACCGCGGGGCCAGGGACCAGCCGACTGAAACGGGCTCAGCGGATCGACTGGAGAACCGTGGGAGCGATTTGGGCGGCTTGGGTGCAGGCGTCGAAGGGGAAGGGTGGGGTGGCGGGGGTCAGATTCAGGGAGACTCGCACCAGGTGGGCGTTGTTCGCAGTGGGTGGGTCGGCGCGGCGGTAGTTGAGGGTGAGACCGCAGCTGGTGTTCTGGCGGGTGGGGTCGGTGGATTGGACCGAGCGAATCTCGATGCCGGTGAGTCCGTCGAGGGTCATGTGGCGGGCGTATTGGATGGATTGCCCGCCGTCGAGCCCGGAGGGGAGCCGCAAGATCTCCCCCGCCTTGACCATCTGCTCGGAGCTCTGCTCGAACGACACTTCGACGGTCGAGCGGTGGGTGCCACCGGTCTGGACGAGCGTGATCGCGCATTTGTACGCCTTGGTCCAACCGACCGAGCTCATCTCCCAGCCGGGGAACTGGGTGGTGATCTGAGGTTGGGCGGCACAGGGGTCGCGCTGCACGAGTGACCGAGGGCCGGGTTCGGTGCCGGGCCGCGCCCGCAGTGCCATCAGGTTGTCGATGGTTGCGGCGAGGTAGTCCTTGGTGAACTGGCACGGCTTCGACCACGGGACCGGCGCCTTGGTCGGGCCGGACACCTTGCTGATCGTCAGGCCGTGCGCGAATCCGGTGTCCTCGACCGGGATTCGATAGTCGCAACTCGAGGCGTCCGGTCTGGCGTCGTCGCTGCCGCTGCCGCTGCCGCGGAACACGACGCGGCCGTTGACCTGTTCCGCGGTGTCGCCGACGCGTTTGTCCGAGGTGTAGACCTTGTCCAGCTCCACGTTGACCAGGTACGAGGCGTCCGGAGCGTCGTTCGCGGCGATGATCAGCCCGCATCCGGTCCAGCCGCCGCCGCGTTCCGCGCCTGGGCTGCGATCGAAGCCTTGAAAGGGGCCTAGGCGTTCGGCGAATTCGCGATTCAGCAGGCTGCACGGGTCGGTCGCCCGTATCCGCGCCATCAGGTCGGCGGTCCCCGGCGCGATGGCGGCGAGTTCGACGGAACCGGGAACCCCTTGCACCTTCGAGGTTTTCGGGTTACGGACCTCGGTGGTGGAACGCACGGTGGGTTCGGTGGTGATGGTGCCGCAGCCGCATACCGCGATGGCGACCGCCATGCTCAACGCCACCACGGTCGCCCAGCGCCGTCTGCCGCCCACGAACACCGGCAACTCCCTCGGCTTATCGAACGATCCCCGGCAGGTTAACCGACCGAGACACTGCATTCTGTCGGTTCGCGAATACCCGGCAGCTGTCAAGTGAATCAGTGGCGGAATCGGCCGCCTCCGCACGAAACTCATGATCAACGCCTGTTGGGCAGGCGACGGCGCCCTGCGGCGAGTTCGACGGCGAGGTCCTCGTAGCCGATCGCCAGCTCAGCGAGGCGTTCCCAGGCGAACCAGATGTCCCACTCGGATACCCCCGCGGCATTGGCGCAGGCGTTCAGCTGAGCGAGGCGGTCGAGGATCGCGCCGACAGTCTCGGTGTGCAGGTAGGCGCCGTTGCGCGGGACCGGCAGGTTCGCCGCGACCCACCGATCGATGTCACGGACCTGCTTGGCGCGATATTCGTCGATCCCGCAGATGTTTTCGTGGATTGTCACCAGTTTCCGTTCGTGCAGGACGGCGAGCTCGCGGGCCGCGCCGAGCACCGGATGGTCGACGTCGTCCTCGCCGCGACATGCTTGCAGCACTTGGCTTCTCGTTGGCAGCTGTTCGGTCATCGGGCAGTCCCCCTTGGGATGGCAGCGTGGCGGTAATGGAATGTCGGTTTTTGTCGGTCTCTCGGTGCGCCCGGCCCGAGTGGACCTGAACCCGCTCTCGCCGATAAGGTTTCAGGACTTCGATGACACGGACCGGGCGCGCTTTCAGTAGAGCACCGGAATTGATCGACGGGACTGTTCCCGAGGGTGGAACAAGGGGAAAAGTCGCAAGGTTCCAAAGAATCCCGTCACAGCGGTTCCAAATTCATACCTGGCCAATAGTGAGGCTACGAAAGGGAATTGCCCGTGCCCCCGACTGGATCCACCCTGCCCCGCCGCATGCTCGCCCGTCAGCTACGCGAACTCAGGGAGCAATCAGGTGTCAGCGCAGAATTCGCCCGCAAGGCGATCGGCGTCGGTAAACAAACGTTGTGGCGGATGGAGACTGGGCAACCGGTCCGGCTGAATCCGTTGTTCATCGCGCGACTGTGCGAGGTGTACGGCGCGCGAGAAGAGCTGGCGCGGAAGTTGCTTGCACTGACCAAGGAGACGTTTCGGACCGGATGGTGGCACGCCTACAGTGATGCGATGCCGAAGCACTTCGACTTGTTCGTGGGATTGGAAGAGGCCGCGCAGCGGGCCATCTCCTTTCAAACCGTGCTGGTGCCGGGAATCCTGCAAACCGCAGCATATCGGCGGGCTCTGATCTGGGTCGACAGCCCGACCTTGCCCGCCGCGGACGTCGAACGCCGCATCGAATTGCTCGCCCGGCGTAAGAGCCGGCTCAGCTGCACCGAAAGCCCTTTGGTGCTCGAGGCCGTTCTGGACGAGGCGGCGCTGCACCGCGCGATCGGCGGGCGTGGTGTCATCACTGAGCAGCTGAAACACCTGTCGGAGGTCGGTGCGCTGCCGAACGTCTCGGTGCGAGTGATTCCGCTTGCCGCCCAGGCGTATTCCGGGCTGACCATCGGCCCCTTCGACATGCTTGAATTCCCGGAACATCCAACTACGGAACTCATGGAACCGCCCCTCGTCTATTTGCAAGGCAAGACCGAGGCGCAGTACCTCGAGAAGGCGGATGAAATACAGGGGTACCAAGATGCATATGCCGATTTGCAACGTTCCGCATTGGACGAGAGTGACAGTCGAGCACTGATCCAGCGGATCGTGCAGGAGCACGAGCGGTAAGCCGACCGCAACCGGGCTGCCCCCGAGACGAAGCCCCGGGACCTCGTCTATGACGAGTCCCGGGCTCAGCCTGCCTATGCCTGCGACACGCTTGCATGCAGGTAGGGCGATCAGTAGCGTCAGGTTGAACTGCAGGGGGCGGAGGAGCCGGTCCGGACCCGTGCGATCGATATGTGGGCACCGGCGGGCGAAGGATCCGATGACGAGCAGGTCGAAATCGTGGCGATTTGGGGCCCTCGCGCTCGGCGCTGTGTTCGTGATCGCCGGGTGTGGGCCGTCGGATGGTGATCCGAAGCCGACGAATAGCTCAGACCGCACTCCAACGCCAAGCATCGCGACAGACGTGCCGTCGGGCTACAACCCCTGCGCTGACATTCCGCAAAGTGTGCTGGATTCGGAAGGGTTGCGCGGCAAGGACAAGGACGATTCGACCGCTTCCGGTGGTGTCAAGTGGCGCGGTTGCGCCTGGATCCAGACCGACGGTTACTCGCCAGTGATCCGGACCACCAACCTCACGGTGGACATGGTTCGTGAGAAGAAGTTCACGGACACGCGCGAGTACACCATCAACAATCGCCGCGCGATCTCGACACGACAAGTCACCGAGCATCCCGATGCCGTATGCACTGTGAATGTGGAGATGAAGGGTGGCAGCCTCGAGTTCTTCCTCAGCAACCCGCCATCGAACCGGAAGACCGGGGGCACCGACACCTGTGAGCTCGCACGGAAGCTGGCAGAAAAGGTTGTGCCAACGATGCCTGCCAACGTTTGATCCAAACTGACCGCACAGGGGACTCACTGGGAGGGAGCAACGATGGGTGACGACCAAGCATCGCCTCGACCGATGGCGAACATGATCAGCGCCGCACGCGAGGGCCAGCTTGCAGTGGAGATGAAGGCAGAGGACTTTGTCTATATCGACCGCGACTGCGAGCACTTCAAAGACTCGATCCGGAAGATACAGCGAACGATGGATTTGGTCGCGCAGCAGGACCACTGGAGTCTGGGCGAGCAAAACACCAAAATGGTGTCAGCCGGCACGATGGTCGGTCGATTCAAAAAGAAGGCGCGGGGAGCCGAGGACGGCAACAGTGTCTACGAAATCATGGAGCAACACTTCCGTGTCGTTGAAGACATCCAAGAAGTCCATCGGGTGGTCCGCGAGCGAATGATGCAGGCGGACAGCAACTTTGCCGCCGAGTTCAACCACTTGAACGACACGCTGCCGGAAAAGCCGCCAGTCCCGTTGAAGCCCGGCCCATACATCCTTCCTGATGGGACGACACGATGACAGGCTACGAACCAACACGGATACCCGGAGGCGGCGAGCATACCGACAGCTGGGAACATTCTGAGATCAAGGACGCCTTCGATCCGCTTAACGCTACCGAGGCGATGGACCAAGCCCAGAAGTACTGGGAAGTGCATCAAAACTGGGAGCAGGGCGTGGAAACCTTCGCGCGCTCGATTCAGAAGTCGATCGCGCAGGCGTGGTCCGGCCCGGCTGCGGAGAAGTCGAAAGAAGCGATCCAGAGCTACACGACCGACGCACACACCCTCACACCTGCACTGGCGGAGCTCCATTCACGCGTCCGCGACGCGGCAGTCGCGATCGTCAACACCAGGAAGGCGATTCCCGATACCGTCGACACCTCATTCGGCTCCCGAGTGTTCCACCCGAGCCGCTGGTCGCTGCAAAGCGAGCAGAACGAGGAGACGCAGAAGGCACGCGTCGCGATGAACGAGCATTACGTGCAGCCGTTCAGCCAGATGGACGGCAAGATCCCGGTGCTTCCGACGCCGACCAGCCCGACGAAGGCGGTCGACATCCCCACTCCCTCGCCGAGCGGGTACCAGAGCGGCGACGGCGGTCAGCCGAACCAGTCGAATGGCACTGGTAACGACTCCAATTCGAACAACTCCACCCCGGGCACCACCGACAAGACCAGCGAACCGGGAACTCAGGACCAACAGTCGGGCGACCAGTCGAAGACCGACCAGACGACCGCTGCCTCGACGAACGGGACCGATTCTCAAACCACTCCGGCAAGTACCACGAGCACACCCACTTCCACCGACCAGACGAAGACCGTGCCCTCGAACACCGGCACCCCGTCCAGTCCTGGAACACCGGGGACTCCCGCCACGGGTGTCCCCGGCAGCCCAAGGGGCACAGGCACACCCAGGGGCACCGGCACACCGGGCTCGCCGAATTCGACTCCACAACCGGGCCGCAGCATTGCGGGCAGTCCGATCGCAACGGGCACACCAACTTCCACCGCCGCTACAGCGGCAACTGGCGCCCGTGGCACTGCGGGCACCCCTGGTGTCGGTGGTGCAGGAATGGGCGCGGGCCGCGGCAAGTCCGACGACGACTCCGAGCACAAGGCCCCCGACTACCTGATCACGCAGGAGAACACCGAGGAACTACTCGGCGAGCTCCCGAAGACCTTGCCGGGCGGCGTAATCGGCGGCGACAACACCACCTGACCGCATGCACCCGCAACCGCTCACCGAACGGGACATCGCCGAGGCGTCACGCGCACTTCGCCGCAGCCATGTCCCGTTCGACGCCCGAGGCGTCAGCCGGGCCCGAGACAACGGAGTGACGGGCAGGGGGCTAGTGGGCGAGGCGAGCCGAAACCTGGGGTCGCCCAGGGCGAACGGCACGGCCGAACCGGACGACGGCCAGGTAAGCGAGCGCGGCCGACGACGACATCTATCGAAGTATGACAAGAAGCGAATTGGGGACCGGCAATGGCGGAATGGACTTGGGACACGGACGATTTCGCGGCCCTGTGGTACTCCGACGCCCATGACCGGTTCCCCAGCCCGCTGCGCTACACCAGCCGCTTCGCCCTACGCGACGAGTTCGCGGCGCACCGCCGCGCGGTCAGAGAACGGTATTCCGGCGACGAGCTGGAGGAAATCCAGCTGGCGCTGCACACCCTCGGCACCTCGGATCTCCGGATCGAAATCCTCGGCGGCACCTGCAAACACAAGAACAGCACCGGCCAGGACGACGTGCGCGAATACCGAATCATCGGCGCACGCAACACCTATCGTGCGGTGACGCTGATGCAGGCGGGCACGGACGGCGAGCACGGCCCGATCCGTGTGCGCATGGTCGGCCCGGACAGCTTGCCCATGCGCATAGTTCAAGCGATTCCGGCCTGCACCCCTGGCAGCGCCGCCGCGGCCACCTTCCACGCCGAGGATCTCGGCCCGCGCCGCGACGGCTACTTCGAGGATGTCGCCCGTCAAACCCCGCGCGAGCAGTATCAGCGCCTGCTCGGCCGTCCTGCCGACGGCGGCGGCAGCGCCGTCCTGCTCGCCGCTCCCCTGCACACGCACGCGCAACCCTCGAATGTCTTGCAATGGCACGACATCACCGACGACGGCCGCTACACCGAGATCCGCGGCCCGCACGTGACCGTCCGCCCCACCACCCCGGCCGACCTGGCCACGCATTTCGCCACGTGGATCGAGCGCGCCATGAAGCGTCTCGAAGAGTCCCGCCTCGACACCTGGTAGCTGACACGACAACTCACCGCGGACAGTCCGAAAGTGTGATGCGCGCATCTCTTCTCGACTAAAACGCATTCTCCATTGTGCAAGACCCGGAATTCGCACATATCACAACGAATCCAGCGAATTCTCCCGGAATGTCCGCTCCTGGACCGGCATACCGCGTTGCCTCAACGCGGGCCGATACGGGTGGGCTTCCTCTGGTTCGGTGTGCAGCGGAGTCAGCACAACAGTTGGCGTCGGTTCGACGGTAGTGAGCTTGATGTAGGCCGGTTTTCTGCGCGTCGCACCTGAATCCGTTTCACCGGTCTCGGTTTCGGCGCCCGGCCGGTCGGCCAGATTCAGTCCGACCGCGCACAGCACAATCAACACCCCGCCCGCGATCCCACTCCACGTGGGTACCTGCTGGAAGAACAACAACCCGAAAAGCAGCCCCCACACACATTCGAGGGTCAACAGGTTGCCGCCTTGCACCGGGTTCACGTGTTCGAACGCGTAGTTCATCAGGAACACATTCAGCACACTGAGCGCCCCGGCGACGCCGATCGCGCCCCACAGCAACCCGGGCGACACGTGCGCCGGAACCTGTGGCAGCCCCTCCCATTGAGCGACGGAGGTCAGCACGACGCCGACGGTGCCGACACCGACGGTCAGCGCGGTGATCTCGTAATTGTTCAGCTGACCACTGTGCCAATCGCGCCCGAGGTAGCTCAAGGAAATCGCCACCATGGCGACCAGCGCGATCACATCGCCCTCGTTGCCCGACACCGCAGCGCCGCCGAAACCGATCCCCAATCCCGACAGGATGGCGACCCCGACCGCGGAGCCGCTGACGAAGAACACCCGAACGGCGGTGACGCGGACCCGGCGCAGCAGCAATCCGAGCGCGGACACCAGCGGTAGTGCAGCGATGAACGAAATGTTGCTCACGGTCGTCATGGTCGCGGCCTTCGCGAACAACGTCGTACCGAATACATAGAGCAGGGCGGTCCGCCCCACGATCACACCCCATTCGCGGAGTCCGATGCGCAGCACGACCCGCCAGCGGATCCAGCGACCGAATGCGACTATCGCGATCAGAAATGCGATACCGGTGCGTAGGTAGACCTGTTGCGCGATGGTGAAACCGCTGTCGAGATAGCGCGAAAAGACCGTCAACATGGCAAACGAGGCGGTCAGCAGTACGAGCGCCCCGATACCACGCAGGTCGATGACATTTCTGCGTTGCGCGAGCACGGAACCGTTGATTCGCTGAGCCTACCCAGCGACTCAGCCAACGGTTCCGTACTAGCGGGTATTTTTCGGTTCGGCTTACCAAACAGCCGCTACCGACAGTGGCACTGTTCTACACGGCTCCTCCCACGGGTTCATGCCTCCGAGGATGCCGATGGTGCCCGCCACAGTGACAGCGCCGGCCACGTGCCAGCCAGCCCGCCGCGACCCATGCCACCGCCAACACCGATACCGTCGTGATATCCAGTGCCGCAGCGCAAGTGACGAACGCCGCCAATGCCGTGATCACGGTCGCGACGGCGGTCATCACGTGTGCCACCTGCATGACAGGTGACGGATGACGATCCTCATCGGCCGCGGGCAGTGCGTGGTGCGTCGCAAACTTTCCGACGATTCCGATTGTTCTCATGCACTCAGCGTGGCCCTCACCGCGCCGACCGGGCCAGTGCCGCAGCGAGCTTGCACGCCTCACGCGCAGAACCGGCGGAGTATAGACGTGAGACCAGGCAAAACGATAGCGTCATCTTCTGGGACGACGCCGAGACCACGTGCGTCCAACCAGCGGAACTGCAGGGGATCCGGAGAAGAGGGTGAGCAGCCAACACAGCATCGCGTGTGGCCGCAGAGTCGTGCGCGAATTCCAAGCCACCGGAGGGTCGACGTGGGAGACCGTCCACGCGGTGAAGTCGCATTGCGGGGTTTCTTTGCTCCGCGCCCATCGAATCACCTACGGCTTCACCCTCGTCGAGGTCGCGCAGCGGCTGCAGCAGCTCGTCAACGACGGCGAATCGTCGGGCCGCGGGCTGTCGCATCAGAGTGTTTCGCGCTGGGAGACCGGCCTCGACATGCCGTCCTATCAATTCCTGGACGCGCTGTGCAGGCTGTATCGCACCCGGCCTGATCGACTCGGCTTCGGCCACGACTACACCGACGACGAGCAGGAAAGGCCGCGCAGCCGTTTGCTTTTGCGCCATGAGCTGCGCGGCGGCCCGACACCGTCGGAGACGGTCCGCGCACTCGAAGACAGCCTCGCACTGTCCGGCTACCTGGTCTACGTGCTGCCGCCGTCGGAGTACATTCCCGCGCGGATGCGCGATCTCGCCCAGATCCATCAGCTGAAGCTGGCCGAACCAACGCCCGACCTACGCCAGCGGCTCCACCGAGTCGAGGCGATCGTCGCGGGGCTCATCGCTTTTCGGCTGAACGACGTCGCCGATCTGCACGACACTTTCATGTGGTTCTACAAGGCCCGTCGCGCCGCACGTCAAGCCGGGGATACAGCTTTGGAAGCCTGGCTGCACGGTCATATGGCGCATACCCACGAGTGCTATCGGCACGCACTCGACCAAGGCTTGGCGGCGGCCAAGTCGGCGCAGGCGGCGGGCGGCCGGGTGCCGACCGCGGCAGGCGTTTTCGGTCTGCTCGCCGAGGCAGGCATCCAGGCCAGGATTCGGCGCCGCCGGGAAACCCTCGTCTCGATCGCCGCCGCGGAGCGGATGTTCACCGAACTGCCCCTCGAGGAGACGACCGACGACAACCTCGGCACCTCCGAATACATCCTGCGCTGGCACCAATCGCACGCGCTGAGTTCGATCGGCGACTGGCGTTCCGCGGAGGAGATCCGCACCCGCATGCTCGAACTGCCGATGGCCGACAAGGACCATGTCGGCCGTTCCCTGCTCGATCTGGACATGGCCGCCGTGTACGCCCGCCAGGGCGATATGGACCACGCCCGCGAACTGATCGGCCAGGTGTGGCGGGCGCTGCCGCCCGAACTGCGCGTCGGCCAGGTGCGGCGCAATGTCTCGCAGCTGGTGGTCGGGCTGCCGAACAGCATGCGGGACGGCATCTTCGAGAAGTGACGTCACGGGCGCGGCAGGTGGGCGCGCTGGTCGTAGCCGACGAGGCGGTAGCCGTCGGGGGTCCGTTGCCAGCTGGTGATCGATCCGTTGCCGACCAAGCCGTCCTCTGTGATCGCTAAAACCTGTGTGGCGGTGAGTTGTTCGAGGATCTGACGCAGGAAGAGCACGACCGCGTCGTGCGCGACGATCAGCACTCGGCGATGCCGGTGTTCGGCCGCGAGCGAGGCGACTACGCCGCGCAGGCGGGCCGCGACATCCTCGAACGATTCGCCGCCCGGTGGCCGGTAGCCGAGCGGATCGTCGGCTTCCTTCGCGGCTTCCTCGGGGAATCGCGCCCGCACAACCAGCGGGGACAGGTGCGCGAAACTGCCGCGGTATCGATCGAAGAGGCGTTGGTCGATGCCGAAACAGGGCGGGTTGCGGTGCGCGGCACGCAGTTCCTGCTCGGCGAGCTGCCAGGTCTGTCGGGCCCGCAGGTACGGCGAGCACAGCACCAGCTCGGGTGGCTGGTCGAGGCCGGCCAGCCACTGCCCGACCGCGACGGCTTGCCGTTCCCCCAGCTCGGTCAGGGCGATGGCCATGTCGTCGGATTCGAGGGTGGCGCCTGCCGCGAAGGCGGCATTGGCGGTGCTTTGGCCGTGCCGGACGGCGTCCAGCCGGGCCACCGTTCCCGAGTGTTCCTGGTGGGGGCAGGGTGCGGCGAAGTCGCCGCGCTCCCAGCCATTGTCGTTGCCCGGCAGCGATACCCGCTCATTCGTGCGCACACCGCATTATCCGTCGGGCGGTGCGTCGGTGGCTGATTCCGCAGCCGCCGCGACTGAAAGTCGAGCAAGTCACATCGAGGATGACCTCACAGGAAAGCTGAGATCGCTGCTGGCGGGCTATTTTCGGGGCATCGACACGGTGGTCTGATAGTCGAGTTGAATAGCCGGGCTTTCCTGGAAACAATGATGTGATGCCACCGTGATTGCGAAAGATCCACTGTCACAACCGGTCCGCTACAACATGAGCCCTCGGGGGGCGACTAGATGGCAAGGGAAAATCTACGGGGCCGCTGCGCGGAAGCGGTCAGCCACCTCAAGGCGCTGCGCAACCGGCTGCGCGCGGTCACGGCGGAGATCGACGCCTGGACGTACGAGGCAGGCGACGGCAACGCGTTCGTCACCGTGTCGGCCGACGGCCGACTCCTCGGGCTCGATCTGCCACGCGGACTGCTGCGCACCGGAACCCTCGACGCCAATGGCAGCATCGTGCTCGACTCGGCGGACACGGACGCCGCCTTGCAGCACACCTGCCTGACCCTGGTCGACGCGATCAACAGCGCGCGGTGCAGCGCTCAGTGCGCGGCCGGTGAGGCGCTGCGCCGAGAGTTCCCGGAGGCCTTTCCGCTCAGGACCGCCGGGGACGGCGGGGACGGTATCGACGCGGTGGTCAAGGACCTCAATCGCGACTGGGACTACGCGGTGCGGTTGATGCGCGTCGGTCGACCCGAACGGTCGTGCGAGCGGCACACCGTCGCGATCGTGGAGAAGTACGCCGACCTCGGCACGGTGACCGTCGACGGCAACGGTGTGTTGCACGCCATCGACCTCGATTCCGACGCCGTGCTCGACGCCCGTGCGGACACCGTCATCGACGCCGTCACGACCGCCGTCAACGCGGCGATCGACATGATTGCCCCCACCGCCGCCAGCGTGCTCATCGACGAAACATGGTCACCGGCAGTAGGAATCGCCGAGTGAGTTCACGAAACGACCGGGCCGTCGAGCGGCATCGAGTCCGTCCGGTCCTTCGGCGCGCCGGTCGCCTGGAGTGCGCCGGTCCACATCGTGACGACGAGCTCGACGACGTCGTCGGTGCGCCGATCCGGTGGCGGCTCGATGATGGCGCCGTGCATCATGGCAGTGATGCCTTGCACGAGAAGCAAACTGGTCAGATAGGGGTCGGATCCGCCGACGTTCATGCGGCGCAGCTGGCGCTCGACTTCGGTCGCGAGGGTCGTTTCGAGTTCGCGCACATGGTCCGCGAAATCCGAGGTGCGCTGCGCCTGCAGGGTGAGCATCCGGTTCAGGTGCGGCTCGTCGTGGTGATGACTCGCCAGTTCGGTGATCACCTGGCGCATGGTGTCGGGCAGCGACGGATTCTCTTCGTGCAGCACGGCGAATCGAGCAAGCAGCACATCCCGGTTGTGGTGGTCGTGCCGGGTGGCGAGGGCGTGCAGCAGCGCGTCCTTGTTCGGGATGTAGTGGTACAGCGTGCCGATGGATATCCCGGCAAGCTCGGCGATCTTGTTGGTCGTGGTGTTCAGGTAGCCGTCACGTTCGAAGAGCTGTGCAGCCGCATCGAGGATGGCCTCGAAGGTGAACTGAGAGCGCTGCTGTCGGGGCCGTTTGCGGGGAGCGGACACGTTGCCTCGGGTCGAGTTGTTAACCGGAATTCTCGAAGCAATCATGTCACGCGGTGGCCGCACCGAAAAATATTCTGGCGAAATCGATTGAGCACCGAACTGAATCTCGTGGACCACGCTGAGCCACCGACCTCCCCGCCCGGGCGAAAACGCCGAGGCCGGCGGCTCGGATCCCTATCAGCGGGTCAGCGCGGAACGGCGGCCTCCACGACCGCGGCGACGCTGTCGGGGCGAGAGACCAGCCCGGCGTGCGACGCGTCCAGTTCACTCGTGCGCGCGCCCATGCGGTTGGCCATGAACCGTTGGGACGCAGGCGGAATGACCCGGTCGGCGCGGGAGACCAGGTACCAGCTCGGCGTGCCCGCCCATGACGGGGCACCGGACGGTTCGAGGTTGGCCGCGATCGCGATGGATTGCTGGTGGGCGAACATGTCGGCGGCGGTGGCCGGACTGACGTCCTGTGCGAAGACGGTGTTGAACTGATCGGCGGCGACGTAGCCGTCGAGGTTCTTGCCGCCGACGCCGTTCGCATCGTCGACGACGGCGACCTGGAGAGCAGGCGGGAGCAATTGGCTGCCCGGGAAGCGGATCGGATCGAGCAGCAGCTGTGCCACCTCACCCTGCACCGGCGCGAAAGCCGCTATGTAGACCAAGGATTCGATCTTCGGGTCGTGCACGTTGCTGATCACGAAGCCGCCGTACGAATGACCTGCCAGCACAACGGGTCCCGAGATGGCGTCGATGGTGCGCTGGATGGCGGCCGCGTCGTGGGCCGGGCCGCGCAGCGGATTGTCCGGTGTCACAACGCGATAGCCGTGCTCGCGGAGGATGGCGGCGACGCCGTCCCAGCTGGTGGCATCGGCGAAGGCGCCGTGCACGAGGACGATGGTCGGCAGCGGGGCGGCGTCGGCGGGCACCGCCGCCAACGTGGTTGCCGCGGCGACGGCCAGCGCCGCGACGGCCGCGCGCAGACTGCGAACGAGGTACATGGGCGTCCTTTCGGTAGGCATTCGCGGGTGCGTGCCACGCTGCACGGGTTCGCGCTCCATCCGAAATGATCTCGCACCAGATGTCGATAGCGGACGACTATCGCGGGAATCGACCGGGCGTCCTAGCGACAGCAGACGCCGCGCGATCGCAATGATCGCGCGGCGCATGGCTTTTCGACGTGCGACACCGCCATGTGCGCGCGACGCCGTATTCAACACCTACCCTGTGCTGCGCGCAGCGGCTTTCGCGACCCGCCACCCAGCGCAACGCACAGGCCATTCCCACGCACGGCGAAGAGTGCCCTCACCGGGACGGGAAGGATTTCAGCTAGTCGCAGACCCTGGCTTGCTTGCCCGCGAGAGCATCGAGTCCGAGCATTGCCAATAGCGACTGACAATCATCGGCATTCTGTGAATAACTGGCGACCGTGCGGGCGGCCACCGCGCTCTGTCGCGCAGATTCGGCCTTTTCCGCTGCCCGCGCCTCGGCGAATTCGCCCGGTTCGTGGATGAGGGTGATGTGTCGTGCCGGGGACATGAATCTCCTTGGGGTTGATCGAAGCCTACAAGGGTCGCCCGCTCCTTGACAGCCGAACCGACCCTGCAGTTCGCTGAACCTCGGAGAACTCGCACGCAAATGCCGCAAACCGACCAGTCTCTGCAACCTCCCCGGCCCCCGGCGCCCAGATGCCGCCCAATCCACCCTCCCCGACCCTTCTCGGGTCGTGACTCACATCACAACCAGTTCGACGAGTGGCACATGGCTGTGGCATTTGCCGAGAGCACCTCTCGACCATGTGCCACTCGTTGCGTCAGGGGACGAGGAGTTGGCGGACTACGCCGTCGGCGAGCAGTCTGCCTCGGTCGGTGAGGACGAGGCGATCTGCGGAACTGGTGGCGAGGCCGTCGGCGATGACGCGGGCGGCCGCAGCGGTGCCGACGGCGTCGAGGTCGGCGAGCGGGAGGCCGGTGCGCAGGCGGACGGCGAGCATGAGGCGTTCGGTGTAGCGCTCGTCGGCGGTGAGCTGCTCCCAGCCCGCGGCGGGCAGACCGCCCGCGGCCACCCGGTCGGCGTAGCGCGCGGGATGTTTGACATTCCACCAGCGGACCCCGCCGACATGACTGTGCGCACCCGGGCCTGCACCGAGCCAGTCACCGCCGTCCCAGTAGCCGAGGTTGTGCCTGCAGGCCGCGGATTCGCCTGCGGCCCAATTGGATACCTCGTACCAAGTGAGCCCGGCCGCGCTGAGGCGAGCATCGATGCGTTCGTAGCGAGCGGCGAGCACGTCGTCATCGGGCGCGGGAAGTTCGCCGCGGCGCACGCGTCGAGCGAGCGCGGTGCCGTCTTCGACGATCAGTGAATAGGCCGAGACGTGATCGACGCCCGCGCTGAGGACCGCGTCGAGGCTGGCATCGAGATCGCTGTCGCGTTCGCCCGGGGTTCCGTAGATCAGGTCGAGGTTGACGTGCTCGAAGCCGGCGGCACGCGCTTCACGCGCGGCGGCGACGGCGCGTCCCGGCGTGTGGGTCCGGTCCAACACCTTCAGCACGTGCGCTGCGGCGGACTGCATGCCGAGCGAGATGCGGGTGAAGCCTGCCGCAAGCAGTCGCTCGAAGAATTCCGGGGAGGTGGATTCCGGGTTGGATTCCGTGGTCACCTCCGCGTCCGGCGCCAGCATGAAGTTCGCCCGCACCGCATCGAGCACCTCGGCCAATCCGGCGCCGCCGAGCAGCGACGGCGTGCCACCGCCGACGAAGATCGTCGACACCTCGGGCGTCGCCGTCGGCAACGCGGCGAACTGCTCTGCCGCCGTGGCCAATTCGCCACGCAATGCAGCCAGCCAGGACTGCGGCGATGCCGAGGTGCCGAGCTCCCCCGCCGTATAGGTATTGAAATCGCAGTACCCGCACCGTGTCGCACAGAACGGCACGTGCACGTAGATCCCGAACGGCCCACCGCCGAAATCACTGAGCTCCGGTCCGGACATCTCGGTGCCGACAGGAATAGCCGCAGGTGAACTCACCCCTCCAGTGTGCAGGTCCCCCACCAGCCGCCCGCTGGCCGGGTGCGCAGGCCCTTGGCCGCCAACTCGAGTGTTGAACTCAGTTCAAACGCGCCACGTTGCCGCGGTGGTGTACCGGCCTGCGACCTGGCTGTCGTTGGACAGGTCAATCGGCAATGGTCGGGTACGGACGCAGTGGTGCGGTTCACTTCGGACCCAGCGGTCATATCACCCGACGCGGGTGCGTGGTGATCTATGACGGCCGTCACAGATCAGGTCAATGGTCCAGGGGATTTCCCGCAAAAATCCGGAAAATACCGACGCGCGGTCGGAAGGCGGCCGCTGACATGGCACAATAAGCTTCATGCGCGCATTGGGAGTACGACTTGTGGCACGTCGCCACGTCGACTACAAGCGCGTCTGTAGTGCCTGCTGTCTGCCCATCTCTTCTCGGTAGCTCAGCGGCGCCCTTTCCCGGGTCTATCCGGCGACTTTCATATCGGCTTCATCGCCTCCGCTGACACCGCAGGTGCGAGCTCAGCCCCTCGCGCCGCCAGACGGATATATCACCAAAAAACTTGCAGGAGCGACCCCATGACGTCGAGTACCGACGCCGGTCAGACCGACCAGTCCGACCCTGAATCCCGGCCAGCCCGCCCGGATCGCCCCGCCTCCGAACGCCGGGTCCGGCCCGACCGGCCGCGTCCCGAAACGCCGGCGGGCCCGCGCGCCCGCACCGGTAAGCCGGTGCGCCGCAAAGCGGAAGGACAGTGGGCGCTCGGCTATCGCGAACCGCTCAACCCGAACGAACAGTCCAAGAAGGACGACAACCCGCTCAACGTCCGCGCCCGGATCGAGAACATCTACTCGAAGGCGGGTTTCGACAGCATCGACAAGGGCGATCTGCGCGGCCGATTCCGCTGGTGGGGCCTCTACACCCAGCGTGAGCAGGGCTACGACGGCACCTGGACCGGCGACGAGAACATCGACCTGCTCGAGGCCAAATACTTCATGATGCGCATCCGCTGCGACGCGGGCGCGCTGAGCGTCGCGCAGCTGCGCACCCTCGGCCAGATCTCCACCGAGTTCGGCCGCGACACCGCCGACCTTTCCGACCGCGAGAACGTGCAGTACCACTGGATCGAGGTGGAGAACGTTCCGGAGATCTGGAAGCGGATCGAAGCGGTCGGCCTCAAGACCACCGAGGCGTGCGGCGACTGCCCGCGCGTTGTCCTCGGCTCGCCGCTGGCCGGTGAATCGTTCGGCGAGATCATCGACCCGACACCGGCGATCGACGAGATCGTGCGC
Organism: Nocardia sp. NPDC049149; assembly: GCF_043197455.1. NCBI lineage: Bacteria > Bacillati > Actinomycetota > Actinomycetes > Mycobacteriales > Nocardiaceae > Nocardia > Nocardia sp. NPDC049149. The sequence goes on from NZ_JBICTD010000003.1 coordinate 334,234, forward strand.
CGCTACATCGGCAAGAAGGAGTACTCCAACCTGCCGCGCAAGTTCAAGACCGCGATCTCGGGCCAGCAGGACGTGGTGCACGAGATCAACGACATCGCGTTCATCGGGGTGGATCATCCCGAGCACGGGCCAGGCCTCGACCTGTGGGTCGGCGGCGGGCTTTCCACCAATCCGATGCTGGCGCAACGCGTCGGCGTGTGGGTGCCGCTCGACGAGGTGCCCGATGTGTGGGAGGCCGTTGTCTCGCTCTACCGCGACTACGGCTACCGCAGGCTGCGGACCAAGGCGCGGCTGAAGTTCCTGGTGAAGGACTGGGGCATCGAGAAGTTCCGCGAGGTGCTCGAGGAGAAGTACCTGAAGCGCAAGCTGATCGACGGCCCGGCGCCGGAGCAGCCGACCAAGCCGATCGACCACGTCGGCGTGCAGAAGCTGAAGAACGGGCTGAACGCCATCGGCTTCTCCCCCATCGCAGGCCGGGTCTCGGGCACGATCTTGACCAAGGTCGCCGACGCGGTCGAGCGGATCGGGTCCGATCGCATCCGGTTCACGCCGTATCAGAAGCTGATCGTGCTCGACGTGGCCGACGACAAGGTCGACGCGCTGATCGATGAGCTCGCGCCGCTCGGACTGCAGGCCCGTCCGTCGCTGTGGCGGCGAAACCTGATGGCCTGCTCCGGGATCGAGTTCTGCAAGCTCTCCTTCGCCGAGACCCGCAAACGGTCCCAGGCGCTGGTGCCCGAGCTCGAGGAGCGGCTGGCGGATCTCAATGCGCAACTGGATGTTCCGGTCACCATCAATATCAACGGCTGCCCGAACTCGTGCGCGCGTGCCCAGATCGCCGACATCGGGTTCAAGGGTCAGCTGGTCGACGACGGCGACGGGAATCACGTCGAGGGCTTCCAGGTTCACCTCGGCGGCAGCCTTGGTTTCGACAGCGCTTTCGGGCGAAAGCTGCGTCAGCACAAGGTGACCAGCGACGAGCTCGGTGACTACATCGAGCGGGTGGTGCGCAATTTCATCAAGCACCGCGAGGACGGCGAGCGGTTCGCCCAGTGGACCGTTCGTGCCGACGAGGCAGATCTGCGATGAGCCTCGCTTGCGACAAGCACGTGTGCTGGTGACGGGAGATCAACTGTGACAACAGAACTGGTGGCAAAGTTGGCCGAGGACGAGCTCAGGGCCATCGCTGAAAAGGGCGCCGCCGACCTGGGTCCGGATGCGTCCGCGCTGGATCTGCTGCAGTGGACCGAGGACAACTTCGGTGGTGGTTACATCGTCGCTTCGAATATGCAGGACGGTGTGCTGGTGCATTTGGCCGCGCAGGTCCATGCGGGTGTGGATGTGTTGTTCCTCGATACCGGCTATCACTTCGCCGAGACGATCGGCACCAGGGACGCCGTTGAAGCGGTGTATGGGGTGAACGTGGTCAACGTGCGTCCGGAACATACTGTCGCTGAACAGGATCAGTTGCTGGGTAAGGATCTGTTCGGGCGTGATCCGGGTGAATGCTGCAGGCTGCGCAAGGTTGTCCCGCTGAAGAAGTCGCTGTCGGGCTACAACGCCTGGGTCACCGGCATCCGCCGGGTGGAGGCGCCGACGCGCGCCAACGCGCCGCTCATCTCGTTCGACGAGGCGTTCGGGCTGGTGAAGATCAATCCGATCGCCGCATGGTCCGACGACGAGATGCAGGCCTATATCGAGGCACACGGCATCCTCGTCAATCCTCTTGTGGAAGAAGGATATCCGTCCATCGGCTGCGCTCCGTGCACGCGGAAGCCGGAGCCGGGATCCGATCCGCGAAGCGGCCGCTGGGCCGGCCTCGCCAAGACCGAATGCGGGTTACACCAGTCATGACGGAGACCTTTGTGAGCGAGCCTTCGAACGAACTCATCGGCGCATCCCCGAGCACCGAACGCGCCTTCGGCATCAGCGATTTCGACACCCTCGCCGCGCTGGAGTCCGAGTCCATCCATATCTTCCGCGAGGTGGCCGGCGAGTTCGAGCGGCCGGTGATCCTGTTCTCCGGCGGCAAGGACTCCACTGTGCTGCTGCACCTGGCGCTCAAAGCCTTTTGGCCCGCGCCGCTGCCTTTCGCGCTGTTGCACGTCGACACCGGGCACAACCTGCCTGAGGTGCTGGAGTTCCGGGACAAGATCGTCGAGCGGTACGGGCTGCGGTTGCACGTGGCCAAGGTCGAGGACTACCTCGCCGACGGCAGGCTCACCGAGCGTCCGGACGGCATCCGCAACCCCTTGCAGACCGTGCCCTTGTTGGACGCGATCAGCGAGCACCGCTTCGACGCGGTGTTCGGCGGCGGCCGCCGCGACGAGGAGCGTTCGCGCGCCAAGGAGCGAATCTTCTCGCTGCGCAACGCCTTCGGGCAGTGGGATCCGAAGCGGCAGCGCCCTGAGCTGTGGAACCTGTACAACGGGCGGCACGCGCCTGGTGAGCACGTCCGGGTGTTCCCGCTGTCCAACTGGACCGAGCTGGATATCTGGCGCTACATCGCCCGCGAGGACATCGACCTGGCCAGCATCTACTACGCGCATCAGCGTCCGGTCTACCAGCGCGACGGCATGTGGATGACCCCTGGCGTCTGGGGCGGACCGCGCGAGGACGAGGTGCTGGAGACGCTGTCGGTGCGGTATCGCACCGTCGGCGACGGATCGTCCACCGGCGCCGTGCTTTCCGACGCGGCCGACAACGCGGCGATCCTCGCCGAGGTGGCCGCGTCCCGATTGACCGAACGCGGTGCGACCCGTGGCGACGACCGAGTGTCGGAGGCCGCGATGGAAGACCGCAAGCGAGAGGGATATTTCTGATATGTCCGACCTACTGAGGCTGGCCACCGCCGGTTCTGTCGACGACGGCAAGTCCACCCTGGTCGGACGCCTGCTCTACGACACCAAATCCGTACTGGCCGACCAGATCGACGCCGTCACCCGCGCGTCGGTCGACAAAGGTCTTGCCACGCCGGATCTTTCGTTGCTCGTCGACGGGCTGCGCGCGGAACGCGAGCAGGGCATCACCATCGACGTCGCCTACCGCTATTTCGCCACGCCGCAGCGGTCTTTCGTCCTCGCCGACACCCCCGGGCACGTGCAGTACACCAGGAACACGGTGTCCGGTGCGTCGACCGCGCAGCTGGTGATCCTGCTCGTCGACGCACGCAAGGGTGTCATCGAGCAGACCCGCAGGCACGCCGCAGTGCTCGCGCTACTCGGGGTGCCGAAGCTGGTGCTCGCGGTGAACAAGATCGACCTCGTCGACGACGCGGCAACCGTATTCGCCGACATCTCGGCCGAATTCAACCAGCTGACCCGCACTCTCGGCTGGTCCGACGACGACGTGCTCGAGATCCCGGTCTCCGCACTGCACGGCGACAACATCGCCACCCGCTCGGACAACACGCCCTACTACAGCGGCCCTTCACTGATCGAGCACCTCGAATCGGTGCCGGTCGATGCCGACAGCACCGGCACTCACACGCTGGGCCTTCGCTTTCCGGTCCAGTACGTGATCCGGCCGCGCACCGCCGAATACCCCGACTACCGCGGCTACGCCGGACAAATCGCCGCGGGTGCGGTCGCGCCCGGCGACGAGGTCGTGGTGCTGCCCTCCGGAATTCGGACCACGGTCGAGCGCATCGACACCCCGGACGGCGAACTCGCGGTGGCGCAAACAGGTCGCAGCGTCACTCTGATCCTGTCCGATGAGGTCGACATCTCCCGTGGCGACATCATCGCCTCGGTCGCCGATGCGCCGGAGCCGATCGACACCTTCGACGCCACCGTCTGCTGGTTGGGTGACAAGCCGCTGCGGGCAGGCGCCCGGTTGCTCTTGAAGCACGGCACCCGCACCACCCAAGCCATCGTCGGCGCGCTGCTCGAGCGCTTCGACGAGCAGCGCCTGATCGCCGATCCGAGCCCGGAGTCGTTGGTGCTCAACGATATCGGCCGCATCTCCCTGCGCGTCGCCGAGCCGCTCGCGGTCGACGACTACCGGGTGAACCGGCACACCGGCAGCTTCCTGCTCATCGACCCGTCCGGCGGCAATACCCTCGCCGCCGGGCTCGTCGGCGACGTGCTGTCGGCGGTCGAGGTCGGCACCGGAGTCTGAGAGGAAGGGGGGCCTCGGATGACACCGTTCGACGGCGTACCTGCGCCGGGGGCCGCGACGGAATCGCGGGCGGCCGCGGCGCCACCTAACATTGTTGCGGCAGTAAACAAGCACACGGGCCGCCGAGAGTCGCGGTGGGAACACTCTGGCGAAGACGAGGTGGCGGTAATGCGAGACCTGCCTGCGCTGATCGCCGTTACGCACGGCAGCCGGGATCCGCGCTCCGCAGCGACCATGGGGGCCGCCGTCGCCCAGGTCGCGGCCCGACGGCCGGATGTGGATGTGCGGCTGGCGTTTCTCGACCTCAGCGCGCCCTCGGTCGAGCAGGTCGTCGATGCCATTGCGCGCAAGGGACATACCCGTGCGGTGGTCGTGCCTGTGTTGCTCGGCGACGCATTTCACGCGCGGGTCGACCTGCCTGAACTGCTTGCTGTCGCGCAGGCCAGGCATCCGCACCTGCACCTGACGCAGGCCGATGTGCTCGGACCCGACAACCGGCTGATCTCCGCGCTGCGCGACCGGGTTTCGGAGGCGTGCGGGCTGCTCGAGGTGACACATGATCCGCTGGCCTGGTCACACAGCAGTGTCGGCATCGCGGTGGCCGCGGTGGGTTCCTCCTCCGCCGCCGCCAACGCCCGCACCGCCGAGGTGGCGCGGCGCCTGGCCCGCCGGACCGGGCATCTCGCCGAGATCTGCTTCGTCACCACGGAACCGAGTGTGTCCCAAGCGATTTCCCGCCTGCACGCCGGTGGTGCCGACAACATCCTCGTCGCGCCGTGGTTCCTGGCGCCTGGCCTGCTCACCGATCGTCTGATCGCCGCGGCCCCGAACCTCACGCACGCCGAGGTGATCGGGCCGCATCCCGCGCTCACCGAAATAATCTGGGACCGCTACGACGCCGCGATCGCGGGCACGCTGACCCTGTCTGCCTAAGGTTTCAGCTCATCAGGTTGTCGACAATGGAGCGGGCAGTGGCCACGCCCCACTCGTTGCCCATCTGGTGCGCGGAGTGGGCGGCACCCAGCACCGCGTCGAGCTCGAAGGCGACGACGTCGGCATTGCGGTCGGTGAGGTGGCCTTGATCCTGGGCGAGCCGGATCTCGTTGGAGAGGAAGGCGAGGAAATCGCGGTTGCCCTCGGCGATGGCGTCGCGGACCGGGCCAGGCCGGCTGTCGAACTCGGCGAGCGTGGCCACCCGGAAGCAGCCGCCAGGGAAGGCAGGCGCGGCGACCTGAGCGAACCAGCGCTCGACCAGCGCCCGCAGCCGTGGCATGCCGCTCGGCTCGGACAGGGCAGGCTTGATCACTTCGTCCATGAACACCTCGTTGGCCGCCTTCACTGCGGCCAGTTGCAGCATTTCCTTGCTGCCGAACAGGGTCGCGATGCCGCTCTTGCTCAGGCCGAGGTCGGTGGCAAGCCTGCCGATGCTCACGCCGGTCAAACCCTCGACGGACGCGACATCGGCGGCGTGTCTGGCGATCGACGCGCGGGAGCGCGCGCCCTTCGCGAGGCGCTGATCGGTACCCGGTTGCTCATTTCCGGCGGATATGGACTCGGACATACTTCTATTCTTCCACGAAATATTTCGAATACGAACGTACGGACACATTGGGCAGCGCACCGCTGATCGGATGAGAACATGGCTGCGGCATCATCCAGAAACGTCACCATAGTGCGCGGTGCAGCGGCTATGCCGCCAAGGAGTGGAACATCACTGAGTCAGAAGTGGGGAAGGTGGGGTCAGGGCTGATACGCCGTGACGAGTTCGGCGCCGATCCGAGCAAGTTCGGCGCGGACCGACTCGGGTTCGACGACCTCGATGTCGGCGCCCCAACCCGCCAACTGCTGGGCCAGCATCCAGGCGGTGGGCGCGGTGACCTGGACGCGGATACGACCATCGGCGATCGGGCCGTCGACGACGCAGTGCCTGCCTTGCTGATTGCGCAGGATCGGCAGCAGACGCTCGGAGATGAGGACGGTCGCCGCGGTCGTGGCGCGGCGCTGCTCCATCTCGTCGACCACCGCGTCCCAGGCGGTCGCAAGGTTGAAATCGGCTGGGCGGTGGGCAGTTTCGTCGGTGACGATCGCCTCGGCGATGCGGTCGACGCGGAACGTGCGCTGGCCACGGTCGGTGCCTGCGAGGAAATACCAGATGGCGTCCTTGTCGACCAGGCCCAACGGGTCGACAAGACGTTCCGTGTGTTCGCCGCCCTTACTGGCGTAGCGCAGGCGAACCTTGTTGCGCTGCACCACCGCTCGTTGCAAGAGCGCGACGACCGGCGGCAGCTCCCGATTCGTCGCACCCCAGCGAGCCGGATCGATCACCACGGCATCGGCGGCGGCCGCGGCATCGGTGCGGAAGGTCTGCGGCAGCGCGCGCACCAACTTGCGTAGCGCGGATTTCGCCTCCGGGACCGAGCCCGCCGACGGACCCGCCAACAGGAACAGCGCTCGCGCCTCGCCCGCCGTCAAACCGGTGAGGTCGGTGCGTGCCCCGCCGACCAGCGACCACCCCCCGCCCCGACCCGGCTGCGGATACACCGGGACACCCGCGGCCGACAGCGCCTCCAGATCACGGCGCGCGGTCGCGACCGATGTCTCCAACTCCCCGGCGACCTCCGCGGCGGTCACCCGCCCTCGGGTCTGCATCATCAGCAGGATCGCCACCAACCTGTCCGCTCGCATGCGCACAATTTTGCCGGAAAAAGTGCTCATTCGGTGCGCACTTTAACTCGGATGATGGTTTTACAAGCAAGCACGAACCGATGAAGGAGACCCGACATGCTGCGAGGAATGGCGACGAGCACGTTCTACGCCGACGACCTGGAGGCCGCGAAGGACTGGTACACCGAGTTCCTCGGGCAGGAGCCCTACTTCCACGTTCCCGGTGGCTACTACGAGTTCCGGATCGGTGACTACCTGCACGAATTCGGCATCATCAACCGCGCCTTTGCACCGGCCCGCGCCACCAAGGGCCCCGGCGGCGCCATCGTCAACTGGCACGTCGACGACTTGCAGGCCACCTTCGACCGCCTGCTTGCCTTGGGCGCCACGGAATACGACCCGATCACACCGCACAGCGAAGGCTTCGTCACCGCCTCCGTCGTCGACCCGTTCGGCAACGTCCTCGGCCTGATGACGAACCCGCACTACCTCGAGGTTCTCGCCAAGACCGGACCTGCATAAGTCAAGGCCAGCGCGCCGCAGACGCTGCGGCGCGCATGGCCGCTGCGGTCCAACAGATGTTCCGTACGGTTCACAGGGCTTCTGGCCTCTGCGGACCGTACGGAGCATTTGTGGGTCTCAGAGAAGCAGTGCTGAGCGAGCTATCACGGGACAGCCGCGACACGCCGTGCGACGGCGGCGAATCGCGCGCTCAGGCGAGACGGGTGCATGATGTGCTCCGCCACCGGCTCATGCTGGTCGGTTTGAACAGTTGCTGAGGCAGGCGCCATGTCCCGCAACGGATTCCGAGTTCGATCGAGGATATCCAGCAGCCGGTTGGTTGTTTGCCGACGTCGGCGGGGGTGGGGCGCCGGGGCCACCAGGTGGCAGGTCCACGGGGTTCAGCGGGGTAGCCGGGGTGTTGCGAACCGGCGGGCATCATATGATCTGGGCCAATCCGCCGTTGTCAGGTGAACGGCTTCCGGCTTGGTCAGGCTTGGAAGGACACACCCTATGGTCATCCCCGCCCGAGCAGTACACGGTGCCGATGCGGCGCGCGGCACAACGAACACTCCGGAGATGCTGATCCGCCGCGTCGGGCGCGGCGACGAGGAGGCGTTCGCCGAGCTCTACGACATCGTGGCGGGCCCGGTGCTCGGCATCGCCACCCGGGTTTTGCGCGATCATGCCCGGTCCGAAGAGGTCACCATGGACGTGCTGATGGAGATCTGGCAGCGGGCACCGGAGTTCGACGCGCAGCGGCAGCGGGTGCTGCCGTGGGCGATGACGGTCGCGCATCGCCGGGCCGTGGATCGGGTGCGCGCCGCCGAAGCCGACACCCGCTGCGACAGTCACGCCGGGCAGTCGGAACTGCGCTGGTGCTTCGACGAGATCGTGGAGACCACGCTGGATCGCATCGAACACGACGCGGTCCGCCGGTCCCTCGACGAACTCACCGAGCTGCAACGCCGTTCACTCGTGCTCGCCTACTACGGCGGCTACACCGACAACGAAGTATCCGAAGCACTCGACAAGCCGGTCGGAACGGTCAAAGCCAGGATGCGCGACGGGCTGATCCGCATGCGTGACGCGATGGCCGGGCAACCATGACCGCCGAGATCCACAGCCGCACCGGCGCCTACGTGCTCGACGCATTGGACGACGACGAACGCGCCGCCTTCGACGAGCATCTCACCGAATGTCGCGCCTGCCGCACCGAGGTCGCCGACCTGCGCCCCGTCGCGGCGCGGCTCGGGATCGCGTTGACACCGATGTCGGCGGTCTCGTTGAAGGATCGGGTGCTCGCCGACCTCGGCGCACACCGGCAATTGCCCTCCACTACGGCACTCGGCAGCACCCAGATCATGCCTGCGGTGGACGACCTGACCAGGACGGCGATCCTGCCGTCGCTGGAAGGATGGACGGACGACGACTATCCGGAAGAAGACCGTCGCTGGTGGACGCATTCGATCACCATCGGCATCGCCGCAGCGGCAGCGGTGATAGTCGTCGTCCTCGGCGGGCTCGCCCTCGTCGACCGGACACCGGCGAGCGAAACCACCGTTGCGATGGAGCAGGTGCGTGACGCGCGCGACGCGGTCACCAAAACCGGGCGGGTGGTCACCGGCAACGGCATGGCGACCGCGGTGCTGTCCCGCAGCCTCGGCAAGATGGTGGTGTCGGCGAACGGCCTACCCGCCGTGGATGATCGGCACGGCTACCAACTGTGGACCATTCCCGCCGACGGAACCCCCTGGTCCGCCGGGATGATGCACACCTCGGGCACGCACGCCGAGCTGGCCACAGACCTGCGCGCAGGCACCACCCAGATCACGATCACCACCGAGCCCACCGAAGGCTCCCCCGAACCCACCACACCGATGGTGGTGCGCATCGACCTGAGTTGATCACCAGGGGCTCGTCGCACGTGCGTGGATTGCTGAACAGGTCTGACCGAACCGGCACCAGCGCAACAGGTCCGCTCGAGACGGGATGCCGACAAAGCACAACCAAAAGACCACTCGCAGCGCGTCCGCCTCGAGCCGAGTTGCCCAACGGAACGTGACCGAACCACCACCGCAACCGGGCCGCTCGATCACGCCGGGAACTCGATCGGTCCCGCCAAGCACCAACAGGACACGACAAAGCCGACACGCGAAACTCAGCTCAGCTATGCCCCGCCCGATCGGTCCCGCCGAACACCAACGGGTCGTGACGGAGCCGACACACGCAACTCGGCTATCCATCGGGTGCCATCGGTACACCGCAGAGCCGACACACAACTTGGCTCGGCCATGTCCCACCCGATCGATCCCGCCGAACGCCAACGGGCCATGGCAGAGCCGACACGCGAATCAGGTGGTGGTCAGTTGGTGAACCAGCGTTCGAGGATGGTGGCGACGCCGTCGTCCGTGACGGTGCTGGTTACCTCGTCGGCCAAATCTTGGACGGCGGTGGGGGCGTTCGCCATGGCGACGGAATGTGCTGCCCAGCTGAGCATTTCGCGGTCGTTGTAGCCGTCACCGATGGCCAGCGTCGCGGCATGCGGGATGTCGAGGGCGAGGCGAAGGCGTTCCAGGGCCCAACCTTTCGACACACCCTGGCGGGAAACGGTCAGCCAAGGGCCGAATTCGCCATGCACCCAACTGGCGCCGGGCACGTGCAGCTTGCCGAGCAGGCCGAGCATTTCGTCGAGCGAACCCTGTGGCCACCAACCGTTGAGCCGCGGGGTCGGCTCGCTGCTCAGCGCACCATCGTCGACGAGCAGGTATTCGCCGATCGAGTACTCCCCCGGACTGACGCCAGTCGCCCAGTACCCGACGCCGACCTTCTCCACCGCGAAAATCATCTCGGGGATCAGGGCACGCAATGCGGCGACCGCGGGCGCCGGATCGAAGTCCTGCACGGTAATCGGCACCCCCTTGGCCACATCGACGTGCACCGCACCGTTCGAGCACAGCGCGTGCCCTTCGATCAGACCGAGCTCGGTAAGCACCGGCCGAGTCGTCAGCACCGTCCGCCCCGTCGTGATCACCACATGCGCACCCGCCGCAACGGCCGCACGCACAGCATTGGCCACGCGCTCACTAACCGGACTACCGGTGTCGAGCAGCGTTCCGTCCACATCCAGCGCGATGAGCTGGGGTCCCCCGCTTGCCACCAGCCCATTGTGCCTTCGATACGCACCACCCGTCATCCGAGAATCCACACCGAGACCTGCACGCACACCACCGATTAGGCCCCACCATCCACCAACCGCATCGGAATCATTTGTGCGGCACGTCGGCACCTACCCGAAGCGCACCGATTCGGCGAATGTGCGCCGCCGTCCAGTCCAGCAAGCCTGCTCACCCACCAGACGATCACGACACCTCCTCGCCAGCACCGCCGAGAATGGTTTGGCCGTCCCACTCCACCAGCCCTACCGAAAACGCCGCATGGCCGACCGTGCAGGCTCAGGGGTCCATGATCGAAGCCTCGAATCCGCACTCGTTCTGTGGATCCGCACTGGTTCTGGACGTCCAGTAGACGTGCGGATTCCCAGTAAGGGTGCGGATTTCGGCGTCGGGCCGCGCTGGCCGCGTTCACCGACCGCAGAGGCACCAGCGATCCCGGCATGCGGGGATCAAAGGGGATGGTTTCACGTCGAGGGGGCACTGGTGGCGGGGGCTACTCGGGCGATGCCGCCACCAGTGCCTCGTGATCAATCGACCAACTCCAGAATGGGTGCGGATACGCGGGAGGCGGGGCTAGTTCGCGATACACCACCACCAGAGGACTCACCACCGGAGGAGTTGCCGCCCGAGGAGGCACCGCTAGAACCCGACGCCTCCACGCCGAGTTGCCAACGGAGGCAGTCGAACTGCCGCTGACGGGCGGCGCAAGGGGCTTGGCTCGAACTAGTTTCGGGATGTGCTGCCGCCGGAGGAGGTGCCGCCGGAGGAGGTGCCGCCGGAGGATTCGCTGCTCGAGGAGGCGCCGCTGGAGGCTGAGGTGCCGCTGGATGTCGAGCCGCCGGTGGAGGCCGAGGAGGTGCTGTCGCTGGAGGTGCTGCCGCTGGAGGAGGTGCCGCCGGACGTGCTGGCGCCCGATGACGAGGTGCCGCCGGACGTGCTTCCGCCAGAAGAGGTTCCGCCGGAGGTACTGCCGCCGGAGGAGGTGCCGCCGCTCGACGAATGGTCACCGGACGAGGTGCCACCGGAAGTGCTTCCACTGGAAGTGCTTCCACCGGAGGAGGTTTCGCCGGTCGACGTGTTGCCGGTCGACGTGTTGCCGGAGGACGTGCCCGTCGACGTCTCGCCCGATGAGGTGCCACCCGAAGTAGTACCACCCGAGGTGGTGCCGCCGGATGTCGTGTTCCCCGAAGTGCTCGTGGTGTCGGCAGGCGTAGTGCCGGTGCCGGTTGTTGTTCCCGAGGTCGGGGTGGTGCCGGTGCCGGTCGCCGGAGTGGCCGGTTGAGCGGGGGGCGCGGCTACCGGGTCTGGTACCACTGCGGGCGGGTTGACTTGGGGTACACCAGGAATCGTGCCGGGGAGGCTGACCGTCGGCACGCCGGGGACACCGGCGATCGGGGTGCCGACCGGGGGCAGATGGACGGGTGGGATGGCGGGGAGCTGGCCGGGAATCGGGGTCGGCTGGAAGGGCAGCGGGTTGATGAAGTAGGCCGGGTCGGCGTAGGTCCGTCCGTCGTGCGGGTTGATGTCCCTGGGGTCGACGCGGCTGCCGCTACGAGACTCCGCCACGCTGGGGCCGAGCGTGCTGCTGTGCGCCGCAGGCGTGATGAACAGCCCGTATGCGGACGGACGCGGGGCAATGGCGCCTGATGCCAGCGAACGCGACATCCATCCTGCGGGTGTCGCCACCCACGCATCGTGGCCGTCGGCCGGGCGGTCCAGGCTGGTGTCGTACAACAGCGTGTCGGTCGAGGAATCCGTGCCGGGGAAGTGATCGAACATCGGCGCCGCCGCCTCGGGTTCGGTCGGGCTGCCGAAGACCGTCACCGCGGACATGGCGACCGCGGAAACCACGGCGGCGCTGGAGAATACGGCGACCCGCGGCGCATGCGACCGCCCGCCCGCCGCGGCGAGCGCCATGCTGCGGGCGGCCATGAGCGCGGCGCCCGCGACGACGGTGTGACCGGGGTCGGCCGAAACCACCAGGGGGCGGCCGAGTTCCGCGAGGGTGCGGGCGACCTCGGCGGGCCGTGAGGCGCCGCCGATCACCAGAATGCGGCTGATATCGGACAGGGTGAGGTCGGCCGAGCGCACCACCGAACGCACCACATCGAGCGTGTCGTGCACATGCGCGGTGCGCAGCCCGTCGATGTCGATCATCGACAGCATCGTCAGCGGCACCGACGCCTCCGGCCCGCTGTCGTGGGCGTAGCGCGCGATCATCGCGCCGAGCGGCCTGCCGCCGAAGTCGTAGGAGCGCACCGGCTTTCCGACCATCGGGTGGTCGACCCAGTCCGGGCCGACGCGCACGATGGTGACATCGAGGCTGGTTCCGCCGAGGTCGTAGACCAGCACGAAGCCGGGTTCCAGCGGGCCGTGCTCGTATTCGAGCCATTCGGCGGCGGCGACGGGTTCGGGCACCAGCTCGACCTCGCGCGCACCGGACAGGTCGAGCGCCTGCCGCAGCAAGGCCACTTCTCTGTCGGAATATGTTGCGGGATAGGTGGCTACGGCGCCCGACTCGGCGGCGGCCGGCTCAGCGTCGCGCAGGCCGTTCACGACGGCGGCGACCAGGTTCGCGGCCGACCAGATGCGCCCGCCGACGATCAGCGGCTCGGGGTCGAGGCTCAGGTCGGCGAAATCCGTGACCGCCATGCTGAATTGGGGAATCCCACCGATCCGCAGCCCACCCGCGCTGTCGAACGTCACCGCGGTGCGCCTGCTGCGCACGACGGGCCTGGTTCGCACTCCGGCCGCCGAAGCCGTCATGGAGTTCACTGCGCCGATGCTGAAACCCAGACCTGTGGTCATTTGCTATCCCGTCAACGTACCGAGACCACGTCCATCACACAGAGAACCATGTGGCCGCGGTCGTCTTCCAAACAGCGAGCACAGATTAGCTGTTCGACTCGCTGGAAGGATGTGGAATTGATATGAACGGGAGAAGTCTGGCGTAAAACGTTTAGCTCCCGATTGCAATGATCTATGTCACCTGCGTAGATACCTTTCGGGCGAAGTGTTCAGCCCTCTCGACACGGGTCGATGCAAAGGCGCGCAACGTGATCCCGTTACCCCACAGCGATCCGGACAATTGCCCAAAAGTCGACCGTCGACCGGACTCACCCACAGAACCATAAATCACATTTAAACACTGACTGGTCGGTAACCAAACCATTGCCGACGCTATTAATTCGGCTTTAGCGCTCCTTAAAGACTTTCGACTTCCGCGCACAAGATCAGCCTCGCCGGGCACACCAGAGCGCGTGGAGATCCTGGACGAAGAGAGTGCCGACACCGTCCCCCGGCTCATACATGACGCATCAACTCCATGTCGTATTCCCGCCAGCACAACCCACTCGTTCCGCGTTGACTCAACGTATGCGATCACCACCACCGAGGTGAGATCGCAAGAACGAGAAGGGAAATCGACAACATGTCGACACGTTTCGCAACAAAGGTCGTACTGATCACGGGTGCAAGCTCAGGCGTCGGCAAGGCGGTCGCATTGCGCGTGGCAAACGAAGGCGCCGCCGTGGTGCTCGGTTCCCGAGGCAAGGACGCGGGCGAGCACGTGGCGGCCGAGATCCGCGCAGCAGGCGGACGGGCACTGTTCGTGCCGACCGACGTCACCGTCGAGGCGGATGTGGCGCGACTCACCCAGGCGGCGCTCACCGAATACGGCCGACTCGACGCCGCCTTCAACAACGCGGGTGCCATCAACGCCTTCGGGCCGATCGCCGAGATCGATGAGGCAGGCTGGCGTGCCGACCTGGAACTCAACCTGACCAGCGTGTTCTACGGTCTGCGCCACCAGGTGCCCGCGCTGGCCGCCTCCGGGGGCGGCGCAATCCTGAACAACGCGTCCAATCTCGGCGTGGTCGGAATGGGCTCGGTCGCACCGTATGTGGCGGCCAAGCACGGCGTCGTCGGCTTGACCAGAGCGGTCGCGCTGGAATCAGCGGCGCAAGGCATCCGTGTGAACGCGCTGATCGCCGGTGCGATCGACACCCCCGCCTTCCGCAATTCGATGGGTGCGACACCCGAGGGTGAGGCGGCCATCGCCGCGCTGCACCCGCTCGGCCGCATCAGCAGGCCTGAGGAGATCGCGTCGTTCTGCGCGTACCTGCTCAGCGACGAAGCCAGCTTCGTCACCGGCGCCGCACTAGCCATCGACGGCGGCTTCACCGCGCAGTAGACGCTACAAAAAAGCTCGGACGGATCGCGGTGTGCGATCCGTCCGAGTACGTGGGGGCCGACCCGACACCGGTCCCCACGATCGCTCCCGCCTGGAACGGTGTCCAGCGGAGGAATCGGCAACCACCGCAACGGAAATCGGGGCAGTGGCGTGTTTGGACCGTCGAACCCGGCCCTAGATCACCGCGCAGGAGCTGCCCAGATTGATCCCTGGGCGAACGTCCAAGGTGACGGTGGCGGACTCACTGCCATTGGTGGTCAAAATGGTGTGCTGTCCAGGCGTTGCCGGGATCCAGGTGGCCGAGAACGACTTGTCCGGGACCCTGTTCGCCCCGGCGAACCAGACCCCGTTGTCGTAGAAGGCCACGTGATCGCCGTTGTTGGTGTTGGCAATGGCCAGGTAGTTACAGCCGGTCCCGATCCCGTTGGAGATCCCGCCGCCTGCATAAACCACGCTGGCTGAGATCCCAGTCGCCGCCACTGATTGTGGCGCGTTCATGACCAGACCGGCGGCGGCGAGCACCAGCGCGACCGGGACAGTTTTCCGCAGATTTCCCATCAACTACCGACTCTCGAATAGGTTGGGCCGAGTGGAGCTCCTGGCATGCGCCCGGCGACAACTCCCGGCGCCCGAGTGTGCAACCTGCTCATCGTCGTGGGTTGCCCGCAGCCCGACAAGGCCCCGAAACTCGGGGCCCCGCACCGAATCCCGCCCCGCGCACAAAAACACCCCGGTACGGCACACGTCTTCGTCACGTGACCGATCACCGGGGTTGTCCACCATCGACGGCGACGCTGGCGTCGATGGTGACGAAACCTCGCGGAACCGTGTGGTTCCGCGAGGGGCCTGTCAGGAGCGGGCTAGGAGCTTGCGCACCCGGCCGGGACGCTTGGCGGCGCCGGTAGCGCGGACGGCCGGCTGCCGCTGCCGGATCATGCGATCGAATTCCGTTGCGGTGCCGCTGGGTTCAGCCAGGCGACCGGCATTGAAATCGTCGGCCAACTGCTGCACGGTCTCCTGCGCGCAGGACTTGTTGGTGCCGATGAAGCCGGTGGGGCCGCGCTTGATCCAGCCGGTGACGTAGGTGCCTGGCAGCACGGCGCCTTCGACGCGTTCCAGCACACGCCCGTTCAGGTTTGGGATCACGCTGGCTTGCTCGTCGAACGGCAGGCCGGGCAGCGCGACGCCGCGGTAACCCACCGAGGTGAGCACCAGGCCAGTGTCGAGACGTTCGGTCGCACCGGTCGCGACGGCGCGGGTGCGGCCGTCGGCATCGGTGACGAGCTCGTTGCGGCTGACCTCGATGCCGGTGACCCGGTCGCTGCCGACGATCTCGGTGGGAGAAGTCAAGTAGCGGAACACGATTCGCTTGCGCTCACCGAACGGCCGACTACCGACACTGTGCAGCAACCGCAGCTTCTGCTCGACCTGGTACGGCAGACCCTCGGTCACCTCGGGCAGTTCACCCTCGATCGCGATGTCCACATCCGCGCCGAGCAGGCCGACGAATTCCGGGACGGTGAAGGCGGATTCGAGCGGACCGCGGCGGCCGAGAATGACCACTTCCTCGATCTTGCTCTCCCGCAACGCCCGCAGCGCGTAGGGCGCGATATCGGTGTGCGCCAACGATTCCGGATCACTGGTCAGGATGCGCGCGACGTCGAGCGCGACATTGCCGTTGCCGACGATCACCACCCGCTGCTGCGAGAGATCGAAGACATGATCGGCGTGATCGGGATGCCCGTTGTACCAGGCGACGAAGTCGGTGGCAGAGATCGTGCCCGGCAACCCTTCACCGGGGATGTCGAGCTTGCGGTCCGAGGACGCGCCGACGGCATAGATCACCGCGTGGAAATGGTCGAGCAGCTCCGCATGCGAAACATGCCCGCCCACTTCGACATTCAGGTAGGAACCGAAACCGGGCTGCGCCGAGATGAGGTCGAACAGCTCGCTCACCTTGCGGGTCTTGCCGTGATCCGGCGCGACGCCGTGCCTGGCCAGCCCGTAGGGCACCGGCAACCGATCGAACACGGTCACCGATACGTCGGGCTGGGTCAGCAGCTCGTCGGCCGCATACATCGCCGAAGGACCGGACCCGACGATCGCCACCCGCAGGGGGTGGCGCTCGGTGCGAATCTCGGCCGCGGGCACCGGCTTTGCCAGCAGCGGCCGCGGCCTGACCTGCCGGTAGAAGTCGGCATTGATCTCGATGAACGGTTGCTGCTCGTCGGTCAGCTTCTTCGACGACACGATCGCGTCCACCGGGCACGCGGTGGCGCACGCGCCGCAATCGACACACGCCTTCGGGTCCACGTACAGCATGTCCGCGGTCAGGAAGTCGGGCTCGTCCGGCGTCGGATGGATGCAGTTCACCGGGCAGGCATACACACACGACGCATCGCTGCAGCAGGACTGCGTGACGATGTAGGGCACGTCAGCCGGCCTTCGCCGCGCGCATCGGCTCCGAGCGGTAGCGCGTGGTGTGGCCGTCGATCTTGAGCAGCTTCCAGACGGCCTTGGCGACCGGGTTCATCAGGCCGATGTCGTTGGCCAGTGTGCGCACGTCACCGAAGAAGTCGCTGAACCCCTGCTTGGCTTCCTTCGTCCCGTAGAACAGCTCCTTGCGCACGTAGTCCGGGATGTCGAACTCGCGCCAGAAGGACCGGGGCGGGGTGAAGATCGAGCGGCCGAGGATGAACATGACGATCGGCATTGCGATCGACAGCACGAACTTGTTGGCCGGATTCTGCTGGGGCACATGGTTCTTCAAGAACTCATGAGCGAACGAGATGTGGCGCGCCTCCTCGGCGACGTGAATCGCCATGACGCCGCGCATGATCGGGTGCACTTCTTCGCCCGAGCGCAGGATCGCCTTCTGGATGTGGTCGATCGGCTCCTCGCCGGCCAGCACCGCCATAAAGAACAGGTTCGGGAACAACCCGGCGACCGGGGCGGCCAGGTACTTGAACTGACGCACCAGCGGGCCCATGCCGGGCACGTCCTCGCCGATCCGGTTGACCATCTCCTGGAACATCAGGGTGTGGTTGTGCTCCTCGATCATCTCGTGGGAGCAGTAGCGGAATTCGGGCGAGCCGTTGGGCAGGCCGAAGTTGTGCGTGGCCATGCCGCTGATCAGGATGGATTCGAACTGCAGACCGACCTTGGCGACGTTGGCTTGGCGGTACTTGCCGATGTGAATCTTGCGCTCGTCCGACTGCGCCAGGTACCAGGGGTGGCGGCCGAGCGGATCGGCCGAGACCGGGAGGATCCACCGCTGCTCCCCTGCATCCACGGCGAAGTCGGGGTTGTCCCAGTCGATGTCCTCGTACGGGTCGAAGTGCTTGTTGACCGAGCCTTCGGAGAGCAGCAGCAGGGTTGCGGCGTACTCCTGCGCCTTCTCCAGATCGGGGTCGACCGGGGGCTGCACGGCTGTAGACATCGTCGTCCCTGCCTCTCTCGTAGGACGTTTACCTGTACCCAATAGTTACAGGTACAGACTGTCGCGTCAACTGAGACTCACGGTACGCCGAGCAGATTCTGCACAACACCCCAGGCCAAGGCCATGATCACGATTGAGCGCCCGATCAAAGAGAAGTTCGGCGGCGACCGCCCTCGTCGCAGTCGCCGCCGAAACACCCCGCCGACTTCCGCTCAGTAGAACTTGAAGGCCGCCAACTGAGCGAGGCCGACGATGACGCCGTCCGCGGGCAACGCGAGCGCGAGACCAACGCCCGCGACCGACAGTCCCGCCGCCAACGCCACCCTGGTCAACCTGCGCTTGGTCCGCCGTGACAGCACCAACGCCCTGGTTGCCGCCCGCCGATGCGCCCCGGTCCTGCGCCGCTTGCCGTGCTGCTTACCCGCCGATGCCTCGGCGGCCACGGCGGCCCTGCGGCCGATGATCGCCGCGCCGTCCGCAATGGTTCGTTCGGGATCGGGCGCGGTGATCACCGGCCGGGCCAGCTCGCCCGCCAGCACCTGGGCCACCTCCACCGGTCGCGCCGCGCCGCCGACCACGAGCACACAGTCGACATCGGCCATGGTGACGTCCGCGATCCGCAGGCATTTGTAGACCAGCTCCAAGGAGGCGCGCACATGCCTGGTGCGCAGTTCGTCGGCGGTCGTGCCGATGACCGTGCCGGAGATGGAGGCCGCGGGCAGTCCGTGCCCGGCCCGCGAAGCGACCAGCGCACCGAAGGCCCGCCCGCCGAATTCGGCGGAGCGCAGCGGCTCGCCGACGATCGGGTTGTTCGGACACCCCGCGCCGACCCGGACCAGGGTGATGTCGAGACTGGCACCGCCTAGGTCATAAACGAGTGCGAGTCCCGGCATGAGTGGACCGCGGTCGGATTCGAGCCAGGTCGCCGCGGCAACCGGCTCGGCGACCAACGCGACGTGCGCCAGTCCGATGGCGTCCAGTGCTGCGCGCAGGTCGCCGATGTGCGACTCGGTATAGCGCGCCGGGTAAGTCAGCGCGATGCCGACGCCTGCGTCGTGGTTGGGGTGATCGAACAGCGCCTCGGTGATCAGGCTCTCCGCGACCACCGCAACCAGGTCCGCGGGCGACAGCGCGCGGTGGCCGACCCTGGCCGACATGATGGAACGTTGCGTGAGATCAGCGAATTCGGTGATCGCGCGCCCGTGCCGCGGGATCATGCCGACGCGCGCCAAGCCGGTGCTGTCGAAGGTGAGGGTGGTGCGGCGGGTGATGGATCGGGACCGCTGGGCCCATCGGCGCCCCGGCGGAGCCTTCGCTGAACCTTCCTCCGCCAGAGCGGAAACCGTGTTCACCGTGCCGATGCTCAAACCGAGACCAACCGCCATCGCAATCCACCTGATCGCCGAGCCGATTTGCTTCGAACTCTGTTCACGCAACCACTCCGCGACCCGCCTGCCAACCACCGGACACCCTATTGTCCGCTGCCCGCCTGTCTTGTAACAGGTTGCATAGCGCAAGCATCCATCCTGGTCACCTGCCCTGGACTGCGGCGCAGGCGACAGCGCCCGGATCTTCTTGCGACACGCCGACATTCAAGGGTGCTCCTGCCCCATTAACCGAACCGGTCGCACTGGGGGAACCTGACACGAATACACGTTCCAACATGCAGTGATAGCCCCTAACAATCCCCAATCGCCGGACACGCGACCCCCGAAGAGCGGATACTGTGCCCACCGATTCACCGACACGACGCTCCCCCGCGCCGGCGATCCCGTATGCCCCACCGGAACGCGCACCGCCGCAACGACACACCCGATTCCGGGTCGGCGTCATCCGCCGCAGACCCGCCGATCCCGTTGCGCCAGCACAAGATCAGCAATGCCTCAGCACACTCTGTGCCGCCGGGCTGGCACATCGCGACACCACTTCGTCGTATCTAGACCCGAAGTCCGGCATCGAGACCAACCTCTGGTGCGCGAACGAACCATGAGGCCCACCATGATCAAGGCTCGGCCCGACGTCAGCACGAGCCTGCCGCGCACGCCCGAACCTCTGGTGCGCGAACGAACCATGCGGCCCACCACGATCGAGGCTCGGCCCGACGTCAGCACGACCCTGCCGCGCACGCTCCAACCTCTGGTGCGCGAACGAATCACGCAGCCCACCACGATCGAGGCTCAGCACGAGCCGACCGCGCAACCCGCTCCAACCATCGGTGCAAAAACCATGCGGCTCACTACGATCGAGGATCAGTACGGCGTCAGCACGAGCCGGCCGCGTAACCCGCCCTTTTCGAGTCGGCGATGCGCTTCGACGGCTCGCTCGAGCGGCAGGGTCTCCGCAACCCGCAACGTCAGGTTGGCAGTGGCGAGTTCGGCCAAGGCCGCTCCGTCGGAGCTGATCCATTCCTGATGGATTCTGATGCCACGCAACGGCGTCAGCAGCGGTCCGCCCATCACGGAGGCGAAGGCACCGCGGTTGCGCACCGCGGCCAGTGCGCGTATCCCCAGCCCGGCAGTGTCCAGTGCGGCATCGACACCGCCCGGAACCAGCCGGCGCAGGTGTGTTGCCAGGTCGTCGGTGTCGCGGTCGACGATCCATTCGGCGCCGAGCCCGCGGAGGAATGACTCATCGGCGGAACCGGCGAGCGCGACGACGCGCAGGCCGCGACGCACTGCCAGTTCGACGGCGAATCCTCCGACAGCGCCAGCAGCGCCGGTCACCAGCACCGTGCTGCCCGCGCTCAGACCGAGCAGATCGAGGGCTTGCCCAGCGGTCAGCGCGTTCAACGGCAGCGTCGCCGCGTCAGTCGACGGCACTTCGGCAGGCGTCGGAGCCACCGCGGCCGCGTCGAGCACGATGTAGTCGGCGTATGCGCCGAGCGAGGAGTCGAGCAGGTCCCGCAGTCCGATCACACGCTGCCCCACCGCGAAAGCGGCAACCGCAGGCCCGACTTTGTCGACGACACCGGCGACGTCCCAACCGATGCCGGTAATCGGACGGGCAGCCATCAGCCCCGCGTCGACCAGCGCGCCCGACCGGGTGGCGACATCGACAGGATTCACCGTTGCCGCTTCGACACGGACCAGCACCTGCCCCGGGCCGGGTTCGGGTGTCGGCACCTCGATGACCTCGAGCACGTCGGGTCCGCCATATCCGCGGGCGATCACCGCCCGCATCGTCTTTCGTATCGTCATGTACACAAATTATGGAGTGTTACTCTCCAATGGGAAGTACGCACCTTGGAGTGCCTAAGGAACCTGAAGGAGTGCCCGGTGTCGACACGCACCGTCGCGCAACGCCGGACCGAGGCGAGCGCCACCTACGACGCCTACCTCGCCGAATGCCCCGCCCGGCAGCTGCTGGACCGAATCACCGACAAGTGGGTGAGCCTGGCCATCAACGCGCTCGCCGCAGGCCCGCAGCGCTACAGCGACCTGGGTCGCCGCCTGACCAGCGTCAGCCAGAAGATGCTCACCCAAACGCTGCGCAATCTCGAGCGTGACGGATTGGTGGCACGCACGGTCACCGTGTCGGTGCCGGTACGCGTCGACTACGAGCTGACCGAACTCGGATACTCGCTGCTCCCGGTGATGCAGACCATCAAGGGCTGGGCCGAAACGCACATCGACGAAGTGCACGCAGCCCGCGACTCCTACGACGCCGCCAACGACCAGAGGTGACAGTCCACCACGAACGCACCAGTCCCATGGCCCCACTAGCCCCGCCCCGCCATGCAGTAACCCCTGCCGTGTCCCGTTGGGCGAGAAGCGCTCTCACGAGTGGTACATGGTGGAGGCGACACGCCGTAAACGCCTCCACCATGTACCACTCGTCAGCCTCAGCGCGCGCGAACGGGACATGGCTGCAACAACTCTCGCGCCGGACCTCCTTTGAAGTAGCACGCCTCGCATTGGCGTGAGAGAAATGGTTGCGGCGCGTCGCGACACGCACCATTTCTCTCACGCCAACATTTCAAGATCACCGTTCGCGGATTCGAGTGGTTGCCGCCTGCGTTGACGGGAGTGAAATGGTTGTTGACCCGTTGACGGGAGTGAAATGGTTGCTGATCGTCGTTGGCGGGAGTCATATGGTTGCCGTGCGCCTGAAAACGGCCACCATAGGACTCCCGTCAACTTCCCAAGATCACTTCTGAAAGATCTTTGGACCGGACCACAGCCAAGCAACCCGCCCTGGGACGAGAGAACCCGTGACCAACTGCGGAGGTCAGCCGGGTACGGCACACGACGCAACCACGCTATCCAGTGCAAACCCCGAGACGGCCGCACTCGCCAGGAGACCGTCAAACCCGCGGAGCAAAGTACACCTCCCCGAGATCCCTAAACCTGAAGTCTCCCAACGCAACCCACCACCAAAACCGCACTTACCGCCACAACGGGAAATCAGTGCGCAGGAAGTTCCGGAATCCTGGTAGCACGGGCATAGACGGTTTCACCATCGGTGAGACGAAGAGCCTCCGCATCACCACGAGTCACCTGCGCAGCGAACAAATCACCGGTAGCCGCATTGCGCAACTCAACGCGCACCTCAAACCCCAAGTGCACCACCCGCTCAACGGTCGCCCTGGTAACACCCGCCGATTCCGCAGTGCCCTCATCCGCAGCCAACGCCATCGCAGGCTCCCTACCGACGCGAATGTCATGCGGCCGCACCAAATGTCCGTTGAGCCGCGCCACCGCACCGAGGAACGACATGACGAATTCGTTTGCAGGCCGGTCGTATACGTCCTCAGGCGTACCGAACTGCTCGATCCGGCCCTTGTTCATCACCGCGATCTTGTCGGCCACGTCCAGCGCTTCCTCCTGGTCGTGCGTGACCAGCACGGTCGTCACATGGACCTCCTCGTGCAACCTGCGCAACCAGGTTCGCAGATCAGCACGGACTTTGGCATCCAGCGCACCGAACGGCTCGTCGAGCAGCAGCACCTGCGGATCAACCGCGAGCGCACGGGCCAGGGCCATCCGCTGACGCTGACCGCCGGACAGCTGCGCCGGATACCGATGCTGGAAGCCATCGAGCCCAACGATGCCCAGCAATTCGTCGACACGCTTGGCGATTTCGGCCTTGGGGCGCTTGCGGATCTTCAGTCCGAAAGCCACGTTGTCACGCACCGTCATGTGCTTGAACGCGGCGTAATGCTGGAAGACGAAACCGATGTCGCGCTTCTGCGGCGCCACCCTGGTGACGTCGTTGCCCGCGATCACCACGATGCCGGAGTCGAGCGACTCCAGCCCCGCGATGGAACGCAGCAACGTCGACTTGCCGGATCCCGAGGGCCCGAGCAGGGCGGTCAGCTCGCCGGAGGGGATGTCGATGGTGACATCGTCGAGCGCGGCGAACGAACCGTAGTTCTTCTTCGCATTGGTCACGGTGATCATTTAGTGCCCCGCTTGCGTTCGAGGAGGGTCATCAACAGAAGGGTCACGAGCGCGATACCCATCAGCAGGGTCGCCGCCGCGTAGGCGCCGAAGGTGTTGTGGTCGTTGATGTATCGGCCGTGCACCAGCAGTGTCAGGGTCTGCGACTTACCGGGAAGCGCCGACGACACCATGATCACCGCGCCGAACTCGCCGAGTGAGCGTGCCACCGTGAGCACTACACCGTAGGTGAGGCCCCAGCGGATGGCGGGCAACGTGATTCGCCAGAACGTCTGCCAGCGAGTGGCGCCGAGGGTCGCCGCGGCTTGTTCCTGATCGTCGCCGATCTCGTGCAGCACCGGCTCGACCTCACGCACCACGAACGGCAGCGTGACGAAGATGGTGGCGATCACCATGCCGGGAAGATTGAAGATGACCTTGAAGCCGAGGTCTTCCAGTCCGCCGAACCAGCCGCCCGCGCCCCACAGCAGGATCAGCGCGACACCGACGACCACCGGCGACACCGCGAACGGCAGATCGACGATCCCTTGAACCAGGGTGCGGCCGGGGAACTTTCCGCGCACCAGCGCGATCGCGGTGACGATCCCGAAGACCACGTTCACCGGAACCACGATCGCCACGATGATCAACGACAGCTGGAAGGCCGAGATGGCGGCGGGCGTGGTGATCGAGTCGATGAACGCGCCGGCCCCCTTCTCGAAGGTCCGCCACAGAATGATCACCAGCGGCAGCACCAACAACACGAACAGATACCCGAGTGCCACCACCCGCAGCGAAATACGCGTAGGCCAAGAAAGATTCACCGGGCCTCCTGCTCCTTACGCACGCTTCGCTCGGCAAGCAGGCGAAGCACCAGCAGGGTCGCGAACGAGATGGCCAGCAGCGCAACGGAAACCGCTGCTGCGTTGATCGGCCGGTCGATCTCGATCTGCTTCTGGATGTACTGCGAGGCCATTTCGGTCTCGCGCGGAATGGCGCCACCGATGAGCACCACCGACCCGTACTCGCCGATGGCGCGGGCGAAAGCCAGTCCGCCACCGGAGATGATCGCCGGGCCCAGGGTCGGTAACACGATGCGGCGGAACGTGGTCCAGTTGTTCGCGCCGAGTGAGAGCGCGGCCTGCTCGACCTCGCGGTCCACCTCGATGAGCACCGGCTGCACCGAGCGGACCACGAACGGCAGCGTGACGAACGCCAACGCCACCACCAGACCGGGCTGAGTGGCATTGAGGTGGATGTCGATCGGGCTCTGCGGCCCGTACAGCGACAGCAGCACGATGCTCGCCACGATCGTCGGCAGCGCGAACGGCAGGTCGATCAGCGCGTTGACAATGCCCTTCCCCGGGAACTCGTCGCGGACGAGCACCCAGGCGATGAGCGTGCCCATCACCACGTTGATCAGCGCGACCACCACCGAGACGAACACGGTGATCCGCAGCGAGTCCAGCGCCGCGGGCGCGGTGACCGCATCCACGAACCCGGACCAGCCTTCGTCGAAGGAGGTCACGGTGAGCGCGGCCAGCGGAAGCAGCACGATGATGCTGAGCCACAGCACCGCGGTGGCGATGCCGAGCGGACCCACCGAGCCGGTCACCCGCAGCCACGACCAATTCCAGCGCGGGGTCGCAGGCGCTTTTTCCGGGCCGCCGGGAGCGGGCGCTGACCCGATCCCGGCGGTGCTGCTGTCAGTCACAGTCGTCCAGTATTCCGTGCGCCGAAGCGGCTACTTGGTCGCTTTGTCGTAGATCACCGCGACGGAGCCGGTGTTCGGGGTGAACAGCTCCTTGTCGACGGTCTTCCAGCCACCGAGTTCGGTGATGGTCCACGTCTTCTGCGGCGTCGGGAAGTCCTTGGCGAAGTCGGCGGCGACCTTCGGGTCGACCGGGCGGAAACCGGCTGTCGCCCAAGCCTTCTGGCCGGCCGGGGTGTAGAGGAAGTCGCGGAAGGCGACGGCCTTCTCCTGGTTCTTGCTCGACTTCAGCACCGCGACCGGATTCTCGATCTTGAAGGTGACCGGCGGCACGAAGTGCTCGATAGGATCGCCGTTGCGCTCGGAGAACAGGGCCTCGTTCTCGTAGCTGAGCAGCACGTCGCCGGTGCCCTGCAGGAACGTCTCGGTGGCTTCCCGGCCGGACTTCGGCTGCACCTTCACGTGGTCCTTGGACACCAGCTGGCTCAGGTAGTCCAGGCCTGCCTGCGGGTTCTTGCCGCCCTCGGACTTGGCCGCGTACGGCGCGAGCAGGTTCCACTTGGCCGAGCCGGAGCTGAACGGGTTCGGGGTGACCACCTCGACGCCGGGCTTCAGCAGGTCGTCCCAGTCCTTGATGCCCTTCGGGTTGCCCTTGCGGACCACGATCGCGACGACCGAGCCGAACGGAATTCCCTTGGTGGCGTCGGCATTCCAGCTCGCGTCGACCAATCCCGCGTCGACGAGGCGGGTGATGTCCGGCTCGACCGAGAAGTTGACGATATCGGCCTCGGCGCCGTCCTTGACCTTGCGGGACTGGTCGCCCGAGGCACCGTAGGAGCCGTTGACGACGACGTTCTTGCCCTTCTCCGTCTTGTTGAACTCCGGAACGACCTTGTCGAAACCGGGCTTCGGCACGGCGTACGCGTAGAGGTTCAGCGTGCCGCCGCTACCGTCGGCGCCACCGCCCCCGGCCGTATCACTGGCTCCGCCACCGCATGCGGTAAGGACGACCGCCGCGACCGAGGTCATGGCGGCGATGATGAAACGCTTACGCGGGGAAAGCCAAGATTTGCTAGACATTTCGGGGTGGACCTTTCCTACGGACCGCCGACTCTCGGCATCGAGCGGCAGGGAAAACTACTGTTGGATCGGTAGACCTGTCACCGCATCAATGCGGCAATGGCGCGCCTATCGGCCGGATCGACCGTCGGGGTTCCAGGACGTCTGCGAAAAGGTTGCACGCCAGTCTACGAGGTGAGGTAGGGACGCGCAGACGTACCGGTTGGCCGATCAGCGACAGAGAATGTCTGCGACTGCGAGATTGCCGACAGCGATCAACGCCAATTCATGGCGGACCAGCGGGACGGCACTCGAAGACACGGGCAGACTGTAGCAGAGCACATTGTCCGGATTCGAATTACCAAGAGTTACAGAGCTCCAGGAAGAGGGGGGTTTCATCCCATGACTACCAGCCCAGATCGTGTCCGCGCCCGATTCCCCGGCATCAGCACGCGCGCGTGGGAGCATCCCGCCGACCGCACCGCACTCGTCGCGCTGCGCACGCTGTCCGGATTCGACGTCCTGCTGCGCACGTTGTCTGGTTTGCTGCAAGAACGCCAGCACCGCCTGCTCTACCTGGCGACGGCCGTGCGCGTCGACGAACGGCAGTTCCGTTCGCTGCATCAACTGCGCGAGGACTGCGTCAACACGCTCGACGCGCGTACCACGCCGGAGATCTACGTGCTGCAGACCCCGCACGTCAACGCCCTCACCATCGGCATGGACACACCGTTCATCGTGCTGACCACCGGCCTGATCGACCTGATGGACACCGAGGAGCTGCGTTTCGTCATCGGCCACGAACTCGGGCACGCGCTGTCCGGGCACGCGGTGTACCGGACGATGCTCATGCATTTGCTGCGGCTCACCTCGAGCATCGGCTGGATGCCGGTGGGCGGCTGGGCATTACGCGCCATTGTCGCCGCGCTGATGGAATGGAGCCGCAAGTCCGAGCTGTCCGGCGACCGGGCCGGGCTGCTGTGCGGGCAGGACGTCGACGCTTCGGTGCGGGTGCACATGAAGACGGCGGGCGGCACCTGGATCAAGGAGATGAACCACGGCGCCTTCCTCGAACAGGCCGACGATTACGAACGCTCCGGCGACCTGCGCGACGGCGTGCTCAAGCTGCTCAATCTGGAGCTGCAGAGCCATCCGTTCTCGGTGCTGCGCGCCGCAGAGATGCGCCGCTGGATCCAGAGCGGGGAATACGACCGGATCCTCGCAGGCGACTACCCGCGTCGCGAGCAGGACAGGAACACCAGTCTCGGCGAGGAGATCAAGCAGGCCGCCCGCAGCTACCGGGAGAACTTCGACCAGTCCGAGGATCCGCTGATCAAGACCGTGCGCAACCTCGGCCGCGACGTCGGCGCCGCGGTGAACACGGTCGGCCAGGAAGTCACCGACACCGTGTCCAAGATCGGCAAGCGGTTCGACGACTGGCGCAAGGGCGAGCGGGAGAACTGATCCTCGGCAGCGATCGCCCGCTGAGCACTCAGCGGGCGATCAGCCAGGCGACGACGACGAGGACGAGCAGCGCGATGAGCGCGAGTTGAACGCGCGAACGAGGCATCAGCGGGCACCGCTCTGCACGGTCGGCCTGGTCTCGGCCGGTGTCAGCACCGGCTCCGCGACCTCGGGCAACACGGGCAGGTAGCGGGCGGGCTCGATGTCGTGCCTGCGGTCGAGCACCCGCAGCACGGCGCGCAGTGCGCGGTCGAGCAGGTAGGCGATGAGGAAGCTGACCGGGACCATGCCCACGAGCACAACGAGGAACTGCGGGATGAACGGGAGTCCCGCGACCCACAGCTCGAAGCTGTCCCACCAACCTGCGATCCGATGCACGAGCCCAGCCTAGTAGGTCCACCTGAGAGCTCTGCAAGCCAAAATTCCGCCCGGCACCCACCCAGCCCGCCGGACGCCGCACAGCAACGTGCGTC
Source organism: Nocardia sp. NPDC049149 (assembly GCF_043197455.1). Lineage (NCBI taxonomy): Bacteria > Bacillati > Actinomycetota > Actinomycetes > Mycobacteriales > Nocardiaceae > Nocardia > Nocardia sp. NPDC049149. The sequence goes on from NZ_JBICTD010000003.1 coordinate 362,410, forward strand.
GGCGCGGCCGAGATCCACAGACCTTCCGTACGGTTCACAGAGGCTGTGGGCCCTGTGAACCGTACGGAACGTCTGTGGGATTGGTACGGCCCTGAGTCCGGCCTAGCCACCTGTGGGAGGGCTGGGTTTGGCTGCCGCGGGCGGGTGCATGGATACAGTGAGGTATGGCGTCTTCCGATGACTTCGCCGGCGATCCACCGGAGGCTCTTGCCGTGCCAGACCGGTCGGTCGAGGCGCGGCGGCACAGTGTGTACCCGCCGATCGACGACTACGCGTTCCTGTCCGATTGCGAGACCAGTTGCCTGGTCGCGAACAACGGCGCCGTCGAATGGATGTGCGTGCCCAGGCCCGATTCGCCGAGCATCTTCGGCGCCGTGCTCGACCGCAGTGCCGGGCACTTCCGGATCGGACCGTACGGCGTCAATGTGCCCGCCGCACGCCGCTACCTGCCCGGCGGGATGATTCTGGAAACCACCTGGCAGACGCAGACCGGGTGGCTCATCGTCCGCGACGCGCTCGTGCTCGGGCCGTGGCACAACAACGACCAGCGCTCCAAGACGCACCGCCGCACACCGATGGACTGGGACGCCGAACATATGCTGCTGCGCACGGTGAAGTGCGTGAACGGCACGGTCGAGCTGGAGATGAGCTGCGAACCCGCCTTCGACTACCACCGCGCGCCTGCCCGCTGGGAGTACACCGGCAAGGTCTACGAGGAGGCGACCGCGGTACGGTCCGACGACCCGAGCGCCGGACCGACCCTGGTGCTGACCACCGACCTGCGGCTCGGCATCGAGGGCAGGGAGGCCCGCGCCAACACCAGGCTGCGCGAGGGTGACGAGGTGTACGTCGCGCTGACGTGGTCGGAGTTGCCCGCGCCCAAGACCTACCAGGACGCGGCACAGAAGATGTGGCAGACCTCCGAGTGCTGGCGGCAGTGGATCACCCTCGGAAATTTCCCGGATCACCCGTGGCGCAGCTACTTACAGCGCAGCGCGCTCACCCTCAAGGGCCTCACCTATGCGCCGACCGGCGCGCTGCTCGCCGCCGCAACCACGTCGCTGCCGGAAACACCTGGTGGCGAACGCAATTGGGACTACCGCTACACCTGGGTCCGCGATTCCAGCTTCGCGCTCTGGGGCCTCTACACGCTCGGCCTCGATCGCGAGGCCGACGACTTCTTCGCGTTCCTGCGGGACGCCACCACCTGTGAGAACGGGGATTCCGTTCCGCTGCAGGTGCTTTACGGCATCGGCGGCGAGCGCGAGATCACCGAGGCAACCCTGGATCATCTGAGCGGCTACGACGGCGCCCAGCCTGTGCGGATCGGCAACGCCGCCTACAACCAGGACCAGCACGACATCTGGGGCACCATGCTCGACGCGGTCTACCTCCATGTGAAGTCACGCAGGCAGGTGCCGGAGTCGTTGTGGCCGTTGCTGGAACGCGAGGTGCGGGCGGCCATCGCGCACTGGCGCGAACCCGACCGCGGCATCTGGGAAGTACGCGGCGAGCCACAGCATTTCACCTCCTCGAAGGTGATGTGCTGGGTGGCGCTCGACCGCGGCGCGCAACTGGCCGAGCTGCACGGTCAGACCAAGCATGCCAGCGAGTGGTACGCCATCGCCGACGAGATCAAGGACGACATCCTCGCCAACGGCGTGAACGCCGACGGCGTCCTCACCCAGATCTACGGCGGCGACACCCTCGACGCCTCCCTGCTGCTCGCGGTGCTGACTCGCTTCCTGCCGCCGGACGATCACCGGATCCGTGCCACCGTGCTGGCCATCGCCGACGAGCTCACCGAGAACGGCCTGGTGCTGCGCTACCGCACCGAGACCACCGACGACGGATTGTCCGGCGACGAGGGCTCTTTCACCATCTGCTCGTTCTGGCTGGTGTCCGCGCTGGTGGAGATCGGTGAGGTGCAGCGGGCGAAGCAGCTGTGCGAACGCCTGCTCAGCTTCGCCAGCCCGCTGCGGCTCTATGCCGAGGAAATCGATCCGCGCAGCGGCAGGCACCTCGGCAACTTCCCGCAGGCGTTCACCCACTTGGCCCTGATCAACGCCGTCACCCATGTGATCCGCGCCGAGGACTACCGGAACTCGGGCGGCTTCCAGCCCGCCCACAGCCCGGCGAATCATCCTGCCTGACAGAGTTATTCGCTACACCGACGAATCCGCCTAGCAGCGACGGGCTTTCCGGCCCGTCGCTGCGGTGGGTCAAGCGGCGGCTGCCGCCAGACCGTCGGCCTGCGCACGCAGGCCGCGTAGTCTGCCCATCTGCTCGTTCAGGGCCGCGATCCGCTCGCCGCTGTTGTCGCCGTACTTCGCGTGCGCGGCTTCGGCCAATCGCAGCGCGTCATCGGCCTGCTTGGACACATCGGCGGCGATATCGGTGAAGTGGTCGCGCAGCACTCGCTGCATGGCGCGCAAGCGATTTCGCGATTCCTTGCTCACCTGGAAGATCACGTCGTCCATTAATCGGGCGACCGCCACCTTGGCTTCGGCGCGACGACGGGTCTTGCGATTCTGCCGGTCGTCCCACAGCGCGTTGGCACCGAGCAGCAGACCCGCGCCTGCGGAGTACCAGTTCACCAGCCCCATGCCGAGCAGGCTGGTGGCCAGACCCACCATCAGGATGCCGCCGTAGGAGCCACGCAGGCCGGACAGCAACTGCTGCACCACACCGGCTTTCGCACTTTCGAGCGGTTCCAGCGGCTGCACCGGCTCGAGCACCTCACCGGGCTTGTCCAGTCGCATGTCGGGCAACGGCGCAGTGCGGTTGTCCGCCAAGAACTTCGAGGCCACCTGCTCGGACAGCTCGACGGAGCGGTAGTGCGCCATCACGAAGTTCTCCTCGACCGCCTCACAGATGCGCGCATCGAGATCGGTGGCGAACTCCTTCCACCGGCGGGCCGGATCGGTCCGTGCGATCTCGGCCTCGGCGTCGCGCACCAGGCTGCGCAGCCGGTGCCGCAGGTCATGTTCGATATCGGCCATCAGCTCTGCGCTGCCGTCGAGCAGGGTGACCTGCCAGTTCGCCGTGCGCTGCCGCAGCTGGTCGGCATTGTCGCGCGCGCGGACGAGCTTGTCGGTCATCTCGGCCCTGCGCCGCGGATCACGCAGTGCCTCGGTCTCATTGCGCAGCGACAACGCGAGGTGGTCGCTGACCAACCGGATGTCCTGGATCGCGGCCTCCATGGCGACGCCGTCGGCGCGGCCGACCACATAGTCGCGCAGGTGGTCGATCAGTTGCGGCACACCGGATTCGATGTCGCGCTGATAGTTGCCGGACAGGCCCGCCTGCCGATGCAGTTCGGCGGAGACCGGCGCCACCGCGAAGCCGAGTCCCGCGGCGTCGAGCAGCTCGCGGTTGCGCTGCTGAGTGTGCGACCAGTGCGGGTACTGGTCGATCTTGTTCAGCACGCAGATCACGGTCGGGCAGATGTGCTGGATGCGCTGCAGGTAGGCGATCTGCTCGACGGTCAGCTCCGCGGCCGCGTCGCCGACGTAGAGCACGGCATCGGCGGCGGCGACCATCGACCAGGCGGTGTTGTCGTTGGGATGTGCGCCAGGCGCATCCATCACGACGACCCCGTCGGCCAGCAGCTGACTCGGCTGGGTGAACTCGGCCCTGATCACCCCGAAACCGGAGATGGCAGGGCCGGGATCGAGCGGATCCACCGACTGGCGTTCGATCCGGCCGTCGAGCGAACGCACCAGTGTCGCAGTGGGTTCCGGACCGTACTCGACGATGACAGGCACGCTCAGGTCGGTGTCGGTCGCGCTGACCGACGCACCGACCAAACTATTGACCAGCGTGCTCATCCCGTTCTTGGGCTCGCCGACGACGACGAGCCGAACCCGGGGATCGCTCACCCTGGCTCGCACCATGCCAAGACGGCTGCCGAGATCGTCCCGGCCTGCGAATCGGGTCATCTCCCGCAGTTCGTCGAGGATCCGGATGAGCGGCGCCATCGCGTCCGGGTGTTTCACCGTCGCGGCCTTCAGCCGGGCTGCGGCAGACAAGCCTCCTCCTTCATTGTCCAAATTTCACTCGATACGGTCGCCCCTCCGCGCACCGTCCTGGCTACGACGCTATGTCCATGTCCCCGACAGGAAGTCGTGGTGGGTGTCCGGCAGCGTCGGGTCCGGCAGCGCGGAATCCGGCAGCAACCCGCCGGACAAACCGCTGCTCGTGGCAGCAAGCGTTACGTGATCGACGAACGCGGCGTGGTCGGCCAGCGGCAGCAGGGTCGCTGCGTGCGGATCGCTGATCGGCTGCGCAATCCCGCCGGGCTTCGGGTCGAAGACCGGCGGCTTGTATGAGGGCACCGGGACCTGCGTCGGAGCAGGGTGGTGGTTGTTCGGCAGTTCGGCGGTCGGCATGGTCCCGCCGTGCGGCGGCAGCGTCGGCACCGCCACCGTCGGTATCGACACGGTCGGGTCGGTGTGCGGCACAGTCGGAATGGTGGCCCCGCCCTGGTTACCCCCTGGCAAGGTGCCGGTGGGGACCGTGGCGGTCGGGTTCGAGTCCGATGGCACCGTCGGGACGGTCGGCACCGTCGGCGGGTTGGTGACGGTGGGGATGGTGACACCACCCGGGTCGGTCGGCTTGTCCGTCGGCTTCGGGACCGTCGGGAGCGGAACCTTGCTGGTCGGTAGGTCCGGCAGGGTGATGCCACCGCCGGTGTGCGGCGTGGTCGGGGCGGTCCCGCTGGGGAAACCGGGGATGCTCGGCACGGTGATGTCGCCGGGCACGATCGGGTTCGGCACCGTCTTGATGACGGTGGTCGGCGCGGTCGGCACCGTCGGCGTTGTCGCATCGATGGGCCGCGAGTCCGGCACCACAATCGGCTTCACCGGCGTCGGCCGTGCGTGCTCGAACAGCGCGGGCGTCTCGGCCGCGGGCACCGTCAGCAGCGACGGACCTGCTGGGGGCGCAAACACATTCGCGATCGGCGTGGTTGCGGCGTCCGGCTGGATCGTGGTCTGCAACGGGGTGGCGACCACCGGCTGCGCGGCGGCCGCCGCCGGGGCAGCCACGGCAGGCGCGGCCACCGCAGGCACTACCACGACGGGTGCGATCGGCGCTGGGGCAGCGAACGGCTGGGCAAGGGGCTGCGCCGCGGCGCTCGGTGCGGCCGCGGGCGCCTGATTGGTCTGATGCGAGTGGCTCGTGGACGTCCCTGACGTCGTCAGGCCACTGGCCACTCCCGGGGTGCCGTGGCCCGGCATCGCCGCATCGCTCGCTGCCTGCGGGCCGTCGGACACGTCCAGGCTTCTGCGGAAGAAGTCGGTGAACTGGTCGAGCTGGTCGCCGACCCGGTCGGAGTCGAACTCTCCGAAGGTGATGCCGATGAAGTCGTCACTGACCGGGTCCGAGGTGACGCCGAAGAAGAAGCCGTCGCCGATCGGCTTGTTCGTGATGCCGATGAACGGGCCGTCACCGTCGAACAAGCCGTCCTCGCCGAACGGACCATGACCGTCGAACGGGCCGTCACCGCCCAGCGGGCCACCGCCGTCGAACAGGCCGTCACCACCGAAGGGGCCGTCACCACCGAACGGACCACCGCCACCGAACAGGCCGTCACCGCCGAACAGACCATCGCCAGCTGCCCGGGTGGAGTCCGTGCCGAGCAGGTCGAACGCGCCGGAATCCGGTCCGGTGAAGCCGTCGGTGTCCGGCTGGCCGAAGCCGTGCCCGGCCCGGCCGAGCCCGTGACCGGGCAGCCCGAAGCCCTGACCGCCGGGCTCGTCGAGGGCATAGGTGGACGGGTGACCGGCACCAGGCTGATCGTCCGCTTCGAGGCTGTTGGTCGAGCTCGACAGCCGTATCCCGCCATCCGCGTCCGTGCCGGACAGTCCGAGCAGACCCGCGTCGGTGCCGTGGTACTCACCCTCGAGGATGGGCAGCTGCACCGGCCCCGAGGTGGCGGGGAGGGTGAAGCCGGGACCGTTGTGGGCGACAGGCAGGTTCGACGCGTGCGGCTGGTTCAGCGGTGTGGGTTCCACCACGAGTTCCGGGAAGGTGATGACCGGGGACGGCGCGTCCGGCTCCGGGTCGCTGTTGTGCGCCCAGCCCGCGTTCCAGCTGTCCAGCCGGGAACCGGGTGCGGCCGGAACGCCGCCGCTGTTCGCGGCGATCAGCGCACCGCCGGTGACGTAGGCGCCTGCGCGTGCGACCCGCGCGACGCCGGTGGCGACCCGGTAGGCGGTGTCGCCCGCGTGCTCGGCTGCCTCGGTGTTGTCATCGAAGGGCAGGTCACGCGTCATGAAAACTCCACTCTCGGGTACCAACAGCCCATCTTCACCATTCCCCACCCCGCGTGAAGATCACCTAACAATATTTCGGGAAAACCCGACTGTCACATTCTCCAGGAGACTAGAGACTCCGTCGGCAGCGAGCAACACAACCTTGCCATCCGGAAAATCAGAACGGAAGCCCTATTTCTAGGGCCCAACCGAACCGGTCGCAGCCACTGATCCGCGCGTGACCAGGTTCAACATCACCACCCTCGCACGACTGGCACCACCACCCATCACATCGACGTCAGCAATACCTCACAGATCTCTAACGAACGCTCAAGGAGCGGTGAAGATCGGCTCCCTACCGTCGATTTCGTCGGACCAACCCGGTCGGCCTCATCGATCTGAAGGAGACACCCCTCATGACCGCACTCATCGGACGCCACAGCGCTCGCATCGCGGCGGTGCTCAGCGGGACCGCCCTCACTGCCGCCGTGGTCGCAGGCTTGGCGGGTGCCGCATCGGCGCAGCCGCTGCCTGCTGCGCCCGATCACGGTCCGAGCGTCCAGGTCGCCCCTGCCGTGCCCGCCCAGCCTGCCCGTCCCGCTCAGCCTGCCGTTCCCGGACAGCCTGCCCTCCCCCTCCCGACTGTTCCCGGCCAACCGGTCATCTGCGCGCAAGCAGACGGGGACGGCACCGTGGTGATCACGACTCCCGAAGGCGACGGCCCGTGGGTGACGATCGAGCGTGAACTGCCTGCCGACGCCGTGCCCGCGACGCCGCTCGACGACTCGTGCGTCGTCGCCAGCGTCCGCTGACCGGCCGGGACTAGTGTTGATCCATGACCGGACACCGGATCTTGGTCGTGGACGACGAGGTTCGCGTGCTCGCGTCGTTGCGACGCGGGCTGGAGCTCTCCGATTTCGAGGTGGTCACCGCGGGCGACGGCGCCGAAGCGCTGGCCATGGTCCGTGCCACGACACCCGACGCGATGGTGTTGGACGTGAACATGCCGAACCTCGACGGTGAGGGCGTGGTCACCGCGCTGCGGGCGATGGGCAACGACATTCCGATCTGTGTGCTCAGTGCGCGCAGCGCGGTGACCGACCGCATCGCCTGCCTCGAACGCGGCGCCGACGACTACCTCACCAAGCCTTTCGATCTCGGCGAACTGGTTGCCCGGCTGCGCGCGCTGTTGCGCCGCCGGGTGACCACCCCCGAGCCAGCGAGCGCGTCCGTGCGGGTCGGCCAGGTACAGATCGATCTGGCCGGGCACCGGGTGCTGGCCGCGGGCCTGCCGGTCGAGCTGACCAAACGCGAATTCGAACTGCTCGCCATGCTCGCCGAACATCCGGGGATCGTGCTCGGCCGCGAGCAGATCCTTTCCGCGGTATGGGGTTACGACTTCGCCACCGACACCAATGTGGTCGATGTCTTCGTCTCCTACCTGCGCCGCAAGATGGAGGCGACCGGTGCGCCGCGGGTGGTGCACACCGTGCGCGGCGTCGGATTCGTCCTGCGGGAGCAGCCGTGAAACGTTCACCGTCCCTACGTACCCGGGTGGCGCTGGTCTCCGGCGTGATCGCCGCGCTGGTCGCGCTCACCCTCACCATCACCTTCGCCGCGTTGCTGAACGCGAGCGGCGAGCGACAGCTGGACGAGACCGTCTCCTCGATGGCGGTGCGGGTCGCGCCCGGGCTGAAAGATGTTCCGGGAGTGCCTGCGCCTGCCGCGCCGCCCGCACCGCCGAACGTGGCAGGCGTGCCCGCGGACCAAATGCCGGTGCCCGAGAGTCAGGGATCGTCAGGCCTGACACCCCCGCAACCTCCCACGGTCCAAAGTGCTCCAGACCTGACATCCCCGCAACCCCCTGCGGCCCAAGGCGTTCCAGAGCCGATGCCGACGCAAACACCTGCGGTCCAACGGACACCCTCGCAAGTGCCTGCGTACCGTCTGCCGACCCAGGGGCCCGCGGTCGAGTTGCCCGGATCCCCCACGGAGACAATCCGTTTACCCAACGACACCGCGCTTGCCCGGGTCGACGGCCTGCCCGGGGTGCTGGTGACGCTCGACCCCAACCGCGACGCGGTCGCCTCCGCTATCCACCGCAGCCAGCTGGTCGGCCTCGGCATCGGTGTGGCGGGCGCGCTGGTCGCGGCGCTGCTCGGCTGGTTCTTGGCGGGCTACGCCGCGCGGCCACTGCGCAAGCTGGCCACCGCGACCCACAGCATCGACACTCTGGAAGAGCTGCCGCCGCTGTCCGGCCGCGGCGCGAGGGAGGCCGAAGAGCTCTCCGACGCCATCACCCGCATGCTCGCCAGGTTGGAGGCCGCCCATCACGCCACCAACCGGGCGCTGACCAGTGCCCGCGACTTCGCCGCCGTCTGCGCCCACGAGCTGCGCACACCACTCACCGCGCTGCGCACCGACCTGCAAGTGTTGGCCACCAAGGAGATTCCCGCCGACCAGCGCGGCGCCATCCTCAACGAGGTGCTCTTCGCCGAACGGCAGATCGAGAACACCCTCACCGATCTGGAGCGGCTCGCCGTCGGCGAACTCACCGAGCCCGACGTCTTCGAACCCTTTGACCTGTGCGAAACCCTCGACCGCGCAGTACAAGACGCGCAACGCCGCCATCCCGCCGTGCAGATCGAGCTCACCGCCTGCGAACCCGTCACCGTGACCGGCATCCCCGGCGGCCTCATGCTGATCGTCACCAATGCGGTCGCCAACGCCGTCCAGCACGGCAACGCCGACACCGTCCACGTCGCCGTTGCCCCGGCACCGGACGACACGGTCGAGATCCTCATCGACGACGATGGCAAGGGCATCCCGGACACCATGCGTCCCAAGGCTTTCGACCGCTTCGTCAAGGGCCCGGGCTCGCCAGGCTCCGGCCTCGGCCTTGCGCTGGTTCGCCAACAGGCCGAACTGCACTCCGGCACAGCCGAACTGGGCCACAGCCCGCTGGGCGGTGTGCGCCTGCGGGTTCGAATATCCGCGCGAACGTCCTGATTCGTCAGTCGGTCAGCGCTACTTGCCCTTCGGCTTGTCCGAGGCGGCATCCGAGGACAAGGCGGCAACGAAGGCTTCCTGCGGGACCTCGACGCGGCCGATGGTCTTCATCCGCTTCTTGCCTTCCTTCTGCTTCTCCAGCAGCTTGCGCTTGCGGCTGATGTCGCCGCCATAGCACTTGGCGAGCACGTCCTTGCGAATAGCGCGGATGTTTTCGCGGGCAATGATTTTCGAGCCGATGGCAGCCTGGATCGGCACCTCGAACTGCTGGCGCGGGATGAGCTCGCGCAGCTTGGTGGTCATCTTGTGGCCGTACGCCTGGGCGGCGTCCTTGTGCACGATGGCGGAGAACGCGTCGACCGCCTCACCCTGCAACAGGATGTCCACCTTGACCAGCTGCGCGGCCTGCTCGCCCGCCTCTTCGTAATCGAGGCTGGCGTAGCCGCGGGTGCGTGACTTCAACGAGTCGAAGAAGTCGAAGATGATCTCGGCCATCGGCATGGTGTAGCGCAGCTCGACCCTGGTCTCCGACAGGTAGTCCATACCGCCGAGTTCGCCGCGGCGCTGCTGGCACAGCTCCATGATCGAACCGATGAACTCGCTCGGCGAGATCACCGTGCACTTCACCACCGGCTCGAAGACGTTGCGCACCTTGCCTTCCGGCCAGTACGACGGGTTGGTGACGACATGCTCGGTGCCGTCCTCCATCTCCACCCGGTACACCACGTTCGGCGCGGTGGAGATCAGGTCGAGGTCGAACTCGCGCTGCAGGCGCTCCCTGGTGATCTCCATGTGCAGCAGGCCGAGGAAGCCACAGCGGAAGCCGAAGCCCAGTGCCACCGAGGTTTCCGGCTCGTAGGTCAGCGCGGCATCGTTGAGCTGCAGCTTGTCCAGGGCGTCGCGCAGGTCCGGGTAGTCCGAGCCGTCCACCGGGTAGAGGCCGGAGTACACCATCGGGCGCGGTTCGCGGTAGCCGGTGAGCGGCTCGGTGGCGCCGTTGCGGGCGGCCGTCACCGTGTCACCGACCTTCGACTGGCGCACGTCCTTCACGCCGGTGATCAGGTAGCCGACCTCGCCGACGCCGAGACCCTGGGTCGGTTTGGGCTCCGGGGAGACGATGCCGACCTCGAGCAGCTCGTGGGTCGCGCCGGTGGACATCATCTTGATCTTCTCCCGCGGCACGATCTTGCCGTCCACCACGCGGACGTAGGTGACCACACCGCGGTAGGTGTCGTAGACCGAGTCGAAGATCATCGCGCGGGCCGGCGCGTCGGAATCGCCGACCGGCGCGGGGACCTTCTTGATGACCTCGTTGAGCAGTTCCGGGACGCCGACGCCGGTCTTGCCGGACACGCGCAGCACTTCGTCGGGCTCGCAGCCGATGATGTGCGCGATCTCGCCCGCATAGCGGTCCGGATCGGCGGCGGGCAGGTCGATCTTGTTGAGCACCGGGATGATCGTCAGATCCTTGTCCAGCGCCAGATACAGGTTGGCCAGCGTCTGCGCCTCGATGCCCTGCGCCGCGTCGACCAGCAGCACCGCGCCCTCACAGGCCTCGAGCGCACGTGACACCTCGTAGGTGAAGTCGACGTGGCCCGGGGTGTCGATCAGGTGCAGCACGTAATCGGTGCCGTCGGCCTGCCACGGCAGCCGCACGTTCTGCGCCTTGATGGTGATACCGCGCTCGCGCTCGATATCCATTCGGTCCAGGTACTGGGCGCGCATCTGCCGTTCTTCGACCACACCGGTCAGCTGCAACATGCGATCGGCCAGCGTCGACTTGCCGTGATCGATGTGCGCGATGATGCAGAAGTTCCGGATCCGCGACGGATCGGTGAACGTCGTGTCGGCGAAGCTGGCGGGCACTCCACTCCTCATGGGTATCGGTAAGCTGCGGTCTATCGTCCCATGAGCTCTGCGAAGCTTCTGCCACTGGTGTGGCCAAGCGCCCCGTCGGCCGGTCAGCGCGGATGAGAAGACGGGCGTACGCCGTTATATTGCGATGATGGCCCGCAGTTGGAACTCTCTCGGCAAGCAGCTCGGACTTATCGCGAAGGAGCAGGGTCCCAAGATCGTCAGGCAGCAGGGACCGAAGTTGGTGGAGCGCCTGGTCGGTTCGCTCGCACAGCGCCGCACCCACCAGGTCAAGGTCCGGCCCACCGCGTCGACGCCGGTGCCGACGGCCGAACGCGCTCGGCAGGTCGTGTACTCACCGCACCTGGACGGGCGCGCCGATCCGGGTGAAATCGTCTGGACCTGGGTGCCTTACGAGGAAGATCCGAGCAACGGCAAGGATCGGCCGGTGCTGGTGGTCGGGCGCGACCGCAGGACACTGCTCGGGTTGATGTTGTCGTCGAAGACGGACCGGGCGCACGACCCGAACTGGGTCGGAATCGGCAGCGGCAGTTGGGATGCCGAGGGCAGGCCGAGCTGGGTGCGCTTGGACCGCGTCTTGGATGTGCCGGAGGACGGCATCCGGCGCGAGGGAGCGATCTTGCCGCGCAAGACTTTCGACCTGGTCGCGCACCGCTTGTGCGCCGAATACGCTTGGCACTGAACCGAAACGAAACGCCGGGCCGCGATGTGCCCGCGACCCGGCGTTGTCGATGGGTCAGGAGATCATGTTGCGGGAGCGGCCGAACAGCGTGCCGTAGAGCAGTGCGCCGAGCGCGCCGCCGATCAGCGGGAACAGGATGAAGGCCCAGACCTGGGACATCGCACCGTCTTGATACGGGGCAACGGCGAGGCTGCGGGCCGGGTTGACCGAGGTGTTGTCCACCGGGATCGAGATCAGGTGGATGACCGCGAGGGTCACGCCGATCGACAGGCCCGCCAGCGGCACATCCGAGAGCTGATCGGTCGAGGCAAGCACCACGAACACCAGCAGCGCGGTGAGCATCACCTCGACGATGACCATCGCGGCGATCCCGTACCCGTTCTCCACGACCGCCGGACTGAGCGCGCCGATGGTGGCCGACGGACTGTGCTTACCCCATCCGTTCGCGCCGAGCCCGTTGACCGCTCGGTCGTAGGACGGCAGGTTCTTCGCCAGCGCGAACAACACAAGCCCACCGACGAATCCGCCGATCAGCTGCGCGATCACGTATCCGGCCGCGGTGACCGTCCCGATCCGGCCGAGCAGCAGATGCCCCACCGTCACTGCCGGATTGACATGGCAGCCGGAGATCGGGCCGATCGCGTATACGAGGAACAACAGTGTGAGGCCGAAGGCGAGGGCAACGCCGAGCGCGCCGACCCGATCCCCCGCCAGCACCGCCGTCCCGACGCCGCCGATCACCAGGATGAAGGTGCCGAGCGCCTCGGCACCCCACTTCTTGCTGTCGGGAATCAGCCGGAGTTCGGCCACCTCTTCGACTAGTTCTTGAGCCGTTGGAGCCATCTGTCCACCTTCCGCGTTCCAGGGAGTTGCCAGCCGTGGTACCTGCGAAAAAAGTGCCGTTCAAGATCAACGGAGTTGCTCAGGACGCTACGCCAGACGGGTGATCTCTACAACGACATCGAGGTCCGTCGAGCCACCTCCGGAAAAGATGCCCTTCAACGGCGGCACATCCGCGTAATCGCGGCCCACACCGACCGACACGTGTTGCTCGTTGATGGCGATGTTGTTGGTCGGGTCGTAGCCCCACCACATCCCGGTCCACGCCTCCACCCAGGCGTGCGATTGTCCGGCCACCGTCACGCCGATCTCGGCGTCCGGATTCGGGTGCAGATAACCCGAGACGTAGCGGCTGGGAATTCCCATGCTGCGCAACAACACCAGGGTCAGGTGCGCGTAATCCTGGCAGACGCCTTGGCGATCGGCGAATGCCTGCACCGCCGAGGTGTGCACCGAGGTGGTGCCGCCGACATAGTCCATTTCCCGGTGCACCCATTCGGCGGCGCGGACAACGGCTTTCCCCGGCGGCAGACCTTTGGCCAGTTGCTTGGCGATGGTGCCCAGTTTGCGATCGGACGGCACATAGGCGGTCGGCGCGAGCATTTCGTCGAAGCGATCGGCAATCTGCCCGGTGCGCAACCGATCCCAGTCCCATTCCTCGGCGGGCGCGGTGAACGGCTCGGTTTCCACCACCGAGGAGCCGGTGACCTCCAATTCGGTATGCGGAGCGTGCAAGTCGAATGCGGTGACCGCGGTGCCCCAGTAGTCGGTGTACCGATAGGACCGGGTGGACGGCGCGGTCTCGACCCGGTTGAGGATCACGTTCTGCCTGCTGTCGGCGCGCGGCGTCAGCCTCGCCTCGTTGAAGGACCGGGTGACCGGTGCGTCGTACACATAGCCGGTGGTGTGCACCACCCGGATTCGCCAGCTCATGTTCGCACCTCGGCCGTGTTCATGGTTCGCTCGCTGCGTGCCCTCATAGCTCCCCCTCCACCTGCACCTGGCCGTCGCGGCTGCTGTGCAGATCGGTCCAGGCCACCCACGGCGCGGCGTGGAAGTACTGCAACGCGATGGCCTCGCTGACCTCACGGCAGGTCTTCTGCAGCGAGAGCAGCCGATTCTGCAGGTCCTCCAACAGCACACCGGGCGGCAGGAATTCGAGCTCGCTGCGGGCGCGACCGAGCAGGCGCTGCGCCTCGTGCCGTGCCCCGACCCGACTGCTCGGGCGCTGATCCAGTTCGGTGAGGCAGTTCTCCGCCACCCGCACCGAATGGAACACCGAACGCGGGAAAAGCCGGTCCAGCAGGATGAATTCGGCGACCAGGTTGGCGTCCAGTGCGCCGCGGTGGGTGCGCAGGTAGGTGTCGTGCGCGCCCGCCGAGCGGAGCACGGTCACCCATGCCGGCGAAGACGTCCGGTCACCCGCACGGGAAAGCAGAAGGCGCACAGTCATATCGACGCGTTCGATGGAGCGGCCGAGGAGCAGGAAGCGGTAGCCGTCGTCGCGGCTCAGGGTGGAGTCGGAGAGTCCAGCGAACATGGCGGCACGGTCCTGGACGTAGTGGAAGAACTCGTGCGGGCCGAGGCTGCGGGCCGCCTTTTCCGCGACGGCGAGGCCGATGTAGGTGGCGTTCAGGCACTCCCACATTTCGCTGGAGGTGACTTCCCGTGCACCCCTGGCATTTTCGCGCGCGTTGGCGATCGAGTCGGTAATCGAGCCGCCGTCGTGGGAGAACGCGACCAGGTCGGTGACCGACCAGACATCGAGGATGCCGTCGGGTGGCTCGATGCCGAGCACCCGCAACAGGACTCGGGAGGTGCGATCCGGATCGACGGTCGCGTCCTCGAGCAGCTGGTGCACCGCGACGTCGAGGATGCGCGCGGTGTCGTCGGCGCGTTCGACGTAGCGGCCGATCCAGTACAGGGATTCCGCGTTGCGGGCCAGCATCAGCGCATCACCTGCTCTTGCGATCGGCCGCCCGACTGACGCTGGGTCCGACCGCCCATCGACTGGCGCTGCTCCTGTTGTTGTTGCTGCTGTTGCTGATTCGCCTGCGAGGCCGTCAGATCACGACCCACCTCGCGCGAATCCGATTGCGGCGGATCGCTGACCAGCTCGGCACCGGCCAGTTCCCGATCGGCCAGCGAATCACGCCCCGACAGCACCCAGGTGTCCTTGCTGCCGCCGCCCTGGCTGGAATTGACCACCAGCGACCCCTCGGGCAGCGCGACCCTGGTGAGCCCGCCGGGCAGCACCCAGACCTCCTCGCCGTCGTTGACCGCGAACGGCCGCAGATCGACATGGCGCGGCACCAGCTCGTTGCCGATCTTCGTCGGCACGGTCGACAACTGCACCACCGGCTGCGCGACCCACCCACGCGGGTCCGCCTTGATCCGGCGCCGTGCCGCCTCCAGCTCGCGCGGCGTCGCGTCGGGTCCGATGACGATGCCGTAGCCGCCGGAACCCTCGACCGGCTTGATCACCAGTTCGGCGATCCGGTCGAGCACCTCGTCGCGCTCGTCGTCGAGCCAGCACCGGTAGGTGTCGACGTTCGGCAGCACCGGCTTCTCGTTGAGGTAGTACTCGATGATCGTCGGCACGTAGGCGTAGATCAGCTTGTCGTCGCCGACACCGTTGCCGACCGCGCTGGAGATGACCACGTTGCCCGCCCGCGCCGCGTTCAGCAGGCCTGCGACGCCGAGCACCGAATCGGGCCGGAAGTGCATCGGATCGAGGAAGGTGTCGTCGATTCTGCGGTAGATCACGTCGACTTGACGCTCGCCGGCCGTGGTTCGCATGTACACGACGTTGTCGCGGCAGAACAGGTCGCGCCCCTCGACCAGTTCCACACCCATCTGCCTGGCCAGCAGCGAATGCTCGAAGTACGCCGAGTTGTACACACCGGGGGTGAGCACAACCACCGTCGGGTCGGCCTCGTTCGGCGCGGCGGAGGCGCGCAGCGCGGCGAGCAGGTGGCCGGGGTAGTCGCCGACCGCGCGCACCCGGTGCGAGGAGAACAGGTCGGGGAAGACCCGCGCCATCGTGCGCCGGTTCTCCATGACGTAGGACACCCCGGACGGGGAACGCAGATTGTCTTCCAGCACGCGGAAGTCGCCGCGCTCGTCGCGGATCAGGTCGATGCCTGCCACGTGGATGCGCACGCCGTTGGGCGGCACCAGGCCCGCGGCCTCGCGATGGAAGTGTTTGCACGAGGTGACCAGGCGTTTCGGGATCACCTCGTCCCGCAGGATGTTCTGCTCGCCGTAGACATCGGCGAGGAACAGCTCCAGCGCGATCACCCGCTGCTTGATGCCGCGCTCCAATTTGGCCCACTCGGCGGCCGCGATCACCCGCGGCACCAGATCGAGCGGGAACGGCCGTTCCTGGCCGGAGAGGGAGAACGTGATGCCCTGGTCGATGAAGGCGCGGTCCAGCGCGGCCGAGCGCGCCGCCAGGTCCGCGACGTCGATCGGCGCGAGTGCGGCGAACAATCCTTTGTAGGGCTGCCGCACCCGGCCGGTGCCGTCGAACATCTCGTCGAAGGCGTCGGCGTAGCGGCCGGGTCGATAACCTTCGAATAGCCCGGAATGGGCGATTTTGCCGTTTCCGGCCGCCCGCCCGTTAGTACCAACCAGTCCGTTTTCGACCGATCGCGCCATGCGTGGCAGAGAGGCGGGAGTCATGCAAAAATCGTGCTACATGCAGCGGCAATGCAGCGTGTGACACAGGTAAATTTCTTGCATCACTCGGCCAGAAACCTGCGGCGATCCGGTCTTTACACCGACCGGTCGGTGTCCTCCGCCCCGTCGGCCGGGCGTCGATTTCGTGCGCCGACCGGCGGCTGGTACCCTCGACTTTCGGCGTTGCGTGACCCGTTCACCCAGGGTGCGACGCACGCGTAGAACTTTCCAGACAAACCACTCAGCGACAGGAACACGAGGAAACAGGCGTGGCCAACATCAAGTCCCAGTTGAAGCGGATCCGTACCAACGAGGAAGCGCGCAAGCGTAACCAGTCGGTCAAGTCCGCGCTGCGCACCGCGATCCGCAGCTTCCGGGAAGCCGCTGCGGCAGGCGACAAGGAAAAGGCCGCCGCGCAGCTCCAGTTCGCGAGCCGCAAGCTCGACAAGGCCGCCTCGAAGGGCGTCATCCACGCCAACCAGGCCGCCAACAAGAAGTCGGCCCTCGCGCTGGCTCTGAACAAGCTCTGATTTTTTCGGTACCGACTTTCCGGTACCGCAGGCACTGACGCAGCCGCCGTGGCCTCGACGACCACGGCGGCTTTTGTCGTGCCCATGCCAGGCCACGCCGCCCCCGACTATTCATCTCCGGGGATTCGGGATCGGCCCACAGGCTGTCGGTGGTTCCAGCTACCATTCGGCGCATGGTTACCGTGTACGCCAATCAGACCGTGGTCCGCGGCGAGGATCTGCCGGATGTCATCCGCGCAGCCGAGGTGCTGGGGATCGGAGTGAAGATCGAGAACGTGATGGTTCCCATCGACGATGAGGGCAACTACTCGCTGGAGTGGGTCGTCACGCGGGACGACGAAGTCCCCGTCTACGACGACTGGGACGGCAAGTACGACGAGGCAGACGAGGAAGACGAGCTAGTGCTCAGCTCGGTGGAATGAGCTCCACCGAGGGCGCTGGATCGGCCGCTAGCCGGTCCAGCGCCGCCTGGGAATCCCGATCTGCGGCGCGATAGATGATGATGCGCTGATCGGGATCCTGGACCGGCATCAACGCCTCGTAATTGACAACCAACCGACCGACGACCGGGTGCCGCAGCGGTTTGGCGCCGCGGCCCTGGACCTTGACGTCGTGTCTGGCCCACGCTTGTGCGAACTCGGTGCTGTGCGCACTGAACTCCGCGATCAGGTCGGCGAGCGCCTGATCATCGGGATGCGCCGCCCACGCGGCACGCAGATCGGCGATGCCCTCGCTGATGGTGCGCTCCCGCTCCACATAGAAATCCCGCAGGCTCGGCTCCATCAGGCAGATCCACATGGAGTTGCGCTGCCGCGGCGGCAGCGACTCGAAGTCGATGACCAGCCGCGCCATCTCCCGATTCCAGGCCAGGACGTCGTAGCGGTGGTTGATCACCATCGCCGGTAGTGGCGAAAGATCGTCCATCAGCATGGTCAGCGCGGGCGCAGGCTCCGTGCTCGGCTTTCCCGCGTGCGGCTGCCGTTGCCTGGCCAGATCGAACAGGTAGGCGCGCTCGTCGGTGTTCAACCGCAGCGCCCGCGACAAGGCCTCCAGCACGTCCACCGAGGGGCGCAGGCCACGCCCTTGCTCCAACCGGACGATGTAGTCGGTGCTGACCCCCGCCAACTCGGCGACCTCCTCGCGCCGCAAGCCCGGCGTGCGCCGCGCCTGCCTGCGCTCCGGCAGCCCGAGATCACCGGGCGACAGCCGTTCGCGCCGCGCGCGCAGGAAGGCAGCCAGCTCGTGGGTCGCATCCACTGTTCCAGTCATCGTCTTCGATATTACGGCTGCGTAGGACTGCCTTTCCCAGGAAGAAGCTTCCCTTACCCCGCCCCTTTCGCCGTTCCAGACTTGCGTGCATCACACAGAACACCGACGACAGGAGCTGGACATGTCCGGAGCTCGCACCCTCGATACCTACCGGCTGCTCGGCCGTTCGGGACTTCGGGTGTCTCCGCTGGCGCTGGGGGCGATGACCTTCGGTCTCGACTTGGGTTGGGGCGCAGACAAAGACGAGTCGCGCAAGGTCTTCGATACCTACGTCGAGCGCGGCGGGAACTTCATCGACACCGCAAGCCAATACACCAACGGCACCTCCGAGCAAATGCTCGGCGAATTCACCGCGGACAACCGCGAATCCCTGGTGCTGGCAACGAAATACACCATGCTGCGTAGGCCGAACGACCCCAATTCCGGTGGGAACCAACGCAAAAGCATGATGGCCTCGGTCGAGGCGAGCCTGCGCAAGCTGAACACCGACTACATCGACCTGCTCTACTTGCACGTCTGGGATGCCACCACCCCGGTCGACGAAATCCTGCGTGGCATGGACGATCTCGTGCGTGCGGGCAAGGTGCTCTACGTCGGCATCTCCGATGCACCGGCCTGGCAGGTTTCGCGCATGCAGACCATCGCCGACCTGCGCGGGTGGTCACCGCTGATCGCGTTGCAAGTCGAATACAGCCTGATCGAGCGGACCGTCGAGCGCGACCTCGTTCCGATGGCGCGGGAGCTCGGGCTCGGGGTGATCCCGTGGTCGCCGCTGGGCGGTGGAGTGCTCACCGGCAAGTACAGCCGTGCCGACCTGAATCACCCGGCACAGGCGTCGGTGACGGGCACGCGGAAGGACGTGGTCGTCGCCGCGGGATCCCTCACCGAACGCGCGCTGGACATCGCCGATGTGGTCAAGGAGGTTGCCGCCGAGCTCGGGGTGACGCCTGCACAGGTCGCGCTGGCGTGGACGTTGCGCAATCCTGGTGTGACCGCGCCGATCATCGGCGCACGCACCGCCGCGCAGTTGGAGGACAATCTCGGGGCGCTCGACGTGGAGTTCGAAGCGGCACAGGTGGATCGGCTGGAGCAGGCGAGTGCGATCGAGCTCGGGTTCCCGCATGAGATGTTGGCGAGGGCGATGACACGCAGTGTCGTCCAGGGTGATTTGAAGGTTGAAAAGCGCGTCTGATCGACGTGTGCGCACGGCGGTGCCGGCCTGGCCGGCACGGCGTGCCGCGCATGCACCGAATCTCGCGTCCGCAGAGCGAAGTCGGCGACGGTCCGATGAGTTTCGACGACGACCACCGTCGATATGGGTGACAGCACAAGCCGATGCGGAGGACACCGTGGACCGTGATCAGATCCTGGCGTGGGTGCGAGCCGAACGGCTCACCCTCGCCGACTTCCTCGACGACCTCGATGAGCACGAGTGGCAGGTGGATTCGCTGTGCGACGGGTGGACTGTGCACCAGGTGCTCGGGCACATCACCTCGCAGGACACCGTGCGGAGCACGGTGATCGGGCTGATCCGGGCCAAGGGCAACTGGGATCGAATGAACGCGCAAGCGGCCCGTGATCACGCCGCACGGTTCGCTCCCGCCGAGCTGATCGCACAACTGCGGGCAGCCGCGGGATCCACCCACCTTGCTCCGCTCTCCAGTCCACTGGATCCCTTGGTGGACATCATGATTCACGGCCAAGACATCGCCCGCCCGCTCGGCCGCACCAGGCCGATGCCTACCGAGCAAGCGATCGCAGCCCTCGAGCATTTGATCCGCAGCCCGTTCTACGGTGCGCGTAAACGATTGAAAGGTCTCCGACTGACCGCCACCGATGCCGCATGGATGCACGGCGACGGACCCGACGAGATCCGCGGACCGCTCAGCGAACTGTTCCTGGTCGCAACCGGTCGCTCAGTAGGTCTCGCCGGACTGACCGGACCGGGCGTAGCCCGAGTCGCCGCCGCCATGTGAGCTGTGCGGCGGCCGCGTTCCGTTGCGGGCCGAATCACCCACCGACAGAGGAAATCCCGCACGGCTCGAAGCTTGTCATGCGCGGCCAGTATGGTCGGGGCATGTCGTCTACGCCGGACTCCTTCCCCCGCCGGAGCGCTCGCACCCAGCGATTTACGCTGGGTGCGCCACGCGCATTCACCGTGGCGCCCGACGGCGCGCACGTCGTGTTCCTCCGCTCCGCCTCCGGTACGGATACGGCGAGCTCACTGTGGGTCCTGGATGCCGCGCTCGGCGAAGAGCGGGTAGCGGTCGACCCTCGCGTCTTGCTTGGCGGCGCGACCGAGGACCTGCCGCCAGAAGAGCGCGCACGTCGCGAACGCAGCCGCGAGGGCGGTGCGGGCATCGTCGGCTACGCCACCGACGATGCCGTGGAGTTGGCGTCCTTCGCTTTGTCGGGCCGGTTGTTCGTCGCCGAATTGAGGAAGGGCACGACACGTGAGCTTCCCGCCGCCGGACCGGCGATCGACCCGCGCCCCTCCCCCGACGGCAGGCACGTCGCCTATGTGGCGCACGGGGCGATGCGGGTCGTCGATGTCGAAGGCAAGGACGAGCGGGTGCTCGCCGAGCCGGAGTCGGCCACCATCACCTACGGATTGGCCGAGTTCATCGCGGCCGAGGAAATGAGCCGCTTCCGGGGCTTCTGGTGGTCGCCGGACTCACAACGGCTGCTGGTCGCGCGCGTGGACGATACGCCGATACGGCGCTGGTGGATCTCCGACCCGGCGCAGCCGGCAAGCGCACCACGGGAGGTCGCTTATCCAGCGGCAGGCACCGACAACGCGGACGTGCGACTGTTCGTGCTCGGCCTGGACGGAGTGCGCACAGAGGTCGTCTGGGATCGGACGCGCTATCCGTACCTCGCGCGGGTGCACTGGTCGCAAGCGGGTGACCCGCTGCTGCTCGTGCAGGCGCGCGATCAGCGCAGTCAGCTGTTGTTGGCGGTGTCTCCGGACACCGGTGCGACCAGGACCGTGCATGCCGACGAGGATCCGGTGTGGCTTGATCTGTTCCCCGGCACGCCCTGTTGGAATCCGTCGGGAGATCTCGTACGAATCGCCGACGAAGACGGCGCACGGGTCCTCATGGTCGGTGAACGCCCACTGACCGACGCGCGGCTGCACGTGCGCGCGGTACTCGACGCCGGGCAGGACGACGTGTTGCTCACCGCCTCGGCCGGCGCCGAGGCCGACGCGCCCGAGACCGGCGAGATACACGTCTATCGCGTCAATGAGCAAGGTCTGCAACGGGTTTCGCACGAGCCCGGCGTGCACTCGGCGGTGCGCGCCGGGGACATCACCGTGTTGGTGTCCGCCACGCTCGCGCGGCCGGGTGCCGACGTACAGGTGCTCCGGGGTGAGACGCGGGTGGCGACGATCGCCTCGCATGCGGAAGATCCCGGCCTTACCCCTCGCGTCACGCTCACCGAGGCGGGCGCACGGCGCATTCCGTGTGCTGTGCTGCTTCCTCGTGATCACGACGGTGTGACCCCGCTGCCTGTCCTCATGGATCCCTACGGCGGCCCGCACGGCCAGCGGGTGTTCGCCGCGCACAATCCGCATCTCACCTCGCAGTGGTTCGCTGACCAGGGTTACGCGGTCGTGGTCGCCGACGGCCGCGGCACGCCCGGTCGTTCCCCGGCCTGGGAGAAAGCGATTCGAGACGATCTCGCGGCGGTCGTCCTCGCCGACCAGGTGGACGCGTTGCAGGCGCTGGCCGACGACTTCCCCCTCGATCTGGATCGAGTCGCCATCCGCGGCTGGTCCTTCGGCGGGTATCTGGCGGCGCTCGCGGCGCTGCGCCGCCCGGATGTCTTCCACGCGGCCGTCGTTGGTGCGCCGGTCACCGATCTGCGTCTGTACGACACCCACTATCAGGAGCGCTACCTCGGCCACCCGGACGAGCAGCCGGAGATCTACCGGCGCAACTCGCTGATCGACGACGCGGGCTTGGTGGACGCTGTCGAACCACACCGCCCGATGATGATCATCCACGGTTTCGCGGACGACAACGTGGTTGTCGCGCACTCCCTTCGACTGTCCTCGGCGCTGCTGGCCGCAGGTCGGGCACACGAGGTGCTCCCGCTGTCCGGCGTCACGCACATGACCCCGCAGGAGTCCGTCGCCGAAAACCTGCTGCTCCTTCAGCTCGACTTCCTTCGGCGGTCGCTCCCGTGACCGCCCCACTCGAAATGTGGCTCGGCGCAACCCATTAGGGCAGTCCGCGCAGGTGCGTCAGTTCACGCAGGGGACGGTGTTGCCGGCGATGATCGTGTCGACCGGCTTGCCGACATCCGGTGCGGGGCCGGCTGATTCAGCGTTGGGGTGGGCAAGGGTGATGACGGGAGCCGGGTGGTTGAGGAGGGCAACGGTGGGGTCGGCGTCGCTGAACGCGGCGCGGACCTCGCGGCGGATGGCGACCGGGTCGACGATGTTGACGTCTTGGCCGTTGATGGTGTCGTAGCGGAGCACCGGGAGGGTGCGGAACTCGACGGACGGACTGTCGGCTGTGCCGAGGGTGCGGAGGAAGTCGGTGATGTTCCAGCCGTCGGACAGGACGATGTTGCGGTGGGCGACATCCATCAGCGCGGTCAGCTTGCCGACGTCGGTGAACGTGCCCGCATTGCGGAGGTCGAGCGCCACCGACGTCAGGAAGGCCTGCTGGCGGTGGGTCCGATCCAGGTCACCGTTCTCCAGGCCGTGGCGTTGCCGCACGAAGGCGAGCGACTGAGCCGGGTCCAGGCGTTGCCTGCCCGCCGGGAACACCGCACCGGAGTAGTAGCTGTCGTCGACCGGCTTGTTGAGGCAGACCTCGACGCCGCCGAGCGCCTTGGACAGGTCGTAGAACCCGGCGAGGGTGACTTCGGCGAACCTATCGATCGGCACGCCGGTGAGGTCGCGCACCGCCTGCACGATCGACGCTCGCCCCGCCTCGCGGCCCGCGCGTTCCAGCGCCTTGCGATCGGTCATGCCTTGGCTGATCAGCTGGTCCTGCACGGCGGCCTTCTTCAGGCCGTACGCTTCCTTGATCTTCATGCTCGAGTAGCCGGGGATGCCGGACACCTTGACGTAGTCGTCGCGTGGAATCGATACCGCGACAATGTTTTTCATGTCAGCTGGGATGTGCACCAGGATCAGCGTGTTGGCGTTGTACCCGCCGACGTCGCCGTCGCCTGCGTGGAGTTGATCGACGATCTCCTGCGGCAGGTCGTCGCCGTCCTGGTCCTTGCGGGTGTCCAGGCCGATCAACAGGATGTTCATGTCACCGGCGAGTGAGCGCGGCGCATTCACGCCGAGCGCCGCCGACCTCACGAATCCTTTGTCGAACCGCCCGGCCGTTGCCCAACCGACCGCGGTTGCGCCGAGCACCACTGCCGACAAACCGCAGGCGATTACTTTTGCCGCGGCGCGGCCGATGCGACGCTGCGCACGCGCGCGATTCTTCGGCCGTCGAACGTGCCACGCACGGGTCCGCCGGAGATCGTCAACCGGGGAGACCGGTGCAGAGTGCTCGTCCATTACCAAATCCAGTTTGACATGAATTCAGTAACTGGCAATTTGCGAGATTCTTGGAGTGCATGTCGATCAAGGTGTCGCGAGTGGTCTTCGAATCCGTCGTGATGCCGTCGGGAAATCAGTGAATCGGTGGAAGAAATGGTGTTTGACGGCGCGATTTCGCTTCATTTCGGTTGACTGTTGGATTCGTTCGACCAGCTCGTCGACACATCATTCGCCTAGCCGAATGCGCACCGATGTGTGTTTCAGCACACATTCAGCGTCACAACAAAAGCGGTGCCCAGATCCGCGCTTCACGGCCTGGCTCGCCTTCACACGCTCGCTCGTGTCCCTGAACACCAGGGAGGAAATCTTCGCCGTCGGCAGAACCGTGCGGCTTGAATTCACCCCGCCGAGTGGAGGTCGAGGATTTGAGCGAGCGCATGCTCCAAGGCGTAGTTGGCGTCCGCCGCGCCACCTTTGACATCGGCGTTGAGCGCGGCAACAACTTGCAGCGCCGAACCAATCGTGGCGGGCGTCCAGTTGCGGGCTTGCGCCTGAGCCTTTTTCACCTTCCACGGCGGCATACCCAGTTGCTGAGCCAATTTGAACGGATCCCCACGACCCGCGGAACCCACCCTGGCAATGGTGTGCACGGAATCGGCGAGCGCATCGGCGAGCAGAACATGCGGCACGCCACGATCATTCGCCCACCGCAACGCTTCCATCGCGCCGGAACGGTCACCCGCAACGGCCAGTTCGGCGACATCGAAACCGGACACCTCCGCCTTGCCGGAGTAGTAGCGCCGAACAGCCGCGACATCGATCTTCCCGCCGGTGTCGGAGACCAGCTGCGAGCAGGCCGCGGCAAGCTCACGCAGATCGGACCCGACAGACTCCAGCATCGCCTGCACCACATCGCCGGCGACCCGCACCCCGGCAGCGCGGAACTCGTTGCGCACGAACTCCACTCGCTCGGCGGCCTTCGTCAGCTTGGCGCAGTCATGCCCCACCGCACCGACCTTCTGCAACGCGGGCACCAGCGCCTTCGCGCGCCCACCACCCGAATGCAGCACCACGAGCACGACACCCTCCGGCGGATCGCTCGCCGCGTCGGTGATCACCGCGACCGCGTCCTTACCCGCCTCGGCCGCCGACTCCAGAATGATCACCCGGTCCTCGGCGAACAGCGAAGGGCTCAACATCTCGGCCAGCTCAGCCGTGCTCGCGTCCCCCGCGCGCATCCGATCGACCGGCACCGCATCGGCGTCCGGCGCCAACGCCCGCACCTGCGCGGTGATCTCCCCCACCGCCCGCTCGACCAACAACTCTTCGTCACCGAGCACCAAATGCACCGGTGCAGGCCGCTCACTCATCCCCGCACCTCACAGACGCTCGACTCGACCAGCAACGCAATACCCATCTCATGCCCACCCCTCGCCGACTCCCCGCTCGGGTAGGACCGAGAACTCGACTGTGCGCGCCTCGCCCTCGCCACACTCCATCGAACGCGAAGGTGGTGTGTCCATGGTTCGCTCGCTGCGGTCGGTCACGGCAGAGATCCTACGTTCCCCCTCCGACAGACCCCCGGCACCGGTCGCGCGTGTCCACCGGGGCGGGCGGGAGCGCGCTTCCGACCACCCGCCGGACCCAGACCCTGCCGACGCCACTCGAGAGCCGCAGGTCGTGCACCTCGAGCCATTGATGATCTGATGACGCGGCTGAGAGGATGTTCGAGTTCCGTTCTGATAGGCATCGAGGATGAGCTCGAGAGCGACCGCCGCCGTAGCCGTTTCGGCGATGATCCTCGTGGCGGGTTGCGGAGCAGACGACGGTCACTCGGCCAATAGCCCCACACTGGGCACAGGTTCCGCGCCAACCGCATCCGACGTGATGCTGAATGTGCAGAACGGCGGCGGCCGCCTCGGCGTGGCCTCTTGCATCGCAAAGGTCTTGTCCGCACAGGGATTCGCTATCAGCGAGGTCTTGAACGCGCCAGGTGGTGAACGCGCAGGAAGTTCGATCACCTACGGTTCCGGCGCGGAAACCGTAGCCAACGCCTTGGCGAGCAAACTCGGTATGACTGCCACGAAAGCCATTGGTGTCAAAACAGGAATCATAGAGTTGATCGCCGGAAACGATGCCGCCACAATCGGACCCATCGCGGCCTGTGTCAAATGAGTATGTCCGTTCAGTCGGTGGGGGTGAGCACCACGACCGGGATTTGTCGGCCGTGGTCGGCCTCGAAATCCGCTAAGAACGGGGTGGCCGCCAGCTGCCGTTCCCACAGCCGCTGCCGTTCGGCGCCTTCGACGACGGTCGCGGTCACCCGCACGATGTCCGAGCCGACCTCGACCGTCGCATGCGGGTGCGCACGCAAGTTGTAATACCAGCCGGGGCGTTTCGGCCGTCCGCTGTTGGCAGCGAAAACGACCAACCGATCCCCGTCTCCCAGATAGGTCAGCGGCCAGGTCCGCGACTGGCTACTACGAGCACCAATCGTGGTCAGCAGCAATAGATTCCGGCCTTCCCATGGTCCGCTGACCTGCCCGCCGTTATCCCTGAACTCAGCGATCACCGCCCGAAGCAGCTGTCGCCGTTGCTCATCCGACATGCAATCTCCCACCCTCCGAGGACACCGTCTCCTTCGACAAGCACCCCCTGAAGGATAAGCAACATTCAGCGTGGAACGCGCCAACCCAGCTCGTGCAACTACTGCGCATTTGCCCAGCTTGGGTCAGCCCGGAATATGGCTGCAACGCAATCGAGCGAACACACTTCGGCAGTTCCCGACGTGCTACCGACACCAGCGGCTCGAGATGATCTCTGCCCGTCGCTCTTCCGCACACCAGCGCTGGCCGCTTCGGTCCGCGCATATCGCGGCTATGAGCGGACATCCTCGTTCGGACCGATGATTTCCGGCCGCGGCGGTCGTCCGAACCGTCATGCAACGAAGGGTGGCTGGGATGGACACCGCATCCCGGAACTCCCGTCCCCAGTAACCCCCAAGCAACGGCGACAGGGGTGGGGCGGCGATCGATCTCACCTTCGACGCCGGTTCCGCGAGCTGTCCGGCGAGTGCACCACAGCATGCGTTGAGTCTGCACGGCTAGACGGTATGCAGAGGCCACACGACCGGAACGGGAGATCTGCGGGGTCGCATTGAGCATTGCGGACCTGGTCACGATCCGCATCGGCGGAATCGCGCACTCGGGTGGCAGGTCCGGCTGAGATACCGCGACGTAGATGTTCGGCGCGGACGCCAACGGCCCGAGATAGCCTCGGGCCGTTGATCTTCGGGTACGCACTACTTGACCGAGTTGGCCAACCGGTCGGCATAGGGGGCAGTGAATCTTCCGACGATGGGAAGCTCTGCGCGGACGCCGCCGGTGCTGTTCGCCCGGACCATGGCCATGATCCAGATTACGACCGCGAAGACCCCGAGTGCGAGTCCAGCGAGGCTGAAGATGATACCCAGCGCTCCGAGGAGCGAGCCGAGGATGCTCAGCACAACATTGACGACCGCGACCGCCCCGAAGAAGACGATCGACTGCGAGGCATGGAATTTCACGTCCGGATCGTTCTTTCCCACAAAGAGGAAGATGATTCCGGTGAGCCATCCCAGCGCGTACGCCAGGATCGCACTGGTCTTTTTGTCCAACCCGGTGGACTGCGGCTGGTTCATGGGAGATTGAGAAGATGTCATGCGGTAAGTAGACACCGCGCGCCCCACCTACCGATCCCAGGTTTCCGCACAAACCGCACAAGCCGCGAGGCAGTTCCGAAGCCGCTACGCGACCTGCGCGGACGCAGCGGAACCCTGTTCATCAGCGCGCTGATCGTCCTATGCCGCGCCGAGCACCGCCAGCGCAGCACCGACCGCAGCCGTCCGTAGTTGCGCGGGCGGTGCGTCGGGCAGTTGCAGGCAGCAGTCCTGAATTCCGCCGAATGCCATGATCGCCCGCGCGGCCTGATCAAGGGTTGGCTCGGCTCCGAACACGAGTTTGACCAATCGTCGACGCCAGTCCAGCACCGCGTCAACGGATTCGACTTCTCCTAGCATCCTCAGCTCCGCGAGAACGAGCATCAGCTTTTCGCGATGGCGATAGTGGAAGTCGAAGTAGTCCGCCAGTAGCTCGGACACCACAACGGTGTTTGGCCGCTCGTGCCTCACCACGAGTTCCTCCCCCTCCTGAATCAGAGGTTGCACGATGCTGCGAATCAGCTCCTCCCGCGAGGAGAAGTGGTAGTAGAGCGCAGGTTTCGTGATGCCGAGACGAGTCGCGATGTCCTGCAGACTGGTGCGCTGGACCCCCTGCCGGGCGAACATCTCGAGCGCGACTTCTTGGATGCGCTCTCTGGTACTAGGGGCGGAACGGGCCACTCGACAACTCTAGCTGACTTACCGGAAGGTAAATGCTACGCTTACCTTCCGGTAAGTCAGTTCGCGGCGCACGCACAATCAGCGAGCGAACCGAGCAACCATAGGGGGGCCTGTGGACTCACATTCGTTGGCAATTTTCTGGGGCCTGGTCACCGTGGGCACCTACCTACCAGCCCTCGCCAACCAGCGGTTCTACGACGCGCTGTTACGCGCCAAAGAGAATGCCGAGTTCGTGATCCTGTCCGGGCTGATCAGCCTCGTCACGGGCGCGGCATCGCTTGCGGTGGAACACCGTTGGGAATGGGGGCTGGTCGGCGTGCTGACCACGATGGGATGGGTCAACACGCTCAAGGGCATCGTGCGGTTCTTCGAACTCGACTTCGCGCGCAACGCGGTCCGCAAGACGAATGACCATCCCTTGCTCGTCTACGTCTACATGTCGCTGGCGTCAGCGTTCGGCTGTTACCTGCTGTACCGAGGTTTCTGGACGTGAGAGCAGGCCTCGGTGCCGCGCCCGAATCACGAGATCAACAAAGGCGCGGCATCGAATGAGAGGATCGGCATGACACTTCCCCCAGGCCAGCGCGCCGTCGACGGATTTCCACGCTTCGGCACGCATCTCCATCGCCCACCTCCGCCTGTCCCTGCCGACCCGGTCATTGCGATCGAAGGAGCCCTGACCGAGACCTTCGCCCTGTCCATGACCGACCTCGCAAAGCCGCCGCGGCGCGAACTAGGAGCCGACTTCCATTGTGTCGCCGGATGGTCGGCAACTGGACTGCGGTGGGAGGGAACCGGGTTCGAGTACCTGTACCGCACGCGGGTCGAACCGCTGATCGAGCCGGGCGCCTCGATCAGCCACGTCGTGTTCGAAGGTCTCGACGGCTTCCGGTCGATCGTCTTGCTCGAGGACGCTTTGGCCGACGACGTGCTCATCGCCGACCGCCTCGACGGACGGCCACTCAACGGCGACCACGGTGCCCCGGTGCGGCTGGTCAGTCCGAGCCAGTACGGCTTTGTCAACATCAAGCACCTCTGCCGCATCGAATTCCGCACCTCCGAACCGCCTGTCCTCGACAGATTTTCGCCCCTCGCAGCACACCGCCGAGCACGGGTCTGGCACGAAGAACGGCACCGCTTCCTTCCCGGCCGGGTAGTGCGACCCCTCTTCCGAATGCTGATCGGCCCGATCCGCAGGCTCAGCGCCAGAGGCAGTCGCCAATCGCCGCTGTGATCCGAACACCGCCCGATGAGATCGAGCAAGACTGCATGCCCGGCATGCCCCGGACACCTCATCGTGCTGACACCAGCTCGAGCGATTGCTCGCTGCCGAGCACGAGGATGTCGCCGTGTTCATCTGTTCGGACCACGGTGGTGCCCAGTTCCGACAGTTGTGCGAGGACCGTGGCGTTCGGGTGGCCGAAGGTGTTGTCGGCGCCGACGCTGATCACGGTTAGGCGCGGTTGCACGGCGGCGAGGAATTCTTTTGTGGTGGTTCGTGATCCGTGATGTGGGAGTTTGAGGACATCGGCTCGGAGCGAGATGCCTGTGTGCATCAGAGCGTTCTGTGCGGATTCTTCGATGTCGCCGGTGAGCAGGATGCGTCCGGCAATCGTGGTGGCGGCGAGGACGATCGAGCGATCGTTGGCTTCGTCGGCCTCGGCACCCGGAGTGGGTCGTGGAGCATCCGGCCCGGGCGCGAGCACTTGTACCTCGACTGAGCCGAATCGGAACGCCTGCCCAGCCGACAGCTCCACAATCGGAACCGCTGCACGCTCTGCGCTTTTCACCACTTGTGCCAGGCCTTCCACGCGCCCTCGCTGGCCGGTATGCCCGTCACCCGTCGCTCGGCGATCATCCCCCACTGCACACCGCTCGCTCGCAGTGCTGCTATCGCCCGCCGAGGCGCGCTCTGCACGCGAAACTCCGGGCTCGTTGCTCCCCAGAAAGCCTTCAGCCGCTGGCGATTCGCATTTCTCAGTCGCGGTGCGGGATTGATGGTCGCCGACCATCGCGCCCGGGCCAGGCTGAAGGTTTCGAGGCTTCTCCGACTCCGCGGTGACGCCTGGGGCCAAACCGTCGAGCTCGTGCAGGCCGACGGCGATGGCGGCAACCTCTCTGCCGTCGAGCGCACCGGTCAGGCCATCGATGTGGTCGGCGTGCGGGTGCGTCAGTACCAGCAGCGCGATACGCGAAATGTGGAGGCGGTCAAGGCAGGTTCGGATTCGGCGCGGGTCTGGGCCGACATCGATGACTACCGCGGTGTTACTGCCGACCGACAGGGCAAGGCCGTCGCCCTGGCCCACGTCGCAGGCCGCCAGCACCCACCCGTGGGGAGGCCAGCCTGGGTGCCAGATGCGGACCGGGATCAGTACCGCTGCGATCGCGAACGCCGCGATCAGGGTTATTCGGCGAACCGTCGCCACGCGCAACGCCAGGATTCCGACAGCGGCGATCGTGCAGGCGATCGCTCCGCCGAACAATCCACCGGGTACCGCGATCGACGCACCGGGCACGCCCGCCGCATGATCGGCGACGGACAGCAACCACCACAATGGTGGAGCGGCGCAACGGATTATGAGCTCGGCCAAGGGTGACCACAGACAGGCAAGAGCGGCGCCGGTCGCACCTATCACGGTGATCGGGGCGATCACGGGTGCCACCAACACATTCGCCAGAATGGCGACCAGGCTGAGCTGGCCCGTCAGTGCGACCATGAGCGGTGTGGTGACGACGAACGCACCCGCTGACACCGCGACGATCTCGGCAGGAACGCGCCACCACCCGCGGGCCCGAAGCCAATCAGCCCAGCTCGGCGCCAGCAGGATCAGCCCCGCGGTGGCGAGCACCGACAGGGCGAAGCCTGCGGACACCGCGAGCGCGGGCCACACGGCGAGCAAGCCGATGACCGCGGCACACAGTGCGGGAAGTGCCTGCTTCTTGCGCCCGGTTACCAAGGCCAGCAACGTGATTGCGCCCATCGCACCGGCCCGCAGGACGCTCGGATCAGGCCGCGCAACCACCACGAACATCACCAGTGCCAACGCCGCAACCGCTGCCCCTGTCCGCGGGCCGAGGGTAAGCACTCGCACCACGAAGAGCACCACCGCGAGCACGATCGTGAAATTGGCCCCGCTGACGACACAAAGATGGGACAGTCCAGCGATTTCGAACTCCGCGCGGAGCTCTTCGGGCAGCCCGGAGGTGTCCCCGACGACTAGAGCGGGTAGGAGTCCAGCCGGCTCCTCGGATAGCGCCTCGGAGGTCGCGGTCGCGAAATCGGTTCGTATCGAACGGGCCGCGCCTTGCCACCACGGCAATGCACCGACCGCCTTCGGCGCACCCTGCGCCCGCAACGTGACCACCGTCAGATCACGCTGCCTCGGCAGATCCGCTTTCGCCTGAAACTCCACCGCCTGCCCGGGAGACACCGTCGCCCACCCGTCACCGGACGCCAGAATCACCACGGCCCCACCGGTCCGCACTGTCGTCCCGCCGTGCCGATACTCGCGCAGGCTCCCCCGCACCACCCACCGACTCCCGCCGAACGAGTTGCCGCGCACCGCCTTCGGATCCCCGGTCGGCGTCACCACCACCCGCAACGACAACCCCACCGCCGTCCGCAGCGGATGCGTCGCCACGCGATGCTCCCGCCACGCCCCCGCCATCGCGAATCCGGCCGCCAACACCACCGCCGCCGTCACCACGAGCACAACAACCCGCCCGGACTCACGCCGATGCGCCATCCCCCACAACAACAGCACCCAAAGCCCAATCGCCACCCCCACCAACACCGCACCGAGCACAACCCCGGCCACCCACCCACCGGTCAACGCCACAATCGTTGCCCCCCAACACCCCAACGCCGCAGGCAACAACCGCCCATCCAGGATCTGCGCCTCCTCCACCCCCTCCTCTCGGTGCACGCCCTCCCCGTCGTGTCGACCAGCGACGCAAACACTTTCGCAGTCACTACCGGCACAGCAGTCATCACCGGTCGTCCGCCCGCCGCCGCTCCAACGACCACCTGCATCGCAGTCGACACTCACACCGTCGCGATCCACCACCTCACCACCACGCCAAGCGAAACCACCGTCGCCTTGCTCGTCTATGACACACGCACTTTCGCTATCACTATCGAGACGACAGTCATCATCAACGTGCCGCCCGCCGCCGCTCCCACGCCCACCCGCGCTGCGGTCGGCACCTGCGTTGCGGTCGAGACTCGCACCATCGTCATCTACTGCCGCACTGCGACGGTCTTGCGTGCGGTCGGCACACGCTGCTTGGTCGAGTTCGGTACCTACAGCGCACGGTGGTTCAGCGGCAACGGGTTTCGGACCTTGGCTCGGTTGGCTGGTGGCGGCCCTGGTTTGGTTCCCCCGGTTCACTGCGACGTCGTTTCCGCACTGTTCGCGGGCGGGCCAACTCCCGTGGCAGGGGGTTGTTCGGGGAGGGATATGCGTGGGATTGGTTGGGTGGTGGCTTCGTGTCGGTTGGGCGTGCTCATATCTGGACCAGGTCGCGGAGGCGGGCGAGGCGGGCTGGGCCGATGCCGTCTACCTGGCCGAGTTGGGTGATGTCGGTGAAGCGGCCGTGGGATGTGCGCCAGGTGATGATGGCTTTGGCGGTGATCGGGCCTACGCCGGGGAGCGCGTCGAGTTCGGATTCGGTGGCGGCGTTGAGGTTTACGCGACCGGGTGGGGTGGCGGGGCCGGATGGGTGCGTGGTTGGCCGACCGGTTGCGTTGATGGTGGTGCTGCCGAGGCGGGGCGGGCCTGGGGTTTGTCCGGGCGGGCCGACCAGGACTTGGTCGCCGTCGATCAGTGGTTGAGCCATGTTGAGGCCGGTGAGATCGGCGCCGGGTTGTGGGCCGCCTGCCGCGGTGAGGGCGTCGGCGACACGGGATCCGGCGGGCAGGCGCACCAAGCCGGTATGTTGCACCAATCCGACCACGCTGATGACCAATTCGGTGGCGGGTGGGGCTGCGGCATGCGGCTGCGGTGTGGCGCCGGGTGCCGCGGCCGCCGAAGGGAGGGCGCTCGACAGCTTCGCGGCGGCGGGGGTCGTGGTCGTCGGCACCGCGGCCAGCGGCGGTACCGGCAGGGCGACGGGCCGCTCACGGAATACGACGACGCCCGCGACTACCGTCGCCACCACCCCGACCACCAGCAGAGTGCGCACACCACGGCGTCCTGGATCGAATCTGATGCCCCGAAACCGCTCCGGCACAAGACGATCCCGCCAGCCGGAAACGGCGGGCTCGTCCAGCCACTCCGGAGAAGAGACCGGACCGACCTCGTCGTCGATGTCCAGCTCGGGCAGCTCCGCCAGATCCCAGCTCCCGGACTGGACTGAACCGACTCGATGCTGCGGCGCGTCGACCGCATCCGAATGCTGGTCGGTGCCACCCCCATCGGACGTTCGAACCTCCTCCGACGGACCCGCCACCGACGTCGGCCGCTTGCCCGCTCGCCAGGGCGCGTCGGGCACCGCTGCCTTCCACCGCGCAGTACCGAGTCGCCGGGGGCCGTTCTGCCATTGCGCGGGGGCTGATCTCACGAACCCAGGTGAACGTCGATGCGCGACGGTCCGCGCGCCCGAGAGCGGGCGATCGGCGTTGGGTTGCGACGCTGTCATGCTGGCGCCGACTCGGTTGGTCAGTGCGCCAATTCGCCGCTGGATTCGGTCGCGCTCGTCCTGTCGTGACATGGGGGCGACGGTAGTGCCGGGTTGCGGTGAAACAGCGTGGCCGAGCAGGGAATTCGCTTGGGGTGTGGATAACGCGGAGGTGTGCACAACTCGCCGACGACACGCCAAGAGAACCGGACACAGCCGCCGATTGGCGGCTGCTCATCCTACGAATTTCGCGCATAGGTGCAAAACTTGCCTCGTGATCCGATTCCATTTCGGCTTGGCACCGATCGGCCGAGTTGAGCCGTGGGGAGATCAGTACCGAACTCTGCACTGGTTCACGTTGACCGAGGGTTGGTACTGCATCGACCTCGGCGACCATGAACTGCTGCGGTACTCCGACCGCACGACCGAACTGCTGCGCGCCCAGGCGGGCCGGCAGGCGACGCCGCAGCACCCGTATGTCGACTACTACGTGGCTCGGCTGTGGGAGGACATGCTCGCGCTGCTGCCGACGGCGCTCGAACCGGTCCCCGCCGACCTCGTCGACTTCATCGACAGTGCCTCGGCGGACTGGTCGTTGCCGGAGACGCCGGAAGCCGAGGCCGCGTCGATTTGGTACGGCGACCACACCTTGGACACCGGATACCTGTGGTTCGGCCCGCACCTGCGGTGGTGGCGCACGGTCGACGAAACCTCGGACATCCTCACCGTCGCATGGCATCACCCGACCGATCCGGAGAGCGAGATCGAGTTCGCCGGTCCGTCGTCCGGCCGATTCAGCCTGCCGACGGACGACTTCCGCAGTGCTGTCGTCGAATTCGACCGGAACCTGATGTCGGCCGTCGCGCGACGCGTGCGCAAGTTCCGCACACTCGGCCCACCGACGGGTATCGAGATAGATCTCGACCTGCTGGTGCACGAACAGCGGACCAGGACGCAATGGCTGCCTGAAGCGATGCGGCGCCGCCCCGAAACGGACTGGGACGCAGTCCGAGCCGGCGCCCGAACCCTGCGTCAGTCCACCTCCGCCGCTCACTGATCCGAAGTCCGCCAGATCGGCGGGTCCGGCTACGGCGACGGAAGGACGAGGACTCCCACGGCCCCTGGGCCGAGGTGCACCCCAAGAGCCGGGCCGAATTCGGCGATGATCAGTTCACGGATACCAGGAACGAGGTCACGCAGCTGGGCGGCAACGGTATTCGCGGCCTCTTCGGCACCGAGGTGCTGGACGGCGATGGTCGCACCGTCGTCGCCCGCCGCATCGACCGCCGCCGCAACAAGTTTCGCGAACGCCTTGGAACGGGTACGCACCTTTTCCCGGAGTTCGAGGCGACCCTCGACGATCTGCAACAGCGGCTTGGTGACCAGGTCGCTGCCGAAAAAGGCTGCGGCGGAACTGAGCCGACCACCACGACGCAGCTGTTCGGTCCGGTTCACCAGGATGAAGGTGCGGGCGCGGGCCGCCGCGGCGACCGCGGTGTCGTAGACGACGTCGAGCGCCGCACCGTCGCGGGCCCGGCGTGCTGCCGTCAGCACCGGCAATCCGGTGGCCAGTCCCGCGCCGAGCGAATCGACCAAGCGCACCTTGTCGGCAGCGTCCATATCGCGGACAGCTTGCCGACCCGCCTCCCATGTCCCGGACAATTGCCGCGAAATATGCACCGCGACAACACCATCGCCGTCACTGCGAGCCAACGCCGCCTCGTAGACGGCCCGTAGCTCGCCCGGCGATGCCGCCGAGGTGGTCACCGTGTCCGAGGAGTAGTCGATGTCGACGGGGTCGACACCTTCACGGATGGTCCGGTCGCCGATCAGCACGTGGATGGGGACAATGGCGATGTCCAGCTCGTCGACGAGTTCGGCAGGGAGGTTGGCGGACGAATCCGTCACGACCACTACGGCCACGGACTACCGAACCTCCTGCAAGGCCTTCACCATCGCATTGGCCACCGCCGTGTGCCCGGCCCAACCCCAGTGAATGCCGTCCGGGTTGGCCTCGCCGGAGAAGATGTTGTCGCGCACCGCTTCACCGAGGTCGACCAGCGGCACCGAGGTGCGTGCCGACCACGCTTGCATGGCCCGCACCGCGCGCGGACGCCCGGAGTGCACTCGGCCGTAGGCATCGCAGTTGTGCACGGACGGCAGCACCGCGACGACCGGCAGGCCCGGCCGCAAGTGCGCCAACGCTTCCCGCGACTGCTCCAGGTAGTCGACGCTCACCTTCGGCGGAAGGGCAACGGGGCGGCCGAGTTTCGACAGCTTGGGCTGCAACCAGTTGTAGGCGGCACGAACACCGCGCCGCAGCACAGGCGGACGCACGTATCGGATCAACTCACGCAACGCGGTCGGCAGCGGCGACGGCAACGAATCCATGCCGCCGACGGCGAACACCACGGCGCCCGCCCGCGGCACCGCCGCCCACACTCGGGGATCGCCGATCAACGCCCAGTAGGCATCCCGGCAGGTCCAGCCGATCCGTCCGACCAGCTCGACATCCCAATCCAGCTCGGCCCCAACAAGGTTCGGCCAGATCCGGGGATGATCCGCAGGCAACCCGCCTTTGGGCCCGAAGTACGACAACGAGTCCGCGATCACCAGCAGCACGGGCCGCCCGGTCGCCGAGGCACTCGAAGCACCTACCGCAGTAGCGAACTCGGCTTCCGACGAGGTCTCGACGCCGACAGGTACACCCGACGTCACGTCACCATCGGCGACCGCAGATTCCGACGAGATGCCATCGGCGACAGCGGATTCCGATGAGACACCAACACCGACAGCAGATTCGGTCACCGCCCCCGCGGCGACAGCGCCCGCGACCTCGCTCGAGGCACCCGATACACCGGAATCACCCGCCGCGACTACCGATTCGAGGGGTGGGTCAACAGAACTAGCGGGTACCGCAGAGTCCGCATCATCGGCCCCCGCCTCGCCCTCATCGGCACCCGGCTCGGCACTCGCCGACTCCGCACCCGCCGGCTCGGCCGGCGCAGGCACCGGAGGCGGACCGAACAATGCATCCGGGATAGAACGTTCCGGTTTCGCCGAGGCCTTCCGGAACAACTCATCCGGGACCTGCCGAATCGGATCTTCAGAGGACATCCGGGGCCACCTTCGCAGCTGCGTTCCACACATCGAGGCGCCATCCTGGCTGATCGATGCTTGGACCGTGGCTGCTGAGCTGCACCCAGCTGGTATTGGCCAGTCCGCCGAGGGCGGGCCAGTTGGCTGGCGGCAAGTCGAGCAGCGCGGCCGTGAGCGCGGAGATCAGCCCGCCGTGCGCCACCAGGATGATAGTCCGGCCCGGCCAGTCCTGCCGCTCGAGAAATAATTCCCGGACTACGGGCAGCGACCGCGCGCCGACCTCGAGTTTGGTCTCCCCGTTGGGCGGCCGAAAGGTAGCGTCGAGCCGCCAGGCCACCCGCGCTCCGGGGTAGTCGGCGTCGACCTCGAGGTGGGTCAACCCTTCCCAGTCACCGAGATCGGTTTCGCGCAGCCGAGGATCGGGCACCACTTCGAGCGCGGTGTGATCGGCGAGCGCGGTGGCGGTTTCGAAGGCGCGCCGCAGATCCGAGGCGATGATCGCGATGGCCTTACGTGAAACCAGTTCGCGCGCGGCCTCTTTCGCCTGACGGCGACCGAGTTCGGTGAGATCGGTGTCGATCTGCCCCTGCATCCGGTCGGCGGCGTTCCATTCGGTCTGCCCGTGGCGTAACAGAATCAGAGTGCGCACGTGGGCGTATTTACTCACGACTGCGCCTCGCTGACGCTCGGCTCCGTCGCGCGCAATGGCACGCTGTGTCCTCGGTTCACTCGCTGACGCTCGTTCACTCGGCGTCGCCCTGCGCCTCGCCGTTCACCGCCGCCTGCGCGCCCGGTGCACCGAGGCCATCCACCGGGACAACCGGGCAGTCCTTCCACAACCGTTCCAGCGCGTAGAAGTGGCGCTCGTCGTTGTGCTGGATGTGCACCACGACGTCGACGTAGTCGAGCAGCGCCCAGCGCCCTTCCCTGGTGCCTTCGCGGCGCACCGGCTTGTGCCCGGCCTCGCGGAGCTTCTCTTCGACGTTGTCGACGATGGCGTTCACCTGACGCTCGTTCGGCGCGGAGGCGATCACGAAGCAGTCGGTGATCACCAGCTGCTCGGACACGTCCAGCACCACCACGTCGGAGGCCAGCTTCTCGTCTGCCGCCCGCGCGGCGACCTGCGCGATCTCGACCGACTCGACCGACGCAGTCATGCTTGCCCCCCGCTACACTTCCGCTCGCTCACTTGCTACCTTCCGCTCCTGCGGTCACATACAGGTTCCGCTTCGATATGTACTGCACCACGCCATCGGGGACGAGGTACCACACCGGCCGATTCTCGGCGGCGCGGCGACGGCATTCGCTCGACGAAATGGCCAGCGCCGGGATTTCGACCATGGTCACCGCATCGGCCGGAAGATCACGCAAGTGTTCCTCGAGATGATCGGTATTCAGCTCGTACCCCGGACGGCTCACCCCGACAAACCTCGCCAGTTCGAACAGTTCCGCCCAATCCTGCCATGTCAGGATGTTGGCCAGCGCATCCGCTCCGGTGATGAAGTACAGCTCGGCGTCGGGATGCTTGCTGCGCATCTCCCGCAGCGTGTCGACGGTGTAGGTGACCTTTTCCCGGTCGATGTCGGCGCGGCTGACCGAAAAGCTGGGGTTGGAGGCGGTCGCGATCACGGTCATCAGGTAGCGATCCTCGGCCGGACTGACCTGTTTATCCGCCTTCTGCCAGGGCTGACCGGTGGGGACGAAGATCACTTCGTCGAGGTCGAACCGATTGGCGACCTCGCTGGCGGCGACCAGGTGGCCGTGGTGGATGGGGTCGAAGGTACCGCCCATCACGCCCAGTTTGCGGCCGCGCGGACCTGTCTCGTGCATGAGTGCCGAGCTTAACGGGTGCGTTCCCGAGGACCGGGGTCGGCAAGCCGCGGGGCGGTCATCCGACCGCCCCGCGCGTTCCACCCGTACCCGGCTACTGATCCG
Organism: Nocardia sp. NPDC049149; assembly: GCF_043197455.1. Lineage (NCBI taxonomy): Bacteria > Bacillati > Actinomycetota > Actinomycetes > Mycobacteriales > Nocardiaceae > Nocardia > Nocardia sp. NPDC049149. The sequence goes on from NZ_JBICTD010000003.1 coordinate 401,099, forward strand.
CCGACCAGTCCTCGTCGTCGGCGTCGAGCATTTCGTCGAGGTGCCGACGGGTCTCCGCGAGTTCGTCGGTGAGCTCCGCGCTCGGCGCCTGGCGCACGGCTTGCTCCAGCTCGTCGATCAACCCGTGCATCGCGCTGAGCCATGGCTTGCCGTCGACCGCCTCGTTCGTCCACATCTGCAGCCAGGATGCGGCGCGCACACAGTGCGCCCGCCACGCAAGCCGCCCGAGCTCGCCGCACAGTTGCGCGGCCCGCAAATAAGCGGCCATCGCCGCCTCGTCCTGATCACAACGATCCAGCGCCTTAGCGGCCGACATGGCGAGCTCGGCCCGCAGTTCGAGCCGATCGGGCTCCTGCTCGATGAGCTGTGCGCCCGCCGCGAATTGCCGTGCGGCGTCCTCGTAGCGGCGCAGCGCATTCAACGATTCACCGAATTGACCGAGCACCACCGCCAATTCGGCGGCCGGATAGGGAACACTGTTGCTCGCCAACGCCTCTTCGAAAAGCGCGACCGCCTCGCCGTGCCGTTCGGCGCGGCGGAAGGCGCGTGCCGCGATCACGGTGTGGTGCAACAGGTCTGGTTCAGACAGACCTTCCCATCGGGCAGCGGCGCGCACCGCGGCGTCGGCCACGTCGATGTCGCGGTCCGGCTGTCCGGCGATCGCGGTGACCAGCTGTGAGCTGAGCCGCGCCAGTTCTTCGGCGGGCACGATGCCGACGCCGATCGACAACGCTTCGCGCAGCCGCGCTTCGGCTTCCGCGGGCGCGCCTGCCAGGCACGCCGTGCCGAGTTCGGACAACCGGCGCACCTCGGCGATCCGGTCGTCCGCGGCGACGGTGCGCGGTCTGCCACCGACGACTCGGATGGGGCCGGACGCCGTGAGCTCGTCCGGGGCGACCGCGTGACCGGCCGAGGTCGCCATCGTGACGCCGCGGCCGGAGACTATCGGCTGCCGTAGCCGGCTGCGCACACCGAGCGGTAGTCGTTCGAGCAGCGGCTGCGCGGCAAGTCGCGCGGCGATCCTGGTGCTCACCGAGGTGTTTCCGTTGCGCAGGTCATATCGCGTGCAGAGGCCGGCGATCTCCGTATCCAGTTCCGCCAGTAACGAATCCACGGTACTCGACGCGACAGGCAGATGCCCGAGCCCGAGCGTCGCCAGCCTGCGCAGCAGCACGCACACCCCGGTGAGGAACGACAGTCGCGCGCCTGCGTCCGCGCCGGGATCGGCGAGCCACCGCGCATGCTCGGCGAGAATCTCGAGCCCGCGGCCTTCGTTGCCGGTCAGCGCGCAGAACTCGATGTGCAACGCGACCGAAGGACGCAGGCTGTCGCTGTGGCGAGCCAGCGGATAGCCCGCCAGATGGGCACCGCGCGCCTCCGCGACCCGGCCCGTGCGCACCAACGGCAGCAAAGCCTCCGCCAGCACCCGATGCGGTTCCTCGTTGCAGGTCAGCTCGCCGTCGATGACCGGCTGCCAGTGCGCGAGCGCGGCCGCGTCGTCGGCAAGCGCCGCGCTGCCGACGCCCCACGCGTGCCGCTCGCACGCATCGCAGTCGGACATGCTGTCCCGCGGCGCCGCCATGGCCGCCTCGTGCAGCCGTGCGCCTTCGGCCGGGTCGCCGAGCTTGCACGCCAGCTCGGCGCGCAGTGCGAGCACCGGACGCAGGCTGTAACCGCGTTGGCGGTAGCGACTTTCGAGCTCGTCGAACCACCGATGGACAGTGGCGAGCGGTATCGCCGGGTTGTCGATCAGCCCCCAGGTCATCCACTTCAGGTACCAGTGCACCGAATACGTCAGCGGGCCGAGTTCGGCCGGGTACTCGTCATAGATCTGCAGCAGCCTGCCGTAGGCGACCGGTGCCAGATCGCGCTCGCTCGCATAGGCGTACGACTCGGCGAGCTCCAGCAGCACCCGCCCCTCCAGCTGCCGATCCGAACCCGATTTCGCCGCCGCCGCAAGGGTTTCCAGCCGCTCCACCCGGATTCGGCCTTGCGGCAGACGGGAAATCTGCCCCAGTGCCTGGTTGATCTCGGTGGCATCCACCGTCCTACTCCGTCTCTTCCCCGGCGCCCGCGGCGCGTTGTGTTGCCCAACTGAGGAATTCACCGAAGGCGCGGTTGAGCAATGCGGTGTCGGCCGCCCGCAGCGGGCGGTGGGTCAGCAAAAGGGCCTGCCCGTACAGCGATTCCACCGCGGTCTTGAGGAAGTCGGGGTCGCTGATGCGCGTCAGCCTGCGCACCACCGGACTGTTGTAGTTGAGCACCAGCTGGGCACGGGGCGCGGCGGCGTCGAGCGCGTCCAGGATCTCGGTCCACAGCGCATTCGCGCCGATCGCCGTCTCCGCCCTGGTGCGTTCGTTGCGTGCGGCCCGGCCGTCCAGGTAGAGCGCAGGCACCGAAACCGGGTGGAAGGCACGCAGAATCACGTCACACGAGAGCGGATCCATGGTGGCACGTGCGAGTGCGAGGATCGGCGTCAGCGCCAGCTCCTCCTCCGGGTCGACCGGGTCGAGCGCGGCGGTGATGGTGGCCGCGTCGAGGTCGATGACCTCGACGCCGGGCAGCAGCTGCGGCAGCAACGCGACCAGCTCGCGGTCGTAGGCGTAGCCACCGTTGACGACGCCGATCCCCTGCGCCGCGGCGGTCGAGGACACCTGGCGGAACTCCTCCACCGTGGTCGTCACCCGGATGACGGGGTGGTTGCGGGCGAACTCGGTCAGTGGTACTCGACCGTCCGTGGTCTCGAAGGTCAAGTGCGGCATCATGATCTGGAACAGCTCGGGCGAATGCGTTGCCATCGCCTTGACGCCGAGCGCGTGCACCGCCAGGAAGGCGGCCAACCGCTGCGGCTGCTCGGCCGCGATCTCGGTGAGCCAGTCGCGGACCCGATCACCGAGCACCTCCCGGATGATGGACAGCCGCTCGTCCTCGTAGAGACCCTCGCGGGAGGCGGTCGGGCGCAGCGAATCGGTGTCGATCACGCAGCGCACGAAGAACGCCCAGTCCGGCAGCAGCCCGCGCACCGCGTCGCCGAGCAACATGCCCTTGAGGTAGACCCGGTGTGCGCTGCTCTCGGCCGGATTGCCCGGCTGCGCAAGCACATACGCGACGCCGCTCACCCCGGCCAGATCCGTGTCGAGTTCGATCAGGTCCAGCGGGGTGAATCCCAGTGTGCGCTCGCCGAAGTCGAGCAGCGCGGCCCTGCGCTCGACCTGGGACGGATAGTCGCGCCGCCACACCGGCGGTCCGTCGGTGATCGGCACGACGACCCCACCGGATTCGACGGTGACCGCGTACGGCAACAGCGAACCGAACTCGCGGGCCAGCTCGATCACTCGCCGCGGCGCAAACCACGACTCGGCACCGGTGCGCGGCGTCAGCTGCACCGTGGTGCCCGGCTCGGGGAAATCCTTGGGCGCCAGCGCCCGCACCGAGTAGGTGCCGTCCGCGGCGGCCACCCATTCGACCGGCGCGGCCGACGGATCGCTGGCCGACCGAGTGACCACCCGGATCGTCTCGGCCACCGTGAAGCACGCCAGCAGCCCGATGCCGAACTGTCCGAGGAACTCGCGCCGCGCGCCTTCCAGGTCGTCGCGCTTGGACGACCGGCCGATCGTCGCGAGGAACCGATGGACGTCGGCCTCGGTCAGCCCGACGCCCGGATCGGCGATCCGCAACCCGGTCTCGTCGATGGTGATCCGAATCGCGGTGGGCGCCAGCCGGTCTCGCTGGGCACGCGCGGTGACAGCATCCACTGCGTTCTGCAACAGCTCACGCAGGTACACCCGAGGACTCGAGTACAGGTGGTGAGAGAGTAAGTCGACGATCCCCCGCAGATCCACCTGGAACGAATAACTGTCCGCCACCGCCGCCACACTGTTCGGCGTTCTCTCCACCATGGTGGGCAATCCTGCTGCGTGCGCCCAATGGTTCCCTTAACGAACGCTGATGATGCAGGTCAGGCGGTCGGCCGCCGCGATTTCGGCAACTTGCTGACGATCGCGTCGTAGGAAATGTCGATCAGCTCGCGCAGCTCGTCGGCCGGTATCGCGCCGTCGATGGCTACCGTGTTCCAGCCATATCGGCCGATATAGGCCGAGGCCGCCACGGCGTTCGGATACACCCGGACGAGCTCGTCGGCTTCTTCCCTGGTGCGACCGCATTTGAGTCCCACCGAGGTCGCCCCGAGGAACGCGAAGATCTTGTCGCCCACCTTGGCGACCACATCGCCCTCCCACGGTTCGTCCTGCCAGGCACCGGGTTTCGTCAGGCAATACTTCAGCAGTTCCGCCTCGTCCATCGCTGTCCCTCCTCACACCGGCAGCAGCCGCGACACCACCGCGGTCAGCTGGCTGGCCGAGCGGCATTCGTGCATCTCGATCACCTGCCGGTACTTGTCGGCGGCGGAATCGCCCGAACCCCAGTTCGTTTCCATTTCCGGGTTGAGCCAGTGTGCGTGCTTCGCCGTCTGCACCAGCGCGCGCAACGTCTCCAGTTCGGGGTCACGGTAGTTGGTGCGCGCGTCGCCGAGGATCAGCAGCGAACTGCGGCTGGTGACGGCGTCCGGGTAGTTCCTGGCGAACCCGGCCAACGCGTTGCCGTAGTCGGAATGCCCGTCCATGCCGACGACACCCGCTTCGGTGAAGATCCTGGCCATCGCCTTGTCCAGCTGCGTGCGCGGATCGAAGAACCGGGTCACCTCGTCGGTCTGGTCAACAAACGCGAAAATCCTTACCCGCGAGAACTGTTCACGCAACGCGCTCACCAATAGCAGGGTGAAGTTACTGAACCCGGCAACGGAGCCGGACACGTCACACAGCAGCACCAGCTCCGGTCGCCCGGGCCGCGGCTTGCGGTTCACCAGGTCGATGGGCACACCACCGGTCGACATCGATTTACGCAGTGTCTTGCGCAGATCGATCTCGCCGCGTCGGGAACGCCTGCGCCGCACCGCAAGTCGCGAGGCGAGGATGCGGGCCAGCCGCTGGGTGCTGCGCCGCATCTCGATCAGTTCCGATTCCGAGGCACGCAGGAAGTCGACGTCCTCGGACTGGCGCGACACCGCATAGCTCGCCACGCGTTCGCGGCCGATCCGCTCGGCGACCCGCCGCCGGGTCTCCGCCTCGACCGACGCGCGGAACCCGTCGATGCGTTGCCGCGCAGACCTTCTGGCGATCTCGGTGTCGAATGCGCTGGCGTCCGGTCCGGCCACCAGCGCGGCCAGGATCTTGGCGAGCAACGTCTGCGGCTGCACATCTTTGAGTGCCTGATACGCCGAGAACGACGACCGGCTCGCGGACTGATATTGGCCGAGCTCTTCGACGATCTGGGCCGCCAACGCGTCCAGCTGCCCCTCGGTCCCGTCCTGGGCCATCAGCTCCGCGAGCAGTTCCCGCAGTGCCGCGATGTCGACCTCACCTGACGGTGTCCGCGGAATCTCCGCCTCGTCGATGGCGGCGCTGCGCTGCCCGATCGCGCTCGGAAACCACAGATCGAACAGCCCGTCGAAGGTCGCCCGATGCGTGGTGCGGCGCAGCAACGCGCAGGCCAGGCCCTCGCGAAACACCTCGCGGTCCAGCAGGTCGAGCACCGTGACCACCCGGCCCGCGTCCACCGTCTCCGAGGGACCCACCGGAATGCCCCGCTCGCGCAGCGCTTCGACGAAGCCGACGAGGTGTCCCGGCAGCCCGTGCGGCGCGCTCAGCTCCGGAACATCCGCGGGCATCGATCGCGCGGACATCGGTTCAGGCCAGCTTCAGCTCGGCCAGCGCACGCTGGTGGTCGCTCTGATGCTTGAGCACGACGCCGAGCGTGGCCCGCACGGTGGTGTCGTCCAGATCGTGCATGCCGAGCGCGAGCAGCGTGCGACCCCAGTCGATCGATTCGGCCACCGACGGCAGCTTCTTCAGCTGCATGCCGCGCAGCACGTGCACGATCCGCACCAGCTGGGCGGCGACCGCGGCGGACAGCTCGGGCACCCGGCTGGCCAGGATGCGGCGCTCCAGGTCCTCGTCCGGGAAGTCCAGGTGCAGGTACAGGCAGCGACGCTTCAGCGCCTCGGACAGTTCCCTGGTGGCGTTGGAGGTCAGCACCACGAACGGCTTGCGGGTGGCGGTGATGGTGCCCAACTCGGGGACGGTCACCGCGAAATCACTCAGCACCTCGAGCAGCAGACCCTCGATCTCGACGTCGGCCTTGTCGGTCTCGTCGATCAGCAGCACCGTCGGGTCGCTGCGCCGGATGGCGGTGAGCAGCGGCCGCGAGAGCAGGAACTCCTCGGTGAAAACGTCGGCTTTCGTTTCCTCCCAGTCGTTTTCGCTCGACGCCTGGATCCGCAGGATCTGCTTGGCGTGGTTCCACTCGTAGAGCGCGCGCGCCTCGTCGACGCCTTCGTAGCACTGCAGGCGCACCAGTTCGGCGCCGGAGGTCTGGGCGACCGCCCGCGCCAGCTCGGTCTTGCCGACGCCGGCCGGGCCCTCGATGAGCAGCGGCTTGCCGAGCCGGTCGGCGAGGAACACCGAGGTGGCGGTGGCCTTGTCGGCGAGATAGCCCGTGCTCGCGAGCTTATCGATCACATCATCGACCGAGGTGAAGATCGGCTCTTGGGGCGTCTCGGGAATGGGGGCCACGTGCAGTCCTTCCTTCGGAGACGAGCGGCGCAGGCCGCTCGCTCCTTTACTTATACGGGCCGAATCTGGCCGTCGCCCCACACGATCCACTTGGTGGAGGTCAGTTCCGGTAGTGCCATGGGGCCGCGGGCATGCAGCTTCTGGGTGGAGATGCCGATCTCGGCGCCGAAGCCGAACTGCTCGCCGTCGGTGAACGCGGTCGAGGCGTTGACCATGACGGCGGCGGCATCGACCCGGCTGGTGAAGGCGCGGGCCGCGGCCAGCTCACCGGTGACGATGGCCTCGGTGTGCCCGGTGCCCCAGGTGTTGATGTGGTCGATGGCCGCATCCAGGCCGTCGACCACCTTGAGCGCGATATCGAGGGTGAGGTACTCCTCGCCCCAGTCCTTGTCGTTCGCGGGCACCAGGCCCGGCAGGTCGCCGTGCACGGTGACGCCGTGCCGTTCCAGCGCCTCGATCAGCTTCGGCACGGCGATGGTTGCGATCGCATCGTCGATGAGCACCGTCTCTGCGGCGTTGCACACGCTGGGGCGGCGGGTCTTGGCGTTCAGCAGGATCTGTTCGGCCATGTCCAGGTCGGCCGCGGCGTGCACGTAGACGTGGCAGTTGCCGGTGCCGGTCTCGATGGTCGGCACCGTCGCGTCGCGGACGACAGCGCTGATCAAGCCGGCCCCGCCGCGCGGGATCACCACGTCGACCAGGCCGCGGGCCTGGATCAGGTGCGTGACGCTGGACCGGTCGTCGCTCGGCAGCAGCTGCACGGCGTCGGCCGGGATGTCCTGTGCCGCAAGCGCTTCCCGCAACACCGTGACGAGCGCGGCATTCGAGTGCGCCGCGGAGGACGACCCGCGCAGCAGCGCGGCGTTGCCGGACTTGAGGGTGAGCCCGAAGGCGTCGACGGTGACGTTCGGCCTGGCCTCGTACACCATGCCGACCACGCCGAGCGGCACCCGGACCTGACGCGTTTCCAGCCCGTTCGGCAGCACCGAGCCGCGCACCACAGTCCCGATCGGATCGGGCAGCGCGGCCACCTGACGCAGGCCGGAGGCGATGCCGTCGATGCGGGATTTGGTGAGCCGCAGCCGGTCGATCAGCGAGTCCCCGACGTTGGCCGACTTGGCCGCCAAGGTGTCCTCGGCGTTGGCCTCGAGCACGGTGTCCGCAGCGGCGAGCAGCGCGTCGGCGGCCGCGTGCAGTGCCTCGTTCTTCTGCGCGGTCGTCAGCTGCGCGAGCGTCCGAGACGCGACGCGAGCCTTGCGTGCGGCATCGTGCACCACCTCGCGGACATCGGGCCCGGTCGTCGTTCCTACCGTCATGGGTACAGCCTACTGACCCGGGCATGGACCGAATCCACCGCTGCGCACCGTCCAGAGTCGTGATCCCATTCGGAAGTGATTTCAGTTGCCCATCTGGTCGTCGCGGTCGTCGTCCTCCTATCACTACTATCGCCCTTCATCGCCGTCGGAATCTCCCGTGTCGTCGGCGTGGCTCTGCGGTCCGATCGCCGAACTGCCGTACCGCAGCCCGCGGCGCCAGGGTGGTACCCGGATCCGGCGAACCCGGCCATCGTCCGATGGTTCGACGGGCGGCAGTGGACGCACCAGACCCAGCCGCCGCTCAACTAGCGTGTGACGGCATGGCCGAAAAGTCGGACGTTCCCGCGATCGCAGTGCTCGGCAGCATCAACATGGATCTGGTGACCACCACCGAGCGGCGGCCGGAACCGGGTGAGACCTTGCTCGGCACCGGATTCGCGATGGTGCCTGGCGGGAAGGGCTCGAACCAGGCGATCGCCGCACAGCGCGCCGGGGGCGCGGTGCAGTTTCTCGGCGCGGTCGGTGACGATGTCTTCGCGGGTGAACTGCGGCGCGTGCTGACCGATTCCGGGGTGGGTGTGCGGCGGCTGCGGATCGTGGACGGACCTAGCGGGATCGCCTCGATCGTGGTGGACGGCGGCGGCGAGAACACCATCATCGTGGTCGGTGGCGCGAACGCGCGGCTGACCGAGCTCACCGATGACGACCTCGATATCATCGCGGCTGCCGATATTCTGTTGTGCCAGTTGGAGATTCCGCTCGACACCGTGTCGTCGGCAGCGCGGCATGCCAGGGCGAACGGCACGACGGTGTTGCTCAATCCGTCGCCGGTGCAGCGGCTCCCCGCCGAGCTGTTGGCGAATGTCGATGTGGCGGTGGTGAATTCAGGCGAGGCCGCGGAGTTGGGCGCGGATCTGGCTACGATCGCCCATGTCGTGGTGACGCGCGGCGGGGACGGCGTGACCTACCGCGGACCCGGCGGCACGCAGCTGTCGCAGCCGAGCCTGCGCGTCGAGGTGGTGGACACCACCGGTGCGGGTGACGCGTTCACGGGCGCGTTGGCCGCCGCCTGGCATCGCGGACCTGAATGGGCGTTGACCTGGGCGGCCGCCGCCGGAGCACTGGCGACGACGAAGCTCGGGGCGAGCAGCTCGATACCGACGAGCGCGGAGATCACCGCCGCACTCGCCGCGAACTGAAACACCGCTCCCCCGAACGACTCGGCCGACTATCGTTGATGCTCATGCCAACCATGCCGGAGCGCATACCGTCCGACGACGACAACGCAGCATTGATCGGCAGGCTAGACGCCGACATCGTCGCGCTGACCTTCGTCGACAACGCCGGGATCACCCGGGTGAAATCGGTGCCGATGCGCCGGATCGCGCAGGCGGCGCAGTCCGGCATCGGGGTGTCGCCCTGCTTCGAGACCTTCTCCTTCGACGATCTGATGGCGACCGGCAAGTACCTCGGCGGACCCGACGGCGATCTGCGGCTGGTGCCGGATCTCTCGATGCTGACCGAGCTTGCCTGCCAACCCGGTTGGGCCTGGGCGCCCGCCGACAAGTACACCCAGGACGGCACCCCCTTCGTCGCCTGCCAGCGGCGCTTCGCGGCCAGGCAGGCCGAGGCGGCACGACAGGCGGGCCTTCGGCTGTCGATGGCCTTCGAGACCGAATGGGCTGTCGGACAAGACGGTACGACCGATTTTGTGCCCGCCGTGCACGGCCCCGCCTACAGCATGGTTCGCCTCGGACAGGTCGCCGACTACGCACGTGAGCTGGTCGCGGTGCTGGATCGGCAAGGCATCCTGGTCGATCAATTCCATCCGGAGTACTCCGCCGGCCAACTCGAGCTGTCGGTGCAGCCGTCCGATCCGGTCGGCGCCGCGGACGACGCGGTGCTGGTGCGGCACACCATCCGGCAGGTCAGCCTGCAGTACGGGTGGCGCGCGCTGCTCGCGCCGTGCCTCGAACCAGGCGGCACCGGATCCGGTGCGCACCTGCACTTTTCGGTGCACGACGACGACGGACCGCTGCTCGCCGCAGGCGATGGGCCGTACGGCATGCGCCCGGCGGGCGAGGCATTCCTGGCAGGCGTACTACGGGAACTGCCCGCGTTGGTCGCGGTGGGTGCGGGCAATCCGGCGAGCTTCCTGCGGCTGGTGCCGTCCCGCTGGGCAGGCGTCTGGCAATGCTGGGGCCGGGAAACCCGTGAGGCGGCACTGCGTTTCGTCACCGGGGTGCGCGGCACCGAGGAGTCGGCGGCCAACGCCGAGGTCAAATGCTTCGACGCGACCGGGAATCCGTATCTGATCGTGGGTTCGGTCATCGCCGCCGGCCTCGCCGGGGTCGCAGAGGGTCTGCGGCTGCCCGCCGAAATCACCGGCGACCCAGTCGCTTTCGACGCCGAACAGTTGATGATCTCCGGGGTGCGCAGGCTGCCGACCAAGCCTGCCGAGGCGGCCGACCGGCTGGCCGACTCCGCGGTCCTGGTCGAGGCGATGGGCCCCGAACTGCACGACTCGCTGCTCACCGTGCGCAAGGCCGAAGCCGAACGCTACCGGGACACCAGCCCGGAAGAACTTGCCGCACTGACGCGGTGGCGGTTCTGACGTGCTGACCGATGGTCTGACGCTCACCGACCACCACTGCCACGGGATCCTGACGCGCGATCTGGACCGCGCCGGTTTCGAGCAGCTGCTCAGCGAAGGCGCCACCGGTAGTTTCGATTCCGCGCTCGGGCTCGCGGTGCGCCGGTGGTGCGCACCCGCCCTCGACCTGCCGCCGCACGTGGGCGCGGACGCCTATCTGGCCCACCGCGCCGAACTCGGCTGGCGCGAGGTCGCGGTGCGTCTGCTCCGCGCCACCGGCACCACCAGCTGGTTCCTCGATACCGGATTCGGCGGCCCGGTCTCGGATTTCAGCCCGCTCACCGACGGTGAGGTGCGCGAGATCGTGCGCCTCGAACATGTCGCCGAGCAGGTCATCGCCGAGGTGGGCGCGGGCCGAACGGTTTTCGACGAGATCGAGTCCAGGTTGCGCGAGCGGGCAAGCACCGCCGTCGGACTCAAGACGATCGTCGCCTACCGGCACGGACTGTACTTCCCGCTGCGCACGCAGCCGCCGCGGTCGGTGATCCCCGAACGCCGCCTTACCGACCCGGATTTCCTCGGCTGGCTGGTCGGACTCGGCGCCCGCGTCGGCGCCGAACTCGGGCTGCCGCTGCAATTCCACACCGGATTCGGCGACACCGACCTGCGGTTGCAGCGCGCGGATCCGTTGCTGCTCACCGACTTTCTGCGCAAGACCGCAGGCACCGGGCTCACCGTGATGCTGCTGCACTGCTGGCCGTTTCATCGCAACGCCGCCTACCTGGCGCACGCCTTCGACCATGTCCGCATGGACGTCGGGCTCACCATTCCCCATGTGGGACACCGTGGTCAGGCCGTGCTCGCCGAAACGTTGGAACTCGCGCCGTTCCGTTCGGTGTGTTACTCGTCGGACGGCTACGGCCTGCCGGAACTGCACTTTCTCGGCGCGATGTGGTGGCGGCGCGGCCTCGGCAGACTGCTCGACGAATGGCTCGCCGAGGACCTGATCACCGTCGCCGACGCCGAACGGCTGGCCACGGGAATCGCCCACATCAACGCCGCGGACGCATACCCGATCGCCGTCGCGCACTGAACCGCGCCCTGGGCGGCGAACGTTTAATCGAGTGCACTACGCGCCCTCGGTCCCTACCGTTGACAAGGAATTACATCCCCAACGAGAGGACCGACACCATGTTTCCCGTCGAGCTGCGCGGCACCAAGGCGCAGACGCTGATGTGGGCCGAGGAGCACGCGATCGAGCAGGCCGCGCTGCAACAGCTGCGGAACATCGCCGCGCTGCGCTGGGTCCACGGCGTCCGCGTGATGCCGGACGTGCACCTCGGCAAGGGGGCAACGGTCGGCTCGGTGATCGCGATGCGGGACGCGGTGTCGCCCGCCGCGGTCGGAGTGGACATCGGCTGCGGGATGGAGAGCGTCAAGACCGATCTCACCGCCGCCGACCTGCCGGACAACCTACGGTCGCTGCGGTCGAGGATCGAGGCCGCCGTGCCGGTCGGCTTCCAGGCGCACGACGACGCGGTCAACGTCACCAAGCTCGGCGCGGAGGTTTCCGCGCTCGGCGCGGGTGGCTCGACGCTGCGCGCGGGCTGGGACACCTTCTGGGGTTTGTTCGCCTCGCTCGACGACGGCGTGCGGAACCGAGAGGCGAAGGCGCACAAGCAGATGGGCACGCTCGGTGGCGGCAACCACTTCATCGAGATCTGCCTCGACCAGGACGACGCGGTGTGGATCCTGCTGCACTCGGGGAGCCGCAACATCGGCAAGGAACTCGCCGAGCGGCACATGGCCGTGGCGAAGGCACTGCCGCACAACGTCGATCTGCCCGACCGCGACCTGGCGGTATTCCTTTCCGGGACACCGGAGATGGCGGCTTACCGGCGCGATCTGACCTGGGCGCAGGAGTACGCCGCGCGTAACCGTGCGGTGATGCTCGCCCTGGTGTGCCGGGCGGTGCGTGATGAATTCGCCGAGCGCGCAGTGCGTTTCGAGCGTCCGATCTCCTGTCACCACAACTATGTGGCCGAGGAGCTCATCGACGGCATCCCGATGCTGGTGACCCGCAAGGGCGCGGTTCGTGCAGGCGATGGCGATCTCGCGCTGATCCCGGGTTCGATGGGTACTCGCTCATATGTGGTGCGCGGCAAGGGAAATCCGGCCTCGTTCCAGTCGGCGTCGCATGGCGCGGGACGGCGGATGAGCCGCAATGCGGCCAAGAAGCAGTTCACCGTCGCCGATCTCGTCGCACAGACCGAGGGCGTCGAGTCCCGCAAGGACGCAGGCGTGGTCGACGAGATCCCGGCCGCCTACAAGGACATCGACGAGGTGATCGCCGCGCAGCGCGATCTGGTCGATGTGGTCGCGACGCTGCGGCAGGTGCTCTGCGTCAAGGGCTGAGCGGCGGGGCCGCGCGCACTGAAGTGCGCGCGGCCTTTCTCATTTGCGGCGCAGGGTGGCGGCGATGGCGGCGCCGAGCAGGAAAACGCCGGTGAGGAGCGCGAAGCCGTTCAGCACCCAATTGTGTAGTGCGAGATGGAAATCGTCGGACAGCTCGGGGATGTTCTCGATCTGCCGGTAGGTGTCCTCCGGGAAGAGGATGTGCAGAATCCCGGGAATCAACCCCCACACCAGTCCCGCGATCGCGGTGCCGAACGGGGAGAACGCGGCTAATGCGGCGACCAGGAACAGCAGCAGCGCGCCGCCGATGATCTGAAAGTTCGAGCCCCACCGATCGGCCGAGGTGCCGAGAATGACCCACTGCCGAGTGTCCAGCGCACCGTGCGCGGCCAGCCCGACACCTATCGGCGTGATCACCACCGCGATCACCGTCCCGACCAGCGTGCGCCCGACACCGCTTCGGCTCTGGAATTGGGCGCCCGGCGGCGACCAGCCAGCGGGTGGCTGATAGTTGCTCGACATGGTTGGCCTCCTGCGGTTCCCGGTACCGGGAATCTTGTCAGCCCTATTGTCCGTCGTCCATGGTCATTTCGCGGCGAATGCCGCGCCGAGTGGGCAGACCGTGACGTACTGAAAAGCGGACCCACGCGCTGGTCATGGCTGGTTACTATCGGGTATGCAGCAACAGGATTCCGGCGCGAACACCGCGCACGTGCCGTCCGATCCGCCGGAGATTCCTGGCGTACGTCGATCTTTCGTCACGGCCCGCGGAGTCCGCTTCCATGTGACCGAGGCGGGTCCGGCGGACGGCAGGCCGGTGCTCGCGCTGCACGGATGGCCACAGCATCACTACGCCTATCGGCATCTGCTCGCCGATCCGCCGGACGGTTTGCGGATCATCGCGCCGGATCTGCCCGGCTACGGCTGGTCGGGGCCCGCGCCGCATCGGTGGGCGAAAGAGGATGTCGCCTCAGATGTTTTCGCGTTGCTCGACGAGCTCGGACTGGATCGGGTGCTGCTGGTCGGCCACGACTGGGGCGGGTACATCGGCCATCTCATGGTGTTGCGCGCGCCGGAACGGTTCGACGGTTTCCTGGTGCTGAACATCGCGCACCCGTGGCAGTCGCCGCGCACCTTCCTGCCCCACCTGTGGCGGTTCATGGTGTACCAACCGCCCGTCGCCGCCTTCGGAACCTACCTGCATCAGCACACCCGGTTCCTCGAGTTGATCTTCGACAAGGGCGTGGCGGACAACGCGGAGTTCGGTCCAGAAGTGGTGCGCGCGTACGCCGATCGGTTCCGCGATCCGGTCTGTGCGCGGGCAGCGACCGACACTTACCGGACCTTCCTGTTACGCGAACTGCCGCGCGGGAGCAGACACGGCGAGACCCGCCGCGCCACTGTCCCGATCCGGGCGCTGTTCGGTGTGGACGACGGCGCCGTGCACTATTCGCTGGCCGCCGCCGAAACAGCGAATGCCGATGACTACAAGTTGGAGCGGGTGCCGAACTGTGGTCACTTCATCACCGAGGAGCGGCCGCTGCTGATTCGCGCCAGGCTCCTCGCGCTCGCCGCCGACACCGCCGGATAGCCGCGGCTGGTTCGGTCAAGCAGAGGGCTGGGCGGTCGACGCCGCGGTTGGCTCGATGCCTTGCAGCACAGCGATGTTCTCCACAACCACCGTGTCGCCGCCGCGCTGTTTGGCCTGGTACATCGCGCTGTCCGCGCAGCGGATCAGGTCCCACACCAACTGCCTGCTCTGGCGGTAGCCGGTGACGCCCGCTTCGGCGACGGCGATGCCGATGCTCGCGGTCACCGAGATCGATCCCGTCGGTTCGGCGACCGCGCGGCGTAGTCGTTCGGCGACATCGGCCGCGGTCGTCACCGGCATGCGCGCGACGATCGCGAACTCCTCGCCGCCGACACGGGACACGACGCAATTGTCAGGCGCGGTGCGCTGCAGCCGCTGGGCCGTCCGCACCAGCACCTCGTCGCCGGCGTGATGCCCATAGGTGTCGTTGACGGCTTTGAAGCGATCCAGGTCGACCAGCATGCAGCAGACCGGACCCCCGTCGGGGCAGCCGACCACCATGGTGGAGTGGTACTCGAAGCCGCGCCTGCTCAACAGCGTCGTCAACGGATCGGCCAGCATGTCGTCGCGCAGCACCCAGTAGCAGAACTGCAGGCCGGGCGGCACCACCGTGGCCGCGATCATGCCGAGAATCATGATCGTCGCCGACACCGAGTCGCCGACACCGAACAGCGGCACCGCCAACGTCACCGCCGAGGCCAACGACCACGCCGTGTGCACCGCCAAGATCCGGGGTGTGTGGAAGGCGCTGACATAGACGCCGACGATCAGCAACAGCATCATCCCGACCGACCGCACGGCATACCCGGGGCTCAGGGCGCAGACCGCCGTGATGCACACGTCGCCGATCGCGATCAACGTCAACGATTCCCGGACGCTCGGCCACGGCAGCAGCCACCAGCGCGCCACCCACACCACCGCGAGCACGACGACACACCACAGCATCGTTCGCGTGAAGACGTTCAATTCGTCTGCCGCCGAGGTAACTATCAGGATGCTGATGAACGGGGTCGCCAAACCGCACACGCCGATAGCAAACTTGATCACACCGAGCGCCGACCGGGAGTCGAGCGCGTTCACCACCCAGCGATAGTCGACGCTCTCGCTCCACCAACCCCGAATCAAACGCAAATAATCGTTCATTCGACTAGTCCTCGGCGTCGACGGTTGTCCCGTGTCCCAAACCCGTCGCCGGAGGGCGGAGTCCGTCTCGGCGACGACGCAGCAATCCACGCAGTGTAAGGCACATCGCCGTGCTGACGGACCCCCAATATCAACGATCTTTAGCGCGTTTCACCACGATCTTTCCGGTGCGACATGCGCGGTCGGGGCGGGCGGGCGCGACGAGCGCGGTTCGTGTCGGTACCGTCGGGCACGATGGAGCGCATGACCACGGCGACCGATGTCCCGGCGATCGACCTCACCGCACCCGATCTTCGCGAGCGTGCGGAACACCTGCTTCGCGAGCTGGCCGGACCCGAGGCACGGTTACGCGAAGATCAGTGGACGGCGATCGAAGCGCTGGTGGTGCAGCGACGCAGGGCGCTGGTGGTGCAGCGAACCGGTTGGGGCAAATCGGCGGTGTACTTCATCGCGGCGAAGTTGCTGCGCGGTGCCGGACGCGGGCCGACGGTCATCGTGTCGCCGCTGCTCGCGCTCATGCGCAACCAGGTCGCGGCCGCACAGCGCGCGGGAGTCGTTGCCGCGACCATCAATTCGGGCAATGTCACCGAATGGGACGAGATACACACTCAGGTCGCGGCGGGCGAGGTCGACGTGCTGCTGGTCAGCCCGGAGCGACTGAACAACCCGGACTTCCGCGACCAGGTGCTGCCGAAGCTCGCCGCCGACGCCGGTCTCGTGGTGATCGACGAAGCGCACTGCGTGTCCGACTGGGGTCACGACTTCCGGCCCGACTATCGGCGCATCCGCACGCTCATCGCCGATCTCGGCTCGGACGTGCCAGTGCTCGCCACCACCGCGACCGCGAACGACCGGGTGGTCACCGACGTCGCCACCCAGATCGGCACCGACACCCTCGTGCTGCGCGGCACCCTGGATCGCGAGTCGCTGCATCTGTCGGTGGTGCGATTCGACGACGCAGTAGAGCGGACCGCCTGGCTCAGCGGGCACCTGCACCAAATGCCCGGCTCGGGAATCGTCTACACGCTCACCGTCGCCGCCGCGCACGACCTCGCCGACGTGTTGAACTCGCACGGGCACACCGTCGCCGCCTACACCGGCCAGACCGACCCGGCCGAACGCGAAGTGCTCGAACAGGCGCTGCTGAACAACGAGGTGAAGGCGCTCATCGCCACCTCCGCGCTCGGCATGGGCTTCGACAAGCCGGACCTCGGCTTCGTCGTGCACGTCGGCGCGCCGTCCTCCCCCATCGCCTACTACCAGCAGGTCGGTCGTGCGGGCCGTGGCACCGAACGCGCCGAGGTGGTGTTGCTGCCCGGCCCCGAGGACGCGCGGATCTGGAGTTACTTTGCCTCCGTTGCGTTTCCGCGCGAACACATCGTGCGCGCGGTGCTCGACGCGCTCGACACCGACCGGCCGCTGTCCACCATCGCGTTGGAACCGCTCGTCGAGCTGAACCGGTCGCGCCTGGAGATGGTGCTCAAGGTGCTCGACGTGGACGGTGCGGTGCGCCGGGTGCGTGGCGGTTGGCTCGCCACCGGCCAGCCGTGGACCTACGACACCGAACGCTACGAGAAGCTGTCCGCCGCACGGGAAGTCGAACAGCAAGCGATGGTCGACTACCAGTCGACCGGCGGCTGCCGGATGGAATTCCTGCGCCGCCAACTCGACGATCCCGGATTGTCCGCGGGACAACTGGACGCACCAGGCTGCGGGCGCTGCGACAACTGCACCGGCACCCGACCCGACGTCACCGTGGACGCCGCAGCCGTAGCCGCGACCCGCGCTCGGCTCGACCGCCCCGGCCTCGACTTGAGCCCGCGCAAGCAGTGGCCGACCGGCATGGCGAAGCTCGGAGTTCCGTTGTCCGGCAAGATCAGCGATGGCGCCGACACCGGTCGCGTGCTCGGCAGGCTCACCGACCTCGGCTGGGGCCAACGCCTGCGTGCCCTCCTCGACGCCCCCGACGACCCGATCCCCGATTCGGTCTTCGACGCCTGCATCGCGGTGCTGCGCGACTGGAACTGGAGCACCCGCCCCACCTCGGTCATGGCGTTGGAATCCGCACGCTACCCGGTGCTCACCGCCACCCTCGCGGCTCGTCTCGCCGAGGTCGGCAGGCTCCAAGACCTCGGCACCATGCCGATTCGCGTGGACCGAGCACCGGTGTCCGCCGCCAATTCCGCGCACCGTGTCGCGGGGCTGTTCGACTCGTGGGAGGTTCCTGATCTCACGCATGTCGATGGACCAATTCTGTTGGTGGACACAGTCTCCGATACCGGGTGGACGCTGACCGTCGCGGCTCATGCGCTGCGCGCGGCTGGGGCTGATGCTGTACTGCCTTTTGCCCTCGCTTCGGTGACCTAGCGGGCGGTTGCTCTTCGCCTGAGGAAAGCACCCGAACTTGCCAGCGTGCGAGGGGATTGTCAGGCCTGAGAGGTAGGGGCGGGTTGTGAGCGGGCGCGAGGTGGAATGGTCGCTGAACCCGTTGGCGTTAGAAGGCTGGTTGTCGACCTCCGTGCCGAGAGACCGTTGCTGCCCCGTTGACGGCCGAGGATTGGGCTGCTGGCTCGCATCGGCGTGAGAGATGTGGTTGCTGGGCCCGTCGGCGTGAGAGAAGGGGGTGCGACGCGTGTCGGCGACATGCACCTTTTCTCTCACGTCAACACTTCAAGATCGCTGTGAAGCTTGCTGAGCCGGACCACCGGCCGATGACCGGGACGGTTGCCGCCCGTGTTGACGGGAGTGAAATGGTTGTTGACCCGTTGACGGGAGTGAAATGGTTGCTGACCGTCGTTGGCGGGAGTCCTATGGTTGCCGTGCGCCTGAAAACGGCCACCATATGACTCCCGTCAACCTCCCTCGAGATCACTTCCCCGAAAAGATCTTTGGACCGGACCACAGCCAAGCAACCCGCCCTGGGACGAGCGAACGCGTGAGCGACTGCGGAGGTCAGCCGGGTACGGCACACGACGCCACCACGCTATCCAGTGCAAACCCCGAAACTGTCCCGCTCGCCAGGAAACCGTCGAACCAGCGGATAAACCACCACCCCAAACGCAACCCGCCCTACGAAAGCTGCACTGGCCCAAAGCCGCGTCCGTCCGGGCTGGGTTGGTCTGACACCGTGCCGCTTTGGGCTCGGCGAAGGCAAAGATTTCCCCGACTCCACGGTCTCCTGTGAGTACGGCATCTCGGTGTGTGCACCGGATTAGCGTGGTCGCTTCGCCTGCCGTACCCGGCTGACCTCCGCAGTCGATCACCCGTCGTCTTGTCCCAGCCGGGTCACTTGGCTGTGCTCCCGTCTCGAGAACTTTCAAGATCAAAGACAGAGATTCAAGATCAAAGACTCTCATCCGCACACTTTCTGTCTTTCCGCACACGATTTTGCTAGCCAGATCGTGTGCGGGAAGACAGGAGGTGTGCGGCTGCTGGGGTTTCAAGATCGAAGACTCGAATTCGCACTCGTTCTGTGGATTCGCACTGGTTCTGGGCTGCTAGAAGGTGTGCCGATGGACAGTACGAGTGCGCATTTCGGCGTTGACGTGACACCGGCTGCGGAGGCCGGTGTTGGGGGAGGCCAGCAATCTCGGTATCTGGGATTGGGTGGGGTGTTTTGTGCCGAGGGGGTACTGGTGCAGGTGGCAGCTCGGGCGATGCCTACACCAGTACACCGTGATCAGACGACCAACTCCATACCCCGTGCGCACGCACAGAAGGAGTGCGGATTTCGGTGTTGAGGCACGCCTAGCCACTAGTGCCGGCCTCGGGGAGACCCGCGATCCCGGCATGTGGGAGCACAGGTGGTGGTTTCTGATCGAGAGGGCACTGGTGGCGGGGGCTACTCGGGCGATGCCGCCACCAGTGCCTCGTGATCAGACGACCAACTCCAGAACGGCGCGTGGAGGCATGCGGCATTGAGTGGGCGCAGCGCATTGGGCGGCTTGATATCTCGCTCAGCGGGAGGATGAGCGGCAAGAGGTCGTGCGGTGGATCGATTGTGGGGCTTGACATTTGGGCTGGGTTGGCTATGCGCGGTGGTCGCCAGTCAGCCAGTCAGCCAGTCAGCCAGTCAGCCAGTCAGCCAGTCAGCCAGTCAGCCAGCGAGGGTTTGGGTTTGGGCGGGAGGCTGGTTATTGGCGGGGGTCGGGGAGGTTGACGGATTGGGGGTCTGGGTCGGGGTGGCGGGTGGCACCCAGGTGGGTGTCGGGAGGTAGGGGGCGGCGGGGTTCGCGGACGCCTGCGCTGCCGCCGCCTTCGGAGTCGGGGCGGCCACCGCCGCCGGTTACCTTGCCGCCCACGAGTCTTCGCAGCGCTCGGAGAAGTTTTCGCATCATGCGGTCCAGTGTGAGCGCCCGGTGGGTGGGTGTCGTCGGTGTTCGCGGCTGGCGAAGAAGGAGTTGCAAGCGACCTCCTCGATGGAACTCGCCGGATGTCAAGTCCGACGGGATCCGCGACCCATCTTTGTCCGACCGAAACGTGACCCGCAGGCGCCCGAACGCACCCTCGTGGCGATATACGTGTCAGCCAGCGGAGGTTTCGAGGGCCGATCACGCAGGTTTGGTGCCAGGATGCGACGGATCTTTCTGCTGGCGGACTTGACAGCGATCTAGATCGACAGGACAGAGTCGTGGAGGGTTCTCGATGAGGTCATGCGTGGTCCGGAGGGTTTGCGGCGGCGTCGATCTCGGCCATGTGTTCCTCCGCCCACGCCCGCAGAGCGGCCAGCGGGGTTTCCAGGGAGAGTCCGAGATCGGTGAGGCGATAGTGAACGCGCGGGGGGACGGTGGGTTCGACGCGGCGGGCGACCAGCCCGTCGCGGGACAGGCTTTGCAGGGTCACCGACAGCATCTTCTGTGATACGCCGGGCATCCGACGCTGCAGTTCGGCGAAGCGCACCTCGTCGGGCGCGGCCTCGGCGAGCAGTTTCACCACCATGGACACCCATTTGGTGCCGAGCCGATCCAGTAGCTGGCGGGTCGGGCAGCCCGGAGCGAACAGATCCCCGCGCTGGCCTGTGCTGGGTCGGGTAGTCACCTGGGGCTCACCACCTGTCTCGAAAGTGCCTTCTTGGCAGGTTACCTGAGGTTACCTACGGTCAGCTAGTAACTATTGGTAACCAGCCAGCGGAGGATCGAATGTCTCACGAACTGCCAGATCTCACCGTACGGATGGTGGCAACCAACGGGATCGAAGCGAATGTAGCGATCGCAGGAATCGGACCGGCAGTCCTACTGCTGCACGGCTTTCCACACACCTGGCAGCTGTGGCGCGAGGTGATGGGCCCACTCGCGCAACGCCATCGGGTGATCGCGCCGGACCTGCGCGGCCTCGGCGCCAGCACACGAGCACGGGACGGCTACGACGCGGGCGCCCTTGCCGCCGACGCCGAGGGGCTGCTCGACGCCTTGGGTGAAACCAGCGCCTCCGTCGTCGCGATCGATGCCGGTGCTCCCCCGGCATTCCTCCTGGCGATGCGGCGGCCCGAGCGAGTCAACCGTCTGGTGCTCATGGAATCGCTGCTGGGCACGCTGCCCGGTGCCGAAACCTTTCTGGCCGGTGGGCCGCCCTGGTGGTTCGGGTTTCACGCAGTGCCGGGTCTTGCCGAAAAAGTCGTTGCCGGAAACGAATCCGAGTACCTCGACTGGTTTCTGGCGACTGGCACCCAGGGTCGCGGCATACCCGCGCAAACCCGCGATGCCTTCGTCGCCGCCTACACCGGCACCGATTCCTTGCGGTGCGCCTTCTCCTACTACCGGTCGATGCCCACCAGTGCTGAGCAGATCCGGCAGGCTGCCGACACCGCCCGGCTCACCGTGCCGACCATGGCCATCGGATCCCACCCGGTCGGAACCGCACTCGAAAACCAGCTCCATCCCATCGCCGACACCCTGACCGGGCACTTGATCGAGGACTGCGGCCACATCATCCCTCTCGACCGCCCAGCGACGCTGGTGCCGTTGCTCGTCGAGTTTCTCGATTCCTGAATGGGGCTGTGGCTACCAAGCGGAAGGTGGGTGCCGTGCGGTAGTTGGCGCGGCACGCAACGGACGGGACAGCATCGCCCGTCAGGTGCGGGCGGCTTGGGTGGCGGTTGGCCATGCGAGGTCGTCGACGGTCAGGAAGGGTTCGGCGGCGATGGCGGCGGGGGTTATGCCGGTGAACGCCAGGACATCTCGGTGCAGGTGTGATTGGTCGGTGTAGCCGGCGTCGGCCGCGACGCTGGCCGCGTTGTGGCCGGCGACCAGGCGGTGGGCGGCGCGATCGAAGCGGACCAATCTGGCGGCGGGCTTAGGTGGTTGGCCGATCTGTGCGTGGAATCGGGACCACAGGCGTTTGCGGCTCCAGCCGAGTTCGGTGGCCAGTTGGTCGATGCGGATCAGGCCGCGGCTGGCGACAATACGATGCCAGGCCCAGGCCACCGGCGCGTCGATCGATGATCCCGCAGCGTATCGACGGGCAAGCAACGTGTCCGCCAGCTCGAAACGGTCCGCCCACGAGGTAGCGTCACTCAGCCGCTCGCGGATTCGTGCCGCCTCGCGGCCCCACAGGTCGTCGAGCGCTACGACGGCTCCGTCCAGATCCGCCGGGCCGACACCCAGAACCGCTTGTGCGACAACAGGTGACAGACGAATCTGCACGCACTGGATGTTCTCGCCGTGCCCTCGGACCGCGCCGCCGAGTCCGAGCCCAGCGACCATACTTCCTCGATACTGTTGCCCCGCCGCGTCATCCACGATGGGCTGGCCCGCACCGAAATCGAGCACCAACGTCAAGGCAGGATGCGGGACCAGCAGCTGGTCGATCGGCGCCACACCCCGATCACGGAACCCGGCCATCGTGACCCCAGGCACACGGCTCGGCCGCGCCGGGGAAGCGATGTCCCACATCGCCATAGCAGCACGGTCATCCACAAACGGCCGCATACATCCATGCTAGGGCCTGTATCGAAGACCCAGCCGGATGCATCCGGGCCAAATCGTCGCCTTGCACGGCGGAGGAGCCGACGCCTGGGTTATCTCCGCGACGACGAAGCCGTCCGGCGATCCAGCACTTGGCGGCGCCAGCTGGGTTTCGACGCCGACCTGCTCGGCACCTGCGGACTATGGACAGTCAGGCCGCTGAGACCCGGCGCGGCCTCGACACGGTCGGCGCCGACATCCGACCAGGCGGCCCACCAAGGGAACATTTGTACAAGCCACGAGGTGCGCTGTCGGCGACAGTGGATCAATGACTATTCAGGACGCGGAGTTGGGCGTGAAAGACACTGGGAATACCGAGGATTCGATGCTGCCCTTGGACGGCGGCGATATCCATGTAAGCCAGGACGGGCCCCGGACCGCTCCGGCGCTGGCGCTCATCCATGGGTTCGCTACGTCGACCCACTCGTGGGATCCGTTGGTCCCGTTGCTGACCGAGAAATATCGCGTCATCCGGATCGATCTCCTCGGACATGGTCGGTCGGCGAAGCCTGCGGGCGGCGGGTACGAGCTTCCGAGGCAGGCGAGCCGAGTCGGTGCGGCGTTGGATCAGCTCGGTGTCGAGCGCGCCCTCATTGTCGGCCACTCCACCGGAGGCTCGGTTGCCACGGCTGTCGCGGAGCAACGGCCCGACCTGGTGTGCGCGCTGGTGCTCATCAATACCGGCCCTCGCTTGGATGCGTTCATCGCACCGCAGTTGGCTATCGATCCCGCGCAGTGGCCGAACCTGACCGACGATCAGCTCCGTGCGGCAATGGATTCCGCGTTCAGCCGCGCGGGTTACCAGATTCCCCAGCAGCTCATCGATGACGTGCGCGGCATGCCGTTCCACGCATTCGCCGCTGCGATGCAGGCGTCCACCGCGTATCTCGAACAGCGGCCGCTCCCTGAGCGACTCGCGGTTCTCGGCACACCACTGCTGGTGTTGTTCGGCGCGGACGATCGGCGCTGGCGCCCCTCGTCGGCCGCCGAGTACCTTGCCGTGCCCGGCGCGAAGGTCGAGATGCTGTCCGGCGTCGGACATTCGCCGATGCTCGAGGATCCGCCGCAGACCGCTGTACCCCTACTGGCCTTCACCGCGATGCACACCGCCACATGACAACTGGCGACCTCGTCATCGCGCGAGCGAGGGGTCTTGCGCGATGACGAGCCCGCCTGAATCGCATCGGCAGTCTATTGCGTTGTGGCCCAATTAGTCTCGTAAGGTCGAGCATCGGAACGGCCCGGTCGAGCCATGCTCGGACCGCCGTGTGTGGACCTCGGCCCCACTCACAGACTCAATGTCGCACGCAGGCGGGCATCCAGCGACTCGCCTTCCGTCGCGGTCAGCTCGCCGAGCTGCTCGGTGAGCCAGGGCCGGTAGGCGCGGTGGAGTTCGAGGGTGTCGGCCCAGCCGTGTTCGGTGTACGTCGCCAGCACATGCCCGGGGTCCGCGTCGCGGAGCGGGACGACGTGCAGCCAACGGTAGGGCGAGGTGATCACCGCCGAGTCGGAGACCAGCACGACCGAGATGCGTCTCGGCAGGGGTGTTCCGTCGCTCAGGGTGGGGGAATAACGCCAGATCTGACCGCGTCTCATGCCGCGCCGCGGTTGCGGCGGGCGTGGGTTTCGGCCGCCTCGTTGAGACTCACGTCGACATAGGCGGCGGCGCGTTCGGCCTCGTCGTCGACCGGCAGTTTGGCGAGGCTGTCGTGCACGAGCGCGGTGCGCAGCGAGGCGTTGATGACCGAGGACAGGCTGCGGTTCTGCCGGTCAGCCGCCTGTTTCGCCCATTCGGCTACCTGCGGATCCAGCGTCACGGTCACGCGCGTCGCCTTGCTCATACTCATATGCATACCAGAACGCCGCACATTCCGAAGCTTGTTCACCCGACGTGCACTAGGGTCGGACGAGTGGCCAGCAAGTCTGCGGCGTCGGCCATCGAATTGGATGTCGGCGACCGCACAGTCCGGATCTCCAACCCGGACCGGGTGTACTTCCCGGAGACCGGCGCGACCAAGCTCGACCTGGTGCAGTACTACCTCAGCGTTGGCGACGGCATCGTGCGGGCGCTGCAGGACCGGCCGTGCATGCTGCACCGCTTCCCGAAGGGGCTGGCCGGGGACAAGGTGCACCAGAAGCGCCTGCCCGCGGGCGCGCCCGAGTGGATTCCGACGGTGCGCGTCTTCTTTCCGCGCTACGGCAGGCATGCCGACGAGCTCTGCGTGCACGAGCTGGCCGACGTGATCTGGGCGGTGCAGATGTCGACGGTCGAGTTCCACCCGTGGAATTCGCGCGCCGCCGACACCGAGAGCCCCGACGAGTGGCGCATCGACCTGGATCCGATGCCGGATTGCCCGTGGTCGCGGGTGCAGCGGGTCGCGGGTGTGGTCCATGAGGTGCTGGATGATCTGGGCGCGGTCGGTTGGCCGAAAACGTCCGGCGGCAAGGGTTTACACGTTTACGTCCGGATCGCGCCGCAGTGGGGTTTCAAGGAGGTGCGGCGCGCGGCGCTCGCCTTTGCCCGCGAGGTCGAACGCCGCGTCCCCGACGACGTGACCACCACCTGGTGGCGTAAGGACCGCGACCCGGCGATGCTGTTCGTCGACTACAACCAGAACGCCCGCGACCACACCATCGCGGCCGCCTACTCGGTCCGCGGCGTCCCGAGCGCCACCGTCTCCACGCCGATCCGCTGGGACGAGGTCCCCGATGTCGACCCTCGCGATTTCACCATCAAAACCGTCCCCGCCCGCTTCGCCGAACTGGGCGACCTGCACGCAGGTATCGATGACGCGGTCTTCCACATCGACCAGCTGCTGGAGTGGGCCGACCGCGACAAGGTCGACGCCGAACTGGACGAGCAAACCGACCTCGACGAGGACTGACTCACGCGCTTGGATCCAGTGGTGCTGAGCGCTGCCTGAAGCGAAGCCGAGCGCGACGCGCGAGGACGAGGCCGAACCGCGCGGAGCTGGTGGCCGATTTGCCGCGTTCCCGTCGCCCTCGCGGCATGCATACCAGCCGGTCAGATCACCTGCCCGGGGTCGAAAAGTCGAGCGTGCGGGCGGTGCTAACGTCGCTTCGGCGCTGCAGTCGGCGCCTTGTGACAGTTCTGGAGGAGGCCGTGATGGATCGACCGCTGGTACCGATCGCGATTGGTCCGGCCGACCCGCCTCCGACGTTGATCGAGAAGGCCGTCGTCGACAATGGCGGCGTGGTGGCCGAGCTGACCGAGGCGAGCGGGCTGATCTGGGTGGGCACTCCTGGCCAGTTCCCCGATGAGCTGCCCGCCGGGATCGAATGGGTGCAATTGCCCGCGGCTGGTGTCGAGGAATGGTTCGCCTCGGGTGTTATCGCCAAGCATCCCAAGGTGCTGTTCACTTCTGCCGCAGGCGCTTTCGCCGCCAGCGTCGCTGAGCACGCGCTGATGCTGCTGTTGGCGGGAGTGCGGTATCTGCCCGAGCATCTGCGGGCGGGACGCTGGCGGCAGCAGGATTTCATCCCGCATATCGGCTCGCTGCGCGGCAAGACCGTGACCATCGTCGGCGCGGGCGGCATCGGCCGGGCGCTGATCCCCATGCTGACCCCGCTCGGGGCGCACGTGATCGCCGTCAATCGCTCCGGACGTGCGGTGACCGGCCCCGGCATCCCGGACACGATCGAGACGATCGCCACCGAAAACCTGGCCCGGGTCTGGCCGCGCACCGATCACGTCGTGATCGCGGCGCCCGCCACCGCAGCCACCCGACATCTCATCGACGCGGACGTGCTCGCCAGGCTGAAGCCGTCCTCATGGGTGATCAACATTGCCCGCGGCAGTCTCATCGACACCGATGCCTTGGTGACGGCGCTCGCCTCGGGCACCATCGCGGGCGCGGGCCTCGACGTCACCGATCCGGAGCCGCTCCCCGACGGTCATCCCCTCTGGGTGCTGCCGAATGCCATTGTCACGCCGCATGATTCGAATCCACCGCAGCTGCGTCTTGCCGCGTTCGCCGACCACGTCGGCGCCAACGTGCGACTGTTCGCCGACGGCAAAGATCTGATCGCCCCCATCGACCCGAATCTCGGTTACTGACGCCCGGCCCCTGACGCTCGACCATCCCCTGAAGCTCGAGCATCCCTGACGTCCGACCCATCTCCTGACGCTCGAGCGTCCCCAACACCCGACCATCTCCTGACGCCCGACATTCCCCCGACGCCCGCGACACCCTCCGGTGCCGCGGGCGTTGTCGCAGGTCAACCCGGATCGCAATCAGCCTGCAATAAATGTGCCATTGACAACTGGCACATTCATCGATGATTCTGAGCGCATGACAAGGTCAACGAGGACCTCGGTCCCCGGCGTTCCCACCAGCCCCTCGGCGCGCGCCACCCTGGCCGCGGCCACCACCCGGCTCAGCTTGCGCCCGCTGAACAACGCGGTGCCGATGAACGCTCCGGGGGTGTGGTTCGCCCGCAAGCTCGTCGCCACCTTCATGGCTATCGGTGGTCCCGTCCCGCCCGGCACCATCGTCAACCCGGTCCGTTCGGGACAGGTGCGCGGCGAATGGGTCCGCGCGGCAGGCGTCTCCTTCGGCACCCGCGCGATCTACTACCTCCACGGCAGCGCCTACGTCATCTGCTCGGCGCGCACGCACCGCGGGCTGGCCGCGCAGCTGTCCCGCAAGACCGGACTCCCGGTCTTCGTCGTCGACTACCGGCTGGCCCCCGAGCATCGCTTCCCGGCCGCGGCCGACGATATCGAGGCCGGATACCGGTGGTTGCTCGACCAGGGCTACCCCGGGCACAACGTGGTCATCGCAGGCGACTCGGCGGGCGGACATCTGGCACTCGACCTGCTCGTCGAGAACGCCGCCCGCAAGCTGCCGCAGCCCGCAGCGGTGACGCTGTTCTCTCCACTGCTCGACCTGACTCTCGGCCTCGCCGCCGAACAGGAACGGCGCCAACGTGATCCGCTCATCTCCGCGAAAGCGGCGAGCCGAATGCCGTTGGAATACACCAGGGGACTGCCCGCCGACGCGCCGCGGTTGCGGCTGACCGTGCCCGCAGGCATCGACCTGCCGCCGATGTTGGTGCAAGTCGGCGGCACCGAGATGCTGCGCGCTGACGCACGCGCGCTGTGCGATCTGGTGCGCGCCGCGGGCGGCAGCTGCGAACTGGAGGTGTGGCCCGGCCAGATGCACGTCTTCCAGGCGCTGCCGATGCTGGTGCCCGAAGCCGACCATGCCCTGCGTCGCGCCGCCGACTTCCTGTGCGACGCACTGGATTACCGCCCGGCCTCGGAGAAGGTGAGCTGACAATGTTCGGACTGGAAAACGTACTGCCCTTCGGCAACCGCGTACGGCGCACACACGGCGCCCGTGCGGTGGTCACCGGCGCGGGCAGCGGCATCGGCCGCGCCTTCGCGCTGGAGATCGCGAACCGTGGCGGGCAGGTGATCTGCGCCGACATCAACGAGGCGCGGGCCGACCAGACCGTCGCCATGATCGAACGCAAGCATCCCGGCGTCGCACACGCCTTCCGCTGCGATGTCGCCCACCGCGAAGACGTGGAAAACCTTGCGCGCTTTGCGGAATCGCTGTTCGAACGCCCGGTGACCCTGGTGGTCAACAACGCCGGTGTCGGCATCGGTGGAAAGCACGTCGGCGAGGTCGGATTCGACGACTGGGAGTGGGCGCTCGGCATCAATCTGTGGGGTGTGGTGCACGGCTGTGAGGTCTTCACTCCGCAGCTGCGCGCCGCCCGCCGCGGCGGCATCATCAATGTCGCCTCCGCCGCCGGGTTCGCCGCCGCACCCTCGATGGCCGTCTACAACGTGTCCAAGGCGGGCGTCATGTCGCTGTCGGAAACGATGGCGGCCGAGCTCAGCGGCACCGGCGTCGCGGTCACCGTGCTGTGCCCGACCTTCGTGAAAACCAATGTGGCCAAGGACGGCCGGATCACCACGGAGTCGGCGCGACTTGCCGACACCCTGATGCGCTGGACCGGCTTCTCCCCCGATCATGTCGCGCGCACCACGCTCGACGCGCACGACCGCGGCCAGCTGTATGTGCTGCCGCAGCTGGACGCCCACATCGTCTGGCGGCTCAAGCGGTACTTCCCCGCGCAATACACCTATGCCCTCGGACTCTTGGATCGGCTACTGCCCCAGGACAACTCGACCGCCAATGACCGCACGTCGGTCACCGACAAGACAGGAGTCTGACATGGCCATCGCGATGGACTTCGACGACATGCTCGCCAAGATCAAGGACCGCCAGTGGGCCTTGGCCGATATCGACTGGGACGCACCGGGCGCCGAGACGATCTCGCCCGAACTGCACGCCAAGCTCAAGCCGTTCATGGCCGATCTGATGTGGATCGAGAACGTCGGCGCGCGCGGGTTCGCCGCCATGGCGAAGAAGGCGCCCACCGAAACGCTGCGCGAGATCTACCGCTACTTCCACGCCGAGGAGCAGCGGCACGCCAACGCCGAACTGGCGCTGATGCGGCGCTGGGGCATGCTCGACGGCGACGAGATCCCGCAGCCGAACGTGAACGTCAAGCTGGTGATCGACTTCCTGGACAAGTACGCCGACGGCATGTCGCTGTCGTTCCTCGGCACCGTGATCCCGATGCTCGAGGTGGCGCTGGACGGTGCGCTGATCAAGTTCATCATGGACGAGATCGAGGACCCGATCTGCCAGGAAGCGTTCAAGAAGATCAACAACGACGAATCCCGGCATCTGGCCGTCGATTTCGCGGTGATGGATCTGCTCGGGCACTCGGAGACGCGCAAGCTCGCCATCGATCTCGTCGGCGGCTGGCTGAAGCCGTCGCTGATCATCGGCGTGCTGAGCTATGTGCCGCTGCTGAACAAGATGCGCGACAACATCGTCGAGATGGGTGTCGACGAGGAGAAGCTGTACGCCGCGCTCAAGCGCTACGCCAATGTGGGTGAGCGCAGCGAGTTCGCGCGCAGGCTGCCGATGTATCAGCTGGTGAAGATGCACGGCGGGTGGGTGATCGACCGCGGCCACCCCTACCACCTGGTGGCCGACGCGCTGGTGAAGATCACCGGCCGGGTGCCGAAGGCGCTGCTGCGCAGGGACCCGACCTGGGTCAAAGAAGTGACCTACGAGCCGGCGGCGTGACACGGATGACCAAGACCGACACGACACTCGACGTCGCCGTCATCGGCGGCGGGTTCGCGGGCATCGGCACCGCGATCCGCCTGCGCCAACAGGGCATCGACGATTTCGCCATCTTCGAACGCGGCGACGCGATCGGCGGCACCTGGCGCGACAACACCTATCCCGGTGCGGCGTGCGACATTCCGTCGCGGCTCTACTCCTACAGTTTCGCCCCGAACCCGGGCTGGTCGCACACCTACTCCGGTAGCGACGAAATCCTCGGCTATATCGAGACGATGGCGGCGGAGTTCGGCCTCGGACCGCATTTCCGGTTCGGCCACAATGTCACCGGAATCGTCTTCGACGAGCCGACCGGGCGCTGGGCGATCTCGATCGAGGGCCGTGCCGACACGGTGCATGCGCGCACGGTGGTGCTGGCCTCCGGACCCCTTGCCAATGCCAGCTTTCCGAACATTCGCGGGATCGAGGAGTACACCGGGCACAAGATCCACAGTGCCCGTTGGGATCACGATTACGACTTCACCGGCAAGAAGGTCGCGGTCGTCGGCACCGGCGCCAGCGCGGTGCAGATCATCCCCGAGCTGGTCGATAAGGCAGCCTCGGTCAAGGTCTTCCAGCGCACGCCGGGTTGGGTACTGCCCAGGGTGAACCGGCGCACCAACTCGGTGACCAAGGAGATCTACCGCCGGGTGCCCGCCGCCGAACAGCTGGCCCGGCAAGCCTGGTTCTACGGGCACGAGTCAGTTGCCCTCGGCGTCGTGTGGAACACGCCGCTGACCAGAGTGGTCGAGCTGGTCGGGCGCGCCCAATTGCGCAGGCAGGTCAAGGATCCCTGGCTGCGGCGGCAGCTGACGCCCGACTTCCGGGCAGGCTGCAAGCGACTGCTGATGACCGACGACTACTACCCTGCGCTGCAGCGGGACAACTGCAAGTTGATCACCTGGCCCATCGCCAAGCTTTCCGAGCACGGCATCCGCACCTCGGAAGGCGTTGAGCACCAAGCCGATTGCATCGTCTTCGCCACCGGCTTCGACGTGTCCAAGACGGGCACCCCGATTCCGGTCGTCGGCAGGGACGGGCGGGTGCTCGCCGAAGAGTGGTCGCGCGGCGCGTACGCGTTCAAAAGCATTGCGGTGTCGGGCTACCCGAACATGTTCCTCACGTTCGGGCCGAACTCGGGGCCGGGCCACAACTCGGCGCTGGTGTACATGGAAGCGCAGATCGACTACCTGGTCAGCGCGATCGGCACCATCCTGAAGCAGGACCTGCGGATGCTCGACGTGCGCCAGGATCGGCAGGATCGCTACAACGCGGGCATGCAGCGCAGGCTCACCAGCACCACCTGGAATTCGGGCTGCCGCAGTTGGTACCTCACCGAGGACGGGTTCAACGCGACGATGTATCCGGGATTCGCGACGCAGTACGTGAACCAGTTGCGGACCGTCGACCTGGCCGACTACACGGTCGTGGCGTCGGGACCGAGCGTGCGGAGGCGCCGGATCGCGGCGGTTTCCTAGATGACGGGTGCCGACGGTCATGGTTATAGAATCGGTCGTTCACACGACCGTGCTGTTCGGCCGTCGGCAACCCGGCGCCGCGGTGAGCGAGGAGGCGGAATCGATGGAATACCGGATCGATGACCTCGCGCGCGCGGCGGGCACCACCACCCGCAATGTGCGGGCGTACCAGGAACGTGGACTGCTGCCCCCGCCGGTCGGCAAGGACGGCCGGGCTAGCATCTACGACAATTCCCACCTCGAGCGGCTGCGGCTGATCGACGCGCTGCTGCAGCGCGGGTTCACCACCGCACACATCGGCGACTTCATCACCAGCTGGGAAACCGGCAAGGACCTCACCGAGGTGCTCGGCCTCCAGCATGCGGTGACGGCGTCGTGGGCCAAGGACGAAACCTTCGAGGTGCCGCGCGAGCTGATCGGGACCATCCTCGGCGCCGAGGCCGACGAGCTGGTCGATCGGCTGCGCGAGATGAAACTGGTCCGGCTGGAGGGTGACACGGTGGTGTTCACCGACACCCAGCTGCTCACCTCGTTCGCCGAGCTGCACGAGTACGGCATCGAGCTGCGCATGCTCATCGAGATATATGCCAAGGTGGCCGACCGGATCGATGACATCGCCCACATCATGATCACCGCCGCCAAGCAGCACATCATCGACGAGCACGGCGCAGGCTGGCTGCCCGACACCAGCAGCGAAATCGCGGAAACCACAACGATGTTGAGCAAGATGCGCGAGCTCGCCGTCGCCTCGGTGCACTCCACGCTCGCGCGCTCCCTCGACGTCACGCTGCGCCGCGAACTCGGCGACTACCTCGCCACCGCCGCAGAGCGCGAACGGGCACGACCGGACCCATCCGCCTAGCCCCGGGTTTCGGGAGTTCAAGATCACGGACCGGATTCGCACCCTTTCCGTTGATCCGCACTGGTTCCGGGCGGCTGGAACGGGTGCGGATCCGCAGAAGGGGTGCGAATCCTGGCGACGTCAGGTCTTGGCGCGCTGCGCGAAAAGAGCGGTGGCACAGAGGTATCCGAGGACCGCGAGGCCTATGGACCAGAACACCGCCGACGCTGTGCTGCTTGCTGACCCTGCGGTGGTGAGCAGGGCACGGATCGTGTCGATCACCGGGGTGGCCGGCTGGTGTTCGGCGAAGCCGCGTAGCCAGGAGGGCATCGTTGCGGTGGGCACGAAGGCGCTGCTGATGTAGGGAATGAACATGATCGCGTAGGTGAATCCACCTGCCGCCTCCGGGTTTTGGGCGAGCAGGCCGAGTGCCACCGCGATCCAGGTGATCGCGGTGACGAAGAGCACGATCACCAACAGCGCCAGCAGCCAGGCGGAAAGACCCGCACCAGAACGAAATCCGAGAATCACGCCGACCGCGAAAACAAGAGCGACGGCGACCATGTTGCGCAGCATCCCCTCCCCCGCGTGCCCGGCCAGCAGCGCCTGGCGGAACATCGGCAGGGTGCGGAATCGATCCACCGCCCCGGTGCGCAGATCGGTTGCCACCGCGGTCGCGGTGATCGATGCGCCGAAGCCGGTGCACAGCAGGATGATTCCGGGAATGACGTAGTCGAGGTATGGCCCGTCCACCTGGATCGCGCCGCCGAACACGTAGACGAACAGCAGCATGATCAACACCGGAAGCAGCATCGAGATCAGCAGCGTGTCCTTGCTGCGCATCGTGTGCCGCAGCGCACGGCGGAACATCACCGACGAGTCAGCAAGCGCCACGGCCAGCCGGTTCATGCCTTGGTGTTCGCGGCGTCTTCGATGATGTCGGCGGTGCGCGAGGTCGCGTTGGCGTTCGATTGCAGCTCTGCGGCAAGGGCTTTCACGCGTTGTGCGGTGCCTTCCGTGAGCAGCGTGCCGATACCGGCGGCCAGCTTGTCGCGGTCGAGTTTCTGGAAGCTGACGTGCGAACCGACGCCGAGGCGCTCGACCTGGCCGCCCCACATCGGCTGGTCGAACGACACCGAACAGACCATGGTCGGTAAGCCTGCCCGCAGACTTTCGAAGGTGGTGCCGACACCGCCGTGGTGCACGGCGGCGGCGCACACCGGGAAGACGATGTCGTGCGCGAGCGGGCCGACCACCTTCACCCGCGCACCGGTCTGCGCGTCGGCGGCAGCCAGGTCGCTCCAGCCCGCGCTGACCAGCCCGCGGATGCCGAGCTGGTCGCACACCTGCTCGACCATGGTCAGCACGCTGCGGGTGTCCCGGATGGGCATGCTGCCGAAGCCGAAATACACCGGCGGCGCGCCCTCGGAGATCCACGCGATCACCTCGCCGTGGTCGGCGGCCAGCTCGCCGAGTGCTTCGCGGGCCGTGCGCTCCAAGGGCAAGAACCCGACGATCGGCCTGCGCTCGCCCCACTCCTCGGCCAGCCCCGGCACCAGCGCGCGGTCGTAGATCTGCACCTCGGGCACGCCTTTGCGGTCGAGCACGGCGGCGGGACTTGCGGCCGAGCGCGGCAGGCCGAGTTCGGCGCGGAGCTGGTTCAGGTACCGCATGAAGACCACGCGGCGCAGGTTCTCGGCGAGCAACCAGGTGGCCTTGTTCACCGCGCCCGGCGGCTGCCAGTGCGAGGGCAGCGCGCCGGGAAACGGGTAGACGGAGTTCTGCCGACACGGAAAGCCGTGCAGCGTCACCATCGGAACCCGCATCGCCTCGGCCACCGAGGCGGCCCTGTCCTCGGTGAGCATGGTCGACACGATCACGTCCGCGCCCTCGCAGACGCCGATGACCTCGCGGTTCATCTGCTCGGCATAGTCGGCCATCTGCTTGCCGACCAGCTGCATCAGCCGGAAGCTGCTGCCCGCCGCCAACGCACGTTGGCCCGCGTCGGAGGAATAGAGCTGCTGAACGTCCGGCCCGCAACGCACCGCGGCCAACCCGGTGCGGGTCGCGAAGTCGACCAGGTTCGGCGGCGCGCCGACGAACACGTCATGGCCGCGCCTGCGCAGCTCCAGCCCGAGCGCCACCGCGGGCTGCACGTCACCGCGGGTGCCGGTCAGCGGAATCGCCACTTTCATGCCTGCTCCTGTACTCGTCGGGCAACCCGACGAGCGCCACACGATTGGCGCTCATGAGATGTCCCATGTCCGTACCGTGGTCCCATGCACGTCGCGCTGTTCACCGACTTCCATCCCGCCACCCTCGGCGGGATCCAGACCTCGGTACATGCCCAGCGTCGCGGGCTGGAGCGGCTCGGCCATCGCGTTACCGTATTCACCGCGCCCACGCCGGAATCTACCGAACCGGACGAAGACCTGGTGGTTCTTTCCGCACTCGCGGGTCTCGCGGTGAACGGATTCGCCATGGTGTTGCCGACCCCGGCGAACGCACGGCTGATCGATGCGGTCTTCGCCGAACGCGGGCCGATCGATGTCGTGCACACCCAAACCACGTACGGGGTTGCCATCGCAGGCCTGCGCGCGGCCCGCCGCCACGGCATCCCGGTGGTGCACACCGTGCACAGCCGCGACGACGTCTTCATCGCGCACACCTCCCCCGCGCCCTATGTTTCGGCGCTCAGCATGCGCGCGCTGCACGGCCGCTTCGTTTCCCATCGCGGACGGATGCCGCGCACCGACGAATCCAGGGCGGCCAGGCACGCGTGGCGCACCATGGTGGCCCAGGCACAGGCGGCCGATCACGTCATCGTGCCGACCGAGCATTTCGCCGAACGGATCATCGCGCACGGACTCACCCGCCCGATTCGGGTGATCTCCAACGGAATTGACGACGGGTTGCTCGACGGTGCCCGGCTCGCCGTGAACGGCGCCACCGCGCCGGTCGGTATGACGCCGTCGCACTCCGCAGCGACGCCACTTCGGGTGCTCTGGTGCGCCAGGCTTTCCGGCGAGAAACGACTGTTGGAGGCCATCGCGGCGGTGCGGCTCGTCGAGAACTGCACGTTCGACATCTACGGCACCGGCGACCTGTGGGATCAGGCGCATGCGGCGATCGACAGCGACTGTCTCGGCGACCGAGTCCGACTACATGGAGCGGTCGGACAGGCGGAATGCCTGGCCGAGATGGCGAGGCACGACGTATTGCTCTTTCCCTCTTCAGGTTTCGATACGCAGGGCATGGCGCTGCTGGAGGCGGCGGCGATGCGACTGCCTGTCGTCTACTGCGATCCGGATCTGGCCGAGACGGTCCCCGACGGGGGCGGTGTCTGCACTCGCAACCCCTCGATCGCGGCGATCACCGAGGCGCTGCGCGAACTCGCCGAGGACCGCGCGCAGTTGCTGCCGATGCGTAAGGCGCTCAGCGACCGCGACGATTCCGCGCGGCAGTCACACCTCACCGAAGTCATCCTCTCGATCTACACCGATCTCACAAGAAGCACGAAACACGCTATGGCGCAGTCTGTCCCCAATGTTCCCACCGCCCCTCGGCGGCTTCCCCTGCTCGGGCACAGCATCACCGCGCTACGCGACGGGCTGACCTTCGTGACGTCGCTGGCCGAGGTCGGCCCGATCGTCCGGATCTACCTCGGCCCGCGACCGGCCTACGTCTTGACCACCCCCGACCTCGTCCGCGAGCTGAGCTTCGGCGAGGCAGGCGAATTCCATCGTGAGGAGCTCCGCGACGCGATCAAGGACGTCAT
This sequence comes from Nocardia sp. NPDC049149, assembly GCF_043197455.1. Classification (NCBI taxonomy): domain Bacteria; kingdom Bacillati; phylum Actinomycetota; class Actinomycetes; order Mycobacteriales; family Nocardiaceae; genus Nocardia; species Nocardia sp. NPDC049149. Next base: position 437,020 of record NZ_JBICTD010000003.1, read on the forward strand.
CCGCGGCGCGTCCAACGTGCTCAGCGGCACACCGCACGAGCTGCGCCGCCGGATGATCGCGCCCGCGTTGCGGCAACGCCGATTGAACGAATACGCCGTGGTCGCCGCAGATCTCGCGAACAGCTGGTCGAGTGGGCTACGGCAGGGCGACCGACTGAACCTGGTCGACGAAGCGCATCGGCTTGTTCTCGACACGATCTCCTCGACCCTGTTCACCGCCGAATTCGGCGCGGATGCGAAACGAGAAGTGCAGCAAACCATTCCATGGTTGCTCGGCCAGGTCATCCAGCGGGCCGCGCTGCCGCCGCCGGTCCGGCGTTTGCGGGTCGTCGCCAACCGCCGCTTCACCAGCAAGGCCCGCAAGCTGCGCGCGGAAATCGGCACCGTGGTTGCCGAATACCGCCGTGCCGACCGTGATTTCCACGACGTGCTCTCGGCGCTGGTGCGCCACAGCGACCCGGAGACCGGCACCAAGCTCTCGGACGAAGAGATCATCGACGAGCTCCTGCTGATGCTCGCGGCCGGTGTCGGCTCCACCGCGTCGATCCTCGGCTGGGTGTGGCACGAGATCATGCGGAATCCGGAGATCGCCGCCGAATTGCACCGCGAGCTGGCCGATTTCGTCGGCGACGGCGCGGTAACCCCCGATCATGTCGCGGCACTGCCCTATCTGCGGCTGGTGGTGCTGGAAACGCTGCGGTTCTGGGGACCGTGGGTCAGCACGCACACCGCCGACGGCCCCGTCACCCTCGGCGGCACCACCCTGCCCGACGGCGCCATGGTGGTGTACAGCCCGTACATGATTCACCACAACCCGCGCTACTACCCGGATCCGGAGACCTTCGACCCCGACCGCTGGTTCCCCGGCCGGGTCGAGGAAATCGACAAGAAGGCGATCCTGCCGTTCGGCGTCGGCACTCGGCACTGCCCAGGCAACAACTTCGCGCTGCTGACCATCACCCTCGCCACGGCCGCCCTGTTCGCCCGCTGGCAGCCGGTTGCCGACCCGAATTACCGGGTGCGGCCGTCGAACCGCGATTTCGTCGCCGCGCCGTCGCGGCTGCCGGTGGTGCTGCAGGCGCGCGGGCGTCGATGAATTCGCCGCCACCGGGCCGTCAGCACAGGTATGGACACTACGAATCTCGCTGATCTCTATTCGCTGCCTGAGATGGAGTGGTCGGCCATCAGGACCCGGCTCGATCAGAACATCGACCAGGCACCCGGCTCCGGCGGCCTCGATCGGCACACCTGCTGGCTCACCACCATCAATGCCGACGGCAGCCCACATCCGACCGCGGTCGGCGCGTTGTGGTTCGACGACGCCTTCTGGTTCGTCACCGGGGCGCGTTCGCGCAAGGGCCGCAACCTCGCCCGCGATCCGCGCTGCACGATGAGCATTTCGACCCACGAGTTCGACCTGGTCGTCGCGGGCGAGGCCGTGCAGATCACCGACTCGGCGATCGTGGCCGACCTCGCCGCGCGCTGGGCGGCGAGCGGCTGGCCCGCGCGTGTCGACGAGACCGGTCAAGCGATCACCGCGGAGTACAGCGCCCCCTCCGCAGGCCCGCCGCCGTGGCACACCTACCGGCTCACCCCGCGCTCTGCGCAGGCCGTTTCGGCGGTGCTGCCAGGTGGCGCCACCCGCTGGCGGTTCTGACGGGCCCGCTCCCCGATCCGTTCGGCGCGAGATCGGCACCCGCCACGTACGCTGCTTGGTGCATCAACGACTGAGGGAGTCGCGCATGGCGTCCGACCGATCAAGCATGCCGCCGCAAGCGCTGATTCGGGCCGTTGAGCTGGCGCGCAACGGCTTGGCCTACGCCTACCGCAAGCTGGTGCCCGGCCGCATCGCGCTGATGGAGCTCATGGCCGCCGGTTGGTTGACGCAGGCCATCCATGCCGCCGCCGAACTGGGCATCGCCGATGCGCTGGCCGACGGCCCGCGCAGCGGAGCCGACCTCGCACGGACGCTCGGCGCCGACGAGGACGCCCTGCATCGGCTGCTGCGGCTGCTGATCGCGCATGGCATCTTCACCAGGAGGCGGGACGGGAGGTACGCGCTCACCTCGATGGCCGAGGCGCTGGTGCGCGACAGCGATGTCTCGCTGCGCGACGCCGCCCTGTTCTTCGGTTCCCCGACGCACCGAGCGCATTGGTCGCAGCTCGTCGACGCGGTGCGCACCGGCAAGCCGGTGGGCGTTGTGTTGCACGGGATGTCGTTCTTCGAGCAGATGCAGTCTGACCGCGAGCTCGCCATGCTGTTCGACAACGCGATGACCAGCATCGGCACCCTCTCGCTTGCGCCGCTGGTCGCAACCTACGACTTCGGGCGCTTCGACACCGTCGTCGATGTCGGGGCGGGCGAGGGCACAGTGCTCATCGAAATCCTGCGTCGCGCACCGCAATCCAGCGGCATTCTGTTCGACTTACCGGAGGTGGCGGATGCGGCGGCGAACAAGGTGGCCGACGCAGGGCTGGCCGAACGTTGCGCGATCGAGCGCGGTTCCTTCTTCGACAGCGTGCCGCCGGGCGGCGATGCCTACATCCTCAAGCACATCCTGCACGACTGGCCGGAGCAGGACGCGGGCCGCATCCTGGCGAACGTCCGCGCGGCCATGAAACCCGATGCCCGTTTGCTGATCATCGAGCTGGTGCTGCCGGAGCACCACCGGCCGCATCCGGGCAAGCTCATCGATCTGGAGATGCTGGTCAACACAGGCGGGCGCGAGCGGACCGCCGCCGAATACCGAACCTTCCTGGCGCGCTTCGGTTTCACGCTCAAACGGGTGATCCCGACCGCGTCTCCGGACAACATTCTCGAAGTCGAAGTGTCGTAAGGCGTTCATGATCAGGAGGACGGGCGTCGAACGCTGCTCGTGAATGCCAGCCCTCCTGATCATGACGCGAATACCCGCGTCCGCGGCTCGGAAACACCTACCTCGGCAGGACCGCGGCGACGACCGTGGCAACGACTTTGCTGACCGCATCGTCTTCTGGCGGTAGGCCTTTCCGATCGGCGAACAGCATATGCCCGGCGCCGATCAATGTCGGCGCGAGCGTGGCGACGTCGGCGTCCGCGGTGATGCGGCCCAATTCGCGCTCGGCCGAGAGATATTCGGCGATCATTGCGGCGACCTCGGTGAGCAGCGGAACTCCGGTCGGCCTCGACTGACGCAACCTGGCGCGCAGTTCGTCGCGGAAGGTGACGAGGCTGACGATCGAGACGGCGACCGTCCCGAACACGGATATCAGTGTGCCGGTGAGGTTGTCGATCACCGTGCCGGTACCCGCCGACGCGCGTAGGTCGGCGGACTGGTGTTCGATCCGCGCGATGCGATCGAGCACGAGTTCGGCCAGGAAGTCGTCGAAGTCGGCGAAGTGCTTGTGCAGCACACCTTTGGCACAGCCCGCCTCGACGGTGACCGCGCGACTGGTCAGCGCGCTCGGCCCGTCCTGCAGCAGGACGCGTTCGGCGGCGTCGAACAGCTGCGAACGAACGTCGCGCATGGCCACTCCTGTTGGCACTGAGTCCCTCTCCTAGTTGCCGATTCGCCCGAAACGATTGACGAGTGGGCATGTGCCCATTCATAGTGGGCAAATGCCCACTGTACCGTCGGAGCAACCCATCCACTCCCACCAGTACCGAAAAATGGCCGAGTCGTTCGGGTCGGACCCCGCACGCTACGACCGGACCCGACCGCACTACCCGCCTGCCATGGTGGAGCGGATCCTCGCCGTCTGCCCTGGACCCCGTGTCCTCGACGTCGGCATCGGCACCGGCATCGCCGCAGGACCGTTTCACGCAGCGGGCTGCCGCATACTCGGCGTCGAGGTCGACGCCCGGATGGCCGAGTTCGCGCGACAGCGCGGGCACGAGGTCGAGGTGGCGAAGTTCGAAGCATGGGATCCCGCAGGGCGCACCTTCGACGCGGTCATCGCCGGACAGACCTGGCACTGGGTCGACCCGGTCGCCGGCGCGGCCAAGGCGGCCGACGTGCTGCACCCCGGCGGCGTACTTGCCGTGTTCTGGAATGTCGGGGAGCCACCTGCAGAACTGCGGGCTGCGTCCGCCGAGATCTATCGCAAGGTGCTGCCCGACTCGCTGGTAGCTCGCTGGGTGGCGACCAAGCCGGACGCGAACGCCTATACGTCCATGTGCGACAAGGCAATCGAGGGGATACAGGCCACAGGCCGGTTCGCGGCGCCACAACAGTGGCAAGTCGATTGGGAACAGCCCTATACGCGCGACGAGTGGCTGGACCAGATGCCGACCCAAGGCGGCCACGTCGAATTCTCGCCTGCCGCGCTGGCCGAGGTGCTCGCGGGCACCGCCGCCGCCATCGATGCGATGGGCGGCAGCTTCACGATGCGCTACACCACGGTGCTCGTCACCGCGACTACCTCACAAAAGCGCGCGTCGTGATGCCGAGCATGCCGTCGGCGACACAGGACGCGCGCATCGGCTGGCCCACCGCGGACGGAGCCGAATCGGTGCCAGAGTAGGGGCCGAATACCGGGGAGCCCGGCCCGGCCGGCGTGCTGATGCCGAGGCATTCCACCTCGAGGCTTGCGGTGCCGTCGCCCTCGTGACAAAGCGCAACGGCATCGGTCACGCCTCTGTCGATGAAGCATCCGCCAGGGTCGGCGACGGCGGGAGCGGCGGTAACGAGGCAGCAGCCGAATACGACCAGGCAGCCACCTCCGACGATGCGCCGCAGCGTGGAACTCACATGAACCCCTTCCTCAGCGAATGTGTCCGGCATCGGCCCGGACCGCCGTGTCAGCATGCAGACCACATCGTCTTCGCGTATTCCACCAGACTCGGAGCGTGCCGAGGTGGAACACGACGGTGGTTTCCTCGGACGTTTCCCGTGCGCTCGGTTACGGCAAGGCCAGGGCTTGGCCGATCAACGCGAGGTAGAGGGCGAGGATGAAGACGACCGCGGGCAGCACGGGGTACTCCACGCGATCGCTCGAGCGGAATTTCAGCGCGCCGAACGCCGGGACCAACAGCAGCGGCACCGGCAGCCAGGCAATGATCGACGCGGGCGCGGCATAGTCCCACGGTCGCACGAGGACGAGATCGCACAGCACCGCGGCGACCGCGCACAGCAGCGACGCCGCCGTACTTCCCTTGGCGCCGAGGGCATTCGAGTACAGCAGCTCGTCAGGTCGGCGCACCCGCGAGGTCTTTCTGGCGAACTCGAACTGCAGGAACGCGCCCGCGAAGATCACCGCGGTCGCCGCGGCCTGCCACTGCGCACGCACCTCACCGGTGTCGATCGCCGAGACCACGACATAGCCCGTCACGAGCAACTGCACCGGATAGGTGACAACAAGGTTCACCAGGATGTGCGTGCGCACGGTGTCGGACAACCGCTCCAAACCCCACAGCGCCAGCCCGTAAGCCATTGCGACAGTGATCATTACGGCCGAACCAACGGACAACGCGAGGCTGGCCGCGATGGCGCCGACTGCGATGAGGCCCATCGCGACCCGCAGGTCGACCGCAGTCACCGCTCCAGTCACCAGCGGACGGTCCGGGTTGTGCACGCGGTCGTACTCGAGATCCTTCTGCTCGTCGACTATGCGCAAGTACAGCAGGACGAACGCGACCACCACGATCCGGAGCACGGTCGCGCCCGTCGGCCGCCACGCCGAATCCGGCTGTGCCGCCAGCGCAGCCGTGCCTTCGAGCGCGAGGACCCACAGCACGCCGTAGAGCAGGTAGTGCGGCTTGTACATCACGGCGGTGAACCGGGCGATCCGGGCGGCGGATGCCAGCGGACCGGTCACGCCCACCGATCCCACCTGGTCACCTCGGCGACAGGTGCACGTCGCCCAGGTCGATCGGCGCCGGGCAGGAGGTGCGCGACCGGAACCATCGCCACCTGTGTCACCTCGTCGAAGGGAATGCCGAGCAGCTCGGCGACTTCCCGCTCGTAGGCAAGGTGGGCGGTGGTCAGGCAGGAGCCGAGCCCACGGTCGCGCAGCGCGAGCATGAAGTTCCACACCGCAGGGAAGATCGACCCGTAGAAGCTAGCCAGCCGCAGCGCCGACACCGGCTCCGGCAGGCGGCCGAGCGAACAGACGAGCACCAGCGCGGGCACCTCGGCCAGGTGCTCCGCAAGGTACTGGCCGGAGTCGAGGTCACGAAGCTGATCGGGGCGTGGCGTACGACCGGACAGGTTGGCGGCGAACCCTTTTCGGTAGTACTCCGCGATCTGCTGCTTGGTCGCGCCGTCCTGGACGATCACGAAGCGCCACGGCTGCCGGTTGCTGCCGCTCGGCGCCTGGATCGCGATATCAAGGCACTCCAGCAGATCTTGCCGCTCGACCGGACGGGAGAGGTCGAGGCGGCGGCGGATAGCCCGGGTCGTGCTGAGCAACTCGATGCTCATCAACAGCCGCCTTCCGGCTGCTCGATGCCTGCCAGCGGGCCTGCGGTGTCGAAACCCAGTTCGTCGTCGGCGAATTCGAGATCGATGCGAGCCGCGACCGTGTCGCACTGCCGGATCTCACAGTGGATCACGGTGCGGTCGGCCTGCTGTCCGGTGATCTCGGCGACGCATTCGGCGGGGCGATCCAACTCCACGAACCGCTCGAAAGCGCTTCCGACGCACTCCAATCGCGGCGCCCGGTGCAACACCATGGCCAGCGCGGTCTGCCTGCACGCCTCGATCAGCAGGCTGCCAGGCACATGGTCGAGTTGGTGATCGAACAGGAACGGGTGCCCGAGATCAGGGACCAGCGCCGAGCGGGCGGTCGCCCCGGTCACCTGCGGCGGACTGATGACGACATTGCGCCAATTCTCCCGCCCGACCTCGGCCGCGGGCGCGCGATCGACGAGCGCGGAGGCGCCGCGATACGGCCCGAGGTCGAGGCTCTTGCGGAAGTTGGCGCGCAGTCCCGACCACTGTCGCTGCGTCACCCAGGAGAACGAGCCGTCGACCGTCATCATCGACTCTGCGCCACAGTCGATTTCGAGCACCATGTCCAGGCCGTGCAGTGTGTCGCCGTGTCCGTGCCGCCGCGGCACCCGCGCCCGCATCACCAGGTCGGCGGGCGCGGTGCCGATTTCCCACGCGCGCGTGTCCGCGCCGGTGCCGTTGAAACTGCGCACGATGAACGCCATATCACCTGGCACGCCGTAGAACTCGTGGGTCAGCGCGATCGCCGCCTGCCTGGCCGCCTCCATCACCAGCAGCGGGTCGTGGCGCAGGCCGAGCGAGCCGAGGTGGTCGCCGTAGTACGCGTGCATCCTCGGCAGCTGGGCACCAACGACGAACTCGTGCTCGGCCACGGTGTCCAGCGAGGTGACGAACACCTCCGACACCGCGCAGCGATGCGCCAACCGGCGCGAGATCGTGTGCAGATGGGTCGCGGTCTTCACTGCTTCCACGGCTGTCCCTCCAACCAATCTTTCGCGGTAATCGGGCGCAGCGTTTGCGGCTGCGTGCCGACCCGCATCGGGAGTACATAGGACCCGAGCACGATGACCGACCACGGATCGAGTTCCCTGCCGTCGGCCCATGCGGCGGCCAGCAGCCGTGCACAGTCCACGTCGGCCTGTGGGTCGAACCCGGAAGGGGCGGGCGCACCGGCCCGTTCGAGGTCGAGCACGATCCGTTCGACCGCATCCGCGCGGTCGAAACTGCGCGCAGGAGCCTGCGCGTAGAGGTCGTTCGCGAGCGCGCCTGCCTCGGCCGAGCGGTCGATGCCCGCCCCTGCCTGCGCGATCACCGTCGCCCTTCGCTGCTCGTCCAGGTAGATGGCGAGCTCCCGCAGCACGTCGGCGGGATCGTCGGGCGAATGCACCAGATTCAGCAGATAGTTGTGCCGACCGAGCAGGTAGCGCAGCTCGCCCGGTGCGCGCTTGCGCGGGTCGGTCGGCCCCTTCGCCTCGGTAAGGCGCACCGGGACAGGCAGTTCCGCGTCCGCACCGTGCACGACGAGGACAAGCACGTCCGAGATGCCGACGAGCAGGTCGGCCAGGCGCCTGCGCTCAGCGGAGGCGATATTCCAGGCGAAGTACCACAGCGCCCTGGCGATATGCCGGTCCACCGCGACACGGAAGGCCGCGACGACTCGGAAGTCGTTGTCCGCCAGCCACTTCAGGGTCGGGTCGACAGACCTCGCGACGATGGCGTCCGGCTTGAGCAGCAGCAGCGAATGCTCGCGAGCGAACTTCGCCGCGTCGATGCCGAGCCGGTCGAGCTGATCGACCGTCTCCTGCAGGTAGGTGTCCCCGGCATAGGCGGCCACCTTCTCCGGCTGCGGGGTCAGGGTGGCGAGTAGCTCGCCGAGCGACACACTCATCGATCCACTCCCCCGAGATCGATGCCTGCGAGCACCTCGTCGATCGACGGCAGCGGCACGCCGAGGTAGCCGGATTCCAGGCAGTAGTCCAGCAGCAGGCGCAGATACTCCTTGCCGGTCGAGGGCGCCGATTGTCCGAGCAGCACTTCGGTATTCGTGGTCTCGAAGGTCACGCGGCGATGGAAGTAGCTGGTGTAGAGCGAGCCGATGCGCCGGTAGTACTCGCGCTCGATGCTGCCGAGATCGTCTTCGTGGAAGGTCGCCTCCGGCACGAAGGTCGCGACCTCGAACGAGGGGTATTCGGCGAGCACGTCGGAGACCTCGCGCAAGGACAGGGTGTCGCGGCCGACCGCGTGGAAGGTGCGCTGGTGCGCCGAGTCGAAGTCCAGCACGGCCGCGGCGATCACGTCGGCCACGTGATCGACCGGCGCCAGCGACAATGTCGCGTCGTAGCGGCCCGGCAGCGACCGCAGCTTGCCCTCGACCATGAGTTTGACGACGGTGTAGAGGTTCTTGTACTCGCGGATCACGCCGGTGCCGGTCGCGCCGGTGACGATGCCGGGGCGCACGATCGACCACCGCAGGCCGAGCTCGCCCGCCGTGCGCACCAAGTGCTCGGCGTGAAACTTGCTTTCCTCGTACTGGTTTCCGAAGGTCTGGCCCGCGTCGAGCTCGCCCTCGGTGATCGTGCCGCCGCGATTGCCGCAGACGTAGGCCGTGCTCACGTAGACGAGCGGAACGTCCCAGGCCTTGGCCAGCGCGACCGCGTTGGCGGTGCCGCGCACATTCAGTTCGTGGTAGTCGGCGGGCGAGGCGTCGAACGCGGTGGTCGCCGCGCAGTGCACGATGGTGCCGACCCGCTCGGACAGGTCCGTCGAATCACGCTCGGCCAAGCCGAATCCCGGCATCCGGATATCGCCCGCCACCGGGCTGCCCGCGCCGAGTGCGGTGCCGTCGTTGCGGACGATACGCGCGTTGCTGTGCAGCACGGCCGCAACGGGGCGGGTGGCCGCGGCCAGGCGCGCCACCACCTCGGCGCCGACCAGGCCGGTCGCCCCGGTGACCAGAACCGTGTCGCGCCCGCCCATTCCGTCGTCGTGCAGCCGTTCGGTGCCGACGTGTCCGAGCAGTCGGCTGTGCGCATTGTTGGCGTACCGCGCACCGTCGTCGCTGGTCGCCGCGGCGAGCAGTCCCGCGGTGACCAGCGCGATGACGTCGCCGACCCGGCGCACCCCGATCAATCGTTCCGGCTTGTGGCGCGGCAGGCCGAAGGCCCGCTCCAGCACGACGGTCAGCTCCGTCAATCGCAGCGACTCGAAACCCAGGTCCTCGACCAGTCTTTGGTCGTTCCCGGCCTCGGCCAGCCGGTCGGGGGCCATGGCGTGCACCAGGCTCCGCACCCGCTCGGCCACCGCGGCGTCAGCGACGGCGGTCATAGCTCTCCTCCTTCGCGTAGGTGCGGTTGCTGCCCGCCGGAAGCCAGCAGGTCGCGGGCCTCGTCGAGGGGCAGGTCGGTGTCGAGATAGCCCGCGATGCGCAGCCAGTCGTAGCCGATCGCCAAGGTGCGCCGCCACTGCTCTCGCGAGTCGAAGGAGGCGGGGAAACCGGTGTCGGCCGAATCGGCGGCCACCGAGCGCACGATCGTAACGAGTTTGTCGAGAACGGCGAGCCCGGTGAACACGTCACCGCCCTTGATGAGCTCCGAGAAGCGCACCCGCCCCGCCGATTCCAGCTGCGCGAGCGCATCGGGGCCAGGTGCGCCTACGGGCAGCAGGCGACGGACAGTCGCCAACGGTGCGACGTCGGCGGGCAACGGATGAACGCCATAGGCGGACAACAGCACTCGCACGGCCATGGCGATCATTCGGTGCGCGGCGATGTCGGCGACGGCACCCTGGCCGTTCTTCAGCGCACCCGCCAGATCCTCACGGGCGTTCTCCAGCACGATGTTCGACCACACCAACGCCAACGCGCATTCGGTGAAGCGGCGCGCGGGCAGCGGGGACAGGGTGGCGGTACCGTCGTCGCGGACTGCCCCGTGCACGCCGAGGGCGGGCACGCGGGCGGACGGGACCGGGGTGTACGGCTTCGTCGTTTTACACATGGCGAGCGCGGGTGTGAGGACTTCGCCACGGCGCCATTGCAATCCGACGAAGCCGAGCCGGATGAACTCGGCAAGCTCTGCAGTGCGGTCTTCCGGTGCGCGGGCGAGTACGGCAGCGAGCGAGTGGCGGAACACCACAGAGCGCCAAGCGGCGGCGGCACGGTCCGAGAGCGCGAAAACGTCGCTGTCGCCACGGATGACGTGTAGTCGTTCACCGATCATCCATGTGGTCACACCCGGCACCCTGGCGAACAGGATCTGATCGGGATCGTCGACGACGTCCGTGACACCGAGTGCGGCTGCGAGGTCGAGCAGCTCGGCCCAGCCTGCGTCCTGCGCTGCCGGGTCGGCGAGATCGCGATAGCGGTCGACCAGATCGTCCTTGCCGATCCGATCCAGCTGCTGCGGCAGCCATTTCGTCTCGACGTAGCTCTCGCCGCGGCGCGCGGCCCAGCCCTTCATGGCTTGGAGCAAGCCGTCGCGCGCCCAGTCGATCGCCTCGTCGTGAACTTTCAAGGCGCGCAAGGCGATGGCGTAGCGCAGGGCATGCCGCGCGCGGGCCGACCACCAGTCGGCGATCAGTGCGGTGAACACCGAATACGGCAGCAACGCACGCAGCTCGTCGCAGTCGACGGCACCGGGCCGCACGACCGTCGCGCGCAGGAAGCGCTGACAGCGGTTGAGCAGATCCTCGTCGAGGCTCGTCGGTGTCGCGGCCTGCCCGACTTGTTCCAGCTGTCTGCGCAGCTGGGCCGCGGAGCGGGTGCGCACCTCCACGCGACGGCCGTCGATGAACAGCACGGTCGGCAAAGTGGGCAGGTTGTCGTCGCCGGGCGCGAGCACCAGGAAGTCCACGTCGGACCCCTCGTTCCCGAAGCCCTCGGCCAGCGAGCCCTCGAACAGCACGGTCGAATCCGGGGACACCGCAACCCTGTCCAACGCGCGGTCCAACAGCTGGCGCACCCGTTCGGCGGCCAGCGATGGCTCGGGCAGTTCGGCGTCGCTGGTCTCCTGGCGCGGGGTGTCTGCGACCTCGTGCACGACCGCGTCGACGAGGGCGCCGGCGCGGAACTGCTCCCACATGTGCCGCCTGCGCGGCTTGCCGCTGGAGGTGCGCCGGATGACACCGCGCGGTCCGGTGACGATGGTGACCGTCTGCGCGGGGCCGAGCTCACTGCGAATGATCTTGCGGGCCTCCACGATCCACTCCCCCGGTGCGGATTCGGCGAACAACGCGATGCCCTGCGCGCCGGGCTCGGTGATCGCGACCGCGGCGAGCTTGCCTTTGGTGAGCCCGGCTTCCTGGGCCACCCGCGATTCGATGTCCTCCATGAATACCGAGCGACCGCGCACCTTCAGGCTCGACCCCATCCGGCCGAGTACGAAAACTTCACCGCGATAACGGAATCCGGCGTCGCCGGAGTACAGCGCGCCGTCGATGATCCTGGTGGACGCCGTCTCGGAGACGTCGGAGTAGCCCAGTGCGACCGAGTCGCCGACCACCACCATCTCCCCGAGCGTGCCGTCGGCAAGTTCGCGGCCTTCCTCGTCGACGACGATGACGGTCGAGACAGGCAGGGAGTAACCGAGTCCGGTGATCCAGCCCGCGCCGTCGACCCGATGGGTGTCGTCGAGCAGTTGCTCGTCGAGGATGGTGACGGGTTCGCCGAATCGCAGCGTCGGGTTGTCGATGCGCAGGGCGGTGATCGGGCGATGCCGCGCCGAGGAGGTCACCATCAACGTCGCCTCGGCCAGCCCGTAGGCCAGAGTATAGGCGTTCATCGAAAAGCCCTGTGGTCCCGTAAGATTCGCGAACGATTGGAGGTCGGCGACCTCGACCGGCTCGGAGCCGACGGCCAGGGTGCGCCACCCGGATAGGTCGAGGTCGGCGATCTCGGCGGGCGAAACACGATGCGCCACATAACCGAGCGCGAACGAGGGGGACGGCGAATGTTGCGCGTGCGCCATCGCGCGCAGCCAGCGCACGGGGTCGCGGACGAACTGGTCAGGGCGCATCAGGTAAAGATCGCCCTGGTTGGTGACGGTGGTGAGGAACGCGCCGACCAGGCCCATGTCGTGATAGAGCGGCAGCCAGGACACCATCGAGTCGCCGGGCCGCCATTCGACCAGCTCCGAGATCATCGCGACGTTGTTCGCCAGGTTGTGCCAGCTGACCCGCACACCACGCGGAGCACCGGAGGAACCAGAGGTGAACTGCAGCAGGGCGCATTCGTCGGGCTTGCCGAATTCCCGCTCGGCGGGCGCGGCGCCCAAGGTCGACGCGTCGATCACCAGCGGCTCGTCGGTGCGCCCGGCCGCCGTCGCCGCTTGGCGCACGAGCTGCTCGAATTCCGTTGAGGTGACCACCAATCGGGGCGCGGCGGCGGTCAGGATCGCGGCGATGTGGGCGATGATCTGCTCGAGGTCGCCGAACATGGGCGGCGCGACCGGGGTGAACACCCCGCCGCACGCCCACACCGCGTAGAACGCGGCGACACACGGGAACCCGGTCGGCATGATGACACAGGCGCCGTCACCGCTGTCCATGCCGTGCTGCCGCATCAGCGCGGCGATCGACCAGGTGAGGTCGGCCAGTTCGAGGTAACTGCGGAATTCCCAGCCGTCGGCCTCGTCGGCCAGGTGAATGCCCGCATGACCAGCCGGGCTGATCAACCAATCACGTACGGCGGCAACATCTTTGTCATTGCCCATCGCGGACTTCTCCTTCGGCCAGAACGGTAACGGTTCCGTGCGTGCCATCGACCCGAATGCGCATACTGGTCCGTATCATTTTGGTGACATCCTTGACCTGGACCACCGTCGGCACCCCCAGCTCCCTTGCCACGATCGCGACATGGGTCAGCGGGCTACCACGCTCGATCACCAGCGCCGATGCCGAGGGCAGCGCGGCCACCCACCCGGGATCGGTCCGATATGCCACCAGGATGCCACCCGCGACGTCGCGTGGCTCGTCCACGACGATCGCGGTGCCCTCGACGACCCCGGCGGCCGACGGCGTGCCCGCAAACACGGTGCCTGCCTCGGCCGCAGGTGTGTCGGTGATCGGCACCCAACCCTGGCTCGCCAGCTCGGCCCGGCCGAACGCCGAACCCGTTGTGACGAACCTGGCGGGCGCCACCAGCCCGGCGTCCTTGACCCGCTGCGCCTTTCGCGCGGCGACCAGGTCCCGGAATCCGGCAGTATCGGCGCTCTCGTAGCAGCCGCGCAGCTCGTGCACGGTCAGGAAGAACACGTCGGCGAACTCGTCGATGACGCCGCGGGCGGCCAGGTCACGGCCCATCACCCTGATCATCCGCTTCACCATGCCGAAGGCCCTGGTGCGGCAGAACCGCAACCGCTCGCGGTGCGCAGCACAGCGAGATACTTTGCCGCGCAGACGTTCATAGACACGACGCCGCACACCGTGCAGGTGGCTGTCGAGGTAATCCTCGGCCTCGTCGCGGTGGCCGAGCGGCGCGTCCGGCAGCGCACTGCGCAGCATGACGAACAGGCTCGACGGATCTTCGCGCAGATCCGGTGTCTCCAGTTTGAGCTCGTCCAGGCTGCGGTAGCCGTAGCGGTCGAGGTAGGCGTCCACCTGTTCGCGGAAGTCCGGCCGACCCGCGAGCGCGGGGTAGATCTGTTCCGGCGCGGTCGAATTCACCAGGGCGGTCAGCTCGGGGTCGGCGCGGGCCACCTCGGCGAGTGCCTTCATTGCGCGGGCAGGTTCGGCGGATTCGACATCAGCGCCGGGGCCGACTACCGCGTACAGGAACCACTCCGGCGCCTTCGGCAGCAGCACCTTGGTGAGTAAGAACATCGCACCGGTGCAGGACAACAGGATCGCGTCGAGAACCATCAGCGGGCCCCAGCGCTCGACGAGGTCGCGATCCACCGTTCGGTATGCGGCATAGGCTTCGGCGCCGGACATCGCGGTGTAGTCGAGGGTGTCGTATTCGTCGTAGACGCGGTAGAAGTCGGTCATGAACTGTTCGACCATGGCGTCGATGCCGAACAGCCTGCGCAGGTAGGTCACCGTGGTGCGCGCCCGTGACCGCATCCGACGCAGCGGGTTGCGGAAGGTGAAGGGGCGCAGCGTCTTCGCGATATCGTTCGGCAGCGGTTCGGCGACCCCGAGTGCCGCCTCCAGCACCTTACGGTTCAGCGGATAGCCCGGTGCGACGCCGACCATGCGATACCAGTGCAGCAGGTTGTAGTAGACGCGCCCGTGAAAGTAGCCGAGCAACACCGGTGTCCACTGTTCGGTCTGGCGCACCTGCTCGTCGGGCACCCCCAGGGATTTCACGTAACCGTGGTAGACGCGACCGTAGATGTCGGCGGCCGTCGTGTAGGTCAGCGGGGAGGTGAGGCCGTTGAAACTCTCGATGATGTTGGAGTTGTCCCAGATTCGCTGTGCATCGTCGGGCACGACCTCGCCCGCACCGCGGATGAGCGCGTTCGGACCCGCTCCCAACGCCGTGGTGATCGGCCTGGCTTGCAGAAACCACAGCCCCTCGCCGTCGAGTGCCCACTCCACATCCTGCGGTGTGCCGAACTCGGCCTGTACCTTTCGACCCAGCTCGGTGATCTCGGCAATCTCGGCGGCGGTCAGCACCGGCAACTCGCGGTGCGCCGCGTCGACGTCGCTGATCGCACACCCCTGCTCACCCACCGCCGAATACAACCGGTCCTTGTCTCCCACTACGGTTTCCAACACCGCACCGGAGGACTTGTCGACAACAACCGAGTCGGCGTCCACCGCACCGGACACCAGCCCCTCGCCGAGCCCGTACACCGCGCTGATCATCAGCTCGTCCCGCGCGCCGCTGATCGGATTCGCGGTGAACAAGACGCCGCTGGCGCGCGCCGCGATCAAGCGTTGCAACACAACGGCGACCGCGCCCGCAGGCGGCTGCTTGTTGGCGAACGCATACCGCAGCGACCGCTCGGAGAACGCGGACACCCAGCAGTCCCGCACCCGGTCCAGCACCGCATCGATGCCGTTGACATTCAGGAAGGAATCGAACTGACCCGCATACGAGTGATCCGGCCCGTCCTCGGCGACCACCGACGAGCGCACCGCGATCGATCCGTCGCCGAGCCGGGTATAGGCGTCGGTGACCAGCACGCGGATCTCCGACGGCACCGGCGTCGCGGCGATCCAACCGCGCAGCGTGGCACCGGCCGCGAGTGCCGCATCGAGATCATCGAGGGCCACGAGCTCGGTCACGGCGTCGGTGAGCCCGCCGCGCGTCGTGAACTCGGCGAAGACCTCGGTGCCGAGCACGGTCCAGTCCGGGACCCGGAACCCGCTCGATCCGAGTTTGTGCAGGCCACGCGCTTTACCCCCGCCGCGGGCAGCGATCGACGCGGGATCGGTCCACGGTCCAAGAACCTGCACGGCATGCTCCCATCACCCCTGATCATCGTGCCGCAACGGAGCTGCGGTACGGGCGGGCCGAGCAACAAACGGGGTTGTCTGGATATATCCCAGAATTCACCCCAGTGTTAGCCCACAATGCGGAAGGCCCGGTACGCGTGGGTGCACCCGGCCCGGTGTGCTGCGGGTATTTCAGTGCTGCCGTTAAGCTACGAGATGTTTCGGTGGGTTCGGTGAGGATGTGATTCAGCGGTGAGTTGGACCTTCACGCCGGACGAGTTCGCCCACATCTGGCGCGAAACCGACCTCGACCGGCACCCGTATCCGCTGCGGATCCTGGAAACGCCGCGCACGGAGGACGAGGCCGAGCGGCTGCGCGCAACCATGGACGCGCGGCTGCCGTTGCGCGCCGATCCCGACCTGAGCGCCTGCCTGCACATCTTGGCCGCGCCACACACCAGGATCGTGGCGATCGGCGGCGCGCACCGGCCGGGCAGTGAGATCCGGCTGCTGGGTGGGGCGATCTACGACCGGGCCGTGCTCGTGGTGCAGGAAGCGGGCGCGACCCCGGATTTCGGCGGCCGCGTTCGGCTCTCGATCGGACACAGCGGCAAGCTCGGCGCGCGGATCGCCGCGCTGCTACCGCACACGCCACCAGGCAGGGAACCCGCCCGCTCAGCGCCGACCGCCGCGGTCCGCGACGAAGAAACAGTGGTCGCCGAACGGCCGGTGGCGCCGCGGATCCGCAAGCTGCTCCTGAAACCGCACAGCGCGGAAGGTCATATCCGGATAGAACCCCGGCTGGACGGCGATACCCCCGCACCGCCGATCCACTACACCTGGTTCGACGTCCAAGGCGATGGGCGCTACCTCATCAGGGCCGGTGCGGAAGTCCACATCACCCCGGCCTCGGCCGAACAGATCGCCGCACAATTGCAGAAGCGGATCCACGCGTGAAACCGGTTCCAGGGACGCCGACCGGTAACCACTGCTGACCGGATGCTCGGCTTCGGGATAGTCTGAGTCCGACCGACCATCTCAGGGGTGTGCGATGACGATCGAGACCAGCCGAGCCGATATCGTCCGGTTCAAGCAAGCGGCCCAGGCAGGCACCATCCAATTCGATCCGGCCGCGGCGCGGCGTTGCGCCGACCAGTACGACAAACAAGCAGAACGGCTGGTCTACTTACAGCAGCGGCTCGAATCAGCCGCAGAACTCGGCGGATTCGGCGGATTCGTCTCCGCTCAGCAGTTACAGGCCGGGTTCAACCACAAGGCGCGGGATGCCGCGGCGTTGCTCGATCACTACATCGAGGCCGCCTACCGGATGAAAGAGGCCTTCCTGATCAGCGGCGGACTGCTCGACGAAGCCGACGCCGCCAACGCCGCCGCCCTGCGCGCGCTGGGATCGAGGACCACACGATGACCGGTGTCGACCCTGACTACATCAGCTCGATGGAGCATTTCGAGTCGATGAAGCACGAAGAGATCTACGCCAAAACCCAGCAGATCGACGCCGCCGAAATCCTGCGCGCCTCCGTCGCCTGGCTGGAAGTGGCAGGCACGCTCAGCACCTCGTTCCCACTCACCCGCGGCAGCGTGGACCGAGTGATGAACTCGATGGAATGGAAGGGCGCCACCGCCGACGCCGCGTTCGCCAGCGCCCGCAGCTTCGCGGCCTCGGTGGACGAGCTCTCCGCCGTCATGAGTCAGGTCGGCGCCCGGCTCGGCGGGGTGGCCGCCGCGGCCGAAGCGGTCAAGATCGCGGTCGCGCCGCCGGGCGGCTCGGGACCGATCGGGGCCGTCGCCCGACTACTCGAGGCCGCACACGTCATCGACGCGCAGATGGCCGAAGAGGCGCTGCGCCAAGAGGCGGTGCTGGCGATGAACATGGTCTACAAGCCGGCATATGGCATGGCGGGCAAGGCTGTTCCCGCGCTACCGCCGCCGCCGGAGCTGCCCAAAGAGGTCAAGCCGGTGCCCTCCGCGCCGCAGCAGGAGTGGACGTCACCGCCCGCTCAGCCGGAATACGCTCCGCCCCAACAGAATCAGCCGAGCTATCCGCCGGCCCAGCCGGACGGCCGCGGCCCGGACGGGACGACTCCGTCGCCCGCCCCCGCCCCATCGAGGCCGGAATCGCAAGCGCCGCCGAGCACTTCGACGCCGCAGCCCGATCCGCAGCCGACCCCTGCCCCGTCAACACAGCAGGCGCCACCGACCACGCAGGCCCCGCCGCCGACCACACAGGCTCCGCCGCCACCAACGACGCAGGCCCCGACTCCGCCGACCGAGCAGGCGCCACCACCTCCGCCGACCACACAAGCCCCGCCACCACCAACAACCGAGGCACCACCGCCGCCACCGCCGTCGACCCAGCAGGCGCCGCCTCCTCCGCCGCCTCCCCAGCAGGCGCCGCCTCCTCCGCCGCCAGCGGGACCGACTGTGCCCCTTCCGGATCCAGGCGGCCAGCCAGGTGTCACCGGCCCGATCCCCCAGGAAAGCAACCAGCAACAACCTCAGTCGACCACCAACCAACCAGGCGTCGTCCCCTCACAAAAGTGACGGGCTCACCGAGCCTGAAACCCGACCTGAGAGAAGGCCACCCCTCGAACAGGCCATCACCGAGCCGACCGCCACAATCCGCTCAGCCATGTCCCGTACGACGAGCCACCAACTCCCGAACGGGACCCCATCGAGCCGACCCGCCACAATCCGCTCAGCCATGTCCCGTACGACGAGCCACCAACTCCCGAACGGGACGTCACCGAGCCGACCCGCCACAATCCGCTCAGCCATGTCCCGTACGGCGAACCACCAACTCCCGAACGGACGCCATCGAGCCGACCCGCCACAATCCGCTCAGCCATGTCCCGTACGGCGAACCACCAACTCCCGAACGGGACGCCATCGACCGACCCGCCACAATCCGCTCACCAAAGCCACGCTTACCCAGGTCTGGCAAAGAGCGAAAGACTCCCCGGCTCTACGGTCTCCTGTGAGTACGGCATCTCGGTGTGTGCACCGGATTAGCGTGGTTGCGTCGCCTGCCGTACCCGGCTGACCTCCGCAGTCAGTCACACGACCTCTCGTCTCAGCCGGGTCACTTGGCTGTGGTCCCGTCTCGAGAACTTTCAAGATCAAAGACAGAGATTCAAGATCAAAGACTCTCAGCCGCACACTTTCTGTCTTTCCGCACACCATTTTGCTAGCCAGATCGTGTGCGGGAAGACAGAAAGTGTGCGGCTGCGGGGGTTTGCGATCAGAGGCTTCGAATCCGCACTCGTTCTATGGATTCGCACTCATTCTGGGCTGGCAGAAGGGGTGCGGATCGACCGAAGGGGTGCGGATTTCGGCGTTGAGGCGGGGGGGCCGTGTTTGCCGGTCTCATGAGTACCGGCGATACTGGTATGTGGGATCCAAGGGGTGGTATCTGGTCGAGGGGGTAATGGTGCAGGTGGCTTCTCGGGCGATGCCTGCACCAGTGCCCCTTGATCTTGAAGTCGGGCTCCGCGGGCGGGTTAGACCTTGACCAGGTCGTCGGCGTGGATTACCGGGCGCTGCATGGTGTCTGGGAGTTCGGCGGTGGAGCGGCCGAGCATGCTGGTGAGTTCGGTGCTGTCGTAGGCGACCACGCCGCGGGCGATGATGCGTTCGTCTGCGGCGACCAGGTCTACGACGTCGCCGCCGTAGAAGTGGCCGCGGAGGCCGGTGATGCCTGCGGCGAGGAGGGAGCGGCGGTCGGCCACCGCGGTGGCCGCGCCGTCGTCGATGAGGAGGGCGCCGCGGCTGTCGGCGGCGTGACGGACCCAGAACTTGCGGGCGGACAGGCGAACCGGGCGGGCGGCGAAGGCGGTGCCGACCTTGCCGGTGCTCAGGGCCAGGTCGGCGGAGGTAGCGGCGGCGAGCAGCACGGGGACGCCTGCGTCGGCGGCGAGGCGGGCGGCCGACAGCTTGGATGCCATGCCGCCGGTGCCGAGCGCACCACCGCTGCCAGCGATGACGCCGTCCAGGTCGGCGCTGCTGCGCACCTCGGGGATGAAGCTGGCCGCACCCTTGCGCGGGTCACCGTCGTAGAGGCCTTCGACATCGGAGAGCAGCACCAGCGCGTCCGCGCCGACGAGATGGGCGACCAAGGCAGCAAGCCGGTCGTTGTCGCCGAAGCGGATCTCTTCCGTTGCGACGGTGTCGTTTTCGTTCACCACGGCGATCGCGCCGAGGGAACGCAGCCGGTCCAGGGTGCGCTGGGCGTTGCGGTGGTGTTCCCGGCGCGCGAAATCGTCTGCGCTCAAAAGGACTTGGCCGACCGTGCGGCCGTAACGGGCGAACGAGGTGCCCCACGCGTGCGCGAGCGCCAGCTGACCGACGCTGGCCGCGGCCTGCTTGGTGGCAAGGTCGCGGGGGCGGCTGCTCAGGCCGAGCGGCGCGATGCCCGCACCGATGGCGCCCGAGGACACCACCACCAGATCGGATCCAGCCCGCATCCTGGCTTCCACCGCGTCGGCGAGCCGATCGAGGCGTGCCGTGTCCAGCCCACCCTTCAGACTGGTGAGCGCAGACGAGCCGATCTTCACAACCACCCTGCGCGCGGACGCGATCGCTTCACGCGCCTCGCTTAGGCCTGAATCCGCTTCGGTAACACCAGAATTCACTGTCATAGCCCCTGAACTCCCTGCACAGCAAACGAATTCACCGAAACCCCGCTCGTTGTCCGAGACTGCGCCGAGTCGATCATCGGCACGCCCACCAAATCCGTCATCGGTCCGACAACCAAATCCACCGACACCACACTCGTTGTCCGAGACTGCGCCGAGTCGACCATCGGCGCGCCCACCGACTCCGTCATCGGTCCGACCTCCGCCGGAACACCACTCGCTCGTGGCGCCACCGACTACTCCTCGTCGTCCTTGACCAGGCCACGCCGCACCCGCGACGCGTGCTTGCGCTCGGCCGCGCTGATCCGCTCGGTCTGCTCCAACCGGATGTCGGTGCCGCGGCCGGTGGGCACCATGTCGACGCCCGCCGAGATCATCGGCTCCCATTCGAAGGTCACGTTGCCGATGGTCACCGGGGCTCCCGGCTGGGCACCCTGCTTGACCAGCTCGTCTTCGACGCCGAGGCGCGCAAGCCGGTCCGCGAGGTAGCCGACGGCCTCGTCGTTGTCGAACTGGGTCTGCTTCACCCAGCGCTCCGGCTGCGTGCCGCGCACGATGAAACCGCCCGGCTCCTGCGGGTCCGCGATCACGCTGAAGCCGGACTCGTTGACCGCGATCGGTCGGATCACCGGACGCGCGGGCGCCGCCTTCGGATGCGCCTCGCGATATTGCAGCACCAGCTCAGCGAGCGCGAATGTCAAGGGCCGCAAGCCTTCTCGGCTCACGGCGGAGATCTCGAAGACCGGCCAGCCGCGTGCGGTGAATTCCGGGGTGACCATTTCGGCAAGCTCGGCGGCGTCCGGCACGTCGATCTTGTTCAGGATCACCACGCGCGGCCGATCGGCCAGATCACCGAGGGCGGCGTCGGCGCTCAGCGCGGGCCGGTAGGCCGCGAGCTCCGCCTCCAGCGCATCCACATCGGTGACCGGATCACGGCCCGGTTCCAGGGTGGCGCAGTCGACGACGTGCGCAAGCACCGCGCAACGCTCCAGGTGCCGCAGGAAGTCGAGGCCGAGGCCACGCCCCTCGCTGGCACCCGGGATCAGGCCGGGCACATCGGCGACGGTGAAGGTGGTGTCGCCGCTGGCGACCACGCCGAGGTTGGGCACCAACGTGGTGAACGGGTAGTCCGCGATCTTCGGCTTGGCCGCCGACAGCACCGACACCAGCGACGACTTACCCGCGGACGGGAAGCCGACGAGTCCGACATCGGCGACGGACTTCAGTTCGAGAACCAGATCGAGCTCGTCGCCGTCCTCGCCGAGCAATGCGAAACCGGGCGCCTTGCGCGCCTTCGAGGCCAACGCGGCGTTACCGAGGCCACCGCGGCCACCGCGCGCGGCGATGTAGCGGTTGCCCGCGCCGACGAGGTCCATCAGGACCTTGCCGTCACCGTCGAGCACCATGGTGCCGTCGGGCACCTTGAGCAGCAGTTCCGTCCCCTGCTTACCGTCGCGGTTGCTGCCCTCGCCCGGCTTGCCGTTGCCTGCCTTGGCGTGTGGATGGAAGTGGAAGTCGAGCAGGGTGTGCACGTTGGGGTCGACCTCGAGGATCACGTCCCCGCCGTTGCCGCCGTTGCCACCGTTGGGTCCGCCGAGCGGCATGAACTTCTCGCGAAGCACGGAAGCACACCCGTGTCCGCCCTTACCGGCACGCACGTGCAAAACGACGCGGTCGATGAACTTGGACATGTGTCGAATCATCCTCCTTCAGGACTGGTCGAACGCAGAGGTGGGTGTCGGGAAACACACAGGGATGGTGGAGAAAACGCAAAAGCGGGCCAGGGTTTGCACCCTGACCCGCTCGGCTGTTGTCTGGAGAGAGTGAGGCGCTCAGGCCTCGACCGGCTCCGCGACGACGATGTTGACGGTCTTGCGTCCACGCTTCGTGCCGAACTCGACCGCGCCCGCCGCGAGGGCGAACAGGGTGTCGTCACCGCCACGGCCGACGTTCACGCCGGGGTGGAAGTGGGTGCCGCGCTGGCGAACCAGGATCTCGCCCGCGTTGACCTTCTGGCCGCCGAAGCGCTTGACGCCGAGTCGCTGTGCGTTGGAATCGCGACCGTTCCGGGAGCTGGATGCACCCTTCTTGTGTGCCATAGCTGAATCTCCTCGGGATGTCTTACTTGATGCCGGTGACCTTGATGACCGTCAGCGGCTGACGGTGACCCTGACGCTTGTGGTAGCCGGTCTTGTTCTTGAACTTGTGGATGCGGATCTTCGGGCCCTTGGTCTGCTCGACGACCTCCGCGGCCACGGAGACCTTGGCCAGCTTGGCGGCGTCGGTGGTCAGGTCTGCCCCGTCGACGACGAGAACCGGATCCAGGGAGACGGACGTGCCCGGCTTGCCCTCGATCTTCTCGACCTTCACCAGGTCACCGACCGCGACCTTGTACTGCTTTCCGCCGGTCTTGACGATCGCGTACGTTGCCATCGGTCGGCTTCCTCCACTCGAATAAGTACAGTCATGTTTCTTCTCGCGACACAAGTGCGCGACGCGAGATGTTCTTGGCTGGCTTGCTGCGCGGGGCGTAATACAACGCCCATCGCCAGGCAGCGACCGACCAAGGTTACCAGAGCACCCCTTCATCGACCCAATCCGCCCGTCGGCAGCCTGCGAGCAACCGGTTGCCCGCGAGGGTTCGCCGCTTGCTCGACCTGATCGGTCGGGACTCGGCTCGGCCACGGATCCGGCTGCTGCTCAACGATTCGGCCGGGGGGGGGGGGGGGGGGGGGGGGGGGGGGGGCCCGGCCCCCGCCGCGGGCGGGGGGGCCACGGCCCCCGCCCGGGCGCCGCCCGCCCCCCCCCCACCCCTGAACACAACCCGCCCCCAACCCAACCCACACCCCCACACAACCCCCCCCCCCCCCCCCCCCCCCCCCCGCCCCCCCCCCGGCCCCCCCCCCCCCCCCCCCAATCGAAGCCGTTGGCTCAGCTGCTACGCGTCCGCAGGCGGCGGACCCGCCGGACGGCCGACGGCACGGCGGCGCGGACGCCGCTGCGGTACCTCGGCAGGCACATCGGCCGTGTAGTCGACCGCGGGAGCCGGAGCATGGTCTGCGGTCGGCAGCACGAACACCGCACCGCTGCTGTCCGCGGCGGGCGCGGCGGCGGAGCGGGCGACGCGACGCCGCCGTCCGGTGCGCGGCGCCGACTCTGGCGCACCGTTGGTTACCGCGTGATTGTCGAAAGGTTCCGGCGCCGATTTCTCGACCACCGGCGCCGAATCCACTGCGGCCGTTGCGGATTCATCGGCCACCGAGGCGGGCTCCTGGACCGCTGGCGCCGATTCCGCTGTCACCGTTGCGGATTCCCGCACCGCCGACGCAGACCCTCGCGCCACCGGCTCCGATTCCGCTGTCACCGTGGCAGATTCCTGCACTGCCGACGCGGACTCCGGAGCCGCCTGTTCAGCCACCGACTCCTCGGCGGCCGCACCCTGCTCGGTTGCGACGTCCGCCGCAACAGCCTGGTCGGACACCACGTCCGCAGCCGCCACGACCTCGGTATCCGCCGTCGCCGACTCGACCTCGTCGGTCACCGACTCGTCGTCGTCCTCATCATGGTGATGCGCGGCCATCGCCAACGCCACGGGATGTGCCCGCTTGACGGCGATCTCCTCTTCGGACTCGACCGGCGCGGTCCCGTTGGTCGCGGCCGCAGGCGCGGCAGGCGCCGCACCCTTGTCCCGGCCACGGCGGCGGCGCGACCCGGTTTCCCTGGTGCCTCGGGCACCACCGTCGTCACCCGACGACGGCTCGACCGGGTAGGCGTGCACCAGGATGCCGCGTCCATGGCAGTGCTCACAGGTCGTCGAGAACGCCTCGACCAGGCCGGTGCCCAGCTTCTTGCGGGTCATCTGTACCAGGCCGAGCGAGGTCACCTCGGACACCTGATGCCGGGTGCGGTCCCGGCCCAAGGCCTCGGTCAGCCTGCGCAGCACCAGGTCTCGGTTCGACTCGAGCACCATGTCGATGAAGTCGACGACGATCATGCCGCCGATATCGCGCAGCCGCATCTGGCGCACGATCTCCTCGGCCGCCTCCAGGTTGTTCCTGGTGACCGTCTCTTCGAGGTTGCTGCCGCCCGCACCCGTGAACTTGCCGGTGTTCACGTCGACGACGGTCATCGCCTCGGTGCGGTCGATCACCAGGGTGCCGCCGGAGGGCAGCCACACCTTGCGATCGAGCGCCTTGGCGAGTTGTTCGTCGATGCGGTAGGTCTCGAACACGTCGACGCCGTTGTTCTCGTGCCGGGAGACCCGGGCGAGCATCTCCGGCGCCACGGTGCCGATGTACTTCTCGACCGTGCTCCACGCCCGGTCACCCTCGATGACGAGCTTGGAGAAGTCCTCGTTGAACAGGTCGCGGATGACCTTGACCAGGAGGTCGGGCTCCTCGTACAGCGTCTTGGGCGCGCCGTCGTTCTTGCCTTCGGCGGCCTTCTCGATGGTGCGCCAGGTCGCCTGCAGCCGCTCCACATCGCGGGCCAGCTCTTCTTCGGCGACACCCTCGGACGCGGTGCGGATGATCACGCCTGCGTCGTTGGGCACGATGTCGCGCAGGATTTCCTTGAGCCGCTTGCGCTCGGTGTCGGGCAGCTTGCGGCTGATGCCGGTGGAGGTGCCGCCTGGCACGTACACCAGGAAGCGACCCGCGAGGCTGATCTGGGTGGTCAGCCGGGCGCCCTTGTGCCCGACCGGATCCTTCGAGACCTGAACCAGCACCTGATCGCCGGGCTTGAGCGCCTGCTCGATCTTGCGTTCCTTGCCGCCGAGACCCGCGGCCTCCCAGTTCACCTCACCGGCGTAGAGCACGCCGTTGCGGCCGCGGCCGATGTCGACGAACGCCGCCTCCATGCTCGGCAGCACGTTCTGCACCTTGCCGAGGTAGACATTTCCGACCATCGACGCGGAGCCGGTGCTGGTCACGAAGTGCTCGACCAGGATGTTGTCTTCGAGCACGGCGACCTGGGTTGCGGTCGGGTGATCGGGGAACGCCTTCTCGCGCACCACCATCACCCGGTCCACCGATTCGCGGCGAGCCAGGAACTCGGACTCGGTCAGGATCGGCGGGCGGCGCCGGCCTGCCTCGCGGCCGTCCCGCCTGCGCTGGCGCTTGGCCTCCAGCCGGGTGGAACCGGTGATGCCCTGCACCTCGTCGACCGTGGTGGCGCGGCTGCGGCTCTTGTTCCTCGGCTCGCGCTCGTGCACGACGGTGTTCGGCGGGTCGTCGTCGGTGACGTCGGCCTCGTTCGCGTCGCCTGCCACCTTGCGGCGGCGACGGCGCCGGCGGCGCCGGGTCGAACCGTCCGAGGTGTTCTCGTCGTCGTCGGAGTCGGCGTTGTCGTCGGCCGAGTCGTTGGCGTCCGAGGTGTCCGCGGCATCGCCGGTCGGCTCGTCCTCGGTGGTGTTGTCGGAGTCGGCGTCGTCGTTCTCGTCGTCGGCGTCGCTGTGTTGTTCGCCACGACCGCGGCCGCGGCCACGACGGCCACGCCGCCTGCGACGGGGCTGACCGTCCGCGTCGTTCTGCTGGTCGGTCGAGTCCTGCTCGTCCTCGACGGTGTCCGGCTCTTCCTCGGGCTGCTCTGCTACCGGCTCTTCGCGGCGAGGCTCGCGCTCAGGACGTTCGCTGCGCTCGGGACGTTCGGTTCGCTCGGGACGCTCCACGCGCTCGGTTCGCTCCGTGCGGCGCTTGCGGCGGGCCTGTTCGGCCGCTTCGGCGTCCGGCGGCAGGAACAGCGGCGCGGCAACGACGGCGGCGGACTCGAACACCACCGGGGCCGTGACGTGCGGCTCTTCCCGGACCGGGTGGGTGAACAGCTGCACCGACGGCTGGTGGGCAACCGCGTTGGGATCCCCCGCGTTGGCTGCGCCGATGATGGGATCGGGGGCGGAGAAGACCAGCCCGCCGTGTCCCCTACTCGGTGCGGGCTCCGGCGGCGCCGGGGCTTCGACGGGCGCCTGCGGCTGCGGCTCGGCCGGTGTTTCGGCCGTCTCGGCTGCGGGGGCGTCGCCCTCCGGCGGGCCGAGCGCGTCGCGGACGGATTCCGCGATCGCCCGGTCGACGTTCGATTGCGCGCTGCGCGCGTCGGCCCCCAACTCGGTGAGCTTGGCCAGGATGCGCTTGCTCGTTACCCCCAGCAGCTTGGCGAGTGCATGAACTCGAATTCGCTCCGGCAATGGTTCGGCATCCTGTGATGTTGTTTCCAATGGCACTTGTTCGGCCACGAAGTCTCCTCGGACCCCCGGGCGCGTCCCTCCCGGTAAGGAGTGAAGCGGCCGACGCGGGGGCACTTTCCGTTCGCCTCACGCCGCTCGGCGCAAGGTCATATGGTCTCGCCCCGCATGTCCGGTTATCACCATGTCGTTCGTCGGTTTGGGCTAACTGGTCACGCGGCGCCTGGCTGTTGGCTGAACTCCACGGTGTGAGCGCTCATCCAGCGTGCCGACGCGAACAGCAAACCCGACAACCGGGCCTTTTGTCCGTGGCAGCGATGATCGGCATCGAACCGCGGTGTGTCATCCGGCTGCGATTGCCCCGAACATTCACGTACCTGCGCGAACAGTCGGCAGCAAAGGCGGCCGACACCAGTATCCCACACCGTGCGCCGCGATCCCGCCGCGGCGCACGACTTGGTCCGTTCCGTAACTCTTGCTTATGCCGGGAACTCCGGAAACCAGAGAGCAATCTCTCGTTTGGCCGATTCGGGCGAATCGGACCCATGGACAAGGTTCTCCTGCGTCTCCAGAGCGAAGTCTCCGCGAACGCTGCCTGGCACGGCCTTCTCGACCGGATCGGTGCCGCCGGCGAGTTGCCGGAATGCCGCGATGGCGCGGGGACCCTCCAGGATGGCCGCGACGACGGGGCCGGAGGTGATGAACTCGATCAGGGAGCCGAAGAACGGCTTCTCGGCGTGCTCGGCGTAGTGGCCCTTGGCCAGGTCCTCGGACACGTGCTTCAGCTCGAGGGCGGCGATCTTGAGGCCCTTGCGCTCGATCCGTACCAGCACCTCGCCGACGAGGCCACGGGCCACACCGTCCGGCTTGATGAGTACCAACGTCTGCTCAGTCACGGCGACACTCTAACCGGCACCCCCGCCGGGTACCGAACCAGCGCTCGCGTGGCGGGCGACATGGGCCTGGCGATCCCTTCGCCCGGACACGGCAGCGCCCCGGCTCCGAGGGGAAGCCGGGGCGCTGCGCTTCGAGTAGCCGCTACCCAGGGCAAAGCGCCTGACCCGCGCAATTCCACTTCGCGGACATCGAGCTCAGCGTCTGCGATGAGCCAGTCCCCGCATCGCCGACCTGCCCCGCCTCGGATGTCAGCGGCGTGCCGGGCTCCAAAGGCAGCCCTGGCGCAGCCACCGCCTGCCCGGCGCCGAGCACGGCACCGGTCGCAAGTGCCCCAGCCACAACAACATTCGCGATTACGCGTCTCATGAATACTCCTTGTCTCGGCACGACGCCCAATCGACGTCGTCGCCCGCGGCAACGCTATGAGCGAGCACGCGGCCGAAGAAGACAGAAGTTGTCGTGGCCCCAGTTGCCGTAGCCCCGATACTGGGGCCCAGGATTCAGGGCGAACGCTGGATCTGCTGGCTCGGGAGCAGGCCCTTGTCGATGCGGCCGCGCACATCCGCGCGCAGCACCAGGATGAATCCCCAGACGACGCAGAAGACGACGCCGATGATGCCGATCGACAGGTGGATGAAGATGCCGAGCAGGAGCAACACCTGCAGGCCGAGGTTGAAAGGCATTGCCCAGGAACGGCGTTGGAAGCCCGCGCCGAGGAACATCACCACGGCGAGTGTCACCAGATAGGTCCCGGAGAACCAGGTCACGCCGCCGCCGACATCAGCGACGACCGGC
This sequence comes from Nocardia sp. NPDC049149, assembly GCF_043197455.1. NCBI lineage: Bacteria > Bacillati > Actinomycetota > Actinomycetes > Mycobacteriales > Nocardiaceae > Nocardia > Nocardia sp. NPDC049149. The sequence goes on from NZ_JBICTD010000003.1 coordinate 465,345, forward strand.
AGCGCGAGCAACACCACGATCGCCTCGAGCACCAACGTGCCCGCCATCACGCCGCGGAAGCCTTTCCACGGGTCGGTGGCAGGCGGCGGGACCGCCGGGCTCTGATCGGGCTCACTCATGCTGTCACTCCTCGGCGTGATCGGGGGCCCTCCGTGGTGACGCAAGCTGCCTCCTCCGGGCCTGACCCGATCACGCCGGGTCCTTTCCGAACAACGCACGCGTCGCGCCCGCCGTGACGACCGAGCCGGTGACGACAACCCCTGCGCCGGACACCATCTCACCCGTGTCGCCGACCTCCTCGGCGATCGCGATGGCGGTCTCCAGCGCGTCGGGCAGGGTCGATGCGGTGATCACCCGCTCGTCGCCGAACCGCTGCACCGCCAGGTCGGCGAGGACGTCGACGTCCATCGCGCGCGGCGAACCGTTGTTGGTGACGACGATCTCGTCGAGCACCGGCTCCAACGCGGTGAGGATGCCGTCGGCGTCCTTGTCCGCGAGCACCGCGACCACACCGACCAACTTGCGGAAGTCGAACTCGGAGGTCAGGGTCGACGCGAGCGCCTGTGCACCTGCCGGGTTGTGCGCGGCATCGATGAAGATGGTCGGCGCGCTGCGCATCCGCTCGAGCCTGCCCGGGCTGGTCATGCTTGCGAAACCCGCACGCACCGCCTCGATGTCGAGCTGACGGTCGGCGCCCGCGCCGAAGAACGCCTCCACCGCCGCCAGCGCGAGCACCGCGTTGTGCGCCTGGTGTTCGCCGTGCAGCGGCAGGAAGATCTCGTCGTATACCCCGCCGAGGCCCTGCAATTCGAGCTGCTGGCCGCCGATCGCGATCTGCCGGGCCAGCACTCGGAATTCGGAGCCTTCGCGCGCTACCGCGGCGTCGACCTCGATGGCCCTGCGCAGCAACACTTCCATCGCCTCGGGGTCTTGCTCGGCGATCACCGCGACGGTGTCGCGCGGAACCAGGCTCTCCGGTGCGCGTTTGATGATCCCGGCCTTCTCCCCCGCGATGGCGGTGAGGTCGGTGCCGAGGAAGTCGGTGTGGTCGAGGCCGATCGGGGTGATCACCGCGACCTGCCCGTCGATGACGTTGGTCGCGTCCCAGGTGCCGCCCATGCCGGTCTCGACGACCGCCACATCGACCGGCGCCTCGGCGAAGGCGGCGAACGCCATGCCGGTGAGCACCTCGAACTTGCTCATGGCCGGACCGCCCGCGGCGGCCGAGCGCTCGTCGATCATCTCGACGAACGGCTGGATCTCCCGGAAGGTTTCGACGTACTTGGCCGGGGTGATCGGCGCGTTGTCGATGCTGATCCGCTCGGTGGCCAGCTGCAGGTGCGGGCTGGTGATCCGGCCCGTCCTGCGGTGCAGCGCGGTGAGCAGCGCGTCGATCATCCTGGTCACCGACGTCTTGCCGTTGGTGCCCGCGACGTGGATCGCCGGATAGCCGTGCTGCGGCGCGCCGAGCACGTCCATCAGGGTGGCGATCCTGGTCAGCGACGGCTCGATCTTGGTTTCCGGCCAGCGGGTGTCGAGTTCGGCTTCCACCAGCGCCATTTCGGCGAGCTCGACCGGCGACGGTCCCGAACTCAACCGCGGTCCTGCCGCAGGGTGCCGCAGCTCGTCGCCGTACTGCGGTTCCGGTTCGGTGTTCATTTGCCGCTCAATTCCGCGAGCCGAGCGCCGATGCGGGTCACTTCGGCGCCCGCGATCTCCTGACGGCCCTTGATCTTCGCGACCACCGGCTCCGGCGCCTTGGCGAGGAACGCCTCGTTGCCGAGTTTGGCGGTGGTGGTGGCCAATTCCTTCTCCGCGGCGGCCAGATCCTTCTCCAGGCGGCGGCGTTCGGCGTCCAGGTCGACGGCGCCGGAGGTGTCCAGCTCGACGGTGACGGTGGCGCCGCTCAGCCTGACCTCCACCGACGCGGTGGCGGCGAAGTCGGCGCCGGGGGCGGTGAGCCTGGCCAGGTTGGTGACCGAGTCGTGCTGGTCGGTCAGCCCCGCCACGTCGAGTCCGACGAGCTTGGCGGCCACCTTCTGCTTGTCGGCGAGGCCCTGGTCGCTGCGGAATCGGCGGATCTCGGTGATCAACCGCTGAGTGTCCGCAATGCGTTGCGCGGCAAGTTGATCCGTGGCCACCCCGGAGGCCCGCGGCCACGCGGCGATCACCAGCGACTCGCCGCCGGTCAGCGCCTGCCACAGCGATTCGGTGACGAACGGGATGACCGGGTGCAGCAGGCGGAGCACCGCGTCGAGCACGGTGCCGAGCACCACCTGGGTGGCATCGACGCGCGCCGGGTCCGCGGCGAACTGCACCTTGGTCAATTCCAGGTACCAGTCACACAATTCGTCCCAGGCGAAGTGGTACAGCGCCTCGCAGGCCTTGCCGAACTCGTAGCCGTCCAGCGCCGTGTCGACCTCGGCGCGCACTTCCTCGAGCCGGTCGAGGATCCAGCGGTCGGCGTCGGTGAGGGCGGCACGGTCCGGCAGCTCGCCGGTGTGCGCACCGTTCATCAGCGCGAACTTGGTGGCGTTGAACAGCTTTGTCACGAAGCTGCGCGAGGCGAGCGCGTGCGGCTCGCCGACCGAGAGGTCACCGCCGGGCTGCGCGGCCCGCGCCAGCGTGAAACGCAAGGTGTCGGCGCCGTATTCGTTGATCCAGACCAGCGGGTCGATGCCGTTGCCACGCGACTTCGACATCTTCTTGCCGAACTGGTCGCGCACCAGGCCGTGCAGGAACACGTCCTTGAACGGAACCTGGCGTGCACCGTTCTTGCCTGCGGTGAGCACCGGATCGTCGGCGACGAAGGTGCCGAACATCATCATCCTGGCCACCCAGAAGAACAGGATGTCGTAGCCGGTGACGAGAACGTCTGTCGGATAGAACTTCTCGAGCTCGGGCGAGCTGTCCGGCCAGCCCATGGTCGAGAACGGCCACAGACCGGAGGAGAACCAGGTGTCGAGCACGTCGGGGTCCTGCGCGTACCCCTTGGGCGCGGTCTCGTCGGGTCCGACGCACAGCACCTCACCCTCGGGGCCGTACCAGATCGGGATGCGATGACCCCACCAGAGCTGCCGGGAGATGCACCAGTCGTGCATGTTGTCGACCCAGTCGAACCAGCGCGGCTCCGAGCTGGCCGGGTGAATCACGGTGTCGCCGTTGCGGACCGCGTCACCGGCGGCCTTCGCCAGCGATTCCACCTTGACCCACCACTGCATGGACAGCCGCGGCTCGATCGGCTCGCCACTGCGCTCGGAATGCCCGACGCTGTGCAGGTAGGGCCGCTTCTCGGCGACAACGCGGCCCTCGGCGGCCAGCCGCTCGCGCACCGCGACCCTGGCTTCGAACCGGTCCATGCCGTCGAATTCGGTTCCGGTGCCGATGATCCGGCCGCTCTCGTCCATGATGTTCGGCATCGGCAGGTTGTGCCGCACGCCCATCTCGAAGTCGTTCGGATCGTGCGCGGGCGTGATCTTCACTGCGCCGGAACCGAATTCGGGATCCACGTAGTCGTCGGCGATGATCGGGATCTGCCGCCCGGTGATCGGGTGCTCCAGGGTGGTGCCGATCAGCGCCTGGTAGCGCGGGTCGTCCGGGTGCACGGCCACCGCGGTGTCACCGAGCATTGTTTCGACGCGGGTGGTGGCCACGATCACGTGCGGTTCGCTGTCGTCGAGCGAGCCGTACCGCAGCGAGACGAGCTCGCCAGGGATCTCCTGGAAGTTGACCTCGATATCCGAGATGGCGGTGCGCAGCGCGGGCGACCAGTTGACCAGTCGCTCGGCGCGGTAGATCAGTCCGGCGTCGTAGAGCCGCTTGAAGATCGTCTGCACGGCCCGAGACAAGCCGTCGTCCATGGTGAATCGGTCGCGACTCCAGTCGACGCCGTCACCGAGCGCGCGCATCTGCCACTGGATGGCGCCGCCGGATTCGCGCTTCCAGTCCCACACCTTGTCGATGAAGAGCTCACGGCCGAAGTCCTCTTTGGTCTTGCCGTCGACGGCAAGCTGCTTCTCCACCATCGTCTGGGTGGCGATGCCCGCGTGGTCCATGCCAGGCAGCCACAGCACCTCGTAACCCTGCATCCGCTTGCGGCGAGTGAGGGTGTCCATGAGGGTGTGGTCGAGTGCGTGGCCGATGTGCAGGTTGCCGGTGACGTTCGGCGGCGGCAGCACGATGGAATACGGCGGCTTGTCGCTGGTCGCGTCGGCCGCGAAATAGCCAGCGGCTACCCAGCGCTCGTACATGGCGGCCTCTACGTCGCCGGGGTTCCAGCTCTTGGGGAGGGCTTCGGCACGATTACGCGGGTCAGGGGGTGCGCTGGTCACCCAACGATTCTAGTGGCCGGTCTCAACCGAATTCCGCAGGGGCGGGGTGCCGGAACCAAGGAAGGCGGAGTCTTCGGTGGATGAGGGACACCGAAGACTCCGCCTACACCTGATAGCTTACCGTCCCGATTGGAAGTGTTCTGGAGCCGTTCCGGAATCCATAACTAATTCTCAGATTCCGCCGGTTTCTGAGACCGATGGTCCACTTGACCGGCCGGGAACGACAGAGTTATCCGACGGGAACGGCGTTCGCGGCGGCCAGCGCGAGGTCGCTGTTGATCGCGACGGCTGCGCTGTAGCCAGCGCTTGCCGCGTTGATCACCTGGGCCGCCGGGTTCGAGACATTGCCCGCCACCCAGACCCCAGGGACGCTGGTGCGTCCGGTCGGGTCGGCGACCACCCAGCCCTTCTCGTCGAAGTCGCAGCCGAGGGCGTGCAACAAGTCGGCGTTGGGCAGGAAGGTCGGCGCGACGAACACCGCCGAACGGGGCACCGCCCTGCCGTCGGTCAGTTCCACGCCGCGCAGCGTGCCGTCGACGACCAGGCGAGCGACCTCGCCCTCGACGACGCGGACGCCGCGCGCGGTGAGCTGGGCGCGGTCGGTGTCGGACAGGGTCATCGTGTGCTGAAACAGGATCACGTCGTCCGACCATTGCGGCAACAGCACCGCCAGATGCATCACCCGGGGATCGGCGCCGCCGAGCAGGCCGAGCGGCTGGTCGCGCACCTCGTAGCCGTGGCAGTACGGACAGTGCAGCACCTCGGCGCCCCACCGTTCGCGCACGCCGGGCAAGTCAGGCAGTTCGTCGCGCAGGCCGGTCGCGATCACCACCCGGTGCGCGGTCAGCACTCGCCCTCCGGCCAGGGTGACGGTGAAAACACCATGGTCATCGGACTTTTCGACGATGGTCACGACATCGTCGATCAGCTCGCCGCCGTATCCGGCGACCTCAGCGGCACCGGTGACCAGCAGCTCACCCGGCGGCATTCCGTCGCGAGACAGGAAGCCGTGCATGTGCTCGGCAGGCGCGTTGCGTGGCTCGCCGCCGCGCACCACCGCCACCGTGCGGCGCGACCTGGTCAGCACGAGCGCCGCGGACAGTCCGGCCGCGCCCCCGCCGACGATTACTACGTCGTACTTCTGGCCTGTGTCCATCTCTTCCTCGCTCCTCTACCGATCATCTCCGCCGACCAGGGTGCCGAATATTGCGCGAGAACAGCAACAAATATTGCCGTTTCTGGGAAATCGCGGTGCACTGGTGCGATGGAGAATCAGCCGACCATCGCCGCAACGCTGGCCGACATCGGCCCGCGGCTCAGGGCGCTGCGCACCCACCGCAACATCACGTTGACGGCATTGGCGGAGACCACCGGGATATCCAAGAGCACGCTGTCGCGCCTGGAGTCCGGACAGCGCCGCGCCAGCCTGGAACTGCTGTTACCCATCGCGATGGCCCTGCAGATACCGCTCGACGAACTCGTCGCGGCACCACGGATCGCGGACCCCCGGGTGCACTCGCACCCGCGAAAGATCAACGGTATCACCGTCTTTCCACTCACTCGCCAGCCCGGTCCGATCCAGGCCTTCAAGATGGTGCTCCCGGCCGACCGCACCGAGCCGGAGCCGCGCGTCCACGAGGGTTTCGAATGGTTGTATGTGCTGTCGGGTCGGCTGCGGATGATTCTCGGCGAGCACGACGTCGTCCTCGGGCCCGGCGAGGCCGCGGAATTCGATACCCGCCAACCGCATTGGTTCGGCACCACCGGACGCGGGCCGGTCGAAATCCTCAGCCTTTTCGGGAGCCAGGGTGAGCGCATGCATCTGCGCGCTCGAGCCCGCGGCCGCTCCGACTGATTCCCATGCCCGGATTGTCCGTTCTTGCCAGATCGGCCGAGGACCCGGACCCTGGAGAAGGTGAACCCTTCCGCAAGTCCACTCCGGGAAAATCTCAGTGAAAATCCAGGGTTTTCCCCGTTGCCGCCACGGCGGCGAGTGGGGACGCTGGAAGAGGTGAACCCCCCGCTCGCCACGCTGCCTTCGCCGACCGAGACCGCGATGCCCGTGCTCGCGCCGCACACCGTGCACGATCTACGCGGCCGCGCCGTCGACGAATTGCAGTATCCCCCGCTCTCCGCGTTGGTCATCGCAGGCATCCCCGGTGCGGGCAAGAGCACCGCCTTGCGCCGGTTCTTCGGCACGACCGCCGACGGCGAAGGCCCCGCGGCAGGCCCGGAGGGCTCGGTCGTGCTCGACTCCCAACAGGCCCGCAACCGGTGGCGGCACCGGCTGGACTGGCTGCCGTACCCGCTGTGGCGTCCGGTCGTGCACATCGCGCACTTCGCGGGAATCCGTGCGGCGCTACGCGATACCGAAGGACCGGTGGTGATCCACGACTGCGCCACCTTCGGGTGGGCCCGCAGGCTGATCTCGCGCTGGGCATTCGGGTACGGCAGGGAACTGCATGTGATCCTGCTCGATGTTCCGCCGACGGTGGCCAGGGCCGGTCAACATGCGCGTGGGCGGCGCTCGCATCGAATCACCTTCACGCTGCATTGTTTTCGCTGGCGGCGGCTGATGGAACGGCTGCGGGCCGGCGGCACGATGCGACCGGTTCCCGAGTCGCTGGTGATCGTGGACCGGAGCAACATCAACGAGATCAGCCGAGTCACCTTCGCCCCGTAGCGTTGCCTGGCCCGAAAGGACAGTGCGACAGGCCTTACGGCACCAGCACAGTCAATGCGCCGGGGACGGCGGTGATGGTGATCGGTAGCGTGCCCGCCGGTTCGCCGTCGGCGGTCGCGGGTGCACCGGGCGCAGTGAGCGTGATCGCTGCGGCGCGATATTGCTTGACCTCCGGGTGGTTCTGCCGCTTACCCGCCGACAAGGCGGGCAACAGGCGCAGCATCTCGCCGCGGGACAGCGCGCCGACCACGGTCAGATCGAGCAGACCGTCGTCGAGCACGGCGTCGGGGCAGATCAGCATGCCGCCGCCGTAGGTGCGGGTGTTGCCGACCGCGACCATCACCGCGTCGGTCTCCAGCAGCGCGCCCGCGCCGGGGTTCGTCAGCCCCTCGGTGACCGCGCCGGTCAGCTCCACCCGGTAGGGCACGGTGAAGCGGCCGGAGATCTCGGCCAGTGCGGCCAGTGTGTAGCGCAGTCGACCCCTCGGCCAGCGCATGGCGTTGGCGCGCAGTGTGACTCGGGCGTCGAACCCGGTGCCCGTGACGGTCGCGAACCACATCGGCGTCGAATCGGGTGTCGGCGAGTCGATCCGGCCGAGGTCGATGGTCCTCGTTCGACCGTCGAGTACCGCGTCTGCCGCGGCCGCCGGGTCGTCGGTGGGGATGCCGAGTTCTCTGGCCAGGTCGTTGCCGGTGCCAGCGGGGATCATGCCCAGCGGCACACCCGTCTGCGCGACCGCGGGGAGAAGCACGTTGACCAAGCCGTCGCCACCGATGCAGACCACGGCGTCCTGCCCGCCGCGCTGGATCGAATCCCGTACCTGCCGAACGGATTCGACGGCCGACGCGGCCCGCACCTCGGTGATCTCGGCCCCGCGTTCGCGGAGCCGGGCCAGCGCGGCACCCGCGACGTCATTCCCCTTACCGAGCCCGGCCAGTGGATTGGTGACCACGGTCACCGCGCGCACGGATCGGGATGAATCCTCTGTCACGGAACCAGCTTTCCAGGGTTGAGGATGCCCGCAGGGTCCAATTCGGCTTTCACGGCACGCAACACGCGCACACCGAGCTCGCCGATCTCGGCGGGCAGCCACGGCCGATGATCGGTGCCGACCGCGTGATGATGGGTGATGGTGCCGCCCGCCGCCACGATCGCGTCGCCCACCGCCTGTTTCGCCGTGTGCCACTGGGCAATCGGATCGTCGAGCTGCTTGGCGATGACGGTGAAGTACAACGACGCACCGGTCGGATAGGTGTGCGAGATGTGACACATGACCAGCGGCGGTGTGCCCTGTCGGGCGAGCGAGTCGGCGAGCGCCTCGGTGACCTCCGCCTTGAGCACGGCAAGGTTCGACCAGGTGGTCGCGGTTTCCAAGGTCTCGCACAGCACGCCGACGTCGAGCAGCGCGTCGCGCAGGTACGGCGCGCCGAAACGTCCGTGCTCCCACTCCCTGGCCGGCGTCTCGCCGAGCGCGGCGCCGCCCGCCCCGGCGAGGATCGCCTCCGCCTCGGCGCTGCGGAACGCGACGTGCGCGGCCGTGCCCTCGAAGGTGGTGATGGCCAGGCAGCCCGCGACCGCGCTGCCGCCGATGTCACCGGAGCGGGCCAGGTTGATCCCGGTCTCGGCCTCATCGGACAGCCGGAGCACCGTCGGCGCCGCGCCTGCCTGGACGACCGAACGCAATGCGGCAGCACCGGTTTCGAAGTCGGGGAACGACCACGCCTGGTACGCAGTGGTTTCCGGCACCGGGTGGACGCGCACGGTGACCTCGGTGATCACGCCGAGCGCGCCCTCCGAGCCGACGAACAGCTCGCGGAGGTCAGGGCCTGCCGCCGAGGCGGGTGCGCGACCGAGCGCCAATGTGCCGGTGGGAGTGGCGATCTGCAGCCGCTGCACCATGTCGTCGAAGCGGCCGTAGCCCGCCGAGGCCTGCCCGGAGGACCGGGTGGCCGCGAAGCCGCCGATGCTGGCGAATTCGAAGCTTTGCGGGAAGTGGCCGAGCGAGAGTCCGTGCGCGCGGAGCAGCTGTTCCGCGCGCGGGCCGGTGAGTCCGGCGCCGAGGGTGGCGGTGCCGCTGATCGGGTCGAGCTGCGACACGCTGTCGAGCCTGCGCAAATCCACCGCGATCACGGTGGCGAAGCGGCCGCGCACCGGATCGACGCCGCCGACCACGCTGGTGCCGCCGCCGAACGGCACGACCGCGATGGTGTGCTCGGCGCAGTAGGCCAGCACCGCGAGCACCTGCTCGTGGTCGGCGGGGAAAACGATGGCGTCCGGCGCGTCCTGCGGGCCCACGTCGCGACGGCGCAGCAGATCGGGGGTGCTCTTGCCGCCCGCGTGCACCAGCCGGTCGTGATGATCGGTCGAGATGTGGTCGGCGCCGACCACCGCGACCAACCCCTCGTGTTGGGCGGGAGTCAGCGCCGACTCGCGCAGCGGCACGTCACCCTCATCGCGGCGTGCCACGGGCTCGCCCGACACCCCGAACACCTGCGTCAGCAGACCACGGATCTGCGTGGACAGCGGTTTGTGTCCGGCGGCGATGCCCCAGGCATCCCAGACCATACCTGCTGCGGCCTCGGCGGCAGCCGAATTTGCCGCCTCCGACGAGGCCTCGGCGGGATAGTTGTTCGTCTCGACCATGCGTTACAGTTTGACATAGAATGTCAAGCAGTAACTCGCTACCCGACCTATGAGGTGCCCTTGACCGCTCCGGACGAGCCGCTTTCGGCCATCGATCTGGCGATCCTCGATGCCGCCCGCCGCTGCGTCGAGGAGTTCGGCGTGCGCCGGACCACCCTCACCGAGGTGGCCCGCCGGGCCGGGGTCAGCAGGCCGACCGTCTACCGCCGCTGGCCGGACACCGGGGCGCTGCTCGCCGAACTCCTGGTGCGCGAGCTGCGCGCGATCGTCGCCGCCACCATGCCGACCGAGGGCACCGGCCGTGCCAGGTTGACCGGCGGTATCGTCGCGGGCGCCGCGACGGTTCGATCGAATCCGTTGTTCGGCAAGATCTTCCGCACCGACACCGATCTGATGCTCACCTACGTCTTCGGTCGCCTCGGCCGCAACCAGCGCGCACTGATCGACCTGTTCGCCGCAGGCATCCGCGCAGGCCAGCAGGACGGCTCGATCCGCGACGGCGAGCCGGAGCAGTTGGCGACCATGCTCCTGCTGATCGCCCAGTCCGCGGTGCAGTCGGCGGGCACGGTCGCGCCCCTGCTCGCCGGCGCCGACCTGGATGCCGAGCTGCGCAACGCGATAGACGGCTACCTCGTGCCAGGCAGCGCGCGATGAGCGCGCATTCGACGCCAACCACCTGCTGTGCCACAGATATCGGAAAGGTAGTGCGATGACCAGCAATTCGGCCGTCCCCGGCGATTCGGCATTGAACGCCGAGCGCCGCACCAGGGAACTGCGGCAGCTCGGTGACGAGACGCGGATCGACCTGCTCGTCATCGGCGGTGGCGTCACCGGCTGCGGCGTCGCGCTGGACGCGGCCGCGCGCGGGTTGCGGACGGTGCTGGTGGAGCGGCACGATCTGGCGTTCGGCACCAGCCGGTGGAGTTCGAAGCTGGTGCACGGCGGGCTGCGGTATCTGGCCAGCGGACAGGTCGGCATCGCGCACGAAAGCGCGGTCGAGCGTGGGGTTTTGATTCGCACCACCGCACCGCATCTGGTGCGCCCGCTCCCCCAGCTCGTGCCGTTGCTGCCGAGTATCGGCGCCGCGCAGAGCACGCTGGTGCGGGCCGGGTTTCTCGCGGGCGACGCGCTGCGCCGGGCCGCGGGCACGCCCGCCTCGATCCTGCCGCGGTCCCGCCGGGTCGCGGCGGCCGAAGCGTTGCGGCTCGCGCCGACGGTGCGCCGCGACGGTCTACGGGGCGGATTGCAGTCGTGGGACGGACAACTGGTCGACGATGCGCGGCTGGTGGTCGCCCTGGCACGCACCGCGGCCGCACACGGCGCGACGGTCCTGACCCGAGTGGAAGCTCGTGATGTGACAGGCAATTCGGCGACGCTGCGAGACACACTGACCGGCGAGACGCTGGCCGTCCGTGCCAACTCCGTGGTCAACGCCACCGGCGTATGGGCCGACGAGGTCGATCCGAGCATCGAGTTGCGGCCGAGCCGCGGCACCCACTTGGTGTTCGCCGCAGCATCGTTCGGCGGCCTCAGCGCGTCGCTGACCGTCCCGGTGCCGGGGAGCACCAGCCGCTTCGTCTTCGCGTTCCCCGCCGCGCACGGGCGGGTGTACGTCGGCCTGACCGACGAGGACGCCCCCGGCCCGGTGCCGGACGAGCCGAAACCGTCCGAGGAAGAGATCGATTTTCTGCTCGACACCATCAACACCGCCCTGCGAGAGCCGTTGACCCGCGCGGATATTCGCGGCAGTTACGCCGGGTTGCGGCCGTTGCTGAAGACCGAGGACGACAGCACCGCCGACATCTCCCGCAAGCACGCGGTGCTGCGCTCGCCGAGCGGCGTGATCACCGTTGTCGGCGGCAAGCTCACCACCTACCGCCAGATGGCCGAGGACGCGGTCGATGCCGTGGTGTCCGGCGTCGGCTTCCTCGCGGGCCCGTGCCGCACCAAACGACTACCACTGGTCGGCGCGGTATCCGGTGCGGCACGGGATCGCATCGACGCGTCGCCGGTGCTGATCGATCGCTACGGAAGCGAAGCCACCGCGGTTCTGGCCGCGGCCCAAGACAATCCGGCGCTCGCGCTGCCGGTGACGCCAGGGATCGACGTCACCGCAGCGGAATTCCACTTCGCCGTCACGCACGAAGCAGCGCTCGACGCCGACGATCTGCTCGACCGGCGGACCCGGATCGGGTTGGTCGCCGAGGATCGGCTCGCGGCCACCCCTGCGGCCGTCGTCGCGTTGGCGCCGGTCATCTAGTGACCGGAGCACCCGTCCCGCAACGACTTTCGGTCCGCGCTCAGACGGTCGTTTCGAAGGACCAAGAGTCGAGATCGGCGCGCATCGAGGCGCGCGGCCATTCGTCCAGGCCGTGCGCGGCTTCGGCGGCGCGGATCGCGGCCAGGCCAGGAGTCTGTTCCTCGTCGGTCAGGTAGCGGAAACCGATGCGCTCGTAATAGGGCCCGTTCCAGACGACCTCGGTGAAGGTGGTCAACGTGATCGCCTGCATGCCTTGCGCTTTCGCCCATCGCACGGCGTGGTCGATCAGGCGTTTGCCGATCCGTTCGCCACGGCGATCGGGACGGACGGACACCTGATCGATGTGTGCGATGCGATCAACCACCCCGAGAACCAGGTAGCCGATGGGTTGATCCACCTCGTCGACCCATACCCACGCGCGTCCGGCGCGCTGGAATTCGCGCAGCGTGTCCAGCGTCGGCGGCTCGTCCTCGGCCACCGCCGTCATCCCGATATCCGCGAAGGGTTTTCCCGCCGCCGTCTCGATATCCTGCAGTACGGGCAGATCGGCCTCAGTCGCCGAGCGAATCACGGACACTCCTCGCATCATCGCTGATTCACGGGGCCGGTGTGGCGAGAATGCCGTCGATGAGCACACGAAGCGCCCATTGCGCCCGCGCATCCCCGTCACCCGACACCAAGGACTCGCGCATCGAAACGACCATCGGGTAGCGGTCGGGAGGCAACTCGGCGTACCGCTTCGACACCTCGGCGATATGGGTCTCGGCGCGCATCCCTTTGGTGTTGTACGCGCTCTGCTCGGCGGCCGCGGCGGTGATGTAGAGGAACAGCAGGTCGACGCCCCACGAGTTGGCCTGTTCCGCGACCCCGGCCTCGGCGAGCAGCGCGAGCATCCTGTCGACGAGCACGAGCGCGTTCGTCCCGGTCGGGATCGCACCGAGCGCGACGAGCGCAACGCCCTCGTGCCGTGCCATCGCGGCGACGGCCGCGTTGACCAGCTCGCTCAGCCGATCGCGCCAGCTGCCGCCGCTCGGCGCCGGAACGGTGCCGAGCACATGGTCGAGCATCGCGGCCATCAGGTCGTCGCGGTTCGCGACGTAGACGTAGAGCGAGGCCGCGCCGGTGTCGAGATCCTGCGCGACCCGGCGCATGGTCAGCGCGGCCAGGCCCTCCTGATCGAGGATGCGCAGGCCGGTTTCGATGATCACCTCGCGGCTCAGTGGCGCCTTGGCCGGGCGGGCTCGACGACTGACGGGCGCATCGCTCATGGCGTGAGCATACCGTCCAAACGAACGACGTTTGACACGAACGTCGTTCGGTCTCTACTCTGAGCGTACCGAACAACGTTCGTGACGGACCTTGTTCGGGATCACACCACTGCGTCGACAGTGGCCCATCCCGCATCGATTCAGTTCTCCCCCAAGGACTCCCATGATTCTCATCACCGGTGGCCGCGGCGCGGTCGCTACCGAACTGTCGGCCATGCTGCAGAGCGACGGTCTCGCCGTGCGCGTCGGCTCACGTCAGCCCGAACAGCTCCAGACGTCCAGTGGCGTGGCGGCTGTTGCCTGCGACCTCACCGACCCCGCCACGTTCCCTACCGCACTTGCAGGCGTCACGTCGGTGTTCCTGTACGCCGAGGGCACGACGATCGCCGAATTCGTCACCGCCGCAACCGAAGCCGGTGTCGATCACATCGTGCTGCTGTCGTCGGCGTCGGTGCTCGGCGCGGACGCCGCGGCCAACCCGATCGGCAAGGCACACTTGGACGCCGAGCTCGGCCTCGCCGCCGCGCCGATGACCACCAGCGTGCTGCGTCCCGGCGCCTTCGCGGGCAACGCCCGTTCCTGGGCGGGACCGATCAAAGCAGGCAACCCCATCAGCCTTCCCTATCCGGACGCCTACACAGACCCGATCCACGAGCGCGACATCGCCGAGGTCGCCCACGCCCTGCTCACCAAGAACGAACACCGCGGCACCCAGCACAGCTTGACCGGCCCCGAGACCTTCACCTTCCGCGCGCAACTCGAGTGCATCGCCGAGGTGACCGGACGTCCCGTCACCATCGACCATGTCCAGCCCGAGGCATGGAAACAGCAGGTGGGCGCGCACATGCCCGCCGAGATCGCCGACGGACTGCTCGACTATTGGCGACGCACCGACGGCATCCCTGCACCGATCACCGACACCGTCGCCGCCATCACCGGACGCAAGGGCCGCACCTTCACCTCCTGGGTCGAGGAGAACGTCGCGGCCTTCACCGACTGAAGCCGATGTATTCGCCCGCGCCGGAACATGTTGCGGCCGAGACGGTCACCACATTTATGCGGCATGGCGCATAAATCGAAGTCGGTTGTGCCCGCTCCTCCCCTCGGCATTCGCGATGCTGCCGCCGAGACCAGAAACCCGGCGGCGCTGGCGAATTCGATCCGAGTTCCGGTCTGCTCAGCAGGCACGGCGCGGCATCCGAGCCCGCGCCCGTACCGTTCGACGCACCGAACCGGCTCAGGTGCACGCTCTATGCTGGCTGCGAATGTCGGTACTGCGCCAGGAAGGAGGGCGCGGGTGCGTAGCAAGTCACCCACAGTTGGTATCGCGCCAGGCCACGGCCTGATCGCGCGCTTCGGTGGCGTTGTCGTGTATCTGAGTGCTGAAACCACGGCAACTGACCGGATACTCGGCACGATCGAGGCCGTCGCGGATACCGAACATCCCGGTGCCGCGCTGGCTCAGCGGTTGGCCGCCGTCGTTTTCGGCAGCACCTCCGATGTGCCACCGTTCGGCCTGGTGGCGCCTACCGCCGACGGCACGCTGATCCTGTTGCGCGGCCCGGTATTCGCCGAGATCAACGGCGCCGAGGGCACCAGAAGGTTGGCCGGGGCGCGGGCGTTCACCTGGGTCGATGAGATCGTGCGGGAACCGCTGCGGCGGATCACCGTCGGTTCGGACGGTGCGGGTGCGCTGACGGCGGCGCCGCGCACCGATCTGCGCGCCGGCGTGGTTCCCGGCGGTGGATTCGTGCTGCAGGTGGCGCTGCGCCGGGCGAGCAAAGGGGGCAAGGGTGCCGTTGCGGCCCGGCCCTCGACGCCGTCGTCCGCGCCCGAGCCTGATGCCACGGCCGCCTCCGGGTTTACCGCAATGCCCGAACCGACCGGTGCCGAGGCGGCAGTCGACGGGGGATCCGCTGGTTCGCCCGCGGTCGCCTCGTCGTCGACCGGGCAGACCGCTGCAGCATCGACTTCCGGGGACCAGTCCCCTTCGGCAACCGCATCATCGACAGCCGCATCCGTATCCACCGCCGCCGCGCCGGTGCGCGGGCGCAACGCCAAGCGCGCCGAACCGTCGAGACCGCTGGCGCGTCCGCGGCCGCCGGTCGGCAACCGTTCCCCCGCGAACGCTTGGCCGCCACCCATCGACCGACCCGAAACCGTTGCGCTGCACAAGGCCTCGGCAGATCGCAGCGTTCGCGTGCTGCGGCCGACCACGGCACCGCTGCACAAAACGATCGGCACCCTGATCCTCGAGAACGGCACCGCCTACCCGCTCGACCGCCCCTACGTCATCGGCCGTGGACCCCAAGCCGACGACTCGGTCCGCACTGCCACCGCCGCCCCGATCGTGATCCAACGGGACCGGCACGTCTCCCGCGTCCACGCTTACGTCTCCGTCGACCGAGGCAAGGTCTTCGTCCGCGACGCAACAGACACCTCCGGCACCTTCATCGCCCCGCCAGGCACCGACCAGTGGACCCGGATAAGCACGGCCCCAACCGAACTCCTCCCCGGCTGGAGCGTCCGCATCAGCGAACGAATCCTCACCTACCGCCCCGAAGACCACCCAACCTCCTGACCGCAGGAAGCGCCCGCCCTGCGCGCAGTGATGAATTCGGCTGCGCGCGGAACAACCCATGACGAACGGCGGCGAGTGCGATGGCAGCGGCGATCTCCGCACCGCAGCGGCGATCTCGGCACCGCAGCGGACTCAGCATCGTGGCCGCGGACTCGACATCACAGCAGCAGACTCAGTACCGCAGCGGTCGCGGGCATCGAGGGTGTCAGGAGCGGCGGCGGGCGCGGCGAATGTACCGGCGGCGCTTGCCGATTCGGCGGGCTCCGAGGGCTGCGGCCACGCCGGCGGACGCGGCGAGAACGGCGGATGCGGCGGTGGTGGTCACGGTGGGTGGGCGGGCGAGCAGAATCCAGACGGCTCCGACAACGGCGACGGAGAGCAGGGCAGCGCTGATGGCGAGGCCGATGGTGTTGGCGAAACCACCACGGCCCCTGCGTAAGCGGCGCATGTTCGATTCGAGGTAGGACGCCGCGAAGAGGGCGAGCAGCGCGATACCCGCCGTGGTCGCGGTGGTGGTCGGGCGCTGGACGGCGCGCAGTTCGACCCGTTGAGTGTGGACGGCGGTGCCGTTGCGCAGCAGGACGAGTTCACCGGTCAGCGTGCCTGCCATGACGTACTGGTTGACGGGCGCCGGGAGCACCGCGCTTTGATCGCCTGGCACGAACGGGACGATCTCACCGCCGAGCGGCACGCCGAGCACGGTCACCCGCAGCGAAGCGGCTTGCGCGTCGACCCCGTCGGCCCGCAACGGAATCGGCTTCGTCAGATCGATCTCAATGGGCGTCGTTGCTGGGTCGACACCGCCGAGGGTGACCGTGCCCGGCGCCAGATCGCCGCTGATCGTCGATCCACCGACCCCGACGACGGCGAGCAGCACCGCAGCCACCGCAAGCACCGCAGCGAGCGCGAACGGCACCTTCGCAGAGGAGAAGCTGACGACCTCCTGGATCGGCACCAGATCCCGCCGATCGATCTCGACCAGCAGCGCCCCGTGCTCCGCGATCACCTGCCGTGGTCGCACCCGCGTCACCGCGGGGTGAAATGGCGGTGCGCCCTGACCACGGGTCCGAGAGGACGTCGGTGGACCGGTTCCGGCCGACGGAACGGCCCCTGACGGTCGAGGCCCAGGCGCCATACGGCTGGCAGGCGGTTGCCCACCGCCTGGATACCACTGCACGGTCGGCGGAGCCGTCCCGCTGGCGGGTGGCCGCGTCGCGTCCGAAGGTCGCTGTGCCCCAGTCGAAGACGACGGCGGACCGGGCGCAGACCACGGCACACTCGGCAGCGCAGGTCCGAACAGCGGCGGACTCCCCTCGACCGGCCCTTCTGTGCCCGTTGGCGCAGGCGAAATCCCCTCGCCCGGTGGAGCGGTCGGCGGAGCCATCCGCGAACCAGGCGGGACCACGGCCGAAGGTCGGGACGGCCCGGTCGACGTCCTTCCGGTGGCGGACGGCGGCACGCTCGGAAGAGCAGGCCCGAACGGAGGAGGAGTTGCCTGGCCCTCCGGCGCAGGTCCAGCCGGACCCCACTGCGTCGTCGGCGGGGCGGCATCGAATGGTGGACTCGCCTCCTCAGGCGACCGATCAGGCGCGCTGGACGGCGACGATCCCGAACTCTCCGGCGGTTTGCGAAGAGCTGGCGGCTCTGTCGGTCTCGGCGGGCCGAATACTTCGGTAGCCGACGATGTTTCGTCCCCCGGCGGTCTTGGGACAACTGGCTTGGCCGGAGTCACATCCTGCGCCGGCCCTGGTGGAAAGGTCACAGTCTCGTCGGCAGGGGGAGGTCGATGGCCTTGCTCTCTGGGTGGGCCTGGTTGCACCGGACGGAACGGAGGCGGGGTTTGGTATGCGGCGGGCGGGAGCAGATCGCTTGGGGGCGGGCGGGTTCCGGCATCGGGAAAGGTGGGCGCGGCGTGGAAGGGAGGACCAGGCTGCGGAGTGGGGGCGGTCTGGAAGAGAGGGCCAGGCTGCGGGGTTGGGCCGGACACGGAGCTGGAGCCAGGGTGCACCGGGCGACCAGGGTGAACGACGCGGCCGGGCTGCGGGGTATAGCTGGGATGCGGAGCGTGACGACTGGGCGTCGCGCCGGTGGCGGCCGCGACGATCGTGTCGGCGCCTATGACTGGGATGCCTACGGGCGGTAGCCAGTTCTGCCCCCAGCAGTGCGCGGCTGGTTGAGCCAGCGCGATACCGAAGGCTTCCGCGGTGGGAAAACGGTGGTCCGGGTTGGTGGCCAGGCCGCGCATGACCACTGCGGCAATGGGTTCCGGGATGTTGGGGGCGACTTCGGTGAGCGGTATCGGATCGTCGAAGGCATGTGCGAACAGCATGGCGAGCGGGCCGTCGCCGGGCGGGAACGGCAGCACACCCGAAAGCAGTTGGTACAGCATGGTCGCCAACGCGTAGACGTCGGTGGCGGGGGACAGTTGTTGGCCGCGAGCCTGTTCCGGTGCAATGTAGGAGGGGGTGCCGATGATGTCCCCCGCTTTGGTCATCAAGGTCTCGTCGCCGCCGACGATCTTGGCGATTCCGAAGTCGGTGAGCTTGATCGCGCCGCCCGCAGCGAACATCAGGTTCGCCGGCTTCACGTCGCGGTGCAGGATGTGATGCCGGTGCGCGGCTTCCAGTCCGGCCGCGCACGCGAGGGCGATGGCGACGGCGGTCGCGGAATCGTAACCGTCCGTGGCGAATCGCTCGCCGACCGTGCCGCCAGGCAGGTATTCCATCACCAGCAGGCACAGATCGCCGTGCTCCAAGTAGTCGAAAACCCGCACGACGTGCGGATGATCGATCGCCGCAAGCACCTGAGCCTCGGCGATGAACCGGCGGCGAACCTGGTCGTCGTTGGCGAATTGCGGTGGAATCTGCTTGATGGCGACCGGTCTGCGCAGGCGGCGGTGGGTGCCTGCCAGCACCACTCCGCAGCCGCCCCTGCCGACTTCGGCGCCGATGTCGTAGGCGGGCAACGCCGCCCGCACGCGCTCGCCCTGCTCGGTCACGGTGTCGGCCCTCCGGCCGGGAACCGGTAGGTGTCGGCCGACTCGATGTCGTCCGGGTCGGCGTCGTCGTCGAGGTCGTCCTCGTCCGGTTCCGGTGTCGGCGACGCATACCCGAGGAGGAAGGACACGGCGGCGGCGACACCGGCGAACGCCAACCACAGTCCGGTGTCCGGCACCCACCATCGCGCCACCGACGCGGTGAACGCGAACACCAGCCCGATGCCGAGCCCCGGTGCGAGCATCCGCAGCCCGCGCTGCCACCGATTCGCCGAAAGCCGGTGCCTGGCAACGGCTACCGCAGCATCCGCGAAGGCGAGGGCGGTGAGCACGAACAACGCGATGCCGAACAATCCGTACACCGACCACAGCGAACCGCGCACGTCGGTCACCATCGGAATCGCGGCCACCGCCGCACCGCTCGCACCGTAGACCGCGAGCTCGCCGCCGATGAGCCCGGTCGCCTGCCCCGCCAGCCCGCGCAGCTCGAGCCGATACCGCAGCGACTCGGATTTCCCTGGGGCAATGGTCAATTCGACCGCGGTGGAGTAGGAGAAGAAGCTCAGCCCGAGCACATGCCCGGCGAGCTCGACCTGCCGGATCTGCAGCGGTGCACCGGTGTTGTTGGTCAACGCGATCGCGATCTGCACGGTGCTGCCCGGCTCGAGCCGCATCGGCTGTTGCCCGGACGCAGTCGCGACATCTCGCCCATCGATGTTCGCGGTCATGTCCACGCCGTCAGGTCGAGCGCCCGCCTGCGCCGCCGTCCACAGGAGCACCAGTAACAGCAGCACCGGCCAGACAGCGTGCCCGATACCGTTGGCTCGAGCTGTCATTCGCCCCTCCGCGCTGGTAGATGCGAGACGAGGCGGTGGCCGTAATACCAGCTGCCGAGCACGAGGAAGAACAGAATCACGGTCAGCGTCGAGGTGCCTGCCCCGATGCTGCCGACGAGCACCACATCCAGCGGCGCAACCAAGGTCCGGCCGCACTTGGCCTGCACCTCGTGCCTGCCGACGTCGACGGCGCCGGTGGCCAAGGGCACCTCGAACGCGCCGTCCGCTCCGGCTGTGGTCTTGCCGAGCGCGACGTTCCCGATGGCGATCTGTACCGGTGCCTGCGGATCGCAACCGTGGCCGGTGGCCGTGACGCCGGCGCCGGGACTGACCGCCGATGGCATGAGATCCAATGCGGCGGGCCGTAATTCAGGTGGCGCCTGCGGCGGCGCGGGAGCTGAGGGCAACACCACCGGGGTCCGCGGCGGCACAACGACATCCGGCCTGTTCGGTGGTGGCGGAGGCGGCGGGGTCACGACCGGCGGGGGCGTCGTCGGCACTTCCGTCGGCCGCTGCGGTGTCGTCGGTACCGAGGTGACGGGCGGTTCGGTGGACGTCGGCGGAGTCGTCGTCGGCGGAGTCGTCGGACAGGTCGGCCCATCCGACCAGCCACACGGATCAGGCAGTCTGGGCAGCGGCGGCAAGGGAATGGTCGGGCCGAGCGTTTGGTCTTGCGGCGCAGGCACATCCCGTGAGCCATTGTCCGACGGAACAGGTGGCGGCGGCTGCGCGGGAACAGGCGATACGGGCCCGTCCCTGGTCCCACCGCCGTCCTGTGGCGGCGGAGGCGCCGGTTGCTGCGGAGCAGGCGACACCGGCCCGTCCCGCGTCCCACCACCGTCCTGCGGCGGCGGAGGCGACGGACTCGTCGGCTGCCGCACAGGAACCGGCGACACCGGCCGATCCGCGGCCCCCGCGCCCGCTGCCGACTCGACGACATCCGGTAATGGCACTGGCGGTGCCGCCTCCGCAGCCGGCGGAGGAAGCGGCGCCCGTTCGTCGCGGATCGCCGCGTCCTCGTGTGTAGGCGGCGCGGGGCCGTCGGGAACAACCTCTTGCACAGGCGCAGACACGAGCCCTTCGGGCGCAACCTCTTGCGAAGGCGTAGGCACGGGCCCCTCGGGCGCAACACCATCGCTCGGTATGCCGGAGGGCTGCGCCTGTGTAACCGGGGGTGGCGTCGGCGGCGCCGAGGTCGGTCCACCCGAGCTGGATTGTGGCGAAAAGGCAATCACCGCAACCACATAGAGGATTCCGAGCGCGGCGGTGGACAGGCGATTCACGCGGCGAGACATCACCTGCCGGCGCGCTGCGTCGGCACGCTTCGTAGCTGGTGCGAGCGTCCCCATCGGCTGTGCCCTTGCTAGGCGTGCGATCCCTTGCATCGTAATGCTCTGTGCGCCAGCGTGGAGCCAACTCCGGCTTGCCCGCTTCTGGCAATTACCCAGCAAGGCAACGCTCGCGCGGGGTGCCGCGACCGTCGACGGCGTGGCGCACATGTCCGCTCGTGCGCCGCGGCGCACCCGATCCGTCGATCCGCCCTCGCGACGCGCCGACCGTTAGGGTCGGCGTGGAGCAGCGCGCATGTTCCGCACCCGTGGCGTCCCGAGTGCATACCATCGAAGTAGCTGGTCCACCACCCGACTCAGACACCGCGAAAGAGGACAATAAAAGCCATGCACCGTAACGGGCCGACCCAGGACATCGACGAGTCCGCGCTATCCGTGACCGCGCCGAAGGAGCAGGCCGCCGGGGTTACCGCGGTGGCGGTGTCGTTGACGCGCGCGGTCGGCGAGATGGGCGTGATCCGGACGGCCCGCACCCTGGCCAGGGTGAATCAGGTGCACGGCTTCGACTGCCCCGGTTGCGCGTGGCCGGAGCCGACCGGGCATCGCCGCCCGGCCGAGTTCTGTGAGAACGGCGCGAAGGCGGTCGCCGAGGAGGCGACGCTGCGCACGGTCACCCCGGAGTTCTTCGCCGCGCACTCGGTCGACGAGCTGGCGGGCAAGTCGGGGTATTGGCTCGGCCAGCAGGGCAGGTTGACGCATCCGATGGTGTTGCGTCCCGGCGCCACCCACTACACCCCTATCGCATGGGACGACGCGTACCGACTGGTCGCGGATCATTTGGGCGCGTTGGCTTCTCCCGACGAGGCCGTCTTCTACACATCCGGTCGCACCAGCAACGAGACCGCCTTCCTCTACCAGCTGCTCGTCCGCGCGTTCGGCACCAACAACCTGCCCGACTGTTCGAACATGTGCCACGAATCCTCGGGCGCCGCCCTGGTCAGCTCGATCGGCATCGGCAAGGGTTCGGTCTCGATCGACGATTTCGCGGCCGCGGACCTGATCATCGTCGCGGGCCAGAACCCTGGCACCAACCATCCGCGGATGCTGAGCGCGCTGGCGAATGCCAAGGAACAGGGCGCCAAGATCGTCGCGATCAACCCGCTGCCCGAGACCGGCCTGCTCGGCTTCCGCGATCCGCAGACGGTCAAGGGTTTCACCAGCGGCGTGTCCATCGCCGACGATTTCCTGCAGATCCGGCTCGGCGGCGACATGGCGTTGTTCCAGGCACTCGGCAGACTGCTGTTCGAGGCGGAGGATCGCGCGCCGGGCACCGTGGTGGACCGCGAGTTCGTCGACGCACACTGCGCCGGTTTCGCCGAGTACGAAAAGCAGGTGCGCGCAGTCGATTTCGACACGGTGCTGGAGGCGACCGGCCTGACCATGGCCGAACTCGAGCGCACCGCACGGCGGATGACCGAGTCGAAGAACATCATCATCTGCTGGGCCATGGGCCTTACCCAGCAGGTGCACGGTGTCGCCACCATCGAGGAGGCGACGAACCTGCTGCTGTTGCGCGGCATGATCGGCAAGCCTGGCGCTGGTGTCTGTCCGGTGCGCGGGCATTCGAACGTGCAGGGCGACCGCACCATGGGCATCTGGGAGAAGATGCCCGAGCCGTTCCTCGCCGCGCTTGACCAGGAATTCGGCATTGTCAGCCCGCGCAAGCACGGCTTCGACACGGTCGATGCCATCCGCGCGATGCGCGACGGCCGGGCGTCGGTGTTCTTCGGGATGGGCGGCAATTTCGTCTCGGCCACCCCCGACACCGAGGTGACCGAGGCGGCGCTGCGCACGTGCGCACTGACCGTGCAGGTTTCCACGAAACTCAACCGCAGCCATGTCGTACACGGCAGCACCGCGCTCATCCTGCCCACCCTCGGCCGCACCGACAAGGACCTGCGCGACGGCGTGAAACAGCAGGTTTCGGTGGAGGATTCGATGTCGATGGTGCACCTGTCCACCGGTCGGCTCGACCCGGTGAGCAAGTACCTACGCAGCGAGGTCGCGATCGTCTGCGATCTCGCGCTGACCCTGTTCGGCGCCGATCACCCGGTCCCGTGGGCCACCTTCCGGCGCGACTACGACACCATCCGCGACGCGATCTCCCGGGTAGTGCCCGGCTGCGCGGACTACAACACCAGGGTGCGGGCCCGCAACGGTTTCGTCCTGCCGCATCCGCCGCGCGACAGCCGCGAATTCCGCACCAGCACCGGCAAAGCCAACTTCGCGGTGAACGAGCTGCACTGGACCCCGGTCCCGGCGGGCAGGCTGATCCTGCAGACGCTGCGCAGCCACGACCAGTACAACACCACCATCTACGGCCTGGACGACCGTTACCGCGGCGTGCACGGCGGCCGCAAGGTGGTGCTGGTGCATCCCGACGACATCACCGAACTCGGCTTCGCGGAAAACGATCTCGTCGACGTGATCTCGGAGTGGACCGACGGTACCGAGCGCAGCGTCGAGGGTTTCCGGCTCATCGGCTACCCGACCCCACGCGGCAACGCGGCGGCCTACTACCCCGAGACCAATCCCCTTGTCCCGCTTGACCATGTCGCGGCCCGCTCGAATACCCCTGTGTCCAAGTCCGTCACCATCAGACTGCAACGAGCCTCCCATGAGTAGAGTCACCGCCCGCCGCAGAATGCGCAGGATCTCGCCGCAGGGTGAGATCCAGCGCCCCGACACCCTGGCCGTCGAAGAGCCGCTGGAGATCCGGATCGGCGGTCAGTCACTGACCGTCACCATGCGCACGCCGGGCAACGACGTCGACTTGGTGCACGGATTTCTCTTGAGCGAGGCCATGATCGGCGCCGCCGAGGAGATCATGGCGGCCCGCTACTGCGCGGGCGCCGACGAGGACGGCCGCAACACCTACAACGTCCTCGACCTCACGCTACGCAACCCGGTGCAGGTGCGGCCCCGCAATTTCATGACCACCGGCGCCTGCGGGCTGTGCGGCAAAACCGCACTCGACGAGGTGCGGACCCGCACCCGGTTCCCGATCGCGGGCGGCGGGCCGGTGGTGGACACCCCGGTGCTCGCCGGCATGCCGGATACGTTGCGCGGCAAGCAAACCCTGTTCGAGGCGACCGGCGGCCTGCACGGGGCCGGCTTGTTCACCGCCGACGGCGAGGTGCTCGCGGTGCGCGAGGACATCGGCAGGCACAACGCCGTGGACAAGGTGATCGGCTGGGCGCTGCGGCAAAACCTGATCCCCGCACGGGATCTGGTGCTGATCGTGAGCGGGCGCGCCTCGTTCGAACTGGTACAGAAGGCGGTGATGGCGGGCATTCCGATGCTCGGCGCCGTCTCGGCGCCCAGTTCACTCGCGGTCGATCTCGCCGCCGAAGCGGGCCTCACCCTGGCCGGTTTCTTGCGCGGCGAGACGATGAACGTCTACACGCACCCGGATCGGATCAGCACCGCGCCGACCGCCGACTCGTTGCCTGCCTGAACGTTCCTTGCCTGTCACCGCGTGTCCGACTTACCGTGACAGCACGTGATCGGAGGGGAACGGAGAGACCGATGCGGATTTCAGTAGAGGGCACCCAGGAGGGACTGCGGGTGCGGATGCGCTTCGAACAGTACCGCCGCCGCCTGCTCGCCACCCGAATCATCTTGGCGGTCTTGGCCGTTCAGGGCGCCGTCGTCGGCCTGTGGGCGACCGTCGCGCCGCACTCCTGGTACACCAGCTTCCCCGGTTTCGGCATGCGGTGGATCTCGGTGGACGGCCCCTACAACCATCATCTGGCCGGCGATGTCGGCGCTTTCTTCCTCGCGCTGACCGCGGTGACGATCGCCGCGCTCGTCCTCAACGGCACTGCTGTCGCGCGCGTCGCAGGCATCGGCTGGCTGACGTTCAGCGTGCCGCACGTCGTCTATCACGCCTTCCACCGCCCTGCCGAGCAGAGCACGGTCAGCTTCACGATCAGCGTGGTCAGCGCGGCCCTGCTGGTCGCACTCGGCCTCGCCGCGGTCCTGCTGCCCCCGCGCGGCGACATTCCGCTGACGGACCCGAACCCGATCAACGTCCGGTTCCCGCGCCGTCGACCGGCGGGTGCGCCGCGTCGACGCGACTGACCACCCCGGAGCGCAGCGCCCACGGCGCACATGGGCCCCTGTGCACACGACAACGCCCCACAGCCCGTCTCGGCGCTGTGGGGCGTTTGCATGTCTGTGCGGCTGGGGGCTGAACTACGCCGTTGGGACCGCGAGCAGGCGGTCCTTCGCGAGGCACAGCCACGCCACCGACGTGAGGGTTCGATCCCCGGTCACGCTCTGATCTCTAGCGCCCGTCAGTCCTTCAGGGCGTCGAGCAGTGCCGCACGCTGACGCGCGCCGAGCCCGCCGATCCGGCGATCCTCCGGGATCTCCGCCTGATCCATCAGCTTGGCGGCCTTCACCGGTCCGACACCCGGCAGCGCCTTGATCACGGCGGCCACCTTGGTCTTCTTGACCAGCTCATCAGAGTCGGCCTTCTTGAGCAGGTCGGCCACCGAAACCTTGCCCGCCTTCACCTTGCCGATCAGTTCGGAGCGCGCCTTGCGGACCGCTGCCGCTTTGGCCAACGCTTCAGTGCGCTGCTCCGCGGTCATGGTAGGCAGTGCCATGTCTCCTCCGCTTCCACTCGTCACTCGAACATCTGGTTGACCGGACCGAGTAAACAGCACTTCACCGGCAGCGCAAGGCCGACACACCGGGATCGACTCGGTGGAGTTAGCGATGAGTTTCCTGGATCGGTCCCGTCGAAACCAGTAATCAGCGGACGAAACGGACGAAAAGAATCCTTTGGCGGGCCGCAAAGAAGTCGTAACACCGATGCCGGTCTCCGCGACAAATCCAACGAAAGCATCAGCGCGGGATGAAGGTTCAACGGTGAACCACGGGGGATCAATGACGATTCCCGGCAGCGGGCGCGAGCGGTTTTCCGGTCGTCACCGTGTCCCCTTGTGCGGATGTTTTCCACAAAAGAACGACTGCGGGGGCATGCCAACTTTCGGGGGGACTTGCCAGCGGCGCGAACCACGTCGATCGCCGCGGTCTGCGCAACGACAGCGCGGAACCGATCCTTGACCGCCCCCGCAGGCGGGCTGCTAGGGTGCCGAATTAGAACAGGTTTCACTTCGGCAGGAGTTCGGATGACCAAGCAGATCCGCGATGTGGTCGAGCAGTACGTCAAGCTGGTCGGCTCAGGCCCGACCGAGGCGATCGTCGACCTCTACGCGCCCGACGCGACCGTCGAGGATCCCGTCGGCACCCCGGTCCGCCGCGGCCACGACGCCATCCGCGAGTTCTACGACATCATCGCCGCGCTCGACCGCGAGACCGCGCTGAATCCGGAAACCGTGCGCATCGCAGGCACCGAGGCGGCCTTCCAGTTCACCATCGTCACCAGGGCAGGCGGGCACCGTTTCACCCTGTCGCCGATCGACGTGATGGAGTTCGACGAGGCGGGCAAGATCACCCGCATGCGCGCCTTCTGGAGCCAGGACGACATGCGCAGCGAGGCGGAATAACCTCCTGTCACCGCATGCCGGGTGCAACGAGGCTCACGCGGGCTATCATCTACCCGGTCACCGTGCCACCGCCAGGCGGCCGGTGCCCGAGTAGTCCCAGTTCGCACCGCGATCAGTCGAGTCTCGTTCCGCCCACCAAGTTTGGAGCCGCATGCCCGACGAACATCCCATCGACGATGTCGCGCAGCTGGCGCTGCGCGTGGAGCGGGCCCGCGGGCGCCTCGCGTATCAATACGATCCGGCGCTGACCGACGCGCTGTCGGAAGCCGAGTTGATCGAGGAACGCGAACTGGCCGAACGCATTCGAGAGCAGGACCGCGGCCAGCGCTGGAAGCAGGCCGAGGCCATGGCCGCGGCCGCCGACCGCGCACGGCACACCAGCGAGTCGATCGAGAAGGCCGACATTCGCGATGTGCTGATGGCGCGCAAGGCGATTGCCGCACAGCGCCGCGAATCGAGCCCACACGCGCAGCTAGCCTCGCTATACCAGCACCGCACCTGGTCGTTACGCGCGCTCGCCGCGGTCGTCGTCGCAGGCATGCTGTGGTCGGCGGTCAACGTGCAGCACAACATCGCGCCCGGCGGCCCGACCGATCCGCTGTACTGGTTCAGCTATCTCGTCGAGGCGATGATCAGCGTGTGCCTGGTGATCATCATGATCGGCACGAGCAAGGTCGTCGAGTGGGGCGTGCAGCTCAGCCGCAGCCAGGTACTGATGGCCGAATTCGCTTTGCTCGCACTGACAATCGGCCTCAACACCTACCCGCACGTCCGTGACCAGCGTTGGTTCGACGCGGGCGTGCACGGCGTTGCTCCCGCCATGATCGGCGTCGCCCTGCTCATCCACGACGCCGCGAGCACCCGCTACGACCGCGCCATCACCCGCGCCACTCTCGAAATCCAGGACCGCAGGCACCCCATGACGGGCACCCCGCCGGAAGCCACCGAACGCGACCGCGATCTGTCCGGTCTCTTCGGCCGCAACCCGTCCAACTCCCGAATCTGAGCACTCCCCCGGAAACCCGCCCGCGTGACGAACGCGGGCGGCGCTGCCGCTGGAACAGCCTGCGGCACGGTCGGATACGGAGCTTTCAGTACGGATAGCGGTGTTCCACCGCGTCTTTCGCTTCCTTGAGCCCGGCGCCGGTCAGTTCGCGGTAGCGCTTGATGGCTTGAATCTTCTTGCCCTGAGCCATGAGTTCGTCGACTTCGGCGAAGCTGCCTGCCCCCGAATGCGCGGCGGCCGGCGCGGGCTTGATCGGGACGACGGGAAGCGCGGGAAGTTGCTGGATCCCGAAGTGGTCGAGAAGCACGTCGACCTTGACGTTCAGGGCGTCGATCTTCCGCTCGAGGCGGCGGCGGGCAAACATGATCGAATCGTAGTGACCGCCACCGCTTCTCGTCAGCTGTGGGGATCAGGCGGCGTCCAGGACGGCGTCGGCGAGATTGGCCGCGGTGTCGAAATCGGCCGCCTCACCAGCGACTTCGAGGAGCCGGTCGACGCAGCGGGGGCCGGTGACCAGGCGGACGCGGCGGTCGGTGTGCCCGGCCCAGGTGCGTGCCTCGATCAGCACGTGCAGACCGGCAACGCCGAAGAACGTCACCTGCGAGAGATCGATGACCACGAGTGGAGCCGCGGTGTTCAGCGACCCGATCAGCCGAGAGCGGAACAGGTCGGCGGTGTAGAAGTCCACCTCACCTGCTAGGGCGCACAACGTGACGGCATCGCTCGGGGCGGTGATGGAAACGCTGAGTCGATCCGCCGGGTCGGGCCTGCTTGGCGCCGCACGCCCGAGCGGCAGCGGGGCCGGTCTCGACGGGATACCCATCAGTGCTGCGGGGGAAGTCAGAGTGGTCGACATGAGGACCTCGGTCCTGTCGCGCGCGGCCCCATGAACTCGATGGCCGGCAATGCGTTTCGCTCCGACGCAGCTAGGCGTCCAGAACTGGGCTGTCTACTCAACCTTGAAGGAGGGGTACCCCGTTCGACAGGTCTCCACACCTACCAAAAGAAGCCACTGCATCAGCAGTGGCTTCTTTTGGTAATTCAGTGTGGTCGAGAACTTGGTGGGGTCGGTTACGCCGACTTCTCCCGGCGCTCCGTCCGCTGCGCCTTCCGCGGCACGATGGTCGGCAGCACGTTCTCGGTGACGGTATCCGAGTCGACGACCACCTTGGCGACATCGTCGCGGCTGGGGATGTCGTACATCACCGGCAGCAGGACTTCCTCCATGATGGCGCGCAGGCCGCGAGCGCCGGTGCCACGCAGGATGGCCTGATCGGCGATCGCTTCGAGCGCGTCGGTGGTGAACTCGAGGTCGACCCCGTCCATCTCGAACAGCCGGATGTACTGCTTGACCAGCGCATTCTTCGGCTCGGAGAGGATCTTGACCAACGATTCCTTGTCCAGGTTGGTCACCGAGGCGACCACAGGGAGACGGCCGATGAACTCGGGGATCAGACCGAACTTGATCAGATCCTCCGGCATCACCTCGGCGAAGTGATCGGTGGTGTCGACCTCGGCCTTGGACCGAACCTCGGCGCCGAAACCGATGCCGCGGTGCCCGGTGCGATCGGAGACGATCTTCTCCAGGCCCGCGAATGCACCGGCCACGATGAAGAGCACGTTGGTGGTGTCGATCTGGATGAACTCCTGGTGCGGATGCTTGCGCCCGCCCTGCGGCGGCACGCTCGCCTGCGTGCCCTCCAGGATCTTCAGCAGCGCCTGTTGCACGCCCTCACCGGAGACATCGCGGGTGATCGACGGGTTCTCGCTCTTGCGGGCGATCTTGTCGACCTCGTCGATGTAGATGATGCCGGTCTCGGCGCGCTTCACGTCGTAGTCGGCGGCCTGGATCAGCTTGAGCAGGATGTTCTCGACATCCTCGCCGACATACCCGGCCTCGGTCAGCGCGGTCGCGTCGGCGATGGCAAACGGCACGTTCAGCATCTTGGCCAGCGTCTGCGCGAGGTAGGTCTTGCCGCAGCCGGTCGGGCCGAGCATCAGAATGTTCGACTTGGTGAGCTCGACGACCTCGCCGCGGCTGTCGCGGCCCTTGTCGCCCGCCTGGATGCGCTTGTAGTGGTTGTACACGGCCACGGCGAGGGTGCGCTTGGCAGTGTCCTGCCCGATCACGTAGTTCTCCAGGAAGTCCCGGATCTCGGCGGGCTTGGGCAACTCATCGAGCTTGACCTCGCTGGACTCGGCGAGCTCCTCCTCGATGATCTCGTTGCATAGATCGATGCACTCGTCGCAGATGTACACCCCTGGTCCCGCAATGAGCTTCTTGACCTGCTTCTGGCTCTTTCCGCAGAACGAGCACTTCAGCAGATCGCCGCCATCTCCGATGCGCGCCATCTCGTGGGTCCCTACTTCCTTGTCCGCGTGCAACCGTCTGTCCAGGTTGCCAGTTATCTGCCGCCCTCGGGCGTGGTCGCAAACGCGTCGACCGGTTCCGTGTATGGCGCAGTGCTGTCAACCGGGAGCAAAGGTCCCTAGGTTGACCGTACCTGGTGTGTGCGATGGAGGTCGACAACTCGAGCATGTTTCTCGGCCGGGTTGTGCGAGTTCTCACGGCACCGGAGCGCGTTCTGTCTGTTCGACGGCCTTGGTCGTGCTCCGGCCGCTTATTCATCGACGCCTACTCCCTAAGTGTTTCCGGAGCGGGCGTGTCCTCGATAGCGGTCCGGCCGGGCAGCATGCCACTGGCATACGTCCCGGCCGGATTTCCCTGGGGTACAGCAACGTGAGAGCGAATCACCGCCGGGCGAGGCAATCCGCCCCGTCGTTTCCGGCTACCCGAAAACGACGGGTCGATGCCTTACTTTTGGGCGCTGAGCTTGCGGTAGTCGAACACCGTGTCGATGATCCCGTAATCCTTGGCCTCCTCGGCCGTCAGGATCTTGTCGCGGTCGGTGTCCTTGCGGATGGTGTCCGCGTCCTTGCCGGTGTGCCTGGCCAGCGTGGTCTCCATCAGGCGACGCATGCGCTCGATCTCGGCGGCCTGGATCTCGAGGTCGGAGACCTGACCCTGGATGCCACCCTCCAGCGACGGCTGGTGGATCAGCACGCGGGCGTTGGGCAGGCAGGCACGCTTGCCGGGGGTGCCCGCGGCGAGCAGCACCGCGGCGGCGGAAGCAGCCTGGCCGAGGCAGACGGTCGCGACATCGGCGCGCACGTACTGCATGGTGTCGTAGATGGCCATCAGCGAGGTGAACGAGCCACCGGGCGAGTTGATGTACATGGTGATGTCGCGGTCGGGGTCGAGCGACTCGAGCACGAGCAGCTGCGCCATGACATCGTTCGCGGAGGCGTCGTCGACCTGAACGCCGAGGAAGATGATGCGCTCCTCGAACAGCTTGTTGTACGGGTTCGACTCCTTGACGCCGAAGCTCGAGTGCTCGATGAACGACGGCAGGATGTAGCGCGACTGCGGGCTCTGCGGCGCCGTGCCGCCGAGTGCGCGTGGGTCAAACTGGTTGGCCATCTTGGTCTCCAAAGTCTGTGTGAGGAAGCGGCTGCTGCGCTGGAACGGACGAAGAGTCCGGATGGCGCCTAGTCGTTGCCTACGCCGTTGGTCTGGTTCGCGTGGCTGATCACGCGGTCGATGAAGCCGTACTCCAACGCCTGCTGAGCAGTGAACCAGCGGTCGCGGTCGGCGTCGATGGTGACCTGTTCGACGGACTTGCCGGTGTGGTGCGCCTGCAACTCGTTGAGTTCACGCTTGGTGTGCGCGAACTGCTCGGCCATGATCGCGATATCCGCGGCGGAACCGCCGATACCCGCCGACGGCTGGTGCATCATGATCCGCGCGTGCGGCAGGGCGAAACGCTTGCCCTTGGTGCCCGCGGTGAGCAGGAACTGGCCCATCGACGCGGCCAGGCCCATGCCGTAGGTGGCGATATCGCACTCGGCGAACTGCATGGTGTCGTAGATCGCCATACCGGCGGTGACCGAGCCACCCGGCGAGTTGATGTAGAGCGCAATGTCCTTGGTCGGATCCTCCGCGGTCAGCAGCAGGATCTGCGCGCAGATCTTGTTCGCGATGTCGTCGTCTACCTGCGTGCCGAGAAAGATGATGCGATTACTGAGCAGTCGCTCGTAGACCGAATCGCTGAGGTTGAGACCAGTAGTCGCGGACGCCATAGCGATCCCTGCCTGGTTACTTGTCACGGATACCTGCCTTCTCATACCGGCTCGCTGGCCGACGGCCATCTCTGGTTCGTTGTCACAAACATTAACGAAGCAGGGCGGCACCGAACTCCCGGTACCGCCCTACTTCGCTCACAGCGCAATCAGCCCTGTTCCGGGCCTTGACTCGCGCTGGTTTTCCATAGAAATTATTCGGCCTTCGCCGCGGCGGTCTCGGTCGACTCGATCTCAGCCGCGTCGTCGGCCTCGACCTCGGGAGCGGAATCCTCAGGCGCACCGAACATTTCGGCGGTGTCGACGGTGTTGCCCGCGGAGTCGGTCACCGTGACCTTGCCGACCACACCGGCGAGCGCCTTGCCACGACGGACGTCGGCGAAGATCGCGCCGAGCTGACCGGCCTGCTGCACCTGCTGGATGAACTGCTCCGGCGACAGGCCGTAGCGCTGCGACTGGAACAGAATCCGCTCGGTGAGCTCTTCCTGGCCGACCTGGGTGTTGTCCGCCTCGGCGATGGCGTCGAGCAGCAGCTGGGTCTTCACCGACTTCTCGGCGGACTCCTTGGCGTCCTTGTCGAACTCTTCCCGGCTGGAGCCCTGCGCCTCGAGCGCCTCGGCCAGCTTGGCCTCGTCGTGGTCGAAGCCGTGCACCGCGTCGTGGGTGACGGCGTCGATCTCGGCCTGCACGACCGCCTCGGGCAGCGGCACGTCGACCTGCTCGAGCAGCGTCTCCAGCACCTTGTCGCGGATCTCGCCTGCCTGCTGCACCTTCTTGCTGCGCTCGACCCGGGTGCGCAGGTCGTCCTTCAGCTCGTCGAGGGTGTCGAATTCGCTTGCCAGCTGGGCGAAGTCGTCATCGGCCGCAGGCAGCTCGCGCTCCTTGACGGACTGCACGGTGACGGTGATAACGGCTTCCTTGCCTGCGTGCTCGCCCGCGACCAGGTTCGAGGTGAAGTCCTTCGACTCCCCCGCGGCCAGGCCGATCAGCGCCTCGTCCAGACCCTCGATCAGCTGGCCGGAGCCGACCTCGTGGGACAGACCTGTGGTGGCCGCCTCGGGGACGTCCTCGCCGTCCACGGTGGCCGACAGGTCGATCGAGACGAAGTCGCCGTCCTGGACCGGACGCTCGACACCGGTGAGGGTGCCGAAGCGCTGGCGCAGCGACTGCAGCTGCTCGTCGATGTCCTCGTCGCCGATGGTGAACGCGTCGACGGTGACCGCGATATCGCCGTAGGCCGGCAGGGTGATCTCCGGGCGGACGTCGACCTCGGCGGTGAAGGCGAGCTCTTCGCCGTCCTCGATCTTGGTGATCTCGATCTCGGGCTGGCCGATGACCTTCACCTCTGCGGTGCTGACGGCCTCGCTGTAGCGGCCGGGCAGCACGTCGTTGACGACCTGCTCCAGGATCGCGCCGCGGCCGAGGCGGGCCTCGATCAGCTTGGCCGGTGCCTTGCCCGGACGGAAGCCGGGGATCTTGACCTGCTTGGCCAGTGCCTTGTACGCGCGCTCGAAGTCCGGCTTCAGTTCCTCGAAGGGCACCTCGACATTGATCCGGACCCGGGTCGGGCTCAGCTGCTCGACGGTGCTCTTCACGGACATGCTCCTTGTTCGTCGTCTGTTCTGGTTGAGACGCAATCCCCCATCGCCCCGGACTCGCTCCGGGAACCCCGGCACCCGCCGGGTGGCGAGGGACGCGGCGTACGCATCCCGACCAGGTTAGTAGACCGGGCCGGGCGGGCTGCACTCGGCCGCTGTAGTTCCGGCCGCGACGGCGTCCTACTTTCCGACCGCGACCGCGTCGGTGACGAACACCAGCGTCTCGTTCGGCGCGATGCCACGGCCGCCCGCGCCGTAGCCGAGGTCCGGCGGCACGATCAGCAGCCTGCGCGCGCCCTGCTGGACGCCGACCAGACCCTGATCCCACCCCGGAATGACCTGGCCCGCGCCGAGGGTGAGCTGGAACGGCTTGCCGCGATCGAAGGAGCTGTCCAGCTTCTGCTTGTTGGACCAGGTGACCAGCGCGTAGTTCATGGTCAGCGGCTGGCCGCTCGCGGCGCCGGGCCCGCTGCCGGGGGTCAGGTCCTTGGTGATCAGTTGCTTGGGCGGGTCGCAGTTGTCGGGAATGGTGATCTTCGGGGCAGCGCCGAAATCGCCGCTCACGCCGATGTCCTCCGCGGTGCATTCCCGGCCCTTGCTCTGGGTCGGAGCGCCCGGTGTCGGCGCGACGGGCTTCGCGGGCGACGCGGAAGCGGTCGAAGTGGGGGTCGAGGCCGCCTTGTCGTCCGAGCCACAGGCGACCAGAGTGAACGCCGCGGCGGCCATGGTGCCGATCCCGATAATCCTGCCGAGTGTGTGCATGCGGCGGACCCTAGACCACCGGAGGCCGCCAGGCTCGACAGGACCATCATGGGTGTCGTGCGGCTCGTAGTGACCGCGTCGGGGATTCGAAGGTCACCGATTGTTTCCAGACCGTCGTGCGGCGCGCCGACCGCCCGCGGAACGGGACAGAGATCGGTAGGCTGACCGGGAATTCTCCGTCCGGAGTGGGCGATTGGTCCGGGGCAGCAGCACCCGATGCCGACGATCACTGCGGCGCCGCGTCCGATGTTCCCGAGCGTGAGGAGGGTCGGCACATGACCCACATGGCAAGCGCAGGTGGCGATACTTCGGCCGACAATGTCGAAAGCACCGATGGTCAGACCGTCGCGCCCAAGCCATACCGGCTGGCCGAGGTCGCGGGGCCGTTGGATCCCGACGAGCTGGTGTCGATCGACGCCTGGTGGCGAGCCGCGAACTACCTGGCCGTCGGGCAGATCTACCTCATGGCGAATCCGCTACTGCGCGAACCACTTCGGGCCGAACACATCAAACCGCGACTGCTCGGTCATTTCGGCACCGTCCCAGGCCTGAATCTCGTGTGGACGCACGCCAATCGAGCGATCCGACAACGCGGCCTCGACGCGGTCTTCGTAGCGGGACCGGGACACGGCGGGCCTGGCCCGAACGCGTGCGCATGGCTGGAAGGCACGTATTCCGAGCTGTACAGCCATATTCCGCAGGACGCGGCCGGGATGAGCGCGCTGTTCGCGCAGTTCTCCTTCCCCGGCGGGGTGCCGAGTCACTGCGCGCCGGAGACGCCTGGGTCGTTCCACGAGGGCGGTGAGCTCGGCTACTCGCTGCTGCATGCCTTCGGCGCGGCGCTGGATCAGCCGAACCTGACGGTGTTCTGCGTGGTCGGCGACGGAGAGGCGGAGACAGGCCCACTGGCCACCAGCTGGCATGGCAACAAGTTCATCAACCCGGCACGCGACGGGGCGGTGCTGCCGATCCTCGCGCTGAACGAGTACAAGATCGCCAATCCCACCATCCTTGCCCGTATTCCACAGTCGGAACTGGTTGCGCTGCTACGTGGCAACGGATACGAGGCGATCATCGTCGCGGGCGACGAACCCGCGGCGGTGCATCAAGCGATGGCGGTCGCGATGGACACCTGTTTGGAACGGATCGCGCAGATTCAGCGGGCAGCGCGCAGCGGAGCCGACGGAACACGCCCGGTATGGCCGATGATCGTGCTACGCACCCCGAAGGGGTGGACCTGCCCGCCGATCGTGGACGGCCACCAGGTCGAGGGTACGTTCCGCGCACACCAGGTGCCGTTGCCTGCCGCGCGCTCAGACGCGAATCATCGTGCGGTACTGGAAAAGTGGCTGCGCTCTTATCGCCCGGAGGAGTTGTTCGACGAGCACGGGCGGCCGGTATCGGAGCTGCTGTACCAGGTACCCGAAGGCGATCAGCGGATGAGCGCCAACCCGGTGGCCAACGGCGGCACGCTGGTTCGCGACCTGGTCCTGCCGGACTGGCGCGATTTCGGCGTCGAGGTCACCGAACCCGGTGTGACACAGCACGAGGCGACCAGGGTGCTCGGCGGCTGGTTGCGTGAGGTCACCAGGCACAACCCGGACAACTTCCTCACCTTCGCACCCGACGAGCTGGCCAGCAACCGGCTGCAGGACATCCTCGAGGTGACCGGCCGCGACTGGCAAGCCGAGATCGGGCCGCACGACGAGAAACTCGACCGCACCGGCCGGGTGATCGAAGTGCTGTCCGAGCACATGTGCCAAGGCCTGCTGGAGGGCTATCTGCTCACCGGCAGGCACGGGGTGTTCACCTGCTACGAGGCGTTCATCCACATCGTCGACGCCATGTTCAACCAGCACGCCAAGTGGCTCGACGCCAGCGCGGCGGTGCCGTGGCGGCGGCCCATCGCGAGCCTCAATTACCTGCTCTCGTCCCATGTTTGGCGGCAGGACCACAACGGGTTCACCCATCAGGACCCCGGCTTCCTCGACGTGGTGCTGAACAAGAAACCGTCGATCGTGCGGGTGTATCTGCCGCCGGACGCGAACACGTTGCTGTCCACCTACGACCACTGCCTGCGCTCACGGCACTACGTCAATGTCGTGGTGGCAGGCAAACAACCTCAGGCGGACTGGCTTTCGGTGCACGACGCCGCCGAGCACTGTGCGCGCGGTATCGGCATCTGGGACTGGGCCGGACACAACGACGAGCTCGGCACCATCCCGGACGTCGTGCTCGCCTGCGCCGGTGACGTGCCGACGCTGGAAACCCTTGCCGCTGCGGCAATTCTGCGAGAACGCCTGCCGGAGTTGCGAATTCGAGTGCTCAACGTGGTCGATCTGATGCGGCTGCAACCGCAGGACGAACATCCGCACGGCCTGCCGGACAGCGAGTTCGACACCCTGTTCACCCACGACCGTCCGGTGATCTTCGCCTTCCACGGTTACCCGTGGTTGGTGCATCGACTCACCTACCGCCGCACCAACCATGCCGGACTGCATGTGCGCGGCTACAAAGAGCGCGGCACCACCACAACGCCGTTCGACATGGTGATGCTCAACGACCTGGATCGGTATCACCTGGTGATGGACGTCATCGATCGGGTGCCGAGCCTGGGTGAACGGGCCGCCGGGTTGCGCCAGGAGATGGTGGACGCACGGTGGACGGCGCGCGCATGGACCAGAACGCACGGCGAGGACATCCCCGAGGTCGCCGACTGGCGTTGGCCATATCCGAGTGCGTAGGCGGCGCCACCCGCGCAGGTCCACAAACCCTGTCCACCATTCACAAAGCGTGCGCCCGCTGTGAACAGCACCGAGTCTCTGTGGACCCACGTCCCAGCGTTGACGGTGAAACTTCCTTGCGAACGGTCGTCCGGCTGGGCGACGATCGCAGGATGCTCCTGACTATCACCTGCACACCTCCGGAGGGCGCCGACTGGCCGGCGACCGACCTGGGCTTCTTGCTGCACAAGAACCCCGACCGGGTGCAGGCGTTCGACCAGTCGTACGGCACCGCGCATGTCGTGTATCCGGAGGCGAATGCCGCCCGGTGCACGGCCGCGCTGCTGCTCGAGGTCGACCCGATCCGGCTGGTGCGTGGAAGGTCCGGCAGCACACCGGATTTCAGCCTCGGCCAGTACGTCAACGATCGGCCGTATGCGGCGTCGTCGCTGCTGTCGGTCGCCATCGGCGCGGTGTTCCGCACCGCGCTGCACGGACGCTGCACGCTGCGCCCGGAGTTGGTGGAGACCGCACTGCCCCTGCGCATCGAATTGCCCGCAGTGCCGTGCAAGGGCGGGCCGGAGGTGGCCGAGCGCATCTTCGCGCCGCTCGGCTGGGCAGTGGACGCCACCGCATTGCCACTGGACCCGGCGTTCCCGGACTGGGGCGATTCGCATCACCTCCGGCTCACGCTGACCGGCACCCTTCGCCTGGCCGATGCCCTCTCTCACCTGTACGTCCTGCTGCCGGTCCTCGACGGCGCCAAGCACTACTGGCTGGCCGCCGACGAGGTGGACAAGCTGATCCGCGCGGGCGGCGGCTGGCTGGCCGAGCACCCGGAACGGGGCTGGATCACGCGGCGCTACTTGGCGCGCCGACAGTCGCTGGTGCGTGCCGCACTGGCTCGGCTCGCTGAAGTCGACGAGGTGGAGCCGGAACTGCTCGACGCCGTCGAAGAGGTGGTGGACGAAAGTGACACCACCGCAAGCCTTTCAGATAACACTGTCGCCGAGGCGAAGGCAGCCGCTGGCAATCCGACCGCCGATGTCGGCACACACGCGGGCAGCTCGATCGTGGGCGGCGCTCCCGATACTGGCCGGCACACGGGCAACGTGGTCGCTGCTGCGGGCAGTCCGACCGCCGACCGCAGTTCAGACACCCCCGACGACGCGAGCAACGCGGCCGTCGACGGCGCTCCCGATGTGGGTCAGCACGGGGGCGATGCCGCCGCGCGCGATGCGGACAAGCCGACGGGCGGCGCTGCGGCTGAAACGACCACGCGCACACCGTCATTGGCAGTGACGCGGCGGGCGGCGGTGCGTGCGGCGTTGCACGAGGAGGGGGCGCAGCGGGTGCTCGACCTCGGTTGCGGGGAGGGCGCGCTGTTGCTGGAACTGTTGTCGGACCGGACGTTTACCGAGATCGTCGGCGTCGACGTGTCGATGCGGGCATTGCGGATCGCGGAACGCAGGCTGCGGCTCGACCGGCAGCCGGAACGGGTGGCCCAGCGGCTGAGCCTGGTCCAGGGTGCGCTCACCTACACCGATGCACGGCTGCGCGGCTACGACGCCGCGGTGCTGATGGAGGTCATCGAGCACGTCGACCTGCCGCGGCTCGGTGCGCTGGAGCATGCGGTGTTCGCGTCGGCCGCGCCGAAGACGGTGCTCGTCACCACGCCGAACGCCGACTTCAACGTGCACTTCGACACCTTGCCAGCCGGCGAGTTCCGGCACGCCGATCACCGATTCGAGTGGACCCGTGCGGAATTCGCGGCGTGGGCCGACGCGGTGGCGGCGCGCAACGGCTACGCGGTGCGTTTCGTGCCGATCGGAACGGTGGATCCGGAGTCGGGGGCGCCGACGCAGATGGCGGTCTTCACGAAGTCCGATGCAGTGTCCGCGACGCGGGAAGGGGCGGCGTGATGACGGAGCTCTCGGTGCCGGAACTGGCACTGGTGGTATTGGTCGGCAGCACCGGCTCGGGCAAGTCGACGTTCGCGCGCAAGCACTTCCGATCGACGGCGATCGTCTCCTCCGATGCCTGCCGCGGTGTGGTCAGCGACGACGAGACGGACCAGTCGGCGACGGCGGAGGCGTTCGCGCTGCTGCACCACATCGCGGGTGTCCGGCTGCGGCGCGGCCTGCGCACGGTGGTCGACGCGACCAACGTGCAGGCCAAGGCCCGCCAGGAGTTGATCGCGGTGGCGCGGGCACACGACGTGCTGCCGGTGGCGATCGTGCTCGACGTGCCGGATTCGGTGTGCCTGGAACGCAATGCGACTCGACCGGATCGGGCCGCACTCGGTGCGCACGTGGTCGTCAGGCAGCAGCGCGAGCTGCGGCGCAGCCTGCGCGGGCTGGAGCGCGAAGGCTTCCGCAAGGTGCATGTGCTGCGCGGCGTCGCCGAGGTCGACGCCGCGACCATCGTCGACGAGAAGGCGTGGAACGACAAGCGGGAACTCACCGGCCCGTTCGACGTGATCGGTGACGTGCACGGCTGCCGCGCCGAACTGGAAACGCTCCTCGGCGAACTCGGCTACAGCATCGACCGCGACGACGCGGGCCGCGCGGTCGGCGCCAGGCACCCGGATGGGCGCACCGCGGTGTTCGTCGGCGACCTCGTCGACCGCGGCCCGGACACACCGGGCGTGCTGCGCCTCGTGATGGGCATGGTGGCGGCGGGAACCGCGCTGTGCGTCACCGGCAATCACGAGAACAAGCTGGTGCGCGCCCTCGACGGCAAGCAGGTGCGGGTGGCGCACGGGCTCGCCGAGTCGCTGGCGCAGCTCGACGACGAGGACGAGATCTTCCGCAAGGCGGCGCACGAGTTCTGTCGCGGGCTGGTCAGCCACTACGTCCTCGACGGCGGCAACCTCGTCGTCGCGCACGCCGGTCTGAAGGAGGAGTACCACGGCCGCGCGTCGGGACGCGTCCGGTCCTTCGCCATGTACGGCGAAAGCACCGGGGAGACCGACGAATACGGCCTTCCGGTGCGCTACCCGTGGGCCAACGACTACCGCGGCCGCGCCACCGTGCTGTACGGGCACACCCCGGTGCTCGACCTGCAGTGGGTGAACAACACACTGTGCCTGGACACCGGCGTGGTCTTCGGCGGCAGGCTCTCCGCGCTGCGTTACCCGGAGCGCGTGCCGGTTTCGGTTGCCGCAGAACAGGTGTGGTACGAGCCGGTGCGGCCGCTCGAGGCGACCACGATCAGCACCGCCGAGGGTGTCGTCCGCCGCGACCCCGGCGTGCTCGACCTCGACGATGTCGTCGGCCGCCGGGTCGTCGAAACCCGCTATCACGGACGGGTCGGCGTGCAGGAGGAAAACGCCTGCGCCGCACTGGAAGTGATGAGCCGGTTCGCGATCGATCCGCGGTGGCTCGCGTATCTGCCGCCGACGATGGCGCCGTGCGCGACCTCGGAGCTGCCCGGGTATCTGGAGCACCCGGCGGAAGCCTTCGCGTACTACCGCGCCGAAGGCGTCGAGCAGCTCGTGTGCGAGGAGAAGCACATGGGTTCGCGGGCTGTGGTTTTGGTGGCGCGTTCGGCGCAGGCGGCGCGGGACCGGTTCGGCGTCGACGACGGCGGGACCGGTGTGCTCTACACCCGCACCGGCCGTCCGTTCTTCGACGACCGCGCACAGACCGAGGCGCTGCTGGCCAGGGTGCGTGCGGCCGCCGAGACGGCGGGCCTGTTCGACGAGCTGCAGAGCGAGTGGTTGCTGCTCGATGCCGAGCTGATGCCGTGGTCGGCGAAGGCAATCGGCTTGCTGCGCAACCAGTACGCGGCCGTCGGCGCCGCGGCGCGGGCCGCGCTCGGCGCCGCCGACGCCGTGTTGACCTCGGTCGCGGCGCGCGGGCTCGATGTCGCGGAGCTGGCGGAGCGCACCGGCGCGCGGGCGGCGGACGCCGCCGCCTTCACCACCGCATACGGCCGCTACTGCTGGCCGGTCGACGGACTGTCCGGGCTGCGGCTCGCGCCGTTCCAGATCCTCGCCGCCGAGGGCTCGAATTATGCGGTGCGGGACCATGATTGGCACCTCACCCGGATCGACCGGTTGGCGGCGGCCGACGCCGAGTTGTTCGCGCCGACCGGTCGGGTGTTCGTGGATCTCAGCGATCCGGCGAGCGAGGCCGGCGCCACCGCGTGGTGGACCGAGCTCACCGAGGCGGGCGGCGAGGGCATGGTGGTGAAGCCGCGCCAGGCACTGGTCCGCGGCGGCAAGGAGGGTTCGGGGCGGCTGGTCCAGCCGGGCGTGAAATGCCGTGGTCCCGAGTAC
Source organism: Nocardia sp. NPDC049149 (assembly GCF_043197455.1). NCBI lineage: Bacteria > Bacillati > Actinomycetota > Actinomycetes > Mycobacteriales > Nocardiaceae > Nocardia > Nocardia sp. NPDC049149. The sequence goes on from NZ_JBICTD010000003.1 coordinate 506,321, forward strand.
CTCCGGATCATCTACGGCCCGGAGTACCTGCGCGAGACCAATCTGCGCAGGCTGCGCACGCGCGGGCTCGGCCGCAAGCGCTCGATGGCGTTGCGCGAGTACGCCCTCGGCCTCGAGGCCCTGGATCGACTCGCCACGGGCGAACCGCTGTGGCGGGTGCACGAGGCGGTATTCGCGGTGCTCGCACTGGAATCCGAGCCGGTGGATCCGCGACTGTGACCGACCTCACATAAGCACAGCTGACCCAGACAGGGTAGACAAAGGTGCACAGCGGCGGCTGTGCACCACGCCAGAAGCATTGCACTCGACAACTGACACACGTTACCGTCGAGTGTTAGCAGGCTGCTTGCAAGTGTTATCGGCCTGGCTGGCGAACCGGACAAAGGAGTCTGCCCATGCCCTCAGCGAGCTCAGACAGCACGCCGAACACCGGGCACATGATCGTCGACGACCGCTTCACCGCCGTAGCCGCGAAGTTCTTCGCGCTGTTCCGGCGCAAGCGGCAGGGCGGCGGCGCGCTCGCGGTGTACCTCAACGGCGCCCCGGTGCTCGACATCTGGGCGGGCTGGGCCAGCCCGGACCGGCGCTGGCACGCCGACACCATGGCGCTGTCGTACTCGACCGGCAAGGGTGTCGCGGCGACGATCGCGCACCGGCTGCTGGAGCGTGGCCTGCTCGAGCTCGACGCACCGGTGGCGACGTACTGGCCGGAGTTCGCGGCAAACGGCAAGCAGGACATCACGGTTCGCGAGCTGCTGAACCATCGTGCCGGACTGCAACGCGTCCGCGGACTGCTCGACAATCCGGCGGACCTGCTCGACCACGACGCGTTGGCCGCCGCCCTCGCCTCGTCCGCACCGGATCCATTGCGGCTGCGCGCGTCCGGCTATCACGGACTCACCTTCGGCACCCTCGTCGCCGAGATGGCACAGCGGGTGACCGGGCGCGGATTCACCGAGGTGGTGCGCACCGAACTCGAAGAACCGTTGGGCGAGAACGACTTCTGGTTCGGCGTTCCGCACCACCAACGCCATCGCCTGGCCGCGTTGTCCCCGCGACTCGGCGTCGCCAAGGTGCCGTTCGATCGGATGATCGCTCCCTTCGCCTCGCTGCGCTCGGTGCATTCGGCGCGCAGCGCGATCTACGACGGCTGGGCCGACATGACGCTCGGCCAGCAGCCCTACGACGCGATCATGCCCAGCTGGAACGGCGTTTTCACGGCAAGGGCCGTCGCCAGGATGTACGGCGCGATCGCCAACGACGGCATGGTCGGGCATCGTCGACTCCTGCGCAAGGACACCACCGACCTGATCGCACAGATGCCGCCGGGCAGCCGCTTCGACTACGTCCTCGGCGCGCCACCGCATTTCGCGCTCGGCTACCACCGCGGCATCGTCGGCACCACCCTCACCAGGCGCGCGCTCGGCCACTTCGGTATCGGCGGCTCCGGCGGTATCGCGATCCCGAGCCTCGGTCTCTCCGTCGCCTTCGTCACCAATCACCTTGGCAATCACGCCATGTCGCTGGGCGATGCCCGCCTACCGGTGCTCGCTGCCTTGTCTCGGCGCGCCGCCGTCGGCGCCGCCGACCTGGACCCAGTCTCGTCGGACTCCCTCGACATCGCCGCAGGCTGACTCAGCCCTTGCCTTTCAGCTTGCGCCACCCACCGGCTCGGTTGTTCGCGATGATCTGCTTGAACATCGCGAGAAGCGCTGGGGCGGGAACACTTTCGCCCTCGCGAACAGCGACGGTGCGTGCCGTCTTGTTCTCGTGCCCTGCGGTGATGATCCCCTCGGGATCGGGCACGATGGCCCCGTCGTAAAGAAACACATTGACGTGCGTCTTCGCCGCGAGCAGCGCGCAGATGTTCCCCTCGAGCACGAAATACGGCTGCACCGTCCGCTTGATCGTCTCGACGACCTCGGGGTCCGCGGCGTGCACCAACTCGCGCACCTCCTGACAGATCGCCTGCTGCCACTCGGGTAGTGCGTCGATATAGACATCGACGCGGGGGTCTACCTCGTAGGACATGCGCTACCTCGCCTTCGCTCGAACCGGCTACGCCGTTCCTGTCGCGATCCAAACACACAATCGGCGAAGCACACCGGATATTTCCTGATCAGGTGTTGGGCTCGGCGCGCACGTGAGCACGCATCCCGTGTGTGCCGAACAGGATCAGCACTTCGACTGCGCCACCGTCGGCGCTGCCGAGCCAGTGCGGCAAGGACGTGTCGAATTCGGCTGCCTCGCCGGGTGGCAGCGTGAGGTCGCGCGCGCCGACGACCAGTCGAAGGTGACCGTTGAGGACGTAGAGCCATTCGAAGCCCTCGTGCGTCTTCAGCGCAGGCTCGACGGGTTCCGGTTGCGCAGGGATCAGCATCTTGAATGCCTGCACCCCACCGGGGCGGCGGGACAGCGGGATGAAAGTCATGCCGAATCGGTGGATCGGCTTCAGATGGATTCGGGGATCGCCGGTGCGTGGGGCGCCGACGAGGTCGTCCAACGGAACGTCGTAGGTGCGGGCCAGCGGGAGTAGCAGCTCCAAGGTGGCTCGGCGTTGTCCGCTCTCGAGGCGGGACAGGGTGCTCTCCGAGACACCGGTCGTCGCGGCGAGGTCGGCCAGGGTGATGCCGCGGTCGCGACGCAGCGCACGCAGCCGCGGTCCCACGGCGTCGAGCACGTCTTCGGTCCCTGGGTCCATGCGGCCATCTTGCCAGAACCGCAATTTTTCGTGCCAGATCACGACTGGGCCGGTGATGCTGAAAACGTCTCGACCGGAAGGAGACCACGATGCCAACCACCACCCGCCGCAGGGACACTCCGCCGCCGCGGACCGGACGCAACGAAACCGAAACGCTGCGCGGCTTCCTCGACTATCTGCGGACCTCGATTGCCGCGAAGGTGGCGGGCGCTCCCGAACCGCAGGTCCGCACCGCCGCGGTACCCTCCGGCACGAACCTGCTCGGCCTGCTCACCCATCTCACCTTCGTCGAGCGCTCGATGTTCCTCGGGGACAACGTCACTGACTGGCAGGCAACATTCCGGGCCGCGCCGACGGACACGGTGGCCGACGTCGTCGCGCGTTATCGGCGCACGGTCGAGCGCGCGAACGAAGTTCTCGACGGGTGCACCGATCTCGGCGCACCGATCCCCCGGCCGGGGCGTGCCGCGCCGAGCGTCCGCTGGGCCCTCGCCCACATGATCGAGGAGACCGGCCGCCACGCAGGCCACGCGGACATTCTCCGGGAACTGATCGATGGCGCCGCCGGGCGCTGAATCCCCTTCTCCAGCAAAGGAACACATGATCACCACAGCACCGTCGGCCCGCCGCTCCACACGGACACTGGCGACCGTCCTGCTCGCTCTCACGCTCACGATCGGCACCGCAGCGTGCTCGACGTCGGCGACCGGCGAACCACCGTCCTATGCCGTTGCCACCCAAGATGATCCGCAGTTCACGAAGAACTTTCGGCACGAGTTCGCCGACGTCGACGGCGTCCGAATGCACTACGTGACCGGCGGCAGCGGCTCGCCGGTGGTGCTGATTCACGGTTGGCCGCAGACCTGGTACGGCTGGTGGCCGATCATGCCTGCGCTCGCCGAGCGGCACACCGTCTATGCCATCGACCTCCCCGGTCTCGGGGACAGCACCGGCTCGCCGACCGGCTACGACAAAGCGACCTTGGCGCGGTACGTGCACGCGCTGATCGCCGATCGGCTCGGGGTGCGCGACGCCCGCGTGATCGGGCACGACTTCGGCGCTGCCGTCGCGTTCCAGTACGCGGCGCAATTCCCCACCGACACTGCGCGTCTCGGTTACCTCGATCTGCCGCTGCCGGGGCCGGCGATCGATGCGCCGACTTACCGATCTCTGAGCTGGCATATCGCCTTCCACTCGCAGCGACGGGTGCCGGAGGCGGTGGTCCGCGACGATGTCCGCGAGTACCTGACACTGTTCTACCCTCAGGTCTCTTTCGGCGGAACGGCATTCGGCGGCACCTCGGATCGATCACCGTTCACTGACGCCGAGATCACCGAGTACGCAAGGACTTACGGCAAACCCGAGGCACTGTCGGGTGGTTTCGAGCTCTACCGCGCGCTCGACAAGGACGTCCGCGACACCGTGGCAGCACCGCCGGTCGGGCTCCCGACCCTGCTCATGTCCGCCCAGGGGCAGCTGGACGCCATCCGCGCCACCGCGGCGCCACGCATGACCAACATCGTGCGCGGGGTGGATGTGCCGCACGCCGGGCATTGGCTCGTCGAGGAGAATCCCCAGTTCGTGACCGCGGAACTGCTGCGTTTCCTCGACGAATGAACCCCATGCCGCCTGAGTACGATCGACCGTATGGAAAGCGGCCCCGAATCTGCCATGCTCCCCCGGCATCGGCCCGCCGACACCACCGACAAGCGGCTGCTCCGCGGGGCGAAGACGCGCCAGACGGTGCTGCGGCAGGCGGCCGATATCGCCTCGCTGGACGGGCTGGAGGGGGTCAGCTTCGGCAGGCTCGCCACCGAAACCGGCCTCAGCAAGGCGGGCATCCAGACGCTGTTCAAGACGAAGGAAGCGCTGCAGCTGGCCACCATCGACTACGCGCGCGAGCTGTTCGTCGACCACGTGGTCCAGCCGGCCAGGCCGCAGCCGCACGGCGTGGCCAGGCTGCGCGCACTGGTCGACAGCTGGCTGGCCTATGTCGAGACGCCCGTGCTGACCGGCGGCTGCTTCTGGGTCGCGTGTGCGGCGGAACAGGACAGCAGGCCGGGTCCGGTGCACGACGCGTTGTTCGATGCCAAGCGGGCCTGGTTGCGCACCCTCGAACGCGAGCTGCGCGAGGCAGTGGACGAGGGCGAAATCGCCGATGTGGACGCCGCATTCGCCGCATTCCAGATCGACGCGGTGCTCTCCGCCACCAATACCGCACTGCGTATCGGCGAGAAGTCCGCCGCAGGCCGTGCCCGAAGCATCGTCGCCAGCCTGCTGGTCACGCCGTGAATCAGGCCTTGTGGGCCACCGCGAAAATGCGACGGAACGGGAACCACGTACTGCCGTCGGCCATTTGCGGATAGGCGTTGCGCAGCCGCGGCGCCAGCTCGGTGCGGAACTCCTGCCAGTCCGCGTTGTCGAGCGCGCCTCGAATCGGCGTCAGCGCGGTACCGGTCACCCACTCCAGCACCGGATCCGGCCCGGTCAGCCGCTGCAGATAGGTGGTCTCCCACACATCGACGCCGGTGCCTTCAGCGATCATCACCGCCACATACGCACGCGGGTCGGGCACCGCATCGGCGGACCGCAGCGCGATCTCCCCCAATGCGCCCTGCCATCGCGGTTCGGTAGCCAACGCCCGGATCGCGCGATGCGACGGCGCATCGAAATTCCCCGGCACCTGCAACGCGAACCACGCACCGCGCGGCAGCGCGGCCATCCACTCCCCCAGCAAGGCCAGATGGTCCGGAACCCATTGCAGCACAGCGTTACAGACCACCACATCGGTCTCCGCATCCGGCTGCCAGTCGTGCACATCGAGCACCCGCGCGGCGACTCCACGCTCGCGCGCCTCGCGCACCATCTCCGGCGAGGAATCGAGCGCATCGATCCGCGCCTCCGGCCACCGCTCTCCGAGCACCCCGGTCAGCGTGCCCGGCCCACACCCCAAATCCACTACGGTGCGCGGTTTTTCCGCATCAATCCGCCCCACCAATTCGAAGAACGGCCGAGCCCGATGATCGGCAAAGTCGAGATATTTCTTCGGATCCCACATCTGACCCTCCTCGCAATACAGTACGAGCGTTCTTAGTACGATTGTACGGTATAGCGTGCCGCCACTACGGGCGTCGTTTCGGGCCGCCGGGCCATGCCCATCGAGCCCAGCTCGACGCCGTCAGGCTTGCTGAGCCAGGTGCTCGGACAGGCGATCCAGGTAGGGGCGTTGGCCGGTGCCGAGTTTGGCGGTGGCGGTGGGAAGGTCGAACCAGGCGGCACGGTCTATTTCGGGAAAGGTGGCGGTCTTGCCGGAGCGCGGAGGCCATTCCATGTCGAAGGTCCCCGGGACAATGACGGTCGGGTCGAGGTCGCCTTCGAGGGCCCAGACGGTGAGGTTCTTCTTGCCTTTGCCGCTGCCATAGCGGACGTCGCCGAGGGGAATCCAGTCGCCCGGCGGGACGAAAAGGCCTAGTTCCTCATGGAATTCGCGGGCGGCCGCAGCTTGGGCTTCTTCGAGGTCCGGTTCGTACTCGCCCTTCGGTATCGACCACGCGCCGTCGTCCTTCTTAGCCCAGAAGGGTCCGCCCATGTGGCCCAGCAGCACCTCGGGCCGGCCTGCGGTCCGGCGGAACAGCAACACGCCCGCGCTGTACTTGTCCGTCACCCCACGCAGTCTAGGAGTGACGGAGGCGGGCGGCGCGGAGGGTGAGGTAGTGGTTCTCCGGCGAGCTCGGGGTGCGGGCCGCGGCGGCCGTGTAGTGGGCGATGGCGGCGGGGAAATCGCCTGCCATTTCATGGAGATGGCCACGCACGGCGTCCAGGCGGTGGTTGGTCGCGAGTTGGTCGTCCAGGGTGGCGGCGAGCGCGAGGCCCGCGGCGGGCCCGTGCACCATAGCGGTGGCGACGGCCCGGTTGAGGGTGACGATCGGGTTGTCGCCGAGCTTTTCGAGGAGCAGGTAGAGATCGAGGATCTTGGACCAGTCGGTGTCTTCGGTACGAACCGCCTGAGTATGCAGGACGGCGATGGCGGCCTGGATTTGATAAGGACCGGAAAGTCCTTTGGCGAGAGTGCTGGTCGTCAACCGAACGCCCTCGGTGATCTGGGTGCGGTCCCATCGCGCGCGGTGCTGCTCGGCGAGCGGAATCAGTTCACCGTGCGCACCGGTGCGGGCCGCACGGCGGGCGTCGGTGAGCAGCATGAGCGCGAGCAGGCCGGTGACCTCGGTGTCGTCGGGTAGCAGCCGATGCACGGCGCGAGCCAAACGAATTGCCTCGGTGGACAGATCGACGCGATGCAGCTCCGGACCGGAAGTACTCGTGCTGCCTTCGGTGAAAATCAGGTAGAGCACGTGCAGGACGGTGCCGAGTCGCTCGCTTCGCGAGAGCTCGTCGATCCCCGCGAATGGCCGGTCCAGCGTCGCCAGCTTCTTCTTCGCCCGCGTGATCCGCTGCGCCATGGTCGTTTCCGGCAGCAAGAAGGCATGTGCGATCTCCGCCGTGCCGAGACCACCGACCGCGCGCAAGGTCAACGCGATCGCGCTGGCCGAGGACAACGCGGGATGACAGCACAGAAAGAACATGGCGAGTGTGTCGTCCTGGTCGACCGGCATCGCATCGGGCACGTCACGATCGAATGCCGTTGTCTCCCTGCGCCGCCGCGCGACCTCGGCGCGCACCGCGTCCGCCATCCGGCGCTGCGCCACCTGAATGAGCCAACCGCGCGGATTGTCCGGCAACCCGTCGACCGGCCACTGGGTCGCCGCGGCCAGCATCGCCTCCTGCACGGCGTCCTCGGCGGTGTCGAAATCACCGAAACGACGGACCAACGCACCGAGGACCTGCGGCGCCAACTCGCGCAACAGGTCCTCGGCCCTCGCCGGGAGCGGTGTGTCGTCGGGCACCACTCGCCGGTTGCTCACTGGTCGGTGGCTGGGACGCTCAGCACCAACCGCACTTCGATGTATTCGCCTATCGGCTTGCCACCCGGCCCCGGTGCCGCCGAGGCCTGCGCGGCGATCTCGTAGGCCCGTTCCGGGCTTTCCACGTCGACGATCCAGTACCCGGCCAGAAATTCCTTCGTCTCCGGGAACGGTCCGTCGGTCACCACCGGCGCCGAGCGGCCGTCGGAGCTGACGATGCGGGCTTCCGTAGGACCGGCGAGCCCTTGCGCGTCGACCAGCTCGCCCGACTTGGCCAATTGCTCGCCGAGGGCGCGTTGAAAGTCTATGTGCGCCTGGATATCTTCGGGGGACCATTCCGCGATCGGAGTGTCGCAGAATGCGGGGGTGGTGTAGGTCTTCAACAGCATGTACTTCATCGAAACTTCTCTCCGGCTACCGCCGATCGGTGCGCCCAGGTGGCGCGCTCGCGATGGGGTCGCAACCGTGCGCGCGGTTTCGACATATCGTGCCCGGTGAACCGCGTCACAGCGGAATCGACGTGTCGGCCAAGCGATCCGGATCGACCGGCTCTCCAGCCAGGATCAGCTCCTTGATCCGGTCGGTCACGTCCCACACGTTCACGTTCATGCCGGCAAGCACCCGGTTGTCCGCGTCGAGCCAGAACGCGACGAACTCGCGGCCCGCCACATCACCACGCGTCACCACGCGGTCGTACTCGCCGGGCGCCGCATAGCCGGTGTACTCCATGCCCAGGTCGTACTGGTCGGTGAAGAAGTAGGGCAGCCGGTCGTAACTGGCGTCCTTCCCGAGCATGGTCGCGGCCGCGACAGCAGGCTGGTTGAGCGCGTTCGCCCAGTGCTCCACCCGAATTCGGCGACCGAGCACCGGATGCTGTTGTTCCGCAATGTCACCGACGGCGACAATGTCCGGATCGCTCGTCCGTAGGTGCTCGTCGACGAGCACGCCGCCGTCGACGGCGAGCCCGGCGTCAGTGGCCAGGCCGATGTTCGGGCTGGCGCCGACCGCGACCAGCACCGCCTGCGCCTCGACGACGGTGCCGTCGCCGAGCTTCACCCCGGTGGCCAGCGCGGTCCCGATCCCGTCCTTCGTGGTGATCTCGGTGACCTGAGCGTCGAGCCGCAGATCGACGCCGTGCGCACGGTGCAGGTCGGCGAACACCTCACCCATTTCCGGCCCGAGCGCGCCGAGCAGCGGGTGCTTCGCGGTTTCGACGATGGTCACCTCCACGCCCGCGTTCCGCGCCGCCGAAGCCACCTCCAGGCCGATCCAGCCCGCTCCGATGATCACGATCCGCTGCGCCGCGCTGCTGAACAGCTCAACCAGGGTGTCGGAATCCTCGATGGTCCGCAGCGTGTACACGTTCGGCGCGTCGGCGCCGGGTATCGGCAGCGTGCGCGGCGTCGAACCGGTGGCGAGCGCGAGCTTGTCGTAGGAGATCGTGGAGCCGTCGGGCAGCGAGATGGTCTTCGCGGCCCGGTCGAGTCCCTCGACGGTCGTGCCGACCTGTACCTCGATGTGATGGTCCCGGTACCACTGGCGCGGTTCGACGGTGAATTCGGGGAGCTGCTTCTTGCCTGCCAGATGTTCCTTGGACAAGGGTGGGCGCTCGTACGGCAGCCACTCCTCCTTGCCGACCAGCGTCACCGTTCCGGGAAAGTCGTTGGCGCGCAATGCTTCCGCTAGCTTCGCTGCGGCGAGTCCGCCGCCGACGATAACGAAATGTTGATCCGAGCTCATGGCGGACTCCTTGTTCGAGAGGTAACCGGACTCCTGGTGGCCAACCCTACTGGGGCCGACGGCGGCATCTCCCGAAAACGCGTCCACCGGACGGGAACGAATCGGCGGCTCCCGTGGTTGCTCGGTAGAGCGGCGAAAAGTGCGCGCCGCCCACTGATCATGTCTTTCGAGAGGACCTACCGTGAGTGATGCCGGTTCCGCCAAAGATGTCGCCGATTTCTGGTTCGACCCACTGTGCCCCTGGTGTTGGATCACCTCCCGCTGGATCCTCGAAGTCGAGCAGGTCCGCGACATCGAGGCGCGCTTCCACGTGATGAGCCTGGCCGTGCTGAACGAGAACAGGGAAGGCCTGCCCCCGCAGTACAAGGAACTGCTCGCCAGCGGCTGGGGTCCGGTCCGGGTCGCCATCGCCGCCGCGCAACAGCACGGCGAGAAGGTGCTGTTGCCGCTCTACACCGCGATGGGCACCCGTATCCACAACCGCCGCGAGGAATACAAGCGCGACTCGCGCACGGAATCCCTCGCCGCGGTGATCGCCGATTCGCTCGCCGAGGTCGGCCTGCCCGCCGAGCTGGCAGCGGCTGCCGAAAGCACCGACTACGACGAGGCGCTGCGCAAGAGCCACCACGAGGGCATGGACAAGGTCGGCGACGACGTAGGCACGCCGACGATCCACATCAACGGCACCGCGTTCTTCGGCCCGGTGCTGTCCCGGATCCCGCGCGGCGAGCAGGCGGGCAAGCTGTGGGACGCCTCGGTCACGCTGGCCGACTATCCGCACTTCTTCGAGCTCAAGCGGACCCGCACCGAGGAACCGGAATTCGACTGAGTGCACGCAGGCATGCCGCGGGATCGCCCCCGCGGCATGCGGCCCGCTCAGAACTGAACGGGTTTGGGCGGTAGCGCGGGCGTCTGCCCGGCGGAGCTCGGATAACCGCCTGGCGCGGGCACTCCCGGTCCGACAGGCACTCCCGGTCCAGCGGGCACACCAGGTCCGGCGGGCGGACTGGGACGCAACCACAGCCTGCCGTGCGCGCTGCGGTCCCGCAGCGCCCACATCCGCCAGGTCAGCACCGGGTGCGAGGACATGGCGTTGACCACCCAGACGAAGAAGCCCTTCTCCTGCGCCGCCCGGTCGGCCATCTCGTCGAAACCGACGAGCCTGTTCATGTACTTCCCCGCGGCCAGCGTGCCCATCGCGGCGGGTGCGCCGACATGCCGATTGCAGAAGCCGTGATTGTCGGCGGTGTACTCCTGCGCGCGGATCAGCGAGGTGCCGATGATCGGCAGGAACGGCACCAGGAACATGCCGAGCTGCCGCCAGTACGAGGTGTGCCCCGCCGCGATGTGACCGACCTCGTGGCCGATGATGAACGCCAGCGCATCGGGTTCGCGTGCGGCGCCGCCGATCTCGAACAGATCGCTGTAGACCGCCACGAAGCGGCGGAACCCGTGCCCGCTGGCGAACGCGTTGATCTGACCGTTGCCGAGCACCACATACGCATCCGGCACCTTGGCCATGCCGAATCGAGCAGCCGCCTCCACCACCATCTGGTAGCCCTCCGGAAACTGCGTCGGCGACATCTTCACACCGTTGACCCGCTGCGTCGAATAGGTGATGCCACGGCCGAACCAGAGCACCACCGGCGCGGAGACCAGCAACAACACATACTGATCGAAGCTGCCGAAAGCCAAGAGCAGCACCGCGAACAGATACGCGACGGTGGTCAACATGACCACCACGACGAGCATCGGGATCTCCCAGTTGTGCCTGGCAGGCATCCCGAAGGGCGAAAGGCCGCGCGGCTGCTGCTGCGGCGGCACCGCAGGCGGGACGGGCGCGCCGGGATAGGCACCGTACGGCGCCTGCGGGTAGGGCGGCGGGAAGGACGCGGCGGACGCGTCCTGCGGCTGCGCCCACCCTGCCTGGGCAGTCGGATCGGCGTGCGGGCCCGACTGATGGGGCGGTTGGGGTTCGTGCGGCTGCATGAGATGAACTCTATTCAGATGCGAGTGAGGGGAGCGGCGCCACGGTGATGCGTCGGGATCCTGACGGTCCCGGACATGCCAGGCGTACTTCTCGATTCGCGGAAGCGGTCCCCGGCGTTAATGGGGTCGTATGCCCCTTCGTGCCTGGCCGGGAACCGGCCTGAGAGAATGCCTGCCATGCGCGTATACCTCGGTGCCGACCATGCCGGTTTCGAACTCAAGAACCACGTCAAGGATCATCTGGAAAAGGCGGGCCACGACGTGGTCGACTGCGGCGCGCTCGAATACGACGCGCTCGACGACTACCCGGCCTTCTGCATCGAGGCCGCCCGCCGCACCGTCGCCGACCCCGGCAGCCTCGGGCTGGTCTTCGGCGGCAGCGGCAACGGCGAGCAGATCGCCGCGAACAAGGTGCCCGGCGCCCGCTGCGCGCTGACCTGGAGCGTGGAGACCGCCAAGCTGGCGCGTCAGCACAACAACGCTCAGCTGGCAGGCATCGGCGGCCGCATGCACTCCACCGAGGAGGCGCTCGCCATCGTCGACGCGTTCGTCTCGACCCCGTGGTCGGAGGAGGCGCGGCACCAGCGGCGCATCGACATCCTGGCCGACTACGAGAAGTCCGGCGAGGCTCCGGCGGTTCCCGCGTACTGATCGCGCGTATCCGTCCGTGCCAGAAGGTCATACGCTGCACCGGCTCGCGAGGCTGCACCAGCAGCGCCTCGCGGGCGGTGTGGTGCGCGTGTCGAGCCCGCAGGGCAAGTTCGCCGCCGGTGCGGCGCGCGTCGACGGACACTTGCTGACGCGCGCCGAAGCATGGGGCAAACATCTACTGCACCACTACGACTCGGGTCTGGTCGTGCACGTGCATCTCGGTCTCTACGGCAAGTTCACCGAATCCGAGCTGCCGATGGGCGAACCGGTCGGCCAGGTCAGGATGCGCATGCTCGGGGCGCCGGACGGGCAACCCGGCTTCGGCACCGACCTGCGCGGGCCCACCGCCTGTGAAGTGCTGCTCGCACCAGAGGTTTCCGCGCTCACCGACCGGCTCGGTCCCGACCCGCTGCGCCGCGGCGCCGACCGCGACCGCGCATGGCAGCGCCTGCACCGCTCACGCAGGCCGATCGGTGCGCTGCTGATGGATCAGTCGGTGCTCGCGGGCGTCGGCAACGTGTACCGGGCGGAAGTGCTGTTCCGGCACCAGGTTTCGCCGTACCGCCTCGGCACCGGACTGTCCGCCGACGAATGGGACGCGATATGGGCGGATCTCGTCGCGCTGATGAAAGTCGGTGTGCGCGTCGGCAAGATGGTCGTGGTCCGCCCCGAAGACGACCACGGCGCACCCTCCTACGCCCCGGACCGCCCCCGCACCTACGTCTACCGACGCCAAGGCGAACCATGCCGCGTCTGCGGCACCCCCATCACCCACGCAGTCATGGACGCCCGAAACCTCTTCTGGTGCCCCACCTGCCAACCCGACTAGCCCCGCAGCCTCACCTAAGCCCGGCCTCACGATCGAGGGGGTACTGGTGCAGGCATCGCCCGAGAAGCCACCTGCACCAGTACCCCCTCGATCAGAAACATCGCCCGTGGGCGCTCGGCATGCAGCGGCACCGTCAGCTGCACTGGAACACCGCCTGCCGACGTCTAACCGTCGGCCCGACTCGTGCCGTCGCTCAACGTGACTCGTCGGTGAGCCGCTCAGCGCGGTGTCTGTCGACGCTTCCTCAGCCTGCGACGGCCGTGTCGATTTCCGGTTCGTCGGCGAGGGCGAAGCGTCGGCCGCCTGCTGTCTTCGCGGAGTACATTGCGCGGTCGGCGCGGCGAAGCAGGTCGCTGAAGTCGCAGGAGCTGCCGGGTGGGCAGTAGGCGGTACCGACGCTCGCGGAGACCGGCACCGGGCCCGCCGTCGACCAGACCGGGTCGCGCAGTGCGGAAACGATGCGGTGCGCGAGGTCGCCGACCGTGTTGTGCGGCGGGTTGACGGCAAGCACGAATTCGTCTCCGCCGTAACGACAGATGACGGTGTCGGGCGGGCACACCTCACGCAGCCGGTTGGCCAGCTCGACGAGCACCTCGTCGCCGATCGCATGCCCGTAGCCGTCGTTGATCTGCTTGAACCGGTCCAAGTCGATCAGCAGCAGGCCGACGCCGCGGTTCGGGTCGGTGGACATCAACCGCACCCGGTCCTGCAGCAGCGTCCGGTTGGCGAGGTCGGTGAGCGCGTCGTGGGTGGCCTCGTGCCGCAGCCGATGCTGCAGCGCGGCGATCTCCTGCACGCGCAACGACACCTTGGCCGAAAGGTTCTGCTCCTGCTGTGCCAGCGCGCGCTCCTGCAGCGCCTGCGCATAGCTGTCGATGGCTTGGCTGGCGACGAACGGCCAGCGCGTGGCGACGAGCGAACCGGGCGCGCCGGAGGGGAAGCCGAGCAGCCAGCGAGTGGCCTGCGCGAGCATCCGGATCCGGTCGAACGGCGCCTCGGCGAGCCGAGCCCCGAGTCCGCGTGCCTCCGGCACCGGGAAGGGCTCGGACCTGGCTAGCGTGAGTAGGCGCTCGACGATCTCGATCAGTACCGGTTCCAGCTGTTGTGGCGACGCGCCGGAACCCGGCTCGGCGCACACCGCCCGGGCCCAGGCGCGGGCCATCGCGGCGACGGGGGGCTCGATATCGACCGACATCGAACTCACCCGGCGCCGGTGACGTCGGTACCCAGAAGCCCTGTGCTGGCACAGGTGCCGTCGTCACCCCGATCGTTCGCACTGCTACGCGGTTCTGTCCACCTGGCTCGGCGCACGCTCACCGCCCCCTTTCCAGATACCCCCGTCCGGCAAAAAGGATCCTAGCAAGCCACCCGGCATCGAAAAACGCTGTTTTACAACGTGTTCTCGATCCCTCGCGAATGGCGATCGGGTATGTGATCGCTGGAATCGCACTGGCGTTACACAGGAATTTTGTTCGCTGAGAAGTCGCGCGCTGACGCGCTGACGACGCGCTACTGGTGCGCGCCAAGCGGGTCCCCGCGACCACCAGCGACACGTCGACGCCGTGGGGCCGCGCGCTTGGTCCAGCGGACCGCGAACCATGGCGTCGCATCCAGGTAGCCGTGTGATTTGCCGAGGATGCGCGAGGCTTCGGCCCGATCGGGAACTGGTGACGGATTTCTCGTCCCGCAGCACACCCGGCGGTCGGAAAGACAGGACAAATTCCTGTTACGGCGGCGAGTTGCGTTGTCGACACAGGCATCCTCTCCGCGACCGCTCGGGCGTGACTGGTGGCCACCCCGTGGGCCACGGCTCCCCCCGACAGGAGTCGTCACGCGTCCCATATGCTCCCCGCTTCCGTGCCGACACGCCCGAGTTTCCAGGAATAGAACCCTTTTAATTTCATTTAGTTCTGGTTCACCCGCCGTAGGCCCGACTGGGCCGATGACGTGCAAGACCGCAGGCGCTGCGTTGCCCGGACGCCAACAACCGTGCCAACGCGGCCGGGCCGAGCGGGGGCTGATTGGCATTTCTGAAGCAGGGTTCGGTACAGTCTGAACGCACACGACATCGTGGCGATCCCATCGATGTCGTATGCCTGCCGGTGTAGTTCAATGGTAGAACTTCTGCCTTCCAAGCAGATAGCGCGGGTTCGATTCCCGTCACCGGCTCCACACAGAATTCAGCCTCGACGGCGGCCACCGCCGCCGCGAGGGACACGGGGTGTAGCGCAGCTTGGTAGCGCATCCGCTTTGGGAGCGGAGGGTCGCAGGTTCAAATCCTGTCACCCCGACCATATTTCACGCCTTCCGGTGCAGGTCAGAGACTTGCACCGGATTCGGCGGTTCGTGGCCGATCGCCAGCGGCGGCCTGATTCGACCGCTGTCGTCCGGTACTTGGTGCACATAAGGTGCCCGCGGCCGCAGGCACCACCGACCCGCGCTACGCCGAAACGCCGGACCAGGTGCGGCCGGTGATGAGTTCGTAGGCCTCCTGGTACTTCTGGCGGGTGGCCTCGACGATGTCTGCGGGGATTTCCGGGCCAGGGTACTCCTTGTTCCAGCCGGTGGAGGTGGCCCAGTCGCGGACGAACTGCTTGTCGAAAGAGCGTTGCGAGCGCCCCGGTTCCCATTCGGCGGCAGGCCAGAAACGGGACGAATCGGAGGTGAGGACCTCGTCGCCGAGGGTGAGAACGTCACCGTCCCAGCCGAACTCGACCTTGGTATCGGCGACGATGACGCCACGCTCGGCGGCATGCGCGGCACCACGGGAGTAGATGTGCAGAGTCAGGTCGCGCAGCTGCTCGGCGACCTCGCGACCCTCCTGGTTCACCACGTCCTCGAAGGTGATGGACTCGTCGTGCCCCTCGGACGCCTTGGTGGTCGGCGTGAAGATCGGCTCGGGCAGCTTGTCGCCCTCGCGCAGACCGGGCGGCAGCGCAACCCCGGACACCGAGCCGAGCTGCTGGTACTCCTTCAGCCCCGAGCCGACCAGGTAGCCGCGGGCGATGCACTCGACCTGCACCATCTTCAACGGCTTGACCCGGATCGCGCGGCCCGCGAACTCGGCGGGCACATCGGTGGCCGAGACCACATGGTTGGGCACATCGGTGAAGAAGTCGAACCACCAGTTCGACAGCTGAGTCAGCAGCGCGCCCTTGTCCGGGATCGGCGTCGGAAGCACCACGTCGTACACCGAGACCCGGTCGGACGCGACGAGCAGCAGCGTTTCGCCGTCCTCGTAGAGGTCACGCACCTTGCCCGCGTGCACATGCTTCACTCCACAGCTCCATCCGGTTCGAGTCGATAGGGTTCTAGGGGAAAAACTCCCGCGCGGGCCACCTTACCGAGGTGGCATCGTGGGGAACGCCCGAGCTTAGTTCTTCGAACCCGAAGGAGCCTCATGCCTGCCCCGAACCTGACTCGCGACCAAGCGGTCCAGCGCGCGTCGACAGTGTCGGTCGAGAATTACCGCATCGACCTGGATCTGACCGACGGCGCGGGCAAACCGGGCGAGCAGACGTTCTTCTCCCGCAGCACGGTCACCTTCACCGCGACCGCGGGCGCGGACACCTTCATCGACATCGTGGCCCGCAGCATCCGCTCGGCGGTGCTCAACGGCACCGCGATCGACGTCTCCGGCTACGACGAGTCGACCGGCATCGCGTTGACCGGGCTTGCCGAAACCAACGAGCTGGTCGTCGAGGCCGACTGCGAGTACTCGCACACCGGCGAGGGCCTGCACCGCTTCGTCGACCCCACCGACCAGGCCGTCTACCTGTACTCGCAGTTCGAAACCGCCGATGCCAAGCGGATGTTCGCCTGCTTCGACCAGCCGGACCTGAAGGCCACCTTCGACGTCACCGTCACCGCGCCCACCGACTGGCAGGTCATCTCCAACAGCGCCGTGGTGGAAACCCTTGCCACGGAACCGGGTAAGCACGTCTTCCGCACCACCCCGAAGATGAGCACCTATCTGGTCGCGCTCATCGCGGGCCCGTATGCGCAGTGGGCCGACGTCTACACCGACGAACACGGCAGCATCCCGCTCGGCATCTACTGCCGCGCCTCGCTGGCCGAGCACATGGACCAGGAGCGCCTGTTCACCGAGACCAAGCAGGGATTCGGCTTCTACCACAAGAACTTCGGCGTGCCGTACGCGTTCGGCAAGTACGACCAGCTGTTCGTGCCGGAGTTCAACGCGGGCGCGATGGAGAACGCAGGCGCGGTGACCTACCTGGAGGACTACGTCTTCCGCTCCAAGGTCACCCGCGCGTCCTACGAGCGCCGCGCCGAGACCGTGCTGCACGAGATGGCGCACATGTGGTTCGGCGACCTGGTCACCATGAAGTGGTGGGACGACCTGTGGTTGAACGAGTCGTTCGCGACCTTCGCCTCGGTGCTGTGCCAGTCCGAGGCCACCGAATACACCGGGGCATGGACCACTTTCGCGAACGTGGAGAAGTCCTGGGCGTACGTGCAGGACCAGCTGCCTTCCACCCACCCGATCGCCGCGGACATTCCGGACCTGGCCGCGGTCGAGGTCAACTTCGACGGCATCACCTACGCCAAGGGCGCGAGCGTGCTCAAGCAGCTCGTCGCCTACGTGGGCCTGGATCCGTTCCTGGCTGGGTTGCGCGCCTACTTCGCCGACCACGCCTACGCCAACGCGACCTTCGACGACCTGCTCGCCGCGCTCGAGAAGTCCTCCGGCCGTGACCTTTCCGAGTGGGGCGCGCAGTGGCTCAAGACCACCGGTCTCAACACGCTGCGCCCGGATTTCCAGGTCGACGCCGAGGGCAAGTTCACCTCGTTCGCCGTCCTGCAGAGCGGCGCCGAGCCCGGCGCTGGCGAGCGGCGCGTGCACCGGCTCGCGATCGGCGTCTACGACGATCAGGACGGAAAGCTGGTGCGCACCAAGCGCGTCGAGCTCGATCTGGACGCGACCGAGCGCACCGAGGTTCCGGAGCTGGTCGGCGTGCCGAGCGGGCAGTTCGTGCTGGTCAACGACGACGACCTGACCTACTGCTCGGTGCGGCTCGACGCGGACTCGCTCGACGTGCTGATCAACCGGATCGGCGATATCGCCGAATCGCTGCCACGCACCCTCGCCTGGTCGGCGGCGTGGGAAATGACCAGGCAGGCCGAGTTCCGGGCCCGCGACTACCTCGCACTCGTCCAGCGCGGCATCGGCGCCGAGTCGGAAATCGGTGTGGTGCAACGGCTCCTGATGCAGGCCAACCTCGCGCTCAAGAGCTACGCCGACCCGGCGTGGGCGGAGAGCACCGGCTGGGCCGCCTACACCGAGCGGGTGCTCGAGCTCGCCCGCGCCGCCGAGGCGGGCTCGGATCACCAGCTGGCGTTCGTCAACGCGCTCACGGCCGCCAAGCTGTCCCCCGCCGTCGTCGACGTGCTGTCCGCGCTGCTCGACGGCGACCCGGCCGAGGTCGGCCTCGCCGGACTGGTGATCGACACCGATCTGCGCTGGCGGCTCGTGATCGCGCTGGCCGCGGCGGGCCGGATCGACGCCGACGGCCTTGAAACCCCGTTCATCGACGCGGTGCTGGCCAAGGACCCGACCGCGGCGGGCAAGCGGCACGCGCAGACGGCCGCGACCGCACGCCCCAACGCCGCGGCGAAGGAGCAGGCCTGGACGAAGGTGATGGACGACGACTCCATCCCCAACATCACCGCCCGCTCGATCGTCACGGGCTTCGCGCCCGCCGGACAGAGCGCACTGCTCGCCCCATACGTCGACCGGTACTTCGCGGAGGTCCCCGGTGTGTGGGAGCGGCGCTCCAGCGAGGTCGCGCAGACCGTGGTCGTCGGGCTCTACCCGGCGTGGGCGGTCACCGAGGACGCCGTCGCCGTCGCCGACAAGTTCCTCGCCGGTGACCACCCACCGGCCTTGCGCCGCTTGGTCGTCGAGGGCAAGGCGGGAGTGGAGCGTGCACTGCGCGCCCGCGCCTTCGACGTCTCGTAGGCAGCGCAGTCGGCAGGATCCCGCCGACTGATAGCTCAAACAAGCACCGAGCCGGACCACCGGCTCGGTGCTTGTCGTTTCAGCGGCACACCCACCAAGCTGCGCGGGCCCGGCAATGCCACCAGCGGGCCGTCCCGACCGGCTTCCCCAAATCCGCACCCGTTCTGTGGATTCGAACTGCCCCCAGCAGCCCGGAACGAGTGCGGACAGTGCGGATCCACAGAGGCTCGGCGCTGTTCACAGAGGGTGCACGCTCTGTGAACCGTGGGCAGGGTTTGTGGAACCTCGAGCCTGGGCGGTCAGCGGAACGAGTCGGCGTTGGCAACGACCCACTGGGCGAAGGTGGTGGCGGGGGCGCCGGTGAGGTCGGCGATCACTGTGTTCGCCTGCTGCGGGTGGTCGACCATCATCGCGAGGCCCTCGACATACCATTCGGCAAACTCGCCCATGATCGGCGTCAGCTGCTGAATCGCCTCGGCGCGTGCGACTTTCACCATGGTGAGCGTCCGGCCGATCGCCGCGCCGATCTGATTGATCTTGTCGGCTCTGGTCAGGGTTTCCGGTCCGGTGAGTTCGTAAGTCTGCCCGGCGTGGCCGTCGGACAGCAGGACCGCTGCCGCGACGCGGGCGATGTCGTCCATCGTGATCGGCGCGTTCGCGGCTTCGGGGTAGGCGTCGGGCACCTGGTCGCCCGCCCGGATCTGCTCGGCGAACATGGTGGCGTTCTCGGTGAACTCCCCGGTGTAGAGGTGAGTCCAGTCGACCCCGGACTTCTCGACCGCCTGCGCGATCGGCTGCCATTCGGTGTGTTCATTACCGGAGAGGTCGACAATGTGTTGGATGCCTGCGGCTTTCGCCAATGCGACGACCTCATCGACCGTTTCCAGAACCGGGGCGAGGTACATCCGGTCCACCCCTTCGAAGGCGGCGGGCAACGACGACACTCGACGGAGGTAGCCCTCGGCGATCTCGACTCCGGCGGGCAGCGCGGCCCGGGCCGGATGGTTGGTCAGTGCCCTGACATCGTCGGCGCCTGCCGCGATCAGATGGTCGACGACCTTGCGGCCGATGTTTCCGGTGGCTGCCGTGACAAGAATCTTCATGCTTCCACGGTGCTCGGGGTGCGCGACGGGGAACAAACCCCAAATGTGGTGCTAGCCAACCCAAAAAATTTCGCGTCTGCGGTGGTCTGTCGCCGCACAGCAGGCCCGAAAACGCCAGCGGCGCGCTCACCCGAGATGGGTGAGCGCGCCGGAAGCATGCTCTCGACTCCGCCGAACCGGCGGTAGGTCAGAGGGTCAGCGGCCGATGGCGGCGGCCATTACACGAACGGCGGAGACCAGTCCGTCGATCAGCTGGCCCTGCCGGAACGAGCTGAGCGCGGCGGTGACGCCGAGCTGGCAGACGCGGTCGTTCGCGCGGTCGGCGACGTCGTGGCCGGAGCGGACCTCGATCGCCTTGTCGTTGGGCGAGACGGCGATCAGCACCGAGCGGGCCGCCTCCGGCGTGGACGGGAAGATCGCGTCCGCGCCCGCGGCCGGATCCGCACCGAGATCGCCGATGTAGACGTTGAACCGCACCTTGGTCGCGCGGGTCGCCTCGGTGAGCACGTTGTCCATCGCCAGCCGCTCGTCATCGCTGAACGGGGCTTCCTTGAACACGTCGCCCGCCTCGTGCACGCCGGAGACGCGCCCGCTGGTGGTGACGACGTACCCGTGCGGCAGGTCGGCCTCGACCACCGCTGGCCAATTAGAACTTGCCACTTGCCCGGCCTCCGATCAGCTCCGCCTGGTTGGCTTCGATCGCCGCATGATGTCCATGCGACGCAGCCTCGTGATGACCGGTCGAGGTCACCTCGTCGGTCGCACTCCACAGCACCGGGGCCGACGTCCACTGCTGACCTAGGTCGAAGTGGGCCGGCTTGTCACCAGCGTATGGCTTACCGAGATACGACAATCCAGCGATCGCGCCGTAGATCACCAGCGGGATGCCGAGGAAGACCAGCACTGTCTCGAGAATGCTCACGGTCCAACGGTAGACGATGCCGTGTAGTAGTTCGCCTTCTGGTTCGAGTGCATGCCCGTGTCGGGGTCGAATTGGCGGCATTCACCGGCCCTACGTGGTCACGCAAGCCGCCTCCTCCGGGCCCTGACGCGCACGCCGCAGGTTTCAGACCAGCCAGGCGGCCGTGTTCGGCGGCAGCTGACCGCCCTCCAGTGGCGCGCTCGCCAGCAGCACATCACCGGGCGGCAGCTGGGTCGGCGTCGCCGACGCGTTCAGCACACAGACCAGTCCGCCCTTCCTGCGGAAGGCGAGACAGCCGGGCGGGCTGCCGTACCACTCGATGAAGTCGCCCGCGAATTCCGGTCGGATACGGCGCAATTCGATGGCCATCCGATACAGCGAAAGGGTGGAGCCGAGCTCCTCGAGCTGGGTCTCCACCGTCAAGCCCGCCCAGTCGGCGGGCATCGGTAGCCAGGGCTGCCCGGTGGTGAACCCGAACGGCGGCTTGGTGCCCTCCCACGGGATCGGCACACGACAACCGTCGCGTCCGCGCTCGGTGTGCCCGGACCGCTCCCAGGCCGGGTCCTGCAGCACCTCGTCGGGCAGGTCGTCCACGTTCGGCAGGCCGAGTTCGGCGCCGTTGTAGATGAACACCGAGCCGGGCAGGCCGAGCTCGAGCAGCAGCATCGCGCGGGCCCGCGCCACCCCTGCTGGACCGTTGCCGTAGCGGGTGACCTCGCGCTTGATGTCGTGATTGGACAACGTCCAGGTTGGCGTCGCGGACACCGGTCCGACCGCGGCCAGCGAATTGTCGATCGCGTCACGGATGGCGTCGGCGTCGAACTCGGTCTCGGCCAGCCGGAAGTTGAAGGCGAGGTGGAGTTCGTCGGGGCGGACGTACTCGCTGAACCGGACGTTGTCGTTGACCCACACCTCGCCGACCGTGATCGCCTCCGGGTAGTCGTCGAGCACCTTGCGGATGCGGCGGTGGATCTCGTGCACGCCCGGCTGGTTGAACCGCAGATCGTCGTCGTCGTTGACCAGCAGCGCGGACTTGACCTCCGCCATGTCGGGCAGGCCTTCCGGCTTCGCCATGCCGTGCGCGACGTCGATCCGGAATCCGTCGACACCGCGATCGAGCCAGAACCGCAGTGTCTTCTCGAAATCCGCGGCGACCTCGGGGTTTTCCCAGTTCAGGTCGGGCTGCTCCGGCGCGAAAATGTGCAGATACCACTGGCCTGGCGTGCCGTCGGGTTCGGTGACCCTGGTCCAGGCCGGGCCGCCGAAGATGCTCGGCCAGTTGTTCGGGGGCTCGGCGCCGTCGGGTCCGCGTCCGTCGCGGAAGTAGTAGCGGGCGCGTTCCGGGCTGCCGGGGCCCGCGTCGCGGGCGGCGAGGAACCAGGGATGTTCGCTGCTGGTGTGGTTCGGCACCAGGTCCATCGTGATCTTGAGGTGGCGGAAGTGCGCCTCGGCGATGAGTTCGTCCATCGCGACGAGCCCGCCGAACAGCGGGTCGATATCGCGAGGATCAGCGACGTCGTAGCCACCGTCGGCCATCGGTGAACGCATCACCGGGCAGATCCACAGTGCGTCGACGCCGAGCAGCTCAAGATAGCCGAGCTTGTCGCGGACTCCGCCGAGGTCACCGACCCCGTCGCCGCCGGAATCCGCGAAGGATCTCGGATAAACCTGGTAGAACACGGCCGATCGCCACCATGGTTGCGTGGTGGGATCCACCGGCGCCCGTACGGCTGGTGCATCAGTCACACCAGTAATAGTGCCAAAGTCTTGCGGCAAAAACCCTAACGAGGAGCAGCATTCTCGACTTCGGGCAAATCGCCAGCTTCCGGCAATGGGCGCGAAAACCCTCGGCCCGTGGCGGCTCTCGACCCAAACGCCCTTACCAGGGCGCGTTCATCAGCGAATTCGCCGCCATCTCCAGATAATCGAGCAGCGCCTTGCGATGTTCGTCATCGAGCACGTCGGGCTCGATCTCGGCAACGGCGATGTGCATGCAGCGCAGCCAGGCGTCGCGTTCCAGCGGACCGATGGTGAACGGGTTGTGCCGCATCCGCAGCCGCGGATGGCCACGCTCGTCGGAGTAGGTGCGCGGTCCGCCCCAGTACTGCTCGAGGAACATGCGCAGCCTGCGTTCGGCCGGGCCGAGGTCTTCCTCCGGGTAGAGCGGGCGCAACACCTCGTCGGTGGCCACCTCGCGGTAGAACGACGCGACGATCCGCCGGAACGTGTCGGCGCCACCGACCGCGTCGTAGAACGACGCAGCGGTCTGCTCGCCTTGCTGTCCTGCCGCCGCCGCTGCTGTCTGCTCGCCCGAAGTCATAGACCCTCTCGATTCGCTGGGATACCGCCACCCCATATTGTGCCCGCACCCCTCAAACCCCGCCCACAGCGCGGTATCCAACGGCCGGAAATCGCGACCCGGCGGCTCTTCAGCCACAGTTAACCGGACATTGTTGAAAATCACCGTGCAATAGCCGTCGTTCCATGGTCAACTGGGTGGCAATCTCTGCCGAGCTAACAGCATGATCCTGCCAATCATGAAATTGAGGTCCAGATGAAGCAGCGGCACAGCGCCAGGTCACACGAGGCGCGGGCACATCGACAACTCCAGCCCGCCGACGTCCACAATCGTGGGTCGGGGGCTACTCCGCTGCATGTCTTGTCCGATCATTATCCGGGCGCGCATCACGGTCATCCAGACCATGCGCACCGCTCCGCACCGCCGCCCAGCGAGACTCCGAGCTGGTTGAAGCGCCGGGTGCTGCTTCTGAACGCCACCTACGAGCCGCTCACCGCCCTGTCCGCGCGCCGCGCGATCGTCCTGCTCATCTGCGACAAGGCCGACACCGTTCATCACGACGCCGACGGCCCGGTTGTCCATTCCGCCGAAGCCGCCGTCACCATTCCCTCGGTGATCCGCCTGCGCAGCTACGTCCATGTTCCGTACCGGGCCCGCGTCCCGATGACCCGCGCCGCCCTCATGCATCGCGACCGCTATCGCTGCGGATATTGCGGTGGCAAGGCGGAAACCATCGACCACGTCATCCCGCGTAGCCGCGGGGGCGAACACTCCTGGGAGAACTGCGTCGCCAGTTGTGCGCCGTGTAATCACCGCAAGGCCGACAAGTTGCTGAGCGAACTCGGGTGGACGCTGCGCTCACCGCTGGTCTCCCCCAAGGGTCCGCACTGGCGACTGCTGTCCACCACCGCCGATCTGGATCCCCTGTGGTTGCAGTACCTCGGCGAAGGCGCCGCCTGACCCGGGCTCACTTCATGATCAGGGGGCACTGGTGGCGGGAGCCACTCGCGAAACGCCGCCACCAGAGCCTCCTGATCATGAACGCGCTCAGGTGTATTCGACGATGAGCGTGGCGGTGGTTCCTGGTTCGAGTGCCTCGAAGACGTGCGGTAGGTCGGAGGGGTAGGCGAGGTAGTCGCCGGGGCCTAGTTCGACGGGTGCGTCGGTGAGGCCGGTCAGGGCGCGGCCGGTGGCCATGAGGACGTGCTCCACCGAGCCTGGGATGTGTGGGTCGGATTTGCGGGCGTGGCCCGGCTCTGCGGTGATTCGGAAGATGTCGCGCCTGGCGTTCGGTGGGCTCGCTGCGAGCAGCGTCGCGCGATAGTTGGCGTGCTCGGCCACGACCACCGGGCCGTCACCCGCGCGGATCACTTGCACGCTCGGGCGTGGCGGGTCGAGCAGCCGGGACAGCGGCATGTCGAGCGCGACACACAAGGCCCACAGCGTTTCCAGGCTCGGATTGCCGGTGCCCGATTCCAGTTGGGAGAGTGTGGATTTCGCGACGCCTGCGCGGCTCGCGACCTCGGTGAGCGACAGTCCGGCGCGGGTGCGTTCGCGGCGCAGCGAGGCGGCGATCACCGCCTGCGGTGCCGCTCCGGTCGAGTCGTCGCGCGCCATGCCTGCTCCCGTCGAGTGATGTAGACCGCACCCAGCGAACCATATTGACGAACCGACCAACAATGTTCACTATAAACGTCATGCGTTCGATATGGCGAACACTCGGGCGGGACACCGCCTCCGGCATCGCGGCGGTCTGCCTTGCCGTCGCGCTGATCGGGGTGTCCTACGGGGCGACCGCCGTCAGCTCGGGTCTGCCCATGTGGCTGCCCATGGTGCTCGGCGTCGTGGTGCTCGCAGGTGGCGCGGAGTTCCTGTTCATCGGAATCATCGCCGCGGGCGGGAGTCCGATCGCGGCCGTGCTGGCCGGGCTCGTGGTCAACGCCAGGCATCTGCCCTACGGACTTTCGGTGCCCGACATGGTCGGCACCGGATGGCGGCGCTGGCTCGGCGTGCACCTGATGAACGACGAGTCGGTGGCGATGTCACTCGCCCAACCCGACATCGCCCGCAAGCGAGCCGCCTACTGGGCCACCGGATTCGGCGTGTTGATCGCCTGGCCGGGCGGCGCCGCCATCGGGGCACTGGTCGGCACCCTGGTGCCGGACACCTCGGTGATCGGGCTCGACGCGGTGTTTCCTGCGGTGCTGCTCTCGTTGGTCATTCCCGCGCTGAGCGACCAGGCAACCCTGCGCGCGGTTCTCGTCGGTGCGGCCATCGCGATCGCCACTGCTCCGTTCCTCCCCGCCGGAATGCCGGTGCTGGTTGCGCTTTTGGGGCTACTGGCCGTCGGGCGCGGGTCTAGTGAAGACAAGACCGCAGAAGAGCAGGCAGGTCATGCAGACGTGCCGCGTGGAGCCACAGTGTCCCTACCATCGGCAGATCGCGCGGGCACACCGCTGAGAGCCGTCGTGCCTGTGCCGTCAGCAGACCGCACGGCGGTACCACTGGAAACCGTTGTGCCAGTGCCACCAAGAAGAACCGCGTCCACGCCGGACGCACGCCGGGGAGTCGACGCGCCCGTGCCACAGAAATGGGCTGCACCCATGTCGTCGACGGACCGCGCAGACGCGCGCCCGGGGACCGCTACGGACATGCTGCCGGAAGATGTTCCGGCCGTGGGGCTTTCCCGCAGTGCAGTGCGAGCTGGTGCCGAATGATGCTGGCCGTGGGGATGGTCGCACTTGCCGTCGGCACCTATGCGTTTCGCTGGGCCGGTCCCGCGCTCCGCGAGCGAATCCGCTTCCCGGCCAGAGCGGTTCGCGTGCTCGAGATCGGTGCCGTAGTCCTGCTGGCCGCACTGGTGGCCGTGACGGCCTTGCCGAGCGGCACCGGCGACTTCGGATTCGCCTTGCCCGCAGGGGTTCTCGTCGCCGGAGTGCTGGCCTGGCGCAAACTACCGATCCTGGTGGTCATTCTCGCGGCCGCCGGAACCACGGCTCTGCTCCGACTCCTCGGCGTCCACTGATCCACCGAGGCCGACCAGTCCCACAGATCGTTCATACCTTTCACAGAGCCGGCAGCCTCTGTGAAAGGTATAGAACCTCTGTGGGCAGTGCCCTATCTGTCGCTTGGTACAGCTATTCGGATCAGAGCGCGAACCGGTGCGCAACCGATCCTTGGTCGATGTCAAAGCTTCTCAGTCCAGATGCCGAAAGGTTAGCGGCACAGCATAATCCGGCACAGTCATGGAACCGGTGCTCGGCCCCTGCGGCGGCGGCGGATCAACTCGGGGACAGCGAGATGCCGCCGCCGAGGCGACGGGCGACCGAACCGTAGCGGGCGTCGATGCGCAGCCACGTCTTGCTGGCGCGGACCCGGACGATCTCGGCAGGCGGGATGCGACGCGAATCGGCCTTGTCCCCCGAGTGCGGGATGAAATCCATTGCGGTGAGGGCGAAAACAACTCGCATCGGCACCTGCACCTCGACGTCGGCGGCCGAGACGGTCAGCACTGTCTGGTCGAGCAGTGACGCGGGTGGCCCGTGACTGCTGCCGTGTTCCTTCGCCAATTGCGCACCCTGCTCGGCAAGTTCGACCAGGGTGCGGGCCGGCACGTCATCGATGTGCGCGAACCCGTCCGGCGGGGGCAGCGCCCCACGCCAGGCGGAATCCATCGAGTAGCCGAGGTCGATCGGTAGCCCCGAATCGAGCCCGGCAAGCACCAGGTCGGCGCCGACGGTCACATCGTCTACGCCGAGGTCGGCGACCACGGTGCGCACCGCGAGCGCCTCGAAACCCGTTGCCACCCAAGCCGAAACATGCCGTTCCCCGCGACGGCGGATACGCACCACCACCGCGGGGTCCAACCGCACCGCCCGAGTCAGGAACGTCGCGAGATTCTCTCGCTCCGCCGGATCGGACAGGTGCAACACGCGTTGCTCCGCCATCACAGCTGCGCTGCCGTTCTCACCCGATGACCACCGTTGCGGATCAGTCGTTCATCCACTCGGCCAGATAGCCGCGCTCGGCATCGCTGAGCCTGCGCAGCCGCTGGGCGTTCATGTCGAACGCGGCGATCTGGGTGGAGGCGAGCACCGCGGGCGGTGAGTCTGGCGCCGCACCGGCGGCGCGCACCTCGTAGCCGATGGTGAAGTCGACCGCCCGCAGCTGCTCGATCCACATGGCGATATCGAGCGGCGTGTCCTCGTGGCGCAGCTGGCCGCGATAACGCACCCGCAGGTCGGCGAGGACGCAGCCCGTCCGCAGTTCTGCGGTCGGGCGGTCCTCCTCGAACAGCCACGGGATGCGCGCTTCCTCCAGCAAGGTCACCATGCGGGCGTGGTTGACATGCTGGAAAGCATCCATGTCCGACCACCTGACATCGACCTTGGTGTGAAAACGCTTGGGCAGCACAAGATTGCCGCCCTTCCCATGACCGTTCAACGAGCTCGTCAACGTGGTACCTCCGATTGCGCGCCCACCCCGCTCACCATGCTTCGCACTTGCCGCGCTGCAACCGACAACGTGGCGAGATCGTGGGTTCCGGACTCGAACAACTCCGACAGTGCCGCTCGGGCGCGGCCGAGCCGGGACTGGTTCTTCGACTCCCAGTATGCAATCTTCTCGTCCGCGCTCTCTTCCGGGTCGCCGGCGGAGAGCACGTCGAGGGTCAGCGAGCGCAGCGACGAGTACATGTCGTCACGCAGCGCGAGCCGCGCCAGCGAGTGCCAGCGGTCGCCGCGCTCGAGGTGGCTGACCGCCTGGAGCAGCCAGTCGATCTTGAGGTGCTCGTTCAGCGCGTAGTACAGCGCGCCGACCTCGTCGCCGTCCCGATCGGTGATGTCGGCGATGTCCACGATATCGAGCAGCGGGAACAGGTTGAGCAGCCCGAACACCTCGGTGGCCAGATCGGTCGGCGCACCGCGCGCGATGAGCTCGGCCGACTGGTCGGTGAGCGTCGAGACGTGGTGCCCGCGCAGCCAGCCCGGCACCTTCGGCGCCAGTTCCTGCACGTCCCGGCAGTACCGGTTGATCTCGGCGCCGACCGCGATGGGCTGCGGCCGGTTGCTCAGGAACCAGCGTGAGGCCCGGTCCAGCGTCCGCTTGGTTTCCAGCTCCAGCAGGTCACGCACGCCGGTGGCAGCATCGGCCGCCCGGATCCGCGCCCACATCTCGTGCAGGCCGAAGATCTCGGTCGCCGCGGCGAACGCACGCACCGAGTCGGTGGCCGTCGCGCCGGTCTCCTCGCTCAACCGGTGCGCGTAGGTGATGCCGCCGTAGTCGACCATCTCGTTGACGATCATCGTGGTCAGGATCTCCCGACGCAGCCGGTGCCGCTTGATCGCCGCACCGAACCGGTCCCGCAACGGAGTCGGGAAGTAGTTCGGCAGCCGGGTCACGAAGTACGGGCTGTCCGGCATGTCGGTGTCGAGCAGGTCCGCCTTCAGCGAAAGCTTCACGTGCGCCATCAGATTCGCCAGCTCCGGCGAGGTGAGGCCTGCGCCGTCCTCGAGCAGCCGCTTCAGCTCCGGATCCGAGGGCAACGCCTCCAGTTCCCGATCGAGCCCGCGCCGCTGCTCGAGGTCGTCGATGAGCCGCATGTGCACGTTCAGCATCTGCGATGCGTCGGTGCGCGACATGCCCATCAGGAAGTTCTGTGCCACATTGTCTTCCAGCACCATCTGCGCGACCTCGTCGGTCATCGAGGCGAGCAGCGGGTTGCGTTCCGGCTCGGGCAGCTGGCCACTGCTCACCACCCCGTCGAGCAACACCTTGATGTTGACCTCGTGGTCGGAGCAGTCGACGCCCGCCGAGTTGTCCAACGCGTCGGTGTTCATCTTGCCGCCGCTGCGGCAGAACTCGATGCGACCGAGCGCCGTCGCGCCGAGGTTGCCGCCTTCGCCGATCACCTTGGCCCGCACCTGGTTTCCGTTGACCCGGACCGGGTCGTTGGACTTGTCGCCGACGTCGGCGTTGCTCTCGGTAGACGCCTTGATGTAGGTGCCGATGCCGCCGTTCCACAGCAGCTGGGCCGGCGCGAGCAGGATCGCGCGGACCAGCTCCGGCGGCGACAGGGAGGTGACATCGTCGGCCAGCCCCAACGCCTTTCGGGCCTGCGGGCTGATCGGCACGGACTTCACCGTGCGATCCCAGACGCCGCCGCCCGCGCTGATCAGCGCGGGATCGTAGTCGGCCCACGACGAACGCGGCAGCTCGAACATCCGCTGGCGCTCGGCGTACGAGACCGCGGTGTCCGGGTTCGGGTCCAAGAAGATGTGCCGGTGATCGAACGCCGCGAGCAGCCGGATGTGCTCGGACAGCAGCATGCCGTTGCCGAACACGTCACCGCTCATGTCACCGATGCCGACGACGGTGAAATCCTCGGTCTGCGTATCGATGTCCATTTCCTGGAAGTGGCGTTTGACGCTCTCCCACGCGCCCTTGGCGGTGATGCCCATCGCCTTGTGGTCGTAGCCCGCCGAACCGCCGGAGGCGAAGGCGTCGCCGAGCCAGAAGCCGTAGCGCTGCGCCACATCGTTGGCGATGTCGGAGAACGTCGCGGTGCCCTTGTCCGCGGCAACCACCAGATAGGTGTCGTCGCCGTCGCGGCGCACCACCCTCGCGGGCGGCAGCACCTTGCCGGTCGCGCGATCCACGTTGTCGGTGATATCGAGCAGGCCGGAGATGAACGTCCGGTAGCACGAAACACCTTCGGCGCCGAGCGCTTGCCGGTCTGCTACGGGATCACCGGTGGCGGCAGGCGGCTGCTTCACGACGAAACCACCCTTGGCACCGACCGGCACGATCACCGCGTTCTTCACCGCCTGCGCCTTCACCAGGCCGAGCACCTCGGTGCGGAAATCCTCCAGCCGGTCCGACCAGCGCAACCCGCCACGGGCCACCGGACCGAACCGCAGGTGCACGCCCTCGACGCGCGGCGAGTACACGAAGATCTCGAACTGCGGACGCGGCTTGGGCAATTCGCTGATCTCGCGCGGCTCCACCTTGATCGACACGTAGTCGCGGGACATGCCCTCGACGTCGGTGATGTAGTAGTTGGTGCGCAGCGTCGCCCGGATCAGGGTGAGGATGGCGCGCAGGATGCGGTCCGCATCCAGGCTGACCACCTCGTCGATCCGGGTCCGCACCTGGGTTTCCAGCTCGGCGGCGTGCTCGGCCGAGACGGTGTCCGGGTCGAAGCGGGCCGCGAACAGGTCGACGAACAGCCGCGCCGCATCCGGATAGGTGAGCAACACTCGGGCGATGTTGGCCTGGCTGTACGGAAAACGCGCCTGCTGCAAGTACTTCGCGTACGTGCGCAGGATCGACACCGCACGCCACGGCAGCCGCGCGCGCAACACCAGCTCGTTGAGCTGGTCCGCTTCGGCGCGGCCGTACCAGGCCGCCTCGAACGCCTCGGTGAACCGTTCGCGCAGGCCGCGCACCTCCGCCTCCAA
Organism: Nocardia sp. NPDC049149; assembly: GCF_043197455.1. Classification (NCBI taxonomy): domain Bacteria; kingdom Bacillati; phylum Actinomycetota; class Actinomycetes; order Mycobacteriales; family Nocardiaceae; genus Nocardia; species Nocardia sp. NPDC049149. The sequence goes on from NZ_JBICTD010000003.1 coordinate 536,911, forward strand.
AACGGCGGCACGCTTGGATGATTCGAGCAGTTCCGCGTCCAGGTCCCGGTCGAGCGCGCTGCGCAGCAATTCGGGACGAGCCAGCAGGCCGAAATCGTAGATCCACCGTTCCCGGCTGGTGCTCGGGTCGGCACCCGGCGCCACGTCCAGCTCGAGCTGGTAGGGCCGCTCGTCGACCACCTCGACGCCGAGGCTCTGCAGCACGGGAAGCACCTGGCTCAGCGAGATGCCGGTGCCGCCGACGTAGAGCGAGAACCGCCACGAGCCGGGATCGGAATCGGCGTTGCGGTACAGGTATTGGTCGATGCCGCCGTCGCTCAGGTTTTCCAGGCGGACGATGTCGGCGAGCGCGCGACCTGCCTCGAAGTCTTCCTTGTACGCGTCGGGGAACGCCTGGGCGTAACGCTCCACGACTGCGGGGTCGAGCATCGTCGAGGTGCTCACCTCGTCGTTGAGCCGGTCTTCCCAGGTCCGGCTCGCCTCGGCGAGCAGCGCCTGGATGCGCAGCCGGTTGGCCTCGGAAGTGTTCGCGGTGGTCGACGCCGCATAGCGCGGCACCCCGAACTCGGCCTCCGGCATCCGCACCGTGAAATACACACTGGCCAGGTCGCTTTCGCTGACCCGCGCGGAGTAATCGATGTCGACGCCGCCGAGCTCACGGACCAGGATGTCCTGCATCTCCAGCCGCACCCGGGTGGTGTAGCGGTCGCGGGGCAGGTAGACGAGGCAGGCGACGAATCGGCCGTAGCCGTCGGCACGCAGGAACAACCGCACCTGACGACGCAGTCCGACGTTGAGCACCGCGACGGCGGTCCGGCGCATGGTCTCGGCGTCGGAGGAGAACAGCTCGGTGCGCGGGAAGGACTGGATGACCTCGAGCATCGCCTGCCCGGAGAACGACTCCAGGTCGAACCCGCTCTCTTCGATCACCGAGCGCACCCTGCGCTCGATCACCGGAATGTCCAGCACGTTCTCGTGCACGGCGGTGACCGTGAAGACGCCGATGAACAGGTGCTCGCCGACGATGGTGCCCGCCTCGTCGAAATCGGCGACACCGATGAAGTACGGGTACACCGCGCGGTGCACGGTGGCGGGCACCAGGCCCTGGGTGAGCATCAGCAGAGGCCGGTCGGCGGCGTTGATCGGCACCCGGAAATCGGTGCCGACGTCGGGGCGCAGCACGCCCAGGCAGGTGCCCGGCAGCGGGTTGGAGCTCTGCTGACCCTGATCGGTGCTCAACCGGTAGCGGGCGTACCCGAGCACGGTGAAGTTGCCGCCGGCCAGCCAGCGCAGCAGGTTCGCGGTGTCGACCAGGTCGGTCTCCGAGAACGGCGCCTTACCCGACTTCGCGGCCAGCTCCAGGTCGTCGGCCAGCCTGCTCTGCACATCCTTGATGGCCTCGGTGTCGCCGATGACCTGGCGGACGTCGGCGACCACATTCGGCATGCCCGATTCGATGCGGCTCAGCACCGCGGGGCTCGTGGAGGGGTGCAGCTGCAGGTGCATCCACGATTCGCGGATGCCGCCCGCGCCGTTGCCGTCGACCTCGTGCGGGGCGGCGTGCTCCAGCCTGCCTTCCGCGTCACGCTCGACCTCGAAGATCGGGTGAATGACTTCGCTGACGCTCACGCCGAGCTTGTTCAGAGACGACGTGATTGATTCGACAAGTAGCGGCATATCGTCGGTGACCAGCTGCACCGCCGCGCCGAGGCCGGAACCGTCGTCCGGGTGGTACACCCGGACCAGCGCCCGACCCGCGGGCCGGTGCATGGCCAACTCCATGTGCCGCCGGAAGATCTGAGTGATACCGGTGATCGCGCAGTCCACATCGCCCGCGTCGACGTGGCGGAAATACGCTTCCTCGAGCGTCGCGAGTTCGCCGCGCAGTGCCTGCGGCAGACTCGCGGCCCACGCCGCACTGGACAATTCGGACGAGACCGTCATTTTTCGCCTACTCCCTCGGATTCGGTTCCGTAACAAAGCGACGCCGGTCCGAGAGTAGCTGTGCGTCGAAGACGCGGGGGTGAAATCCCTTCCAATCCTGGGTTGTTCACCGCAACCGCCGCGTTCGCCACGCGATTGCCGACCTCGGTGGAATGAGCTCGGCATAGCCATCGTTCGGACTCACGAACGTCAGGTGAGCGCGACAGGGACTTTCCGCGGCGGCAGCGGCACCCGAGCGGAACCTCGGATCAGCTCGGCCACCAGGTCGGCGGTAGGGACCACCGATTGATCGAACTGCGCCTTCGCATTCACGGGTTCCACCCTAGCGAGCTTCGCGCGGGCCGTGGGCACGGGCCGGTCGCGGTTGTGCCGGATACGAGACAAAAAGGACGGGGCAGGTGGTTTGACCACCTGCCCCGTTGGTAACCCCAATCAGTCGCGCGTCAACCTGCGGTGGGTAACCCGGTGCGGGCGGGCCGCTTCCAGGCCGAGCCGCTCGACCTTGTTGGCCTCGTACGCCTCGAAGTTGCCTTCGAACCAGAACCACTTGGCGTCGTTGTCGTCGTTGCCTTCCCACGCGAGGATGTGGGTGCAGGTCCGGTCGAGGAACCAGCGGTCGTGCGAGATGACCACGGCACAACCGGGGAACTGCTCCAGCGCGTTCTCCAGCGAGCCGAGGGTTTCCACGTCGAGGTCGTTGGTCGGCTCGTCGAGCAGGATCAGGTTGCCACCCTGCTTGAGCGTCAACGCCAGGTTCAGCCGGTTGCGCTCACCACCGGAGAGCACGCCTGCAGGCTTCTGCTGGTCCGGGCCCTTGAAGCCGAACGCACTCACGTACGCGCGCGACGGCATTTCCTGGTTGCCGACCTGGATGAAGTCCAGGCCTTCGGACACCACCTGCCAGACGTTCTTCTTCGGGTCGATGCCTGCGCGGTTCTGGTCGACGTAGCTCAGCTTGACCGTCTCGCCGACCTTCACCGTGCCGCTGTCCGGCGACTCCAGCCCGACGATCGTCTTGAACAGCGTCGTCTTACCGACACCGTTCGGACCGATCACGCCGACAATGCCGTTGCGCGGCAACGTGAACGACAGATCCTTGATCAGCTGACGGTCGCCGAAGCCCTTGTCCAGATGGTCGACCTCGACCACCACACTGCCAAGGCGCGGGCCAGCCGGAATCTGGATCTCCTCGAAATCCAACTTCCTGTGCTTGTCGGCCTCGGCGGCCATCTCCTCGTACCGGTCGAGGCGGGCCTTGTTCTTGGCCTGACGAGCCTTCGCACCCGAGCGCACCCAGGCCAGTTCGTCCTTGAGCCGCTTCTGCAGCTTCTGGTCCTTCTTGCCCTGCACCTCGAGCCGCTGGGCCTTCTTCTCCAGGTAGGTGGAGTAGTTGCCCTCGTACGGGTAGGCGCGGCCGCGGTCGAGTTCGAGAATCCACTCGGCGACGTTGTCCAGGAAGTACCGGTCGTGGGTGACGGCGAGGACGGCGCCCGCGTACGCGGCCAGATGCTGTTCGAGCCAGAGCACGCTCTCGGCGTCGAGGTGGTTGGTCGGCTCGTCGAGCAGCAGCAGGTCGGGCTTGCTCAGCAGCAGCTTGCACAACGCGACGCGGCGGCGCTCACCTCCGGAAAGGTTGGTGACCGGCTCGTCCGGCGGCGGGCAGCGCAGCGCGTCCATGGCCTGTTCCAACTGGGAGTCGACGTCCCACGCGTCGGCGTGGTCCAGGTACTCCTGCAGCTTGCCCATCTCGTCCATGAGCTCGTCGGAGTAGTCGGTGGCCATCAGCTCGGCGATCTCGTTGAAGCGATCCAGCTTCACCTTCACCTCGCCGAGGCCCTCCTCGACGTTGCCGCGAACGGTCTTCTCCTCGTTCAGCGCGGGCTCCTGCATCAGGATGCCCACCGTCGCGCCGGTCCCGAGGAACGCGTCACCGTTGTTCGGCTGGTCCAGTCCGGCCATGATCTTCAGCACGCTGGATTTACCCGCGCCGTTCGGGCCGACGACACCGATCTTGGCGCCGGGAAGGAAGTTCAAGGTGACATCGTCGAGCACGACTTTGTCGCCGTGCGCCTTGCGAACCTTCTTCATTGTGTAAATGAACTCAGCCATAAGGAGGAAGCCTATCGGTGTCGGAAACGGTGAGTTGAACCGGCGGATACCCCTCGCGACGCTCAGCCAAAAGTCCGCAGCGCCGATGGTCAGGCGTCAGCGTGCTCGGGGTGGATGCTTCGGGGTGATGCCGCAGGAGGGGCTGCGACATTCTCCCCCAGTCCATCGCCATTCGGCATCTGGACCTCGCCCCCGAGTGTCGGAGCCTGGCCGCCGGATGTCAGGGGTTCGCCCCCTGGCCCCCGAGGTTCAGCACCGAATCGGTCCTGAGTATTCCGCACCTCCGACCATCGGGTCACCTGCGCGGTGCACCGCCCCAGATCAGGGCCGACCGCACTGGCGCGCATCTCCAGATCCCGCCGGTCCACGCCGTCTTTGGTCCGATACTCGACCGAGCGCAACTGGCCGTACACGATGACCGGATCTCCGCGCCGCAACGACGCTTCCGCGCCTGCGGCCAACCTCCGCCAGCAGGTCACCGTCAGAAACAACGTGCCGTTGTCGACCCATTCCCCAGTCGCTTGATCCAACCTTCGGGAGTTGCTGGCCATCCGAAAGGTCAGTACCTGATCGCCATTCGGCAGCTCCCGCTTCGCCGGATGGTTCACCACCGTCCCCACCACAGCCGCGTTGGCCTCGTACATCGCTGCGCCCCTTCGCTTTTCACCCCGAGGCCGGTCCCCGAGAATCCCCCGAAGGAGACCCCTCCACCTTCACCGATCTCCGCCCCATCCGGGACCCCGCCCAGCAGAATGTGCACAACTTTCTCGGTTGTGGACATCCGCCGCTTCGCACTGACCGAACGGCGTGACTGTCCGCAGCGGTGGCCCTACAGGACCGCGAGATCGGTGTTGGCTCCGCAGAGGATGATCACCGGGCGTTCGTCGGGAGCGGGAAGGTAGACGCCGCTTTGGATAGCGGCAAGGGCCACAGCGCCTGCCAGTTCGACGACGATGCGGAATTCCCGCCAGAGGTAATCCCGCGCAGTGGCGATGGCGTCGTCGGTGACCAGGAGGGAGCGGAGTTCGTAGCGACGCGCGATGTCCATCGCGATGTCGCCGATTCTGGTGGCGCCCAACGATTCCGCGGCGATGCTGGACACCTCGACCTCGACCGGGCGGTTCGCGTCGAGTGCCGCGTGCAGGGTGGGGATACCTTCGGGTTCGATGCCGATCACCTGGTGGCGTCTGCCGATCGCGGCGGCAATGCCCGCGACCAGCCCTCCCCCGCCGACGGCGGCGAGCACCGGCGGACGACCGCGCACCTGCTCCTCGATTTCCAGGCCGACGACGCCCGCGCCCGCGACGATGGCGGGCAGGTCGTAGGCGTGTAGTCGAAGCGCCTTGCGTTCCTTGGCCAATTCGATCGCGTGATCGAGCGCTTCGGCGTAAGTCGTTCCGTGCCAGAGCACTTCGGCGCCGTGCGACCACATCGCGGCGACCTTGGTGTGCGGCGCGGACTCCGGAACCACTACGGTGCAAGACTTTCCGAGCTGCGCGGCAGCCAAGGCGGCGGCGATACCCGCGTTGCCGCCGGAGGCGATGACCACCTGATCGGCGCAGTCGGCGGATTCCAGCAGCGCGTTGAGACTGCCGCGAACCTTGAAAGTGCCGCCGTACTGAAGGTATTCGAGTTTCATCGTGACCGGAACCGGGCCGTTCGGCCCGGCAACGGAGGTATGGAAGACCGGCGTCTTGCGGATCCGCCCGGCCAGCCTGCGCCGCGCCGCCCGCACATCGGATCGGTAGACGCGCTCGATCGGTTCGGAGCACAGGATGGATCTCTCGGTCACCACGGCGCCTCGCTCGCGCCCAGTTCCGCCGTACGCGAATGCGCGCTGTCAGCTAGCACAACAACACCTCGACCACACTCGACTCCACCATCCGCACCGATGTTGCGCCCGAGGGCACCATGCCCTTCATACCTGAAGAACGGCCTGCATGTGCGGTGGCTGTCCCCGCTGGCGACGGTGCACCGGCGGGCCGGCAACTCACTTACGTACCTTACGGTCTCGTTTGGCCAGTTCGGCGAACATCGCGTTGTGCGCGGCGAGGGCCGCGTCGTGGTCACGGTCGGCGGCCCGGTCGGTGCGCTGCGCCAATCGCCGATCGCTGCGCGACCATTGGATGAGCAACGCCAGCATCACCACGACCAACGGCACCTCACCACTCGCCCAGGCCAGGCTGCCACCGGTGCGTTGATCGCCGAGCAGGTCACCGTTCCAGCCGAGACCGAGTCCGCGATAGAACCAGCCGCCGAGCACCGTGGTCATGCTCATCAACGCGATGCCGAAGAAGGCATGGAACGGCAGCGAACCGAACACCATGGCGAGCCTGGTCAGCGGTTCCACCTGGCGCGGTTTGGGGTCGATGCCGATGACCACCCAGTAGAACAGGTAGCCGCTCAGCAGGAAGTGCAGGTTCATCAGCAGATGTGCCGCATGGGAATCCGCGTACGCGTCGAAGATTCCGCCGAGGTACAGCGCGTAGAACCCGCCGACGAAGATGGCCGACGCCACGATCGGGTGCGTCAAGAATCGCGAGACCGGATTGTGCACTGCCGCGAGCAGCCACTCGCGCGGCCCCGGCGCACCGGTCCGGCCTGCCGGCGGCAAGGCACGCAACGCCAGCGTCACCGCACCGCCGAGCGCGAACAGGATCGGCGCGAGCATGGACAACGCCATATGGGCGCCCATGTGCACGCTGAACATCGCGGGCGAATACCGGCCGACACCCGACGAGGTCGCGAACAGCAGCACCACGCAGCCGGACAGCCAGGCGAAGGTCCGGCCGATCGGCCACTCATCACCCCGGGCCCGAAGTCGGCGCACACCAAACAGATACAGCACCGCGAGGACGATGGCGAGGGTGCCGAAGATCAGATCGAAGCGCCAGTCGAACAGCAGCCGCCCGACCGTCGGCGGTCCGGCGAGGTTGTAGCCGAGTTCGACCTCGGCCGGTGTCGGCTCCGAGACAGGCGGCGGGGGCGGTGTCCGGCCGAGGCCGACGGCAAGACCCATGGTCGCCGCGAACACCAGCACCTCGACACCGGCGAATCGGATCAGCGCGCCACGGTCCTTCGGATCCGCGACGAGCGCGGGCAGCGCCGCACGTCGTTGCGCGAAACCGAGCAGACCGAGGACGACAAGTGCGCCCGCCTTCGCCAGCACCAGCCTGCCGTAGGTGGTGCTGAACAGTTCGTCCCACGGCACCCGAACCCACGAGTTGATCACCCCGCTGGCGCCGATGGTGACAAACGCGACAGTCGCCGTCAGCGAGAATCGCCGGGCCGCGAGATCGGTGTGCGGACCGCCGCGACGTGCGTGCGCCAGCAGTGCGAACAGACCGCCCACCCACACGGCGGCCGAAACCAGGTGCAGGATCAGGCTGTTCGTGGCGACATCGTGCGCACCGCCGGAGGACGAGTGTCCAGTCAACGCGAGCGGCATCATCGTCACGATGGACGCGCCGAACAGCACCGGCGTCCACCCCCAGCGCAGCGCGAGCCGGGCACCGATCGCGACGATCAGCGCGAACAGCACCGTCGTGCGCCAGGCGCCCGCCAGTTCGATCTGATCGATCGCGCGCCACAATGCCTCGGGCCGCAAGCTGGCGCTGACTGGCTGGCCTGTGGTGTCGGACACGGTCAACGGGATGAGCAACGCCGCGCAGGCCGCCCAGATGAGCGCGAAGTTCGAGGCCCTTCGCACCGCGCGATAGCCGCCGACGTCCAGCAATCCGTTCGCCTGCGGCGGCGCCAGAAACGCCGCGAACAACAGCGAACCGACCGTCAACGCCGCCGACAGATCGGCGAGTGCACGCACCGCGGGCAGGCCGTAGGTGGTCAACGCGCCGGGGTCGGGGATGCCGAGCAGGCTCAGCGCCTGTGCCGCGGACAGCCCGACAACCAGCGCCGCAACCAGCGCCGCGATCGCGCAGGCCAGCGCCACCAACACCGCGTATGTCGCCGCCGTCCGAGTGACCTCGAGATCAGGTGAAGCGGACGAATCCTGCGCTGACGACATACGACTGAGGGTAGTTCGATTGTTAACGCGTGGCCGCGTCGGGTTTGGGCCGATATTGTGGGCGGCGAATCACGGAGGTGCAATGTCGATCGTCTCGATCGTGTTGATTGCCATGGTGGCGTTGTTCTTTGCCGCCATGGGAGTTTTCGGGCTCTTGCGGCCCAGCCAACTCGTCGACTCGCTCGGGGTGCTCGCCGACAGACCCGACTCCCGCGCCGAGGTGCGGGCCGTCTACGGCGGTTTCGGGATCGCCATCGCGGTGGTGCTGGTTTTGGCCGCCGTCGATGTCGGTGACCTGCGATTCGGTGCCTGTGTTGCGGTCGCTGCCGCCCTCGGCGGGATGGCGGTCGGGCGCGTCTGGTCGGCCTGCATAGAGGCGCCTTCCGCCTTCTATCCAGTCTGGTTCTTCCTGGTGCTCGAAGTGATCATGGCCGCAATGCTCGTCTTGGCCGTCGCGCTTGACCCCTAGCCATCTGGTCGGTCGCTATAATTGGCGCGCTGGACAGCACGACCAATGTCGGCCATGGTGGAACCCACTGCCTCCGTAGCTCAGTTGGATAGAGCAAGGGCCTTCTAATCCCTAGGTCGCAGGTTCGATTCCTGCCGGGGGCGCCGCGGACGTCCCCCCAGTCCTGAACACCAGGTCTGGGGGGACTTTTCAGTTCAGGTACCCAGTACGCCACGAACCAAACACAACTTTGCCGACGCGTCGGGCGAGATGTCAGCAGGCCAACGTCACGTGCTCCTCCAGCACCTGGGCAGGCTCGACCAAGACTTCCGACACTCCCTGGTCCGCAGCCACGCGACGAGAGAGGAGGGCGGCTTGCTCGGCGGATCATTGCGTTGCTGGCGCACGTAGCCGACAATCGCGTCGTGGCTTCGGGGGGATCTGTAGACAGGCCCAGAGGCCTGAATCTCGATAGCGTTCACTGGCACCTTGTCAGAGAGGACGCGCAGCGAGCTTCGATATCGACGCGGGCCGGCGCGGTGCTGAGCACGAACGCGCTTGTGGTCGCCGGGACAGCGTTGGCCATCTCACTGAAAGGATCGAGACCGCTGAATCCGGCGGTGTTTGTTCCTGCCTTGTGCACTTTGCTGTTTGTCGCCGCCTCGGTGGTGTACGCGACACGGGCGTTGGTCATGCTGAGACAAACGGAGGTCGGGTTCGTCGAGCCACGTAGCGGGGCTTCGATGTTCTACAACCTGTCGGGCATAAGCCGACACTGGCCAACCTTCGAGGATTTCAGGGCTGCAGCCATGAACCAATCGCCTGAGCAGCAGCTTCGAGGAGCCCTCGATGAGCTGTGGCGCGTCTCCCATCTGCATCTCTACCGCTACCTCAAGCTCCGTAGAGCTGCATGGCTCCTTCTAGCGTCGATAGGCCTGCTGGTGGTCACGGTTGTCCTGGCTGCTATGTCCTATTGAGCTGTCCGATCGACGACTTCATTGTTAGCCGAAGGGCGCTGGGTTTCGATGTCGATCCAGGATCGTGCCGTAATGGTGCCCGCGCCGCAGAGCGAAGTCATCGACCCCGAGTACTCGCGGTGTCTGCTGATCTGGGTCCGGCAGAGCCCGGATCAGCCGCAGTAGCGTCATTCGGCTGACCGAAGCGGCCAGATGCCGCGTCATCCGGGCACCCGGACGACCACCCAACGCCAGCACGACCGCGCACTGCAAACGGTTCAGAAGGGTCGCGCACCGCGCATGACGTGCCGCTAGCCCAGTCCTTCTCCTGCAATCGGAGTTATCGCAGAACAGCCGTCTCGCCTGCAAGCGGATCATTACTTCCCGGCCGGTGGCCACACCGAGCGCGGTCGCGCCCACGCTGCTCACGATGTCCCAACTGTCTCCTTCAGTACGCATAGCATCCTCCGATCGAGTCGACGAGCAGATAGGGAACTGGTGGCGGAGGGCTCGGTCGTTGCCGCCGCCAGTTCCCGCAACAAGAGTCGATAGCCGTCTGGCAACCAGGGCAGACGCCGTGATCTGCTCACCGGCCGGTAGGCAAGAGTGCTTCGGGGTTCAGGTCGGCGATCGTCGGGTAGCCGTCGAGGCCCATCAGCAGGTCTGTTTCTTGCAGCAGCGCGTCGAGGACGTTGACGATGCCGTCGGCTCCCGCGAGGGAAAGGCCGTAAATGTAGGGGCGGCCGATGCCGACGGCGGTCGCGCCGAGGGCAAGAGCCTTGACGATGTCGGCGCCGGATCGGATACCGGAGTCGAACAACACCGGCATGCCGTCGGCGGCCGCGACGACACCGGGCAGTGCGTCGATCGCGGCCAGGCCGCCATTGGCTTGCCTGCCACCGTGATTCGAGCAGTAGACGGCGTCCACGCCGGTGTCCTTGGCGCGCCGGACATCGTCGGGGTGACAGATTCCCTTGAGTATCAACGGAAGACGAGTCAGCGAGCGGAGCCACGGCAGGTCGTCCCAGGTGAGGCGGTTGCCGAAGATCGAGTTCCAGGTGTCCATCGCCACCGACGGATCCGCTACGGCCGAGGTGGGGAGCAGCTTCCGGAACACCGGATCAGTGAGGTAGTTCGCCAGGCACTCGCTCCGCAGCCGGGGCGAGTTGGTCAGCGACGGGTCGCGGGGTCGCCAACCGGTGTGCCAACAGTCCAGAGTGACCACCAGCGCACGGAAACCCGCGGCTTCGGCACGGTGCACCAGGCTTTGCGCCAAGTCACGATCGGTCGGGGTGTAGAGCTGGAACATTCCAGGAGTGCCGCCGAAATGTCCGGCGACCGTTTCCAGCGGATCCACGGCCATGGTCGACGCCACCATCGGCACGCCGGTGCGGGCCGCCGCCTGAGCGGTCGCGATCTCACCGTGCCCGTGCGGATCACACAACCCGATCACCCCGACCGGGGCCATGAACAGCGGGGTCGGCAGGGATATACCGCACAGCTCGACGGACAGATCACGGTGCGCGCTCGCGCGGAGCATGCGGGGAAGCAGAGCGAGTTTCTGGAAGGCGGCCACGTTGTTGGACTGAGTGAATTCGTCACCCGCCCCGTGCGAAACATACGACCAGATATCGGCCGCCATCGTGGTGCGTGCCTTGTCTTCCAGTTCGATGTAATCCGCGAAGTTGGTCATGAGCATGCCTTTCTCGGTCGGTCGAGGCAGAGCACGGGACTCACCGCGGCGGTTAGCCGGGTAGAACTGGTTTGAGCATTCGGATCAGGGCCGGGGAGGTTGCCAAGGAATCGAGTGCCGGTCGCAGGCTCTCGGTCAGGGCGGCACGGTTGTGGCTGGTCAGGTGTTGCAGGAAGTAGCGGCGTACCCGGTCGATGTGGTCCGGTGCGACGGTGCGCAGAAGTTCGCGGCCGGATTCGGTGAGCACGACCTCGACGCCGCGTTTATCGGTGACTGCCTGCTGACGGTCGACCAGACCGCGGGCCTGCATGCGCTTGATCTGCTGGGACAACCTGCTCTGCGACAGCAAGGCCGCTTCGGCCAGGTCGTTCATGCGCACCCGGAAATCCGGTGCCACCTCCAACGCGACCAGGATCCCGTATTCGTCCAGCGTCAGTCCGTGTCCACGCCGCATGTCGGTGTCGAGTCTGTCCAGCAACAGTCGACTGGTGAACACCAACGACCACCACGCTGCCAGCTCGTCACCGTCCCACCTGCTCGCATGTGCAGTATCTACGGACGTGTCCTGTGCGACCATGATCACATCTCCTTCGGTGCAACTGTTCAGCTACCATCCAATTTACATTAAATTTGATGCAATCAACAGGAGGTAGCTATGACCAACACCGCAAAGCTGCTCCACCAGCACCAGCCCGCGGCGCAGCGGAGTTTCAAGGATCTGATCCACGATCGACTTCCCTCGACCCCGGCGTCGTTCCCGCAGGACGGCACCTTCGACGAGGCCACCGCGACCTGGAACTACCTGGCCCAAGCGCAGCCGGTCGGGGTAGTGGCCCCTCGTTCTACCGCGGAGGTGCAGGAAATCATCCGCTGCGCCCGCGAAGCGGGAGTCACGCAACTGGCCATCCGCTCGGGCGGGCATTCCTTCGAAGGCGCCAGCCTCGGCGGGCGCGATGGTCACGCGGTGGTGATCGACATGGTCGAGATGGACGACATCAGCATCGACCGCGACGCCCAGACCGCGACCGTCGGCGGCGGAACACTGACCGGCAATCTGATGGTGGCAGCCTTCCAACAGGGCGGGCTCATGCTGCCCACCGGGGAATGTATTGCGGTCGGCATGGGCGGCCAGATCCAGTGCGGCGGTTACGGCCACTACTCACGCACGTACGGCATTCTCACCGATCGTCTGCTGCGGGCCGAGATGGTGCTGGCCGATGGATCCGTGGTCGTCGTCGACGAGCACACCAACGCGGATCTGTTCTGGGCGATCCGCGGCAGCGGCACCGGCTCGTTCGGCGTGATCACCAGCCTCACCGTCGAATTGAACAAAGCCCCTGCCGCACCGGCGAACTTCTTCATCCAATACCCGCTGACCGATGCCGCGTCGTTCGCGTCGACGTTCAAGGCGATGCAGGAGTACTCGCTCAACGCGCCGCCTGCCTTCAATCCGATGATCGTCATCTGGCGCGGGCGTCTGGAAATCCTCGGCTCCCTGGCCACCGAAACCGCAGCCGAACGCGACGCGCTGGTCGCGGACATGCGCGAAAAGCTACCCGCTACCGAGGAATTCGATATCCGGCCCGCGGACTACCTGGAAACCATGCGGATCCAAGGCCTCGAGGACACCTCCGCGCCGTACTACCCCGACCTCAGCGATGTCCGGCGCGAACGCCGAGAGCACCTGCGCTACATGAAGATCAAAGCCGGATTCGTCCCCGAACCGTTCACCGACGAATTCATCGAGACCCTCGCCGAATTCGCCGTCACCCAACCCACGGAAGGACTACGGATCCAACTGCTGGGCCTGGACCCGAGCTCCGGGCTTCCCGTCGACGCCACCGCCATCAAGAATCGCGACTGCCCATGGCTGATGGGGATGTCGTGCTGGATACCACTCAGCGATGCCGGTGACATCGCCACGATGGAAACCACCGGCAAGAACCACGAACAGTGGCTCAACCAGGCCTACGAGATCTTCTACCCCTACACCACCGGCGGCTACATCGGCGACGACGACTACGCCGAAGGCGAGCAAGGCCGTGACATGTTCGACAGCTACTACGGCCAACACCTACCACAGCTGAAAGCCATCAAGCGCAAGTACGACCCCGACAACCTGTTCCACCACAAACTCAGCATTCCGCTCGACTGACCAGCGCGGGGCGACACCCGCTCGAGGAAGGAGTGCACGTGACGACGGTACGAGAAGCTTCCTACCAGGTCCTGAGGTCGCTGGGCGTCACCACCTTTTTCGGCAACCCCGGATCGAACGAACTGCCGTTCCTGCAACAGTTCCCAGACGACTTCCGCTACATCCTCGCCCTACAAGAGGGCGCCGGTCTGGCGATGGCCGACGGCTACGCACAAGCCACCGGAAAACCAGCACTGGTCAGCCTGCACTCCGCCGCAGGCGTCGGCCAGGCCATGGGCAACCTCGTCAACTCCTGGCAAGCCGGAACACCCCTGATATTGATCAGCGGCCAGCAATCCCGCCCACTGATCACCCTGCAAGGCATGCTCACCAACCACGACGCCACCACACTGCCCCGACCACTGGTCAAATGGAGCTTCGAAGCGCCCTCACCCCAAGCAGTCCCCGCCGCCCTGGCACGAGCAATCGCCTGCGCGACGACCGCACCCACCGGACCGGTGTATCTGTCTGTGCCACTATCAGATTGGAACGAACCCGCCGACACCGACAACCTGCCCTACCTCTTGGGCCGCCACATAGCCGGACGACCCATCGCCGACCGGGCAGCGCTACAAGCACTCGCTCGACGCCTGGACACCGCCGACAACCCCGTGCTGGTCCTCGGACCCGACGTAGACGCCTACGGCGGCTGGGACGCCGCGGTCGCACTCGCCGAAAAGGCCGGACTACCAGTCAAATTCGGCACCTACGAATACCCCAGAATCTCTTTCCCGACCCAGCACCCCTGCTACCAAGGCACCCTGGGACCAGCAGTAGGCCAGGTCCGAGAACAGCTGGCGCCCTACGATTTCGTCGCCTGGGTCGGCGGGGCGGTGCTGCCCTACCACGCGTGGGAACCGGGACGATACCTACGCGAGGGCACCGAACTGACCCTGCTCACCCCCGACCCCGACCAAGCCGCACGCACACCACTCGGCACGGCCATCATCGGCGACCCCGCCGAAGCACTAGCCCGGCTCGCCGAACTCGTCACCACCACCCATCCACTGCCTGAGCCGATGAAACAACCTGCACCGGTTGATATCTCGGTGCAGCACACCGACACGATCAGCGAAACCCAGTTCCTCCGAGTACTCGCCGATGAGCACCCCGCCGACCCCGCCTGGGTCTTCGAAGCACCCTCGCTGGGCCCGTGGTGGAACCGGCTACCGATCACCGAACCCAACAGCTACTTCTGTGCGGCCGCCAGCGCGCTGGGCTACGGGCTGCCCGCGGCGGTGGGAGTCGCGCTCGCCCAACCGGACCGGCCGGTTATCGCCCTGATCGGCGACGGCTCAGCGAACTACAGCATCACCGGACTATGGAGCGCCGCCCAGCACCACCTCGACATCACCTATCTCATCGTGCACAACGGCGCCTACCGGGTATTGAAAGATCACGGAGCCTGGCTGAACGCGGACGGACTACCGAGCCTGAACCTGCCAGGCATTGATTTCACCGACATCGCCACCGGTTACGGGATTCCCGCCCGCACTGTCGCCACCACCAACGACCTGGCCGACGCTCTCAAACAAGCCTTCGGCACTACCGGCCCGCACCTGATCCAGGTCCAGATCACCGACGAATCGAGCGGCGTATTCGACTGAATACCCGTACACCTCAACAACTTCGAAGAGGCAAGATGCGCGCATTGCACTTTCGACGGTCCGGGGCCTATCAGACGGGTCATCGCAGCCAGGCGCTCACCCGCAGTTACCTCACCGCTGTCGTCCGAGTCGACGCAGACAAGCCAAGGGAGCTGAATTGACCGACATCGCAACGCTTCTCCGCCAGCACCTGCCCTCGGTGCAGATGAGTTTCGAGGGCGATCCGGAGTACGACCGGGCTCGGGCTACCTGGAACGTGCGGACCCAGTTCCGTCCGCTGGGGATTGTGCGGCCGCGCAGCACCGCCGAGGTAGCGACGATCGTACGATGTGCGCGCGAGGCGCGGGTCACCCAGCTCGCGATCCGTTCCGGCGGGCACTCCATCGAGGGCAATGGGCTGGGCGGCCGCGGCGGACATGCCCTGGTGATCGACCTGATCCACCTCGATAAGATCAGCGTGGACCCGCAGGGGCGCATTGCGACCGTGGAACCCGGTGCGCTGCTGGGCAATCTGTACTGGGAAGCATGGTCACACGGCGAGCTCATGGTCCCCGGCGGTGACTGCCTGCCGTCGGCATCGGTGGACAGGCCACCTGCGGTGGATACGGGCGCTCGGTTCGCCGGTACGGCATCCTCACCGACCACGTGATGCAGGTAGAGGTCGTCACCGCCGACGGACGCGTGCTGATCGCCGACGATGACACCAACCCTGATTTGTTCTGGGCGCTGCGCGGTTCCGGCACCGGATCGTTCGGTGTGATCACCAAGTTCGTCTTCCGCCTGCACGAGGCGCCGAAAGCTCCCGCGAACTTCTCCCTGCGCTACCGCCTGACCGACATCGACTTCGTCGAAACATTCACCGCGCTACAGGATTTCACGCTGAACGCGCCAACGACCTTCAGTCCGATGCTTGTCATCTGGCAAGGCATCCTGGAAATGGTCGGCGCGATCCTCACCGACACACCCGCCGAGCGCGACGCCCTCATCGCCGACATGCGCGCGCGTCTACCGCGTCCGACCGAGTCCGAGATCGAACCGATGAGTTATATCGATGTGGTTGCCACCCAGGCCGCGACCCAGACCTCGGCGCACTGGCTGGCCAAACCCGGCAAGGTCAGCCGCGAGGCCGGGGAAAACCTGCGCTACCAGTCGATCAAGGCCGCGCACCTGCCCGAGCCTTTCACCGGGGAGGTCATCGCGAAACTCGGCGAACTCGCGGCGCGGCAACCACTGCAGGGCGCCCGGATGCAGATGCAGGCCCTGGACCCGGCTTCCGGGCTCCCGGCCGACGCCACCGCGGTCAAGGTCCGCGGCGATGTGTGGCTGCTGGGCTTCGGCACCGATGTCGAATCCGACGAGACCGATGACCCCGCGCACCTTGTCAGCCTCGGTGACGCTCGCCGCGGGTGGCCGCGCGAGGCCTACGAACTGATGTACCCCTACACCGCCGGCGGCTACATCGGCGACGACGACCTCGAAGAACAACTCCACGGACGTGACATGTACGCCAGCTACTACGGCGACCACTTCCCCCGGCTCCAGGCCATCAAACGAAAGTACGACCCCGACAACCTGTTCCACAACGCCATGAGCATCCCGCTCGACTGACACCCCCATCGGCGAAAGGTCAGCTACACCGCAAGCTCGGCATTCGTTGTCCAGTTCGTCGGATCGAAGGAGCTGATCGTGAAGTTCTTGCAGCCATTTCTCCATGCGCCGGCACTACTGGATTCGCCCGGTGTCGCGGCCGACGCCGCACCCGAAAAGTTTGCGGCGGGCTCCCCGGCATCGTTGAAGGCCGATTTGGAGTCCCTGCTCGGTGCGGACAAGGTGCATGCGCGGGCGATCGATCTCGTGCGGTATGCCAGTGACTACAGCCCGTACCGGTTGATTCCGAAGGTAGTGGTCAATCCGCAGACACCGGCGGAGGTCGCCGCGGCGCTGGCGTATGCGCGCGAGCACGGGCACACAGTGACGTTCCGGGCGGCGGGCACCAGCCCGAACGGGCAGGCGACAGGCGACGACATCCTCGTCGATGCCCGGCGCGGCTGGAGCGGGGTGATCGTGGAGGACCAGGGGCAACGGGTGCGGGTGCGACCGGGCACCGTGCTGGCCGTAGCCAATGCGGCGCTGGCTCGGCGCGGCACCCGGCTTGGGCCCGATCCAGCCAGTGCCGCTGCGTGCACCGTAGGCGGCGTGATCGCCAACAACTCCTCTGGCTTCGCGGCGGGAGTGGCTCAAACGGCTTCGGCCACACTACGTTCGGTCACGGTGGTGCTGCCGTCGGGAACCGTCGTCGACACCGGCGCGGACGACGCCGATGAGGTGCTGGCCAGTGCCGAGCCGGAACTGGCGGCGGGGTTGATGGGGATCAAAGCCGAGATCGAGGCCGATACCGAACTCGCCGACCGCATCCGCCGCAAGTTCAGTATCAAGAACGCCAGCGGGTATCGGCTCGACGGCTTCCTGATCGGGGCGACTCCGGCGCAGATCCTGACCCGGTTGATGGTGTGCTCGCAGGGCACGCTGGGATTCGTCGCCGAGGCCGTGTTCGACACGGTGCCGCTGCTGCCCGCCCGCGCGGACGCTTTCTTGCTGTTCGACACACTCGAACACGCCACCGAGGCGGTGCCGAAGTTCGTCGAGGCAGGCGCCCAGGTCGCCGAACTGCTGGATGGGCGCACCCTGCGCGCATGCGCGCAGCTGCCCGCGGCGAATCCCGCTTGGGCCGAACTGGATTCGGGTTCGGCGGCGTTGCTGGTGGAAGTACGGGCCACCGACGAGGCGGCACTGGATTCCACGCTGCCGCCGGTGGAATCGATTTTGGCCGACTGCGTACTGATCGAACCCGGCCAATTCACCCGCGACCGAGCCCAGATCGCCATCTATTGGCAGCTCCGTGAGGGACTGGGGGGTCTGGTGGGCATGCAGCGCCCCGTCGGCGCGACGATGATCGGCGAAGATGTCTGTGTGCCGCCCGCTCGGGTTGCCGACGCAGCGAAAGACCTTGCCGCCCTGCTGGACAGACACGGCTACGACCCTTCCCTGCAGGGGCACGCCTCGGCGGGCAACTTCCACTTCTGCCTGATGGCCGACTTCGGCACCGACGAAGGCACGAACAACTACGCGACGTTCATGGATGAACTGGTCGAGCTCATCACCGGGAAGTACGACGGCTCGTTGAAGGCCGAGCACGGCAGCGGCCGCAACATGGCACCGTTCGTACCGATCGAATGGGGCGGTAAGGCCACCGAACTGATGTGGCGGATCAAGCACCTGTTCGACCCACACGGGGTGCTCGCTCCGGACGTGCTGCTCACCCGCGATGCCACCGCACACCTGAAACATCTGCAGTCGATGCCCCGGGTGGAAGACACGATCGAGCATTGCATCGAATGCGGTTTCTGCGAACACGTCTGTCCCAGCCGCCATCTCACCACCACACCACGTCAACGCATCGTCGTGCGGCGGGAAATGGCACGCCAGGGCGGGGATACTGCGCTGCGGCGCGCGCTGCTCGAACAGTACGAGTACGACGCGGTGGAAACCTGCGCCGGAGACGGCAGCTGCTCACTGGCCTGCCCGCTCGACATCGACACCGGCACAATGATGAAGGCCTTGCGGCGTTCGGAACATAGTCCGCGAGAAGAGAAGGCGTGGCTGCTGCTGGCGCGGCGGTGGGGACTGATCGAGCGGCTGGCACGGGTGGCGGTGCGCGGTGGGCACTTGATGGGTGCCACCGTGATGACGGCGATCACCGGACTGCTGCGCCTGGTCGTGAGCACCGAGCTGATGCCGGGCTGGCTGCGCGAGATGCCCGCCGCGGCCCCCGCACACCTGCCGAGGACCGAGCGAGCCGGTGCCGTGGCGGTGTACTTTCCCGCCTGCATCAATCGCATCTTCGGCCGCGCACAACGGGATCAGCGGGAGTTGAGCTTGCCCGAGGCGCTGGTCGAGGTGTCCGAGCGGGCGGGTATGCCGCTGTGGATTCCCGAGGATGTGCGCGGTAGCTGCTGCGCCACAATGTGGCATTCCAAGGGCTACCACGACGGCAACACCTACATGGCCAACCTGATCATCGAAAACCTCTGGCGTTGGAGCGATTCCGGCAACCTGCCGGTCGTCATCGACGCCGCCTCCTGCACGCTGGGTGTGCTGGATGAGATCACCGCCTACCTCACCGAGGACAACGCGGCGCACCGAGCGGCGATGACGATCATCGACGCCACCACCTGGGCCCAGCAGCAGTTGCTCCCCAAGCTCACCGTCGGCGAGAAGCTCGACCGGGTTGTAGTGCATCCCACCTGCTCTACCCGCCACCTCAATATTGACGGCACGCTCGCCGAAATCGGTGCGGCGCTCGCGACCGAGGTCGTCGTGCCACAGCAGGCCACCTGCTGTGCCTTCGCCGGCGACCGCGGCTTCCTGCACCCCGAACTCACCGAAGCCGCTACCCGCGACGAGACCGACGAGCTCACCGGCCAGAACTTCGACGCCTACCTGTGCAACAACCGCACCTGCGAGGTCGGCCTCGAGCACGGCACCGGCGGCCACTACGAATCATTCGTCTTCGCCCTCGAACGCCAGACCCGCCCCTAGGGCTGACCCGCCCACTCAGAAAGGAAGTACGCAGATGACGACGGTACGAGAAGCTTCCTACCAGGTCCTGAGGTCGCTGGGCGTCACCACCTTTTTCGGCAACCCGGGATCGAACGAACTGCCGTTCCTGCAAGAGTTCCCCAAGGACTTCCGCTACATTCTCGCTCTGCAGGAGGGCGCCGGTCTGGCGATGGCCGACGGGTATGCCCAATCCACCGGAAAACCGGCACTGGTCAGCCTGCACTCGGCAGCAGGCGTGGGCCAGGCAATGGGTAACCTCGTCAACTCGTGGCAGGCCGGAACACCTTTGGTGTTGATCAGCGGCCAGCAGTATCGTCCGCTGATCACCTTGCAGGGCATGCTCACCAACCACGACGCGACGACGTTGCCGCGGCCGCTGGTGAAATGGAGCTTCGAAGCGCCGTCGCCGCAAGCGGTCCCCGCCGCCTTGGCACGGGCGATCGCCTGCGCGACGACCGCGCCCACCGGGCCGGTGTATCTGTCTGTGCCACTATCAGATTGGAACGAACCCGCCGACACCGACAACCTGCCCTACCTCTTGGGCCGCCACATAGCCGGACGACCCATCGCCGACCGGGCAGCGCTACAAGCACTCGCCCGACGCCTGGATACCGCCGACAATCCGGTGCTGGTCCTCGGCCCCGACGTAGACGCCTACGGCGGCTGGGACGCTGCGGTACACCTCGCCGAAAAGGCCGGACTGCCGGTAAAATTCGGCACCTACGAATACCCGAGGATCTCGTTTCCGACCCAGCATCCCTGCTACCAAGGCACCCTCGGAGCGGCGGTGGGCCAGGTCCGAGAACAATTGGCCCCCTACGATTTCGTCGCCTGGATAGGCGGGGCGGTGCTGCCCTACCACGCGTGGGAACCAGGCCGGTACCTGCGCGAGGGCACCGAGCTGACACTCCTCACCCCCGACCCTGACCAAGCCGCACGCACACCACTCGGCACGGCCATCGTGGGCGACCCCGCCGAAGCACTTGACCGGCTCGCCGAACTGGTCACCACCACCCGTCCACTGCCTGAGCCGATGAAACAACCTGCACCGGTTGATATCTCGGTGCAGCGCACCGACACGGTCAGCGAAGCCCAGTTCCTTCAAGTGCTCGCCGACCACCACCCCGACGATGCCGTGTGGGTATACGAAGCGCCGTCGCTGGGCGCGTGGTGGGACAGACTGCCGATCACCAAGCCCAACAGCTTCTTCTGCGGCGCCGCCAGCGCCCTGGGCTACGGGCTACCCGCAGCGGCCGGAGTCGCACTGGCCCAACCGAATCGGCCCGTGATCGCGCTCATCGGCGACGGCTCGGCCAACTACAGCGTCACCGGCCTATGGAACGCCGCCCAGCACCACCTCGACATCACATACCTTATCGTGCACAACGGCGCCTACCAGGTGCTCAAGGACTACGGAGTCTGGCTGGGCGCGGACGGGCTGCCGGGGTTGAACCTGCCGGGCGTCGATTTCACCGACATCGCCACTGGCTACGGCGTCCCCGCCCGCACCGTCACCACCACCGGTGACCTCGCCGACGCGCTGAAGCAAGCCTTCGCCGCCTCCGGTCCGCACCTGATCCAGGTCCAGATCACCGACGAACCGAGCGCAGTATTCAACTGAATCACGCAGCAGCACAAAGGCGTTGAGGGAATTCCGACAGTGAGCGGCTGGTTCCGCTTGCCGTCGCGGCCTGGCTCGATGAAACGAGTGTGCGCGCGGTGCTTGCCGACCCGAACGCCTATGCCGAGGCGGTGCGTGCCGACGAGCAGGAAGCGACACCTAGGTGGGCCGCGCCGCTCTGCAGGCTCGCCCGCACCTCAGCGGATATTGAACGCTGTCGCGCCTCGCCGATTTCGGGTCAGACCGCTTTCACCGAATGCACCTGAGTGGCGACATCGGCCGGAATATTGAGCTGTTGACCTGGGCCGCTCCGGAAGATGATGCCGCCGCGATAGTTGTATTCGGTGAACCCGTCCCAGTATCGGCCGGTGCGGTTCCACTTCGAATAGGCTTGGCCGTCGATGTTCTGCAGGCGTAGATCGGTGGAGCCGAGGCGGAAGTATGCGATTCGCCCGCCCCCGTTGGCGGCGCTGAAGAGGCAGAAATGCCCATTCGGGCAGCGGTCGTATCCGGTGGCGGTTTGGGCGGGGGCGGCTTGGGCGGGGGCGGCCAGGCCGGATATGCCGAGGACCAGCAGCGCCGTCACGGCGACTTCGCGCAGTTTCATCGTCTTCTCCTACTTCTCGAGATCCCCTGTGACACAGGAGATTTATCGAGTCGACGGTACGACTCGGCGGATATCGTCGGCGTATCGAAAATCCCATACGCGCTGACAACGATTCGCCGCCGACAATGCCTGCCCGCGGCGGCATGCCCCCGCGGCATTCACCCGACGCCGTCGGCAAGCGCCGACACAAGCCGCTCGACGCAGACTTCGAGATCGCAGCAGGCTCCGATGGCGACCGACTCGCACAACGACAACCTCCGCTTCGACCTCGGCGAGCCGACGTCGGCTCCAATTCGGCCACCGAATAGCAGTCACGCGGCCTCGTGGTAGAGGTGCTCGAACACCCCCTCGCTCAACGTCACGCTGGTCAGTCTGGCTTCGGCGGTCTTCAGCAGATCGAGCGCTACCGATGGATCCGGTGATGCGGCACGATGCACGTGATAGAGCCATCCCGAGGCCCGCAGTAGTTCGACAACTGCCTTGTCGAAATCGGATATGGCATTCGTCAGATCGAGATTGTTCACGAGATGTCCTTACACAGTACAGAAGAGAACAGACGCTACTCGCCTGCGAGAAGAAATTCGAAACGAAGGGTGGGATATTGCTCACACCAGATCGAGTGCCGAGCCGTCGGATATCCACGAATTCAAGGGAGGCGGATGTTGAGAAAGAGCACGACTGACGTTGCAATCGAGAACGTGAGGAAGACCGTGGCTCCCAGCATGTTTCGGTCGCCGGTGCGGACGTGGGCGAAGATCGCGCCGGTGAAGTAGAGCACCAGCCCGATCGCGGCGGCGATGGCGAAGGGCGGGAACCAGATGCCCAAGAGGAGGCCGATCGTCGCGGCGATCTGCAGGCTCCCGAGCACGGTGAGCTGGGAGGTGGTGAGGTGGACCGCTTCGGCGAATTGGCGTAACCAGGCTGGGCGGACGAACTTCATCACTCCGGAGTGGAGCATCGCCACAGCGAGCAGGACGGACAGGACCAAGGCTGCGATTTGCATGACGGCAACGCTAGGGATCCGATAGGTACCCTTTGGTAACCTTTGGACCGTGAGCCCTCCTGCCGGAACCATGTTCATGTCCGACTGTCCTGCGCGCACAGCAATCGAGATCGTCGCGAACAAGTGGTCCGTAGTCACCCTCTACGCGCTCAAAGACGGCCCCAAGCGGCACAGCGAACTTGTCGCTCTGTCCGGCGGGATCTCCCGGAAGGTGCTGACCCAGACCCTGCGCCGGCTGCAGAGCAACGGCCTCATCGACCGACAGCGCTACGCCGAAGCGCCCCCACGAGTGGAATACAGCCTGACCCCACTCGGTAGAACACTCCAGGAACCGATAGCGATGCTGACCGAATGGGCGCAGGTGCACGGAGAAGCACTCGTCGACTTCCAGGAATCGACAGCCGCAAACCAGACACAGTAGGTTCCGCTCAGCCCGCACTGTCGGATTTGCCAGATTGTCTGTACAGCAATGGCTTTAGCACCGCGACAACCCCGACTCGGCGGGCCGTGGACTAGAGTGTCGAGCCGACGTACTCGCGGATCTCGGCGAAGTGGGAGTCCGTGAGGCCGGTCCGGGGGTTGACAGGGATCAAGTGGGTGGGCGTGTCGCCGCGGGAAGCCAGGAACTCGTCGCGGGCGGTGGGGTACATGCTGAAGTCGTCGTCGAGCCAGACGAGCGGGCGCTGCCTGGCGTAGGCGCAGACAGCGGGGAACTTCCAGGCAGGGCCGGTGTCGCCGAACCGGATCACCGGCAGACTGGGCAAACCGATGGCGGGGCCGACCATGGTGTTGGCCTTGTGTTCCCAGGTGGTGGCCCAGACCAGCTCGGCGGGTCCTGCGGCTTGCAGTAGGGCCTGGCCGTGGTGGTATCACGCCTCCTTATACGACCGCAGTTCCTGCCTGGCGACCACGCCGAGGTGAACCTCGTCGGGCCCGTCGGCCAGCCGCAACGACCGCGCACCCGCGAAAGCACGCGCCAGCGGGAAGTCGTCGGACATGCCTGCGCCGCCGTGCAATTGGATGGCCATATCGATGACGTCCTGCGTCATCCGTGGCACCACTGCCTTGATTTGGGACACCTCGCTGCGGGCGCCGGCGATGCCCTTGGTGTCCAGCAGCCACGCGGTGTACAGCACCAGCAGCCTGGCCTGGTTGATGGCAATGCGCGCCTGAGCAATTCGTTCACGGTTGCCGCCGAGGTTCACCAGCGGCTTCCCGAATGCCGTGCGCGACAGGCCACGCCGACAGGCCAGCTCCAGCGCGCGTTCGGCGAGCCCGATGGCACGCATGCAGTGATGGATGCGTCCGGGGCCCAACCGGCCCTGCGCGATCTCGAATCCCCTACCTGGGCCGCCGATTACGGCGTCGAGTGGCAGTCGCACATCCGTGAAGGACACCTCACCGTGCCCGTACGGCTCGTCGAAGTAACCGAACGCGCTGAGCATGCGCTCGACCTTCACGCCTGGCGTGTCCAGCGGCACCAGGACCATCGAATGTCGCAGGTAGACATGGGCTTGCGGGTCGGTCAATCCCATGAAGATCACGAACTTGCAGTTCGGGTGACCGATGCCGGTGCTCCACCACTTACGTCCATTGAGGACGATCTGGTCGCCATCGACCTCGGCACGAGCCGCCATATTCGTCGCGTCCGAGGACGCCACATCCGGCTCGGTCATACAGAAGGCCGAGCGAATCGTGCCGTCCAGCAACGGCATCAACCAGTCCTGCCGCTGTTGCGGGCTGCCGTATTGCACAAGCACCTCGGCATTGCCGGTGTCGAGCGCGTTGCAGTTGAAGATCTCCGGCGCCAATCCCGAACCGCCCATGGCCTCGGCCAACGGCGCGTAGTCGACATTGCTCAGACCCGCACCGTGTTCGTCCCCGGGGAGGAACAGATTCCACAGTCCGGCCGCGCGGGCTTCACGTTTCAGTTCGTCCACCACCGGCGGCACCGTCCACGGCGCCTCCGCCAAGGCGGCCACGACCGCCGGCTCTTGCGGTTCTATGCGTTCGTGAACGAACCTCCGCACCTCATCGAGGAGGCTCGCCGCGCGGTCGGAGTGCGAGAAATCCATATCAGCCTCTTTTCGTCGGATCAACGGAACAGTCGTATTACAGCTTCCGCGACACAGGCTGGTTTGTCGGCACCTTCGACATGGATGACCGCCGTGGTCAGCTCTTCGATCGATGCGAACGCACGCATCAGCCGACCAATCCGCCACTACAGGTGAGGGTTTCGCCGGTGATGTAGTCGGATTCCGGCAGGCACAGCAGGTAGACCGCGCCCGCGGCTTCTTCGGGCGTGCCGAGACGGCCGAGTGGTGTGATGTGCGGTGCGGCTTGCAGGATCATCGGGTTGACGCCGACCTTGATCTCGCGGCCTGCGATGTCGATGGTCGCGTCGTCGTCGGCGGATCCGGTGAGCCGGGTTTGGATGAGGCCGAAGGCAACCGCGTTCACGGTGACGCGGTAGCGGCCCCATTCCTTGGCGATCGCCTTGGTCAGGCCGAGGATTCCGGCCTTTCCTGCCGAGTAGTTGGCTTGACCGGCGTTGCCGTACAGGCCTGCGAGTGAGGAGATGTTGACGACCTTGCGGGTGATCGGATTGCCCTGCTCGCGTTCGCGTTTCGCGGCGGCGCTGATAACAGGCTGTGCGGCGCGCAGGATCTGGAACGGCGCTTTGAGATGGACGTCGAGGATGTCGTCCCACTGCTCGTCGGTCATCTTCTGCACGACGGTGTCCCAGGTGTAGCCCGCGTTGTTGACGATGATGTCCAGTCCGCCGAAGGACTGCACGGCGGTATCGACGAAACGGGGCGCGAACTCGGCATCGGTGACGCTGCCCGCGCAGACTGCGGCCCGCCCACCGGCACTGGTGATCTGATCGGCGACCTGTTGTGCGGCAACGGGATCGAGGTCGTTGACGACCACGGCCGCGCCGTTCGCGGCGAGTTTGGTGGCGATGGCGGCTCCGATGCCGCGTCCGCTGCCGCTGACGATCGCGGTCTTCCCTGCCAATGGTGCTGACATCAGGATGTCGGTCCTTCCGTGGTGAGCTTCGTGAAGTCGCCGTGCCTGCCCGCGCCTGCGGCGAAGCGGGCGGCGCCGGCCAGGCTGTCGGCAAGAAATGAGGTGGTGCCGTGTTCGAATTCGTTTGCCAGGGCTTCGGTTTCGGTGCGGCCGTGCTGTTCGAGCATCGACAGCCGGTCATGTCGCATGCAGGTTTGCGGGAAGCGGGTGAGGTCGTGGGCGAGCTCGCGGGCTGCTGCCAGGGCTTGCCCGTGCGGCACGACCCGGTTGACCAGGCCGATCCGGAGCGCTTCGGCGGCGTCGACGGGGCGGCCGGTCAGAATCAGATCCATGGCGTGGCTCTCGCCGATCAGTCGAGGCAGTCGCACGGTGCCGCCATCGATCAGCGGAACACCCCAGCGCCGACAGAACACACCGAGGACCGCGTCCTCCTCGGCCACCCGCAGGTCAGCCCACACGGCCAGTTCGATACCGCCGGCCACGGCATACCCGGAGATCGCCGCGATCACCGGTTTGGACAAACGCATGCGCGTTGGCCCCATCGGACCATCCCCGTCGGGTGCCGCCCGGTTGCCGCGCTCGGTGCCGAGCGCCTTGAGATCTGCTCCAGCACAGAATGTTCCGCCGATGCCGTGCAGCACGGCTACTGCCGCATCGGGATCGGCGTCGAAGTCACGGAACGCGGTGGCCAGTGCCGCGGCCGTCGGACCGTCGACCGCGTTGCGGGCCTGCGGCCTGTTGATGCCGATCAGCGTGACCGGCCCGGCACGCTCGATGAGAACGGTGTCCTCGGACATGGAACCTACCTCCATCAGGCTGGTCTACAGCGACCGTGCGATATCGACCTGCCAGGTCGGCGATTGCCGACGGCACCTTCGACGTGCCCGCCGTTTGCGGCTCGGCTCGCTGCTCGGCTACCCACAAAGTGAAACAGTCCGATCGTACTGTTGTCAACACCTGCGATGATGCAGCCATGGCACGCACGGAAGGACGTCAGCACAGCGACGCGGCACGCAGCCACCAGACCCGCGAGCGCATCCTGCGCGCCGCAGTCGACTGCCTCATCGAGGACGGATACGCCGCAACCAGCATCGGGGCCATCCAAGCCCGCGCGGAAGTCTCTCGCGGCGCGTTACTGCACCAATACCCGAACAAGGCACACCTGCTAGTCGACGCCGTACGGCATCTGACCGATCAGCAGATGCGTGAGGCCGCCGACAACGCGGAAACGAAAGCCACCGAAGAAGATTGGACCGACATGCTGTGGCGCAGCTTCGCCACGCCACTGTTCGGCGCCGTCCTCGAACTGTGGGTAGCCGCCCGCACCGACACCGAACTGCGCGAGGCATTGCTGCGCCATCAGCGGGAACTACACGACAACATCCGCGCGACCCTCGTCAGCAACGCCGAGGGCGCCCCGGAAAACCTCGACACCGTTTTCGAGATGACCCTCACCTACTTCCGTGGGCTAGCCCTCACGACCATTCTCAGCACCAACCACCGCGACAAATTGCTCGCCGACTGGCGCCGCACCGTGCACGCGCTGCTCACCACAGCAATAACGCGCTGAGCATCGCAAGCAGGACCCCGTCCGAGCACTCGATCATCGACGCGGGCGCGCACCGAGTGAGCCCTTACCTTCTGTCAGGCAGCGGATCTGCCACTTGGCTTCCCACGCCCACGCCCCGAATGCTTGCATGGTCCACAGCAGCGCACCGGCGATCGCGGCCTCGCACCGCGACTGCAAGGCCTGGCGCACTGGCCCGACCGGTTACTTCGGAGTGACGAATTGGGACAGCACGGTAGTGGTGCTGCATCCGTCCGGTGCCGGAGTATCGGTGTTGAGACGTTCCCCCAGCCAGGAGAACGCGGCAGAGAAACCCGACAGAATCGGGGTCATGTGCTCGGCCAGCTGCTCACGTACATAGGTGACCCGAACCCCACGAGCACAGAGGTCGTCGACCATCCGGTCGGTCGAGCCCACCGGAATCACTTCGTCCTGCACAGCTTGAAAGACATAGAGCGGCGCAGTCGGCGCGTGGGTACCCAACCTGGCCTGGTTGATAACGTCGGCGAGCGGCGGCAACGCCAGGACCTGGTCCAGCGGGATGTCGAAATACCGTTTCCAGTCGGAGAAGAACTGCTGGGGCAGAGTAGACGACAGGCATTGCGTCTGGAGCTGTTCCATCACGGCCACTCCCTCGGGTGTCAGGTGCGGTCGCATCGCCGCTTCGACCTCGGGATAGGTGGTGTAGTACGAGGACAAGCCGCTACCGACGATGGCCGAGAAGGGCCCGCCGTTCGTGGTGAACAATGCCGCATTGATGTCAGGTCCGGGGCCGCCGTATGCGGCGCCGACGATGTTGAGTTCGGGTGCGTAACTGGGTTGCAGCTCAACCGTCCACCCTGTCGCGAACCCGCCGCCCGAATATCCGAACAGACCGATGCGAGTCTCGGGACCGAGACCGAGCGGAGCGAACTGTGTGGCCGCGCGAATGCCATCCAGCGTCATATAACCGGGCTCTCGGCCAACCGGGAAGTGGCCGAATCGCCCGCCGAAGTCGGGCACCGACACCACCCAGCCGTTCGCCAGTATGGATTGCAGATCCTTTAGCTGCCCCATGGTCTCCGTAGAGGACTGAGCACCGGCCCGCAGCCCGTAGGACGGGACGCATTGTGGACCGGAGGCGTCCTCGAACATTTCCTGCGACACCAATGGCCGGTCCGGTCGGACATTGTCGGGCAGGAACACCGTGGTGACGGTGACATCCGGCTGATCGAACACATCGGTGGTGCGATAGAGCAGTTGCCAAGCTTGTGCAGGCAGTGGCACGATCAACTCGATCGGCCTGGATCGCAGAATCGCGCCCGGCGCTGCGGACTCGAAACCGACTGGTGGCTGGTAGAACTCATCCACCTGCGGAAGCGACGGCGCCGCACCCGCCGGATTCGAGGAAACAATCGCCGGCCCGGCCAACATCACCACGACGGCCACTGCGGCAACGCCGAACTTGCGGACGCGTCGTTGCGCCTTACTGGACATCTCGACCTCCATTGTTCGGATACACCGGCCTCGCGACTGCGAACCCCGGCAAACCTGTTGTGATGCTTATTAATGCCGGTGGGCCCGACCTGGAACCACCCGAAAATGCACCAGCCCACGGCCGAAAACGGGGAAAGAATTGCCGCCACCCACAGGGGGATCAAAACAGGAAGCAACCAGAACTCGATAAGTATTGCCGGAGTGAACATGGCGGCAAATGACAGAAGCGCGACGACGTCGATACCAGCAAAGAACAGTATCCCTGGTCCGCAACTGAGACCGGCTTCCTTGGCTGACGCTGCGGCGTTGCGCAGCTGGTCGGCGGTATAGGTTCGCTCTACGGGAGCGGCATCGTCGATCCAGACGGTGGCCGTCGCGGACTCGTCATGGCGGCTCACCAGGCGCTGTTCGGTATGGCGAGTAACTGTGCCGTAGAGCATTCCGAGAGAACCCATCAGCACAACACTCAAACGCCGCTGAACACGCATACCGCCACGCTCCTTGTCAGACGTAAGAACGCTGAAATGAGTCACGCAACGCAGGGTCAGCTGTCGACCCCGCTGAGACATTCAATACATCATGTCTCAATGAGACATTAGATCATGAATGTCTCATCGGCAAGGGTTCGACTCCCGGGAAATATCGACAATGCAGTCGCGCGGACAGGGCGAGGATAGGGGTATGTCCGATACAGGTCCCGCGTCGTCAGCCATCGATTTCCGGATCGATCCCATTGGTGCGGCTCGACAGAGAACCAATCCGACCGTGCTGTGCCGGATGCGCACCGGGTGGGCAGTCATGGGCAACACGCAGCATCTGCCGGGATACTGCGTACTACTGCACGATGGTGCCGCAGATCAGCTCACCGAGCTTCCGCGTGCCGAGCGGGTCACCTTCATGCACGACATGGTGCTGCTCGGCGAGGCCGTCGAGAAGGCTTGCCGCGCAGCCGATCCAGCGTTCGCTCGGATCAACTATGAGGTGTTGGGGAACCTGTGGCCACATCTGCACGGACACATCCATGCCCGATACCACTGGGAACCTGACCACTTACGTATCGGCCCGGTCTACCTCTACGGCCCTGACCGTGACGCACCAGAGCACCAGCTCAGTGCCAGGCACGACACCCTGCGCAATGCCATCGCAATGGCATTGCGCGAGATCCTCACCCAGTAGCCCGAGGTCGAGCTGATGCTGGAAATCGGAGGCTATGCGTTCACCGCCTATTGCGCTCGACCGGTTCAGAACGCCGCCAGTGGTGGTGGCGTTCGCAGGCTCGAACCGCTCACTCCTGCAGAGTTATAGGGGCATCGGTGAGGGCGGCGCTGGAATGGTTTCCGTCTGCGCAGTAGAAATCCCAGCTGTTGTTGAATTCGGCGGGGCCGGACTTGAATGGGAAGGACGTCGTGTTCGGGATGTCGACGGTGTAGGGGTGTGCGGCGCCGTCGCAGGGGATCAGTATCGCCGTCTTCATGGACAGCTCACTTTGGACTTCGCCCTGCCGTAGCCAGCTGTTCCGCAAGCTGTTGGTGCGGCCGCCGGTGCAGGTGTAGGTGCCCTTGATCGTCACACTGCCGTCGGCGTTGAGGCGCTGGGTTTTGTCGACCGTGAGGCTGGAGGACGAAGCCGCCTCGGTCGGTCCCGCCTGCAAGACCGTGGCAGCGAGCACCACTGCGGCGGCGGCGACCAGTTTTCCTGGGATGGTGGTCCACCGTTCGGCGGTCCGGAAATATTCGACCATTTCACGACTCCCTCGTGCAGGAATGGAAATTCGAGGATCCAGACCGCGATTTGGGCTGTCCCCCGCAACTGTAGAAGCGCCACCCCGGACGAACTACTCTCAGTTGTTTTCTGCGCCAAGCAAATACATTGCCGACTCGACCGATATCGTTGATGATGCGTGGAATAGATTGTGTACCAATATCTTTCCGCCAATCGCCCATTATTTCAACTCGACTTTGCGGCCCCGCGTCTGCTGCATCAAAACCCCCCGCCAACAGCACCAACGGTCGACTGCATAAGAACACCCGCGGCGACTGCTCGACTTTTCAATGTCGAATGAACCATTCTGTCACCACGTCGGCAGAATCCGCACAAAATGTTCACTTTCCCGCAACCACGAGCGTTTCCACCTCTAATGCATTGGGACACAACAGCTCTCACGCCAAAGCATCGACTGTCTCGACACTCCATGAGTATCTAGAGGCGATCCGTTCGCCCCAGCCCAGTAGCCTGTGCCGGTGGGGCCAATGAACAAAACACTGGGAACAACGACGCGACCGGGCACTGCCCTGGCAGCGGTCACCGTCGTCCTGTTCGTCACCTTCCTCGACACCACTGTCGTCAGTGTCGCGCTCGGCGATATCCGCCGCGAACTCAGCACCGACGTGACGTTGCTGCAATGGGTGGTCAACGCCTACACCGTGGTCTTCGCCAGCCTCATGCTGGCGGGCGGTTCGCTGGGTGACCGCTGGGGTCGTAAACGGGTCATGCTCATCGGATTGGTGATCTTCTGCGCCGGATCGGCGACCGCCGCGCTTGCGGCCAGCGTGCCGGTGCTCATCGCCGGTCGCGCGATCATGGGCTTGGGCGCGGCCGCGTCGGAGCCGGGCACCCTGTCGGTGTTGCGACACATCTTCCCGGATGACCGGAAGCGCGCCAGGGCGATCGGTGTGTGGGCGGCGGTGTCCGGACTGGCGCTGGCGGCCGGGCCGGTGCTCGGCGGTGTGCTGGTGCACGCGTACGGGTGGCGCTCGATCTTCTGGTTCAATCTGGTGATCGGAGTGGTGGCGCTCGTCGCCGCACTGTGGTCCGTCCCGGAAAGCGCCGATCCGGGCCTCGGTCCCGTCGACTGGGCCGGATCCCTGCTCGGCGCACTCATTCTCGGGTCGGTGATCTACGCCGCGATTTCCGGCGAGGAGAAGGGCTACACCGCGCCCTCGGTGATCACGCTGTTTGCGCTCGGCGCTCTCGCGTTCGCCGCGTTCGTCGCCGTCGAAGCGCGAGCTCGCGCGCCCATCTTCGACTTTCGATATCTGCGCATACCTGCGGTGCGCGGCGCGCTGGTTGTCGCCTTCGCGGTCTACTTCGGCGTCTTCTCGATCTTTTTCTTCACCGCGCTGTATCTGCAAGTGATGCAGTCGTATTCGGCGGCACACACGGCGACGGTGTTCGTGCCGATGGCGGTCGCGATCGTCGTCGGCTCGCTGGCCGCCGGTTTCTGGGTGGCGCACCACGGGGCGCGCACTCCCATGATCATCGGTTGTGTGGTGGGCGCCTGCGGGATCCTGCTGACCCGGCATGTCCTCGCGGGCCCACTGCACGACCTGCCGCTGGCAGGGGCGATGGCGGTGGCCGGGTTCGGCTTCGGCATCGCGGTGGTGCCGTTGACCTCGGCCGTGCTGTCCGGGGTTGCTCCGGAACAATCGGGCATGGCCGCCGCAGTGACCAACACGATGCGCCAAGTCGGTTCGGCGGTCGGCGTCGCCGCGCTCGGGGCAATGGTGAGCGCGTACCTCAGCTCGGATCTGAAGGCACGGATGACCGAATTAGGCCTGCCGACCGCACTGCAACCCACTGCCATCGACGCCGTCGAACGCGGCCGGATACCCGCGGGTGTCGACATCACCCCGTATCTCGCCTATCTGTCGAAGGTGTCCGACGTGCTCAACACCGGAAAGGCGGCATTCCATCACGGTCTCGATGTGGCACTGCTGGTTTCGGCGTTATTGATCCTGGCGTCGGCGGCTTTCACCGCGATCGATGCCGCATACCATCGAGCGGACGCCACCTGACGCAGCTCGTTACTACCGCTCGTCGACACCGCCGAGCACCGGTTTCACATCGATGACCGGCGTACCATCGAGAGCTTCCAGATCACGGACGGTCAGGACCGATCCGTCCACATCGACCACCGTAACCCGGTGCAGACCAACCGGATTCGGCCGATGGGGCGATCTGGTCGCGAAGACTCCGGCGGGCGGCCTTGCCCGGCTACAGCGCGGATACACCACCAGTACGGCACGGTCCGCGCGGTGCAGCCAGGTCAACACCAGCACCTCGGCCCCAGCGCGCAGACCGACCGTGGCCTCGATCAGCTCCGCGCGCAGGCGAATTCGCGCGATAGGCGCTCCCTCGTCCCCCTGCTTCGGGGCCGTGGCCCAGTCGGTGAGCGGCGACTCCACCCAGCCGACCGGGGACAGCAGATAGCCATCGTTCACGGCTGCAGCAACCCGATCACGTTATCGTCGGCGTCGATCACCGTGGCGATCAGTTTCCCGCCGCCGACGTCGCGCGGCTCCTCACGCACCTCGGCGCCCGCCTCGACCAGCGCCGCGATGCGCTTGTTGATGTCGTCTACCTGCCAGTACCCGATCGGTCCTGTCATTCCCTTCGCCGCGTGGCCGTTCGGATCCAGCCCGATGTCCTGACCTGCAACCGCGTAACCCACGTAGTGCGGAGTGTCCGCAGTCGGCTCCGCGCCAAAGAGGGCTCCGTACAGTGCTTTTGCCTTGACGAGGTCGGTAACGGGGTACACGATGGTCTGCAGTCCGTCTGTCACATTCGCTCCTTGTTCGTTCCAGTGAGGTGCTCCGGCTGTCCCTCCGGTGACGACTACTTGACCGGCCCGAACGGGAAGATGTGACACATGGACCAGAATTTCCTTGCCGAGCGCTTCGAGGAGCACCGCACGCACTTGCTTGCGGTGGCCTACCGAATCCTCGGCTCGGGCAATGAGGCCGAGGACGCGCTGCAGGAGGCGTGGCTTCGGTTGAGCCGTTCCGATACCGCCGAGATCGACAACCTCGGCGGCTGGCTGACCACCGTGGTGGCCCGGATCTGCTTGAACGTGCTGCAGTCGCGCAAGGTCCGCAACGAGGAACCGCTGGCGGATCACGAACCCGCCGACATCGCGACCGATCCGGAAACCGAAGCGGTGCTGGGCGATTCGATCGGGCTCGCGCTGCTGGTGGTGCTCGACACCCTCGCGCCGCCGGAGCGGCTTGCCTTCGTGTTGCACGATATTTTCGCGGTGCCGTTCGACGAGATCGCCCCGGTGGTCGGCAAAACACCTGCCACCGCACGGCAATTGGCGAGCCGGGCACGGCGGCGGGTGCAGGGCGCGCGGGCCGCCGCAGACCGCGACCGCCAGCGTCAGGTGGTCGCCGCCTTTCTCGCTGCCGCACGTGGCGGCGATTTCGACGCGTTGCTGACATTGCTGGACCCGGATGTAGTGCTGCGGGCGGACGCCACTGCGGTCGCGACCGGCGCGGTCCCCGCATACGGAGCCAAGGCGGTCGCCGACACCTTCGCCGGTCGCGCCAAGGGCGCACGGCTCGCGCTGATCGACGACCGCTCGGGTTTGGTGTGGACGGTATCCGGCACTCCCCGAGTGGTTTTCGACTTCACCATCTCGGACGGCCGGATCGTCGCGATCGATCTGCTCGCCGACGCGGACACGCTCGACCAGCTGGAGCTACGAGTACAGCGCTGAAGGAATCGCCTTACGCCGGTACAGTTTTCGATCCGACCGAGGCGGTGGCCGAGTCCAGCGCCGGGTGCTCACTCCCGAGGGGCACGCTCTTCGGCGGTGGCAAGCGCCTTCGCCAACGTCGCGACTAATCCCGCGGCACCGGCGGCGTCCAGATCGCCGTCCTCGCCCGTGGTGACGACAAAGCGTGTCGGACCGCGCTGTATTCCTCTCCTGTCGCGATAGTCCGCGACGAGCAACATCACCGTCCCACATGTCGTGCCGGGAATGGCGAATGTGCGCCAGTGACAACGCATTCCGCCTGCACCGACACCGTCGTCTTCCCACGCGTGGTCGGCGGGACGCTCACACCAGCGTGGACATGGCGGTGGCTGCTGAGCGGGTGGGCCTGGATCGGTGCCGCAAAGAGCTGTGGCGGGTATGGAGTCACCGCCGGTCAGCACGCCCACGACCTCCGGAAGCATGGGGAACCAGCACGCCCATGCCTGCTCCGCGCAATTCACGTTCGATGGTCTCGGCGGCCACATGATTGCCCGCGGCATGCAACTCGTTGATCCGAGCCGAAATTGCCTCCATGCCGTGCGTCGCCGCGATCTCCCGCAAGTCGTGCGGCATCGATGGCGGTCCGAACTGCAACCGCAGTTTGACAGGTCCAATACGTGTAGACATCGTCGAAGCCAATCTTTTCTGGACTGTAATGCAATTCGACCAGTGCGCTCGTGCTGGTCGGATCCCCGCCTCCCGATCAGCGCCGCGCGGCTGCTCGAATTCGGTGATCAGCCGAGTGTGCCGAGAGTTGTCGCCGCCGGATCTCGAAGAATGGGGAATCTTCGATGGCGCGATCGGTTTCCGCTCCCCCGAGGTCATGCTCGCCCCGTTATGCATCGCGACCTCTAACCCACTCGCCCTTCCACTCCTGTCAATGGAGCTGAAATCAGAATTTTCGATGATGGTCAAAAGCTTGTGCACCGAGAGTAGGCGTCGTCCGGAACACAGTCAACCCACATCAATAGCTATACAGTGCACGTTTATCGATGCCAGTGGTTTGCCACGGATACCGGAGCAGCCCAGTCGATGTGGTGGTCGGTGAGCCAGTCGGCGGTGTTGGCCGTGCGGCCTTTGAGAAGTTTGAGCAGCACGTGATCGCGGAGCAGGCTCGGTATGCGGCCGACCGGCGTGGCGGCTTTGCTCATTCGCGCGCTGGTGACCATCGCCCGTGTCACCCGGGGACGACGCAGCCGATCGTAAGCGGCGAAAGCGGCTTCGATAGTCGGCAGGTCCCGCAGGCATTGCGCCAGTACGACGCTGTCTTCCATCGCCATCGACGCACCGTGGCCTGCCTGGGGTATCGCCGCGTGGGCCGCGTCGCCAACAACGATCATGTTCCGCGTGTGCCAGGCGGGCAGCCTGGGTAGGTGATAGGCGGTGACCGCGACAACGTCCGCAGTCGACCGGATGAATTCGGCGGCGGGAGTGTTGTCACCGGCCACGCAATCGATCGCCTGCTGTTGCCAATACTCCGACGCGCTCACTCCGTCTTCGGTGTTGCCCCTTTGTGGCCCAGGGATATTGGTGAACCACCAAGTTTGCCCGTCCGGGTCGGTGATGTAGACGAAGGCGACGCGGCGGCCGTAGACGATGCGATAGGTCGCCGGCTCGGTCGGGACCGGACTGTGCCGGGTATATCCGCAGACCATTGTGGCCCCGGTGTACTGCGCTTCGGGTGCGGCCGCATCGATGAGGCCACGGACCGTGGAGTGCGCCCCATCCGCACCGATGAGTAGCTCGCCCTCGCTCTCGCTGCCGTCGTCGAAGGTGGCCACCACCCCGCCACCGGCGGTGCTGGTGGCCGTGCTCAGCCGTTTCCCGTATTCGATACGCAGTCCACGCCGGATGGCCTCGTCCCGCAGGACCCGATACAGCTGTGCGCGGGTCAGCGTGCGCGGGCCTGCGCCGTGGCTGCCGCCCATATTTCCCTGTCCCAGAAAGCGACCCGTCTTGTCGTATGCCTCGGAGCGTTCAGCAGCGAACGAACAGTCGAGCACGGGCTTGTCGGCCTCGAGCGTGCGAAGAACATCCATGCCGTTGGCGAAGAGGGCGAGAAACGCACCCACATCATCGGCACCGTGCGGATATGCCTCGTACACCACCGATTCGATGCCGGCTTTCTGTAACGCCATCGCCGTGACCGGACCGGCGATACCACCGCCGATGATGAGCGCCTTTGTCATGATTCGTCCCTCTGTTGACTAGCTTGTGACGCGGCCGGTTGTCATGGCGGCAGTGTCTGTCGTCATGTCGACCTTTTCGGGGAGTTCAGCGTGCTGAGGCGCCTACTGGAGGCAATGCACTTGCGAGAGTGAGCAGTTCGCTGACGTCAGCGTCGAATCCGTCGGTTGCCGGGCTGGCGATCGGCACAGCAGGTCCTTCGACATCGATGCCCGTGGCACGGGCGTGCAGCGCACGCCGCAGTTGCTGCGCCAGCTCGGCGGGCGTGTCGGCGCCTCGCTGATCGTCGCCGCGGATATGGGCGACGTAGGGGCTGATGCGGACCAGCCC
The DNA here is from genome assembly GCF_043197455.1 of Nocardia sp. NPDC049149. Taxonomy (NCBI): domain Bacteria; kingdom Bacillati; phylum Actinomycetota; class Actinomycetes; order Mycobacteriales; family Nocardiaceae; genus Nocardia; species Nocardia sp. NPDC049149. The sequence continues at coordinate 573,860 of NZ_JBICTD010000003.1, forward strand.
GTCCCGGCATTCGATGACCCGTCGATAGAAACGACGGTGCACGCCGGTGAGGCGGAACCGGTCCAACCGGGGGTTGGTCGGCACACGGTTGGTCAGCGCGTCTTCCGGGAATTCGGCATGCAGCAGCGTCCACAGCGGGGCAAGGTCTCGGTATGCGCGACGGTGGCGCAACCAGATACGCGCCGCGGCCACCCTGGTGACCGCGGCAGGCAGGGTGATCCCGAGGAAGAACAAACCGCACCCTGGCAGCAGCAGCACGACCGCGGTCAGCTGAATCGGCGTTGGCAGGTTGATATTCGCGAAGAGCAGTGCACCGTTGAGCACGAAGAGGACGCAGACGACCACCAACGTCGCCGACCCCGCCGTGGTGATCAGCAGCGCCCGCCGGAACCAACCCGCGGCGTGGCGCACCGCGCGGCCGGTCGACACTGCCGCGGTCACTTCCGCGTAGAGCATGAAGGCGTTCGCGGCGGTGTAGAACAAGGCGATGCTGGCCACGCCGCGGGCGGCCGGATCCTGGTACGAGGACAGCCGCGCGCCGATGAGCCGCATGTCGGCAGGCATGATCACGGTCGCAACGAGCAGCACGATCAGCACGGTGACCAGCACCAGCGCTTGGCGCTTCGCCCGAACGGCGGCCCGTCGTTCGTCGAGCAACGTGAACGCGAAAAAACACACCATGCAGTACGCGCCGGTCAGCACGAGCACCTGGCCGATGAACTGCCACCACATCGGATCCAGCCCCAGGAAGGCCTCGCCTTTGACGGCTTGCAGGATGCAGGGAATGTTCCCGCTCCAGCACGCGACCATGGCGGTGATCCAGCGCAGCCGCACATCTCGCGGTCGGCGCACCACCAGCGACAGCATCCACACCAGGGCGGCTGCCTCCAGCCACGCCACGATCGGTATCAGCGTCACAGCCAGCCCAGCCTGTCGTTCAGCGAGGATCCGAGACGCCGTACCGATTCGTCCGAGACCAGCTGCGGCGTGACGCGGTCCAGCACCGACGCCCACTCCAGGATGATGGTGGCCACCGTCTCCGCCTCACGTTCCTGGGCGGAGTCGTACGAGGTGCGGCGCAGCGCGCGACGCACCGCATCGGGCGGTAGGTCGCCGCCGCGGAACAGCTGCGCCGAGAACGACTCGTCCTCTTGCTCGCTGCGGTGACCGGCGAGCAGATGTCCGAGCTCGTGCAGAATGATGTGGTCTTGGTGCGCCTTGGTGGTTTCCTGTTGATAGAGGATGTAGTCGGCGCGTTTGGTGGTGATCCACGCACCGAACGGACCAGGCACGATGATCGGGTGCGGCACCAGCCGAATCGGTTTTCCGCGTTGCTCGCCGACCCGCGCACACAGCGTGGTCACATCCAGCGGTGGCCGGATATTCAAGTCATTGAGCAGTCGGCGACAGCGCCTGCGCAACTCGCGCTCGGTCATGCCGCGCCCCCCTTGGTCGCCGATGAACCTCCGGCAGTACGGATCTCGTGCCGACTCAGTCGTTGCCGAATTCGCTGCGCTGGCTCAGCCGGATGTCTCGCCACGTTCAGCCTGTTCCAGGCGATACACCACATCCAGCAGTTCCATTACCTGCCGACGCCTTTTACTCGATAACTCGCCTGCCCGCAGCGCCATCATTTGTGCTTCGCTGCTTTCGGCGATCTCGGCGAGGCGGCGCTGCTCGGCTCGTAATTCCGCCAACCGCTCGCCGACCTGGTCGGTGACCGCTGCCTCGAAGAAGTAGGCGGGTGGCACACCGAAATAATCCGCAAGCGCCTGCACATGCCGCAATGTCGGATTGACCTTGATGCCTTTGCGTAGCTGCCAGATGTAGCTCTGCGATATCGGCACGCCGTCTGTGGTGATCGCCGAAGCCACCTGCTCGTTGCTGCACTCGCGGCCCTCGGCCGTAGTGACTGTCGCGAACAGATAATTCAACTTCTCGGCGAAATCACCGCCTGTGGGCTCCCCCCTCCGTTCGCCCTTGTGCATCACACCCTCCAGGACCGAGCATCGTGTTTCGACCTCAATCAATCGTTCTCGAATCGAGGCTGTCGACGATGGTTGAAGCGCTGTGGTACGAGATTAAACTTCTTGGCAATGTGAGTCAATCCACCTGCCGCGCGGCGAACCGCAGCGAAATCGGCTGGGCCGTAGCCCTTCTCGGCCGGGCGGGCAGGTCCAGATCGCCACGGCCTCGCATCTGGGCTGGTCGGGCGCGTGCTCGCCACCAAGCCTCATGGCCATGGATTTTCGATACCCGTTGCCGATCTACACCCACTCGGTGAGGCGGACGACGAGGCCGTTCGGGTCGCGGACCTGGAAGTATCGTTCGCCGGAGTTTTCGGCCCATTGCGAGTAGGCGAGGGGCGTGACGATCTCGACGTTCGCTTCTTGCAGGCGGCGGTATTCGCCGTCCACACCGTCCACGACCATCACGATGATCATGCCCTTGCTCAGCGCGCCTGCCACCGAGGGCGGCTTGAAGTCCGGGAGCCCGACCCGCAGGAAGGCCAGCCGCAACCCGCCCTGCGTGTGGGAGACCACGGCCAGGCCGTCGTCGGACATGGTGTGCGTGAACTCCAGGTGATCGACCAGAAAGTCGGCCGAAGCGGCCGGATCGGGGACGTTGAGCATGATGGCACCGGCAAGGACGTACACCCATCGCCTCCGCTCGTCTGCTCGATCTGAAGACCATCGACGTGCACAACCCGCAGGTGAGGAGTAATTCACGGGTCCGAGCAGAGCTTATCCGGCCGCCTTCCGGAAACGCCGCAAGCATTCGAAGGGAGTGGCGCGATCGCGGGCGCGGCGCCCTTTGCGTGCCCAACCCCTGATACTCGAGGAGCGCCGTCTCCTTCGGATATCCACACCATCTACTCGAGATATCCACAACTGGCACTCCATCGTGTTGAGCGGCCGCGGTCCCCTAATAGATCGAAAGTCGAGCAGCCAATCGCGGTACGCCATAACCACTTCCCGTCGTCGCTGGTGGGACGGGGTTTTGCCAGGCAAGGAGAAGGCGGGCGAAATCGAGTTGAAGTACCGAGCCTGGGACTGAAAGATATAGATACGCAAGCGGATTGGCCTGTACGACAATTCCTGCGACTCCCACGAGGGGGGAAAATCCATTGCTAGAGAAGGTATTTCAACGTGCTTAGATCCAGCAGAGCAGCTGTCACCACCGTGGCAACGCTCAGCGCGCTCGCTGCGGCGATCGCGTTCACCGCGCCTCAGGCGGCGGCAGATGTCAGCGTCCGTGTCAACGCCGGGCAGAGCTTCGGTAGCTCGCAAGGCGCCATCGGCACGGGCTGCGCCTACCCGATCACCGTGTACTCGGAACCGGGCAAGGAGTTCTTCCTCGTCGACATGATCGGCGATGACCAGCGGTCCGCGAACTACGAGACGTTCCGTCCGTATCGGGTGGTCACGGATGCGTCCGGAGCGGCGCACTCCACGTGGACCCCCAACCGGCGTGGGCCGCTCAAGATCGTCGTGCTCGAGGCGTCGGCCGACGACAAGGACGCCTTCGACGCATGGGTTCCGCGCAATACGACGAACGTGGGGACCGGCATCAACCTCGGCCCTGCTTGCGCCGTTTTGCCGTAGTCGTTTCGCTGCAGACCGGTGTGTTGTCCACGGCTGAACGCCGGACAACACCCGGCCTGTCTCGCGTTCGGCCACACATGAACTGACCTGCGGCGCTCGCGTGCGGCCCGCCGCCAGTAAGCCGCTTGGGCGATACTGACGACATGTCACGCACGGACATCCCTGATCAACCCGACGCACCTCGACCCGAACTGGATGCCCGACCCGACTGGCAGCGGACCTACCACGTGTGCTTTCCGGTCGCCGCCGTCGTCGGCACCCAACGATGGGTCTTGCGGATCAACGGCTTTCCGGACCACCCGCTCTGGACACTGTTCGTCGACGGCATCCGACGATTCGATCTCGAAGGCTCACCGCCGGGCTGGGTGCTCCCCGCCGCCGACGCCGCGGCACCGATGGATATCGACCTCGCGCACGAAATCATCCAACCGGTGGCAGGTTACGAGGCCTACGGCAGCGAGATCGGCGATCCGTGCGACGACCCGGTCTGCTGCCCATAACCGCACTCCGCAGCGCAGTACTGCGTTCGGGCAGACGGGATTTGCGAATCCGCCGGAGTCGGCACCGCCGTCGGACCCATCGCGATAGTGTGAGAGCTGGCGCAGCCCACCGAACTGCCTCGATGAAGCAGCAGGCAGTCTTGCCGAAGGGGAGGGACCGTGCAGCCAGATCCGCAGTCCGAGTTCGGTTTCATGCCCTTGTGGCCCTTCCGGAGCGTGGCGGAGGCTCTCGACTGGCAGAGGTCGTATCCCACGAGCGACGCCGAGGACTGGCATCTCGACGCCGACCTGACGGCGCTCACGTTCACCAGGGAGTTCCTCGGTCACGTCACGGTGGACAAGGTGGTGCGCGGCACCGAACGCAGGGTCGTCGTCGGCCGCGAGACCATGGTCGGCGTCGGGTTCGACGCGCCGAACGGGGCGCCGATCACCGCCGCCGTGCTGCACCTGGTCCGCATCGGTGCAGGCGATGATGCGCCATGGGAGGTCGTGGGGAGCAAGGGCGGCACGCTGTCGGTGGACACACCCGAGTACGGCGCGACAGTGACCTCGCCCGTCGAGATCGGCGGCCGGATCACCGGCGTCGACGAGAGTCTGACGGTCCACATCCGCGTCCAAGATCAGGCCGAGCCGCTGGGTCAGGTGTCCGGTATCGCGGCGGGCGGCACCGACGAGCCGTGGTCGGCGACGGTCACTTTCACCGCGGAACCAGGCAGCATACTCACTATCGCCGTGTCGACCGGCGGGCATATCGCCGAAGTCGAGCACTTCGCGATCACTGGCGTCCAGCACTGAACCTCGCGCTCGAGATCCGCCACGCCCGACGTCGGCAACTCCTCGTCAGCGCAGGTGAATTCGAGGACAGCTGCGACGGGTCGTCGTACGGTGAAGGCGTGGTGTGTGAGGACTACGCCGCGCCCACCCGGTGGGCCGAGCGGTGACCCAGCTGATCGACTTCTCGGCCGCACTCATCGAGCCGGCCGACATCAGGGCGGCCGGATTCGCGGGCGTCGTGGGCTACTTCTCGGAGTCACGCCCCGGAACGAACTTCGGCGCGAAACCACTGCGCCGCGACTACTGTGACCGGTTGCGTGCCGAGGGCCTCGAGATCGTCACGAACTATCAGTACGGGAAGGGCCCGACCGCGGACTGGCGCGGCGGCTACGACGGCGGCGCGCGCCATGCCGAGACGGCGCTGCGCTTGCATTTCGAGGCGGGTGGGCCCGGCTATCGGCCGTTGTACGCACCGGTCGACGACAACCCGACCCTCGACGACTGGAATTCGCTCATCGCACCGTTCTTGCGCGGGTGGGCCTCGGTGGTCGGGCCGGAATGGACCGGCGTCTACTGCAATGCCCGTTGCATCGACTGGGCGTTGGAAGACGGTGTCGGTCAATGGTTTTGGCAGCACAACTGGTCCGGCGATCCGTCCATCAACGGGGATCATCCGGCCGCGCACATGCATCAGATAGAGATCGATCGACGCGAAATCGGCGGTGTCGGTGTCGATGTCAACAACGTACTGAAACCTGACTATGGACAGTGGTCGGCAACACGCGACCCGGCCACCCCGGTCTCGCCGATCAGCAGGGAAGACGATCAGACCGGCATCAGCCCCAACACCTCGTCGCGCGGCGGCGCGCCGGTGCTGTGGTTCCTGCTGCACACACAGGAGGGCAATGGCGACGCCCAATCGCTGGCGAACTATCTGCAGAACCCGAATTCCGGTGTCTCCTACCACTACACCGATGACAACACCGGCACCGTGATCGACGTGGTCGACACCGATCTCGCGTCCTGGTCCGTGCTCGGCGGCAACTCACGGTCGATCAATCTGTGCTTCGCCGGATCGCGGGCGGCCTGGTCGCGAGACGAATGGTTCGCGCGGATGCAGCGCGGAATCGACTGTGCGGCATGGATCACGGTGCAGGACTGCCGCAAGTACGGGCTGCCGATCCGCACCATCTCCCCGGAAGAATTGGGCCGCGACGAGCGCGGTGTCGCGGACCACAACGCCTACACGATCGGCAAGCACGACGGCTCACACACCGACGTCGGCCCCAACTTCCCGTGGGACTACCTGAACGACAAACTGGCGGAGTACGGCAACTCGTAGTGACGCGCGGGCCGCCGCACCGGGTTTCGGAGGGTCGGATGCTGAATCGGCGAGCAGTGTTGGCCGGCGGTGCCGTGCTGGGGGCGTCACTGGCCGCGCCGGGACTCACCAGCTGCGGCACCGATACGAACGCGTGCCTTCGTTCGCGGCATCGCCACCACCGGGCTCGCTGGACGGTGAAAGTCGTTGGGCCACAGTCTTTTCAGATGCTCAAACCGCTCCATTGCGTCACCGTGTACGGCCGGTGACCCAGCTGTCCGTCCCACGCGCTGATGAGCAACGTCAGATTCGTCGGGCCCTCGCTGCCGGGATGGATGTAGCCGCCATACAGGTACGGCTGCGTCCGTCCGAAGAACCAATGCGACGGTGGCCACCAGGCATTGGCGACGACCTGGGTTTTCGGGGCAGTCCACACCTGGTCGGGTCGCGGGGCGGTGCGGGTTCGGATGCTGCCGTCCGACACGTCGAAATAGCTCATCACGTACAGGTCGCCGATCCGTTTCACCGAGAACTCGCCGATGTGGTTCTGCGGGCCGAACAGCGACGAAGGTCTGGCCTCAGCGGCCGGAACCCAGCGCCATGAGCCGTTCAGGTACGCCCAGTGCTCCCGCGCATCGAGCCTGCCGTTGAAGAAATCGACTGGCTTGTAACGGAACACCTGGATCTGCCCGCGGTCACCCCGGTAGAAGTGGCTGCCGTTCCACGCCTTACTGAAGACGTACAGCAGCCCGTCGGGGTCGACGCCCGCGAAGCTCCACATCATCTCGAGGCTGCCGCTGCTGCCCTGCGCATCACCGGGCCAGTGCCGATCGAAGTCCCGCCAGGTCGCGCCGTTGTCGTCGGAATAGGCGATGCCGGACATGAGCGAACCGTCGGTGGTGCTGCCCGCCTTGATCCACCGGTGCACCGAGGTGTACTGGATGAAGATCCGGCTCCGCCCGCCGACGGTCAACGTGATCGCATCGTTCGGAATCCGCGTCACCTCATGCCCGAAACCGTTGTCCGCGTGATGCTGATAGTCGAACAGCTCCGCGCACTTCTCCGGTGGCTGGGACGCCGTGAAGAAAATAGGAGTGCTCCCAGACCGGTCGAACTCGGCCTGATACAGCATCAAGGGACACCCGGCGTACTCCCCCGCAGCCCCCTGCCCCCGAAACGTATCCCCGAAGACATACCCCCACGTCCCGTCGTACCGCAGATAGGGAATACCGAGATCACTCGACCCCATACCGAACCGACTAGCCGAATCCCTCACGTTGTCAACAAGATACGTCCCACTCTGCACGCTCGCCACACTCCGCGGCATGGGCTCCTCCATCAGCAGTCAACCCCGGTAGCCCCTTGGCCGCACACGGACCCAACAGCCCAGCAAGGCAACGTCACCACCAATCATCCCAGCCCCTCCCCCGAACAAGACCGAAAAGCACGATCCCACTCCCCACCACCCGTTCACCGAACCGGCGCCGCCGCGCCCGTTCTGGATTTGGTCGGTTGATCACGAGGCACTGGTGGCGGCATCGCCCGAGAAGGCCCCGCCACCAGTGCCCCCTCAGCACGAAACCATCTCCTTCGATCGTGGACCCCGAGCCCCACGCATCCGCGCCCGTTCTGGAGTTGGTCGCCTGATCACGGGGCACTGATGGCGGCATCGCCCGAGAAGCCCCCGCCACCAGTGCCCCCTCAGCACGAAACCACCGCCTTCGATTCCACACCGGGACCGCAGGTGCCCCTGAGACCGGCAACCACCGCCAGCCCCACCCCAACACCGAAATCCGCACCCCCACTCTGCATCCGCACCCCACCATGCGTCCGCACCCCCACCATAGGTCCGCACCCCCACCATGCATCCGCACCCCTTCTGGCCGCCCACAACCAGTGCGAATCCACAGAACAAGTGCAGATTCCGAGTCCTCGCTCGCGAACCCCTCGCAGCCGCACACCTTCTGTCTTCCCGCACACTTCCTGTCTTCCCGCACACGATCTGGCATGCGAAATCGTGTGCGGGAACTCAAAAAGTGTGCGGCACAGAGTTTTTGATCTTGAAAGCTCTCGAAACGAGAGCACAGCCAAGTGACCCGGCTGGGACAAGACACCGGGTGACTGACTGCAGAGGTCAGCCGGGTACGGCAGGCGACGCCACCACGCTAATCCGGTGCAAACCCTTGGCTGCCGAACTCACAGGAGACCGTGGAGCCTGGGGAAGCTCTGCCTTCGCCGAGCCCAAAGCGGCACGACCGCAGTCCAACCCGGCCCGTGGGGCGCGGTCTCGGACGAGCGCGGCTTTGGGGGCTGGTGCGGGATTCGTGGGGCGTGTTGCGTTTGGGGTGGTGGTTTATCCGCGGGTTGAACGGTCTCCTGACGAACGGGACGGTTTCGGGGTTTGCACCGGATAGCGTGGTGGCGTCGTGTGCGGTACCCGGCTGGCCTTCGCAGTCGATCACGCGTTCTCTCGTTCCAGCCGGGTTACTTGGCTGTGGTCCGGTTCAAAGATCTTTTCGGGGAAGTGATCTCGAGGAAAGTTGACCGGAGTCTTATGGTGCGTGTCGTGCGGCGTGTTGCAACCATAGGACTCCGCTCAACGCAGATCAGCAACCATTTCTCTCTGGTCAACGGAGCGGCAACCATTTCTCCCGTCGGGGGTTTCACAGTCGAGTTGGGTTCTTCGCATGCCTGTTGTGGGCGTCGCGTTCCGTGTGAGGAAACGGCCGCGTGAGCCCGGTTGAGTGTGAGGTGGGTCTCGGGGGTGGATTCTTACGTGTTCTTGCTTTTGGGTTGGCGTGGCTTTGCCGATAGGTGGACAGGATTGGGTCAACGCCGGATCGAGAGGGACGACATGCCTGTATTTCTGCAACTGATTCTTACGTTGGTCGCGCTTGGCCAGTTGACGAGTAGCTCGGTATGAGCGGGCGAGGAGGGAATAGTATGAGCACCTTGGCATTTGGTACGTCTGCTGATGAACGTCCGCTTGTTTTGCCTGCTGCGACGACGCAGTATTGGGCGGGGCGGCATGTGGTGGTCACCGGAGGTAGTAGTGGGATCGGGTTGGCGGTGACGGAGTCGGCGCTGGCCGCGGGGGCTCGGGTCAGTGTTGTTGCGCTCGCTGACGCTGCGCTGGAACGACTTTCGGCCGCTGCGCAGGCGACGCCGGACGTGTTGACCGTGGTCGCCGCCGATGTGAGCAATCAGCAGCAGGTGGCTGCGGCGCTCGATCGGGCGCGGGTGGCCAACGGCCGGATCGACGCGGTGATCGCCTGTGCGGGCATCGCGAAGCCGAACTACTTCGAGTCGCTGACCGATGGCGACTTCACCAGGCATATGGCCGTCAACTATTTCGGTGCGCTGCACGTCATCCGGGCTGCGCTGCCTGATCTAAAGACCGGCGAACGGGCGAGCATCACGGTCATTTCGTCGATGGCGGCGGTGCTGCCGTGCTTCGGGTACGGCGCTTACAGTCCAAGCAAATTCGCGGTGCGTGCGCTGTGCGAGGTGCTGCGCCAGGAGCTCAAGCCGCACGGCATCACCGTGACGGTGGTCCTGCCACCGGACGTGGACACACCACAGCTCGCGGCCGAGTCGGCGACGAAACCGCCTGAGCTGCAAGCGTTGAGCGGGTCGACGCCGATCACCGCCGAGCAGGTCGCGCAGGCCCTCTTGGTCGGCGCGGCGCGCGGCGACGCCTCGGTCATCCCGTCGTGGAACGCCCGCCTGCTGAGCTGGTTTGCCGGGTTCGCACCGGGGCTGGTCGCACGGTTCGTGGATTGGACCATCGCCCGCGTGCAGCGCGGTCAGCTGTGAGCGGAACAGCCAATCATGGTGCGTCGGTGCATGATTCGTAGCTGATCGACCCGGTAGCGCTCAGCCTGTAGCGCCGAACCACTTGGGCAGCACCGTGATCAGGTCCTGCTGATCATCGCCGACCCACGCCACGTAGCCGTCCGGGCGCAGCAGGATCGCGGGCACCTCGAGTTCCTCGCTGAGGTCGACGACGTGGTCCACGCGATCCGCCCATCCTGCCGTCGAAAGGAGGCCGGTCTGATCGAGGAGCAGTCCACGACCTCCGTGCATCAGTTCGTAGAGGCGTCCGCGCCGCAACGGCATGTCGCGCAGCCGCCTGCCGAGTAGTTCGTGCCCTGCGCCGAAGTCGTAGCGGATGCCGATACCGGTGAGCTTCTCGATCAGATACCGGTTCACCACATCGAAGTCCATCAGCTCCGCCACCAGCCGACGCGCCGCCTGGGGCCCTGGCTCGGGAGTTATCAGCAGGGACTGGGCGCGCGTGGTGTTCAGCACGTCGGCGGCCACCGGATGCCGTTCGGCCTGATAGCTGTCCAGCAGATCCGCCGGCGCCGACCCGTTGATCACGGCCGCCAGCTTCCAGCCGAGGTTGAACGCGTCCTGGATACCGAGATTGAGGCCCTGCCCACCCAACGGCGGATGGATGTGCGCCGCATCGCCCGCGAGCAGCGCGCGGCCGCTGCTGTAGCGCTCGGCCTGCCGAGTGGCGTCGCCGAAGCGCGCGATCCGGCGCGGTGCGTGCGCGCCGAAATCGGTGCCTGCGATCTCGCGCAGCCGCTGCGTGAATTCCTCGAATGTCGGTGGGACCGTGCGGTCTTCGGCCACGTCCTCGGTGCGCATGACGAAGCCGTACACGTCCTGTTCGTAGGGCACGGGTCCGAACCGCAGCAGGCTGGTGCCGATGTCGGCGGCCACGGCGGCCAGCTCCGCCGCAGACGCGGTCACCTCCACATGGCCGAGCAACCACTCGACCGTGGCCGGCTCACCGGGGAAGCCGATGTCGAGCAGCTTGCGCACGGTGCTGCGGCCACCGTCGCAGCCGACCAGGTAGCGCGCCGACAGCCGGGTGCCGTCGGCCAGCTCGGCGGTCACTCCGGTGTCGTCCTGGCTCAACCCGACCAGCTCGACGCCGCGCCGGATCTCGGTGCCGAGTTCGATGGCACGCTCGGTCAGCAGACGCTCGGTAATGTGTTGCGGGATACCGAGAATCCATGGATGCGCGGTGTCCAGTCGCTCCGGCGTCGGCGTCTTGATGCCCGCGAAGCCCCCGCCGACCGGGTACTTCGTGCCGAACTCGAGGAAGCGCTCCAGCAGACCGCGCTGGTCCATCACCTCGATGCTGCGCACATGCAGGCCGAGCGCCCGGGCCTGCACGGTCGGCTCCGGCGCCTGCTCCAGCACCACCACGTGCACGCCGTGCAATCGCAACTCGCAGGCAAGCATCACTCCGGTCGGCCCGCCGCCGGTGATGATCACGTCGATCATGAGACCCCATCCACGTTCGCGCATCCTTGGTTCCGCAGCTGCTGGCTTCGGCTGAGCGATTGTGCCGCATGGGGACAGATCCGGTCACCTTCGGGTGCGGCGCCACCTCAACGAGCGGGTCCCGGTGCCGACGCCCGCCAGGTGCAGGGCGATCAGCAGCAGGCCGAGCGTGGTCAGGGTGCCTGCGGTGATGATGTCGCCGACGGTCTCGTCCGTCAGATCGAGTATCAGCGCGAGACCGAAAGAAACGGCGGCAGCTATAGCCATCATGGTGAACCTCCTTGTGGTGCGGAGGAATTACCCCGATCGGGCGCCGCGAACCACCCGCACCGTGTGAATCGCCACCGAGTGGGCATTACGGGCGGTGAAGGAATGAGGAACCATGAGCATTTTCCGAAGTACGAACAGGTATCGGCGACATGATCGGGTCGGCACCGCGCGACGCGGGTGGGGACGGTCCGGCGGATGGGGACGGTCGGGCGGACACCGCGGCTGGGGCCGCCGCGACTCTGACTACGACCGCAGATCCGCGAGTTCGGGTGGGCTGGAAGCGGTTGCGCGCTTCGGGTTCATCGCGCGCGGCATCGCCTACCTGGTGATTGGCATCCTCGGATTCATGCTGGCAATCGGAACGGCCGAGCACGAACCGGACGGCGGCGGTGTGCTCGCGGCGATCGCGGGCAAGCCGTTCGGGTATCTGCTGCTGTGGATTCTGGTGTTCGGGTTCGCCGCGCTGGTGGTGTGGCGGATCGCTCAGGTCGCCGGTGCGCGGCGGACGTACTCCGGCGGGCAGCGCGCCTACGCCGTGGTTTCCGGAATCGTCTATGCCCTGGCCTTTTTGGGCACGTTCCGGTTTGTGGTGCACGGCCGGACACCGAAGCCGAGCGACGCGATCGCGCGTGATCTGAGTGCGCGCATCCTGAGTTGGGACGGCGGTCAGGTGGTCGTCCTGTTGATCGGTCTCGCCATCATCGCCTTCGGGATCTGGCAGACGATCCGTGGCCTCGGGCTCAGCTTCGTCGACGACCTCCGCATGGGCTGGATGACCTACGGCGCGCGCCGGGCCGCGGTCTGGCTCGGCCGGATCGGCTATCTCGCGCGCGGCGCGATCGTCATCGGCATCGGCATCGCCGCCGTGGTCGCGGCCATGAACTACGACCCCGCCGAGGCCAAGGGCATCGATGCGGTGCTGCGCGATTTCGCGGGCATGGCGTTCGGCCCGTGGCTGCTCATCCTGATCTCCCTCAGCCTGATGGCCTTCGGCCTGTTGTCGTTCCTCGAGGCCAAGTACCGCAGGACCTACGGCGGCGTCCCTGTCTGATCCGGGCCAACCTGCTCGAGCACTGCAACCCCACCGATCTGTGCAGATGCGACTGCCGAACGGTGGGGTTCGCCGTCGATTACCACGTCGAAGACCTGCGCAACAATGCATATGCACTAAGTCACTGTCTGAGCTATCAGCACTATGTCGATAGCGCATTGCCGCCTCGGACTGTGAGCATGATCCTGTCGCCTTGCCGGTGTGACCTGGGCGATAGAGCAACGATGCTGATGGAGGATCACGTGGGCAAGTCTCGACTGCGTCGACTCGTCGTACTGACGATGTCGGCGTTGGTGGCGGTGGGCGGCGCGGGGGTGGCTGCGGCCGATCCCCCTTATCCGACCTTCCCGCCGGACCGAAATCAGTTGCCGCAGTTGCCGACCGAACCGCAACTGTACGACCTGCTGCCGATTCCGACGCCGCGTGAGGATCCTTGGTACAACGATCCGGAGAACCTGGATTCGTATCAGCCCGGCCAGATCGTGCGCTCCCGCGAGGTGCAGACTCGGCTGCTCGGCATCCCGTTCCCGGTGTACACCAAGCAGTTGTTGTTCCGGTCGAACGACGTGCACGACAACCCGATCGTCACCGCGACGACGGTCATCGTGCCGGGTATTCCGTGGTCAGGCAGCCCGCGGCCGGTGCTGTCGTTCCAGGAGGCGATCGACTCCACCGACTCGGCGTGCAATCCGTCGTACACGCTGCAGACCGGAACCATGAAGGAAGCCGCGCTCGCGGTGTACTGGCTGACGCAGGGTTTCGCGATCAACGTGCCCGACTTCGACGGCAAGTTCAACACGTTCAACACCTACGCCGAAGGCAAAATGGTGCTGGACAGCTTGCGCGCCATGAAGAACGACGCCGGACTCGGTCTCACCGATTCGGGTATCGCACTCTACGGGTATTCCGGCGGCGGATCGGGATCCATTCGCGCGGCCGAGTTGCGCGCGACCTACGCCCCCGATGTGCGGATCCTCGGCACCTCGATCGGCGGCACGCCAGGCAACCTGGTCGGGATTGCCTCCTACGCGACACGCGAGCAGCCCGGCTTGACCGGCACCAGCAACTTCACGATGTGGCTCGGCCTGGCCAGCTTGGCTCGCGAGTATCCGGACGTGTTCCGGCCGGAGAATCTGCTGAACGACGAAGGACAGCGGTTGCTCCGGGATTTCCAGAGCCGCTGCTATGCGACCATCGCGCTGTCGGGCGTCTACCGGCCGCTCAGCGACTACTACCAGCCGGGCCGGTCGCTGGAGACCTCGCCGGAGATCCTGAAGGTGTTGCAGGACAACAGCCTCGGCCAGCACATCCCGGACACCCCGGTGCTGTGGTGGCACGGCATGTGGGACGAGCTGATCCCGCCCTCGGTGGTGTTGCCGACGGTGAACTCGTACTGGGAGCGCGGCGCGGATCTGCGCTTCTACACCGTGCCGGTGCCCGAGCACATCACCAACGCGGTGACCGGCTGGCCGCCCGCGGTCGCCTGGACCAGCGCGGTGCTGCGCGGGCTGCCACCCGGCCCGAAGTTCAAGGCGGACTTCCAGCCGTTGCCGCCGGGGTTCCCCGGTAGCTGATACTTCGCCCGGCGGCACGCGGGGGTGCCGCCGGGCGGAAGGACCGCGTATCCTCCGCAGGAGTTTGTGCCGAGAGGCGGGAGTCCGATGACGCACATCCCCCCGACCGGCGAACTGAACAGTGGACCGGACCGATGGCCTGCGATGATCGCCGCCATCCGGGCGCGCGCGATCGCGCTGACCGACCAGGTCCGCGTGGACGTTCCGCCGTACGACGCGCTGCCCGCGTCGCTGTTCGTCGCCGATTTCGTGCCGAGCGCGCGGTTGAACCTCGAACTGTTCTTCCGCTACGCCGTCGACAACGTCGAACCCTCCGAGCACGACACCCTTCCCCTGATCGAGCGGGCCATGAAGCTGGTCAGGGACGGTATGCCGCTCGCGGAGGTGCTGAGCAACTATCGCGTCGGCATCGGCTTCTTCTGGTCGCAGCTGATGCCGGCGATCGACGCGGGCGATCACCCACTCATCCCGCAGCTCGGCTTGCTGCTCACCAACTATTCGAGCCTGGTCATGTCACGCATCGCGATCGCCTTGGTCGACGATGCGCGGCAACCTCGGTGGGATCTGTTGGAGCAGAACGAGATCGCCGCCGCGCTGCTCGCCGGGCGGGATCCGAGCGAATGGACCCGCGACCACGAGGTGACCTTGGCGGAGGCCTTCCTCGTCGCGGTCATCCGCCTGGGCGAGTCGGCGCCGGGCACGCTGACCGGTCTGCGCTCTCGCATCGGCAAGGTGCCCGGCGCCTTCCTGCACCGCGATCGCGGCGGCTGGACCGCGCTGGTCCCGCTCGGCCCCAACGACCATGACGACCCGGTCGGCGCACTGGTCACCCGACTCGACTTGCGCGACAACGGATCCCATCCGCAGTTCTGGATCGGCGTCGCCACCGCGGCCGCACACGCCGACATACCCAGCGCGTATGCCGAGGCCCAGATCGTCGCGGAAACCGCACGCTGCCTTGACCTTTCCGCTGTCGTCTGCCGCCGCCAGGACATGATGTTCGAGTACGCGATAGCAACGACGGGCGCCGCACTGCCGAACCTCGCCGCGATCCTCGATCCGCTCGACGACCACCCGCTCCTGGTCGGCACCCTCGACCAGTACGTGGCAAACCAGTTCAACCACAACGCCACCGCCCGCGCCCTCTACATCCATCGCAACACGGTGACCTACCGACTCTCCCGCATCGCCGACTTCACCGGCTACGACCCACAAGACCCCGCAGGCATTTCCACGCTGATGGCGGCCCGCGTCGCCCGCCGCCTGGTCACCAAATCCTTCCGCACGTAGCGCGACAAGACCGACTCAGAAGGTGGAGCGGTCGCTCCGACGACGTCGTGCTCGATCCTGCGCATTGTGATCTACGCGGCGGAATCACCGGACGCGAGCGCAAGGCGACGGGATAATCGGTGGGCGCCTGGAGCGGGGCAGGCGGTCGAAAGGAGACCACTGTGGCGGACTCGATCAAGGAGCGACCGTTTGCGGTTGGCACGCTTGCCGGTGGGAATCCGCCGGTCGGCGGCACGCGGTTCTTGGTGCGGATGGCTCGGCTCGGGCGGCTGGATTCGGTGCTGACGCCGGATCATTTGATCAGCGTGTTTCCGAAGTCCATCTGGGACACCGATTTCACGCCGCAGGCGAAGGTGGTGCGCAGCCCGGACGAGCAGCTGGATTTCGCGCCGCTGCTCGGCCATCTGGCGGCCGGTGCTGGGCGAGTGCAGATAGGGGTCGGGGCAACCGATCCGCATCGCAGGCACCCGGTGCTGTTGGCGCAGACGTTTCTGACGCTGGCGCAGATGACGAAGGTGCCGCCCATCCTCGGGATCGGTTCCGGTGAGCGGGAAAACCTGGAGCCGTACGGGTTCGCCTGGAATCGGCCGGTCGATCGTTTCGAGGAGGCGCTGCAGGTGCTTCGTGCGGCGCTGACCGCGCCGGAATCGCTCGACTTCGCCGGCAAGTACTACCGAATCGACCGGGCAGTCATGGATTTGACGGCACCGCCGGATCGGATGCCGCAGATCTGGATCGGCGCGCACGGGCCGAGGATGCTCGAGCTGACGGGGCGTTATGCCGACGGCTGGTATCCGTGGGAGACGGTGTCGCCGCAGGAGTATCAACGACGACTCGGCGTAGTCCATGCGGCTGCACGCGCGGCCGGTCGCGATCCCGACGCGATCGTGCCTGCGCAGATGATCCAAATGCTCACCGCACGTATCCCTTCGGGCATCCGGCGACTGCTGCGCGCCCCTGCGGTCCGCTATCTCGGCTTGATGGCGCCGAACGCGGTGTGGGCGCGCTGCGGTGCGAAACATCCTTTCGGCGAGGACTTCCGGGGGCTGATCGATCTGATGCCGCACCGGTTGACCAAGGCCGAGGTGTACGAGGCGATCGCGGAGGTCACCGACGAGGTGCTGCATGAGTGGCTCACGATCGGCACGCCGCGCGAGATCCTGGCCCACCTGCGCGAACTGTCCGACGCCGGATTGCGGCACGCCATCATCTTTCCGGCCGCCGCGCTGGTCTCGAACGCGGACGTCGCATTCGGGTACGGGGTCGTGTTGTGGCTGGCGGCGCAGATGCGGCGACAAGCGGAATGAGCCCCGCGGTGGGGCCAGCACTACCACCAAGAAGGGTGGTCACTACCTGGGAAAGGCACCCAGCTTCTTCGTAGCGTGACAGTGTCCGCCACGAAGGGAAGAGTTTTGCGCATCAAGGTAAGCCGTCGACCGTTGGCCACCGCACTGGTGGCCTGCGCGACGGTAGCTGTCATGGCGTCGTGCAGTTCCACGGAAACCGAACAGGCTCCTGCCGACACTGGACGAGCGGCGATCGTCGAAGCCCTCGACAAGTTGATCACGGAAGACCACCTGCCCGGCGCCCAAGCCGTGATCACCGAGCACGGTCAGGTCTGGAGCGCCGCCGCGGGCGCAGGCGATCTCGAGCGCGGCACCCCCTTCCCGGACGACGCCCGCGTGCGAATCGGCAGCAACACAAAGCCTTTCGTAGCGACCGTCATGCTGCAGTTGGTAGCCGAGGGCAAGGTCGCGCTCGATGCGCCGGTGGCGCAGTATCTCCCTGGCGTCGTGCAAGGCCCCGGCATCGATGGACATCGGATCACCATCCGAAACCTGTTGCAGCACACCAGCGGACTACCGGAGTACGCGGCGGAGTTCGGCGTGACCCCCAAGCCGGGACAGCTCGACATGTACACCGACCGCGTGCGATGGGGCAAGGTGGACATCGCCGAAGTCGTGCGCAACGCGCTCACCGCACCCGCGGATTTCGAACCAGGCACGCAATGGGCGTACTCCAACACCAACTACGCCATCGCAGGCATGGTGATCGAGAAGATCACCGGAGACACCCTCGCCGCGCAGCTCACTCACCGCATCATCGAGCCACTCGGCCTGCGCGACACCTACTACCCCGACCCTGACGAAACCGGGATCCGCGGCCCCCATCCCCGCGGTTACCGCACGACCGACGGCACCCGAATCGACTCCACGGAGCAGAACGTGACATCGGCAGGCGCGGCGGGCGCACTCGTCTCCACCGGTGCTGACCTCAATCACTTCTTCACCGCCCTCCTGAACGGTGAACTACTCCCGCCTGCCCAACTGGCTGAGATGAAAACGACCGTCCCCCTGCCGATTCCGGGATCGACCGCCGGTTACGGGCTCGGCCTGATGCTCCGTCATCTCTCCTGCGGCAAAGACGCTTGGGGCCACGGCGGCGACATCGACGGCTTCGAGACCAGGGGCGGTGTCACCACCGACGGCCGCGCGATCACGATCAGCGTCAACGAGGTCCCCGAAACCGCCGAGCCCACACAGCACATCACGGCAATCGTCGACAACGCTCTCTGCGCGCCGTGACCGGCACTGCCGGATGCGCGTCGTCCCGCGTTCAGATCATCGAGCGGTAGATCCCCTGCGGTTCACCGCCGAGCTGAGTCAACGCCGAAGCATGGAAGATCGAGCCGGGCACGTGGATCGCGTGCGCCAGTCCGGCGTGCGCGTCGCGCCAGAATCGTTGCAGCGGCGTCTTCATCTGCAGGGCACCGCCACCCGAACGGGCGAAGATCTCGTCGACGGCGCGGACCACCCGCCATGCGGCGGCGGTCTGCGTGCGTCGACCGATGGCGCGCAACTCGAAGGTGATGTCCTGCCCCTTCTCGCTCATGTCCCAGAACCGGTCCACCGTTTCCAGGATCGCGGCCCTGGATGCCGCGATCTCGGCGGCGGCCTCGCCGATCGCGAACAGCACGTAGGGATCGTCCTTGATCGCGGTGCCCGCCACCGTGATTCGCGATTTCTGTGCGGCGAGGTGGCAGGCCAACGCACCCTCGGCGATGCCGATCAGCGACGAGGTGATGCCGAGCGGGAAAATGCAGGAGAACGGAAACCGGTACAGCGTCTCGGTGCGACCCGATTCTTTCTGCGCGGTGCCCTCGAAGACCTTCAACGCATCGATGGTCCGGTGGGTGGGAACGAAGGCGTCCTTGACGATCAGGTCTTTGCTTCCGGTGCCGCGCAGGCCGACGACATCCCAACTGTCCTGGTCGATGTCGTAGTCGCTGCGTGGCAGCAGCACGTGCAGCATCTGCGGCGGCAGCAGCCGCTTGCCGTGCTTGTCGCCGACGGCGGCGCCGATCATCACCCACTGACAGTGGTCGGTGCCGGACGAGAACGACCAGCGGCCACTGAGTTGGTATCCGCCGTCGACCGGAGTCGCGATACCCATCGGCGCGTACGGCGAGGCCATCCACGTGTCGGGGTCGGCACCCCACACCTCGTCTTGGGCCGCAGGATCGAAAAACGCGAGCTCCCAAGGATGTACCCCGACGATGCCGGTAATCCACCCGGCGGCGCCGTCCATCGCGCCGATCGCCATGGTGGTTTCGGCGAACTCGCGCGGGTGCACTTCGAGACCGCCGTACTGCTTCGGCTGCAGCATCCGGATGGCGCCGGACTCCCGCAGCCGCTGGGCCACGGTGTCAGGCAAGCGCATCAGCTTGTCGCCCTCGACGCCTGCCGCGCTGATCTCGTCCGCGTATTGCGCGATGCGCTCCAGAACCTGCGCCATCACATTCCCCGTCCCTTCCGGTCCGACCACGAACCCCTAAACTAGAACGCGTTTCATTAGATCGGGGGCGGAACTCTCGAGTTTGCTCGGAGATACCGCGCGAGAGTCCGCCCTCAGGCAGGTCAGCGGGTTTCAGAGATACGGGAGGCGGCCCGCTGCGGCAACCCGTCGGCCTCGAGATACCCGCGAAGCCGGGCGAGCGTGTCATTCACCATGAGGATCGCGGCGGTGGCGAGGCCCGCGGTCAGACCCAACCAGACGCCGATCGCGCCGAGACCGAGGGGGAAGGTGAGCAGCAGCGCGACCGGAAGCCCGACCACCCAGTTGCCGAGCAACGATGCGCGAAAGCCGACGCCGGTCTCCGTCAGACCGCGCAGCAGGCCGACCCCGAGAGTCTGTGCGGCGTCGAAGAATTGGAGCACGACCGCGACGCAGAGAAACGTGTGCGCGATCCGCAGTGTCGCCGCCGACTCCGCACCGTCGAGAAACCAGCGAAGCACCCAATCGGGGGCGAGCAGATACAGCAGCCCGGCCAGCGCCGGAATCACCGCGGCTTGCCGCACCGCCAGCCAGGTCAAGGCGTGCGCCTGCCGGTACGCCCCACCGAAAACCGCACGGCTCAACAGGATCGAGGCGCCGTGCGACAGTCCGACCGCCGCCTGCAGCACGACGTAGACGACCTGACTGACGACGTTGTGCGCGGCCAGTGTTGCCGCCCCGAACGTGCCGATCACCAAGCCGAGCACCGAGAAGATGCCCGCCTCGGAGCCGAAGGTCAGTGCGATCGGGGCGCCGAGCCGTAGTTGGGCACGCACGTCCGGCCAGCGCACCGGCCAGATCCGCACCGACAGCGCCACATTCAGTGCCGGATCGCGGCGCACAAGAAGCCAGAACACCACGGCGGTGAGCAGGAAGACCACCGACGTCGCGGCGCCGATGCCGGTGAGTCGCAACGCCGGTAGCGGGCCGAAGCCGTAGACCAGGCACGGCACGAGCACCAGGTTCAGCAGCGCGGCGCCGACGGAGACCATCGACGCGACCTGGGCGCGTTGCATGCCGATGGTGTACAGGCGCAACACCTGAAACCACAAGTACGGCAGCAGCGCAGGCGCCAAGGCCACGATCATCGGTCGCGCCGCGTCGAGCACCGCCGCGTCCTGGCCGAGCCATTGCAGCGACCAGCCGAACCCGATCAGCAGCAGTCCGCCGAGCACGCCGGACACCGTGGCGATCGCGAAGCTCGATCGCAGCACCGCCCTGAGGTCGGAATCCGGTGTCACCTCACGTTTTTCGGCGCTGCTCACCGCGATCGCGACGAGATTCTCGGTGCCGGTGATCACGCCGACGCAGATGCTGCGAATCTGGTTGAACAACAGCAGCACAAGGCCACCTGCGGCGATGTGGCGCACACCGAGTGTGCCCATTACCGCGTAATTGGTCGTCGACATCGCGACTTGCGTCAGCTGCACCACCGAAATCAATGCACCGAGTGTTGCCAGCCGCCGACCGTCCGAATAGCTCACCAGACCTCCTCAGCCGCACCTCGGTGCCAGAAGCGGGGATCGTGCCAGGTAGGAGCGTTGAGCAACAAGTTGTTGGCAGAATACTGTGCCGTTGCGGGTTTCGACCCGAAAACGCTACGCATTCGGCTGCCGACATGCGACGCGCTCGGAGCACACGCAACTGTCGGCATTCGACAGGTATTGTTCCCCCGGCTGTTCGTTTACCGAGGATTTATGCGCCGCGCCCGGACGGTGAAACCACACGCTCACGTCGGGTGTCGAACTATGCGACAGCACCGAATAGCAATTCCTACTTATGTGGAGGCGTCGTGAACTGGGAGCAGTGGCAGGACAGTTGGGACCGGCAGCAGGAGTTCTACATGCCCGACCGCGAGGAACGGTTCCGGGTGATGATCGAGCTGGTCGAGGCGGTCGGCGGCCATGCGCCCGGGGTGCTCGACCTGGCCTGCGGCACCGCGACCATCAGTCACCGGCTGTTCGCGCGGCTGCCCGAGGCAAGGTCGGTCGGGGTGGATCGGGATCCGGCGCTGCTCGCGATCGCCCGCGGTTCGTTCGAGGGCGACCCGCGGATGACGTTCGTGACCGCCGACATCAAATCGCCCGACTGGATGTCCGGCTTGCCCGACGAACCCTTCGACGCGATCGTCACCGCGACGGCACTGCACTGGCTGAAGGCCGAACCGCTCGCGCGGCTCTACGGCGACCTCGGCAAACTGTTGCGCCCCGGTGGCATCTTCCTCAACGCCGATCACATGCCGGAGCCGGGAACGCCGCTGCTCAACGCCATCGACGAGACCGTGCAGCAGGCACACCAGCAGCGGGTGACCCGCGCGGGCAGCATGGACTGGGCGGACTGGTGGGTTGCGGCCGCCGCCGACCCGCAGCTCGCGGCCGAGGTCGCGGCCAGCCGCGAGATCATGAGCACTCACGTCAAGGGTGAGGAACATCCGGCGGGATGGCACATCGCGCAGCTGCGCGAGGCCGGCTTCCTGGAGGCGGGCATCGCGTGGCGCTCGGTGACCGACGCCTTGGTCGCCGCCATCCGCTGACCGCGCCGTCCCACCAGCCACGAGCCGCCCCGGGGAGCACGCACGAATCCGGATCGCCCGTCGCCCCATTCATTCCGCACTGGGTGCCGGGTGATCCGGGTGTGCGTGGGGTTCATGCCTTGCGCGCGATACCGCCGACCATCAACCGCTGTCCGATGCTCAACGAGCTCGGCACCTCGCCGTCGGGGTGCCATTCGGGCAGGTAGACCAGGCCGGGCTCGACCAGGTCGAGGCCGCGGAACAACCCGAGAATCTCGTCCTCCGTGCGGAAGCGGCCGGTGCCGAGCAATTGCAGGAACGACTTCTCCAACTCGCGTGCCTCCGGGCCGGAGTCGCAGAAGTGGGTGATGAACACGTAGCTGCCCGCGGGCACGGCGGCGAGATACTGGTCGACGATGCCTGCCGGGTCTTCGTCGTCGTGCAGGTGATGCAGGATGCCGACGAGCAGCACCGCCACCGGTTCCGCGAAATCCAGCGTCCGCTGGACGTCCGGGTCGGCCAGCACCGCCGCGGGCACCCGCATGTCCGCCGCGACGACCGTGGTCCGCTCCTCGCCCGCCACCAGAGTTCGACCGTGTGCCAACGCAATCGGATCGATGTCGACATAGACGACGCGCGCCTCCGGCTGCAGCGCCCCCGCCACCTGATGGGTGTTCTCCATGGTCGGCAATCCGGCGCCGAGATCGAGGAATTGTTTAATCCCTGCCACGCCCGCTAAATAGCGCACGCCTCTACCGAGCATCGCCCGGTTCACCTTGGCCACCTCCGCGACCTCGGGCACCGTCTCGGCAAGGTGCTCGACGACCGCATGATCGGCAGGGAAATTATCTTTTCCGCCTAGTAACGCGTCGTAGACGCGCGCAATACTCGGCTTGGTTGTGTCGAACTCCGCTGACTCCGAACCTGACATTGTTCGTCCTCTCGCATGACACCCACAGGGTCACTGTCCCGCTCCTCGCATGCACCTAAGCATGAATGTTCAACCATTGCGGCACATTTACTGAACCGTGACCCACATGAGCGGCCTGTCGCGCGAAAGTTGGCCGAATGTTCGATATCTCGGCCGAGATCTGCGTCCAATATGCGAGTTTTCCTCGTCAGGGCTTCACATTTGGTGTAAGTGGTTGAGTCGCGGTGTAGTTCACGAACCGAGATCAAGGCGGCAGTTGTCGGACACACCGTCTACTTGCATGCGTGGGTGGTGGTCGGCTTCGTCGAAGTCGATGTCGGAGTTGTCGTCGACGTCGGGGTTGTCGTGCGCGACGGTGTCGTTGTCGTCGTCGGCACGTGCGCGACTGTCGGTGTCCCCGTTGGTGTCTTGGCCACGGATGCGGTAGCGCAGCTGGTCGGCGCCGGGCTGGACGACTTCGCCGGTGACGTTGTCGTCGTGGTCGCCGTCGTGCTGGCGGGGACGGTCACGGTAACCGTGATCGTTTTCGGTGTGGTCGTGGCCGTGGTGGTCGCGGGGACGATCACGGTGACCGTGGACGTCCGCGGTGTTGTCGGCCAGCTCGGGACGACGACGGTGACGGTGGACGGCCTGCTGCCCCACGGGTCGGGGTCGGGCTGTATCGAAATGCCGCCGGTGATCGAGAAACTGGGGAACGTCCACGGGCTGGAGGTGGCCGTCACCGTGGTCGTTGTGGTCTCGGTCGGGACCGTGCTGGTTTCGGTGGTCTCCGTGGCGCTGGTGATGGGCTCGGCCGAGGCCGTCTCCGTCACGGTCACGGTTTCCGGGGCGATCGGGCCGGTGCCATCGACCGAAGCGTTCGGGTCTGCGGCGGGAGGCGGTGCGTCACTGGTTGTTTCGGTGACCACGCTGGTAAGGCTCGACTCGAGCGACGTGGTGCTCGTCATGCTGCCGTGCAGCAGCTGCGAGAGATCGCCGAAGTTCTGCGTCCCCGACGACGACGCGGTGTTGCCCAATCCGTCGCTGCCCGATTTGTTTCCCATCGCGATCGCTCCCCCGGCCGACGCGACGATCACGACGGCCGCGACCGCGGCGTACGGAAGGTGTCTGCGCGCATCACCGGTGGTCACATACTCGGTGACGCGCCGCCACGTCCGCACGAACGGCGACGCGACCTCCTGGTCGGAAGTCGCGTCGTCGCAGGCCTGCTCGTCCAACGGTGCCGCCGTGTCCGTGGAATCCACACCGGGCCCGACCTTTTCGCCAGCATCGGGAATGCTGATGACTTCGGTTGCCTCGGGATCCTGGTCGTCGGGTTCTTTGTTGGCGAGCACGAGATGCCTTCTTCTCTGAGTATCAGGAGCCGGTCAGCATGCCGCGGAGAAGCCGGCCGAGGATGCCCCCGGCGCCTTCCGCGGAACCAGAGCTGCTTCCCGACGACCCGAACGAACCCGACGACCCGGTGGTCGACGACCCCGTTAGTCCTGGGCCGGAGAACGACGATCCGGTACCCAATTGACTGGACTCATCCGTGTTTTGCACGACCGGCTCGACCGACACACTGCCGGTGACCGGAACAGGCTGTGCGGTCGCGGTAACCGCAGGCAACGCGAGAGCCCCCAACATGGCGCCGGTGACAATTCCGGCAGAAATTGCATTGAACTTACGCATAGAACTGAAAACCTTTCATAGCTACACAAACCAGCACTGGGCGACCGGTATCAGGCAGAAGAGTAGCGGTGGGACAAATCAGGTCCAGGTCAAACCATCCGTGGGTGAAGCGGGTCGGGAGATTGCGCGTATCACGTTAGCGGGCAAGCGCTTCCGCACTCAGTTCCCACTCAAGTGGTGACCACCGCGCTGCGCTGCCCACGAGGTAGAAGCGCACGCCGAGCGACTCCTCCTTCCCCGACAGTCGTCGGCCGATCGTCGGAACCTGCCCCACCGTACGGCCGTTCGGATCCGGCGCCCCATCGTCGATCCCGGTCACCGGAACCGAACGGCGAAAATCGTTGTCGAGAACTGCGATAACTGGTTCCCACTGTGTTCAAGTGGGATTTTACGAAGGCGTCGGATCGGCTTAATCTCCGACCATCGGGATTCAACCGTCCCTTTGGAGGAGCCGTCATGCCCCGCATTTCCTGCCGCGCCAGAGCCGGCCATGTAATTGCCGCCGCCACTGCGCTACCCGTTGTTTTGTCGCTCGTGTTCGCGGGTTCGGCACACTCGGAACCAAGCGCCGCGCCCGAGCGACAATTAGTCGACTCGGTCCAGGTGCCGAACATCAAACGCCACCTCGACAAATTTCAGTCGATCGCCAACGCACACAACGGAACCCGTGCCGCAGGCACGCCAGGCTTCGACGCCTCCCGCGACTATGTGGCCGAAAAGCTGCGTGGCGCAGGCTATCAGGTGACGGTGCAAAAATTCGATTTCCCGTTCTTCAAGGAAAAGTCGACGGGGGTCATGGACCAAATCTCCCCCAACGCCAAGACCTACAAGCCGACCCCGCCCGGTAGCAGTACGCTCGGCGACTTTGCGACCCTGACCTATTCGGGCTCGGGCGACACCAAGGCCGCGGTGCAGGCTATTGACCTCACGCTGCCGCCGACGCCGACGCCGAGCTCGACCTCCGGCTGCGAGGCCACCGACTTCGCCGGCTTCAAAGCAGGCAACATCGCGCTGCTCCAGCGCGGGACCTGCCCCTTCGCCGACAAGGCCAAGAATGCCCAGGCCGCAGGGGCATCCGGGGTGATCATCTTCAACGAGGGACAGCCAGGACGCACCGACACCTTCACCGGAACCCTCGGCGGACCGGGCTTCACCCTGCCGGTGGTCGGCACGAGTTTCGCCATCGGCCAGGAACTCGCGACGACGGCCAACGTCGTCGTCCGGCTCAAGACCGACACCGAAAGCACCACGCGCACAACCAGTAACGTCATCGCGGAGACCAAGAAGGGCAACGCGGACAAGGTCGTGATGGCGGGGGCGCACCTGGACTCGGTGCTCGCGGGACCCGGCATCAACGACAACGGTTCCGGTAGCGCAGGCCTGCTCGAGGTCGCGCTGCAGACGGCCATGTTCACGCCGAAGAACAAGGTCCGCTTCGCCTGGTGGGGCGCGGAGGAGCTCGGCTTGCTCGGCTCCGAGCACTACGTGGCGAGCCTGTCCGAGGCAGACCGCAAGAAGCTCGGGCTCTACCTCAACTTCGACATGATCGGTTCGCCGAACTACGCGTACATGATCTATGACGGCAGCGAAGGCGGACCGGCAGGCTCCGCGGAGATCGAGAAGAACTTCGATCGCTACTTCGACACCCTGCGCCTCCCGCACATCACCACACCGTTCGACGGCCGCTCGGACTACGGCCCGTTCATCGCGGTCGGGATCCCGGCAGGCGGTCTGTTCACCGGCGCGGAGGGCATCAAGACGCCCGAACAGGCGAAGATGTTCGGCGGCGAGGCGGGCAAGGCCTACGACGCCTGCTACCACTCGGCCTGCGACAGCACCAAGAACATCAACGAGAAGGCGCTGCGGGTGAACACCGGCGCGATCGCCTTCTCGGTCGCGACCTACGCCTTCAGCGACAACCCGCCCGGCAAGGCAGGCGAGACGAAGGCCGCTGCCCCGCAGCGCGCGAAGGACGCCCCCTACAAGGGAGGTCTGATCCGGTAACTCGAACCACTAACACCGAATGACAGAACGTCCCTCGGCGCGATCCGCAGCGCGCCGGGGGGCGTTCTGCTGCTTCCCGCCGACCAGAAAAGCCGCACCCACCCTGGGTGCTTGATGTGTCCAGCGGATAGGTTGTGGCGCAGTGTCACAACGAGGCGACCCGAATGCGTCTGTCGTTGGCACTGCACAGTTCCGGTTCACCGGGGGCCGAGACCAGGAAGGCAGCTCAATGGAAGCGACGTTGGACGCGGTCGGGCACATGGAGTCGTTGGTGGGACATCACTACCGAGTCGACGACTACTACGAGGTCGGGCGGGAGAAGATCCGCGAGTACGCGCGCGCCGTGCAGGATTTCCATCCGGCGCACTGGAGCGAGGATGCCGCCGACGCGCTCGGCTACAGCGGACTGGTCATGCCGACCACTTTCGTCTCGATCCCCGCGATGCTGGCCAACCGCAGGCTCTTCGAAACCGTCATCACCGGCTATGACGTGTTCGTGCAGACCGATCAGGTCTTCGAGATGCACAAGCCGGTGGTCACCGGCGACCGGCTGGTCAGCGATGTCGAGCTGGAGTCGGTCCGGCGGATCGCGGGCCGGGATCTGCTCACCGTCAAGAACACCTTCACCGACCAGACCGGCGAGGTGGTGCAGGTCATGCACACGACCGTCGTCGGTGTCACCGGCGAGGAGGTCGACGCGGGCATCAGCGACGCCGTCAAACGAGTGGTCATGCACGGCATCGAAGTTCCCTCCCGGACCAAGGTCGCCGAGACGAATGGCGGTAGCGCACCGGACGCCGGGCTGCACCTGTCCCAGGCGACCCGAACGCGGGTGCCCCGCACCGCGATCCGATTCGACGACGCCACCGTCGGCACCGAGCTTCCGCCGCGGATCGCGACCCTGACTCGCGGTGATCTGGTCAACTACGCGGGCGTGGCCGGCGACGCGAACCCGATCCACTGGGCGGACAGCGTCGCACCGCTCGCCGGGCTCCCGGATGTCATCGCGCACGGGATGCTCACGATGGGGCTCGGCGCAGGCTTCCTCACCGAATGGCTCGGCGACCCGGGCGCCATGACCCGGTACGCGGTTCGACTGTCGAATTACACTGTCGTCGAATCGAATACCGTCGGCAGCGTCGAATTCACCGGCCGCATCAAATCTCTCGACCCCGAGACGAAGACCGCGGTCATCGTCCTCGTCGCGAAGTCGGCCGGGCGCAAGATCTTCGGCCTCGCCACCGCCGAGGTTCGGCTCCGGTGAGCTGAAAGCGGTCGATCACGGCCGGTCCAGGTCCGCGGGCGTCGGGAGTTCACTCCCGACGCGGACCAAGACATCGATCTGGGCCGGGTTATACAGGTCGAACAAGGCTTCGGTGAGGGTATTCGCGGCGAACTGCTGACCGCGTGGCGAGTCGGCGATCAAGTTCCGTACGTGGGGGTGATCGGCGTACATCTGCCTGGTGTCCACCAGCATCCGCTTCGCCAGGTCCGCGCGCGCCTGCTCGTCGGCATCCGCGGGCAAGTCAGCGAATGCCCGGCTGCTCGGATAGTTCGCCAGCGCCGCGGTCATCGCCTGCGTTCCGTCCGGGCCGAGCAGCCGGGCGAGGACGAACATGAGTGATCGGTCGGCGCCGGACAACACCACATCGGCGGCCGCCGTGGCGAATTCGGACGGCAGGTCGATCGCCGCCTGGTTGCTCAGGACCTGGGCGATCTCGGCGCGGACCCGCTGGAGCCGGTCGATGGTTTCGGCGAGTTCCGCGTCGAGTTCGCGTAGCGCCGCCGCCGGCTGCGCGTCGGTATCGTCCATCTCGGCGATCTGCGCGAGCGAGAGACCGAGCCCGGTAAGGCGTTTGATCCGCAGCACCCGGACCAGGTGCGCTACGCCGTAGCTCTTGTAGCCGTTGGCGCGGCGTTCGGGCTCGGCGAGCAATCCGATGTCGTGGTAGTGCCGCACCGTGCGCAGGCTGGTGCCCGCCAGCTCGGCCAGCTCACGCGTACTCCAGCCCACGATCACTCCTTTCCGCATCGGATACCTATGCCGTCAGTCGACACTATGCCGTTACGGCACAGTCAAGCGCCGCGAGGTCTGGAATCCGGATCCTGGCGACCGCCGAGATGCTCGGCGAGGAATCGGTCGATCGCGCGATAGAGGTCGATGGCGTTCTCCGGGTTCAGGAAGCCGTGGCCTTCGTCGTCCTTGATCAGGTACTCGACCTCGACACCGCGCGCGCGGAGCGCCTTGACGAGATTGTCGGATTCGGCTTGGACGACGCGAACATCGTTGGCGCCCTGCGCAACCAGCAACGGGGTGCGGATGTCGTCGGTTCGGCTGATCGGCGACCGAGCCAGCATGTCGGCTTCCTGCGCCGGGTCGCCGGGGTCGCCGACGAAGCGGTACCAGTTGTTGACCAGGAACGGCCGGGAAAAGGCAGGCACGGTGCGCAGGAAGTTCGCCAGGTTCGAAATCCCGACATAATCGATGGCTGCGGCAAAGACGTTGGGGGTGAAGCAGACTCCGACCAGCGCGGCATAGCCGCCGTAGGAACCGCCGAAGATGGCGACTCGATCACGGTCCGCGTATCCCTGTGCGACAGCCCAATTCACCGCATCGATGAGATCGTCGTGCATCTTGCCCGCGAATTCACCGACGGCGGCGTTGACGTGCGCCTTGCCGTAGCCGGTCGAACCGCGAAAGTTGACCTGTAGCACCGCATATCCACGATTGGCGAACAGTTGCACTGCCGGGTCGTAGCCCCAGCTGTCGCGCGCCCATGGGCCGCCGTGCACCATCAGGACCAAGGGCAAGTCGGTCGGTGCCACGCCGACCGGGAGCGTCAGATACGACGGGAGTGCAAGCCCGTCGCGCGCGGTGACAGTGACCGGCGTCATCGGGGCCAACACGGCTGGGTCCAGGTCCGGAAAGGGCCGGAACAACAGGCGACTCTCGCCGGTGGCATGGTCGTAGTAGTAGGTGGCGCCGGGGTCACGATCGTGCTCGAAGCTGACGATCCACCGCGTGCCACTCGCGTCGGAGGACAACGCGCCGAGGTCGCCGTCGGACAACGACGTCAGATTCGCCAGCACCGCAGCGAAATTCGGCTCGAGCGGGTGAATCACCTGTCGCGCACCGAGATAGCGTGCACCGATCAGCTCGCCCGTCCGCCGATCGCGGATCAGCGCCGACGGGTAGCCGGGCGAAATCCCGCTGCGCGGGTCGAGATCGAAGGTCGGATGGCTGTCGACCTCGGTCTGCTCGCCCGTAGTCAGGTCGAGCCTGGCCAAGCGGGTCCGGTCGGTGCCGCGATTGGACCCGATCCACACGCCGGTGCCGTCGGGGGTGAGCTGCAGCGGGTTGACGCCGACCGGGTAGTCGGCGCCGTCGAACACCACGATCGTACGCAATGTGCCTGTGCCGCCGTCCCATTGGGAGAATTCGAGGTCGCCGTCGGTCGTCATCGCCGAGAAGTACAGGTCGCCGTTGTCGCTGAAGAGCCAGCTACCGCCGCGGCCCGGGTTCTGTGCGAGCAGCGTGAGGGCACCGGTGCCGAGGTCGAGTTCGTGGATGTCGAACTCCGCGACCGCCCTGCTGTTCAGCTGGAGAATCACGGTGCCCGGCCTGCCGCGGGGCAGGTCGAAGGTCAAGACCTTCGCGCCGGGAAACGGGGTGAGATCGACCGCGCCCGCCTCCGGGCTCTCCAGGTCGACCCGGTACAGGTGCCAGTTCTCGTCGCCGTCGTTGTCCTGCAGGTAGAGCAGCCAGCGCGGATCGTCGGTCCATTCGAAGCTGACCACACTGCGCTTGTCGTCGGCGGTCACGCATCGGGGCGCCGCGGCGGCGTCCAGGTCCTGCACCCACACATTCAGCCGGTGCTGCCACGGCGCCAGATAGGCGATCCTGGTTCCGTCGGGTGAGACAGACGCCGCCGCACGGACGGGTGAGTCGAACAGGTCGGCCACGGTGAGCAGTTTCGGTAGTGCCATGTCCGTAGTGGACACCGTGCCGCTACGGCATGGTCAACCCTGCGCCGGCGTCACGAGGTCAGCGACTTCGTCGGCGAACAGCAGGGCTGGGTCGAATCCCATTCCGGCGAAATGGCCCGCGAGTTCGAGGGAGAGCACGCCGTGCACTCTCGTCCAAAAGGACAGTGCCCGATGGAGAGTCGCGGTCGACGCCGGATGGCCGCCCGCCCAGTCCCGGTGGTGGTCCAGGTGCGCGTCGAACGGCGTTGCCTGCTTGTCGACCGCCTGCGCGGCGTGCGCGTTGATCAGCACCGTCATGATCTCGTTCGAGATCTTCGTTGTGTCGTCGGGTGCGTGGTAGCCGGGCACGGGCGTGCCGTAGACGAGGAAGTACCGGTGCGGGTCTTCGAGCGCCCAATCTCGGAAGGCGAGTGCCAATCCGGTGATGTCCGAACCGGATTCGGCAGCGGCCTGGACGGTGTCGGCCAGGCTGCGGTAGGCGTCGCGGATGAGCTCGGTGAGTAGCTCGTCGCGGCTGGCGAAATACCGGTAGAGCGCGGGGCCGCTCATGCCCATGTGTTTGGCGATCGCGTTGAGCGACAACGCGGAAACACCCGTCGTCGCCAGTTGCTCCCACGCGTGCTGCTTGATCTCCGCGCGCACCTGGTCCCGGTAGCGCTCGCGCGGCGTCTTCCCACCGGTGTCTGCCATCAGCTCTCCCAATCCATGCAACGCCATCGAAGGTTAGTTAGAGCCTATCACTTTCCCTATTGACGCTCACTCATTCCAGTTATAACCTCTAACTAGAGCAAGTGATGCTAACTCAAAGCCGAAAGTGGCCGTTGAACAGGAGAGAACCGTGCTTGATATCCAGCAGGAGCAGGCAGTGCCCACCACGATGTCGCGCCGTACCAGCCACCCCGCCGCGCGATCGGTCATCATTTCCGCCTGGGCCGTACCCGTTCTGATCATCGGCCAATTCGCCATGGTCGCCATCGTCCCGGTCGCGCTCGTGCTGATCGGCACGCTGCGCAACGCCCACCTCCACGCCCTCCGCCGGTGGGCCGCCGCCCTCGCGACGGCCTACGGCACCGCCCTCGCCCTCTGGGCAATCGGCCCCGACCGCGCCCCGAGCCTCTCGAAAGACCTCAACCCCGCCCTCGCAGGCATCATCGTTGCCGCAGGCATCGCCGTCGCCATCCGCTACCACCTCCTGCGATGGAAGCAGAGTTGAGCCAAGTTATCGATCATTATCATTGACACCAAATCACCCGGCACCCTCAGGTGACACCTGCGATCCAACAGCACCCAGCAGCGCCTACCCCACAAAAGCAAGCAAAGATCGCGTTAGACAGAGACAATCGCGCTGCATCCAGCCGGGCAAGCACGAATCAATGCGGTTCTTCCAAAGCCGAGACGACAGGCCGGTCAGCCTGTTAAGTTAATCACTATTCTTCCATCTACAAGACGCAGATCGGCACCTATCGGCCGGGCAGTGCGTCGACATGGTGGTGTCCAGGCTCGGCAAGGAGTAGCGACATGGACGGACTCAGTAGGCGTACCGCGTTGAAGGCAGGCGGGGTGCTCGGCGCGCTCGGCACAGTGGCGATGGTGGCACCCGGACGGGCGGAACCGTGGACCTGGTCACCCGGCGGGTCGGTGGCAGGGACCGGATCCGGGGTCGATCCGATGGGGGTGTGGGATGCGGAGGCAGATCCCTTGGTGGCCGGGCTGATCGAGCGTGGCGAGGTATCGAGGGTGAACGAATCGCTGCGGACGTGGACCAGGAACGGACAGCCGCTTCCCGCTGAATTGCCCACGGAGTTAAGGGATTTCATGGAGTACGCGCGGCAGCTGCCGCAGTGGGCCGATCCGGGCAAGCTGGGCACCTCGGTCGAATTCACCAAGAAGCGGGGGCTGTATCTCGGCGTGCTGTACGGATTGGCCAGCGGTATGATGAGCACGGTCATTCCGAAGGAAGCGCGGGCGGTCTACTACTCCAAGGGCGGTCATGATCTGAAGGACCGGATCTCCAAGACCGCGAAGCTCGGCTACGACATCGGCACCGCGAATGCCTATGCGCCCGACGGCGAGATGGTCGTGACGTGTGTGAAGACCCGGCTGGTGCACGCGGCCGTTCGCCATCTGCTTCCGCAGTCCCCGCACTGGGTGTACGCCGCCAACGAGCACATTCCGATCAGCCAGAACGACATGATGGTGACCTGGCACAGCTTGCCGACGACCGTCATGAAGCACCTGACCGCCTGGCGCGTGCCTATTCCGGCGCACGAGTCCGACGCATTCCTGCACTCGTGGCAGGTGTGTGCGCACCTGCTCGGCATCCGCGACGAGTACATCCCCAACTCGTGGGGCGAGGCCAATTCTCAAGCGACTCAGGTCCTCGACCCGATTCTGGCCCCGACTCCCGAGGGTGCGGCACTGGCCGACCGGTTGTTGCGGCTCGGCATGAACATCGACCTCACGGTGTTGAGCAAGCCGGTGCTCGGCGCCTTCACCCGCTTCCTGCTCGGCGATCCGATCGCCGACGGGCTGGCCATCCCGCGGGAACCGGTCTGGGATCCGCTGCTCAGAGTGAGTTGGGGTCCTTTCATCGCGGTCCGCGAGGGCCTGCTCCCCGTCGTCCCACTGGCGCCGGAGGCCTACTGGCTCTTCGACGAATTCCTCCGCCAGGCAGCCCTGCTCTACCTGGCCGAACTCCGCATGCCGATCAGCATCGAACTCCCCCAGCACAACCGCGACATGAGCCAACCACCCCGCTGACTCCCCCGAGGGCGGTGCGTGCGCTCGCCGGTTTCAATATTCGGTCTTGACTTATATAAGCACAGCCTTAAGTATTGAGTTATGCACGCGTTCGATGTTCTCGGGGATCCGGTGCGGCGGCGACTGCTCGAGCTGCTCGCCGAGGGTGAACGGACCGCAGGCGAGCTGGCCGCGGTCGCACACGAGGAGTTCGGGATCAGCCAGCCCGCAGCGTCCCAGCACCTGAAAGTGTTGCGCGAGAACGGCTTTGCCACCGTGCGAGCAGAAGGAGCGCGACGGCTCTACGTTGTCGACACGACACCACTGCGTGAGGTGGACCGTTGGCTGGAGCACTTCCGGCACTTCTGGACGACCCGGATGGCGGCACTGGACACCGAGATCGCCCGCGGCAAGCGCATTCGCGCGCAACACCACGATGAAGGGAATCCGGAATGACTGAGCCGACCATGGACACCGATCAACAGCTCGACGCCCTCGATCGTACGTTGAAGACTGATGAGCACGGCGAAACAGTCAGTGCCACACTAGGATTGAGCCAGGTTTACGCGACGGACATCGACGATCTCTGGGACGCGTGCACCTCCACCGAACGGCTGGCCCGCTGGTTCGCACCGGTCACCGGTGAGCTGCGCGTCGGCGGACGGTTCCTGGTGCAGGACAATGCGAGCGGCACCGTCGAAAGCTGCGATCGACCCCATGGATTCACCACTACCTGGGAGTTCGGCGGCGAAACCTC
Source organism: Nocardia sp. NPDC049149 (assembly GCF_043197455.1). NCBI lineage: Bacteria > Bacillati > Actinomycetota > Actinomycetes > Mycobacteriales > Nocardiaceae > Nocardia > Nocardia sp. NPDC049149. The sequence continues at coordinate 607,981 of NZ_JBICTD010000003.1, forward strand.
GCGCATCGAGGTACGGCTCACCGCGGAGTCCCCCGACCGGACCAGGATGACGCTGACGCACAGCGGCGAAATCGACAGTGCACGTTGGTCGGAGTTCGGACCCGGCGCGTTGGGCGTCGGCTGGGAACTCGGCTTCGCCGGCCTCGGCCACTACCAGAGCACCGGCGCGCGCACGCCGCTGGAGTCCTCCGGGTGGCTGCACACGGCCGACGCCAAACGCTTCATCACCGAGAGCAGCCGCCGGTGGTCCGAGCAGGCGCGCACGGCGGGGATGCCGGACGACGCAGCGCAGGCCGCACACGAACGCACCGCGGCCTTCTACACCGGCACCGAAATGAACTGAGCGGTAACGTATTCGAGCGCCGGTGCGGGCCTCGACCTCACCAGATGCGCCGGCGACGCGCGTTTCGCGTCGCCGTCGCACCCGAGAGAGACTTTCGGCCTGACCCTGACCGCACTGCTGAGCACCGAGGCGAACTCGACGTCCGCCGACTACGCGGTGGTTTGCCGCTTCGGCAGCTTCCAGCCGGGACGCGGGAAGTGGCAGGTGTAGCCGTCGGGGTACCGGAGCAGGTAGTCCTGGTGTTCCGGCTCGGCCTCCCAGAAGGTGGGGGCCTGCGTCACCGGGGTGACCACCTTGCCGGGCCACAGACCGGAGGCGTCGACATCGGCGATGGTGTCGAGGGCAACCCGCTTCTGATCTTCGTCGGTGTAGAAGATCTCCGAGCGGTAGCTGGTGCCGATGTCGTTACCCTGGCGGTCCTTCGTCGTCGGATCGTGGATCTGGAAGAAGAACTCGAGCAGCGCCCGGTAGTCGGTCTGCGCGGGGTCGTAGACGATCTCGACGGCCTCCGCGTGGCCGGGATGGTTGCGGTAAGTGGGGTTGTCGTTGCTGCCGCCGGTGTAGCCGACTCGCGTCGAGAGCACACCGGGCTGCCTACGGATCAAATCCTCCATGCCCCAAAAGCATCCGCCGGCCAGAATCGCCTTTCGCGTGTCCGTCACACGTCCTCCTTCATGAAAAGAGCCTTGTACTGCCCATAGCCTTCCGCCTCCAGCGCGTCGAGGTGGACGAACCGCAGCGCCGCCGAGTTGATGCAGTACCGCAGGCCACCCTCCGCGCGGGGACCGTCGGTGAAGACGTGCCCCAGATGGCTGCCGCCGTGCGCCGAACGCACCTCGGTGCGGATCATCAGATGACTGAAGTCCCGCTTCTGCACCACGTTCTCCGCGTCCACCGGTTTGGTGAAACTCGGCCAGCCCGAACCACTGTCGAACTTGTCGACCGAGGCGAACAACGGCTCACCGGACACCACGTCCACGTAGAGACCAGGCTCGTGATTGTCCCAGTATTCACCGGTGAACGCCCGCTCGGTCCCGTTCTCCTGGGTGACGCGGTACTGCTCGGGCGAGAGTGCGGCGACCGCCGCGGGATTCCTGTTGTACTCCTTGGCCACATGACCTCCTCATATCGGCTCCCCGTACAACGGGTGCGCCGAGCAGGAAAATCCCGTCCGGCCTGCGCGTCACACTTCGGTCATTATTCGCTCGGGACGGTCGCCGCGGTAGACCCGCCGGTGCCGGGAGGAGACTGAGTACGTGGCGAATGACGGGGTTGCGCTGGTGGTGGTCGATGCCGCGAATGTGGTCGGGTCGCGGCCCGACGGGTGGTGGCGTGATCGGGCGGGCGCGGCACGGCGGTTGCTGGTCCAGCTGACCACAGTGGGTCAGCGGCTGGATCAACCCAGTGAGGTGGTTGTGGTGCTCGAGGGGGCGGCGCGGGCCGCGGTCACGGACGCGGCCGATGCGGATTTCGGCGGGCTGCGGGTGGTGGCGGCGGACGGTTCCGGAGACGACGCGATCGTCGACGTGGTCGCGGCGGCGATCGGCGCGGATCCACAGCGGTCGATCACCGTGGTGACCGCGGATCGCGGACTCCGTGACCGCGTCGAAGCGCTCGGCGCAACGACCGTCGGCCCGCGCTGGCTACTCGACCGCATCGAGCCGTGAAGCGGGCGCTGAGCTCGGCGGGCACTACCGATCGGCGGAACGGGAGACTCCGAACGGTCTCCGACCCATAACAACCCGCTCGGTGGGTAGTCCTGCGATATGAGCGATGCAGTCGAGGAACGTGGCCAGCCGTCCCTCGGACGCGCTTCCCCCGAGCTATTGGCGACGCGGGCCGTGATCGAGCAGGCCAAGGGCGCGTTGATGCTGGTCTACGGGATCGACGCCGAGCAGGCGTTCGGCATGCTACGCAAGCGCTCGCAAGCGACGAACGTCAAGCTTCGTGCGCTGGCCGCGCAGTTGATCGCCGAGATCCCGACGCTGAACCTCACGTCCCCCGAACTCCGCACCCAGGTCGACCATCTCCTGCTGATCGCACACACCCTCGCTGAAAAGTCCCGGCAGCCGCCGAACGGGGCATGACCACAACGCTTACTGGGCAGCGTCGACCCGTTCGTGCACGGTCAGCAAGAGGTGATCGAATCGAGTGCGGAACCCCGCGGTGTCATTGCTCAGCAACCTGAGCTCGTGCACGAACTGCGCGGCGAGATCGCGCAGTTTCGTGTTGGTCTCCTGCGACCGCCAGCGCAGCACTCGGAACGCCTGCTCCGCGTTCACCCCGTACGCCAGGATCAGCGCGCCCTTGGCCTGCTCGATCACCGCCCTCGACTCGATCACCTCGGGCAGGATCTCCTCGAGCACTTCCTGGCGCTGTTCCTCCAGCCGTTCGGTCACGTCCACGTAGTACCCGGACGTGCCGACCACGACCCCGTCGTCATCGGTCATGAGGTCGCCGACGACGACCACCTCACGCACCTCCCCCGCGGTGTCGATGATCCGATGCCTGCCGCAGAACGGCTGCCCGGTTTTGGCCGCCGCGGCGATACAACCCGCGACATGCTCCCGATCGTCGGGGTGTTTGTGCGAGAGCAGCAGGTCGGTGGTCGGCGCTACCGTGTCCGGCCGGTAGCCGTACATCGCGGCGAGCTCGGCGGACCACTCCCACCGCTGGTCGGCAAACCAGAATCGAAACCAGCCCGGCTCGGCGCAGGCGTCGATGCCGATGGTCTCTTCCATCGCGCTCACCGCCTCGGCGGCGAGCTCTTCGCCCATATTCACTCGTTCAGTATCCGCCGAAACACTGCCGCTTCATATGAAGACCCCGAACCGGGCGGCGAATCACAATGCGGTGTGCGGGCTCGGCATGCGATCGTTGTGCCGAGCTCGTCTCCGCCGCGACCCGGCGGGTGAGCGAAAGTAGTTGAGCCAGAACTGAATCGCGAGGAGAAACATGACGTTCCGACGATCGTTACGGCGCATCGGCGCACCCGCACTCGCCTGCGTGATCGCGATGATGGTGACGGCGTGCGGCGACACCGGCGCCGACGCACCGCAGGCAGGCACCACACCCGCGCCACCCGCGGCCGACGAGTCGTCGTTCGTGTCGATCACCGATGTCGATCCGACGATCCTGGTCGAAGCGCGCTATTTCGGGCAGCACAACTTCCTCGGCACCGTGGTGAACGGCTACGAAGCACCCAAATGCCTGTTGAGCAAGCAGGCGGCGGCCAAGCTCGCCGAGGTGCAGCGGGAGCTGCGGTCGATGAACCTCACGCTCAAGACCTACGACTGCTATCGCCCGCAGCGCGCCGTCGACCACTTCGTCGCATGGGCGAAAGACCTCGGCGATGTGAAGATGAAGAAGGAGTTCTACCCGAACGTCGACAAGGCGAATCTGTTCCGCGACGGCTACATCGCCGAGAAATCCGGGCACAGTCGCGGCAGCACCCTCGACCTCGGCATCGTCGCGCTGCCCGCGGCCGATCCCGAGCCGTATCGGGACGGTGACCCGCTGCGCGAATGCTTCCTGCCCGCCGAGCAGCGCTACCGCGACAACATCCTCGATTTCGGCACCGGCTACGACTGCTTCGACCCCGCGTCACACACCGCGAACCCGGCCACCGGCGGCACCCAGCGTGCGGTGCGCACGCTGCTCACCCAGTTGATGGACGAGCACGGCTTCAAGAACCTCGCCGAGGAATGGTGGCACTTCACGCTGCGCGACGAACCGTTCCCCGACACCTATTTCAACTTCCCCGTGCGCTGAATCGAGCGGGCGGCGCCGGTGTACAGGCGCCGCCGAGCTCCATACACTGAGAAAACTGCGGCACGGTCGATCGCCGGAACGCCACGGCAGCACAGCGGTCGGCAACTCCCGAAGTCCCGATCCCAGGGCGGCGCCAGTCGTCCGTTCATGGAGGAGGCAAGATGCCCGATCCATCGCATCGCAAGGTGTGTCTGCTCGGCCGGGGCTGCGTCTGCCCCACCGTCACGCTGTTTCTCGCGCCGGAACCGTTGATACCCGGCGGCAGCATCCTGCACCTGCTCGAGCAGGCCCCGCTCGGCGGCGACACCGCAGGCCCGCGCCGCGACCCCGACCTGATCGCGCTGGTGCAAACCGAATCCGCGATCACCGATCCGCGCTTGCTGCGCACCGAGTTCCGCGCGTTCCACACCGGCAGGCCCGATCCCGGCCAGGTCAACACCATCCTGCACGACCACCACATCACCGACACCGCACCCATCGGCCTCGATCTCGACGACCCCGCCGAACTCACCCGCCTGGCGCTGCTCCCCGAACACTCCATCGGTTTCCGCCGCACCGAAGACTTCCAGCAGGCGGCCATGCGCGCCGCCATGCTCGCCGTCTACCGCCACTTCGACGTAGACCACCGAATCCGCCTGATGTACCACGGCTTCGCCGACCCCGCCACCGGCTGGTTCGCCCTCCGCACCGCCACCGCCTGAGTGGTCGGCTCCGCGCTTCAGTCCTTGTGGGCGAGGGCGCCGTAGGCGCCGGAGGATTCGGGGTGGTCGCCTACGTCGGAGGGGTTGTCGGGGCGCCAGAGGGGGAGGTGGACCAGGCCGGGGTCGAGGAGGGTCCAGCCGTCGAAGAAGGTGGCGATCTCGGGCTTGGTGCGCAGGACTATTTCGGTGGAGGTGCGGCCGGAAAGCTTTTGCGCCTCAAGGACTTCGGTGGGCTGACCGTCGAGGGTGGCGTGGGTGATGGCGAGATAGCTGCCGGGGGCGACGGTGTCGCGCAGCCGGGCAACGGCGGCCGCGGGATCGGCATCGTCGGGGACGAAATGCAGGACGCCGAGGAGTAGGACGGCGACCGGCTTGTCGAAGTCGAGGAGCTTGGCGACCTGAGGGTCGGCGAGGATGGTGTCGGGGGCGGCGATGTCGGCGTTGACCACCGCCGCGGCCGGGTTACCGTCGAGAATGGCGCGGCTGTGCGCGACCGCGACCGGATCGATATCGACGTAAACCACACGGGCCGAAGGGTTTCGAGCCTGCGCCACCTCGTGGACATTGCCGACGGTGGGAATGCCGGAGCCGATGTCGAGGAACTGGGTGATGCCCGCGTCGACGAGGAAGCGCACGCAGCGGCGCAGCAGATCCCGGTTGGCCCGCATGGTTTCGGCGACATTCGGCGTGAACGCCTCGATCTGGCGCGCCAGCATCCGGTCGATCTCGAAATTGTGCATGCCGCCGACGAAGTAGTCGTACACGCGGGACGCACTGGGCCGATCCAGATCGATTCCCTCAGGTGCCCAACTCGGTCTGGTCATCGATCCCGAACCCTTCTCGATATCCCGCGAAAGCACCGCCATCGTAGCGGGGTTCACAGGTGTCCCGCTCGAGGATGGCAGTCGGCGGGGTGGGTGAATCCAGTCGTGCGAATAGCTGACTGGGACGTGTAGTTTGCGGAACGCAGCGGGTACTTCCGTCCGGATGGACTCTGTCCGGTTGCTCCCATTAAGCAGGGTACGGAAAACCGGACTACGATCTGAGCTTATGGCGTCGGATGCCGGGAGGGGATCAGATCCTGGCGGACCGCACGCCGAACTGGCCGAACGGTGGGCGGCCGCACTCGGTGGCGGGCCGCGCAACCATGTCGTGCCCATGAGTTCCGCCGAGTCCCGCCTGCTGCTTGCCGCGCTTGCCGAAGAATTCATCGCCGCCGCCGCATCCACCGAACCGGCCGACCGGGTCGGCGAACTCGGCAGTGAGCTGGCCAGATCGCATTTCGTCGGCGACGAGGTGCTCGGCCGCACCCTTGCCGTGTTGAACGCCTACCTCGTCGGCACGGTGCCCGCCGACCGCGCGGCAGAGCTGTTGTCCGCCTTTGCCACCGGTTATCTGCGCGCCTTCCGCAGCTGGTTGCTGGCCGAGCAGGAAAGCGTCCGCGCGGCCGAGATCGCGGCCCGCCGCATGGTGGAACAGCAGCTGCGCGCCAGCGAAGCGCGGTTGCGCGCGGTGTTCTCGCAAGCGGGCATCGGCACCGGGCTCTCGGATATGACCGGGCGGATCATCGAGGTCAACAACGCGTTCGCGGGCATGCTCGGCTATCAGCCGGAAGAGATGCTCCGGCTGTCGGTCACCGACCTGACCCACCCCGAAGACGGCCCGGACATGTGGCAGAAGTACGCGGGCGTCCTCGCGGGCAAGTACGACAACGTGCAGTTGGAGAAGGCCTACCGGCATCGCGACGGCGGCACCGTGTGGACCAACATCAACGTCTCGCTCATCCGTGACGAGCACGGCAAGCCGCAATACACGCTGGTGCTGGTGGAAGACGTCTCGGAACGACGGGCGTTGCGAGAACGCTTGCAGTACCGCGCACACCACGATCAGCTGACCGGGCTGCCGAACCGGTCCCGGTTCTTCGATGCGCTCACCGCCGCGTTCGCGGACAGCACCAGGGTCGGGCTCTGCTACGTCGATCTCGATCATTTCAAGACCGTCAACGACACCTTCGGGCACGCGGTCGGCGACGAACTACTCGCGCAGGTGGCCGCGCGCCTCAGCGCGTGCCCGACCCGGGCCGATCAGCTCGTCGCGCGGATGGGTGGCGACGAATTCGTCTTATTGGTGCCGCATTCCAGCGGTGTCAACGAAATGGCGGGCCTGGCCAGAACGGTCCTGCACGCCTTGGCCAAACCGTTCTATGTTCGCGAACATCAACTGACCGTTTCGGCGTCGATCGGCGTGATGGAGGAACGGGCCGATCGCTGCTCCGCAGGTGAGTTCCTGCAAGCCGCCGACACGTCGATGTACTGGGCCAAGGCGGCGGGCCGTGGGCGCTACGCGATCTTCGATGCCGATCGTGGCCGCCGCGAACACACCAGCGCCGAGCTGTCGGCGGCGATGCCGTCGGCGTTGCGGCAGGGCGAGTTCTTCCTCGACTATCAGCCGATCGTGTCGCTCGCGAACGCGCAAACCGTCGCCGTCGAAGCGTTGGTGCGCTGGCGGCATCCGGACCTCGGCGTGCTCAGCCCCGCCAGGTTCGTCGACCTCGCCGAGGACAACGGCCACATCGGCGCGCTCGGCGCGGTGGTGCTGGAGCGGGCCTGCCACGACAGCAGGCAGTGGCACAACCGGTATCCGCACACGCCGACCGTCAGCGTCAATGTGTCCGCCGCCGAGGTCGCCGACCCGGCCTGGCTCGACCACGTCCAGCACATCATCGCGGACACCGGCATCAACGCGAACATGCTGCAGCTGGAACTGACCGAGCGCGCGTTCATGCAGACGACCGGCCGCCCGCTGCGGGCGCTGCACACCCTCGCCGACTCCGGAGTCCGCATCGCCATCGACGATTTCGGCACCGGCTACTCGAATCTGGCCTATCTCGGCCAACTTCCGTTGCACGTGGTCAAGCTGGCCGGCCCGTTCATCCAGCGCATCCGCACGCCGGACACCGCGAGCCCCACCGATCTGCTGCTGCTCGAAACGATCATCAACCTGACCCATGCCCTCGGCTTCACCGTCACCGCCGAATGCGTCGAGACCCGCCATCAGGCCGATCTGCTCCGCGATCTCGGCTGTGACACCGCCCAGGGCTGGCACTTCCATTACCCCATGCCCGCCGACCAGGTGACCGCCCTGCTCGGCCTCTCGGACCTGCACCTCAGCTGAGCGCCGAACGTGGTTGCGCACCACGCATTCTGATCCCGCTCCACCCCAATGAGCTGGACCGCACCGCATCCCAGAAATCCATCAGGTTCGGCAGTATCCGCAACTGGATGCCCGCACGCTCGTGCAGGCCGAGGAGATCACCAACGGGCTGCGCCGGTCCGAGCGGCTCGACCGGCACCGTCGCCACCATGGCGTGCGACACCGGGGCATCGAACGGCCGGAACGGAGCCGCAGGCAGTCGATAGGCATACAGATCAACCGTCTGCAGCGCGGCCAACCAGCGGAACTCGATGGCGTGCACCCGATCTCCGCCGCCGGGTCCGATGATCCGCTCGCGATCGGCGGCGGTCGTGGTCGGCGCCACCCACGCCAGCACCCGCGGGCAGTCACGGGGAAACCAGTAGTCGGGCGAGCGCACGCTATCCACCGCCCACACATACTCTTCGGGCTGTTGCGCGGTCCGCGCGACGTGCGGAACGAACCGCTCGATGGTCGGGTCTTCGGAGAAGTGCAGCACCTCCCCCACACCGGGATACACACCACTTACCTTGGCAGAGTGTCTGGTCCGGCGAGATCACAGACCCTGCCCACTGTTCACAGGGCGAGCAACCTGTGTGAACAGTAGGCAGGGTTTGTGGGACACCGAAGGGTCCACCGCTCAGCCGTGGACGGGTTGTCAGTCGCAGACGGCGCCGTACGAGGCGGAGCCGACTAGTCTCGCGTACTTGGCGAGGACGCCGCGGGTGTAGCGGGGCGGCAAGGGTTTCCAGCCTTCGGCGCGGCGGGCGAGTTCCGCCGGATCGATGAGGAGGTCGAGGGTGCCTGCGCCGACATCGAGGCGGATCTGGTCGCCGTCCTGGACGAAGGCGATGGGGCCACCGTCCACTGCTTCTGGGGCGACGTGTCCGACGCAGAGGCCGGTGGTGCCGCCGGAGAAACGGCCGTCGGTCAGCAGCAGCACGTCTTTGCCGAGGCCCGCGCCCTTGATCGCGGCGGTGATGGCGAGCATCTCGCGCATACCGGGGCCGCCCTTGGGGCCTTCGTAGCGGATGACGACGACATCGTTTGCGGTGATGGTGCCGTCCTCGAGTGCGTCCATTGCGGCGCGCTCGCGGTCGAAAACCCTTGCGGTGCCAGTGAACACGTCGGAGTCGAACCCGGCCGACTTCACCACGGCCCCGCCGGGCGCCAGCGAACCCTCGAGGATGGTGATGCCGCCGGTGGGATGGATCGGCGACGCCATCGCACGGACGACCTTGCCGTCCGGATCCGGCGGTGCGATATCGGCAAGGTTCTCCGCGACGGTCCGGCCGGTCACGGTGAGGCAATCACCGTGCAGCAGACCGGCATCCAGCAACGCCTTCATCATCACCGGCACGCCGCCGATCCGGTCGACGTCGGTCATCACATGTTTGCCGAACGGTTTGACGTCGGCGAGGTGCGGCACCCGGCGGCCGATGCGCGCGAAATCGGCAAGCGTCAGTTCGACATTCGCCTCGTGCGCGATCGCAAGCAGATGCAGCACGGCATTGGTGGAACCGCCGAACGCCATCACGACCGCGATCGCGTTCTCGAAGGCCTCGCGGGTCAAGATGTCCGATGTGGTGATGCCACGCCGGATCAGCTCGACCACCGCTTGCCCGCTGCGCCTGGCGTACCCGTCGCGGCGGCGGTCGGTCGCCGGCGGCGCCGCACTGCCCGGCAGCGACATGCCGAGCGCCTCGGCCGCGCTGGCCATGGTGTTGGCCGTGTACATGCCACCGCACGCGCCTTCACCAGGACAGATCGCCCGCTCGATGGCGTCGACATCCGCGCGGCTCATCAGCCCGCGCGAACAGGCGCCGACCGCCTCGAACGCGTCGATGATGGTCACCTCGCGCTCGCTGCCGTCGGACATTTTGGCGATGCCAGGCAGAATCGACCCGGCATAGAGGAAAACGCTGGCCAGGTTCAGCCGCGCGGCCGCCATCAGCATCCCCGGCAGCGACTTGTCGCAGCCTGCCAACAGCACCGAGCCGTCGAGCCGCTCGGCCTGCATCACCGTCTCGACGCTGTCGGCGATCACCTCCCGCGACACCAGGGAGAAGTGCATCCCCTCGTGCCCCATCGAGATGCCGTCGGACACCGAGATGGTGCCGAACTGCATCGGGAACCCGCCGCCCGCGAACACGCCGTCCTTGCAGGCACGGGCGAGCCGATCGAGCGAGAGGTTGCACGGGGTGATCTCGTTCCAGGACGAGGCCACCCCGATCTGCGGCTTTCCCCAATCGTCGTCACCCATGCCGACGGCACGCAGCATGCCGCGCGCCGCGGTCTTCTCCAGGCCGTCGGTGACGTCGCGGCTGCGTGGCTTCAGGTCAGGGACGTTCGAATCGTGAGGCACGGTTGCCCATCATCCTCCGTCCGTATCCGGTCGAGCCGCCGACCACGCCGACGGCCTCGTGAAACGCAAGGCTGACCGGTGTCATGGCTGGTCAGCGCGGTCATTCGATGGTCGGGACGACCCAGCCGCTGCGGTTGATCTGCACCGTCGGATCGAACACCTGCGTCCCGTTGAACTCTTGCGGCACCGCCGGGAACACCTCGGTCGGTGGCTCCGTCGGCGACGGCGGCTCCGGCTTGTCCTCGCGACGGCGCCCTGGGAAGAACCGGTTGGTGGTGCGCTGGTATTCGGCATAGTCGGGCCGCGATTGCACGCTGTAGTACTCGGTGGGAACGGCGCCGGTGTAATAGACGAGCGTGTAGTAGAGCACCGCGGAAATGCTCAGCAGACCGATGAGGGTGATCACCCACAGCGCGCCGGGTGTGTCGTCGCGGCGGCTGATCAGGGTCGGCAGGACGAGCAGGATCACCGCGTTCCACTGCATCCATTGCCCGAAGTAGTTGGGGTGGCGGCTGTATCGCCAGAGGCCAACGTCGCAGGTGCGCCGCTTCGCCAGCCGTTCGACGCGTTCGAGGAACTGCGGCTTCTGCCAGTCCGCCACCGACTCGAAGCCGAAGAACAACGCCCACAACACCAATGCCACGATCTCGACCACACCGAGCGAACGCGGATGCGCGGCGGCAAGCAACGCGGGAATGGCCAAAATGGTCATGTTGGCCAGCCCGCGAAGCATGATCTCGACCTGGACCGACAGTCGTTCATTGCGCAAACCGGCTGTCTCCCAATGCAACCGCCGATATCGGTAGCGCGCCGCGTCCCCGGTCAGCGCACCGGTGGTCCCGGCGAGCGTCGCCCAGATCCCCAGCCGAAGGCCGATGACCACGTAGATGACGCCGACCGAGACCGTCAGCGACGAGTCGATGCCGCCGAGCGCGAGTGTCAGCACACCGAGCTCGACCAGACCCCAGGACCAGGCCAGGTCGACGTAGCTCATGTGCCCGGTGCGGTACGCGGGCACACTCGCCAAGACGCCGAAGAGGACACCTTGGATCACCAGGTTCGTCACTGCGAACTTCGTCAGATCCGACTGCCACGCCACAGCGATGAAAATGCCTGCGGCGGCGAGATATTGCGCAATCCGAGCCCGGGTCACCGACATCTATCCTCCTTCGTGCTCACCCGAAAGCGAGCAGCGGTTGACTCCCGTCGGGAGCAGCGTGCTCGGGCATGGGCTGTGCGTCGCGCGCCGCACGGATCCGCGCGTACTGCTCGACGGGAGTTTCGACGCCGTAGTGGGCGCGAGCCTGTTCCGGCGACCAGACCACGGGGTTGTCCGGGGTCACCTCGCACAGGATCGGATCCACCACCGGAACGGTCAGCGGGCTGGCCATGCCGAGGACGAATCGTTGAGCCGCAACGCTTTGCGCGAGCATTCGAAACATGGCGCGCATCGCGACGGTCACCACCGCGTCGGTCACCGCCGACTGATGCACGCCGCCCATCTTGCGCATCCAGCCGGGCAGGGTGGCGATGGTCGCCTTACGGAACACCGTCTGGGTGAGCTTCGCGACCGGCCACAACACCGGCGAGTCCGGCAACAGCGTCGACGCGCTGTCGAGCAGTTGATCGACATGCTGTTGTGTCGCTTCGGTTGCCGCGAGAATGGGACGCATCCGCGCGTAGTAGGCGCGCATCTCTTCGCGTGAACGCGGCACGGTGTCGAGGTCGATGGTCTGGAACTGCGCGGCCCGCGCGCACTCCGCCCAGTACTGATCCTCTTCTGCCGGAGTCAGTTTGCCCGGCCCGAACTTCTCGTAGGTGTAGAGCACCGAATGCCAGGCCGTCAGGTGAATCCACAGCTGCGCCTCGGGATCGTTCGCGTCGTAGCGCAATCCGCTGATCGGCTCGGTGCCGGTGATCTTCGAGTGGATCTTCACCAGGATGTCGGAAGCCTTCAACACCGAACGGCTGTCATGGAATACGACGGTGGCCATGTACTGCAAGGTTCGGTCATAACGCAGGGAGGGGCGTTTGCTGACCGCGCCGGTGTCGTTCACCGACGCCAGCAGGAACGGCTCGTACATCTCGGTGACGACCGTGCGCTGGAACCCGACCGACAGGGTCGTCGGATACCGGAACACCTTCCAGGCCACCGAATCCGGGCCGAAGAAACCGTAGTCCTCGTGCGGGACCACTGCATCGTGGTTACTCATCGCCTGTCCACCTCTCACTGCTCGGGCGGCATCGAGCTACGTGCTCAGCCCGAAAACCATGGGCACCAACGTGCGTCGCGCGTAGGCGCGGATCGACTCGTCGGTGCGCAGATCAATACCCTGCGCGGTCGGCATCAGCACGCAGGCCGCGAACAGCATCGCGATGCTTTGTCCGGCCTCGTCCGGATCCAAATGCGTTGCGTAGCCATCGGATTGCCCCTGCCGGAGCAGCTCGGCGACAACGCCGCTGCCGAGCTTGAGCAACGCCGCGTCGTCGGCGAGGCCTGCGGCGACGAGCCGGTCCGGCTCCAGCGCCGCGGTGCGCGCGATCACCGGGTGTTCGCGGGCCATCCGCATGCAGGCCACGAAACCCTCGACCAGCCGGCTCGGGTGATCGTGCACGTTCTCGACCGCACTGAACACGGTGTCGGCCATGCGTCTGCCCTCGCGCATGGTCGTCGCCTCGATCAGACCGTCGAGATCGCCGAAGCGGCGGTAGACCGTTGCCCGGTTCACGCCCGCACGCCGGGCGATCGCGTCGATCTTCAAGCGCGCGACGCCGGTCGCCGCCGCCTCCGCGACGGTGGCATCGAGGATCCGCTCCACCGTCCGATCGGTGGACTCGTCCCTGCTGCCGAAGAATCCGGCGGCCAGGAGAGCGGCGATGCTCTGCTTCATGAGCTCGACCCTAAGGCCAAAATCCGGCCGATGCAACACTTTGTGTTCATTCTGTTGCATCTGCTGCAGAGGACTATCGGCGTCGATCTCGGCCGCACCGGCGGCGCGCACGGCACCTGACACGACAACCACCCATCGAGCCGGCGCCGCCCGAACCCGCAGGTCCGCAGGGTAGATCGCCACCATGCATGCTCCCGAATTGTATGGTACAAATGAGACACTGAGCGTCCGATCGTCTCGAAGGTACTGTTGAGGCCCGGGAGACGACAAGGAGAGCCGTGACGAAAGTGACGAGGGACACGTTGCTGGACAAGCTGGCGGCACCCGATCCCGAGGTGCTCCGCCTGCTCGATGACGCAGACGAGGTCACCGAGCGGATCCTGGCTGCGGCCTTCGAGCAGATGGCCGTCGTCGGCTGGCGGCGTTCCACCGTGGAAGACGTCGCCAAGCGGGCCGGACTCGGCCGCGCGACGGTCTACCGCAAGTTTCCCAGCAAGAACGCGCTCACCGAAGCCGTCCTGCTCGCCGAGCTACGCAAGTACCTCGCAGGCAGCACCGCCGCCACCAGCGATCAGCCGACCGTGGCCGATCGCATGGCCGAAAGCTGCGCCTACACCGTCGAATTCCTGCGCGATCATCCGCTGCTGCGTCGGCTCCTGGAAACCGAGCCGGATGCCATCCTGCCCTCGCTGACGGTCGGCGCGGGTCCGATCGTCGACATGTTCCGCGAGTTCTGCGTGACCCTGTGGCAACACGAGTTCTACCGCGACACCACGATTTCGGACGAGGAGCTGCGGCATCTGCGCACCGTGGCCGAGCTGCACATCCGAATCACCTTGTCGCTCATCCTGACCAAGCCCTCGGCCATCGAGCTGGACACCGCCGAGCAGGCCAGGATTTTCGCCCGCCACTACCTGGTGCCGATGCTGGACGCCAAATAGCCTGCCGCGCAATCACACTGACGCCGGATCCGGCATGGTTGCCGCAGGGTAGATCATCCGGTCCGGCGGGTTACTCGTCCGACGAGCCCACGGGTAATAGATCGCCGCAGTGAACACGATGCCGACGATCCAGGAAATGTCTGCGCCGCCGAGCTTTTCGGTGAGCGGGCCGGTATAGAGCTGCTGCGCCAGAAACGGAATCTGAGCCGCGATGCCGAGCGCGTAGCAGACCAGCGCGGTGCTGTTCCAGCGCCCGTACCGCCCCTGCGGGTCGTACAGCGCCGGAATGTCGATGCGTTCGCGCGAGATCAGGTAGTAGTCGATCAGGTTGATCGCGCTCCACGGCGTGAACACCATGAGCAGGGTGAGCACGAAATTCTTGAAGTTGCCCAGGAAGTCGGCGCTCGCCCCGATCGCGATGACCATCGACACCGCGGTGAAGCCGACGATGTAGGCGGCCCGCGCAACGGGCGTGGCGCGCGACTGCCCGGTGAACGCGCTCACCGACGTCAGCATCGACATGAATCCGCCGTAGGCGTTGAGGCAGTTCACCGTCAGCTTGCCGACCACGATCACCAGGTAGATCAGGAAGGCGAGCACCGCGGGGCCCGCGAGCCCGCCGATGAACCCGACTTGGTTGCCGAGGAACGCTTTTCCGGCCACCGCCGCGACCAGCGCGCCGAATGTCATCGACCACTGCGAGCCGAGCACGCTGCCTGCGAAGGTCGCCAGGAAGGTGGTGCGATCGCTGGTCGAGCGCGGCAGGTAGCGCGAATAGTCCGCGACGTACGGCCCGAACGTCAGCTGCCAGCCCGCGCCGAGCGAGATGGCCAGCACGAAGGTCACCATGTCGAACGGCTTCACGCCGACGAACGCGCTCACGTCGTACTCGGTGCACAGCCGGACGCCGAGGTAGGTGAAGCCGACAATGCCGACCACGGTGGCGATCCGGCCGATGACGTGGATCAGCCGATAGCCGGTGACCGCGACCACCGCGGTGAGCGCCCCGAAGATCAGGATGCCGACCGTCGTGTCGTCGATGTGCAGAATCTTGTTCACCGCCTGGCCGGCCAGCACCGTGCCCGTCGCGGCGAAACCGAGGTACATCACCACAACGAGCAGCAGCGGAACCACCGCGCCGAAGACGCCGAATTGTGCTCGGCTGGAGATCATTTGAGGCAGTCCGAGGCGGGGCCCCTGTGCCGAGTGCAGTGCCATCACGATGCCGCCGAGGATGTTCCCGACGAGCAGGCCGATGATCGCCCACAGCGCGTCGGCGCCGAACACCACCGCGAGCGCGCCGTCGACGATCGCGGTGATCTGCATGTTCGCCCCGAACCAGAGGGTGAACTGGCTGCGCGGGGTGCCGTGGCGTTCCGCGTCGGGAATGACCTCGATGGTGCGGCGCTCGATCGGCCCGGCCGCGTCGAAGTGCTTGTCCTGCGCCATGGGCCCGCCTTCAGTCGTACGAACAGCTATGGACGTCCGGGACCAGACCCGTGAGCCGTCACTGGCGTCCGATCAGCAGTATGGCCCACACTGGTCGGTCTTGTAGGGCGATGACACATCCGGCTTTGCGGCCCATCGCACCCGTTAGGTCTGTTGCCCAGCTGCGCGCAATCGGGTGCGACTCGCGGCGAGTTCGGGCCGAATCCGCAGGATGAAGCGAATGACCGGATCGGCGAAGATGCCTGCCAGCCGGGTGTAGGGCCAGATCGCGAGGAACGACAGCACCGCGAGCCCGCGAGCCTGATAGATCAACGGGGCATTGGCCATCGCTTCGGGATTCGGATGCAGCGTGAACAGCGACCGGAACCAGGTGAACAGCGTTTCGGTGGTCAGATTCGCACCGGCGGAGGAGTTCGGGTCGAACTTGACCGCCACCCAGGACAGCAGCGCGGCCACCATCAGCGGAAAGGTCAAGCGATCCAACGGCGTCACCGCCTGCCTGGCCGGCGTGCCGATCATGTCCGGCACGAACACCAGCACGGCGCCGACCGACCCGGCCACGAGTGCGCACACCTCGACCACCGCGAGAACGATGTCGAGCGGCCCGTCGGGATGATTGTGCGGCCCGGTGAAGAACAGGTCGGTCAACCGGACGACAACCAGCATCCCGATGCCGATCCGCAGCGCGGGCGCCCCGATCCGTTGCGCCCGATCGACATCGGGCCCGGTGATGTACCAACTGAAACGGTCGTGCCGATACCGCCAGACGTGGCCGACCGCGAAAGATAGAAAGGCACTGTACGGCAGGATGATCCACAGCAGCGACATCATCGCCTCGACTCGCCTTCTCCGTCTTACGATCGGGTGCGAACAACCATGTCAGACATGGCATTGGCAAACAAGGGTCGTTACCGAGGGAAACCCTCGGTAACAACACGCTTACCGGGTGATCGTCGTGGCTCGCTCCGGTGTTAACGGAATCACACCTGGTGCTTGCTGATCCACCGCACTCGTCGCACCGATGACCTCAGCGCAGGGGTGCGGCGCACTCGCGATCACTGCGGACAAGATGAACCCGACCACCGCCGCGACCTCGCCTACCGCCTGCTTGTCGACACGCATCTCGGATCCCCTTTCTTCCGACCGAACGGTATCAACGCGACGGCGCGGTGCCCAGCCGTCACTTTCCGTGCCCGCATTGCCGGGGGTACTCCAGCTCGTCACCGAACCGTCCACCGCGGGAACGGGATTCGGCGCTCAGGCGGACGCGATGGCCGTGATGAGGGTGCGGGAGGCGAGGGTCCTGGTCGTGATGAGCTGAGTGAAGGTCCGCGGCTGCTCACCTGGATACTGCTGCGTCAGTTTCACTTCCCAGTGCGCGAGACCGTCGTCGCCGTCGCGGGAGCGGCTGATCTGCACGCAGTAGCGGGTGCCGACGGGAATCAGGTTGATGCCGCGCTGGATCTGGTCGGCGGGCGACACGATCGCGTTGTCGGCGACCACCGCGCGGGCGCGATAGCCGGAGCGTTCCACGTAGTAGGCGTATTCGAAGGCGAGGATCGCGTCGGGTCCGTTGGCGGTGCCGCCGGGATCGGTGCCGGAGACGACGTCGGCGGTGCGCTTCTGTTCGCACCCCTGGGTCGCCAGGGCGGAGGCCTGCGCGGGCGGCGGCGCCGACGTCGCTGTGCTTACGGTGCTTGTGCCGGTCGGGCCTGGCACCGCCGACGCAGCGGAGGTGGCCGCGGTCGACGATGTGCCGGAACCGAATCCGTTGATGGCGGTGGCCAGGATCGAGGCCACCGCGATTCCGACGCCGAGCACGATCAGGACAGCGAGCACCTTGTTGCCGCGCGGCTGCTGATCGCGGCGGCGCGTGGGATGTCGCAGCGGGACACCGGGATGGATGCCGGACCGGTTGATGATCGCCGGCGGTGGCGCGACATTGTCGTCGTAGCTCTCGGGCGGTAGCTCCGCTGCCCGCGCCGCGTAATCCGGCTCGTCCAGTGGCTCCGGCGGCTCGGCCGCGACGGGCGGGTCGAGCCATTCCTCCCAGTCCCCGGTGCGCCGCAGCCGATTCGGCGGGCGCTCCGGGATGTTCGGTTCTGGCACGTAGACCTCCGGATCTCGACGCCGCATCGGGTTGCGGCGGGCCGCCGAGCGCCGTCGCTTCCGTGCCTTGCCGGTGGGTACGCGCAGCATGGGCAGCCCGGTGTCGAACGGATTGCCTTGCCCTTCTTGCCGACCCGGATGGTTCGGGTCAGAGGGTGTCATCGTCGTAGTCGCCGAGCACCGGGGTCACGGCAACCACAGCGGTCGGCACGGTCACGCCGAGCTGACCCTCACGCGACTTGTGTTCCTTGTCGTCCGGGGCCGGCCCTGGCGGCAACGCCACACCGCCGGTGGTCCCCGGATGATGCTGCTGGCCGGGATCGGCCGCCCGCGGCGCCGGATCCGAGGGGGCAGGCGCGGGCGCGGGGGCGGGCGCCGGACGCGATTCGGGTTGCGGCGCTTCGGCTCTCGTGGTCGACGCGGCTCCGTTGTTGGGTGGGATCACCGTGCCGGGTCCGCTCGGCGCGGGTGTCGACGGCTGCGCGGACGGCCGCCCGCCGGTCCCCGCACCGAAGTCGAACAGCTTCGGCGAGCCCGGGGAGTTCGCGCTCGCTGAGTTGTCGCCGGTGGTGCTGCCCGGCCGGATCGCCTCGGTGACCGCCTTGTCCGCCCCGGCCGCCACCGTGTCGATGGCGTGGGTGCCGACATCGGCGACCTTGTCGATGATGTGGGTGCCGATGCCCGCGATCTTGTCGATGATGTTGGTGCCGATGTCGACGCCCGCGTTGATCGCGGTGGTCCCGATCTGCACACCGGCGCTGATCAACTGTTGCTGCAGTTGAAGTTGCGCGGCGAGCGCCGGATCCATCGGTTGTCCGGTGCCGGGAACCGTGGTGCCCTGCCCGAAGGGAACGGTGCCGCCGGTGCCGGTGCCGTACGGGCCGACCGCGTTGTACGGCGAGGTGGTGACGCCGGAGGGTTGGGTGACCGTGAGCGGGCCCATCGCGTCGAGTCGCCTGCTGTGGTCGTCCATCTCGGTTTTCGCGACGTTGACCGTGGTGAGCGCGTCGCGCAGGGCCTGACTCGCCCGCGCGATCACGGCGTCGGTGTCCGGCGCCGCGGTGGCGTTGCCGAGGATCTCGCGCGCATCGCGACGGAAGTCCGCGATGATCTGGTCCACCGTGCGCGCCGCGCGGGAGCTGGTGGCGTGCGCGTCGGACAGCACCCCGAGATAAGCCGGTCCGCGGTCGGAGATTTCGCCGATCTCGGTCTGGGTGGTGCGCAGCGCGGGCACCGCGGCGTCGGCGCCGCGGGAGGTCCACGTCGACTCCAGCGCGTGCAGGCCGTCGCGGTGCGGACCCTCGACGTCGGCAGCCCGGGTCGATGCGGCGGACAGCGCACTGGTGGTGGTCTGGTTCGGCGTCGCGACGCCGGTGCCGAGGCTGGCGCGCAGCTGCAGCAGCGGCTTCACCAGCGCGGCGACGATCGGCGGATCGACGTTCGGGTCCAGGTACATCGGGGCAGGTGCGACCGTGTCGGTCGTCGGCGCTTGCGGCCTGCGGCGTAGTCCGGAAAGGCTTCTCATGTCAGCGTCTCCCCTGTTCGGGTGATGGCGCCTGCGGTGTCGGCGTCGACACCCTGCATGTCGGCGTTGTAGCCGCGCAGTACCTGGCCGTACGTGCCGACGAGTTGCCCAGCGGTCGACAGCGCCTGCGCGTGCTCGGACACCGCGGTGGCGAACCTGGCCGCGAAATCCGCGCCGACCAGCCCGAGATCGGTGGCCAGCTGGTCCGGATTCACCGCGCCGGAGGCGACCGCCGCCGCGTCCGCGAGCTGTTGGGATACCGCGTCGGCGATCGCGGTGTAGGCGGCTACCGCCGCCGGGTCGAGCTTCAGCGTGTCCACCGTTCCCCTCCCGGGTTCCCAGTCTTTCGCTACCGCGACATGATTCGATGACCAGCCTACTGCGCTAACCGGACACCTGTGCCCGATCGTCGCCAGTCGTTGCGCCTGAGTATGGCAACCAACCCCGGCCATGTCATGTGCTGGTCACGCCAGGACTATTTTTCCAGCAATTTCGTGGCAGGGGTGCCGAATCCGTCGGTCAGCGACAGACGGCGCGGACCGCGGCGGTGAGCACCCTCCGGACAATCCGAAGGGATCACGTTTCTAACATTGCCGAGATCGTTGTGTGGCACTTTTCCAAAAACCGTGCGGAACGCTTCCGCGTGTCTGCTCACGGACATTAGGCTTGACTCTTTGTGCGCGGCAGAGCAGCGGGGGACGGATGGCTCGCCGCACGAGGGCACCCGCAGCGCGGCCTAGCGGTCTATGTGCACCTCGCCAAAGCGGGTTTCCGACGACAGTCGCAGTACAAGCTCGCGATGTTCGCCGGGCTGTTCACCAATTGCGTTTTCGGGTTCGTCCGGGCGGCCGTGCTCATCGCCGCGGTACGCTCAGCGGGCGAATTCGGCGGCTACACCGAGGGATCGGTCGCGGCCTACGTCTGGATCTCCCAGGGCCTGCTCGGCGCGACCCAATTCATGGGACCACCCCTCGAGCTGGTCGAACGAGTGAAGAACGGCGACATCGCGATCGACTTCCTGCGCCCGGTCGACGTCCAATTCGCCTATCTCGCCGCCGATCTGGGGCGAGCGGTCTGCACCTTCGGGCCGCGCGTGGTACCGAGTGTGCTGGTCGGCATGCTGACCTTCGGGCTGACCATGCCGACCACGCCCGCCGCCCTCGCCCTGGGGACCGCCAGCGTGGTTCTCGCGGTGATCATCTCGTTCCTGTGCCTGTTCGCGGTCACCCTGATCGGATTCTGGGTTGTCGAGACCAGAGGTCTGCGGGTGCTCTACCAAACCTGCGGCACCTTCCTCGCCGGACTTTTTGTGCCGGTGCACATGTTCCCCGACTGGCTACACGCCATCGCGCATGCCACCCCGTTCCCGTCGATCCTGCAATCACCGGTCGACATCCTGTCCGGGCGGGTCGGTGGCAGCGGCGCGGTGGCAGCGGTTGTGGTGCAACTGTTCTGGGTGCTGGTGATCGGCGCGCTCGGCCGCGTGTTGCTCACCGCGGGGCGGCACCGACTGGAGGTGCAAGGTGGTTGACGCGGCCGCCGGGCGGGCCGGAACCTGGGCCACCCCGTACACGGCCGTGCTCCGTTCCCGGATCCGAGCCCAGCAGTCCTACCGGTTGTCCTTCGCCAGTGAGGTATTCAGCGCGTTCCTGATCGGCATCGTCGAATTCGCCGAGGTATGGGTGATCTTCACCAATGTCCGGGCGCTCGGCGGGCTCGACCTGAACGCGGCGCTGCTGCTGTTCGGCTTCGGCCAGACCACCTTCGCGTTGGCTCAGGTGGTGTTCGGTCACCTCGATACGCTGCCGACGCTGATCAGGATGGGCCAGCTCGACGCGTATCACCTACGCCCGCAACCCTTGCTGCTCCAACTGATCACCAGCGACATCTCGTTGCGCCGCTTTGCCCGCGCAGGCGTCTCGGCGGCGGTGCTCGGCGTCGGGCTGTGGCGCAACGACATCGACTGGGGGCCGACCACATTCGCGCTGGTGGCGATCGCGCTACCGAGCAGCATCGCCCTGTTCGGCGGCGTGTTCGTCTGCGCGGCAGGGTTACAATTCTTCCTGATCGACGGGGCGGAGCTGACCAACAGCTTCACCTACGGCGGCTCCTTCGCCGCGATCCAGCCGGCCTCGGTCTTCCCGACACCGCTGAAACTCCTGTTCGGGTTCGCCATTCCGGTGTCGCTGACCGGATACCTACCCACCATCGCCCTGCTGGGCCTGCCAGGACCGCCGCTGCTGCCCGCGTGGCTGGCCTGGCTTGCGCCGCTGGCGGCGCTGTGGGTGTGGGGTATCGCCTTGGCCCTGTGGCGGATCGGTACTCGGCACTATCAGGGAGGTGGCGGATAAGCGTGGCGGATTCCTGTTCTTCGGACGCGATCATCGACATCGAGGATCTGACAAGGCAATTCACGCTGTCACGCAAGGACGGCAGGGGCTGGCGCCGGCGCCGCGAAGTATTGACCGCGGTCGACAGGATGACCTTCCGGATCGAACCAGGCGCGGCGGTCGGGTATATCGGCGCCAACGGTGCGGGCAAGTCGACCACCATCAAGATGCTCACCGGCATCCTGGTGCCGACCGCGGGCCGGGTGCGCACGTGTGGGCTCGAACCGGTCCGGCAGCGGCGCGAACTCGCCGCGCGCATCGGCGTGGTGTTCGGGCAGCGCTCCCAGCTCTGGTGGGATCTGCCGCTGCGCGAGTCGTTTTCGATACTCGCGGCCATCCACCGACTGGAGCCCGATGCCGCGCGCAAACGGACGCACGAGTTGATCGAGCAACTGGAGATGGCCGACACCCTCTACACCCCCGTGCGCCAGCTCTCGCTGGGCCAGCGCATGCGCGCCGAAGTTGCTGCGGCACTGCTTCATGCACCCGAGCTGGTGATCCTCGACGAGCCGACCATCGGGCTCGACGTGCTGTCCAAACAGCGGCTTCGCGAATTCCTGCGCGCCGAGCGGGCCGATCGCGGCACCACGCTGCTGCTGACCACGCACGACATGGGCGACATCGAAAGGCTTTGTGACCGTGTCCTCGTGGTGGATCACGGCCGCCTGGTCTACGACGGGTCGCTGACCGGGCTTGCGGCCACCGTCGGCGCGCGGCGCGTGCTCGTCGTCGACCTGGCCGAGCCGACACCGGATATCGACGACCTACCCTGCGCGCAACTGCTGGCGTCCGAGGCGGGCGGGATGCGGCAGCGGCTGGCCTTCGACCCCGAACGGACCACCGCGGCACGGCTGCTCGCAGCCGTCTCCGATCGGGCCGAGGTGCGCGATCTGTCCATCGAGGAGCCCGAGATCGAGGACGTGGTGCGCCGGATATACGAATCCGCCCGCTGAGCCGGCGGGCGGATCCGTCGTTCTCTTCAGTTGTGGTGCGGTTCAGCGTGTTCAGGGTTCGCGTGCGCCCTGATCGAGCCGGAACGGCGGATACTCGTCGCGCATCAGGCCCGCGTACACCTGGACCCGGATGGTCCAGCGGGCGATGCCGACGAGGAAGTCGTACAGGCCCTGCGGATACCGCCCGGTGAACAGCAGCCCGATCACCGCGACGAACAACAGGATCGACATCAGCGGGATGCTCGTGACCACGCCCCAGCTGTCGCTGTCTCCCATTCCCCAGGATCCTCCGCTGGTCAGTGCGATGAGGATCAGGTATTGCGGCAGCACGAGCAGCCACCACTTCACCAGCACCAACCCGCGACTCAGCTGCTCCGGATAGTCGATCTCGAGGTCGGCCGGGTACTCGTCGTTCGCCTGCAGGCTGAACGGCGGATACTTGTCGGTCCCGACCACGTACAAGGCATAAAAGCCGACCCGCCAGCTCCAGCGGACTACTCCGACGTTGAAGTCGAATATCGCCTTCGGGTACTTGCCGGTGAACAAGATCGCGAAGAAAGCGACCACCGTCAAAACGAAGTAGGCGATGTGCAAGAAGAACAGCACAATGTAGTGCGGAATGGCCAGGATCCACTTGACCAGCCACATCCACCGGGATAACGCGGGATCCAGATCCCCTCGGACACGAACAGGATTGACCGGATCGGCCGGCTTATTCGAGTTCGCGAGTTCGTTCTCGGGTTCCATGATCGACGCTCCTTTCAGGTGCTTTCGATCCACGCCACAAACCAGGTGCGGAATGTCCTGATTGTCGCGTATTACGAGACCTGCGAGACCACGATCAGGTACCGACACGCCAACAAATAGGGGTGCACGGGTTCGGAGCGTCGCAAACTCCGCCGTAAATCGTGACGGAGCTGATCCCCTCACCGTCCCCCGAGCCTCGACACGCGAGCGGATCAGCTCCACCTAGTTGCTCAGCCGAGCGGCCTGCCCACCGGCAGGTTCACAAAGCTGGGCGCCGCAGGATCGAGCACCACATGTTGCGGCGTCAGCGCATTCAGGATCCCGCCGTCGAACAGCATCGGCGGCGCGAGGAAGCCACGCGGAAAATTACTGGCAAAGACGTTGACGCGCAAGCGATGTCCCGGCTGCAGCACCGCGTCGACCGGGTTGACCGCGACGTCCAGCGTGGTCGGCTGCCCCGGCACAACGGGCTGCCGGTCGGCGAACGTCAGCTTGTACACGGTGCGCGTGTAGTCGCCGTCGGCATCCTTCTCGCTCTTGTCCTCGTCGATGGCGCGCATCGACGCCGCGAGCTGACCGCTGGCCAGCACCGTCGACTGTCCGTCCGGCGCAACATCGTTCACCGTGACCGCCCAGTAGCCCTCGACGTTGTCGTACTTCGTGTTGAGATGCACGGTGATCGGGCCGGACAGCATCGTCGGCTCGCCGACCGGGGCACCGGTGAAGGTGAGCCCGCCCAGCTCGTGAATGCGATCATCGCGCCCACAGAAGTTGGCAACGCTGAGCACGCCGGTGGATTCGACCGCGGCGTCCCGAGAACACAGCGAGGTGATGCCGGTGACCGGCGAGACCGTCAATTGTGCTGCATCCGTAGGTGTTTGCCCGCTCAGCGACCCGTCGTAGACACTGTTCGCCGTGCCGCTACGGGCCGGCGAGAGATACATCCGCTGGTATTCCATCCCCCGGCGCGGGAACTCCGACGTGGTGGTCCAACCGCTGCCCTGTTGCCAGAGCGCAACTGGCCCATACTGATCGATGCCGTTGTCGATCCCCTTGAGCCACTTGTCGAACCAGGCCATCTGCAGCACATCCAACCGCGGTGGCCGACCCGGATTCCCGAAGCCGGATCCGGGATTGGCATGGTAGGTGTCGCCCATGATCAGCTTCTTACGTTCCGGCGGCAGCGGAATGTCGGCGAACGAGCGCGCGCTGGACGAGGCGAATATGTCGTGCCAGCCGCCGTAGACGAACGACGGCACCTGGATCCGCTCCGGATGACTGTCGGTCCACGCGTTGCGCAGCGAACTACCCGGCATCGTCTGCTGCCTGAGCGGTTCCGGGACCGAATCCACGTTGAGCGACAACGCCATCAAGAAGTAGTCGAAGAATTCCAGCGGTGTCTCGATCCGGTCGACCAGCCATTTCAGGTCCAGATGACCGAGCGCGATGCCGACCAGGTCCGGGAAATTCGAGATGATGTCGACCCCGGCGATGTAGAGCGGGCCGAACAACCCGACGCCACCGCCAGGAAATGCGACGTCGGTCAGCACATCGGTACTGCCCTCGACCGGGAAAATGGCCTCGAGCGCCGGTGGATTCTGCTCGGCCGCCTTGAATTGATTGATGGCGGAGTACGAGAGCCCCGACATTCCGATGTTGCCATCCGACCACGCCTGCTTACTGGCCCAGTCGATCAATTCCAGAGTGTCCTCGGTCTCTCGTTGCTGCAAGAACTGCCAGGAGCCCTGCGAATACCCGGTACCGCGCACATCGGCGACGACGTAGGTGTAGCCCTGCTGCACCAGCTTCCGGTCGGCGGCGAACGTGCGCGGCGCACCGCCGCTGGCCGCTCTGGTCAGATCGGTGATCGAGTCGAACGGTGTGCCGCCGAAGTCGAATCTGTTGACCAGTTCGATCAATGCGTCGGACAGCACCGGAATGTTCAGGGCGATGTCGGCGAGCAACGAAGCGAATTTGGTGTACGGGGTCAGGTTCACGATGGTCGGCAGTGGCTCTTCCACGATCCGTCCTGCGGCGTCGACCGGACGATAGATATTGGCCTTCAGCACCGTTCCGTCGCTCATGGTGACCGGCACGTCGAAGTCGATGTGCACCGGTCCTGGATACTTCGGCGGGCCGTCATGGGCGGCGATCCACCCTGCGGCGAGTGCGCCGCCGTCGGGCTGGGTTTCCGCGACCGCCGGGCTCGGCACGATCCACAGTGCGGTCATTGCGGCGGCGACTGTCAGCACTCCCGTGCTGACCAGCGTGCGGCGAACTGTCTTCATCGACATCGAATCTCCTGGCTGACCCGCTTAAAAACGCTGCCGTACCTATCGAAGATGTGAGAGTAACCGGACTCACATCAATTGGGCAAGTATGGCCCGGGTCACATCGACGCGGTGTCTATCCTCAGGGGATGGGACTTGAAGCCGGCGTAGACCGCGGCCGCCTACCGCGCGGCACACACGGCCTGGCACCGGAGGCGGTCGCACACTCACAGCGCATGCGGATGTACCTCGGCGTGGTCGAGGCGGTAGCCGAACGTGGTTATGCGGCAACAACTGTCAGCGATATCGTGGCCCGCGCCAACGTCTCCCGGCGCACCTTCTACGAACTGTTCCGCGGCCGGGACGACTGCTTCTCCGAGGCATTCGAGGCGGCCGTCGGGCTGGTGCTCGGCGAACTCGACACCAGCGTCGCGGCCACGCCGCGCGCCGAATGGCGTGCCCTCATCCGGACGACACTGCAGACCTATCTGCAACTGTTGTCCGACAACGGGATCTACGCCCGCGCGCTGCACATCGAATGCCTGGTCGCCGGGCCGATCGTCGCCGAACAACGCCGTCAGCTGAAAACGCTGCTCGCCCACCGGATGCACGCGGCCTTCCGGATCGGCCGCACCGCAGGCGATATCCCGGTGGACATCCCGCCCGAGACCTTCGAGGCACTCATCGGCGCCGTCGACGATCGCATTCGCGATTGTCTCGACGGGCCTGGGCCGCAGGCATTGCCGAACTTGAGTGCACACCTGTACCAGATCACCATGGCGCTGTTCGGCGTTCCGGACTGGCAGGACTAGACCGGACCGTTCTCCTGTGCGGAATACAGGCTGACTTCCCCGTCCTCGCTGAGAAAGGCGTTGACCAGCATCGTGCCCTGCGCGCGCAGCTCGTCCTGATCCGGCACCTGCGTGGTGATCGAAATCTGAGGTATGACCGCCCAGTTCACCACGTAGCGCTCCGGCGGCCCGTCGTCGTCGGACAGCCGGGCCAGCCGAAATACCGAAACGGTCTTCCGCAAGATGAGGGTGCGCACGACCTCGCCGATTCGCTCCGGGTCTTCCAGCGCGAACATGAACCCGAAGGTCAGTTCGGGTGAGGACACGTAAGCGGGCACAAAGATCGAGGCTAGCCTATCCAACGTCGGCATGCAGCCGCCGCGCCGAAGCGGTTGCTGCTCATGCGCTATCGCGTTCGCGGCGGAACAGCCGACCGTATGATCTTGTGACCGATCCGTGACGGATCATAACGATTTACAAGCGGCTTTCAGATTTGTACACCATACTATTGCGCGGATTCGGCAACCGCGCTTTCCTGAAAGAGTCCCGATTTCTCGGGCCGTCTTCCTCATCGCATCGTCGCGGATTTCCCGGTTTCTTTGCCGTGCTGGTGGACTGTGGGGGTGACGTCCGAGCACGGGGCTGCGCCGGAGCCGAGGGGTGCCCCTCCCCGAAATCCCCCTCGGCCCTGGCGCATCCAGAATGGATCGTTAGCAGGGGTGCGTGCAACATGCCAACCGAATACGCCGGAGTCCGTATCGGAACCGAAGCGCTGCCGCCACCTGCCGAGCTATTGCGCGCGTTCCGTGACGGCCAGAACCGCAACAAGCACAGTGTGCTCGCGGCCGCGCGCGAACTCGTCGAATGCCATGAGCAGCGGCACCAGGCGATGGAAGCGGCGCATGACCCCGAGGCGGGCAATCGGCGGGTCGCGGCGTGCAGTCACCTGGTGGAGGACATCGACGGGCACCGGGCCGAACTTGTCGGACAGATCGACAGCTGGGTGGCAGGCAATGTCGAGCATCGCGGCGGCGCCTCACTGCACACCGAGACGCTCGGCGCGGTCATCGACCGGCTGGCGTCGAAATGGATTGCGGCACAACATGCTTTGCGAAAGACGCCGCAGCAGCGGACGCACCCGGTGCAGGTGGACGGGGAAGCCCACCTGCAGTGGTGCAGGCTCGCCGAGCTGACCGACGGGTACCGGGACTTGATCACCGACGTCACCGAGCACCGGCGCAGGCTGCCGGTGTGGTGAGGATCAGCGTGTCTCGTCGACCCCTGGCTCGACTATCTCGGCGTCGACGAACGACGCCTCGGTAGCCGCAGGCTCGGTCACCGTCGGCTGCGGCGCCGCGGCGTCCTCGGCGTCGAGATCGCCGTCGCGCTCGAGATCGAGCTTCCGCTGCGCTTCGGCATCGCGCCTCGCTGCCGCGGCGGCCTCGTTCATCTCGATCGCGTCGGTGATCCACTCACCGATCTCCCGAGTAACCTCCTGAACGGTGCCGGTGATGATACTGGCAATATTGCCGACCCGCTTGGCACCAGAGGAAGTCAATTCCTGAATGAGATCCTTGTTGCTTTCGAATTTCCCGATCATTCACACGCCCACTTCGCTTGCCTTTCGCTGACGCATCACGATAACACCGGGAGATGGCTCGCTCTTGACCAAGCTCGGCGGCAACGCCAACTTGAAAATCTTCAGCCACACCGAGCCGATCTGCTTGCTCAGCGAACCCGTGTTGTACGGAAGTCCGTACTTTTCGCACAATGCCCGCACCTCCGGGGCAATCTCCGGATAGCGCATGGCGGGCAGATCGGGGAACAGGTGGTGTTCGATCTGGTGCGACAAATTGCCGGACATGATGTGGAACAGCTTGCTTCCAGTGATGTTTGCCGAGCCGAGCATCTGCCGGATGTACCACTCGCCCCTGGTCTCGTCGGCGGTCTCTTCTTCGGTGAACGTCTGTACGCCGGTGGGGAAATGGCCGCAGAAGATGATGGAGAAGGCCCAGACGTTGCGGACCAGGTTGGCGGTGACGTTGCCTGCCAGCGTGCTGAGGAACAGCGGGCCGGTCAGCAGCGGGAAGATCAGGTAGTCCTTGAGCGACTGCTTGCCCGCCTTGCGGAGCTGGCCCTTGATCAGGCGCTTGACCTCGGGCCACTTGCGCTTGCCCGCAAGGATGTTCTCGACCTCGAGGTCGTGGCCCATCACACCCCACTCGAACAGCATCATCAGCGCGAAGGCGTAGACCGGCTGGCCGAGGCGAAGCACGTTCCACGACTGCGCTTCGTCCATCCGCAGGATGCTGTAGCCGATGTCGCGGTCCTTGTTGTGGATGTTGGTGTAGGTGTGGTGCAGGTAGTTGTGCGAGTGCTTCCACTGGTCCGCCGGGCAGACCGTATCCCATTCGAAGACACGGGAATTCACGCCGGGCTCACGCATCCAGTCGTATTGGCCGTGCATGACGTTGTGGCCGATCTCCATGTTGTCCAGGATCTTCGACACGCTCAGCGCGGCGACGGCGGCCAGCCAGACCGGCGGCAGGAAGCCGAGGTACATCAGGCTGCGCCCGGCGACCTCGAAGCCGCGCTGCGCCTTGATGATCGAGTAGAGGTATTCGCGGTCGCGGTCGCCGAGATCGGCGACGACCCTGGCACGCAGGTCATCGAGCGCCTTGCCGAGCTCCTCGATCTGCTCAGGACCCAGTACCAGCGGGCCATTTTCGGTTTCGGTCAGAAGTGTCATTGGTTTCCCCTTGCTAGTCAGATGTCGATGTCGACGTCGCCCACGGGGGCATTGATGCAGAGCTGGATGGGCTGGTCCTGCTCACTGTCGGTCTCGCCGGTGCGCAGGTTGCGGGTGCAGCCGGTGCGGCGAACCGCCGTGCAGGAGAAGCAGATTCCCATCCGGCAGCCGTATGCCGGGCTGAGGCCCGCGGCCTCGGCCTGCTCCAGCAGCGGCGCGCCGGTGTTCGCCGCGCTGCGGCCGGAGGCCGAAAAACTCACCGTGCCATGGGCTTCGTCGGCGTCGACGGGAGTGAGCGACACCGTGAATTCCTCGGTGTGCAGCCGCGCACCGAGCTGTTCGGCCTCGTAGATCTTGCGCACCGCGTCCATCAGCGACTGCGGGCCGCAGACGAAGGTTTCCGCGTCGGCGAACCACGGTGCCACCCGCTCCAGTTCGTCGTAGTCGAAGTATCCGCTGGTCTTCGCGGGCGCCACGTCGATCCACGGTGCGCCGTGATCGGCGTTGGCGGTGTCCGGCCGCCACGGATGACGCAGCTCGATGCGGAAGTTCTTGTGCCGCTCGGCAATCGCGTCGAGCTCGGCCCGATGCGGTACCACCTCCGGCGATTTCGCGTAATGCAGGAAGACGACTTCGCCCGGGTAGCCCTCGGCCGCGAGGGTGCGCAGCATCGAGAGCACCGGCGTGATGCCGCTGCCGCCGCTGATCAGCAGCACCCGGTCCGGGCGCAGGTCGGGCAGCCGAAACACCCCCGCGGCGGGCGCGAGATCGACCACCATGCCGGGGCGCGCGTTGCGGTGCAGGTACTGCGACACCAGGCCCTCGGGATGCGCCTTGACGGTCAGCCGGATATGCCGGTCCCGCGTGCCCGCCGGATCGATCGGGGAGTAGCAGCGCGCGTGGCGGACACCGTTGATCACCACGCCGATCTGGACGTACTGCCCGGCGGCGTGGCCTTTCCACTGCCGGGTCGGCCGCAGGGTGAGCGTCACCGAGCCAGGGACCGCACGGTCCACGTGCACGATCTCGGCGCGCAGCTCCCGCGCGGTCAGGG
Organism: Nocardia sp. NPDC049149; assembly: GCF_043197455.1. NCBI lineage: Bacteria > Bacillati > Actinomycetota > Actinomycetes > Mycobacteriales > Nocardiaceae > Nocardia > Nocardia sp. NPDC049149. The sequence goes on from NZ_JBICTD010000003.1 coordinate 638,222, forward strand.
TGGGACGGACGAGTTCCAAGTACCGATCGAGCGGATGCGGCGTGGTCAGGGTCTGCACCAGGTTGATGAGATCCACCATTCGTTCTCCGTGCCTCTTGTCGGGCTGTGCGACTGTTGGACGCTCGCGACGGTGCGGTGCCAATTTCAGTGCACGTCTGTACACTCAACTAGTGTGACTGATGGCAGGGGTCGGGTGTCAACCGGCAAAACATGTGACACGAACAACATCTTCCGATAGGGCGAATGGTGAACGGATGTATGCTCACCGTGATGAGCGAGCAGGCAGCAACCCGAGGCGAGCGCAAGGAGCGCACGCGACAGGCACTGGTGGACGGCACCCTCGCATTGGCGGCCGACCGCGGTTTCGCGGCGCTCAGCCTGCGGGAAATCGCCCGTTCCGCCGGCATCGTGCCGACCGCCTTCTACCGGCACTTCGCGTCGCTCGACGACCTCGGTGCGACGCTCGTCGATGACGGCATCACCGCACTGCGGCTCGCCTTGCGCGAGGTGCGCCGGAACCAGGACGCGAACCTGTCCGACACCGTGCGATTCGTGTTCACCCAGGTTGACCCGAAGCGCGAACTCTTCGGCTTCCTCACCAGGGAACGGCACGGCGGCTCGGCCGCGCTGCGCAAGTCCATCGCACTGGAACTGCAATTGATCGTCCGCGAGCTCGTCGCCGACCTCTCCCGCATCCGCGCCCTCGACTCCTGGTCGCCGCCCGATCTGGAGATCGCCGCCGACCTCCTGGTCGCCACCGTCGCCGACGGCATCGTCGCCTACATCTCGGCGGCGCCCCGCGAAGCAGACGCCATCATCGACCGCACCGTGCAGCAGGTCCGCCTGATCGCCCTCGGCATGAGCGCATGGTGGCCACCGAAGGAGCGGTAGCGACCATCCACCGGCCGCCACCTCGACGCCGAGGACCTGCTGCCTGGTAGCGGTGACGTAGTCCACCGAATTGCCGGTGCGCGACACGCTCGTTGTGCTAATTTTTTACCGTGTCTAACATCAGTCGCCGCAAGATATTCGTTTCGGTGGCCGCAGTAGGACTTGTCGCGGCATTCACCGCAGCATCCTGTAGTTCCGATTCGTCGAACACCTCGTCGCCGAGCCCGTCGAGTGTTGGGACGCAAGACAATACGAAACTCTTCCACGAGATCTACCAGCAATTGGTGGAAACCGACACCACGCATTCGACCGGAAGCACCACCGACGCCGCGAATGTGGTCAAGCGCCGCCTGCTGGACGCGGGATTCGCCGAGGGCGATATCCAAATCTTCGAACCGGTGCAGCGCAAGGGCAACCTCGTCCTCCGCTTCACCGGGTCCGGGCAACGGAAACCGTTGCTGCTCTTGGGACATCTCGACGTGGTCGAGGCCAAGAAGGAAGACGGCTGGAGCACCGACCCGAAGAAGCTCACCGAGGCGGACGGCTTCTACGCAGCCCGCGGCGCGCTCGACGACAAAGCCATGGTGTCGGCCTTCGTGGCGAACCTGATCCAATTGAAGCGTGAAGGCTTCAAGCCGACGCGCGACATCGTCATGGCGCTGACCGCCGACGAAGAGGCCGGAAAAGACAACGGCGCCAAGTGGTTGATGGAGAACAAGGCCGACCTGATGAGCGCCGAGTACGGCCTCAACGAGGGTGGCCGGGCATTCCTCGTCGACGGAAAGCCCGCCCTGCAGGGCGTGCAGGTCGCCGAAAAGACCTACGCCATCTACGACGTGGAAGCCAAAGCACCCGGCGGGCACAGTTCGGTGCCGAAGCCGGACAATGCCATCTACGCCTTGACCGCCGGGTTGAATCGCCTGTCCGCGTATCGCTTTCCCGCGTCACTGAGCGACGCGGTCCGCGACAACTTCGGTGCGCTCGCCGCCTCGAAGACCGGGCAGGAGGCCGACGACCTGCGCGCGGCCGCCGCAGGCAATTCGAGTCCTGAAGTGCTGGACCGACTGTCAGCGGTGCCCGAGTACAACGCGCTGCTGCGGACCACCTGCGTGGCCACCATGCTGACCGCGGGCGAAGCCGAGAACGCGCTGCCGCAGCGCGCCAAGGCGACGATCAACTGCCGAATCCTCCCCCAGGACAACCCGGCCGACATCGAGCGTCAGGTCAAGGCGGCACTGGCCGACGACAAGCTCGCCGTCACGCCCAAAGTCGATCCCGCAGGCGGCATCTCCCCCATCAACGGCGATATGCTGGCCACCGTCACCTCGTTGACCAAGGAAATGTTCCCGACCGCCGCCGTGAGCACCTTCATGTCCACCGGTGCGACCGACAGCAAATACGCACGCAGCAAAGGCATTCCGATGTACGGGGTCAGCGGGCTTTTCATGGAATCCGCCGACGCGAGTCGCATCCACGGCGTGAACGAGCGGGTGCCGATCGCCGGGCTCGACGGCAGCCGCGAATTCCTCTACCGCCTCGTCAAGCAGCTTTCGCAGTAGTACGACGCCCAGGTGCGGCGCGTGGCCATGCGTCGCACCTGGGCGGCTACTGTCGGTCTGTGCCACAGGATTCCATCGACCGGATGGTCGACGAATGGGCCGCGCGGGATGCGCGGCTCGACGTCAGCGCCTTGCAGGTGATCGGCCGTCTGTTCCGATGCGCCGCGCACGGGCAGCAGGCCGTCGTCGACGCGCTGACGCCCCTCGGGCTGAGCTATGCCGACTTCGACGTGCTGAATACGCTGCGGCGGCGCAACGAGCCCGGCGGCACGAACCCGCGAGATCTTGCGCGCACGGCGCTGATCACCTCGGGGGCGATGACGACCCGGCTGGACCGGCTCGACCGGATGGGCTTCATCGAGCGGCGGCCGGACCCGGACGATCGACGGGCCGTGCGGATCCACCTCACCACAGCGGGAGAGAAGATCGCGGCGCGGGCGCTGGCCGCCGTGCTGGCCGCCGACGAAGACTTCCTCGCGCCACTCGGCCCCAAGCAACGCGACGCGCTCGCGGCCTCGCTGAAAGTGCTACTGCTGCACAGCGAAGGGGACGACCAAGCCTCCTGACGTGGCGCTCACCCAGGCTGCTGTCGGCGTCAGTGCGTTGCGTCGAACTCCGCGTTGAACGCCGCGGCGCGCTGCAGCGAATCGACGGGCCAGCTGACCAGGCTCACCGGCACCTTGTCGCCGACCTCGGCCCGTACGTCGCGCGCCGCGAGCAGCGATGCGCCGCCGCAGAGTTCGATCAGCTCGGCGCCGTGCTCGACCAGTTCACGCGCCACCGCAACGGCGGCAGCGGAATCCGGCACGGCCACCGCCGTGGTCTTCGCGCCGCCGTTGCCGCCGCGCACGAATCGGTGGGTCGCCGGGTCCGCGCTGGGGTGGCCGACGAAGATGGTCGCCGACTCACGGATCGGCCCGGCCGCCGCGGTGCCGAAGCCGAACCCGGCGACGCCGACCGCGGCACGACCGTCCACCGCCTCGATCACCTGCGCGGCGGATTCGAGACCGAAGCCGCGGTACAGCTCGATCAGCTTCGTCCCTGCGGCAACCGCTGCCGCCGCCACGGTGGCGGCGGCGGCACCGTCCGGTACCCACACGAGCAGCGACTCACTGTCGCCGAAATCCTGAATCACCCGGTCTGCCTCGGGATTCGCGCCTTCCTCCAGGAAGAGGAACAGCTCGGCAGTCTCGCTCATCTCGAACTCCCCATTTAGCTTGTCATCAAACTACTTGATACCAAGCTTAACGGGGGGGTGGTACGCGGATATTCCGGCGCACCAAGGCGATTCAGGAGAGCCGATCCTCCGGGCCCGCGGCGGGAGTCCCGACCACCTCGGTCGGCTCCGGCGAGGGAATCGGGAGCAGGGCGACCAGCCCGACCGCAAGGACCAGGATGATGCCGACGATGCCTGCCCTGTCACTGTCGAAGACCACGACGAAGAGCGCGAAAAAGGCAGGGGCCAGGAAGGAAACGGCTCGGCCCGTGGTCGTGTAGAGGCCGAAGAGCTGCCCTTCGCGCCCGGGTGGCGCCAGGCGAGCGAGGAAGGACCGCGCGGCGGACTGTGCAGGACCGACGAAGATCGTCAGGAGCAGGCCGAAGATCCAGAACATCAACGGACCCGAGACGAAGAGCAAGATCACACCGCAAATCACCATGGCGACAAGCGAGACCACGATGACCCGCTTCGGGCCGCTGCGGTCGTCGAATCGGCTGGCGACGATGGCGCCAAGCGCGGCAACGACATTGGCCGCGATGCCGAACAGCAGCACGTCGGCATCGGCGATGTCGTACACCCGAACCGCAAGCACCGCACCGAAGGTGAACACCCCGGCCAAGCCGTCCCGGAAGACGGCGCTGGCCACCAGGAATCCGAGGGTGCGCTGGTCGGTCCGCCACAGCTCACGCAGGTCGCGCCACAGGATGGCGTAGGAGGCGAAGAAATCCGCGTCCGCCGCGCCGGGATCGGCGTCGGTGCGCGGCAATTCGGGCACCGCGAACAGCACGGGCAGGGCGAACGCGGCGAACCACACCGCCGCGACGATGGCGACGAGGCGGATGTTGAGGCCGTCATCGGTCGGAATGCCGAGCAGGCCCCGGTTGTCACCCTCGCCGGAGATGAAACCGAAGTAGCAGATCAGCAGCAGGAAGATGCCGCCGAAATAGCCCATCGCCCAGCCGAATCCGGAGACCCGGCCGACTGTCGCGGGCGTCGACACCTGACGCAGCATCGCGTTGTAAGGGACGCTGGCCAGTTCGAAGAACGCCGACCCGAAGGCCAGCAGCGCCAGCCCGAGCCACAGATAGTGGTAGTTGTCGTGCACGAAGAACATCAGCGTCATCGAGGCGATGCAGAGCACAGTCAGCACGGCAAGGGCGCGTTTGCGTTTCGCGGCCGCGTCGAACCACTGCCCGGCGACCGGCGCGGTCACCGCAACCACCAGGCCCGCGAGCGCAAGCGCCAAGCCGAGCCAGGCGCTCGGGGAAATCCAGCCGGGCAGGTTCTCGCCGACCTTCTTCGTCAGATAGACCGAGAACACGAACGTGAGGATCACGGCGTTGAATGCCGAGGATCCCCAGTCCCAGAACCCCCACGCCACCACTTGCCCGCGCCCGGCGGCTTGTCCCACAGTCGCCCGCGCGTTCACCTCGGTCATGCCGCGCAGCCTAGTGGGAATTCGGCCTTGACGTGGGCAACGTACGGTTCGCTTCCGATTGCGTCGGCCTGCCGGAACGCTGTTATGCAATCAGTTGCATAGTACCGACTGTAACGGCTAACCTGAGCGACATGGCCCTCGAGCATGCGCTGCTGGTATCGCTGACCGAGCGGGCCGGCTCGGGCTACGAGCTGGCGCGCCGCTTCGACAAGTCCATCGGCTACTTCTGGAGCGCCACCCACCAGCAGATCTATCGCGTGCTCAAGCGGATGGAGGAATCCGGCTGGGTCAACAGCGAGTCGGTGGTCCAGGACGGTCGCCCGGACAAGAAGGTGTACGCCGTGAGCGCGGCGGGCCGCACCGAACTGGCCCGCTGGATCGCGGAACCCAGCGACACCTCCACCCCGCGCAACGAACTCGCGATCAAAATCCGAGCCGCCGCCTACGGCGACGTCGAGGCACTCTGCACCGAGGTCGCCCGGCATCGCGCCGAGCACGCCCAGCGCCTCGACGTGTACCGCCTCATCGAGAAACGCGACTTCCCGGCACCGGATCAGCTCTCCGGTACCGCCCTGCACCAGTACCTCGTCTTGCGCGCGGGTGTCCGCGTGGAAGCGGGGTTCATCGAATGGTGCGACGAAGTTCTGCACGCCCTCACGCCGCGCGCGACAGCCCCGCCCGCGGATTAACACGCCAGAAAGTAGAGACTCGCCGATGAGTTCCTTCCCTCACCTGTTCGAGCCACTCGACCTCGGCTTCACCACCCTGCGCAATCGCGTGGTGATGGGGTCAATGCACACCGGCCTCGAGGACCGCGCCTGGGACACCAACAAGCTGGCCGCCTACTTCGCCGAGCGCGCCCGCGGCGGCGTCGGCCTGATCATCACCGGTGGCTACGCGCCCAACCGCACCGGCTGGCTGTTGCCTTTCGGCGCCAAGCTGACCAACAAGTCCGAGGCCTACCGGCACCGGGCGATCACCAAAGCGGTGCACAAAGAGGGTGGCAAGATCGCCATCCAGATCCTGCACGCGGGCCGCTATTCCTATATGCCAGGCAGTGTGTCGGCGTCCTCGATCAAGGCGCCGATCAACCCGTTCCGGCCGCGCAAGCTCTCGGCCAAGGGCGTCGAGCAGACCATCGACGACTTCGCGCGCACCGCGAAACTCGCCAAGTTCGCCGGGTACGACGGCTGCGAAATCATGGGCGGTGAAGGCTATTTCATCAACCAGTTCCTCGCGCCGCGGACCAACAAGCGCACCGACAAGTGGGGCGGTTCGCCGGAGAACCGGCGCAGGCTCGCGGTGGAGATCGTGCGCCGCACCAGGGCCGCGGTCGGCCCCGAGTTCATCATCGTGTTCCGGCTTTCCATGGCCGAGCTGGTCGAGAAGGGCCAGACCTTCGACGAGATCGTCGCGCTGGCAAAGGAACTGGAGGCAGCGGGTGCGAGCATACTGAACACCGATATCGGCTGGCACGAGGCGCGGGTGCCAACCATCGTCACCTCGGTGCCGCGTGCGGCCTTCGTCGAGTTCACCGCGAAAATCACCAAGCAGGTGAACATTCCGGTGTGTGCGTCCAACCGGATCAACATGCCGGAGATCGCCGAGGAGATCCTGACTCGCGGTGACGCGCAGCTGGTTTCGCTGGCGCGCCCGTTCCTCACCGACCCCGAATGGGTGAACAAGGCCAAGCAGGACCGGGTCGACGAGATCAACACCTGCATCGCGTGCAACCAGGCCTGCCTCGATCACGCCTTCCAGCACAAGACCGTGTCCTGCCTGCTCAACCCCCGTGCGGGCCACGAGACCGAGCTCAAACTGCTGCCGACCCGCCGCACCAAGCGCGTCGCGGTCGTCGGTGCCGGACCGGCCGGGCTGTCCGCGGCGGTGAACCTGGCCGAACGCGGCCACCGGGTCGACCTGTTCGAGGCCGACGACAAGATCGGCGGCCAATTCGACATCGCCCGCCGCATTCCGGGCAAGGAAGAGTTCACCGAGTCGATCCGGTACTACCGCCGCATGCTCGAGATCACCGGCGTGACAGTGCATTTGAACAAGCGGGTGACCGCGGCCGAGCTCATTGCCGCCCGCTATGACGAGGTGGTGCTCGCCACCGGCGTGAAGCCGCGTATCCCGAACATTCCCGGCATCGATCACCCGATGGTGCTGTCCTACGCCGAGCTGGTGCGCGAGGAACGGCCGGTCGGCAAGCGCGTCGCGGTGATCGGGGCAGGCGGCATCGGCTACGACGTCAGCGAATTCCTCACCGTCGAAGGACATCCCGCGCTGAAGCTCGACGAGTGGAAGGAAGAGTGGGGCGTCACCGCCGACGACGAGCAGGCACGCGGCCAGCTCACCAAACCCAAGCCCGCCCCCGCCGCCCGCGAAGTGGTGCTGCTGCAACGCAAGACCACGCCGTTCGGCAAGGACCTCGGCAAGACCTCCGGCTGGGTGCACCGCGCTGCGCTGAAGGCCAAGGGCGTCGAGCACATCGGCGGCGTCAACTACGAGCGCATCGACGACAACGGCCTGCACATCAGCTTCGGCGAGAAACGCCAGCGCCCGCAACTGATCCCGGTCGACAACGTCATCGTCTGCGCCGGCCAGGAATCCGTCCGCGACCTGGAGGACGAACTGCGCGCGGCCGGGGTGAACCTGTACCTGATCGGCGGCGCTGAACTGGCCGCCGAGCTGGATGCCAAGCGCGCGATCGATCAGGGCACCCGCCTGGCCGCACGGCTCTGAGTTCACACTCGGTGTCGTTGCTGTTTACCGGCAGCAACGACACCGAGTGACCTGTGCGGGTGGGCAATTGGGACGTGCGCAGGGGAAATTCGCTGTCGCTTCCGGCATATGCACCGGATACTCGGTGCATTCGGCGGGAAGGATGCGCGATGAGCGATGTGCTCTTGGAGGGTGTTGTCGGGTCGCACGCCTATGGATTGAACACGCCGGCGAGTGATTTCGACTATCTGGGCGTGTATGTGGAGCCGACCCGGACCTTTCTCGGGCTGCATCCGCCTACCCGGGACCGGGGGACGCGGCACGGCCGAGATGGGGCTGATGCCACCTATCACGAGGTCGGCAAGGCGATGGGGCTGATCCTGGCCTGTAATCCGACGGTCACCGAGATCTTGTGGCTGGAGAACTACACCGTCATCAGCGATTTCGGTGCCGAGCTGGTGGCGCTCCGGTCGAATTTCCTCTCTGCGCATCGGGTTCGGCATTCGTACTTCGGCTACGCGATGGCCCAGTTCCGGCGAATGCTGCATCGCCGCGAGACACAGGGGCTCGACGATCCGCGGCTGGCCAAGCACGCCAGGCACACCATGCGGCTGCTGTCTCAGGGGTACGAGCTGTACACGACCGGTGTGCTTCAGGTCCGATTGCCGGACCCGGAGCCATATTTCGAGTTCGGTCGCCAGTTGACGACTGGATCCGGCGAGGCCGCCGCCAAGGCGCTGATCGCCGAGTACGAGCAGAAATTCGACAGCGCGAAGTCTGTGCTGCCGCAGCAGGCGAACGAGGCTCCGCTGGAGGACTTCCTGCAGCGCGTGCGGCGCGCGCATCTCGACGACCAGTAGTGATCACCTGGTGCGTGCTGCATCGGCGGCGCGCACCGGGTGACCTCGTCTGATTTCCGCCAGCATTTCGGCGGGCGACTCGTAGCGTCGATCCGGTGACACCGGACAACAAGACCATCGTGCAGCACGCATGGAAAGCCTTCGCCACACACGACTTCGATACAATCGCAGCGTTCTTCACCGAGGACGCCGAGTGGCTTGCACAGCCCGAGAATGCGACCGCGGTCTTCCTGAACGGCACGCACCACATGGTGGGCCGCGCCGCCATCGCCGACTTCATCGCCAACGGTTTCTCGAAACTGTTCGCGCAGGATGTCGCGATCGACTTCCGCGGGTTCTATGCCGAAGGTGACCGTGTCATCGTGGAAGAGACCATGCGCGCCACCCTGTCGAACGGCAATGCCTATCACAACGACTACTGCTTCGTCTTCGAACTCCGCGACGGCCTGATCCACCGCGTGCGCGAATACATGGACACCGCCCGGGGCCACCGCATGGTCTTCGGATAGCCCTAGCATCGGTGGGATGACGGTTTCTTATGTCGTGACCGGCGGCGGGCGCGGTATCGGCCGGGCGATCGTGGAGCGATTGCTCGGCACGGACAACGTCGTCGTCGCTGTCGAACGGGATGCTGAGGCGCTCGAATGGGCTGGCGGGCAGGTGATTCCGGTAATCGGTGACGCCTCCGCCGCGGAGATCGCGGAGCAGGCCGCCGATGCGGCGGAGCAGGCAGGTACGTTGACCGGCTGGGTGAACAATGCGGCCGTATTCCGTGACGCCTCAGTCGATTCCGCGGCGGCCAGCGAGATTGTCGAGCTGATCACGGCGAATCTCGCTCCGCCGGTTGTCGGTTGCACCACGGCGGTGCGGCGCTTCCTGCGCGCGGACACCACCGGCGCGATCGTCAACATCACCTCGCATCAAGCGCAGCGTGCCGTGCCGGGTGCGCTGCCCTACAGCACGGCCAAGGCGGCGATCGAAGGGCTGACCCGCGCGCTCGCGGTCGAGTACGGCGCGCGCGGCATTCGCGTGAACGCGGTCGCGCCCGGCTCGGTGGCCACCGAGCGGTACGCCGAATTCCTTGCGAGCCTTGATCCTTCGGTGGCGGCACGGGTCGAGCGGCAGATGGCGGAGCTGCACCCGATCGGCAGGGTCGCCACCACCGAGGAGATCGCCGCGGCCGTCGAGTACCTGCTCTCGCCGGACGCGAGCTTCGTCAACGGCGCGGTGCTGCCGGTCGACGGCGGCCGCTCGGTGCTCGCGCTCGACCCCGAAGCGCGCTAGCAGGCCGGCTCGGTATACCCCGAACGACGCTCGAACGCGGCATCCCACCTGGTCCGGAGGACGGGTGCCGGTCCGTGCCCCAGATCGCATAGGCTCCTCGCGTGAGCTTGCCCTCCCCTACTTCCGAGAATCGCGCCGTCGTCACCGGCGCCTCCTCCGGCATCGGCACCGCGCTTGCCGCCGACCTCGCCGCCCGCGGCTACTCGTTGATCCTGGTTGCCCGCCGCGGCGAGGTGCTCACCGAACTCGCGCAGCGGCTGACGCTGGCGCACGGCGTCACCGCCGAGGTCCGTGCGGTGGACCTCGCCGACCGCGCCCAGCGCGGAGCACTGGTCGAGGAGCTGAGCGCGCGCGACATCTCGATCCTGTGCAACAACGCGGGCATCGCGACCTTCGGCGCCGTCGCCGAGCTCGACCTGGCCTACGAGCGCGCGCAGATGGAACTCAACGCGGTCGCGGTGCACGACCTCACCCTTGCTGTGCTGCCCGGCATGATCGCCCGCGGCGCGGGCGGCATCTTGATCAGCGGCTCGGCGGCGGGCAACATGCCGATCCCCAACAACGCCACCTATGCCGCGAGCAAGGCCTTCGCCAACACGTTCTGCGAGTCGCTGCGTGGCGAGCTCAAGGGCTCCGGCGTGCACGTCACGCTGCTCGCGCCAGGCCCGGTCCGCACCGACGCCCCCGACCCGGCCGACGCCTCGATCGTCGACCGCCTGGTCCCCGATTTCATGTGGGTCTCCTCCGAGTACACCGCGAAGGTCTCCATCGACGCGCTGGCCCGCAACAAGATGCGGGTGGTTCCCGGCCTGATCAGCAAGGGGATGAGCGTGGCAGGCCAGTACGGTCCGCGCGCGATGACCGCGCCGATCGCGGGCGCCTTCTACAAGAAGCTCGGCAGCTGAGACCCCGCTCACTCGCTGGTCAACGATCCGTCAAGATCAGCCTTCCGCTCGTCAAGCACCCGTAAGCTGGTCAGTTGACCAGGGAGAATCGGCGTAGTCCTGACAACGGCCCCGCATACGGAATAGCGGGGGCGCACACAGGAGACACCGTGACGCTGCTCGAAATTTTCCCGTCATTGAAGTCGGGAATGCCATCGCGCCTCGACTCGGCTGTATGGCCGCGGGACACGCACTACGACGACGCGGGCCGCATTACGCTCGGCGGGGTCGCCCTCGCCGACATCGCCGATCAGTACGGCACTCCTACCTACGTCCTCGACGAGCGCGAGGTCAGGGAGCGTTGCCAGGCCTACCGCAAGGCCTTCCCCGACGCGGAGATCTTCTACGCGGGCAAGGCCATGATGATCAGGGCGGTCGCCAACTGGGTCACCCAGGAGGGACTGTCGGTAGATGTCTGCTCGTCCGGTGAGCTGGCCATCGCACTCGCGGCAGGCGTCGCCCCGCGCCGAATCATCATGCACGGCAACGGAAAATCCTTCGACGAACTGACCGCCGCGGTCAAGGCCGGTGTCGGCCGGATCGTGGTCGACTCACTGGCCGAGATCACGCTGCTCTCGGCGTTGGTCACCGGTTCGCAGAACGTGCTGCTTCGCCTGTCCCCCGGCATCGACGTGCACGGGCACCCCGCGGTGAAGACCGGGGTCACCGACCAGAAGTTCGGCTTCCCGATCGGCGGACCCGCCGCCTCCGAGGCGGTCGCGCGCATCCTGCGCCAGCCGAAGCTGAACCTGGTCGGCCTGCACTGCCATCTCGGGTCCCAGATCCACGACCCGGACTACTACGGCGAGGCCGTGCGCCGGATGGTCGCCGAGATGGCGCGGATCCGGCTCGAACACAACTACCTGCTGACCGAGCTCGACCTCGGCGGCGGGCACGCGGTCGCCTATCGCACCGGCGACCTGGAGATGAACCTGACCGACCTGGCCGCCATCATCGAGGACGCCCTCGACGCGGCCTGCGCGCGGCAGCACTTCCCGCGCCCGCACATCTCGCTGGAACCCGGCCGGGCCATCGTCGCCCGCGCCGGCGTGACGCTGTACCGGGTGCTGTCGGTCAAGCACATCGACGGCGGGCACACCTACGTCACCGTCGACGGTGGCATGGGCGACAATGCGCGCGTCGCGCTGTACGGCGCGCGCTACAGCGTTGTCGTCGCCAACCGGCACCCCACCTGCACGAGCATGACCGCGACCGTGGCGGGACGCTACTGCGAGGCGGGCGACATCCTGGCGACCGACGTGCAGTTGCCGGTCGACCTGCGGCCCGGTGAGGTGCTCGCGGTGCCGTGCACCGGCGCCTACCATCACAGCCTCGCCTCGTCCTACAACAGCGTCGGCCGTCCGCCGATCGTCGCGGTGCGGCACGGGCAGTGCAGGGAGTTGGTGCGCAGGGAGACCACCGCGGATCTGTTGAGCCGCGACGTCGGCTGCTGAGCACGGCGGATCCGCGGTGACGCCCCGCGGATAGCCGGCAGATCGGGCATGCCTGCCGGGCGAGGAGATTTCTCCTCGCGCGGCAGGCACCGTCAGCGATTCGTCAAGATCGGAATGGGCGCGGTCAACATCGCGCAAAACCCCCTGTCGCCGCGGCCTTCGGCGGCATAAGACTGGATAGGCCCCGCAGAGAGAGAAAGCGGGGAGCGGATCAGGAGAGCACCCGTGACGTTAGTGGACTTCTTCTCGCCGGTACGGTCGGGCACGACCGCGCACCTGGATTCCGCGATCTGGCCACACGGCGCGAGGTACGACGCCGACGGCCGCATCATGGTCGGTGGCGTCGCGCTCGCCGACATCGCCGAAACCTATGGCACCGCGGCGCGGGTGGTCGACGAGCACGAGGTCAGGCTGCGCTGCCGCGCGTATCGCAAGACCTTCCCCGAGGCCGAGATCGCCTACGCCGCAACGGCATTGCTGATCGGCGTGGTTGCCGACTGGGTCACCGACGAAGGACTGTCGATGGCAGTCCACTCGTCCGGCGAGCTGGCCGCCGCGTTAGCGGCCGGGGTCGATCCGAAGCGAATCATCCTGCACGCCAACGGATTATCGCGCGAGGAGCTGGCCACCGCGGTCACCCAGCGGGTCAACCGGATCGTGCTCGGCTCACCCGCCGAGGTCGACCTGCTCGCCACGGTCGCCACCCGGACACAGCGCGTGCTGCTGCGCCTGGATCCCGGCATCGAGCGGGACACGCGGCAGAGCGCGGCAGGCTTTGCGCTCGGCACGCCTGCGGCGGCGGCCGTTGCGCAGGTGCTTGGTGTGCCGACGCTCGAGTTGATCGGATTCAGCTGTCACCTCGGGTCGCAGCTCTACAACCCGGATCACTACGGGGAGGCGATCCGCCGGATGATCGCCGAGATGGCGCAGGTTCGGCACGACCACGATCGGCTGCTCACCGATCTCGACCTCGGCGGCGGGCACGCGATCGCCTATCGCAGCGGTGACGCGGAGATGAATCTTCCTGAGCTGTCCGCGATTATCGAGGACGCGCTGGATGCGGGATGTGCGCGTCAGCATTTCCCCCGGCCGAACGTCGCGCTGGAACCGGGGCGCGGGATCGTGGCGCGGGCGGGAGTGACCCTGCATCGGGTGATGTCGGTCAAGCACAGTGACGGCGGGCACGTCTCCGTTGTCATCGACAGCGCGGCCCGCGCTCGCAGCGGCGATGGCGCCGGGATGGTCGTCGCGAATCGCCGGGCGACCGGCCCGCAGGTGACGGCGACCGTCGCCGGGCGCGCGGGTGATGTCATCCTCGCCACCGGCGTTCGGCTCCCGGCCGACCTGCGGCCAGGCGAATTGCTCGCCGTGCCGTGCACCGGCGCCTACCACCACAGCAGCACCCGCACCCGCGTCATTGCGGTGCGCGCTGGCCAGTACGCCCAGCTCGTCCACCGCGAGCCCGACTTCCTGGACCGCGACGCCAGCTGAGCCGCCGGACCCCGCCCCTGCGGATCCCGGAGGGGCGTTCACGCCGAGGGGGTACTGGTGCAGGTGGCTTCTCGGGCGATGCCTACACCAGTACCCAGTGATCAGTCGACCAACTCCAGAACGGCGCTCAGCGCTTCCTGGTGCCGAAGATGCTGCGGCTGATCTCCCGGCCTGCCGCGGTGGCGGCGGAACGCAGGAAGCTTTTCACCGCAGGGTTTTTCATGATCCGCTCCGCGGTCGAGTCCTCGGCCTTCGGCGACCGCCCCGGCGCCGGAGCCGGCTCCGAGCTCTGGTCCGCCGCAGCGACTTTCGCCGCGAGGATCTCGTAGGCCGATTCCCGATCGACGGTCTGGCCGTACTTGCCGTGCAGCGAGCTGGACAGCGCCCGCGACTTGATCGCGTCGTCGCCGATGGTGTCCATCAGCGAGCGCGGCGGCTGCATCCTGGTCCACGCCACCGGCGTCGGCGCGCCCTTCTCGGAGAGCACGGTCACCACCGCCTCGCCGGTGCCGAGCGAGGTGAGCGCCTTCTCCAGGTCGTAGGTGCTGGTCTTGGGATAGGTGCGCACGGTCTTGGACAGCGCCTTCTGATCGTCCGGGGTGAAGGCGCGCAGCGCGTGCTGGATGCGCGCACCCAGTTGGGACAGCACCGGATTCGGGATGTCGGTGGGCAACTGGGTGCAGAAGAACACCCCGACACCCTTGGAGCGAATCAGCTTGACGGTCTGCTCCACCTGATCCAGGAACGCCTTGGACGCGTCGGCGAACAGCAGATGCGCCTCGTCGAAGATGAAGACCAGCTTGGGCTTATCGATATCGCCCACCTCGGGCAGCGTCTGGAACAGGTCGGCGAGCACCCACATCAGGAAGGTGGAGAACATCACCGGCCGCGACGCCTGCGCGCCGAGCTCGAACAGCGTGATGACGCCCTGGCCGCCCGCGACGCGCACCAGGTCGCTCGGATCCAGTTCCGGCTCACCGAAGAACGTGTCGCCGCCGTCGGCCTCCAGATTCACCAGTGCCCGCAGGATCACGCCCGCGGTGGCGGCCGAGACGCCGCCGATGCCCTTGAGGTCTTCCTTGCCCTCGGGGCTGGTGAGGTGGGTGATCACCGCGCGCAGGTCCTTCAGGTCGAGCAGCGCGAGGCCGTTCTTGTCCGACCAGTGGAAGATCAGGCCGAGGGTGGATTCCTGAGTCTCGTTGAGCCCGAGCACCTTACTGAGCAGCACCGGCCCGAACGAGGTGATGGTGGCGCGGATCGGGATGCCGATGCCGTTGGTGCCGAGCGAGACGAACTCGGTCGGGTAGCCGGTCGGCGTCCAGTCGTCCGCGCCCGTTTCGGCGGCGCGTGCGTTCAGCTTGTCGTTGGCTTGACCGGGTTGCGAAAGACCGGAGAGGTCGCCCTTGATATCGGCGAGCACCACGGGAACGCCTGCGCGCGAAAGCTGTTCGGCGATGCCCTGCAGCGTCTTCGTCTTACCGGTGCCCGTCGCGCCTGCCACCAGCCCGTGCCGGTTCATGGTGCGCATCGGAATGCGTACGCGCGCAGTCGGATCCACTTCGTCGTCGACCACGACAGTGCCGAGTTCCAGTGCCACCCCGTCGAATGCGTAGCCCGCGGCGATCTCTTTGGCGGCCGCCGAGCCCTTGGCGCCGGCCTGTGCCGCCTTGTCCTTGGCGTCGGATTCCTTCTGGTCCGCCTTGGTGGCGGCTTCCGTGGCGGCAGCAGCTGTCTGATCGGCTTTGGCCGCCGCGCTCTCGGCCTTCGCGGCCGCGTGCGCCCCGCTCTCGCCGTCCGGCTGCTCGGCCAGCTCGCGTTCCGCGGCCTCAGCGGCAGCCGCCGCTTCGGCAGCAACCTTCGCCGCGTCTTCAGCAGCCTTACGGGCTGCGGCAGCTTTCTCCTGGGGGGTGGTCATCGCACGGTCCTCCGTCTGGTCTGACTCGAACTGCTAACGCAGTGTTTGCTGTCGTACCGAAAACGCTGTGCCGATCAGGACAAACTCTATCGCCGCGCGAAACTTTCGTCTGCGACGACTCCCTGCAGGTCGCTGGGCGGCTGCCTTCGGCGAAACGTGCGCGAGATGGGGCCCTTCGGACCGCATGTCGGATGATCGCGCGCCGCGAACACGCGGCGGCGCAGGCGCGCGGTATTCGACACAGCTAATGTTGCTCGCGTGTCGGATAAATACGTGGTGTGGATGGATTGCGAGATGACGGGGCTGCGCCTGGACAGCGACAAGCTGATCGAGGTAGCCGCGCTCGTGACCGACAGCGATCTCAACATCCTCGGCGATGGCGTGGACGTGGTGATCCACGCGGACGACGCGGCGCTGGCCGCCATGCCCGCCGTGGTCGTCGATATGCATGAGCGCTCCGGCCTGACCGAGGAGGTGCGGCGTTCCACCGTCACCATGGCCGAGGCCGAGCAGCAGGTGCTCGACTACATCCGCCAGTACGTGCCGACCCCCGGCACGGTTCCGCTGGCCGGTAACTCGATCGCGACCGACCGCGGCTTCATCGCCCGCGACATGCCGACGCTGGATGCCCACCTGCACTACCGGATGATCGACGTGAGTTCGATCAAGGAGCTGTGCCGCCGCTGGTACCCGCGCATCTACTTCGGCCAGCCGGAGAAGGGCCTGACCCATCGCGCGCTGGCCGATATCAAGGAATCCATCCGCGAGCTGGAGTACTACCGGCGCACCGCGTTCGTCGCGCCGCCAGGCCCGTCGACCACCGAGATCGCGACCGTCGCCGCCGAGATCAGCAGCAGCGCGGAAGCCGTCGAATCGGCGCAGGTCAACGGCGTGCCGGAAACCGATTAGGGAGTCGAAGGGGTGACACGCTAATATCGACGGCGCCGGTGTTCAGCCGGTGATGGTGACCGTAGTTCAGCTGGTAGAGCACCAGGTTGTGATCCTGGGTGTCGCGGGTTCGAGTCCCGTCGGTCACCCCAGCAGCCCGGGCGGCTCCGAGAAATCGGACCTCCCGGGCTTTTTCATGCCCACGTCACAATGTGAAACGTTCTTGTTCCGATTGCCCACCGGATCACGGTGCAGCTCCGCAAACTCCGGCGCGTGGGCGGTGTCGCTGGAACACCACCCGGTTGACCAGAAAGACACAGGTCGTGATGCGTTCCGCGGTACTCACAGCGTTCGTCGGCGCCACCCTCCGCACCGGAGCAGGCACAGCCGACGCGGGGATCGGGCTCCCCTCGATGTCGAGCTCCGGCTCGGACTCGACCGGATCGGCGGGCAGGGTCGTCGTCACCGGCTCGGCGGGGATCGCCTGCCTGGCGGTGGGCAGCGCGATGGCGCTCATCGGCGACGCACACCTGGGCTGCACCAAGCTCCCCTGAACAACGAAAAACGGGCCACCAGTTCGCACTGGTGGCCCGTTTTCGTTGTGGCTCAACGCGGATCGGCGTTACCCGCCTTCCACTCCGGCCACGGGATGTTCCAGTCACCCAAACCGTCGACGCCGGAAAGGGTTCCGCCGACCGTGTTCTTGACGATGGTGATATCGCCGCGCTTCGCGTTCTGATAGACCCACAGCGCGTTGGCCGGGCTCAGGTTCAGGCAGCCGTGGCTGGTGTTGCTGTAACCCTGCTGGCCCACCGACCACGGCGCGGAGTGGAAGAAGATGCCGCTGTAGGAGATTCGGGTCGCGTAGTCGACCGGCGTCTTGTAGCCGTCCGGCGAGCTCACCGCGACGCCGTAGGTCGACGAATCCATGATGATCTTGTCGAACCGGTCGCTGACAATGTAGATGCCGTTATCGGTCGGCGTGCTGCTCTTGCCCATCGACGTCGGCATCGTGCGCACGACCTGACCGTTCTGCTCGACCACCACCTGCTTGGTGTTGTCGTCGGCGGTGAAGATCGTCGCGTCACCGATGAGGAAATGCGACTGGATGTTGTCCTGGCCGAACAGACCATTGCCCAGATCACGCCCATAGACGTTCACGTTGATGGTGACCTTGGTCCCCGGCGTCCAGAAATGTTCAGGGCGCCACCGGACCTCGCGGTTGTTCACCCAGTAGAACGCGCCCTCCACCGCGGGCTCGGTAGTGATCTTTATCGCATCCTGCGCGGCCTTGCGGTCCGGGATGTTCTCGTCGAACTGGATCGCCACCGGCTGGCCGATGCCGACCACCTCGCCCTCGCCAGGCAACAGATACGGCTTGGTCTGGCTGTTCGGCGAACTGGTGGTGAAGTTCAACACGGTCGAGTTCGCGCCGCCGAGACCGACCGCGTCGGCCTTCAAGCGGTAAGACTTGCCGTAGCCGAGCACCTCGGTGGTCTCCCACGACCGGCCGTCGCCGGCCAGCTTCCCGCCGACCGGCTTGTCCTGCGCGTTCACCAGGCTCACGGAGGTGAACCGGCCGTCCTCCACATGGAACGCCAGCGGCACACCCGGCGAAACACCGACCTCGCCGTCCTTGATCGGCGACATCAGCTTCGGCTTGATCAACTCGAGCAGCGGGTTACGGTCGATAGCGACCGTGGACGAGTCCGTCGCACTCGACGACGAGCAGCCAGACACGGCCAGCGCCGCCACCGCGAACACGGCGACCGGTCCGGCGATATGTCGTAGCCAACGCCGTCGACCCTGACCAACACTCATCTCAACCCCGTTTCAAGACTCGATGCATGATGCGCACCGATGCTCCGGATCTCAACCACGTACTGCTTCACTCCGCTGCGTGCCCGCGGAGCGGCCGAGATCACTTCCGTCATTCTGCCAGCACGAGAACCTCGCACCAACGCTGAATGCCGCGTCGACACAGTGGTGTTACACGGGATAGATCCGCACAACCCCTCCCCTTGTTAACAAGACACCCGATCGGCCCATCGTCCCCGCTCAGGGCGCGATTTCACATCTGCGGCCTCGGCCTGTTAAGGTTTCTCTCGCACCGGAACACGGAGCAAGCGCCATTAGCTCAATTGGCAGAGCAGCTGACTCTTAATCAGCGGGTTCGGGGTTCGAGTCCCTGATGGCGCACACTTCTGGTGTCTATGGACACCATTCCCGCATCTCGTGTTCTAGCGCGCTAGAACACGCTGCAAAGGCGCCGAATCTCGGCAACGCCCTCCCGTTCGCCCTGCCCGAATCAGGGATGACGGCCGATCACCGTGGTGCGCCGCCCGACTCGGGCATCCGCCGACGCGCCTTCGGGGCGGACGCCTGGACCCGTTGCAGCCGACTTCGCTGGACCGGATTCGTGTCGACGCTGCCTCCTCCAGGAGAGAAGCGCCGGGCTAGGGGCGCGGTTCAGGCGTTGATGGCCAGGCTCGCCGTTGGCGCGTTCGACCTCGATCTTGCGGGGCTTGGCCTTCTCCGCGACCGGAATCGCCAGGCGCAGTACACCATCGGTGTAATCGGCGCGAATGTGGTCGGTATCGAGGCCCTCGCCGAGGAACAACTGGCGGCTGAACACTCCGCGCGGGCGTTCCGCAGCGGTGACTGCTATTCATAGGCGGGGTAAACCCCCGCACTCAGCAGTCGCGCGAGATGAGCGGCGTTGCGTGCCATGGCCTTTGTAGCCGACGCGATCCGGTCCGGGACAGGATCGAGGTCACGATAGTCCGTGCCGCCCATCGCTTCCCCGTTCAAGTAGGTACACCCTCGAGCGGGAACGGAGAAACCGATGTCGTTGAGGGCCTGAAACAGGTCACCCACGATCTTGTGCGCACCGTCCTCGTTGCCGACGACCGCGACGATACCTACCTTGCCGACCATAGAAGGGCCTTCCCGCGTCATCGGTTTCGGACAATTCCGCATCCAGCCGTTCGAGCACCCGCTGAGCCACCGAAGACATGTGCCCTACCCACGTCGGCGTCGAAACGAGCAGAATGTCCGCGGACAGAATGCGTTCCCGGATGGTAGGCCACTGGTCGCCGGAACCTTCGTCGGTACTGACACCAGGCTGAACGTCATAGTCGACAACGCGCACGATCTCACCCTTGATATCGCTTTCGGCCAGCGCGTCCAGCGCATGCCGGGCGATGAGGTCGCTACTGGATTCCGCGGGTGACTTCTGCAACGTGCATACCAACGCGAGTGCGGTCGAATTCGTCATGCTGTTCCGCCTCCTTAAAGTGGTGATGGAAATGCGCTGCCAGGTCGGCCTCCCTCCGCCTGCCTATCGCGTACCAGACGACGACACGCGCAACCACTCACCACTCGGTTGGCGGCATTTGGCAGGTTTCGTCTGGCCGACCTTGAGCTCCACCGGCTGACCTCGCCTTCAACCGGTGGGCCGGCGCATTACGCGCCAATGCCTCAGCAGCCCTAGCGCAAACATCCCTTCAGGTGCAAATACCACTCGGATTCGTGGGTAAGCCGCGGATATGACCAGCATCGGATACTTCCTCTCCAGCGAACAATTCGATCCGAAACAACTCATCGAACAGGCACAACGCGCCGAGCAAGCGGGTTTCGAGCGGCTGTGGATCTCCGACCACTTCCACCCGTGGAACGACGCGCAAGGCCAAAGCCCGTTCGTCTGGGGCGTGATCGGCGCACTGTCACAGGCCACCTCGCTGCCGGTCACGACCGCGGTGACCTGCCCGACGATGCGCATCCATCCCGCCATCATCGCCCAAGCCGCGGCCACCGCCGCCTGTCAGCTCGACGGCAAGTTCGTCCTCGGTGTCGGCAGCGGTGAAGCCTTGAACGAGCACATCTTCGGCGATGCGTGGCCTGCCCCCGCCATGCGCCTGGAGATGCTCGAAGAAGCCGTCGAAGTCATCCGGGAGCTGCACCGAGGCGAGGTCGTCAACCATCGCGGCAAGCACTACCGCGTCGAAGACGCACGGATCTACACCCTGCCCACCGAAGCGGTACCGATCTATGTCTCCGGCTTCGGGCCGCAGGCCACCAGGCTCGCCGCACGCATCGGCGACGGCTACTGCACAGTAATGCCCGACGCCGAGTTGGTGGCCACCTTCCGCGCGGCCGGAGGTGGCGATCGGCCGGTACAGGCCGGCACGAAGGTCTGCTGGGACCGTGACGAGCAGACCGCGCTCGACCTCGCGCACCGGCTCTGGGCTAACGAACTGCTGCCCGGCCAGTTGGCCCAGACCCTGCCCCGCCCACAGGATTTCGAAGACGCGATGACATTGGTGCCACGCGAATCCACCCGCGAGCACTTCGCCATCGGCGCCGACCCGCAACGCCACCAGCAGCAGGTGCGGCAGTTCATCGAGGCCGGGGTCGACGAAATCTATGTGCAGCAGATCGGTACCGACATCGACGGCTTCTTCTCGGCATGGGAAAAGCAGATCCTGCCGGAACTGCAGTGAAGGAGCGCCGATGACCACATCGACCAACGAGCTCGCCGAGCAGATCGCGACGGCCGCACAGCGCACCCGAACCACCATCGCCGTCGCCGAATCGTTGACCTCCGGCCAGATCGCCGCCGCATTAGGGGCAGCGCCCGACGCCGGCGCATGGTTTCACGGCGGTGTCGTGGCCTACTCCAGACACCTCAAACACCACGTTCTCGACGTACCCGACGGTCCGGTGATCTCGCGCCCCGCCGCCGAGACCATGGCCCACACCGTGCGATCGATGACCGATGCCACCCTCACCGTCGCCGTGACCGGCGTCGGCGGCCCCGACCCGCAAGACGGCGAACCTCCCGGCACGGTGTGGTTCGCCATCGCCGTCGACCACAACCCGGTGACAATGCACCGATACTTCCAAGGCGAGCCAAGCGAGATTCTCCAGCAAACCATCACCCAAGCCCTCGAACTACTACTCACCGCGATCAACAACCCCACCCAGCTGGTATCGCTGTCTGGTAGCGACGATATCGCGAACACTCGATTCACGCCCTGAAAGGCGGGTACGCCAACCCCATGGAGCTACTTGTCATCCTGGGTATCGCGGTGACCGTCGGCGCCGTGCTGCTGTACCGCAAACTATCGGGCAAACAAACCGATACGTCGTTGTCCACCGGCAACCCGTCCGGCAACGACGACGAATAATGCGCGATACCTACCCACCTCGAGCACCTCGGCCACTGACACGCGTGCCGGTAGGCGAGCACGTCGACCTTGTCGTTCCCGCGACAATCGCACGATTCAGAAGCCTGCACTTCGGCGGTATTGCGCGGCTCGGCAGGCTGGATTTCGATGAGCGATGTGGCTGCACGATTACGCGCGGCACTTCCGGGCGGCCGTTGTCGTACGACATCCCCAAATGCCGCCTGGCGCGCGGTTCGACGCGACCATGCGGCACTTCCGGAAGATCAACGGGCCGAGATCATCTCGACGACCTCAACGCACCATATTGCCGACGTGCGGTTGTTCCGCAGGGCCCGACCTTCGATCGGCAGGCAGTGGCCTCGATCATTTCACCGAAAGACAAGTCGCCGCAGCAGCGCGGTGGCGAGCGCTGGGGTACAGCAGGTTCGGGCCCCGCCGAGCGGCGGCAGCTGCGCAGGTCACCGCACAGCACGGTGAACCCCCGCTGGGCCAGCGTCGGCGCCACCCTGTGCCATGTCGCCGAGGTCCGCGGATGTCCATGCAGCAACAACACCGGCGGTCCAGAGCAGCCAACCATCGAGCGAAGCAGAGCCCGGCCAATCGAACACCTTGCGGCCAGCGGTCACTCGGCGACGACCCGGAGCGTGTTCAGCTCGGGATCGGCGGGGTCGGGCACGTTCATTCCCGCAGCGTGACCGGTAAGCAGGTATTCGATGACGGCCTCGTTGATTCGTTCACCGGGCACCAGCACGGGAATACCCGGTGGATAGGGCGTGACCTGTTCCGCGGCTATCCGCCCGGCAGCTTCCCTCAGCGATACAGCTTCGACAGGGCCGAAGAACGCATCGCGGGGCAGCATCACCGATTCCAGTTCCAGTTCGCTCGGCGCGGGAAGCCGAATGCCATGCGGTTGAGGATCTTTCAACTGATCTCGCCAGGCGGACAACGCTTCGACGAGTGCGCCGATAGTGGTGTCGTCGTCGGCGATAGACAGGGTCGCCAGGATTCGGCGGTGGTCGCTGAGGCCGACGTCGATATGGCGATGCGCCCGCAGCCAGTCAGCGGCCTCGTATCCTGTTGCGCCCGTGGCGGATACATCCATCAGCAGTTGCATCCGGTCGAGATCGTGGGACGCTTCCACACCGAGCAGTTCATCCTCCATCACCGCGATTCCCGGGATCCGAGCTACGTCTGAGCGTGCTCGCTCCGACAGTTTCAACGCCGCCGAGAGCAGCTCGTTTCCGTGCTGGACCATCTGCCTGCGCCACCCATCGATGGCTGCGTAGAGCAGCACATTGGGGCTGGTGGTCATGAGCAGATCGGCACAGGCGCTCAAACGGGAAAAGTCGACGAGGTCGCCTTGGGCGTGGAACACCGAGCCCTGTTCGAATCCGGCGCCCATCTTGTGCACGCTGACCACACACACGTCCGCACCGGCATCCATGGCCCACGTCGGCAGTTGATCATGGAACGGCAGATGCGCGCCCCAGGCCTCATCGACCACCAGCGGTTTGCCGCGTCGGTGGCATTCCTCGGCGATACCGGCGATGTCGGCGCAGGTGCCATAAGGACTAGGGCTGACGATCAGCGCGCCCGCCGCATCCGGGTGCCGTTCCCACGCCTGGCGCACTTGCTCGACCGATGGCGGGTGGGACATGTGCCGTTCGGAATCCCAGCGTGGGGTGATCCAGCGAGGCTGGACACCGGAAAAAATCAACCCCGCGACAATGGACTTATGGCTGTCACGTCCGACGAGTAATCCGTCGCTCCCGCCCGCCACCGCCATCATGGCGGCTTTTACCGACAGCGAACTGCCGCAAGTGGAGAAGAACGCCATTTCCGCGCCGACCGCGTCGGCCATCAGTTCTTCGGCATCGGTCAGATAGCGGCCGCGGGCCAACCGGTCATCGAGCCCACCCGAGGCGAGCACATCGGCGCGCAGCGCATCACCGAGCACCGCGTGCACGTGGGGGTCCGCGCCGCGACCTTGGCGGTGACCGGGCGGAGTGAACCCATAGCGGCCGAGCCGATGATAGTCGGCGAGCGCGTCCAAAATCGGTGTTGTCGAATGATCCACACTCCACGACTACCCACCCGCGCCGAGAGCACGCAACACCCGTGCACCGAGTCATCGCCCACGCGATCTGGGCACGCGCTGTGTCCAGAGCCTGCACGTCACAGGCAGTTACCGCCGGATCGACAACACACGCGCACGCCACCCTGCGTCGCCGACGACGGGGCGGTCGATCCGCCCGCGAACCTCCAGCCACCACACGTCCTGCCAT
The DNA here is from genome assembly GCF_043197455.1 of Nocardia sp. NPDC049149. NCBI lineage: Bacteria > Bacillati > Actinomycetota > Actinomycetes > Mycobacteriales > Nocardiaceae > Nocardia > Nocardia sp. NPDC049149. The sequence continues at coordinate 662,363 of NZ_JBICTD010000003.1, forward strand.
CGCTTTTCACCGTCGCCGACGCTGGTCGGTATGACGAGCGATATCGAGGCGGCGGGCATGTGGGTCACCGCGGACGGGCACCAACCTCATCGATGTGATCGACGTCTCCAGACGGTTGAGGTCACCACGCAGGACGAAGTTCCTGCACGCTGTGCGGGTCGGGAACCTCGGCTTATACGACAGCCTCTGAAGCCAGCTGTAGGTTTGACGAAGCCAAGGACTGAGGGCTGATCTCGCTCACATGGACACTTTCACAGTGTCCTTTAACACCGAAAGTGTGTCCAAGTCCCTGATGGCGCACAACAAAGCCCAGCAGTCCACTGCCGGGCTTTTCTCATTTACTCTCCCTCGTCGACACGACACCGACTGCACCAGTCCGCTATTCGTTGCGGACAGGGCGTACGGCGAGCTGTTCGGCGATCCAGCTGACATCGGTGCGTTGCGTGGCGACGGTCTCGATGAGTTCGACCACCGCGCCCATCACAACACCGGGAACCAGCCCGTAGCAGCTGAGCAGCAGTCGCACCGCCACCCAGGCGGTCTGCTTATTGCCTTCGGTGAACGGCTGGTCGCGAATGACGGATTGGAAAACGGCGGCAGCTTTGAGTTCCGGTGTGGGATAGGCCGCTTCGCCGAGCACGACTGCGTCGGCACGGGTAGCGGCAGCGGCAACGAGCCCGAGATCACGGACACGACCTCGGCCTTCAGTGACGCGCAGATTGCATTTGATGAGCGCTTCGGGCCGCACCTATTCCATGTCCCTGATCATCGCAAGCAGTGCGGCGTCTTCGGTCATGACTCGATCAAGGATGGCGTCTTCGCGCCGCGACAGCGCACGCGCAGCCACCCAATCGCGCAGCGCGTTGCAGATGGCGGTATTGAGCGAGAGGTGAGCAGCGGCGGCTTCGACGGTGACTTGCTCGTGCAAGTCGTCGGGTAGCCGAAGGTTGAGATTCGACATAGCACCAATCTAGCACCACTACACTCGGCAGAGCCCTTAATAGCCTTCCAACAGGAACGAATCGATCTCACCACCGGTCGACGAAGTTACATCCGCGGGTCTGAGCACACGGATCGCCCCTCGATAGTTTCGGATCTCCAACTGACTGTCGGGCGTTGACTCAGCTAGGAGCCTGACGCTTCGATCGAGCATAGAGCGCCGGTAGACCCTGAACTTCTTCTCTCGTAACAACTTTCCCCGGCCGAGCTCAGCGAAGCCGACGTCGCTGTGGAGGTCGAATCGCAGATCAATCACCGGAAACGGCTCGCGATCCCACGTGGTTGACGGCATCGAGTCTCGCCCGTGCAGTCGAACCGCGACGAAGGCTTCAGTGTCGCCGTCGCCGATCTCGCAGTCGAGAATCGGCATGACTTGGCCAACCCGACCGTCGTAGCGGCTGTAGAACAACGACGGAGCACACATCAGCACGTGATCGAATCGGCCGATTGGCGTCTGCAAACGCAGCTTGTGGTGAGACCGACCGTCGAAGGCCAAGGCAACTCGTGGGCGGACGAATCCAAGAAAGTCCGAGACCAACTGGTAATCATGGCCGGGCTTGTTGACCACGAATTGGACAGCGCGGCGCTTATCGTCGCTGAGCACCAGGTATTCGTAGAAGGAACGCGATTCGTCACCGTAGTCGTGATGCTTCGCATAGGCACCCTCATGCCGTCGACAGACTCGTACCCAGTCCAGTAGAAATCCCATGCACCTGGATACCGCCGCTCCTCGTGTACCCGCATCACATCTAGAAGTGGGGCCGCGTCCCAGACATCGACGACATCTGTAACCCTGTGTTGTTCGACCTCGACATACCCCTGGCGGCGCTTCTCCTTGGCCTTGTACTCGAAATGACGCACCGCGTGAGCCTCGTCATCGAGTATCATGGTCGACCCCTGAATCTTGCCACCGACCCGACCCCAAGCCATGTAGCAGCGAACGCCTTCACGCCGGATCTGCCAGAACCTCGCTGAACCGTGGTTGTCCTTCTCAAAGTATCGAGTCTCAGACATCGATCCGCCTTTCCCCGCCAAGCATGCTCCCCTAGCGTCGTCAAGCTTTGTCGAGACACGGCCCATTGGTATCTAGGGCACGCAACTCCGCTTCGGGCGTCGCCTAACCTACCCCGTCCAAAGACGTTCCCATTCATGGGATCCCGGCATTCGAGTGCCGTGCATGATCTCGACACCAGCTGCAACGTCGAAGACCGGCAGTACCGGCCCTCGCTGGCCGTCCCTGCCGTCGATAGCAATGATCACCAAATCGGTCGTCAGCGGTGCCGTGAGCTGACCAGCGACCTCAAATGAAACCGGCGAGCCGAATCCGATCGCAGCGATTCCGCACCGCAGGCCCGGGCCGGTGGATCGCCGCAGGCGTCATTTTTGGTGCTCTATAACAGGGGGTTCGGGGTTCGAGTCCCTGATGGCCTCGGTGTCCCGTTGGAAGTTGGGGGTGAACGGCGTGTCTTCGGCGGCGGCTCATGGCGGAGATGGTCGAATCGTTGTGCTGCCGACTCCGCTGGACCTGGTCGCCTGTCTCGGAGCGGCGAGCGTCTGTGCTGATGACGGAACTGTTTTCGACATGATGCGTCGATGCGGCGCGCCCAATCGGACAAGGTGGTCGAGTTCATTGCCGGGTAGGTCAGTGCCAGTGGGTCTGCTTGCTATCGCTACGTTCCTCGGAATCGGTTGTGCGCCTGTCCATGCCGTTCCGGACGGGCAAGCACTGCCTGCGGCGCTGGCCGCGGCGATTGCTCGAGATCTCGGGCTGACGCCTGCACAGTTCCTCGACCGTGCCGAGCGCGCTCAGCAGTTGAGCCACTTCGCCAGCAGTGCGCGCGACCATTACCCGGCGGCTTTCGCCGATGCCTGGCTCGACGACTCCGGCCGACCCATGGTGGCCGTTCGCGCGGGTGCGCAGGAAACCGGGCTGCGTGACGCGGCCGGCGCCGCCGGATTCACCATCACCACTGACGCCCGACCGGCGAAAAACGGTCGACCACAGGCTGTTTCCGACGGGTTCGACATGGCGTCGCGGTCTCCCGCCGCCGTCGGCGATCGACTGATCATGGGCGGGGACCGCTACATCATCCGCAACACGGCGCGGATCGAATTCTGCTCGATGGGTTTCAACGCGACGGATGCGCAAGGCAACGCCGTCAACATCACCGCAGGACACTGCGATATCAACGGTCCAGCCGAAGGGGCAGCCGAAGAGTCGACACTGTCGATGCACATGCACAGCACCACAGACCAGCCGTTGGGGGGCGCCACCGACCAGCCGCTCGCCGAAACACTGCTCGACATGCTGACCCGTCGCCCGACCGAAAAGGTGGCGGTCTTCACCAAATCGGTCAACACCGGCCACGACTACGCGATCGCCCGCGCACTCCCTTCCGCCACACAGCGATTCGACAACAATCTCGTCCGCGGCCCCCGCTTCACGACCGTCGCGATCGACGGCGTCGCCGACCCGATCGTCGGAGCACCGGTCTGCAAATCCGGCGCCACCACCGGATTCACCTGCGGCACAATCTCCGCCGTCGACCAGACCATCGACGTCGAAGGAGTCCAGAACCACGACCAGTTCACCACAACCATCTTCGGCATCCCCGGGGACAGCGGCGGCCCGATCTTCAGCGGCACCAAAGCCATTGGAGTCCTGACCGGCGCCTCCATTGCCACCTCCCCGTTAGAACCGTTCTTCACTTACGGCCTGCCGGTCCGCACGATCCTCGACGAGAACCCCGGCCTGCACATCCGAACCCGATAGCGATCGCCCGAGGGCTACGCCCCGTCGGCCTTCTCGGCGATGTCCTCCATGACCTTTTGGAACTCCGGCGATACGTAGAGTTCGAGGGCTTCGAGGGATTGGATGACGGCGGCGGCGAGGTCGATTGCTCCGTCGTGCCACCAGTAGACCGATGAGCTCACCGGCGAGGGGCGTTCGGCGTGCGCCGTCACCGCCAGCTTTGCCAGCGTGCCGACGGTGACGTAGGCATCCGCACCGTTGAGCGGGTGAATGTAGACGGAGCCTTCGCAGGGCACGATGAAGGCCGAACCCCATTGTCCGGCAACGGGATATGCGTCCAGCCAGCGGACGTGCGCGCTGGCATAGTCGGGCAGGTACAGTCCGACGATGTTTTCCTCGGAGTCGTTCGCCAGATCGGTGACCTCGACGAGTCCGTCGCCGCGGGTGTTGGCTTCCGCGAGCTCGAACAACGCCGATTCCGCTATCGGCCAGTGGGACAGCTGGTCATAGGTGACCGGGATGATCGTGTTGACCTGATCGAGCACCACCCGCTGGACCAGGCCAGGTGCGAGAGTTCGGGACACGATCGGGTAGCCGGCGTCCTGCATGTTCTCCGGGTACATCCGCGTCCGGATCAACGACCGCATCCGGTCGAAGTCGTCGAACTCGAGCGGTGCTTCCGCCTCGAGGTCGATCCCGGCCAGCAGGGTGCTCAGATGATCCGTGATCATGGCAGGCCATTGATCCGGTGGCTCCTGATCCACGGTGCGGCGCAGGTTCGCCAGGTTCAACACCCAGTCGGTTTTGCCGTTGCCAGCGAGCTCCAGCTGGTCGTCGGCGGTGAAAGTGCAGGTGTAGCCGTGGTTTTGGACTATTTCGACAACCAGTGCGGTCAACCGATCCGAGGCGTCACTGGTGCGGTGTGCAGACTTCGCCGCGTCGATGTCGGACCGGAGCCGCACGAATTGCTGGCCGTCCCGGATCTGAACCGCCTCGATGACGCGCTGCAGCGGCGCCAGCGGCGGAAGACCTTCGATACCGAATGCGACACAAGGCATTCCGGCGAGCTTCCCCGTGCCCCATACCCAGCCGCCACTGCCTGCCCGCCGCAGCGTCTCGCCCAGATACCCCATGGCAGCCTTGACGAAAGGCAAAGCAGCGCGATCCATCATGCTGTTCTGGTCGGGTAGCTGCGCGAGGATCAGTTCTTCCAACGCTCCCAGCGAGGCGAGCGAGTAGTCGCCGTCGAAACCGGGCGCACGGGTGGCGAATACCTCCGATACCACGAAGGGAAATTGCTGCCGCCAGACCTCGATTCGTTGTTCGTCGGTCTCGGCAGGTCCGTCGATCCAGAAGCTCACATCATCACCCCGATACACAAGGCGCGAAATCGCACGCGCCGCACCGCTGTTTCTACCGCCTCACCCCGAGCCGGACAACCGACTCGGCGGGCGATGTCGACTCGGTGACCGACCGGCGTGTCATCGGCGGCGACGAATGGTGGAGATGGTCGAATCGGTTCAGCTGCCGGTTCCGCAGGCCTGGAGCGCCTGGTCCTGGAGTCGGTCGGCGAGCATCTGTGCTGATGAGGGGACTGTATTCGACAAGCTGCGTCGATACGGCGCGCCCAATCCGGACAAGGTGGTCGAGGTCATTGTCGGCTAGGTCAATGCCAATAAGCCTGTTTGCTGTCGCCACGTTCCTCGGCATCGGTGGTGCGCCTGCCCAGGCTGTCCCGGACAGCGCGGAGCTGTCGCCTGCGCTGGCCGCAGCCATTGTCCGGGATCTCGGGATCAGTCCCGCGCAGTTTCTCGATCGTGCGGATCGCGCTCAGCAGTTGAGCGCCTTCGCCAACAATGCACGCGACCATTTTCCGGCGGCCTTCGCCGACGTCTGGCTCGACGACTCCGGCAGGCCGGTCGTGGCAGTTCGGCCCGGTGCGCAGGAAACCGGGCTGCGTGACGCTGCCAGGGCTGCCGGATTCATCGCTACCATCACGACCGACACCCGTCCAGCGAAACAGACACGGCCACAGTCTATTTCCGACACGTTCGGGGTGCCTTCTCGATCGCCTGTCGCCGTCGGCGATCGACCGATCATGGGCGGGGACCGCTACATCGTCCGCAAAAGGTCGATGTTCGAGTTCTGCTCGATGGGTTTCAACGCGACCGACGCACAAGGCAACGCTGTCAACATCACGGCTGGGCACTGTGAAATCAACGGGCCTGCCGAAGCATCGGCGGCAGAGTCGACGTTGTTGATGCACGTGCACGCCGGCGCGGACCAGCCCGCGTATCCCTTCGAAGGTTCGACCGACCAGCCGCTCGCCGAGACGCTGCTCGACACACTGACCCAGCGGCCGATCGAAAACGTCGCGGTCCTCGCGAAACCGGTTGATACCAGCCACGATTACGCAATCGTCCGCCCAGCCCACACCGTCACGCACCGATTCGAGAACAACCTCATCGGTGTAGCAGGCGCCGCTGCTGTCTCCATCGACGGCATCGCCGACCCGATCATCGGAGCACCGGTCTGCAAATCCGGCGCCACCACCGGATTCACCTGCGGCACAATCTCCGCCGCCGACCAGAAAATGGACGTCGAGGTAATCCAGAACCACAACCTCTTCGCCACCACACTTTTCGGACTCCCCGGCGACAGCGGCGGACCGATCTTCAGCGGCACCAAAGCCGTCGGAGTACTGACGGGCGCCTCGATAGCCACCTCTCCGTCCGAATCGTCGCTCGTCTACGGCCTACCGGTCCGCATCGTCCTCGACGAGAACCCCGGCCTGCGCATCCGAACGCAGTAGGCGTCGGCATTATCAGCTGGCTCCGAAATCCGTTGTGCCGAGGATGAATCCGCCGATATCGATCCCTCCAGAGCTTTCATTCGTGTCGTACCCGCGCGCGTAGATGACGTACGCTCCTGCAAGCTGGCGAGGTCCGCCTCCAGCGCCTTGAACCGCCGATTGAATCCGTTGTCGCCTCCGGCCATGACTCGGTCTTGTCTGTCGACCCAGGGACGGTGTTTGAAGGTCGGCTTGAATTCGATGTTGAACGGCATCAGTAAGTCCTTTCGGGTGATGCGGGCGAGGTTGACCACGCTGTCGGAAGCTGGGGGTGCATCTTCACCGCACAGGGCGGCTCCACGGTCTCAGCGTTGGAGTTCGGCTAGTTGTCGTTGGGCGTTGGCCAGCCTCGGTCCGTAGGTCAGGTGGTCGGTGCGATCGAGCGCGGTGTAGATGTCGACGGCCTGCTGCGCCAACGGGATCGCCCTGGCCTTCTGCCCGGTCCCGACCAAGAAAGGAACTGCGGGCCAGCTGATCCAGTCGGCCAGCACCGGGCGGTAGGACGGGAAAGTCGCCGCGAGCAAGCGGAGACTCTCTACGGCGTCCGCGGCCAAGGCCGCGGCCTTCTGCTGGAGTTGCTGCTTGTTCCAGAGTGCCTGCGCCACCACGATCTGCGACCACGAGATGCGGTAGACGAGCTCGCTGTCGCCGGGTGCCTCCGCGGCGAGTCGGCGATAGAGCGCGACCATTTCGTCGCCGAGTGCTTCGGCTTTGTCGAATCGACCGACGCTCGCCAGGAACGAGACGCCAGGCCAGGTCCCGGTTTCGGCCAAGAAGCTCCGGTACGAGGGTGCGCGCACCACAAGCTGCCGTAACCGGTCGGCGCTGTCGGCCACGAGATCGGCGCACTTCTCGTGCAACTCCTGTTTGCCCCACAAAAACTGCGCGACACAGGTTTCCGACCACGCCACGCGGAACGCGAGTTCGTCGTCCGTCGGGGTCTCTGCGGCGAGTTGGCGATACAGCGAGATGGCTTCGTCGCCGACCGCTTCCGCCTCCTCATATCTGCCGACCTCCCCGAGAAACGCGGTGGTTGGCCAGGTATCCCAGGCGGCGAGCTGACGGCGGTAGGACGGTGTTCGCGCGGCGACAACGCGCAGATCCGCCCTACTGCGCACAGCCAGGTCAGCGGATTTGGCACGGAGCCCAGGACTGGCCCAGAGATGTTGCGCAACCACGATTTCCGACCAAGACAACAAGTAGGCCAGCTCATCGTCGGCAGGTTGCTCGGCGACGAGCCGTCGAAACATCGAAATACCCTCGCTACCAATAGATTCCGCCCGGTCGAAATGACTCAGCGTGGCGAGGAATGCCGAGACGGGCCACACTGCCCACTCGGCGAACGCGCGACGGTAGGACGGCGTCCGCGCGGCCAGGCACCGAACGTTGTCGAGACCCTCGATGAGGTAAGCGATCGCCTTCGCGCGCAGTTCCGGTTTGCCCCAGAGCCGCTGAGCGATGACGACTTGCCCCCATGAGACCCGATAGGTCGTGGCAGCGTCGCCGGGACTCTCCGAGGCGAGGGTTCGGTAGATCGTGACCGCCTCGGCCCCAACGGATTCCACCTCATCGAACCTGCCGAGTTCGGCGAGGAAGAACGCGCCGGGGTCCAGGCACGCGTCCGCAAGCTGTCTGCGGTACGACGGGCTCCACGCGGCCAGGATGCGCAGATCGGCGAGTGCGGCGAGATAGAGTTCGGCGGCCTTCGGGCGCAGCGCGGGTTTGATCCAGAAGACATTCGCGATAGCCCTTTCCACCCAGGAGATCCCGAAGGCCAGGTCATCGTCGTTCGGCTGTTCCGCCACGAGTTGCCGAAACAACGCAACGGATTCCGCGGCGACTGCCTGCGCCTGGTCCAGGCGATCGGCGTTCACCAGGTAGTTCACCACCGGAGTCGCGCACCACTCCGCGAGTTGCCGCCGGTACGAACGATTTTCGGTGCTGAGCTGACGGACGATGCCGATCGCTTCGACTGCGCGATCGGCCGCCTCGCCCCTGGCCGGATTCGGCAGCGCGGCCAGCCGCGCCGCCTCCTCGAACAGCGCCCTGGCCCGCGCCATCCGCTCCTCAGGTGTTTGCCCTCTGGTACTTGCCGAGACTGGCGAGTCGGAAGTCATGGATCTTACTTTCTGACGAGGTGGCGGGCCGCTGCGGCCATCAGCTGTCGGCAATGGTCACCCGCAGCCCTGAGACTTGAACGATCTCGCCAGTCGCGGAGCGGTTCCCCTCAGCGAGAACGACATAGGTCGAGTTGGGGTCGATCTGGACACGGTTGATCGGCGCGTTGACAGTGATCACATCATCGGACGCGGCACCGTTGATATAGAGCTGGGCGAGCTTATCCGGCAAGGTCTTGGTGGGATCAACGCGGAAGAATTCGAAGCGCACAAATCCTGTGCCCTTGAAGCGGCCAACAGCCGTGAGCGAGGTAATAAATCCGGCGGTGGGCATCGGTATGTTGACAATGCCTTTCGACTGGGTCTCAGGGAATGGGATGTGCGAAGATCCGTCCACGCCGATCCACCATTGCTTCTCGTTGCCGGTCGGGCGGAGTATCGGACTCACCGACACTTGACTCGGCACGGGGGTGGCCACCTTGTTCAGTGCGGCACTGACATCCCTGAACCGCTCACGGAGGGTATCGAGGTCTGCCTCCAATGCCTTGAATCGCACATTGAATCCGTCTGGACCATCGGCTTTCACCCGATCCTTCCGGTCCTTCCACGGCCGATGCTCGAAGGTGCGTTTGAATTCGATGTTGAACGCCATCGGTCAGTCCTTCTTGGTCAGCCGCGCGAGGTGACGTCCACGCAGGCGGTAAGTCGGGTAGGTGTAGTAGGGGTAGAGCTCGGCTTGGTCGGGTTTGAGGTCGGGGACGCGGCTCCGGATGTCGGCGACCTCGAATTCCACGCCGATGGGATGTAATTCGTTGAGCACGTTCATGATCAGCTCGTACTGGGTGCGCCCGACGATGACCGTCGGGTCGGCGAGCAGCTGTGGGTCCAGGCTGACGTGCACCGTGTAGGGCCCGTTGCCGTCGACGCGGGAACGAACCTGAATGTCGACGGCGCCTGCCTTTTCCGCGGTGAGGACCGTGAGATCACCACCGTTGCCGTCGAGGTGGGCAGTGGCACTGTCGGCCGCATGCAGTGACCAGTCCCGGCGACCGTCACTCGGCGACAACAGCGGCCACAGCGACGTGACCGTGTGCTTGGCGTTGGAAACGACGGCAACGGCATCGGATTGGTCGCGCTCCACTCGGCCGCGCAGCGCCACCAAGACCTCCTGTCCCGAGGGGATCGACAGGGAGACCGGTATTCCGGGCACGGTCGTGGCGTTGACCAACTCACCAAGGATGGTCCTGCGCTCGATTCGCCGAGTGGCACCGCCCGCCAGGTACAACGCGCCGATCTTCTCGTCCAAGGCGATTCGGGTCGGCGACGCGTCGGTGTCCTTGGAGTTGCGGATCATGGTGCCGTTGGCCGAATCGACGATCGTCAGCTGGGTTCCGCCTGCCATGTAGACATTCGAGCTGCCCGCGGCCAGCGCCGTCGGCGGGAAGTCCAGCGCCACCGTTGTCCGCCAGGTCTCTCTCTCCAGATCGAGGCAACGCAGCATGCGATCCGCGCACGCCACCCAGACGAGGTTGCCGGATGGGTTGACCGCCAACAGCTTTCCGATATTCGATGCCGGAATCTGTATCTGCTTGTCGATGGCGAGCAGACCGTTGGTCGCGATGGTGAACACCTTGGTCGGCATCAACACCACGACGCGCGGCTGGTTCGGGTGGCTGGCGATCGCCACCGGCGCCTCCGGCAACAGCACCGAACTCGTGACCGTCGCTCCGGTGGACACCGTAATCGCGGTGATCGTCCGGTTGGTCTCGCTGGCCGTGAACACCGTTTGGCCGTCGGCACTTACGGCAATCCCGACCGGATTCGGCCCCACCGACACGGTGGCGCGCAGGGCACCCGTGTATTGATTGAGCAGCGAAACGGTCGAAGTGCCCTGGTTCACCACGCAGATGGTGTCGCGGGCCAGCACCGCATCGACCGGGTTGTCGAACCGAGGAAGTCCGATCGACGCCGTGGCGCCGACTGTCACTTCCGCCGGTCCGCTGACCGCCATATGCGCCCCGGCCCGCTGTGCCACTCGCACCACCGTGCCGGTGTTCTGGACGTAGTCGAAGCCCGCGCAATGTGCCGCTGCAGCAAGCCTTTCCACGGTCAGCTTGCTACCCGCAGCGGGCGCGAGCGACAGCGCTCTGCCGATACCGTCCAGGCCTGTGCCACCCTCGCTCCAGCCCGACACCAGCCGGACCGTCGCCGAGTCCCGCCCGTACCGGAAGAGCGCACTCAGCAATCGCCCGAAACAGACGGCCGTGTTTGCCTGCATCCGATTCGATCCCGGCACCGCGACCTGCAACATCGGATCACTCACGGTGACCAGGTCTTCCGGCGAGTAGGCACTGTCCGCCGTGGTGCCCGCGATGGATTCGGCGACGCCGTAGGTACCGTCCGCCGCGATCGTCTGTCCCGCTGGCACATCCAACGGTCCGATGGTGAATCTGCGGGTAGCCGAGAAGGTTTTCTCGCCGAGACGAGCCTCGAGTTTCACGGTGACCGCGCCAGGCTGCGATCCCTTCAAAACGACAGTGGTGGGATCAGCAGGGTCACTGATCAGCTCCGCCCGCCCCGGGCCTGCCTGCAACACCGACCAGCGCAACAGGCTGTCTTTCGGTGGCACCGGCGCGAGCCCCAGCGGCACCTGCTGGATCTCGGAGAGATCCTTTCCGTACCACTCCCCTTGCGGCCCAACGATTTCTATGGTCGACCGGTCTGCGATTGATGCGTAGACACCGACATTGGCAACATGCCACACCCAGGAGAATCCCGCTCGATGCGCCAGTGCGGCCAACCGGTCCGCCGCTATTTGCCGATGGGTGATCAGCACCGCGCGGCCGACCGCGCGAAGTTTCTCCGCCTTCGGGTCATACATCGCAATATTCAGCCGGGCATCGTCGAAACCCGGTTCCTGTCCGACGAGTTCGATCAGCCTGTCGAGGTATCGCACCATCGATTGCCGGATCCGCCGTTCGCCGCCGACCGCGTCGACCGACGCGTTGTCATAGCTGACCAGCAACCGCGGGTCGAACTGGTCGTCGGCGCGCGTGCCGCAGATCTGCTCCTCGGTGGTGTTGCTTCGGCCTCGCGCATCAATGGTGCGGTCGACCGGCAGTGTGGCAGGCCGGATCGTCAGCGTGTGCGCGCCGACCGGGGTGCGCACGAAGGCATCCGAGAGCGTGATCGGATGGCCAATGCCCCCGATCTCACCGACGATGGAGTTCACCGCTTCGGCGATGTTGGCGGGTGTCGGCAGATTCCAGCTCCGGAACAGCGTGAGCCGCTTGCGATACGACTCGTCGTCCTCGCCGAGCACCGGGGCGAACGACGACTGCGCGTTGCGTGTGATCCGAACCTCGTCGAGACTTCCGTAGAATCCGACGCGACCGTCGCCTGCCGGGCCGGTAGATCCGATACGCAGTGGCGAAGTACTGGTCAGCGCACCGAGATCGGCGGCGGTGCTTGCGACAAGCGCGCCGTCGACATAGAGCCGAGCCCGCTTGCGAGAGCGATCGAATACGGCGGCAACATGCTGGTATCGGTCAGTGTTCAGCGATACACCCGCGTCCACCGTGACCGTCTTCGAGCCGTCGGACAGCAGCAGCCGGATATCGCGATCGCGTCCGCGGAAGTTCCCGATCGACAGCGACCATCCAGGCCCGGCGGGGTCAGTGATCTTGGACAGCACCGCGCCGGTCCACGGGCCGGGTGCGGGCCGGACGAAGCATTCCGCGGTGAAATTCGCGGAAAAGACAACGGGCAGCGCGAAAGCCGGGTCATCGTCGACGAGGATCTCGGACTGGCCGTCGGTGAATCCCATACCGGACCCGAAGCGCCCATCGACGCCAGGCTTGCAGTTGGTCCTGGTGCCCGAGTGACCCTTGCCCGCGTATGCCTTCGTCGCATCCGCGACGGTCGTGGTGGTCGGGTCGTCATCAAGGTGATAGAGCGCGATGGTGTCCGACGTGTATCCGTAAGGCAGCGGCGGAAAGCGCGGGATGTCGAGATCTGAACCGATCAGGTCCAACGACAGGCCGACCGCCTCGGCGACGGACTTCTGCCGTCGCGCCTGTTGCAGATGAGCTCCGAGCGTGTCTCGCTCACCCCCGAGCACCCAGAGCAGCGCGGCAAGGTCGCCGAGCAGTGCCGTGAATCGGAAGGTGTCCCGCACCGCGGGCAGCTTTTCCCCCTGGGGCGCACGGAGGGCGACGCGCGCCAGCACCGCAGTTGCCGCGTCGGCGCCGAGCGGCACCAGCACCGAGGTACCCGCAAGGGTGCCTGCCGGGAAGAAGCACCTGACGGGAGCTTGCTCGCGGCTGCCCGGCACGGTGTAGTACACGGTCATCGTGATATCGGTCTCGATGTCCTGTAGCACCCTGACGATGTAGCGCGGGCGCGGTTCGGTGCCGAAACGCGCACGGTGCTCGGCGAAGTCGTAGTCGGCGAAGTAATCGGAGGTACCCGGTTCGCCGCCAACGTATTCCAGGTCGATGCGATCGGCGCCCGCCGCGAACGGCTGGGTGAGCGTGCCCGCCATTCGATCGACGGCAGCCGGATACGGCGGCAGTGGAAGATCTTTCATCGATCGACCACCTGGATATCGATCAGGCGGCTGTTCTGTCGGAACTGCCCGATCTCCGTGGGGCCGAGCACCAGGTTCTCCCCGAACCCGATCTCGATCGGTGCGGCGGAGGTCGCCGCGTCGGTCGCGTCCGCCGGGTACCGGCGTAGTCGCAGGTCGCGGACGTCCACCACGCTGGTCTGTTCGACCAAGAGCCGCATGACTTGGGAGAAGACCACGTCGCTGCCGAGCCGCAGAGTGTCGAGGCTGTTGGACAACCGATCGAGAGCCGCCGCCCGCACCGAGTTCGGGTCCTGCCCGCGCTCGACGACGAGGGTGGCGCGCACACCGACGTCGACGTGGTTGGCCCTGATGATGTTCGGGTAGATGCCGATCGGGCGAACCCGATCTACCTGAGCCTTCACCTGCTCGTAGATGCCGGTGACCGTGCCGGTGGTCCGCCACGGCCTGGCCAGTTCGTGCGCGACGACCACATCGAAGAAATACGGTTCGCCGAAACGACGGTCGGCGCTGAACGAGCGATCGCCGAAATTGAAGGTGTCGTAAAAGCTTTGGGTGGTGTCGACGCCGCCGAGCGGATCCGACAGCAGCACGTCCGTCACCCCGCGGACCCGAAGCACGGCAGCGCGGGCGCTTTGCAGCGTCCACATGTCCCGGGGGAAGCCGAGTTGCCTTGCGCGGTACGAGTTGTCGTCCTCCTGCCGTCCACCGCCGGTGATCGCGTCCCGGTTGGTCGCGGTGACGGTGACGGACGTTGCGAATCCCAGTTCGGTGTGCAGGTATTCCGGGTCGACCTGAGCGAGACGGTCCGGTCCGATCTCGGAGTCGACTCCGGGGCGGAAGGCACGCACGCGCACGGTCGCCGTCGGCGCCTCGAAGGTGAGTTTCACCGGAGCGGTCGTGAAGAAGGCTGTCGTGTACGGTGCGGCGTACTTGTCCAGCACCACCGTGCCCTCCGGCAGGAGATACGGAACGCCCGGCACAGCGCAGACGATTTTCAGCTCCGCGTCGCCCTCAGCGAACAGGTAATTCCTTGGTAGGCCGATATCTTCGCCCAACATGTTGAGCGCTTGACCTGATGCGGTGGAAGCGAATTGGCTGTAGTAGACATCCTCCAGCCGCTGCCAGAGCATGGCGTCCTCGTCGGCAGTGGCCTGGAGAAGTTTGGTGAGCACGCTGGTGCCCGCGAGGTCGATGTCGGGGCCGAATGCGTCAAGTGCCCGCTGCTGCGCGGACTTCAGGATTTCGGTGAAACCCTTGAGGACGAATCCGTCCTTGGTGACGCCGTATTGAGTCATGAGGGAGCTCCTACGGTGGTGGTCAGCACCGCGGGGGTGCCGTCGCTGGTCGTGATGGACACGTCGACCTGCCAGGCCCGGTGACGCGGGTCGGTGCCCGAGTCGACGATCTCGATGTCGCGGATGTCCTGGACTCGCGGGTCGGTGCCGATGGTGCGGACGAGGTTGAGGCGCACTAGATCTCGCATTTCCTGCGCGGAGACCGGCGCGGTGAAGACGGCGCCGTAGTCGAAGCCGTAGCGTGTGTCGTAACGGTCCGTGCCAAGCGGGGTCAGCACGCGGATCTGTAGTGCCTGTGCGAGATTGGGCAGTCCGGTGACGAGTTCGATCTGACCTTTGGTCAGCACGATATCGCCGCGCTCCAGCCGAATTCCCTTGACGTTTGCCGATGGCATGAATATCCCCTCCTAACTTTTGACGTGGAGAATGGACTGGCCTGCATCCACCTTGATCAAGGTGCCCGCAGGGCCGATCGTCGCGGCGATCGTCGCGAGAACGACCGGTTCGTTGTTGACCTTCAGCACCGTCGAAGTACCGGCGGTGAGACTGAAGGTCGAGCATTTTCCGCCGGCCGAGCCCTGGTTCGCGCAGGGGAAGTCCGGTGATCGAAAGCTGGATTTCACCAAGACCGGTTTGCCGTTGACCGTCAGCGCAGCTGTGGATTTCACGCCGATCAGGGCATGGCCTGTCGCTAACGCACCGCACAGCAGCTTCGCTTCGGTGGTGAGTACGTCCTCCATCAGCCCACATCCACCGATTTGGCAGACAGCTTGATTTTGTCCGCGTTCAAGGTGATCTCACCTTCGCCGAGGACAATCGACGCCTTCCCGTTGTCGAGCTTGATGTCCTTGCCCGCGGTGGTTACGCCGACCGAGCCGTCCTCGCTGATGGTGATCGTTGTGCCTTTGCCGTGCTTGATGGTCAGGGACTGATCCCCCGTCGGCGTCGGCCGGACACCGACCTCGGGCAGCACACCCGTGCCGACCTGGATGTCGAGTCCCATCGCCTGGATGACCCGGTGCCCGGTCGCATCCGTGAGGTCGTTGACCGTCTTACCTGCAGGACGCCCGTCGGACACCTTGGTGGGCAAGCACAGCCAGTAATCACCGGCTTCGTTCGGCGGCGGTTCATGATTTGCGTGCCGCGACCAGAGGAAACCGCCTGCCACGGCGTCGTTGACCTGCCCCGTGTTGTGCAGCAGCAACGCGCGCATCCCCGGATACACCGGAACCATCAATCCCGTTTTGTCCCAGGCAAATATCGACGCCATCGGCTTGTCGTGCAGCTGCAGATCGCTGCCGACCGGATCGTCGACGCTGGAGGCCTCGCGGCGCTGCCCGTACTGCATGGTGGCACGGTGTCCGCCGTTGTCGCCCGCGCCGGACTTGTTGTAGGAGGCGACTTCACCTACGTCGATCGACGGATGATCCTCGAGCAGTGCGCGTGTCATCGCGTGCATGCCGTCGGCGACGGCGGGCGCGCCCGTCAGCGCTTCCGCGGGAATCGGTCCGCTGGTGTCGAACACGGTCACGTCGCACGTGTAGCCGCTGTGCAGGCTGAACGAGTGGTGCACGGATTCGATGCGCAGCGTGCGGGATTCATTGCCTTCGAGCTCGACCTTGGCGCCGATTTGCAGTGCGGGATCGCCGAGCACCGTCATCTCGTACCGGGTCGTTGTGCCGGATCCCCCCTGTGGATCGGGGGCTGCGCTGTCCCTGCGGCGCTTGCTGACGATGTTGGTGTCCGCCCGGAACCTGACCGGCGATGCGGAATCGTCGGCGATCCCGAGCGTCGCGATCCCCGCTCGGATCGCCAGTGGCAGTTTCGCGCGGGTCGCCAGCTCACCCAGCGCACCGAGCGCCGTGCCTGCGTCGATGGTGAGATCCTTCTTGGCATAGGCGATTTCCGGATGTTTGATGGGGACGGTCACCGATTCCTTTATCTTCTCGATGACGTCCTTGAAGGTGGATTCGCCCAGTTTGTGATAGTGAAACGCCTTCTGCCGCAACAGGAACCCGGCGTGTTCGGTACCCGTGAGCAAGGTCTGCAGACTGCCGTTGGCGGTAACCTCGTTGTGGATCTCGGTGACGGCCCCGAGTAGCACCGAGGCTTGCTGAGATGCTGGTTGATCGAAATAGCCCAGCTGGATCCGAACCAGCAGCGGGGCGTCCGACCCGGCCCGCGACCGAGATTGCTCGGCGAGGCCGCGCGCGGCCTCCAACGGCAGATCCACCAGCCTGATCCGGAACGTGGACGGGTGCGGTCCGAGGTTGGCCCTCGTCTCGACATCGGCGTCGAGCAGTAGGTCACCCTGCAACGCGTCATTGGAAACCTGCAGCAGTGCGGGGCCGTCCAGCGCGGTACGGAATTCGAGGCGATACCAGATCACGAAGCCCATCGCAGCGCCACACCTCCCACCAGCTTCGACCCGAACGCGCCTGAACCATTGATATTCCGCGGATGCACCAGCAGTTCGGTGAACAGCAGCGACAGTTCGTGCGCGTGATACTCCAGATTGGGCACGATCTTGCGGCGGAACAGGATTCGTGTCCCGGCCGGCTCCTCCGCGGCGACCTCCACTGCCAAGAAGGCCCCCGGTTTCGGCAATTCCAGTGGCTTCGCCGAAAGCAACAAGCTCTCATCGGTCACGTTGGCATACGTCGACAGCACGTAGATTCGCTCGCCGAGCGCGATCCGGATGGCCTGCGGGAACCCTTGATCGGCGTCTATCGGGATGCGCAGGTATTGCGGCGTGTTCATAGATGTTGCCTCACAAGCGGATTTGTTGTTGGTCGGGTCACAGCGGCACCGAGGGGACGGCAGGCAGCGCCGACGGCGCGGCGGCACCGCCGAACATCGCGGTGCCCGCGGCGAGCGCGAGATCGGCGATCTCGCCCGCCAGGGCCGACGCCTTGCCGCGCGGCACATGTTCGAGGCTGATGGAGACATCGATCGCGTCCCGCTTCTGCACGTTCTGGGTGAACCGCAAGTCCGTGATCTGCATGTCCAGGCTGATGGTCAGCCCGCACACCACCGGAATCCCAGTCACTGCAAGAGTTCTCGCGGTCGCGGCGACCAGCAGACGAGAGTTCAGTGCGAGCACCTCCAACGACTTCTTCAGCAGTAGCCGTTCCCGCCCGAGCAGCATCGCTTCGATCGCGATGGCTTTGCGGGTCGGCGCAAGCGCCTGCGAAAACTTGCTGTCCGCGATTCGCTGGATCTGATAACCCTCGGTCATCGTCAGGTTCTGCACGTACAGCAGGGGGACCGGACCGATCAGTACCGGTTGTGCCGTCATATGTCCGGCTCCTTACTTGGTCGACATTGCTTGTGTTGCCGCATGGTTCGATCACGGCTGATAACTGATCCAGCGCGCGCGGGCCAGCACGTCCGGATCGAGGTATCCGTCCAGCACCCAGTCCAGGGCGGTCCGCTGCTCGACCGGCCAGCCGCCGATCTCCAACGCTTGGTCGGTGACATGGGAGGAACCTCGGCCGCGCGCACCCTCGACGTTGCGGCTATCCCATTGATTGGTGTGCCGGGAGCCGAGGACCATATCGGTGCCACCCGACTTCGCGCTGGTGAGATGGGATATCTCCAGCTGCTTGGAATTTTCGTTCCATACCACGGCGTCGCCGAATTTCGCGTGCAGCCTTCCGGTCTCTTCGTCGAGCAGGAAGCGCAGCGGATGGTCCGGGTTGTCGCGAAGAAACTTTTCGAATCTCCTGCGGAAGACCTGTGTATCGGTGATCTTCGCAATATCGCCGAGGGCCGACGCGGGAATCGTCTCGCGCTGCTCGACGTACAACGCGTGCTGCGCCGCGGCTTTGGCGCGTTCCAGCATGTCGGAATCGCCGAAGCCGACCGGATCATCCTTCGTCAACCGTTCCCAGAGCTGGTACTCCTTCTGCGGCCCATGGGATTTCCGCGCCTCCGCGACACGAGCGAGGAAGTGCTCGTATCGGGCAGTCGTCGTGCCGAACCGGTGCGCCGTAACGCGCACCACCGCAGGGCCCGCGTCGGCGACGAACTCCTCCGCGCCACGCGCCCTGGCCACCCGGATGAACGTCACCGCATCCATGGTGGCGAGCCAGTCGGCCTCGAGCCGATCCGCAATCCGCAGCAGGACAGGCATTTCGGCGCGAGATACGCCTCGCAGCAAGGCATTGACCGTCTCGGCCGACCACTGTGCTTTCGTGCCAACTACTTCCAGAATGTGGTTGGCGCCGGCCCAGACCTCGGCAAGCTCGGTCCCCGGGCCGACGGCCTGCTTGATCGTCTTCGCGACCTCCATCGCGTCTTGCAATCGTCGTGCGGCCGCCCGTTTTTCCTGGGTGGTGAGAAACCTCCTCAGATTCGCCGACAGCTTGGGCGCGTTGTCGAGGATCGCAGTCAGGTCGTGCTGATACCGCGCGGGCAACAGCTCGATGATTCGGCCGACCTCGCCGACGTCGCCCCATTTCAGTGCGGTGGCAAGCGCCTCGAACAACCGGACCCGGGTGGTCAGCGTCTCGAGCGTCGCGAGTGCCGCGGTTGCCGGTACACCGGCGAACGCCGTGAGGAGCTCCAGAACGATGTTGATGTGCACTGTTTGCGTCAGCGCATCGGTGACCGAGCTCTTGGCGCCGAGCAGCGCCTCGATGTGGCCGAGGCCCGCGAGCGCCGTGCTCCCCGCCGAGCCCATGTGCGTCAGGAGCGCGTGCACCTGGGCAAGGGCCTCGGGATCAGATCCCAACGGCACGTTCGGCATACCCGGAATCGGAACCACCGGGATGGCACCGAATGCCCGGCACAGCAACCAGTAGAGCTCGAACATCTTGGGCACGATCTCCACGATCTGCATTGGTAGCCGCGGCAGCTCACCGACACCGCCGACGGTCTTGCGTCCCCAGTCGTAGCCACCGGAGAGTAATTGCTCGATATCGGGTATCAAACGGGGGTTCTTCAGCATCTTGCCGAGGAGTTCCAGCAGTTGTTCGGGTGTCGGCGGTGCAACAGCGATATGCCTGCCGACAGCGAAGAGCAGTTGGAAGGCCGGTTTGTCCAACTGAGAGAACAACTTCAGCAGTGTTCCGTCGGCAGCCAACGGCAGAAGCAGTGCATCGAGTTCCCACTTCGACGGGCACGATGCCAGGAGTTCGACGATGGCGGAGCCGAGCTGCTCGCTGTCCACATCCTTCACTGCCTGCCTGCTGACCCGCAGCAATGCGGACAGGTACCGGGCGCGATCCGTCGCACTCATCGTCTTGAACAGCGAACGGTCCAGTGTCACAAGGAAATGCGCGATAGCGAGGTCATCGGGGTACTCGTAGGTGAGCGCCTCGACCACCCTCGCGGCGTCCGCGCGGTCGAGAGCACCCGGATTGCTCGGATCGGCCAGCCCGCTGTCGATGTTCTCCCCTGCCCACTCGGTCGGCGAGTCCGCGAATTCCTTGCGGTACAGGCGATGTCCGTCGGCGGTGGCGACGATCAGCGGTTGCAGGCCTGGATCGGTGACCAATCGGCCACCCGCGGCGGGTACCCGCGTCGGTACTCCCCGGTGCCCGGGCTGGTTACTGATCGTCGGGACAAATCCGCCGAAATCTTTCTCGCGCAACGGTTCCGCGAGTGGACGGACGAGGAGCCGGTCCGGCGTACTCGAGCGCGTGAGCACCGCGTAGCCGCGATCGCCGAACAGGTATCGACCCCAATTCACCGCGCGCACCGGATCTCCGGTCTCAACCTCGAGGTGCCCGCCCGCCGGTATCCAGTGCGGAAACACCTTGCCGACATCAATGACCGGAGAACTCGGGGTCGCCCCGATCCGCAGGATATCGCCGTCGACTAGACGCCATTCCCGCTCAGGCTTCAGCGGCCCCTCGGCGGCGATCTCCGCAAGGGTTGGTGGTTCGTGCCGTTCCGTCGACTGCAAGTCATCACGGCAGGCCAGGACAGCCTGGCTGATACCGCGCCGGATCGCCGAATCGATGGCGCGCCGGTTTTCCGCCGCCAGCGAGCCGGTGTAGCTGACCGGCATGGCGCCGGAAGGTAGTATGTTGTCGGGCATCGGAATTCACGCTCTACTTCTCGATCTGCACGTGCAGATGGTCGACGCCGTCCGGGAACAGCGATTTCAGCAGCCCGCCGGTATCCCCGGCTTGCAGCCGCTCGAAAATCGTCTTGGCTTGGGGCGCCAACGCGCTGATAGCTCCCTCGATCGTCCCGCCGCCCGGCATGGTCGGCGGCTTCGTTTCGTGCGGCTGCGGCGTTTCGCGCGGGAAGAAGAAATCCCGGTAGCGGAACTGCGGCAGCAAAATCGGATGCCCTGGCGCGCTGGTGTCGTAGTACTTCCGCTTCCGCTTATCCGCGGCATCAAGGTTTGCTCCGGTGCGCGCCATGCGTGGGTTTCGGGTCAATCCCAACGAGAACCTGGTTCCCACCGGGACCGGGGTGACGCCGCTTGCCGGCGGACCGAAGAGCGGAACATCGAGCATGTCGGCGTAGAACTGGGTGACCGCACGGACCGCTTCGCCGCCGTGTTGGAAATCGATCCGGAACCCGTTGTAGCGGTCGATATCCAACAAGCGCCCGCCGCTGGGATGCCCGCCGTTCTTTCCGGTCAGTTGGATGATCCGGAAGTCCGGCTTTTCCGTCTGTCGCTGCCTTGCCTTATCGACCATTCGCTGCAGGATGCGCGCCATACCGACGGACAGGTGCGCAGGTAATGGTTCGCCGTCCGCGGTCGCGGTAATCGCCTTCAGTTGGTGGGCGATCGAATCGACGAACTCGGCGATACCCGCGGACCTGGCGTCGAGCACCGCCGCGGCAGCCGCCACGATCTCGTTCCGATCGGCTTGTGCAGCAGACATTTCGTCCGCTGTGGCAGCTTTCGCCGCCTGGTGCCGGACCCGACCGAGCGCACCGAGCCCAGCGGACTGACCGGGGGTATCCGGCCTGTCCGACTCGCGTGGGGTCCGGATCGACTGCGGCACGGTTTTTTTGGGCATGGGCGGCGCACCGACGTTGGCTTCGGCCACGTCGCTGAGCGCAGCGGCGAACAGCAACCCAGCCGGCCTGGCCGCACGCAACTGTTTGGCGACCGCACGGGCCACCGATTCGGTCAACCGGTCCAGGTCCGCGCCGGAGGGAGTGCCGACAATCCGCACCTTGATCGGGATTTCGACCCGGCCGCCACCATCCGTCGCAGCGGGCAACGAATGTTCTTGCTGTGGCAGGTCGTTCGTTGGCATGTGGGGTCCTCCTATCTCTTCGTGAACCTGGACCAGCCGAGTGCCCGTCAGCCGCGGTTGCGCAGTGTCGTATGCAGTTGGTCGAAGACGTATTTCGCGACTTGGCGCAGCTGCTCGTCGCCCAGCTCACCGACGACCTCCACCTCCACCGGGAAGTGATAGGTGGGTTCGCCTTGCTGATCCTGGCCCGGTTCAGGCCAGGACTGCTCGGAAGCCACTACCTACTCGATTCCCGGCTGCAGGCACAGGCAGGAGAAGGTCGCCTGCGGGACGCCGTCGATGACGACGTTGCTCGGGTTGGCCGAGGTGATGATGCAGCGGCCGAACTTGAGCGCCTTGAAAGACCAGTCGGTGCCGGTCTTTTCGGCGACCGCGATGTCGAATTCTTTACCGGTGACGGCGAGCTGGGTCAGGTCGGCGACGACGGCGGCGAAGGCCTGCACGGTCATGGTGAAGGTGAAGGTCTGCGGTTGACGAACGTAGCCGAGGTTGTCGGCTTCGACGCTGTGCACGACGGTGTGCGGGACGTTGAAGGTCGGGGTGAACTGGGAGATCGGGCTGATCACCGTGCTGCCCAGTCGCACTTCGAGTCGGGTATTCCAGTTGGCCATATCCTCTGTCCTCAAAGGTGTTGTGTCCGGCGACCACTCGGGTCGCCGGGCCCGGCGTTGGGCCTAGTTGAACTTCAGGTTGATGTTGATGCGGTGCATCGCGCCCGCATATTCGACGCTGACCAGCACCTGCGCGACGCGGTTCTCGTGCGCGTCCTTGACCGCCCTGATCTGGGTGTCGGTGAGCGTTGCCGGATCGGCGTCGAGCAGGTTGAGCACCGGGATGTTGAGCCGGAAGCCCTCCAGGACACCGGCGGCGACCAACGGGTTGAGTTCGGATTCGAGCGTGACGATCAACGCCCGCAAGCCGGAACGGCTGATCCGCAAGTTGCCGATCGACCCGATCAGGCGCGCCTTCAGCTTGAAGGTGATGTCGTCGATCGTGCGCTGCACGTCGATGAACTTGATCTGGCCGGTGGGATTGGCGTTGTAGCCCTCGCCGAGATAGGTGCCGGAGCCGGGAAGGAGCGCCGGGGAGGTGAGCCAGACGACGCCTGCGCCGCCGACGAGCGGCTTCGGTGAGTCCTCGACCTCCTCACCGTTGAGCGCGTCGATCTGCACGCTCGTGAACGAGGTATTGGTGATCGAGACCGGCTTCAGGATCATCGAGGTGTGCGGCGGGTACCCGGCAATGGTGGCGGCGACCGCGGCGGCGGCATCGTCGTCGCTCTGATGCGCGACGTACACCATGCGGTCGCTGACCAGGTCGCCGGCCACCACCTTTGGATCGGCCAAGCCCTTCTCCAGCATCGCGACACCCATGCGCTCGTTGCCATCTCCCCGGAGGGACACCGAGTTGACGTGCGTGACAAGGGATCTGATCGCCGCGACCTGAGCCTTCTTCGGATCGCTGTCGCCGGGCACGCTCAACGACGTGTTGGCGAGCACGACGAACTGCACGTTCAAACCCTCGGCGGCGGCGAGGCTGGCGGCCACGGTGCCCTGCCGGATGCCCCAGATCCGGCGCGGTCCCGGGGTCTGCCGCATCGCGGTGACCAGCGCTTTTGACAACGGCGACGCCGTCAGTGGGTTCGAGCTGAATGCCTTCAGCGCCTGATCCGGCGTCGTCACCTCGACGGCGACGTCACCGACGCCCACCGTCGCGTCGCCGATCACGACGAGGTTTCCGGTCGGCCGGATCACCGGCGAGAAGTTGTCGAGTTGGGTTTTCACCCGTACGTAATGCAGTGGCATGGATATCTCCTCCTACTGTGGGAGCTGGTTGCGTGGAATTCGGTGGCGCGGCGATCACGGCTGATGGAACTGGGCGCGCAGCTTCGCGCGGAATTCCTCGATCTCCTCGTGCGACAACGGGATTGGTGTTTCCGCCGGATCGGACGGCTGCTCGGCCTGCTCGACCGCCGTGGCGTCGGCCGGGTCTGGACGTTTGGTCATGGTGCTCTCCTTGTGATGTTTCGTCGCTCGGCTCAGAGGAAGACCGCGAGCGTGTGTTGATCAGCGAAGAACGCGCTGATCTGTTCCTTGGTGAGTCCGCTGTCCGCGACCTTCGCGGCGGGGAAAACCACCAAAGGAGCTAGGTGTGCGGTGGTTTCGGCGAAATCGGCGTCGGTGCGCTCGTCGACCACCGGCCCCTGGGCCGCGACCATCTGACGGACCTCCCGCAGCGCGTCCGCGATGGCGATGTCGTTGCGGATCAGCACGCCGACCCGCAACGGCAGGCGTCGCGAACTCGCCGGGTCGGCCGGATCGAAGGGCGGCGCAGGCTTCAGCTTGGCTTCGGTGAGCAGGTATCGGAACGCGCGCCGCAGGTCGTCTACGGTGGTCAACCGGTTCTCCCGCATGAAGGCGTCCAGGTCGAGGTAGCGGAATCGCTGGCGGAACTCGTCCAAGGTCCGGAAGCCGCGGATCTCGGTGCTGCGCAACGATTCGAGTCCGCCGGCGTCGACCTCGAGCAGCACGGTGACCGACAGCTCGGCGACCACGTCGATCCACCGGGGCGCGGCGCCGTCGCTGCCGACGATGTCGACATCGGTGCGCAGGTGCGTTGGCATGGTCTGGGTCCAGTTCCCGGTGCGGCGCACGATCGGATACAGCGGCCGTTCGCATTCGACGGCAAGCACATCCACCGCCGTGATGTCGTGCACCACGGCGTGTGGCAAGTGATAGGCCGCGGCGAGCAGCGTGCGGATT
Organism: Nocardia sp. NPDC049149; assembly: GCF_043197455.1. Taxonomy (NCBI): domain Bacteria; kingdom Bacillati; phylum Actinomycetota; class Actinomycetes; order Mycobacteriales; family Nocardiaceae; genus Nocardia; species Nocardia sp. NPDC049149. Next base: position 686,959 of record NZ_JBICTD010000003.1, read on the forward strand.
CTGCTGCGGCCCGCATCGCCACTCACAGGGAAGACGACGTCGTGGACGCCTGCGGCATTCGCAAGGCGCAGGAGCGCGGTGTCTACCGGATCACCCACGGGTAAACCTCTCGATCGGTTCGGATTGGTCGGCCGCCGAAATGCGGCAAATGCCGTGCCCGCCAATGGCTTCGCCTGACGACGCGGAGCGCGAAGGCCGTCGGGATACACCCGAGAAGATGGGCAGGAAAGAGCGAAGCTCCGAGTCCGTTGCCGGATCGGAGCTTCGAGGTCGATATCGCCGAAGTGACTGGGAGAGTGGAGGTTTCACAGCAACTCAGCGGGTGAAGGCGCAGCTGTGGCGCTGCAGAAATCATCACTTAAGGCCCGGATCGTTGTCAACGGCCCGCATCGACTCGGCACGGCGTCTCACCGAACCTCGGCGTGCGGGCCGCTCGGCCCGAGCTCCGGACCAGCGCGGCAGACTCCGGAGTTACCGAGATGTCTCACCGATCGATCGGCCCGCAGGCGTTCCTAGTGCGCTAACACACACTTCGAATAGTCTCCCTGCAGATCGCCACCCACCCACCACGACCGTCGAGAGGTCCCCCGTGAGCGCCGGAGCTGCGTGCTTGCCGGGCAGGATTCACCGCGGTCGCCTGCGCACTATGCGTGTATCGCGCTGGAGGTGGCCGGGGTCGTCGCGTTGCTGGTCACCGGAATCTTTGCGCTGAGCGCGAATCAGGTGCTCGACTTCTGTCGATCGGTCAACGTTTCCCATTCGGCGGCAATGGAATCCGCGATCGGAGTGGTCGGATGGCCGATCAAACGGCTCAATTCGCCTGTGACGGTGGATAGTTGGCCGCGGGCGATGGCGGCGTCGGCGTCGGCTACCGCGGCCGCCTCGGCCGGCGGGACACCTGCGTCGACCATGAGCCTGGTGTAGTCGGCGACAGAGAGATCGGTGTAGGCGATGCGACGGCCGGTTCGGCGGGAGACCTCGGCGGCGTAATCGGGCATGGTCCACGCCGTGTCGCCGGACAGTTCGTAGGTCATGCCCTCGTTGCCCTCGGTGGTGAGCACAATGGCCGCAGCCTCGGCGTAGTCGGCGCGGGCGGCGGTGGCCACCCTGCCCGCACCCGCGGCGCCGAAGACGGAGTCGGCCGCCAATGTCCAATCGAGGTGGCCGGTGTAATTCTCGTTGTACCAACCGTTTCGAAGCAATGCGTAGGGGACGGGTGCGGCGGTGACCAGCTGCTCGGTGTCGTTGTGCGGGTCGGCGATGTCGAAGGTCGCGGCGGGGCCGCCGAGGATGCTGGTGTAGGCGAGCAGCGCCACCTCGGCCGCGGCGGCCGCGGCGATCACGGCGCGATGCTGATCGACGATGCCGGTCATCGAACTGGTGGAGATGAGCAGGACACGATCGCCGCGATGGAACGCGCCGCGCAGGGAGGCGGGGTCGTGATAGTCGGCGACATGGACCTCGACGCCGCGGGCCGCGAGGTCGGCGACCTTTTCGGGGTTGCGGACGAGCGCACGCAGTCGGTGATCCGGCGCGCGCCGCAACAGCTCCTCGACCACCAGGCGGCCGAGTTTTCCTGCGGCTCCGGCAATCACGATCGTCATCACGGCCCTCCCTCGGTCGGCGCGGACGTCACGCGTCCGCAGATTCAACTGTAAGCAAGATTTGGGCGCTTGCGCAAGACATTTGCCTAAGGCTTTCGCTTTAGACTTTTGTCCTATCCGAGCCGCGCGCTTCGACCCGCACGGCCGAGAACCTGTGACGACCGAAGGGGCAAAAGCCCCTTCAAGGCTTGCAATCGGTACCCGGGTACAGGCTTACCGTGGGGATATGACGATCCACAGCACGTCAGGGAGCTGGGTTCCGGATGCCTGCACCTTGCCCACCGCGGCGCAGCCGCTGCGCGTGGCCGAATTCGACAGGTTCTTCGCCACGTACGTTCTTCGGTCGACCCGACCGGAACGCACCCGGCTCGAGCTCCACATCCCCGTCGACGCGATAGCACCCGGCAAGGATCTAGCGCAGCGTGAAGTCGCGTGCTGTTCCTTCTTCACGTTCGACTTCGACCTCGACGCCGCAGGCCCTGTCCTGCGCATCGAGGTTCCGCCGACTCGTGTCGACGTCCTCGACGCAATCCAGGATCGGGTACAAAACGCAGTCGGACAAAGAGATTCACGATGAGCGCAGAACTGCGGACCGGCGAGGTCGCCGCAGCCGCCGGGGTGAACGTGCAGACATTGCGGTACTACGAGCGACGCGGCCTGTTGCGCGATCCCGGCCGGTCACTGGGCGGGCACCGGCTCTACCCGGCGGAGACGGTGACCACCCTGCGGATCATCAAGGCGGCACAACGCCTCGGTTTCACTCTCGATGAGGTCGCAAAACTGCTTGCGGACAACAACTTTCGCAGTGACCACGACGGCCTGCACGCGCGAGCGGGCGCGAAGCTCGCCGAGGTCGACGCCAAGATCGCCGAACTGAGCACGGTGCGCGACGCTTTGCGCGCGGCACTGGCCGCCGGATGCGACGACCTGCTCACCTGTAGCGAAATCCCCAACTGTCCACTGCCATTCGGCGATCCCGACGCGTCGACAGCCGGTCACTGACACAGCGACGCCACCGCCGACGCGACCCCTCAACACTGAGAGGCCGCGCCCAACGCAGGCTGCGCCGTTGAAGGCTGCGCTTCGTCATCCGGCTGCCAATTCACACCCCACAGCTGAATTCGAAGCCAAATCATCTCGAGTATGACAACGGGGTCTGTGGCGAACTATCCGCCGAACGGCGGACAGCGAGCCGAGCGCCTGCCCGTCGGCACCACTCGGCATGTCCAGCCCGTGATCGGGCTGCATCATGGCTCCCAATCCAGACCAACACCCCACCGTCACACGCGAGATCCGTGGCGTTAGCCGGAAATTTCTGTGACGTATCGCACGTTCGGTTTAGCGGCAAACTCCCTGCACAGGTAACGAATCGGCATCTACCCGGGGGTAACTCCAAGATCGGTAGCACCATTCGTTCAGTCTCCGTTTACCGTGCGTTAACTTATTGTGACCATTCTGCGATCAGGTCATAAAGCGACCTGGAGTTTGGTTACACCGAGGAGTTGTTCACACGCATTCGGAAAACGACCGCAATGGTAGGCCCAATGCCCGCCGCGGTCGGCGGAGCGGGATCCGGCAACGGACCCGCGAACCCCAACTTTCCCAGTCTCTCCGCATTGAGGATGCGGAGTTCCGCGACATCGCGGCCGGGCTCGCAGTGAGCGCCCCGGCACCGCAGCCCTAGCGCGTCGCGTCCAGGGGACGAGCCCGTCCCCGTCGAGGGGACCAGCCCGTCCCCCACAACAAAACCCACAACTGCATATCGACCCGTCCGGCGAGCGCACACCACGCCCGTCCTGGATCCGTGCTGCCTGCGCACGCCCGGATCGCCCTGTCCCCGAGCAAGGAACTGATTACGCAATGCCTGACAGACGCTTTTCTTCTCTCCGCCGCACGTCGCTCCGCGAGGGCGTGACGATCGCGATCGCCGCCGCAGGCGTCGTGGCCGTAGCGGCCTCCTCCGCGGTGTCCGTCGCCGACGACGGCGTCTCGTTTCGCATCGCCATGGTCGCCGAGCAGGACCCGGCCGCCGCTCCCGTCGCCGCGGCCCTGCCCGCGCCGATGCCTGCGCCACTGGTCGTCCCCGCGCCGCTGACGGTCCCCGTGCCCGAGCCGATCCCGGCACCCGAGCCGATCCCGGCGCCGATGCCTGCCCCGGTCTACCCGAACAACCTCGACGGCTGGATCCGCCAAGCCCTCGACGTCATGCAGGCCAACAACATCCCCGGCAGCTACGAGGGCATCCGCCGCAACGTGATGCGCGAGTCCACGGGCAACCCGCAGGCCATCAACCTGTGGGACTCCAACGCCGCCAAAGGCATCCCGTCCAAGGGCCTGCTCCAGGTGATCGACCCGACCTTCCGCTCGTACCACGTCGAAGGCACCTCCTGGGACATCTACGACCCGGTCGCCAACATCGTCGCCGCCTGCAACTACGCCGCGCACAACTACGGCTCGATGGACAACGTCAACAGCGCGTACTGAGTCCAACCCCCGCTGGCTTCGCCGGCGGCCTTCCCCTAGGGTCGTTCACCATCCGACCCTTTGGACTCCCGCGATGACCGATTACGCACACAGCGACACGGCGGCCAAGAGCCGCGCCGAGAAGGCCAAGCGTCTCGCGAGCTATATCTGGCACCTGGGCATCACCGGACCCGAGCTGCTGGCGATGCCGGTGACGACCCGGCGCAAGCTCGCCAGAGCAGCCGAAACGAATCCGCCGAGCACCGAGGAAACCTGGCAGACGGTCGCGGAGCTGCTCGCCGAGAAAGACGAGTGGGCCGCGCGAAACCCCGACCACCCCTCGGCCGGGCGCAAGCACGTCGACGAGAAGTTGATGTGGGTGAAGCCGCCGATCACACCGTGGTTGTGAGGCCGAAACCGTTGTAGCGCACCAGCTACTGCGTCGGCGCGATCGGTAGCATGGTGGCATGCACCCGCCGTCGAGGATGACGCGATGACCGAGCGCAAACCACCGAGGCAGTCCTTCGAATCGTGGATCGACGCGCAGATCCGCGAGGCGACCGAGCGCGGGGAATTCGAGAATCTGCCCGGTGCCGGTAAACCAATTCCCGTCGGGAACGACGACGAGAATTGGTGGCTGACGGGCTACCTCCGTAAAGAAGGGGCGAACGCAGCGGCGCTGCTCCCTCCGTCGCTGGTGTTGCGGCGCGATATCGAGCGGCTGCCGGAGACCGTGCGCGGGTTGAGTTCGGAGCGGTTGGTGCGGGACGAAGTGCGCGAGCTCAACAAGCGGGTGGTCGAGTGGTTGCGGCTACCGCACGGGCCGTACGTGCCGGTCGCTCCGGTGGACGCGGACGAGATCGTCGCGCAGTGGCGGGCGGCGAGGCAGCCGAAACGTCCTGCCACGCAGGCAGATACGCCGAAGGTGGCGAAAGCAGCCAAGAGCCCCGGCTGGTTTCAGCGCCTCTTCCGCCGCCGCTGATCGACGCAGGCGCGGGAGCCACGGGCACCCTCTAGATCAACGAGACCCGGTGGAGGCCATCGACGCGGCTCATCAGTCCGCCGATCATTATCAGACATCGATCGCGGCACGGGTCGAGTTCTCCACCGCGGCAACGACTTTGTCGGACAACGCCCGCATCGCGCGCGCCTCGGCGGGAGTGACGCGATCGATGAACACCTCGCGCACCAACTGCACGTGATTGGGCGCGGCCCGTTCGAGCAGACTACGGCCCGCCGCGGTCAACTGGACCAGCACGCCGCGCGCGTCCTCGGCGACCGGCTGCCGATCGACCAGCCCGCGCGCGTCCATCCTGGCCAGATGCTTGGACAACCGGCTCTTCTCCCAGCACACCTCGGCGGCCAGGTCCTTCGCCCGCAAACAATCCCCTGGCGCCGCCGACAATGCGACCATCAGTTCGTAGTCCGCCGCCGACAACCCGTCGCTCGTCAATCCGGCCGCGAGCGCCGCGTCCAATCGCTGCCGCATCCGCACGTAGGCCAGCCAGGTCGCCTGCTCCTCGTCACTCAGCCACTCCATGGGAATGAAGTCTAACCGCCTTTGGTTGACATGGACACCAACTCCCCTCCCCAGGAGGTCACGATGCCCGCCATCACCGTCCCCGACATCATGGTCCTGCCGCGCCTGCCCAAGCCCACCGAGGCCATGCGCAACCGCACGGTCCACACCGTCGTCAACGCGCCGAAACAGCGCGAAGGCGCGGGCTTCGAAGTGCGCAGGCCGTTCCCGAGCCTGGACCTGCGCACCGCCGATCCCTTCATCCTGCTCGACCAGATGGGCCCGGTCGCCTACGAGCCGCACGAAGCCAAAGGCGCACCGTGGCACCCGCATCGGGGATTCGAAACCGTCACCTACGTGCTGGACGGAACTCTCGTGCACCACGACTCCAACGGCGGCGGCGGCGTGATCAGCGAGGGCGACACCCAGTGGATGACCGCGGGTTCCGGCATCCTGCACGACGAGCTGCCCGCCGAGCAATTGGTCATGACCGGCGGCTGGTTCCACGGCATCCAACTGTGGGTAAATCTGCCGCGCGCACAGAAATTCGCCACTCCGCAGTACCAGGACTTGCGCGGTTCGGAACTGACGCTGGTCAGCTCGCACGACGGCGGCGCACTGGTTCGCCTGATCGCGGGTTCGGTCGGCGGCTTCGACGGACCGGGCTCCACCCATACGCCGATCGCCTACGCGCACGCGTCGATCAGCCCGGGCGGGCAGCTGGAAACCCCATGGCCGCAACATTTCACGGCAATGGCGTACGTGCTGTCCGGTTCCGGCACGGTCGGCGTCGATCGTCGGCCGGTGCGCGAGGGACAGCTGGCGGTCTTCGGACCCGGCGACGCGCTCACCATGAGCGCCGATGCGCTGCAACATAATCGGACCGGTGATCTGGAAATGTTGTTGCTCGGCGGGCAGCCGATCCGGGAACCCGTTGTCCAATATGGTCCGTTCGTGATGAACACGCGCGCCGAAATAATTCAGGCAATGGACGACTACCAGGCAGGACGGATGGGAAACATCCCGGCCGAGCACCTGGCGGGCCACCGATTGGGCGAATGAATCGCCGCCAGACACCGATCCCCTAATGCCCTAGTTCTCGGGTGACGCAGTTGACAAGAGGGCGAGCCGTCACAACAGTGGATGCGGCGTCCGGTCGGACGCCTATCCACCGCAGCAACTATCTAGAGGAATACATGAACGTTCGCCGGCTCACCCTCAGCTTTGCCGTCGCGGGACTGACCCTCCTAGCGGCGCCGGCCGCGCTGGCCCAGCCCTCAGGTTCCGCAGGAACCGGCTCGTCCGCCGTCGACACCGGCTCGGCCGCAACCGGATCGGCCGGTCTCACCCAGACCGGTTCGGCAGGCGGCGCCTTCGCCAACTGTGACGACGCCAGGCGTGCCGGACGGGCACCGCTTTTTCGGGGGGAACCGGGCTACGGCCCGCACCTGGACCCAGACGGCGACGGGTTCGCCTGCCCCACGGTCTGACCGCCGTAAAAACAGAACACCCGGTGTGAGCACACACCGGGTGTTCTGCTGTGTGCGCTAGCTCAGCGGAAGATCTTGAGCAGGATCAGCCCGAACACCAGCGCGGCCGCGCCGATCAGGCTGTACTTCACCTTCGGCTCGTTGAGCTTGCGCAGCACGATCTGCTTGCTGTCGCTCGCAATCCGCTGCGGATCGGCGCGCACCGCGAGTTCGTCGAGCGTGCTCGCCAGCTGTGTGCGCGCGGCCTCGATCTCCTGCTCGATCCGCTCGGTATCCCTTGCCACGTTCAGGCCTCCTGTGTTTGATGTGCCGCGCCCAGGGCTCGAATCGCGGTGCGTCCTCGGCCTTCGCACGGTCACCCTCAGCTCCCGGACGAGTCTATCGGTCCGCCCGAGGTACTCCGGCGAGCTGTCCGTCCGCACAGTGATCCGGCGCCGGATTCCAGGCCTGCCTGTCGGTCCGCACAGTGTCGTTCCGTCCGTGCGCACCATGTCCGAGGCTTCGGTTACCGTGCAGGACGTGACCGATACCCCACGACTCTCCCCGGGTGACACCGCCCCCGATTTCACGCTCCCGGACGCCGACGGCAAGGACGTTTCGCTCGCCGACTACCGCGGCCGCAAGGTGATCGTTTACTTCTACCCCGCCGCGAGCACCCCTGGCTGCACCAAACAGGCCTGCGACTTCCGCGACAACCTCGCCGAGCTCGACGGTGCGGGGATCGACGTGCTCGGCATCTCGCCGGACAAGCCCGCGAAGCTGGCCAAGTTCCGCGATGCGGAGCAGCTGACCTTCCCGCTGCTCTCGGACCCGGATCGGGCCGTGCTCACCGCATGGGGCGCGTTCGGCGAGAAAACCATGTACGGCAAAACCGTCACCGGCGTCATCCGCTCCACCTTCCTCGTCGACGAAAACGGCAAGATCGAGGTGGCCCAATACAACGTCCGAGCCACCGGCCACGTAGCCAAACTCCGCCGCGACCTGTCGGTGTAGTCGCGATCCGCCTCCACTGGAGCTGGTCAGCTGATCACCGGGCACTGATGGCGGCATCGCCCGAGAAGCCCCCGCCACCAGTGCCCCCTCGGCCCGAATCCACCCTTGGTCCCGAGGCGACGGGGCTTGGGTGCCGATACCGTGCCGCTGGTGGTGGCGTCAACCGGAAGCGGTTGTCCCACTGGGGATATGGCTTCGGGGTGAAGGGCTGCTTGGTGGGCCCACGGGATCGGGGGCGTTGCAATATCTGTCTGGTTTGGATGGTGTCGTCGTCGTTGACTGTTCTCGGTCGGGATCTGAGGATCGAAAAGGACAGGGATTATGCGTATTCGACGAGCGATGGCGGGTGTGCTGGTGGCTGGTGGCTGTGTGCTGCCGACAGTGGGCGCACCGATCGCGATGGCCGACACCGCCGTTGGGGTCGGCGAGCGAGGAACGGGCAGCAGCGAGCAGGGGACGGGCAGTTCCACGAAGGGGCTGCTTTGCTTGTTGCACAACCTGACTACCGGGTTTGCGCCGAGCCCGGAACTCTGCGGAACCTGGTAACCATCGGAGGGTGAGACCGCGCTCGCTGTCGGTGCATCGACGAGCGCGGTTCACTTTTCTCGACGGGCCAACCATCGACCATGTCGCCGAACCGCGCCTAGATCAGTCACTCTAGGACCGTTGGTCGAAGGAGCGGATGAAGGTCTCGTAGCCGTCGAGTAGGCGGTCGAGGCCGAAGCGGAGGTCGGCGTCCCATTCTTTGATGTCCTCTTCGAAGGCTTCATCGAAGGCCTGCGCGTTGAGGGCCCGCGTCAACGCTGGGAAGCGCTGCGGGTCGAGCACTCGGCTCAACATCGCCGGGTACTCGTCGTTGTCGTCGTCGTCGGACATCTCGCTGCCCACCCGCATGCGGCCGATCATGTAGAGCGAAACGTTCAGCACCAGTTGCAGTTTGATCGGTTCCGGCACCGGCGTGTCGGCGAACATGGCGAGACCCCGATCGAGCCACGCCATGTTGCACGGCCCCATCGGCGGCGTGGACAGCGGTAGGTCGAGGAACCACGGGTGTCGTCGGATCGACTCGGAGACCGCCCACGCCCACGCCTCGATCCCGGCCCGCCACTCGCCGCCGACCGGCAGTTCGGGCGGCAGGCCGATCGCGCGATCCGACACCAGCACCAGCAACGTGTCCTTGCTGTCCACGTATCGGTAGAGCGACATGGTGGTGAAGCCGAGATGTTTGGCGACCCGGCTCATCGAGAGTGCCCCTGCCCCTTCGGCATCGGCCACTTCGATCGCCGCGTCGATCACCTGATCCAGACTCAGCCCGCGCTTCGGTCCGCGCGTCCCCGGTTCGTCCAGACCCCACATCAGCGCGAAAGCCTTGGCCAGCGGTCCCTCGGCGTCCGGCGTTTCCATCGCGTCGCCCCTTCCTCTCGATGCCTCTTCCCTCCCGGCAAAAACTGCGTACTATATAAACCAAGTTTAAGACATACACAGTTTCTAACCGAGGACACCATGACACTCCCATCCAACTCCGCCGTCAGCATCAGCGGGCTGACCAAAGCCTTCGGCGACAAGACCGTGCTGGCCGGCGTAGACCTCGAGGTCGCACCGGGAACGGTCTTCTCGTTGCTCGGTCCGAACGGCGCGGGCAAGACCACGATCGTGCGCATCCTCGCCACCCTGACCAGCGCGGACAGCGGCGAGATCCGCATCGCCGGGCACGATCTGGCGCACGAAGCCGACGCCGTCCGCCGCCTCATCGGGGTCACCGGCCAGTACTCGGCGGTCGACGACGTGCTGACCGGCGCCGAGAACCTCCGGCTGATGGGACGGCTCCTGCACCTGCCCAAGCCGGAGGCCGACGGCCGAACCGCCAGTCTCCTGGCACAATTCGACCTCACCGACGCCGCGGCTGCCCGCGTCGCGACCTACTCCGGCGGCATGCGCCGCCGCCTCGACCTGGCCATGAGCCTGATGGGCGACCCGAGGATCATCTTCCTCGACGAACCGACCACCGGCCTCGACCCGCGCAGCCGCCGCGAGCTGTGGCAGGTGATCCGGCACCTGGTCGCGGACGGCGTGACGATCTTCCTCACCACCCAGTATCTCGAGGAAGCCGACCAGCTCGCCGATCGAATCGCGGTGCTACACAACGGAAAGATCGTCGCAGACGGCACGCCGGAGGACCTGAAACGGCTCGCTCCTGGCGGTCATATCCAACTGCAGTTCGCCGATCGGCACGGCCTGGCCGCCGCCGCGCAGGCGGTGCCCGATGCCACGATCGACGTCGAGCAGCTGCTGCTGCAGATCCCGTCGGACGGCAGCGTCGGCACCGTCAAACACCTGCTGGACCGGTTCGAGGACCAGGCGATCGCGATCGACGACCTCGCCATCCACACCCCCGACCTCGATGACGTGTTCTTCGCGCTCACCGGGCACCCCACCACCGAGAAAGTAGCGGCACAGTGACGATTTCCACCAAGCAGGCCGTCGATCCGCGTGCCGCGCTGACCCGTTCCGCGCAGGACTCGGCCACCATGTTGAGCCGCAACCTGCGGCACACCCTGCGCAGCCCGGACACGGTGATCATGACCATCGCGCTGCCGATCATGATCCTGCTGATGTTCACCTACGTGTTCGGCGGCGCGATGAACGTCGACGGCGAATACATCGACTACGTCGTGCCCGGCATCATCCTGCTGTGTGCCGGATTCGGTTCGGCGACAACGGCGGTCAGCCTGTCCACCGATCTGTCCAACGGCATCATCGATCGCTTCCGCACCATGGCGGTGGCGCGCTCGTCGGTGCTGACCGGGCATGTGGCCGAAAGCCTGCTGCGCAATCTGATCACCACCACCTTGGTGATCCTGGTTGCGCTCGTGGCGGGCTTCCGACCGACCGGCGACCCACTGCGCTGGCTGGCCGCCTATGGCGTCATCGCGCTGTTCGTGCTCGCGCTGTCCTGGCTGGCGGCCGCGCTCGGGTTGCTGGCGAAGAATCCGGAGGCCGCGAACGCCGTCACCTTTGTCTTCATGTTCCTGCCGTATGTGAGCAGCGCCTTCGTGCCGCCGCATTCGATGCCTGCCGCGCTGCACTGGTTCGCCGAGAACCAGCCGGTGACTCCGGTGATCGAGACGTTGCGCGGGCTGCTCATGGGCACCCCGATCGGCAACAGCGCGTTGCTTGCCGTGCTCTGGTGCGCGGGCATTGCCGCAGTGGGTTATCTCGCAGCCGGAGTGCTGTACCGGCGCAAGACAACCCACTGAACGGCCACGAGGCCCGGCACCGAAGGGGGGTGACGGGCCTCGTGGTTGTCCGTATGCGTTATGTGGGCATCAGCTGCTGGGCCGCCCACTGCACCATCATCCGGAAGTGGTTGTCCCACCAGGTGTACGACTCCGGGGTGAACGCTTCCGGCGGCGGCTTCTCGCCGGGGAACAGCAACGACCCGTTCGGCGCGCCGACCTTGGTGGTCGGCGCAGGAAGACCGGAGCCGGAAAACAGTGGCGCCGCCGCGTTCGTCTCGGCGTCCCGCGCAGGCTCGGCGGGCACCAGCGACTCCGGCTGCTCCTGCGGGCCGATGCCCCACCGCTGGGCCGTGTACTGCGGCCCGACGTCGAGCGGATCGTCGATGGTGACGATGGTCAGATCCGGCACAGTGGGCCCGTGGATCGGGGCCCTACGGTCCGAGACCGCACCATCGGCGCCGTTGCGTCCCTCACCCGGCTTGCCCGCGCCACCGGTCTCGCTGCGGACCACCTTGGCGTCAGCGGTCACGTGGGCGTCCCTGACGACGGCGCCGGGTACCCGCGCCGAACCACCGGCCACGTAGACGCCACCGACGACCAAGCCACCCGCGAGCACGCTGGCCGCCGCGAAAACCGCGGTGCCACCTCGCACGCGCCGCACCCGCTCCTCGGGATCACCGACCCCGGCCACATCGGCCATGGCATACAGCGCGGCACCGGCCGCCGCACCGGCGGCCGCGGTCTTGCTGGGGATCACCGGCGCGCCGAAGCCGTCGACGGCCGCGATCACCGCGGGTTTGTTCGCGGCCGACCCGATCAACACCACGGCGTCCGGCCGGACCGCCGCGGCCTCGAACTGGTCCCATGCCGCCGTCACTGCGGCACCGAGCGACTCCGCGGTCGCGCCGCCCGCCTGGCTGAGCGAGGCGAGGATCCGGCGACGGCCACGGTCGATCAGCGTGAATGACTGATAGCCGGGCACGATCTCGCAGATCAGCAGATCGTCGAATTCGTCGAGCCAGCTCATCACGCCTGCCACGCTGAGGTGCGCGGTCTTAGGCGAGACGAGCGAGGCGGTGTGCCACCGTCCGGACGCCAAGCGGGTGACGATCGCGCGGCGCTCGGCGGCGTCCCGGTAGGTGACCGCCGCACCCGCGATCTCGTGGTCGGGGCCGAGCTCGGCGGCGAGTTCATCCATCACCGTCTCGACCGCTTCCGCCACATCGGCCTTGGTGTCACCGTGCGTCTGCTGCACCCGATGCAGCAGCACGCGCTCGGGTAGCCTCGCGCCGGTATCGGCGAAAGCTACCGCGTGCACGGCGCCACGTTCGGTGGAGACGCCGAGAGTTACCACTGATCGAGCTACCACTGATCGCGCCTTCCTGGTCCTTTCGCGCGTCCGAAGCCACGCGCGCTCGGTATGTGTTCGGTGCCATATTCGATCCGGATGGGTAGTGAAATCGGACAGAAGCGGAACACGCAGATGCCGTGCGCGTGTCGCCTGCGTATCCATACCGTTAGCCTGGATATGTGGAACTACGCGCGGAGCCCAGGAAACAGCGGCTGGACCCTGCGTTGGAGCTGCAGGACGACCCACAGGAGCTCATGCCGCGGCGACGGCCGACGCAGGAACGCAGCAAACGGAAGTTCGATGCGCTTTTACAGGCGTCAAGGGAACTTCTCGTCGAAGTCGGGTTCGAATCGTTCACCTGTGAAGAGGTGGCGGCGCGCGCCGAGGTTCCCATCGGCACGCTCTATCAATTCTTCGCCAACAAATATGTCATCGTCTGCGAGCTGAATCGACAAGACCTCGTTGCCGTTTCGCGCGAGCTCGCCGACTTCCACGGCGAGATCCCTTCGCTGGACTGGTTGCGGCACATGAATCAGTTCGTCGATCACATGGCGAACCTCTGGATGACCGACCCGTCGCGGCGCGAGGTGTGGCTCGCCATGCAGTCCACCCCGTCGACCCGCGCGACCGGCGCCATCCACGAGAAGGAATTCGCCGAGGTCGTCGCGCAGATGCTACGGCCGCTGACCCCGCGCACCCCGCGGGCGCGGCGCACCATGATGGCCGAGGTGCTGGTGCACGTCGTGTATTCGATGCTGAACTTCTCGGTGCAGGACGAGCAGAGCAATGCCGAGGCGGTCTCCGAACTCAAGCGACTGATGGTCGCGTATCTGCTGGTCGCCGAGAAGGAATCGCGCTCGGCCAGTCAGCGCTGAGGTCAGACGGCCGACTGCCGCACCGGGTGGGCCGGGGAGATCCCGTCCCGGATCGTGTCGACGATCAGCTGCGGGGCGTCCCACATGGGCAGGTGGCCGCACCCGGGCAGGATGATTTTCCTGGCGAGTGTCGGCAGTTCCGGGTAGTGCTTGCTGCGCGGCGGGACCATCCGGTCGAGGGCGCCGAACGCGACGGTCACCGGCACGGTGATCGCTTGCCCGCCTTGGAAACTCATGGACTTTGCCACCTGAAGCGCGCGCCGCAGGGTCGGACCGGATCGATCGAGATCGCGCGCTAGATCGATCGCCTCGGCCGGGCTCAGCTGTTGCGGCTTGGCAACCACCGGCCACAAGGTCAACGCGCGCATCATCTTTCGGCCGAGCAGGGCGCCAGCCCTGGTCCTGGTGAGCCGTGCGCCGAGTAGTCCGGTCCGGAATATCAACTGCAGCCGCAACGGCATTCCGTTGCGCCACAACCCCGCTGGCGAGAGAGCGACGACGGAGCTCGCGAGCCCGCGCTTCGCGGCCTCCAAGGCGACGAGCCCACCCAGGGAGTTGCCGACCAGATCCACCGGGCCGTTGATGCCGAGGCGACGCAATTCGGTGCCGAGTTCATCGGTGAGCCAAGGGAGATCGACTTCGACGTCCGGTCCGGGCGCGGGGGTTTCTCCGTGCCCGGGAAAATCGAGGGCAAGGACGCGCCGATCGACGCTCAACTGGTCGAGCACCGGCAGCCAGCAGCTCGCCGACGCACCGCCGCCGTGCAGCAGCACCAGCGGGCGCCCGGTGCCACGTTCGATGCGATTCCATCCGGTCATCGGCCAACTCCTCGATCGTTCGGTCGGGGGTGGGCGCAACCTTGCCGCACTCGGCGTGGAACACCGATGTTTGTCTAATTCTCTAAACGCACGACTAGGCCACGTTGCCCTGAAACCAGGATCGCCCGGCAGAATGACTGAAGACTATGGAATCGTAGCTCAAGTTTGCTGATGCTCTTTGTTGCTGATTACAAATCTTGGATATCCGTCGAGGTCATGACAATACTCGGCGCGTGCACGGCAACCGCCGCGCACGCGCCGAGAATCAGGTCAGTCCTGCCCTTCGCGACCCGCGATGAGGTCGGCTAACTCACCAGGATCTTCCAGCACCACCATCGCGGCAGCGGTGTCGCCGTCGTGGGTGAGCGACAGGTGCACCCGAGCGCGGGGCAGGAACTCGGCGGCCAAGCCGTGCAGCTTGATGCTCGGCCTACCCCACGCGTCGTTGACCACTTCGATGAGCGGATACGGGTTGTCCCCGATCTGTGGGCGACGGGCGAAGCGCGACGAGGCCCATGCCTTGATCACCGCCTCCTTCGCCGCCCACCGCACCGCGTAACTGCGTGCCGGGTCGGTCCCCTTGCTCTGACAGTAGCGCCGCTCTCCTGCCGTGAAACTCTCGCGGAGCATCGTGGTTCCGGCACGTTCGAGCTGTTCGGCGAACTCGGAGATGGTCACCAAGTCCAAGCCGATACCGAGGATCGTCATACGCCGGAGCCTACGAGGTGCTCTGGTCGCCGGGGCGCGAACCATCCCCGGCAGCCAACATCCCGGCGCCACAACCGAACCCGTCCGCCCGATACTTGCCCTCGCCGTTGAGGCGCGCGTCGGTCGACAGCAGCACGTCGGCTTCCAGCTGACGCGCCTGCTTGGCAGGCGTGCCGTCGCCACCGAGACGACGGTCCGCCGGACGCTCGTACAGCGGCGCCCCGCCACACATGGCCTCGGTGAACCGCTGCCGCCCCGCCAGCTGACGCTGCTGCGCCCGCGCCTGGTAGTCCGCGCGCCGCGCCGGGTCGATCGCCTGGATGAACGCCTCCGGATGCACCACCGCGACAAGGCCGTTGACGTGGCCGAAGCCGAGCGAGGTCAGCAGGCCCGCCTTGAGCGCGAACCGCTCGCCGAAGCGCAGCGTCTCCCGCGCCCACACCAGGTGCGGGTAGGCCTGCATCTTCTCGTCGACACAGTCGAGGCTCCGATTCGGCGGCACCACACCGTTTTCCAGCACCTGGCACAGGCCGATCAGCTGGAACGCGGCCGCGCCGCCCTTGGCGTGCCCGGTCAGCGCCTTCTGCGAGATCACGAACAGCGGTGCGCCGTCGGAACGTCCGATGGCCGAGGCGAGCCGCTCGTGCAGCTCGGACTCGTTCGGGTCGTTCGCCGCGGTGGACGTGTCGTGCTTGGACAGCACCGCGATCTCGTCCGGCCCGACACCGAGCTTGCGCAGCTCGGCGGCGAACCGGGATTCGCGGCCGCCACGCCCCGCACCGAGCGCACCGAGGCCGGGCGCAGGGATAGAGGTGTGCACGCCGTCGGCGAAGGACTGCGCGAAGGCGACAACGCCGAGCACCGGCAGGCCCATTTCCACCGCAACGTCACCGCGAGCGAGCAGCACGGTGCCGCCACCCTGCGATTCCACGAAGCCGCCGCGGCGGCGATCGTTGGCGCGGGAGAAGTACCGGTCGCTGATGCCCTTGGCGCGCATGGCCGCCGAGTCCGCGGTGGCCGACATGTCGCCGAAGCCGACGATGCCCTCGATGCCGAGATCGTCGAAGCCGCCTGCCACAACCACTTCGGCCTTGCCGAGGCGGATCTTGTCGACGCCCTCTTCCACCGACACCGCGGCGGTGGCGCACGCCGCCACCGGGTGCACCATCGCGCCGTAGCTGCCGACGTAGGACTGCACCACATGCGCGAGCGCCACGTTCGGCAGCGCCTCCTGCAGGATGTCGTTCGGTCGCGACTCGCCGAGCAGGTTGTCGACGTAGAGCGAGCGCATCGAGGACATGCCGCCCATGCCGGTGCCCTGAGTGTTGGCGACCAGGCTCGGGTGCACCCAGCTCATCAGCTCGGCCGGACTGAAGCCGGAGCTGATGAACGCGTCGACCGTGCAGACGACGTTCCAGAGGGCAACGCGGTCAACGGAATTCGCCATCTCGGCGGAGATGCCCCAGATGGTCGGATCCCAGCCGGTGGGGATCTGGCCGCCGACGGTGCGCGACAGCTTCGCCTTGCGCGGCACCCGAATCTCGGTGCCCGCCTTGCGAGTCACCACCCAGTCGGCCGAATCGGCGACCGGAACGATGACCGTGTGCTCGGGGTCGGCCTCGTGGAAGGCGCGGGCCTCGGCCTCGCCGCCGACCGTGAAGGTGAGGTCCTGGTCGAGGAACACCGACGTCATCAGCGGCGCGGTGTTGTCGATCATCGCGCCGTCGTCGCCGTAGCGGCGCACGCCGCAGCGGGCGACCACGGCGTCGTGGTACTTCTCGGCCAGCTCGTGTTCGGGTACGTAGTCACCGGATTCGGCGTCGTACCAGCCGGGCTTGGGGTCGTTCTCCCAGGTGACCAGGCCGGTGGTCCAGGCGAGCTCGAGCACGCCAGCGGCCGAGAGCTCGTCGTCGACCTCCATCTCGAACCGGGTGCGCGCCGAGCCGTAGGGGCCGAGCTCGCCGGCACCGACGATCACCACCATGTCCGCGAGATCGGTGCTGACCGTGCCCCATTCGGGGACAGGAAGCACCGAGGACATGGTCGGCGGCGCGGGCAGCGCCGAAATCGTCACGCCGGCCTCGGCTGTCGCTTCGTCGGCCGCCGCCTGCTCCGCGGCCTGCTTGGCCAGCGCGGGCAGATCGAGCTTGGCACTGGCCAATCCGCCGGTCAGGTCGATCTGTTGCGGGCCTGCCAGGGTGACCTGGCGAGCGCGCGAGGTGCACCACTTGAGCAGCTCGTCGGCCATCTCGCTGGTGGACCAGGTCTGCACGCCCGCCTGCTCGACGGCCGCGACCATCGGGTCGTTGTGGCCCATCAGGCCGGTGCCGCGCACCCAGCCGATCAGCGCGTGCACCAACGTGACCCGGGTGGACCACGACTTCTCGGCCCGCCACTTGGTGACCACCGCGTCGAGGGCAGCCTTGGCCTCGCCGTAGGCGCCGTCGCCGCCGAAGAGCCCGCGGTTGGGCGAACCCGGAAGCACCACATGCAGTTTCGCGTCGACGTCGTGGTCGGCGCCGAGGGTGGACAAGCCACCGATCAGCCGCTCGACCGACCAGAGCAGCACGCGCATTTCCATTTCCGCACGGGCCCCCGCGTCGGAGAGGTCGCCTGCCACCCGCGGCGCCGCGAACGGCAGCAGCATGGTCGGCGTCATCGCGTCCTTGGTCTTGATCTTCGCGCCACCCGCGTTGTCGACCTGTTCGGTGCCGACCCAGTCGATAAGCGCGTCGATGTCCTGGTAGGACGCCATGTTCGCGGGCACGATCCAGAGGGCGGCGCCGTGGCGGGCGTTGTCCCGGTACAGCTTCCGGTAGAAGCCGAGCCGCTCGTCGTCCAGGCGCGAGGTGGTGACCACCACGGTCGCGCCGCCGCCGAGCAGGCGCCCGGTGACCGCCGCCGCAATGGAACCCTTACTGGCGCCGGTGATCACCGCGATGTCGCAGGACCACTGACCCGGCTCCTCGGTGCTCGCCGCGGCAGCGGCGATTTGCTCGTAGACGCCCGCCAGCACCGAGCGTGCCTCGTGCTTGGCCCGCTCGCGCCACCAGTTGGCCTGCGCGGCAACGGCGTCGCCCGCACCCACGTACCCGTTCAGCGGCAGCTCCGCGGTCTCGGCGTCGACGCCGAGCCACAGCCTGGCCAGATCCTCGCGGGCAGTGGCCCAGCGGTCGTCGAGCAGGACGGCCTTGCGAGCGTCGAACGCGGGCGCGACCAAACGCGGCCAGTCCGAACCCAATTCGGCCGCGACCAGGTTGACCAGCGAGTCGTCGGTGGCCTCGGGCGCGGAGATCTGCTCGGTCAGGCCGAGCTGCTCGAGCACCACCCGCGCTGCCGTGGCGAGCACGCCGTCGCGGCCGGTGATCTGCTCGGTGAACTCGCCGAGCGCGGCAGCGTCGACGGTGCCACCGCCGCCACCGCCAGCCGAAGGCAGCGAGACCGCGATACCGCGGCGGGCCGCGACGGCCTGCACGGCGGCGTCGATCGCCGCGTCGACCGAGGCGCCGTCGCTCAGCGCGCCGGAGACCAGCCCGCCGAGGTCGCCACCGCGGACGCTGGCGCCCTCGCGGGTGCCGAGGGAGACCTCGGCGGTGACATGGCTGCCCCAGCCGTCGCCGAGCTGCCACACCTTTGTGACGCGCTCAGCGATGGCGGCCGGGCGCTTGCCCGACGGTCCGAATACCTTGCGCAGGTGATCGCCGATCGAATCGGCGAGCACCGAGCCGAACGGCTTGTAGGTGCGGGCCAGCCGCTCCACCGTGGCCGACAGCGCGCCCATGTCCGCATCGGCGGCACCGTCGATGGCGCCGAGCGAGAGCTCGGAGCCGAGGTCGACGAGCAGCTGGTTGCGGCGCGAGGAGACGCCGTCGCACAGGCCCTCGATGGTGTCGACCGGGCCGATCTGGTCCAGCCGCAGCTTGGTCCAGAGCGCGATGAGCACCCGGGTGGCGTCGGCTGCGGTGAACACGATGTCGTCCGGACGCGGGCCACCGGTCGGGGCGGCCACCGGAGCGGCGGCCACCGGGGCGGCCTGCGGTGCGGCCGAAGCGGTTTCGACGATCTCGTCGGCGGGCTCGTCGACCGGCGCGGGATCGGTGTCGGTGGCGTACACGACGCCCGCCTCGCGCTCGATGTTGAGCACCTCGACCGTCGCGCCGCTGAACGCGGGCAGCTTCAGTGTCTGGCTGGCCAGGTTCACCACGGTCGGGGTTGCGCCCAAACCGATTTCGACGAACCGCTCCACCCCGAGGCCGCCGTGCGCGGCATCGGTGAACAGCAGGTCCTGGGTCTCGATCCAGCGCACCGGGCTGGCGAACTGCCAGGCGAGCAGCTCGATCAGCACCACGCGGCACAGGTCGGCCGGGCGGGCCGCCCACGACTCGAAATCGTTGAGCGCCTCGGCAAGTGGCTCCGAGGGCACCAGATCCGCGATCTCCTGGATGAATGCGCGCTCGAGCGAGAACGGGCGCGGCACCAGGTTCGGGATGTAGCGCCCGACCAGGATCTCCGGGTGCAGGTCCTCGGGCAGCAGCTGGGCGAGCTTGGTCCGGAACTCCGGAACACCCTTGCGCAGCACCGTCGAATGGAACGGCACGTCGATGCCGGGCACCAGGATAAACGCCCGCTTGCCGCCGAATTCGGCACGGCGCCGGTCGATCTCGGTCTCCAGTGCTTCCAGCCCGGCCACCGTGCCCGCGATCGCGTACTGCGAGCCGCGCAGGTTCAGGTTGACGACCTCGAGGAACTCGCCGGTCTGCGCGCCGATGCCGGAGACGAAACCGATCACCTCGTCATCGGGCAGCCCGATCTGCGAGGGACGGATGGCCGCCATCCGATAGTTGCTGCGACCCTGGGCATCACGCGGCACCAGCTCGTGCATCGCGGAGCCACGCTGGAACACCACCTCGAGCACCGCCTCGAGCGGCAGCACCCCGGCGACCGCGGCGAGCGCGTTGTACTCACCGACCGAGTGCCCGGCCAGCATCGAGCCCTCGACGAAGGCTCCTGCCTCGCGCAGCTCGGCGACCTGAGCGACACCGAGCACCGCCATGGCGACCTGGGTGAACTGGGTCAGGTGCAGCACGCCGTCCGGATGCCGGTGCTCGACACCGCGCGCCTTGAGGTAGGTCGGGTTGTCGCGAACCACGGCAAGGATGGAGAAGCCGAGCGCGGCCCTGGTGTGCTTGTCGGCGCGCTCCCAGATCGCCTTGGCGGCCTTCGAGCGGGTGCGCGCGTCCAGGCCCATGCCCTTGCGCTGGATGCCCTGGCCCGGGAACGCGTAGACCGTCCGCGGCGCGGCGGTGCGCCCGGTCGCGGTCATCACCAATTCGCCTGCGGCGCGGCAAGATACCTCGACGATCTCGGCGCCCGCGTCGACCGCGATCCGCTCGACGCGCACGTCGATCTGCGCGCCGGGGCGAACCATGCCGAGGAACCGGGTGGTCCACGCCGTCACGGTCCGCGCGGGGACCGCGCTCGACGGGTCGATCGCCGACACCGCGTGCTGCGCGGCGGCCGAGAGCCACATGCCGTGCACGATCGGGCTGCCGAGCCCGGCGAGCTTGGCGGCGGAATCGCTGGTGTGGATCGGGTTGTGGTCGCCGGAGACAGCAGCGAACGCGTGCATGGCGCGCGGCGCGACCATCGTGACATCGCGCCTGCGGCGGCGCGGGGTGTCGATGGCAGCCTCGGACACGGCGCCCGCCGCGCGCGGCGGATCGGTCAGCTCGCCCGCACCGTTGCGGCCGCGAATGGCGAAACGCTCGACGAGCGTGGCGACCTTCGGCATGGACAGGCCGGTTTCCGGCTTGTCCAGCATGCCGGTGATCTGCACCCGCACCTCGACCACGCGGCCGAGGTCGGTGTCGAGCGCCTCGCCCGCGGTCGCCCGCACCACCAGAACACTGGGGCTGGTGGGCAATTCGCCGGCCAGCTCGATCTGGTGGTCCAGGTGGACCAGGTCGAGCATGCCCTCGATGACGCCGACGCCGTCCGTGGCGCGTGCCTCGCCGAGCACCGCGAACACCGCGGGCCAGCAGGCGCCGACCAGGACGTCGGGCGCGGTGCGGCCGAGCGTGCTCAGCGCCGCGGGCAGGCCGGAACCGGTGACGCCCGCGTGATCGGCGATGAGGTCGGGGGTCCACGCAATGTTCAGGTGCGCGGTCCCGCCCTTCACCTCGGGCAGCGACTGCCCGGCGGCGACGGCGAGCAGCGCGGTCATCGACTCGTGCGCGTCGGCGACGGTGACGACGGGGGCGCCGCCGTTGAAAGTGGAGGTCGGCACGGTGATGCGAATGCGAACGACGTTGCTGCCCAACAGCGGAACGGTCAGCTCGACGTAGGCATTGTCGGCATCCGGGCCGGTGGTTTCGGTGAGCGTCGCCCCGCTCGGCGGGTGCACGGCGCCCTTGCCGTCCACGGTCCAGTCGGCGTGGTCGCCGAGCCGGTGCACCGGGTTGACGGTGGTGCGTCCGGCCCATTCGATGTCCGGCGCGGCAAGCACCGTGTCGATGGGGCCGGTGGTCACGCCTGCGACGCGGCGGGCGTCGACGGCCACCGGCACGACGCCTGCGCGCACCAGCGAGTACGCGGTGTCCTGCTCGAAACGGTCGAGCAGTTCGCCGACCGGCTCGTCGACGCGGGTGATGCCTGCGACGGCGACGGTGCCGGGGATGACGCAGACCTGATCGGCCGAGTAGCGCGGATCATGGGCCTGCCACAGCGAATCCGAGCGCCACCAGCGGCGCACATCGCCGTCGACGACAGGCACGAAGTTGACCGGCTTGCCGGGGGTCTTGCACAGCGTGACGAAGAACGGGACGTCGGCCGGGTGCAGCAGGGTCTGCTCGGCGGCCGGGTACTGCTCCTTCAGCGCGCACAGGGCGGCGACCGGGTTCTCGAACGCGGCGTCGTCGGCGAACAGCGTCGGGATCTCACCGCGGTCGGCCGGATGCAGGCGAGATTCGGTGCGGCGCATCATCTCCGCGAACCGGTCGCGCCAGGTGATGTCGAGCCACACCGAGCGGGTGGCGTCGGCGATCGCCTCGCCGAGATCGGTGCCGCAGTCGAAGTCCTTGCGGCGGTCCAGACCGACGGCCAGCTCGACGTAGCGCTCGAGCCAGTCCTGGTAGGTCATCGACGCCACATCGCCGAAATACGGCTTGGCCGTGGCGTTCAGGGCCGCGATGATCTCCTCGCGGCGGGCGGCGACGGCGTCGGCGTCACCGGCGACCTCGTCGAGCAGCCGGCCGGTCCGCGAGGCGGCATTGTCGATCTCGTGGATGTCGGCGCCCAATTGGCTACGGCCCGAGGCCATTCCGCCGGACGCGGTGCCCGCGCCGACCCAGTCCGGGGTGCCGGGGGTGTCGACGAGCAGCTGCTTGACTTCGGGGGCGGTGGTCGCCTCCAGCGTGGCCATCGCCGCGGTGCCGACCAGCACACCGTCCAGCGGCATCACCGGGTAGCCGTGCTGTGCCGCCCACTCGCCGGTGAGGTATTCCGTTGCGCGCTCGGGGGTTCCGATGCCGCCGCCGACGCAAACCACCACGTTCGCGTGGTTGCGCAGTTCGGCGTAGGTCTCGATCAGCAGGTCGTCCAGGTCTTCCCAGGAGTGGTGCCCGCCTGCCTTGCCGCCCTCGATGTGCATGATCACCGGGTAGTCCGGCACCTCGGCGGCGATCCGCAGCACGGCCCGGATCTGGGCGACGGTGCCCGGCTTGAAGGCGACGTGCGAGATGCCGACCTCGGTGAGCTCACCGATCAGCGCGACGGCCTCTTCGAGCTCCGGAATGCCCGCGGTGACAATGACTCCGTCGAACGGAGCGCCCGCGGTGCGGGACTTCTGCACCAGGCGCTTGCCGCCGAGCTGCAACTTCCACAGGTAGGGGTCGAGGAACAGCGAGTTGAACTGGACCGCGCGACCCGGCGCAAGCAGCGTCTTCAGCTCGGCCACCCGGTCGGCGAAGATCTGCTCGGTCACCTGGCCGCCACCGGCCAGCTCGGCCCAGTGGCCCGCATTCGCGGCGGCCGCAACGATTTTCGCGTCGACGGTGGTCGGCGTCATGCCTGCGAGCAGGATCGGCGAGCGACCGGTGAGCCGGGTGAACGCGGTCTCCACCACGATCCGCCCGTTCGGCAACCGGACCGGGCGGGGTGCGAAGGTCTGCCACGGCGCTGCCGTCTCCGGTGCGGCGCCGGGGGTGAGCAGGCTGCGCTGCCCGGTCCTGGTCGCGGCGGCCACCATGCCGACGCCGGTGCCCTTGAGCGAGCCGCCGGTGACGCGGGACAGCAGATCGCCGGGGCCCATGTCCAGAATCCATTGCGCGCCTGCGGCAACCACGCCGTCGACGACCTCGACCCAGTCGATCGGATCGACCAGGATCTCCTGGGTGAGCGCACCTGCCAGCGCCGCGTCCACGCCGCACTGGTTCGCCCACGAGGTCACGAGGTCCACCGTGTCGGCCAGGGCCGGGTGGTGGAACGCGACGTCGACGAGAACGTCCTCGAAGACCGGTGCGAAGATCGCGCCGCCACGTTGCTTGGCCTCACGCTCGCGGGCCTGTTCGTCATGGATCCTGGCGCAGGCCTGGCGCACTCGCTCCAGCTGGGCAGGCGGGCCCGAGAGCACCGCGCGCCTGCGTCCGTTGCGGATCGAGACCACCGCAGCCGCGGCCGGGTCGACGCCTTCGGACACCTCGGCGACGACGGCACGCAACTGCTCGGGGTCCACGTTCGACACTGCGACCATCGGCGAACGCTCGCCGATCGGCATCAGTCCGCGCCTGCGGGCCACCAAACCGGCCGCCGCGCCGATCAATTGGCCGATCGCCAGGATCTCGGCGTCGCGCTGCCCGCCGGACTCGACGGCCGTGGCCGCCAGCCTGCCCTGCGAGTGCCCCACAATCGCCACCGGCGCGTGCACAGCCGCATCCAGCCCCTGGAGCCGCAGCGCGCGCACCGCAGCCAGCTGCGAGAGCAGCACGCCGGGCATCGATACCGCCGCAGAGCGAAGCACCTGCGGGGACGGGGCCGCCGAGATCTCGCCCTGGTCGGTGTCGACCAGTTCGTCCTCCAGCATCCAGCCGATCGGGTCGAAGCCGACCGGCCTGACCACGAGCAGTTGGGCCGCAACGGGTTCGAGCAGCGCTTCCGCCTCGTTGACCAGTGCGGTCAGTTCGGGCTCCAGCGCGCTGTCGCGGCCGATCTCTTCCAGTTCATCGAGCCACTGGGCGCCCTGTCCGCCGAAGGCAAGCGCGTACGGGATGCCGCTCAGCAGCCGATCCAGCAGAGGCGCCCTGGTTCCGCCCGCTTGGGCGGATGCAACCGCCTTCGCGCTCTGTCCGGTACCGGTCTCGGTGCTCTCGTTGATCGTCAAGTCGGTTCGACTTCCTTCTCCTGGCGGCATGCCCTCCGAGGCACGCCGCTCCCTCCGGTGCGCAGGTGTTCCTCAGCGTTGGGGCCTGATAACGGCGAGGATTCCACAGAATCATGAGGAAATCCTCACGTTTGCTCGCCGCCCGAGGCTCTACCGCCGAGTATTTAGGTACTGCCGTACCAGAATCGCGCCGAACATGACCCTCCCTCATGTTTGAAGCCGCTGGTCTGTCCGGTTACTAACGCGTACGAAACATGAGCGCTCCTCATGTTGACAGTTATCAAATCGTTATAATCCCTGGTAGGGTTACTCGTCAGTACGCCACGCCCGCCCGGAGCTTCGCGAAGTCGGTCAAGCCCGGTAGAGTTTGCACGGTCGTACCATCACGCGCGAGTGGCGAAATTGGCAGACGCGCCAGATTTAGGTTCTGGTGTCCACGGACGTAGGGGTTCAAGTCCCCTCTCGCGCACCCACGGCGCCCCTCGGGGCACCACAACGGAACCCGCGTTCCAGCGAGCGGGACTCACCCGGTAGAACCGCACTGAACTGCAAAGACGCCCCGGAGCATGCTCCGGGGCCGCTCAGCGCTTACTTCCGTCCCGAATCAATGGGCCACGATCCGCCGCGCGGGCGACGATTCCGTAGACGCGCCAACGGTCAGCAACGGACAGACTCGTCGCCTCCCCACCGCCCCTACCCCGTTGGTAGCGCTCCCCTATGACCGCGACGACGTACCGGCGTGTCGCCCATCATCGATGCTCACCAATTCCCCATCCAGCACACCCCGAGCAGACTAAGATGATTGCCCAAAAATCGCCGGTCGCCGGTTTCGCCCTCTATGTCCACCTCTGCATAGTCCCCCGACCGTTCAGTTTCCTGACTGCGCCCGCGATCTCAGTCACATCGCCGCCCCCACCAGTGAACTGTCGGTGATGACTCGATGAGTGCTGGCGCCTGCCCCGGACCCCACCGCGCGGCGCCCGGCGACCGGACTCCGACTCGTCCAGGTCGATCTGCGGGCAGGGTCGCCGCCTGTGCGGCGCTGAGTCACCGTTCGCCGGGTATCGAGGTACAGGTTCCGGTCGCGGGCACACCACGCAATCGCTGATCCAGCCAATCCATGGTGGCGCCATAGGAGCTGACATAGGCGGCCAGATGATCACCGCCGACGATATTCGACGTCGCCGCCACGCCCAGCGCACATTGGTCGCGCCAGAGCTGCGCGGCCTCGGACGCGGGAATCCACGGATCATGGACACCGTGGTAGATGAACAGCGGCACTCCCGATTTCCGGCCGTCCATACTCAGATGTTGGAAGATCGCCTCGGCTGCCCTGCTGTCGAGCGGCTTATCGATTGTCGCCACCGCATCGAACGGGATCGGCATTACTCCGAGGGCACCGAAGCTACCGCTGCAGTTTTCCTTGAGGGGTGACGTCGCCACCCATTGCGCCGCATGGTTCATCAGGCCGAGGATTTCGGGATGTTCCCGGCCGAGTGCGAGCACGGTGGTGAGGACGAACGCGGAGATATAGGAACCGTCGAAAACGTGCGCGAAGCGGCGATAGTCGGTGATCAACCCACCGAAGCTCGCACCACCGAAATGCGGGACCAGTTCCGGCGCGTATTCCTGCACCAGCACGGCTGCGGCGTGCGACGCAATGGCGCCGCCGGAGTACCCGGTCGAGGCGAAATTGCTCTCGCCGAACTGATCCGGTGCGAAATTGCGGACCGCGCGGATGGAGTCGAGCAGGTTGTGTCCGGCGACCGTCGGCTCCGAATACGCCATCAGGGGACCCTCGTGGTCGGGGATGACCAGCGCGTAGCCATGCTCCATCGCCCAGGTGGTCGGCGACGGTGTGAAGTCGTTGCCGGTAGGGACCTCCATGCCATGGGAGAGCACGTAACCGGGGGTGCAGCGCTTGTTCAGCGCGTTGGTGGCCGGTGCGTTCACCAGGATGGGCTGGCCGCCGGGCGCGGTCCATGGGGTGGGCGGAAGCACCAATGTCGCCGTGCCGATGGATGGCTCACCCGCAGAGTTGGTGGTGCGGAATTTCAGCAGAGTGGCACGTGAAATGGTGGTGAGGTTCAGCAGGAGCATCGTCGGCGTTGCGGTCGCCGTGACGTCTCGCCACTCCAGAATGTCGCCAGGCGCATAACGGGCGAGATCCGCGGGCCAAGTGTCGAACAGTGGGTCACCGGTCGGTGCGGACTGCAGCGCTTTCCAGAGCATCGTCAGTTCTTGTGGCAGATCACTCGGCGCCCCAAGGGGCTTTGCCGCTTGCGGCAGCATTTTCGTCGGTGCGGGAATATGGGTTTCGATCCACTGCTGGAACGGGTTCGGACCTTCCTCCCCGCGCAGGGACGGGTCGGACGATATCGAATATTCCGGCGTATCCACCTCAGCTCGGGCAGGTATCTGCCCGGCAGTAATGGAAAGACCCAGAACTATAGTCGCCACAGTCAGCAGATGCTTCACGAGTCATCAAATTACGTCATCAATGCGCGCAAACGTGAGATTTACGAACCCCTGCAATTCCGCGCGGTTCGAGGCGGCCGAACGCCGCGATCCGAAGATCTGTGCCGGCCCCGAGATCATCCCGGCACATTGGCGTCGGCAGCACGTCAACAATTGCGGAGAAGCGCGCATCCTTTGGACACTCCCCCGCCACACCGACATGCGGTGACGAACACCGGCGTCGCCTCGACCGTCGGAGCCTAAGTTAGATAGCATCTAACTTAGATAGCATCTAACTTAGATGACGGGAGTCGTTGATGGAGTTCACAGGTAGAGCAACCGACCTCGACCTGCTGGGCCGTCAGTTGGCACTGACCGTCGGCGACAAGGGCGACACACAGGGTCGAGCAGTGATCGTGACCGGGCGGCGCCGGGTGGGTAAATCACGGCTGGTCCAGGAGTTCTGCGATAGGTCCGGCCGGGAGTACGTCGTTTTCCAGGCCACTCGAGGACGCAATCCCGTGGCAGAGCGCGATGATTTCATCGCCACCATCACTCATTCCGCGTTGGGCCAGGCAGAGCTGATCGCTGGGCTACATGCCTCGGACTGGAATCAGGCGCTGCGCGCGCTGGCCATCGCCTTGCCCGATGACAGGCCCACGATCGCCGTCATCGACGAAGTGCCTTGGCTGACCGAAAAAAACGCCGAGTTCGAAGGTGCACTACAGACGGTCTGGGACCGCCAGCTGTCCGCTAAGCCTGTCCTGTTGGTGCTGGTCGGCAGTGACATTTCGGTCATGGAAGCACTGCAGTCTCGCGACCGCCCGTTCTTCGGCCGAGCGACGAAGATGACCGTCGAACCGTTGCATCTGGCCGACGTTGCGGCCATGACCGATCTCGACGCCGCCGCTGCCGTGGACGCGCTGCTGATCACCGGCGGGTTCCCTGAAATCGTCCAGTCGTGGGAACCGGGAATGAGCAGAACCGAGTTCCTGCGAGCATCCACCACCAATCCCCTCTCACCGCTGTTGGTGGCCGGCGAGCTGTCTCTGCTCGGGGAGTTTCCCGAAGCATCACGCTCGCGGGCGGTACTCGAAGCCGTCGGCACCGGCGAACGCACCTTCAGCACCATCGCCGCCCAGGCCGGCAGCTCGGGCGCGCTGCCAGCAGGAACCCTCACCCCGCTACTGAACACCCTGCAGGCCAAACGAATCGTCGCTGCGGACCTGCCGCTCTCCACGAAACCTGACACCAAGAACAAGCGCTACCGCATAGCCGATTCCTACCTACGCTTCTGGCTGGCGTTCCTGCAGCGAGGCATTCCGCTCATCGAACGTGGCCGCGGAGACCTCGCCCTGACTCGGATCGAACGCTCCTGGACCACGTGGCGCGGACGCGCCGTGGAACCACTCATCCGGCAATCGCTGCTACGCATGGTGCCCAACGACCAATGGCCCGAAACCGAAGCGATCGGCGGCTGGTGGAACCGCCAGAACAACCCCGAAATCGACCTCGTCGGCACCGACCGTGAACCCGTCGCCACAGCCATACAGTTCATCGGCTCCATCAAATGGCAAGACGACCGCAGCTTCGACCGGCACGACTATGACGCGCTCACCCGAACAATCCTGTCGGTGCCAGGCACCGACATCCACACACCCCTGATAGCCGTATCACGCTGCGGCGTCGAGCCTGGCCTACCGCTGGCAACACACTGGGGGCCAGAAGATCTCGTCAACGCCTGGCACTAACCGTGGTGGTGGGGTGTCCTGAAAGGTGGGAGATGTGGCCTTGTGGTCATGGCGAATGGCCGTGACATATTGGGAGGTATGCGAACTCGACGGGTGCTCTTCGTCACGTACCCGGGAATGCACAGCCTGGATCTGACCGGTCCGTTGGAAGTGTTCGTCAATGCGAACGACTATCCGCCGGCGGGGTTTCGCGGTCCCGCATACGACGTGGCCACCGGGAGCCTCGGCGGCCTGCCGGTGCGGACCTCCAGTGGTCTGCAGATCACCCCCGATGTCGATCTCGCCGCCGTCGCGGACCTCGACATGCTGGTCGTCCCAGGTGGATTACAGGGCGGCCTCCCCGATCCACCGGTCATCGAGTGGCTACGCCAGCACGGCTCCCGTGCGCGGCAGTTGGTTTCGGTATGCACGGGTACGTTCTTGCTGGCTGAGGCCGGTCTGCTGGCGGGTCGCCGGGTCACAACGCATTGGGCCAAATGCGAGCAACTGGCTACCGAATATCCCGACCTGCACGTGCTGCCCGAGCCGATCTTCGTGCGCGAGGGCCCCATCGCGACCTCGGGCGGGGTGACCGCGGGCATCGACCTGGCACTCGCTCTGGTCGAGGAGGACTGCGGCCGGGACACGGCATTGGCCGTCGCTCGGGACATGGTGATGTTCCTGCGGCGACCAGGAGACCAATCGCAGTTCAGCGTCCAGTTGGCGACTCAGATGGCCCAGCGCCGGCCGGTCCGCGACGTTCAGCAGTGGATCGCCGAGCATCCCGAAGCGGATTTATCGCTGGCCGCCCTCGCGCAACGGGCCAGTATGTCGCCGCGCCACTTCACGAGGGCGTTCACCGCCGAGGTCGGGATGTCCCCTGGACGCTATGTGGAGCGGGTGCGCATCGAAGCGGCGCGGCGTCGGCTCGAAGACACCAGGGACAGCATCGAGGCGACCGCCCGTGCCTGCGGATACGGCACACCCGAGACGATGCGCCGAGCATTCGTCCGTGCGCTCAGCGTCAGCCCGGCCGAGTATCGGCGCCGGTTTCAGCCGATGCACCCGCAGCTGGGCAGGCACGAAACCGATTCGCGGGTACCGCCGGTTTCGGCTACTGTCGGCGACGATCGCGTATAGGGTTCCGCGCGCACACCGCTTGAGCGACAACATAATCAGGTGTGCGTGGACTGGACCGAGCTACGCCTCGGCGGCCAGGGAACTGGCCCCACCGCCGACATCTGAAGGGATAAAAGCCTGGAGGACTCCACTGTGCTGCCCCGGCGACGGGGCCGAATGACAGAGAGTCGTCCGAATCATGGCTGTTGCCTTCGCATCACCGATCGTTGCCGTTGCTTCCCCTTCCGGCATCTCCGCCGCCATCCTGGTCGCCACCCTCGCCGCTGCGCTGTTGCACGCCAGCTGGAATGCGATCGCACACTGGATCCCCGACAAGATCGCCGCGATGACTCTGGTGCCGCTCGGTTGTGTACTCACCGCTATTCCGTTGATGTGCATCGCAACTGGCCCCAGCTCGAGTAGCTGGCCGTACCTGGCCGTCTCGGCAGTGCTGCACACCCTCTACAACGGTCTGCTGATGCTGTCCTACCGACTCGGTGACCTCAGCCAGACCTATCCCCTGGCACGGGGCACCGCGCCGCTGGTCGTCACCGGCGCCGCAGCCGTACTGCTCGGCGAAACACCACGCACAGGACAGTTCGCCGGTGTGCTGTTGATCTCTGCAGGCCTGGCCTGCCTGGTGTTCTGGGGCCATCGCACCAACCCGAGCCGACCGAGCGCCATCGCCGCCGCGCTGGCCACCGGCGTGATCATCGCCAGCTACACCGTCGTCGACGGGATCGGCATCCGACTGGCCCACAGCACACTCGGCTACATCGCATGGCTGATGCTGCTCGGCCAGGTCGCTATCCCGTTCCTGGTCTTCTGCCGGTACCGGCGCGGGTTGGGCACGCGGATCCGACCCGTCTGGCACATCGGGCTGACCGGTGGGCTGCTCAGCATCGCGGCTTACGGATTGATCCTGTGGGCGCAAACCCGCGGTGCCCTGGCCGAGATCGCCGCGCTGCGGGAAACCAGCATCATCGTCGCCGCGGTCGTCGGCGCCACGCTGTTCGGCGAGAAGTTCGGCGCACCCCGAGTACTCGCCACCTGCACGGTCACCGCTGGAATCGCCCTCGTGTGCCTGACATGAGAGCTGGTCACAGTGGCCGGAAACCCCGGTCTACCGCGGAACCCGCCGCCGCTGCGATGATCTCCGCGAGCACGGCGCGCACAGTGGCGACCTGGTCGGCGCCCGTTCGGGCGATGAGCTGCTTCTCGTAGTCGGCGTGGAACTCACGGACCGTGGCGAGGATGTCGCGGCCCCGATCGGACAGGTGCAGGATTTTGGCGCGCTTGTCCGCTGGGTCCGATCGACGTTCGACGTATCCGTGCCGGACCATCTCGTCGACCACTTTGGCGGCGCCCTGCGCGGTGATGCCCAGCTGTCCGGCCAATTGGGTTGCGGTGAGCGGGCTTTCGGCTAGCGCGCGGAGCGTGTAGCCGTAGGAGGCGCCGGTCAGCTGGTAGCCGTGCGCGGCGAGATGGGCGTGCAGCTGCTGCACGAATCCTTGATAGGCCTGTCCGAGCATGACTCCGAAATCCATCCTTGACGCTCCCGCTCTGATATGTTCAACTCTAGTTGAACACCTTAGTTGAATATCTGGAGATACACCATGCCCCTCATCAAGTCCGCCGACGCGCCGACCTTCCAAGCCCCGCTCATGACCGCCGTCGGCCTCGCCGCGCCGAGCCGGGGCTCCACCGAGAACAGCGTCTGGCGCTTCACCATGCACCCCGGCAACCCCGGTCACGCGCACGCGGTGTCGCGGGAGGAGATCTTCGTCGCCGTGTCCGGGCGTGCCCGCGTCACCATCGACGGCGAGACCCGCGACTTCTGCGGCGGCGACGCACTGGTGGTTCCGGCAGAAACCGTTTTCAGCATCGCCGTGCCAGGCGACGAACCGTTCGAGGCTGTGGCGATCCTGCCCGTCGGCGCGTACGCCCAGGCGCCAGGGGGCGACCCGGTCAGTCCGCCCTGGGCCCAATAGTCCACTCCACCAAACAATTTCGTAGGAGACACCATGCCACTCATCACCGCCGCCGAAGCCCCGCACTTCGAGAACGAGCACGCGAGCTTCATCGGCCTTGCCGCGCCGAGCCGCGGTTCCACCGAGAACTGCGCGTGGCGGCTCACCATCAAGCCGGGCGTCGACGCCCCGCCGCACGCCCTGGATCGAGAGGAGATCTTCATCGCCCTGTCCGGCGCGATGAACGTGACCATGGACGGTGAAACCTTCACTGTCGCAGCCGGAGACGCGCTCATCGTGCCCGCACACCAGCAGTTCGCCATGGCCAATCCGCACGAGGAACCCTTCGAGGCGGTAGTCGTGCTGCCCGTCGGCGGGCAGGGGCTCATCCCGGGCCAGCCGCCGGTCATCGCGCCGTGGGCGCGATAATCGACCGGTTTGCTAACCGAACATCAGATTCACCGCTCTTTTCACGGTGCTCGCGGTGAAGGCGATCAAGGACCTGCGTTTTCCACGCGTGGGAGGCTGGTGATCTACGTGCGAAGGTAGGTCGGCCGTATTCCTCCCAGCCCGAGGGGCCTCGACAGCCATGACCGCATCGCCTCGGATCGACGGCGGCACCGCCGATCAGACCGGCGAGGCGGCGCAGTATGTCGCTGATCTGCGCGATGTCACCTCGCCCGCTCCGGAGCTGCGGTCAGTCTCCGATCCCGTCGCGGCGGCGGCGCTGATCCGAGACGAGCTCTTGTCGCGGCTCGAGGCTCTCCTCGGGGCGTACACCGGTGATCCGGTGGTGTTCCTGTCCGGCGGCGTCGATTCGATTCTGGTCGCGGCGGCGTTGGCGCACCTCGGGATTCGTCCGCACGCGATCACGATGGTGACCGCCGCAGGCACCGATCGAGCGAACGCGCAGGCCGCGGCGTCGGCGCTCGGCTTGTCGCACGAGATCGTCGAATTGGACCAGGCCGCGCTGGTCGCGTTGGCGGGCGAGGCGATCGCGCGGCTCGGCATTCCCGAGCTGTGGTCGGTCTCGTACGCGATCCCGCTCCTCGCCGCGGTACCGGTGCTCGACCGAATCGGCCCGGTGGGTGCGATTCTCACCGGCAGTGGCGCCGACGTCATTCTCGGCGGCGGAAAGACACCACCACACCCCATCGACGCTCCGCAGGCGACGCACGACGTCGACCGGATGATCCGCGAACAGGTGGCAAGCAGCTTCAGCTACTACCGGCTCGTCCCCGACTTCTATCCCCTAGTGCTCGACGGATACGCGGACCGCTTCGTGCGGGTATTCCAGACGATCCGATTCTGGGAAATCGCAGCGACGTTCGCGCCGCAGGCGCTCTTCCGCGCAAGTGACAACCAGGTGATCGACAAGCTCTGCCTGAGAATCGCATGCGACCAACTGCTCCCAGAATCCGTGAAATCGCTTGCCTGGACCAAGAAATCGCCGTTTCAGCGATCGGCGGGAATCATGGACGCACTCGCCACCGCCGCAAGGAGTTTCGCGGCGACCTTGCCAGGCGCACAAACACACCGGGATCCGATGGTCGAACCGTACGAAGATGTCGCATCGCGCCTTTTCCTCGCACTGCTCGCTGATACCGCTTCTGCTGCCGAGTGATTCGTCCGGGCCGCCGGTTACCGCGGCAGGTCCGGCACTGATCAAGCTGCGGCGATGACGTCGATCTCCAGCAGCCACCGTTCATCGAAGATTCCGGCGAGCACGACCGTCAATGCGGGCTCGTGGCCGCCGAGGACCTCGGTGCGGACCGCCGTATTGACCGCCGCGAGGGAGCGATCACTGAGATAGGTCGTCACCTTGACGATCTCAGCGACGGTCAGTCCGGCGTGCGACAGCGTCTCGACGATATTCGCCCAGATCAAACGGCATTGGCCCGCAGCGTCTTCGGGCACCTTTCCGTCGCGGTCCTCCGGGATCTGGCCGCTGACGAACAACAGTCGCCGCGCGCCGACCACCTCGAGCCCGTTGGTGTAGCCACCGATGGCCGCCGGGACCGAATCCGGATCGTGCGCAATCATTTCCATGTTCGCCAACCTATACGCCCAGGCCGGGGCCGTTCGTCACCGCGGAGAAGATGAGCAAGGCCGCCACACAGACTGCCGCGGAGATCAGCAGCGACCAGCCGGGCCCGGTGAGCGCGAAGGCGCCCATGATCGCGACGCCGAGGGTGGCGCCGACCTGTCTGACGGCGTTGAGGAGCCCACCAGTCGACCCTGCCGAACCCGGTGGCGCCGCACTGACGGTCGCCGCCACCAGCGCTGGCAGGGCGCACGCGACACCGAATCCGGAGAGCAGCAGGCCAACGGCGAGGATCGGATATGCGGCGGAGGTGAAGATCGCGCTCCCGAGCACCGCGCCGCCCGTCGCAAGCAGCGCGAGGCCCGCCATGATCGGACGGCGCGGGCCGATGCGGGCCACGACTTTGCCTGCGAAGGGTGGGATGACCGCGAACGGGATGGTCAGCGGCAGGAAGGCAAGACCGGTCAGCAGTGCGCTGAGCTGTCGCTGCTGTTGCAGCAGCAAAGGGAGCACGAACAGGGCACCGGTCAGCGCGAAATTCACCGCCGCGCCGGCGAACAGACCGGCACGCACCCGACTCGATCCGAGCAACGCTCGATTCAATACTGGTGCGGTGCTGCGCCTTTCGAGCAGCAGGAACAACAGTGCGGCTACTGCGGCGCCCGCGGCAAACCAGGCGGTGTCATCCCAGGCCTGCGCGCCCGCGGCGATCAGCGCACCGGTGCACAGTGCGAGCACCGCGGCTGCCGCGCATTGCGCAGGCCAGTCGATGCGGTTGTCACCCCGGGCAGTGGTGACGGATCGCAGCGTGAGGGCAAGCACCACCAGCGCGATCGGCACATTGATCAGAAATATCGCGCGCCATCCGGCGACGCCGACCAGCGCACCACCCGCAATCGGGCCAGCGGCTACCGCGGCGCCGCTGATAGCCGCCCAGGTCGCGATCGCGCGGGCACGCTTGGCGGGTTCGGGGTAGAGCTGGGTGATGATCGCCATCGACGCGGGCACGCAGCCCGCAGCGGCGAAGCCGAGCAGCACCCGAAGCGCCACCAGCACCCATAGATTCGGCGCGATCGCACTCAGCAGCGAGGCGACGCCGAAAACCACTGTGCCACAGCGAAAGACTCGATCGGCGCCGTATCGGTCGGCGAGCGCGCCCCCGGAGAGCAGCAGCGCGGCGAAGGCCACCGTGTAACCGGTTGTCGCCCATTGCAACCCCGCGATCGAGGTATGTAAGGAGGTCGCCAAATCCGGTTCGGCGACCGAGAGCACGGTCATATCGAGCAGCACCATGAAGTAGCCGAGGGATACTCCGGCCAGTGCCTTGGCTCGTCCGGTGGGGACGGTGTGCAACGTGATCATGCGCGGTGTGATCTCCCGATCTTGTCGGCGGCGTGACAGTTCGACTCTGCGATGGCCAGGCCTGCAGCTCCACCGGCACCGCCGCACGCAGCGTTCGGAATATCCGAATGCCCGAAGAAGTTGCCAGCAGCATGGAGCTACGGCAGCTGCGGACCTTCGAGGCGGTAGTGCGTCATCGCACGGTCACGGACGCGGCGGTCGCCCTCGGACTCGCGCCCTCTTCGGTCTCGCAGCAGATCCGCACACTGGAGGACACGCTCGGGGTGACGCTGTTCGTTCGCGACCCGAAGGGCATGCGACTCACGGCCGCGGGCACCCGCCTGACCGGGTGGGCCCGCCGCTTGCTCGAGCAAGCCGAGCAAGCCAGACACGAAGTGCGCGCGGAACATCCGGTGCTGCGACTCGGCGCATTGGAGACCCTCGCGAGCACCTACGTTCCGCGGGTGCTCGCCAGGCTCGCGGAGCGCAGGCCCGATCTCGAGGTCGATGTCCGTTCGGACAAATCCCGTGCCGGGCTGCTCGCTGATGTGGCGGGTGGCGCGCTGGAAGCGGCGTTGCTCCTCGACTCCGGTGCGGCGCTCGGCGATCTCGGCTTTTCGACTCCTGCCGAGCGGTTGGCTTTTGTCGATCTCGACCCGGTGCCGCTGGTGCTGATCGCGGCACCCACCCATCCGCTGACGACCAAAGTCGGGTTGACCCCTGCTGATCTCGCCGACGAGCGGCTACTCGTCAACGTGCCGGAGTGTTCGTTCTGGATGGCTGCCGACAAGGCCTTCGGTCCGGCACCCGCCAGGGTCAAGGCGGGCGCGGTGCCAGTCATGCGCGCCTGGGCTGAACACGGCCTGGGGATTTCGCTGCTACCGGAATTCGCCGTCGCCGACAGCCTCGAGCAGGGCACACTGTGCAGGCTCGACTTCTCGGTGCCCGACCTCAGTCTCCGGCTGGTGTGGCGGGCCGACAGCGAAACCATGCCCGGCATGCGTGACGTGCTGTACGCGTCGACCAATCCGTGAGCGGCGATTAGTCCAAGAATCGGATACCGAGATCCTCGAGAATGGACCGTGGTGGGATTTCTTCCACATCATCCAGCCGCCTGAACCATATCGCCCCCGCATATTTCAGCCTTGACGTCGCGTCTGTCAGGGGTGGATTCGGCTGACCATCGACGAACCGAAGCCCGGTCTCTGGTACATGCTCGGCGTTGATCATATGCCCTTCGCCGGTGATGTATCTGATCGCAACCATGCCGCGCCATCCCGGCCTCCTGAATGCGTGGTATAAGCCGTTGATACCGGTCTTGACCCACCCCTGCGCCCAGGCCAACGAGGAATGGTTACCTTCTATCCCTTTGATCAGGGTATCAGCAACGGGCCCTGCTTCCACATTTAATCCACGCCGTCGCAATTCGTACGCGATTGTGACAGCACTGCAGTTGCGACGCCAATTGGGATCGTCCTTGTCATATCCAGGGTTGACCCGATGCAAGCAGTCATCGATCTCTCGATTGACACGGGTAGCGGACGACGGGTTGAACCAGTCGAAATCTAAATCGTAACCAGTACCGGAACCGGAAGGTATTCGGGCATTCAATCCCGCTGCGGCAATTGCCGGATCACGAAACGAATCCTTGGTAGCAAGCCGATTCAGTGCATTTCGCCTGTCCACATCGTTGGCTCCGTTCACGACGCCCCGGACCCTCTCAGACACACGGCCTCGGTACAGCTCGACCAACGCCCCGCCGAGCCGATCGGTCATTGCGGTACTTATCTGAACCGTCGCATCATTCAACGCGGAGACGGCACGGTTGATCCCGCTCATGTTATTGCCGCATCGGATGCGTTTCGGACATGCCGCTCACCTTCGCCTCCCCAGCACACCTCCGGTATTCGAGCTTGTGCCGGACCTACATGCTGCACAGGCAACTGTACGGTGCACGAACAAGTTGCACTCTCAACGATCCCAGAAGTGGGAACGCGCCCCGTCGACCTCGATGTCGACGGGACCGGTCAACCGGATTGTCCGCGACTCACCCCGCGGTGCGCGGCAAAGACAGGATCGCGGCTCCCTGCCCGTGGGCATCATCGAGCAGACCGAGATCGAGCATCTCGTGCGCGATCGTGTTCGCCGCGTAATCCATTCCCGCCGCGCGCAATTCGCGGATCCGCTGGTAGAGCACTTCGACGCTGCCAACCTGTGCGGCAATGTCCGACAGATCGGCCGGACGCTTACGGAAATCCCTGAACGAGCACACTGACATTGAACTTTCACCCTTCCTGCCGCACGACCCGTGCCCACGCTGGGCAACACGCTTGCCGGGTACTACTGACAGTCCCCCGGTAGGTAGGCGTATGGCATCGGTAGGCGCAATCACCGTTATGCCCGATATGCCTATTGGCGATCATTCCCCGCTCAGGAGCGTCTCCGCTGCGCCAACGAGCCGAATTGGTCACGGGCCCAGAAAACGAGCGGCCGGAAGAAATCCCTATGCTTAGGACACAGAGAATCTGTGGACAGTATGCGTGTCCCGCGGCGGGAAGCAAGGCTGCCGGCGAGGCATTCGACATGCGCCCACTGGGCCGCGTGCCCGGCTCAGCGGCAGGAACCACCTCCCAGATCTGGCAAGGCGCCACCACCTGGCGGATCGGTACCGTCGAATCCCAGCCATTTCGAAGTGTGTGATGTCAGGGTAAGGGGTTGTTGTGACGGACGCTGAGTTGCCCGCACTGCTGCACAGTCTGTTGCGCGCGGTCGGAAACCGCCCGGACGACATCGCACTGCGGATGCACCTGGCGACGTTGCTGATGAACGCGGGCCGATCCGCGGAGGCGGTCGCCCACTGCTCGGCAGTGCTGCAATGCGATCCGGGAAATTCTGCCGCGATCGACCTGCTCGCCACTGCCGCCTCCCGCCTGCACATCGATTTCGGCACCGTCGTGACACCGCCCCAGTTCGACTGGCACGCAGCCGAAGCCGAGATGGCCGACATCGTCCAGCCGACGATCGCCGATCTCGAGTGGCCCGAAAGTCTGCTTGCCGACGTCGGTGGCCTCGACACCGTCAAACAGCGCCTCGAGCTCACCTATCTCACGCCGATGCGAAATCCCGACCTGCGCAAGGTGTATGGGCGCGGCCTGCCTGGCGGATTGCTGATGTACGGGCCGCCCGGGTGCGGAAAGACTTTCCTGGCCCAGGTTGTCGCAGGCGAGCTCGGCGCCCGCTTCTACCCGATCGCGATGTCCGACGTGCTCGGGGCCGCGGTCGGCGGCGAACAGAATCTGCACGAGGTGTTCGAGACCGCGCGGCGCAACGCGCCCTGCGTGCTGTTCCTCGACGAGGTCGACCTGCTCGGCTTCCATCGGGCATGGCCGTGGCCGGACAACAGCCTGCGCGAGGTCATGAATCAGCTACTGAGCGAGATGGATTCGGTCGCGAGTGCGGACGAGGGCGTCTACGTCCTCGGCGCGACCAGTCAGCCGTGGGATGTCGACAGCGTGCTGCTGCGGCCCGGCCGATTCGACCGACTGCTCCTCGTCGAACCGCCCGATGCGGGTGCGCGGGAAGCCATTCTGCGCTTTCATCTCCGCGCGCGACCGACGGAGAACATCGACCTGGTGGCGCTGGTGCTGCGCACCGAACACTTCTCCGGCGCCGACATCGCCTACCTCTGCGACCTCGCTTCGGAACGAGCGCTGTGGGATTCGGTCCGCGAACACCTCCAACGGCCGGTCCGGATGACAGATTTCGACGGCGCCTTCGACGAGGTGCGGCCGTCGGTCACCACGTGGCTGCAGAGTGCGCGCGACATCGTGATGTTCGCCGACACGATCGGTCGGTACGACGACCTGGTCGACTATCTGCGGCGACGGCGGATGGTGTGAACTCGGTAGATTCCTCAACAGCGGTACGATGACCGGGATGCCGTTATGGAGGCGACGCCGCTGGGGCTATGTCTTGCCGCTGGTGGCAGGCGTGCTGTGTCTCGCGGGGTTAGTCGTGTATTCGACCGTGCATGGCAAGGCCGAGCAATCCGAACCACCTGCTGCGGCTCCGCCTGATCTGTGCCTCGCGATCGGGCCGACCACGATGGCGCGCCTCGTGCCCGACGGTGTGCCGGAGACCGCGTCGAACTATTCCACCGGCCCGGATGCCGCCTGCATTTATTCGACGGCCGACGGCCGTCCTGTCGGTAGCACCGACTACGGATATCTGCGTGTGCGGCTGCTGCGCTACGGCCGGATCGGCTGGGACACCGGCGCCGAGCGCGCGGCGAAGGCGCTCGCCGAGTCCTGCGAAAGCACCGCGACCGCAGGACAATTCCTGCGCACCCGGGCCTTCGGCGACGAAGCGTGCGCCGCCTACAGCGATGTGGGCGATGGGGGCACCGCCCACGGTTCGGCGGTGGTCCGTCGCAACGCCGACCTGTTCTGGGTGGACTACTACACGCACCCCGGCACCGAGAACGACGCCCAACGTGCGGTCACCGAGGTCGTGTCGGCCGCGTTGACCGGTGTCCGGTAGCTCGTCACTGGCCGTCCGGCACCTCTGACACCCGCGCGAAACCGTCTGCCAAATCCTGTTCCACGCCTTCGATTTCCGTCGCCAGACTGTTCGATGTGCCAACCAGACTGATCATTTCGTCGATTCGTTGAACCCGTTGCGCACGGTCGAGTGCGGCGAGGGCCGACGGTGTCGGCTGGTCCTGCAGTAGTCGCCGCAGCCGCTCCACTGTCAACTGCACTCGCCTCGGTGACAATTCGCGGGTGTCGGTGCGGCCGAGCCTGGCGAGCTCGCGCACCAGGAGGTCGTGCTCCACCGATCGCATGCGATGCAACGGCTCGACCCGTAGTCCGTCACGGCCGACGTACTCCGACTTCGCGATGCCGTTCGTCGCGCCGAGCTCATGTAGCTGCGCGTCCGTCGCCGCCTTGTCGCGCAACGCCAACTGCCGTCTGCGCGCCACGCTGTCCAGGCCACGGGCCAGCTCCTCGACTTCTCGCCACCGCGCCGCCCAGACATTACGTTCGTCGAGATTCCCGGCCAGGTCCTTCCATATCCTGATCTGACCGAGCTTGCTGTCCAACGCATCGATAGCGCCCGCCCAACTGCGGACCCGGTGAAACCGCTCGCCGGCCGTGATCATCGAGTCGACGGCGCGGAACAGCGCCAAGGTCTTGCTCGCCGTCGAATCCGGTTCCGCCCGTTCGATAGACAGCTGTTCGTCGACCCACTCCGCGGTCACCTGGTCTGCGTCGACCGGCCACCGGCGCGCGATCTCAGACGCCGCGTGCGCGCGCAACCGCGCGAGCCGTTGTGACGTATCCGACTCTGGCGCCAGGTCCCATATCGAACGGACACCGACCGCGGCACCCTCCGTGATGACCAGCGAGGTGGCACGGTCACGGATGTCGGCGACTTCCGCACGCAGCGCGAGCAGATCGCTGCGCGGAGCGCTGACGTCGCCGAGACTGGCTAGCATCGGGTCGCTCGCCGAGTGCGAATCAGCCGGTCGCGCAGCAAGATCCGACAACCCGGCATCCAGCTCCTCGGCTCGTCGCCGAATCTGCTCCCGTTCTTGGACCGCCGTGCGCCACTCGGCGATCAGCCGAAGTTCACGGAAGTCACCGACCAGCGACGGCACGATGGCTGATTTCACCTTCTCCCATACCTGCGCAAGGTCCGTATCCGTTGTGTCGAGGCTGGCGTCCGAAACCGGTTGCCAGCTCGGATCGACGCGTGCCTGCGCACCGTCGTCGCCGGTGTATGCGCCCGTGTGTCGCCCGAAGCGGGCCGCCTGCCCGCGGTCGACGAGCTCCTCATCGGACAACAGTTCAGGATCGACTCCCAGCGCGAACTGCAATCGGCGACGAATCGACTCCAGTAGCGTCTCGGTGCGCAGCCAGGTGCCCGGATCGGCGCGCAAGCCCGTGAATCGCAGGCCGTGCTTGGTGCCGATATAACGCAGCCGTTCCATATCCATCGTTGCCTCGGTAGCCGCCGCACCCATTCGGGCGATCGACGCGGCGATCGTTTCGAGACGCTCGACATGAACGAACATCCGGAGAAAGGACGACCTGGATGCATCGATGGACTGCGAGCGCTGCGCTACTGCCCGCTCGTAGTCCGAATAGACAGATTTGAGCTGTCCGCCAACCCAGCCGATGGTTTGCCGCCGACCTTCTGCCAGATCGTATTCGCGCAAGAATTGCACGACATTGAAGACGGGAATGAACGAATCCCACGCTTCGCTGACTTCCGGCGAGTCGCCGCTGCGCTCCTGCGTATCGCGCACCAGCTGGAACACCGTGTCACCATCATTCAACATTTCGGGACGGATCCCGGTGGCCCCGGCGGCACGCAGCGCCTCGAACAGGGTGTTGCGCACCCGGCTCAGCTGCTCGGCCAGCATTGCCCGTGACGGGTGTAGTGCATCCCGCAATATCGCCTGAGCGTCATCGAAATCAGAGAGCCGTTGTGTGATGGCGCGTGCCAATTGCCTGCTCGCTAACGTCGAGGTATCGAGCACAGCACGCAAGCCCGACCCCAGCTCCCCTCGATAGTCCAGCCTGGCCACTGATTCGCCGACCTCGTTCGTCAATTCGACCCATGGCCCAACGGATTCGGCCCTGAACAGTTGCACGTCCTCGATCCGACTGGCCAAAGCCTCGAGCTGCTCCCGTTGCTCCGACCGAGGGTCGGCGGCGTCGCTGGCACGCATCGCGGCAATTTCCTGGAGCAGATCATCCAGCGCGGTGGTACCAGGGCGCACATCGCCGATGTTCAGCTCCCGCGAAAGATCGGCGATCTCGCCCCAGAGATCAGTGATGCTGTCTTCCTCGGCGACCAGGCGCGCCGCTCGCCCGTCGAAATGTGCCGTCGCCTGCGCCAGGTCGCGTGACCATGCCTCGCAGGCGGTCAACTCCTCAGCGGCCAGGACGAACTCGTCGAGCTGCAAATACTGCAACCCAGCCGCCGCCACCGCGGTGGGATATCGAGACGGAGCGCGCCACACATCGTGCAGTTGATCGCGGAGGGCACCCATGGGCAGCAACTCGGTCAACCTCGCGCGCGTTGCGTCACGCAGCGCACGCACCCGCTCGAGGTGTTCCTGCGGCGTGATCGGTCCTTCGCCGGCGAGGTCAGGCACTCGCATGCGCGCCAGCTCCAGTTGTCTCTTGGCATAAGCGCGCAGGTGTCGTGCCTCGCGAAGTTCCCGCAAGATCCTGTCGAGTCCCTCGGCAAGTGGCTGAATGATCGCGAGATCCGCGATGCTGTCGAGCAGCACTCGCACCAGCACCAGGTCACGGCCGGTGTCGGTCGTCTCAGGTGCGTCGATGCGTCGCTGTTCGATCTGCTCGACCAGTGCGGTGTCGAGCACATCCTCGAAGTCCACGCCGAGACCCGCCGCCATCGCCGCATACCGACCGAACAGCTGGGCGTGAATGCCCTCCAGCTCCGCCAGCTCCACCGACTCGATACCGAACAAGGGCGCTAGAGCGGTGACGGTCTGCTTGACCTGTGCATATTCCTCGGAAACCACGCGGTACAGCGTGTGCGTGTCATCGCCGAGTTCCGTTGCCTCGTCGGGTGCCGCACCTCCGATCGGGAACAGCGGCAACGCACCAGCGTCCGACGGTTCGCCGGATTCGCTGTCCGAGTGGCCATCTCGACCGGCAGCATCCGCATCCGCAGCCGGTCTGTCGTCTGCTGGTCCGTCCTGCGGTGCGTCGGACTCGGCATCCATCGTTATCGATATCGGCGGGACCGCAGGCGGCGCGGACGACGGTACATCGCCGACCGGTGGCAGCGGCTCTCGCACATCCCCGATCTCGGTGGGGTCGTCGATCCGGCCGGGCTGCCTGATCTCGCCCGGTTTACCCATGGGATCGAGTTCGGGTTTGTCGAGTGTCGGATCGTGCGGCGCGCCTGGGCTTTCCGGATCCGGTTGGACCGGAAGAACCGGCACGATCGCCATCGGTGGTGCCGTGGTGGTGGCCGCGCTCGGGGGGCCCGTCCCCGGCCCAGACACCTGTGTGCCCGCACCGCGGCCGGTGCCAGTCTCGGACACGGCGGGTGCCGCAACCGGCGTGCCGGTCCCCGACCCTGACGCCTGCGTACCCGCACTACGGCCGGTGCCAGTCTCGGACACGGCGGGTGCCGCGATCGGACCGTCGTCGCGGCTGTCGGCAGCAGACCGTGGCCTGCTGGTCGAGTGGTCCGTGTCGGGTCGCATGGCCGACGGCTCGCCCGGCTCCGACGTCATCGGTCGCTGCGGGGAGACATCATGCACGACAACACTTTCCGGCTGCGGACGGGGCAACTCCAGCACTGCGGGTCTGCTCGTCGATCCGTCGTGCACCGGCGCACCCGGTCCCGATTCCCACCGTCCCGACATCGAGGGGTGCCCGCTCATCGCAGGCCCGTCGTTCGGGCCGAACGAACCAGGGTCTGGTGTCGAGCGTGGTCCATGGACGTCGAGGTTTCCCGCTCCCGAGTATTCGGTACGCCAGACCTGGAACCGCGCCGGTGCCGGGCCAGCGCCGCCACCGCCGGTCGGCTGACTCCGCGGCGGCGAAATTCCCTCGCCACCAACGGGACTCGGAAACACTACGCCGTCGCCACCACCGGAACCCGGCATCGTCGAGCCGTCGCCGCCACCTGGAACAGCACCTGCCGCCAGCGAACCGCCATCGGAGCCACGCACGCTCGTCCCGTCCGGCGGCCGCGACCCATCGGCGCCACCACGGCCGCCCAACCCGCCCGGACCCACGATCTCGACAGCGTCCGAGCGCCACAGCGCGTCCATCGATGCACGCTCGGCCATGCGCGACAGTGTCGCCAGAAGATCCGGCGGATTGCTGAACTGTGGGGTATCACGCTGCTGCGTACTGGCTTTCACCAGATCCCGCGGCGAATCCGGCACAGCGAGCGACTCTTCAGGTGCCGCTGAAGGTTCCGGTGCCGCCGAACGACGCGGTTCCGGTGCCGCCGGAGGGCGCGGTGCGGAATCCGCGCTCGCCCGCGCGCCGACCGCCATCCCGATAGCCGCACCGCCGAGCAACTGCGCACCGTGCACCTGGAACTCTCCGGTCGCCAGCGACACCGCGCCCGCACCGCCGAGCACGCCGCTCGCACCGGCCGCTCCGGCGACGAAGAGGCGTCCCCACGATGTTTGCGCCGCCGAAGCATTCGTCGCGAGTCGTGCTCCGACCATGCCACCTACACCGGCGCCGACGCCTGCCAGCGCGGC
Source organism: Nocardia sp. NPDC049149 (assembly GCF_043197455.1). Lineage (NCBI taxonomy): Bacteria > Bacillati > Actinomycetota > Actinomycetes > Mycobacteriales > Nocardiaceae > Nocardia > Nocardia sp. NPDC049149. Next base: position 731,324 of record NZ_JBICTD010000003.1, read on the forward strand.
CAGCATGATCGACTCACCGTCGAGTTCATCTCGATGGTCACCTTGCGCCAGCTGCACGGCGACGTCAACGCCCGCCTGCAATGCGCCGAAACCCAACGCGCGCAACGCGAACCGGACCGCAGCCGCTGCCGATTCGCTGCCGACTGTCGCGACGAGCTTCCCCAGCATTGCCAAGAATCGCTCCCGCGCCTGCGTCGCGACCCCGATCCCCGCGATGCCGCCCCACCCGCCAGCGCACAGCAGCTGATACATCACGGCCACCGCGAAAACCGTCATCTCCCACTGGGCCTTCTCCACGGAGAGGGCGTTCTGCTCCAGTTGCCGCGCTTTTCCGGCGCAGAATTCCGCGGCCTGCGCCAGGTCTTCGCGCAACGCACTCGCATAGGCGGCCACCGAGGCACCCGCTCGGCTCGACTCGCTCAGCGCAGCCGCTGTGTGCACCTGCACGGCCTCGGCCTTGCGCCGCAAGTCGGCGTACAACTCGCCCCGCACGCGCCACGCCTGCGCCGCCCGTCGCATCCGCTCGGGATCGCCCTCCGGGAACGCGCGACCGAACACCATCTCCTGCACAGGAATCGGGATCTCGGCACGCAGCTGCTGAGCCGTACTCGCCATCACCTTCCTCCACCGGGCATGGCACCGGCTTCGCTCGGACAGGCGCCTACCTGTGCCGAATACAAGCTCTCACAGCCGCGTTGGCGGCCCCTCCCACCGCTGAGAGGGGCCGGTTCGACTATTGCGCGGCAGCTCGGTATTCGACAGGACCGAAGGGCGACTGCACAGCGTCCGCCGCGCTTACCGCGATGGAGAGCCGCCCTACCCGATCGATCTCCATGTCGATCCGCTGGCCGTGACCGACCGCGGAAACCCCGGCGGGCGGCCCGGTGGACGAGGCTGCCAAGCATCGGCCCCGCCGACGCTGATCACGTGCTCAGCAGGCACGCCCGCGCACGCGGGAACCGCAGTGGCGCAACCGGAGTCAACGGCGGCGTGGGCGGTCTTGCGCGGCGTCGCGCACCCGGGGACGTTGATCGGCAGGGATTCGATCGATGACCTCCGTGCGGGAGGTGATGTGCAACTTCTGGAAGATGGTCGACATTTGGGCGTCCACGGTCCGATACGAGCTGCCGCGCCGAGCGGCGATCGCGCTGTTCGTCCAGCCTGCCGCCGCCAGCACGGCGACATCCTGCTCGGACTCGGTGAGGTCGAGCCAGGCCGCCGCGACGTCGTCCGCAGGCACGGTGTCGGCGCTCTCGGCGCGGATCGAGAAGTCGCCGAGTGCCAGGCGTTCCGCCTCGGCGAACTCGTACCGGAGCGAAACACCCTCGGCGACCACCGCGTCGTAGACCTTGGCGCCGAGGACGTTTCGAATCGTCTCGATCGCCCTCGTGTGCTCATCGGCGAGCAGGCCCTGCTTGCCGAGCACGATGCCGAACATCCTGCGCTGCGTCTCGGCCCCGCCGATCAGGTGCGCGGCCTCGCGGGCCAGCTCGCGGGTGGCCGCCCGCTTGTCGACGCCGTCGCCGCGGGTCGCGATGATCTTCGACAGCGACCACACCCGGACGTGCACGGCCCACAACGCGCCGACCCGATCGCCCATCGGGACCTGGTCGGCCAGCGCGGCCCGGCCTGCGGCGAGCGCTTCGACCGGGTCACCGTGCTTGGTCAGCGCGATCGCCCTGGCCACCTGAGCCCATGTCATGGCCATCGTTGCGCCTGCGCGGGTGGCGTTGTCGAGGTAGCGCCGGGTCGTCGCCATCGCGATCGGCGCGGTCCCGAGCAGGCTCGCGGCCCACGACTCGATCATTTCGCTGATCGCCGCTACGCCGTAATCGCCACGGGCGGTGGCCAGCTCGCGCGCACGCGCGAGCACCGTGACGGCGCGCGGATCGCGCTGGGCCAGCATCAGCTCACAGCCCCTGGCGAATTCGACTTCCGGCGCGAGCCCGAGGTCGGCGTCCGGCCGGTCCCGCCAGCCCGCGCGCGCCGCCGCGTCGGGCAGACAGGCCGCGACGGCCGCCTCCAGCAGGCGCTCGGCCGCGCGATAGCCGCCCTCCGACATCAGACTCCAGACCAGCAGACCCATCGCGGCGATCTCCAGCTCGGTGTGCGGGTGCCCCGGCCGTCGCACCGCCGCCAGCGCGCTCTCGGTCCAGCGGCGGATCTCGGGCAGCGACCCGACGAACAACGGCGCGCGCAGCGCGAGCAAACCGAGCGAGATCTCCAGGCCGATCGACGCGTCCTCGGGGGTCGCGACGCTCGACTCGATCGCGATGCCGAGGTTGTCCCACGACCGCCGCGCCCATTCGAGCAACGGCTTGTCCTGTGTGCTGAACCAGCTCGCGCGGGCACGCACGACCCGGTCGCGGTAGTACCGCCGGTGCCGTGCGAGCAGCATCGCGAACTCGTCGTCCCCGTCCCGCTGCTGCCACAGTTGCTGCTGGGCAAAGATCCGAAAGCTTTCTGCCAGTGCGTAATAGACGGCATCGGTCGAGAGATGCGAGGCCACCAGCGAGCGGTCGACGAGGCGCTCGAGCAGCTCCGGTATCTCGGCGGCGCTGAGTCGTGGTCGTCCGTCGGCGCCGTCCTCGTCGGCGCACACCGCCACCACGGCGGCCAATTCCGCTCCCCCGCCGCCGGATTGCCCGCCGACGACGGCATCGTCGGTGGGCACGTCGACATCGACGGCGAACACCGCCATCCGGCGAAACAGCAGCTGTTCGTTGTCCTCGCACAGTTCGTAGGACCACGCGATCACGTCGCGAATGCTCCGGTGTCGCTCGTCGGCACCGCCGAGTGGCGGCTGTGACCACTGCATGCGCCGGTCGGACGCGGCGCCGTTGAGGTCGCGCAAGATCAGCGGCAGCGGCTGGCGGGTGAGCCGCGCGGCGGCCAGCCTGATGTGCAGCGGGAAATAGTGCATGTGCTGGCAGATCTCGCCTGCCATGCTCGCATCGTCGGCGCCGGCGAGTGGCTGGCTGACGAGCTTCGCACGATGCCGAAACAGCGAAAGAGCCTGCTCGGAGGTGAGCGGCGGCACCGGTATCAACCGCTCGTCGACCCAGCCGATCGGCTCCCGGCTCGTCGCGACGATCGACAGCCCGGGCACCACGTCGAGCAGCTCGGCGATGAGATCCCCCGCCGCGGCGAGGACGTGCTCGCAATTGTCGAGCACGAGCACCGACTGCACCGCCACCCCCACCGCATCCGTGCGGCTGAGCCGGTCCACCACGGCATTCCACCGCGAACGATCGGAGAAGTCGAGATCGACAACGGCGTGCGCCACTTCGAATTCGAGCGCCGCTACCTCCGCGCCCGCGGCCGTGCCCGCCAAACCCACCCAATAGACGGGAACTTTCCGGCTCTTCGTGTAGCGGGACACCGCCTCGGCCGCCAAGCGAGTCTTGCCGATGCCGCCCGCCCCGACCAGGGTGACCAGCCTGACCATGCCGGAAAGCAACTCGCCGAGCTGTCGAAGCTCACGGGTCCTGCCGACAAAATGGCTGGCGATCGAAGGGGGATTCCCCTGACCGAGCCGATTACTCTTGGCCATGCGGCAAGCTTCCCACGAGCGGTGAGCACGCACCGAGATCACGCATCGTCGGCTTCTAAACTCGCATGATGGTGCAGCCAACACCCTGGCAAGCGGGCAAGAATCCACCCGGGCACACCGGCCCGACGAGCCGCACCGCGCGGGCTGGATTGGCCCGCCGGATCGAAGTCGCGCACCTTGTCACCTCTCTCGGACCGCACGTCGCCGCGTTGCGCGGGCAGTGGGGCTACCTGTTCGCGGCGATCGGCAACCTCGTCACCTTCTCGGTGCTGTTCCAGCCGTGGATCAATGCCGCAACGCTCGATGGCTGGATCAAGGCAACGCCCTTTGGAAAATACGAGGTTTCGAGCTCCCTCGTCTTTCTCTGGTCTGGGAAGCCACCGAAACCGACGGTGGTCAACGGCACGTGGGCAGTCCTCGCTACCGTCGCCGTCGCCTTCACCGTCTCCGCCGTGGTGATCAATCTGTGGGCACGCACCGAGATCCTTTTCCGGGTGGCCGCCGGATCCTCCCTTGCCACGGCATTTTTCGTGGTCTGCGCGCTGATCCACATGAACCGCAAAGGGCCGGAACTGCGCGACATGTTCGGGTACGGCAACACCAGGGATCTCGGTGGACAGATCGGTTTGCTGATGCGCTGGATCAACGGCAACGGCAAATACCCCGTGCCGGGCCTCGACAAAGTTTCCCAGGTCACCGCCAGTCTCACCGCCTGGGCCTGGTTCGGCGCCGCGATGGCGGTGATTTCGGCAGTGACCGCATGCACCCAGTGGATGCGTAACCGTCCGGCCGGCCCGCTGCGCATCCACCTGCGCATCCCGTCGCAGCTGCCCATCGTCATCACCCGCAGTGCCCGGCCCGCCACTCGCGCACCGGAGTCCGATCCCGCCCCGGCTTCGGCCGAACCCAAGGCCTGAGACGCACGATCCGCGCCGGCACTGTCCGGCAACACTTCCCGGCAGTGGTGATGCGGACCACGATTCGCCGCGGTCCGGCCCCCTAAACTGGTTCGATGGTGCAGCCAACGCCGTGGCAAGCGGGCAAACAGCAACAGGCACAAGCTATTACGCCAACGCCAACGCAGCGCGCCGCGCGCAGGCGACACCTCGACGCCGTGGCCACCGTGACCGCGCTGCGACTGCAGCTGGCCTGGCTCCGCGGCCACTGGGGTTATGCCTGCGCCGCGATGGGCAACCTCATTACCTTCTTCGCGTTGTTCCAGCCGTGGATCAGAGCGTCGGCGACCGACGGCACGATCAAGGCGACGCCGTTCGGGAAGTACGAGATTTCCAGTTCCCTGGTCGCCCTCTGGTCGACTTCGCCACCACAAATGGCGAAGATCAACGGCACCTGGGCCGTCCTCGCCTGCATCGCCGCCATCCTCACCGTCGTCCTCGCGGTGCTCAACCTTCGAGCCCGTACTCAGGCGCTGTCCACCGCCGTGATGGCGTCCTCGGTGGCCATGTCGCTCTTCGTCGCTTTCGCCCTGGTCAACGTGAACCGGCAGGCGCCGAACGTCAGGAACATGGTCGCGAACGGGCCGCCGCGCGACCCAGGCAGCGTGGCGGGCCTGCTGATTCGCTGGGCCTCGGGCAACAGCACCTATGCGCTGCCCGGCGTCAACAGATACACCTGGGCCACCGCCGGTCTCACCTCGTGGGCGTGGTTCGCGGGCGGGATCGCGGTGTTCTCGGCGCTTGCGGCGACCGCGCAGTGGGCGCGCAATCGCCGGGCCGAGGTCGATCCGGCACCGGTGCGCGTGTCGCTCATCAAGTCGGGCAACTGACACCCCGCTGAAGGTGTGATGCATCACGATCAAGTGGCACGTCATCTGACGTGCCATTAGTTATCGATCAGCTACGCGGAGCCGAAACCCGCCCGTCAGCCCAGCAATTCGCCGAAATTGGTCAAATGTCCTGGAAATCTACGGGCCGCCAGACGACGGCAGGGTCGGCCCGACACGCCTTGACCACTCGAACTCGGCAGCCCTAGCCTGGTGCCAGATGGCCACAGACGCCCATCGATTCTGATTCGAAAAACTCCGCATTCGCAGCGACGCGTACCGGTGGAATCCGACCCGTCAAACACACCTCGCGAAATGATTCAGAGAAGATGGCTAACTCACCTTCCGTAGCAGTCCCATGTCCCGCCACGCCGCGCCAAGACCGGAAATTCTGGTTCATTGCGGCGTTGAGCCTGTTGACCTTCGGCTTGCTCTTTCAACCCTGGGTTTCGGCCACCGGGCCGAGGGGTGATGTGAGCGCCAACGCCTTCGGCCGGATCGACCGCGAACACCTGCACGCGACGATGCCGGGCAACGACTACATCTCCCTGCACAGCACCTGGGGCATGTTCGCGGCCGTCGCCGCACTGACCACCGCCTGCGCGGTAGTGCTGTACCTCGGGACCCGTAGCAACCTCTTCGCACTGCTGATGGTCGTCGGCAGCGCGGTGACCGCGGTGTGCGTGTGCGCGGCACTGCTCTACCTGCACAGCAAAGCACCGGAGCTGCGTGACATGACGACATCGCCGCCGAGCAATTTCACCTCGGGTGTCCGGGCCGTGCTGCACCAACTCCTCGGGTCGGCAGCCGGGGAGAACCAGATCCCCGCCACCGCGAAACTCGATATTCCCGCGATGATCGCAGGCATCAGCAGTGTCGGCGCCGCCATCGCCGCCATCGCCGCAGGGCTCGGCCACGTCGTCGCCGGTTCGCCGGAGCGGGTCACGTACGACATGCGCCACGCCGTCCCGGCCTGATTCCGGATTCGGCGTCTTTCCACCCCTGGTGAACCCTTCGTTGCGTACCGTTACTCAGCGGCACATCATTTGATGGTACGCTGTTGCTTGCCGGGCTCGGACCTCGTCGGCAAGCACGACACCGACGAAGGATGACGATGTCGATGATCACGACCGGTCGAGCAACTCGATCCACCCTCCCCCGCCGACTCGCCGCGGCCGTGCTGACGACCGGACTGCTCGGCCTCGGCGTCGTGTCCGGAGCAGCGCACGCCAGCCCAGGGGCCGACTGCCTCTGGGCAGGCGCCGCGCATGCACCGGGCAGCACGGTCGTTGCCGGCGGCTGGGAGTTCACCTGTGGCTACGCACGGTGGCTGCGCGGCCCGCGAACGGACGCGCGCACCACCGTGACGAACCCCGGCGCCAAGGCCAATCCGCGCGGCAGGTTCAGCGCGGGCGCGCTGCAACCCGGCACCGATTACACCGACTACTGCGTCGGCGATCAGCTCATCGATGGCCGCGACGATATTTTCGAGGTCATGCAGGACGGGAACGGCTCTCTGTGGTGGAAAGCCGCGGGGCCGATCTCGGGCTGGCACTTCGACGGAACGACGCCGCCGCCGGTGTCGTGGCGGCGCTCCAGCCTCTGTCGCGATGGTGAACTGATCTAGCGCACCACATCGGGCCGGTGCCGCAGGTTCGCCGCGGCGGCGTCGGCCGGGCACGCAGGAACCTCGCCGGTCGACCTTCCCCCCAGTCACCCTGGTAGGTAGGTATGCCACGGGATAGCCGTCAGGTATCACCCCATGCGCGCAGGCCGCCGAAATCCGACGATTGTGCTGGACGTATCAGCACGCAGATCGGATCGCCATGGTGCCAAACAGTCTCCTCTGGACCAACTTTCACGGGCCGGAGAAATACGCCACCGATGATGTCGTGATCACCGCGCTGACCGCCGCCGACGGTCGCTGTGTCGGGGTGACGCTGCCGATGCTCGACCAGCGCGACACCGCCTACCAGCAGTACGCCGGGAAGCGGATTCGCCGGGGTGATCGTTACTTCAGTCTGGTCACTCCGTTGCCAACGGGCCGAGGTGAACCGCAGGCATGGGACTTCGGGCCCGCACGCAGAGCGCCTTGGCACGACGCGGTGCTCGCGGCCGGTGCGCCGCCGATTCTGCTGCTCACGCACGTGCGCTGCGGCCGCGCGGTCATCAGTGTGCTGCAGGATGGTCTGCCGACGTTCGCGTGCGTCTCCGGGGAGACGCTCGGGCGGCTGGTCGCCAACCATCCGATCTTCCGGCGTGCGCTCGCCGCGAATCCGGGTAGTCCGGTGGTGCTGCCGATTCGGGAGTACGGCGACCCGCATCCGTTGGTCGGCCCGCCCGCCGCTATGGCATTGCAGCGCAGCGGTGTCGATCGAGATATCCACACGGTCAACGGCATTCCGGTCCTGCGCGTCGGCAAGGCGGGAAGCTGGTCCCAGCTCGGTATCGAGCCGAGGCAGGATCCGGCGGGACATCCGATGCCGCCCTTCTACAGTTTCGCCGCAGTGGATCGGGTTGCCGCGCGGCAACCCGCGGCGGCCCAGCACTGAACGAGCCTGCCGCGATTGCTGTTCCCAGCGCCGGGAACAGTGACGGGTGCGGCGCTGCGTATCGTCAGAAGAGATTGACTGAAAACTGTTGCATTCGAACATCTTCGAGATACCGGCCGGTTTCATGAGCAGGACCCCCAGGTTGCTCACCGGCCTGCGCGAGCAGAGGAGTTCCAGCGTGTCCACGTTCCATCGTGCGCCCAATCCGCTGCCCTCGAACCTGTTCCCGTTGTTCCGATTACCTCGGTAGGCACGCCGAGCCACCACACCTCCACCGCGATCCGGATACCCCGGTTCGCGGTGGCTACGTGTGTGCGCACATAGCGGCAATCCCACACCTCTCGCCCGACCAAGGAGAACCTCGGCAGTGCCTGTGCACGCTCAAACCGCCCCAACGACTAATCCCCCCATGCCGATCGAGGCGGTCGGACCGCGAATCCCGATCTATACCGAGGAATTCGCGGCCGATCCACACGGCGCATACCGCAGTATGCGCAACCGCTACGGCACCATGGTGCCGGTCGAAATCTGGCCGGGTGTGCCAGCCACCTTGGTGATCGGCTACCGCACCGCGGTCAGGATTCTCAATGATCCCGAGCACATGTCCGCCGATCCCCGGCCATGGCAGAAGACCGTTCCCGCGAACCTGCCGATCATGCCGATGGTCGAATGGCGACCGAATGCGTTGCGCAGCAACGGAAACACGGTCGAGCACACACGGTATCGCAAGGCGACAAATGACGCATTGGCCGGGGTCGACCAGCACGCCTTGCACGGCATGGTGGAATCGGCCGCCCTGCCGCTGATCAACGCGTTCTGCGAGACCGGGTCCGCGGATCTGTTGAGCGACTACAGTCTTCCGCTGGTATTCGCGGTGCTCAATCAGATGCTCGGCTGCCCGCCACAGATCGGTCAGCAGGTCGCCGAAGCGAGCAAGGCACTGTTCGAAGGGGTCGACACGGCCACCGTGAACGCGATGCTCGACGCGGCATTGCTCGACCTCACCCGGCTCAAGCGCGCGGTGCCCGGCGACGACCTCACCACCCGGCTGGTGCGCCATCCGGCGGAACTGACCGACACCGAGATGATCCATCAGCTCGTCACCTGCTACTCCGCGGGCATCGAGATACCGCAGAACCTCATCGCCAACACGGTGCTGCTGATGTTGACCAACGAAAAGCGGTTCATGGGCAACGAACTCGGCTTCGCACCGTCGACCACCTCGGCGCTCGACGAGATCTTGGCGACCGATCCGCCGCTGGCCAACTACTGCATCACCTACCCGCTGCAACCCATCGTGATCGACAACGTCTGGCTGCCCGCGAACCAGCCGGTGATCACCAGCATGGCGGCGTGCAACAACGGCCCTGAGCTCAACACCGGCGACTACGCGGGCAACGGATGGAATCTCGCGTGGGGTTCCGGACCGCATGCCTGCCCCGTGCTCGCCAGGTCGTTCGCGCAGCTGATCGCACACGACGCCATCGACCTGCTGCTCGACGCATTGCCGGAACTGCGGCTCGCCGTCCCCGCCGACGAATTGGTATGGCGCCCTGGGCCGTTCCACCGCGCCCTGTCTCAACTGCCGGTCGTCTTCCCCAAGACGCCCCCGATGAATCTCAGGTAAGGACCGTGTATGGAATAGCCGCGCACCAGCGAACCGATGACAGCACCGGGCCGCCCACCGGCGTCCGCCCGGACAAACCCGCCCGCGCGCCACCACCTCGAGCGATTCTGTGCGGGCCGAACCCAGCGTCAGGGTGAGTGCAATGACAACTTCAGACGTTACCGCCAACGAAACGTACGCCGAGCCACCGCTTCGGCCTTTCGAAACCGCCGCAACCACAACGACTGTCGAGGCGCTGCGGGAGGTGATCTTCGGTGCCCACACGTCGCTGCACACCCAGGTGCGCGACCTCGTCGTCGGCCTGTCCGACCTGCCGCCCTCCGGACTCACCTTCGCACGGGAAACCGAGATCGCCCCCGCGCTGTTACGCGCGGTCATCGCCGGGCTCGGGCGCCCGGCCAGCGAGATCGCCGCCGACGCGCATTTGCGCGGCGCGCTCTGTGATTGGGCGCAGGTCGCAGCCCCCAGGCTATTGCTTGTGCTCACTGGGCATTTCGACCTGACGGTCGGCGCCATCCTCGCGCTCGGCAACGGGTCGCGGTATCAGCAGGACTGCCTCGCCGAGCTGGACACCGGCGCCGCACTCGGTGTGCTGATGCTGACCGAACTCGGCGGCACCAACGGCGCCGACCAGCAGACCATCGCGCGCTGGGACACTGCCGCAGGCGAATTCCGGCTCAGCACACCGGCGGCCAGCGCGGTCAAGATCATGCCCAACGTCGCCGACGCCCGCGTGCCGAAAACCGCGGTGGTCACCGCGCGGCTGCTCGTCGACGGACGCGACGAGGGCGTGCTGCCCTTCCTGCTCCGGCTGCGCACGCGGCACGGGCTGGCCGACGGCGTGCACGTAGTGCGCTTGCCGGACAAGGATTCCGCGCCGATGGACCACGCGATGATCCGGTTCGACGACGTGCGGCTGCCGCGCGCGGCGCTGCTCGGCGGGGACTGGGCACAGATGTCCACGGACGGCCGCTTCGACTGCACTTTGCCGCCGCGCAAGCGATTCCACCGCGCCATCAGCGTGCTCGGCAACGGCCGACTCGACCTCGCCAACGCGGCGATCGCCAGCGCTCGCGCCGCGCTGGCCGGGCTGGTCAACTACACCCGCCAGCGCAGGCCGGGCGCCGGAATGCTGATGGCCGATCGCGATGCCGTGCAACGAGATCTGGTCACCGGACTCGCCGCGGTCTATGCCGCAAGCGGTCTCGGGCTTCGGCTGCGCGACCTGCGGGCGACCACCACAGGCAGCGGCCAGGAGCACGCGGTGTGGTCGATGCTCGCAAAACCGTTGCTGTCCAACACCGCTCATCAAGTGCTCATGATGTGCAGGCAGCGCGCCGCGGCCCAGGGTGCACTGCGCGTCAACCACATCGTCGACTGGGTCGGCAATCTGGAGGCGATCATCACCGCCGAGGGTGAGAACCAGATCATGCAGATCACCGCGGGCAAGCAGGGCCGAGACCTCACCGCGCTCCGACTACCCGATACGCCGCGCATGCCTTGGTACATCGACACACTCGCGGAACGCGAACGTACCATCGCCGCAGACCTGCACAACGGCAGCTACCACTCGGCCGGCCATGCGCTCGGGCCGGACTCGGCCGCCATCGAACTGGCCACCGCGACCGCGGAACGGCTGGCGGCAACAGCATTGGCCACCGCGGCACTCAACACCAGCGACCCCACCGCCAAGGAACTGATCGGCGCCGCGGCCGGGGCGTACGCACTCGAACGCATCCATGCGCGCGGCACGTGGTACACCGCGCACCGACGCATGTCGCCGGATCTGGCGACATGGGTGACGACCGAGCTGAACCGGCTGCACGGGGTACTGAGCGCGCACCTGCCGATCATGGTCGCCGCCTTCGACATTCCCGATCTCCCCGGACCCATTTTCGCCACAGATTACATCCGGGCGTGGCAGGACTATGCGGGCTGGGACGACGAAATATTCACTGCGGTGGATAGTCGTTGAACCGGTAGCCGACACCGCGGACCGACTCGATGCGCGGGTCGGTCCGATCGGTGTCGCCGATGCGGGCACGCACTTTTTCGACGAGTCGCTGCACCGTCGGGATCGGCACCCCCTCGTTATCCCAGACGGCTGTGGCGAGCTCCTGGTAGGTAACGACGCTCGGCGAGCCGATCAATGTCCGCAGCACGCCGAGCTGTTTCGGGCCGAGTTCGACCGTCTCGTCATCAATGAACACCTGTGGCGGTGCCGTTTCGACCCGGATGCCATGGCGGGTGCGAACTGTCGACCCCGACTCGTGCCGGGCCTCGGCCGTATCGGCGTCCGAGGCATCGGGTTTCGCTTCGAGATCGGTCTCGAAGCGAAACCCGATGCCTTCGACGTACTTGATGCGCCGGACGCGGGGATCGGTGTCGCCGAGCTTGTTGCGCAGTGCAGTGACAGCAAGCATCAACGAACGGGTATCCAGCTGTTCTCCCGTCCATTCCTCGCCGAGGAACGCCGTCCTCGGTACGACCCTCCCTGCGTTCGCCATCAACAACGCCAACACATCGAACTCCGCTCGGGTGAGGTCGACGAGAACGCCACGATGGAAGACCCGACGCCCATGCGGCTCCCACCGCAACCCATCGATCACGAGAGCGTCATCGTCGACGAGAACCGGCGCACCGATCCCGTCGAATCGCCAACCGAAACCGGGAACGAGCGCAATCGACGTCGGACCGCCGAGTTTCAGCCGCAGCCGCTGCAACTGTGAACCGAGCAGCTCGTCCGATACGCCGTCGGTACCTACCACTGCCCGAAGTTCTTGCCATCCGCTGATTCGGCCCGCATTTCTCATCAGCAGCTCGAGCAGATCGAACTCCAAGCGGCCGAAGGCGATCAGCTCGTCGTCGACGAAAACCCGCCGCCCAGGCGGCTCCAACCGGACGCCGGCGACCTCGATTGCGCCTTCGTCGACGACGACACGGTCACCGACACCGTCGAATCGCCAGCCGAAACCCTTCACTGTGGCAATGGATTGCGCACCGAGCCTGCGACGGACGGCGGCGACAAGTGACCGCACCGCCTCTTCCGTTCCTACTCCGCCGTACAGCTCGTCGATGATCGTCTGCGGTGAAACAATGCGTCCGCCCTGTGCAATGAGCGTTCTTATCAACGCATACGCAGGCAGTCCCTTCGCCACTCGTCCTTGCGAATCGAGCGACGCCGCCCTGCCGTTGACGTACAGACGCAAGTCACCCGACTCGGTGGTCTCCAGCACGACACCGCCTGTCGCACTGCCGAATCGGCAGCCGAGCTCGCGAACGACCAGGGCCGGAGGCAGATCCGGGATCTTGCGTCGCAATTGCACGAACGCTCCCCTGACCGCGATAGACGTTTCATCGAGGTCCCGGGTCCTCGGCATTGCTCCCGCAGGCAGCGTCCGCCGCATGGTCGCCCACGAGACGATCCGGCTCTGATTCCGCAGCGCGAACTCGAGCAGATCGAATTCCAAGCGGCCGAGCTCGACCAGCTGGTCATCGACGAATACCCGGCGGCCTGCGCGTTCCAGCCGAATGGGCCCTGCCTCCACGACATCCGTTTCGACGACGATTCGGTCGGTGACGCCGTCGAAACGCAGACCGAAACCGGATACGGTGACGATGCTCGCGCTACCGATCGCCTGACGCACATCGTGCAAGGCGCGGTTGACCATTTGATAAGGCGCGTCACCCACCGCACCCACAAGCTCCCTCTGCAGAATGTCCCACGGCACGATCCGCCCGGGCTCGGCCATCACCCGTGCCAGCAGTCGGGTCGCCGTCGAATTCAGCGGCGGCACCTCGCTACCGGCGACGAAAATTCGGGCTGCCCGCTGCTCAGCGCCGCTGACGGAGGGCAGATCGACACGGACACCACCGATCTCCAGTGCCGCGGGTCGGTCCGGGCGACGAACGGTCGGCGGGTCCGAGGGTGCCGCAGGGGCTGACCGAGTGGACCATGGGGTGCCCCCGACGCCAGCCGCCACCGCGCGGTCGGGCGTGGACCAGGGCGTCTCGGGCCGACTGCCAGTGGGTGCTTCGACCCGAATATCCGCCGCTACCACGGAAACTCGCCGACCACGCAGGTCGTGCCCCTCGCCGGTGATGCCGGGCACCACCCCACCGTTGTGCAACACCGCCATGACACCGGCGGCGGTGGCCGTCGAGACCGCCTCGCCCAGCATTGCGGACAGCTGCAGCACTCCGTCCGCGATACCGTCGTCAGGGACGACAACGACGTCGTCGACGTCTTCGAACAGAGCCCGGGCTACCTGCGTTTCGACCGCATCGGGCCCATTCGCTCGGATCGCCGCCGCGAGCGTCGGTGTGCTTTCCGGAATGGCAACGAGGACAAGGCGTTCGCGCTGTACGCCGCGACCGTCGATGTACTCGTTGATCGCCCGCGCTCGTTCCGCGACAGTGGCTAGGTCGCCGGACAGGACAATCACGTCCGAGTGCGGTCGTTGGGCGAGAGCGGCCGCCAGCACTGGATCTGGGGTGGCGACATCTTTCAACGTAGCGACATCTGCTGGCGTTGCGGCCTGTGCTGGCGTTGCCGAGATTTCAGGCGGGACAACACCTTCCGGCGCGGCAGGCGAGCTCGACGGCCGTTCCTGCTGCTCGGACCCGGAGGCCAGCATGATGCCGAGATCTACTCCGGTGAGCTTCTTCACGGCCCGCGGGCGCACGACCCGCACTGCGGGCGTGTCGGATCGAGACGTGGCGTCAGCGCGTGCGGGCGACGCGGCTGCGTCCGGATCCGGACCGGGCGGCGGGCCATGGATGCGGCCGCGCGGAATCTGGCGATTGCCCGCGTTATCCGGGTTCATGCCGTGCAGCGGATCCACCGGGACGTCGCCCTCGAAGGCGAGTGCGTGCACACCCGCGGCGGCGGCATCCGCCGACAGCATGGCCGCCCAGGCGCGCACCGCATCGTCGCCCTCGATGTGGCGGACCCCCACCACGGGATTGCCTGCGTCGTCGTGCTGCAACTCGGGCTCGGCGGCGACAACGCGGCCGTTGTCATCCACCTTGATCAGCACCGCGTTCGCGCCCGCATTCGCATCGATCGGCTGGTAATCGAGGGATAAGACCGCGGTACGCCGCAGTCCCGCCGCGCGTTCGGAGCGCGGTGACTCGGACACCCACTCGAAGGCCGCCGTCACATCCCGGAAACGACGCCAATTCGCGCCCGCCCACCGCGCCGCGTCGTGACCGTCGACGCCGGACAGCACGATCTCGTCGATCTGCTCCTCGGGTATCCGGAATCCTGGCCGCGGGCCATCGCCCTGCGCGGCCTCGTGGAACATCACGACCAGACAGGTCAACGGAGCATTCAGGACGATGTGCCGCCGATTCGCACCCGCGCCCCACGATCCGGCCTTCGCGAATTCGACATCGAGTCGATCATCGAGATCACCAAGTTCTTCCCACGCCTCCTGCCGCGTCTCCGCCTCGGCGATCAGCTCTTCGCGAGTGCGCGCCATGATGTCGAGATGCCAAGCAAGATCGGTCAATTCGGTGAGACGGGCATCCCAGCCGAAGCCGGGCCCGGTGTCACGATCCCGCCACAACCGCGCCTGAACCAGACCCGCGTCCACCGCGTCGATGGCGCGCACCCAGGACTCGGCGCGATGAAAATCCGCAGCAAGGTTGAGCAGCAGTTCCAGCTGATGGTAAGACTCGAGTGCCTCCAGCAGATCCGGTTGGGCCGACAGCGCCGCCGATGGTTCGAGCAGTTGTTCCTCGGCCCACTGCCACGTCATCAGGTCCGGGTCTGCCGATACCCGTCGAGCGATCTGGGCGCGCAGCTCCTCGGACAACTCTTCGAGTTCCCACGCTGCCGAGGAACCCGGCCACAACTGGGTGATGGACTCGATTCCTGTCCCTGGGGAGGCATCAGAAAACCGTTGCGCCGCCCGAGCGGCCAGCCCGACGAGCTCGCCGCGCAACGCGAAGAGACTGGCCCCGAGTCGATCCCGGCGCGCACGATCCTCGGGACCATCGGGGGGCGGCTGCTGCCCCGTCACCGACAAGTCGAGCGCCGCATCGGCTACCGCGTCGTCCACCGCCGTGTTCAGCACGGTCAGCTCGCCACGTCGCTGATGCGCGGCCCGACCCCAGTCGGCGTATTGCCGAAGCTCGAGATATTCCTGCACCAGCGCGTCCTTGAATAGCAGCCAGTCCGCGTCCTGGTCGGCCAACCCCTCCCATTCGAATCCGGTGGGGACGTGAAAAAGGTCGGCCGAGTAGGGAACCCGTGCCGCGGCATCGGACTGTTCGTCGGGTGGCCGCGTCTGTTCCTGCAACTGCGCGGCAGTCAGATCGGCAGGATCGGTGTCGATGATCGACCGCAAACGGTCGTGCGTCAGCCGTAGCTTGCTGAGCAAGCGTCGCTGGATATCCCGGCCTGGTTGCAGCTGTTCGTGCGGCAGCGCGTATTTGACCGACATCTGCTCGACCCAGCCGTCCTCCAGCCCCGGCAGCACCGGTCTCGATGCGACCACCTGGACGGTTGTCGCCCAGCGATCGACGCGGTAGACCAGACTCAGCATTCGCAGGTAACGCGCTGCCGCATCGTCGAGCACGGGACCGGGCTGGTCCAGCACCTCGGTGAACGCCATCCGCGCGTCGAGCAGCGCTCGTTCCATGGTGTCGATAACCTGGATGCGCGATCGGAGCCGATCGCAACCCGCGATGACCTGCAGTTCGTCGAAAGTCTGCGCGAAAACACCCCACGCCGTGGCCAGTGTCTCGTTGCGGCCGTCCGCGGTGAGCGTGTGCACCACGTCCGCGATATCGGCGACCCGGTCGGGATCGGTCAGCTCGGTGGGGAGCAGCTCGATTCGCGCCGCCTGCGCCAGCGCGTTGATCACTGCCGACGTCGCCAGTTCGAGATCACGGGCCAAATAGCGGCGTACCCGGGAATCCTTGCTCAGCGCTTTGTCGATGTCGCCGTCGAAGCCACCTGCGGCGAGGATGTCGGCGAGATCCGCACGCAGCGAACCGAACTCGTCTCCGGCGTCGCCGCGCAACCCAGCGACGGCGGCGGTGAGCACGCCGCCTTCCTCGATGGCTTCCGCCTGCGTCTGCAACCGGGAATACAGCTCCTCGAATCCACGAATTTGTCTGTCCCGCAGCCGATTCAACCGTTCGACTACCGAGGTCGGGTCTCGGGATTCGGCGAGCCGCTCGGCGATCTCGTTCTCGGTCTGGGCAACCAGATCGGCCTGTTGCCGCGCATCGCCTGCGGCAGTTCCTATCTCCTGGGTCACCCGCCGCAGATCCGCGAGCAAGTGCGCGCACTCGCCGAACGTCTCAGCAAGCGACAGGCTCTCGTCGACGCCTCGATAGTGCCGGTAGAGTTCGTTGACCTCGGGCGAGTACCGCCGCGAATGGGCATGCAGCGCTTCGAGATGCGTGGAAACCGGGCCGGGCGGCAGCAATTCGACGAGCCGTGCCCGTGCGTTCTGCCGCAGCCGTTCCAATTCGAGCAGATCCGGCGCGCCCTGGAACAGACCCGGTATCGGCGCCGTGGCAGCACGGGCAACCAGCTGCCGCGCGGCGTGCTCCCGAAGCACCGTCGCGCCGCGTAACGCCTCCTCCAGCAGGTCGATCCAGTGTTCGAGATCTGCCCTCTCGTCAGTGCTGCCGATGTCTGTCCAGCTCCGTAGCAGCTCGCGGAGTCCGGCGATCGTCTCCGGCCAGTCACTGCTCGGCGTGTGGCCGTGCGGTATCTGCAGCCGGGTGGCGTACTCCTCCCGCTCTCGCGGGTCGAGCGGGCGCAGCGGGCGTCCGTTGGCGTCGAACAGGATCACCAAGTGCTGGAACGCCTCTCGGGGCGTGTCGGTCGAGAAATCGCGCACCCGGGATTCGTCGACGGACAGCACCGTGCCGTCTTCCTTCGCCACTTCCCCGTCCCGCTGGTTGACCGCCAGCTCGACATGCCCCTGCGAACCCTTGTCGTCCGGGACCTTCCACTGCGTGAGCACCAGCGCCGCTTCGGCCGGATCGGCCGGGTCGAGCAGGCGGGCGCGCAGCTCGGCGCGGCTGAGATCCTCCGGGGCACCGCCCGCCGCCGCAATGATTTTCCCGAGGTCGGTTCCCGCCAACCTCCGCTCATCGGCCATCACTCGAATGTCGCTGTCCGGAAACAGATCTCGGAGTGTGAGCAAGGACGACACCGCACAGTTGCCCGCGCCGTGGTTCGGTGCGGCCGTAGCATCCACGGCATTGGCAGCCGCCACCAGCGCGACGAGTTTCTGGTCGAGAATATCCAGCGCTTGCGCCCAGTCGTATTCGGCGGGTCCGTCGGCGGTCGCGTGCGCCAGTGCAGCCCGCAGCCGTGCGGCGGCCAACCTATCGATCAACTCGAGCTGTCGTCGGCGCCCGTCGGATTCTTCGAGATCCCCTGCTTTCCTTGTGGTTTCGACAAGTGCCAGCCGTTGCTTGGTGAGGCGGCGAGCCAATGCCTCCCGTGCGCGATCCGCCGCCGGGCTGACTACATTCGGATCCTCGGGCGCTGCCGGGTGCGTCGGTGGGCCATACTCCAGCTCGGCCCTTTCGGCCGCGAGTACCAGGTGTTGGTAGAGCAGCCATTCACCCTCGGTCGGTTCCGCTACGGTGCCGGCCGGTAGCTGTGAATACATCGACACCTGAACAAATGCCTCGGCAGGCGCCTCGATTTCGTCGGGATCACGCTCACCGAGCATGTTGACCCGGATGCCGTAGCCGCTGTACTGCTCGACCACCCATGCTTCATACCCGGTATCGGCGCCACGAGTTGCTTCATAGTGACCATAGACAAGGTTGACCGCATCACGCTCTACATCGCGGCCTCCCGCGTTGCTCAGTCCATGTCCGAGTTCATGCTGCACGAGGCGAACCATCGGATCGTCGGCTCCGCCCCGGAAACGCCCCTCCGCGTCCGCCTTTATTGCCTCGATTCGAGCCAGCTCCCTGCTGATGGCGAGCCGCTCTTGGAACATGAGCGATGTCCCCAGTGGTGTGTCTCCGTCGCGGCGCGGATACGCCGTGCCTTCCAGCGTTCCGCGTAGCGGCGCAAACCCGGATTCGACGAGCCTGATCTGCGGGTGTTCGACGAGAGTCGCGCGAACGGTCGTGACCAATTCGCGCACCGAGGCACTGTCGAGGCCGGGTATTTCAAAACCGAGGAGAGCGGCGCCGTGTGCTCGCGCCATCGCCTCGCCCAATGCCATATTCACCAGGGTTTGTGCCCGCTCCGATTCGTTCGTGGGCGGCACCAAACGTGAGTGCCGCGCGGACCACACTCGAGCCATTCGCTGGATCAGATCATGCACCTCGAGTTCGGCGAGGGACGCGTTCGCCCGATCGATCCGCACCGCGAAGTGTGACGCCACCAGCGCGGCCCGAACATCGAGAGTCCCGTCGCGGTAGAACGCCTCGGCATTCAGCTGTTTTCGGCCCCAATCGGCGAACGATTCCGCGTCGCCGCGAGTACGCATCCACAGTTCGCGCAGCAAACCGGGCAGATACTTCTCCGCGCGCCATCGTCCGGCCTCGACCAGGACGTTTCCCAGTTCTGCGACAACCAGGCAATACACTGGCCGATCCGGCACCACCAACCGAGGGTTGGCCTCGACCAACGCCTGCCATGCCGCGCGCAACAGATCGGGATCGTCCACATACTCTCGGTTCAGGTACAGGGCCGACGACCGCAGCCCACCCAATTGGTTCGACGTCGAAGTGTCGGAGACCCCCTCGACGCCATACGGATCGCCGATGCGGATCGTGTACAGATTGGCCGCCGTAGCACCGTGGTCGAGAATCGCCAGAGCCATCTCGCGGGCGGCAGCAGGATCGAGATCGGCGCTGTCGACTTCGAACTCGACGCCGCGACCGCGGCGCAGACCATCGATCACCTCATCGACGGTCGAACACTGCTCGGGGTGCCAACCAGCAGGCAGCGGGTGACGCTCGACGACCCCCTCATCGACGTAGGTCTGAAGCTCGCGTCTGGCGAGAACGAATTCGATCTGCCGCCGGTCGTACTCCGCCGCACTCTGTTCTTCGTCCTGATCGACCGCACCAGCCACAACGCGGGCGTAGGCAGCGCCCGCCTCGCGCAGCCGCTGTTCCCGTTCGGCGTAGCGCTCGAATAGGCGATCCGCATGACCACGCTCCGAAACGACCTGTCCGCGCCGGACAATCGCGGTGACGAGTGGAAGATCGCCGACGTCCTTCACGAAGGTCGAGAAGATATCCGAATCAAGGACATCGGCAACCACCCGAACTATCTCGGCACCTGCACCGGTCCCGACCAAATGGAGCCTCGGTGTGACCCCCGCTGTCCTGCTCGCCGCGGACAGCAACTGCAACGCCAGCTCACCCGCTGCCCGATCGCGGCGGGCGCTGTCCAGCGCACCCCCCGACGGGTCGTACGCAACCACCGTCACCACCGCCGCCTTAGCGAACCGCCGCGCCACGACCGCATACAGATCCGCCGCCTGGTGCACCATGGCGGGCAGCGCGGTCCAGTCGACCGCCGGGTCCGGCACGAACCCCCACACCTCGTCCACGTCCGCCATGTCGCCGAAGGCAAACATCGCGGTACTCGGCGACAAGAGATCCGCTGTACCGGTGGACGATTCGACGCCGAGCACCGAGACTGACGGCGGACGCTGCGGCTCGGCCGCCCGGATTTCGGCGGTCTCGAACACCAGTCGCATCGGATCGAGAAAACGCTCGTCCGCCGTGGCGTTGCTCGTGGCGTCGGCGTACTCGTCGGACCTCAGCCACGGGGGAGGCTCGACCGGCCCGATGTCTTGACCTTCAGTCGGCTCAGCGGATCCGTCCTGGGTCGCAAGCTGCACCTCCGTCTGCTCTGTTGTGCTCTGATCGGTGGTTCCGTCGGCAGGCGCGGCAGATACACCAGGCTGCCCACCAACGGTGTCGCCCCGGCCCGGGTCGGTGGTCCCGTCCGGAGCCGCGGCAGGCACACCAGTCTGCCCAGCAGCGCTGTCGCCCCGGCCCGGGTCGGTGGACCCGCCGGGGTCGGCCGAGGCGGCGGCACCCGCGTTTTCGTGCGCAGGTTCCGTTGGTCCGGGTTCGTTGGCTGCTCGAAACCGGATGGGCTCCACCGGGTTCGGCATCGTGGGAGGTACATCGGACACCGGTGCCGCCGGCCTTGGCAGATCGTCGGGGTCCGAGGGACTTTGGACTGCGCCCGGGCGCGCGAGCACGTGCGGATGCGGGTTCGTCTCGTCCAGCTCTGGCGGCCGCAGTGTCGGATCGTCCGGTGCGCCAGGACTGTTCGGGTCCGGCGCCACCGGTCCCCACGGCTGCATCGCGGGCACCCAACCCGGGCCACCAGTAGCTGCACCGCCCTGCCTGGTCACCGAGGGCTGCTGCGCCGTGGCAGCCGTCCTCGAGGTGGCGGGTGGCTCAACTGTCGGTGGGGTCGCTGGCGACTCAACTCTCGTGGAAGTCGCAGGCAACTCAACCCTCGTGGGAGTCCCGGGCAGCTCAACTCTCGTGGGAGTCCCGGGCGACTCCACCGTCCCGGGAGTCGCGGGCGACTCCACCGTCCCGGGAGCCGCAGGCGACTCCACCGTCCCGGGAGCCGCAGGCGAATCAACCCTGCCCGGAGTCGCGGGCAGCTCAATTGCTGTGGGGGTCGCGGACGAATCAACCCTCCCGGGAGTCGCGGACGTATCCATTGTCGCGCGGGTCGCAGGCGACTCGACCGACCCGAGGCTCGCGGGCGGCTCAACCGTCCTGAGAGTCGTGGGCGGCTCAACCGTCCCGAGGCTCGTGGACGACTCGACCGACTCGCGAGTCGCGGGCGGCTCAACCATCGAGGGAGTCGCTGGTGACTCGAGTTTCGGGGGAATCGCTGGTGACTCACCGAGCTCTACTGCCGTATCCGTACGAATGCCAAGCTCTCGCAGCGGATTTCGCTCCAGCACGCCTATCGGTCCGGACTGTGCCTCCGGCTTGGCGACCGAACCATCGGGCACGGCACCGCCGGCATCTCGCCACACCGACGACAAGCCGAGGTCGGTATTCATCGACGCCGGGGCGGTGCCTGGGCTGTCTCCGCCGCGCGCCGCTGCACCGAACACGCTCATTCGGTGTGTGCCCGCTCGGTCCGTTGTCGAGTATCCACCGAGCTCGGCGGGAAGTCCACCGCCAGGCTCCGGGCCGGAGGGCCGCGCCCCGCCGCCGTCACCAGGCGGCCGCGTCGGGGCGTACCCGCCGTCGCCACCACCGCCGTCGAACCCGTTGAGCCAGAATATTCCGCGCGATTCGGGTTGCCCAGCAACACTATTCGGGTCCGCCAGGAAGGCGCCGTCCCCGCCGGGCCGCCGGCCGGGACCTGCGGGACCAACCAGCTCCACCGACGAGCCATCCCCCGACGACAGCGCCATCAGCTGTTCGCGCGCCCCCTGCTCGGCCAACTGCGCCAGCCGGGCCACGGACTCGCCGTCCCCGATCGATTCCGAAAACAACAGCCGCTCAGCGGCCGCGGACTTGCCGTCGATCAACAGCCGCTCAGCGGCCACGGACTTGGCGTCGGTACCGGTCGGCGCATCGAGAGGCGGGGCACCCTGTCGCGCCGCGCTGATCGTGTGCGCGGCCAACCCCAGCACGCCGCCGCTGATCAGTTGCGTCACAGGCGAATCGAGCCGTCCGATGGCCACCGCGCCGCCGAGTGCACCGAACACTCCGGCCCCGGCGGCAACAATCGCACGCCCCCACCCGGCGGATATATCCTTACCGACGACCTTCGCGACCACTCCGGCACCGAGCCTGCCGCCCATCGCGGAACCGACGCCCGCCAGGCCCGCCGTGCCAACCAGCGCCCAGTCCACACCATGCCGGGTGGGCTGGGCCAACTGGATCCCCATGTTGAGCCCCGCCTGCGCCGCGCCGAACGCAACCCCTTCCGCCACGAACAGGCCGGCCCGCGCCATCGTCACGGCTGCCGATCCCGCGCCGATCCGACCGACCAACCCCTCCAACAACGCCAAAAACCGCGCACGCGCCTGCGCGGCTGCGGCTACCGAAGTCCCGGCACAGAGCACCATGAGCACGAGCAGCGACATTTCCGTGATGGCCAACTCGACGTCGTTGGCCACGTCGTCCAACCAATCCGCTACGGCCACAGCGAATCCCGACAGCTGTTCGGAATGCTTCGTCAGCGCCGCCCCCGACTCGTGCACCGCACGACCGACGTGACTTCCCACGTCGACGGCACCCGCCAAGTTCTGGATACCGCCCGCAACCGACGCCCGCACATCGGCTGCGCCCGTAGCGATCTCGCGCCAGGTGGCCGCCAGCCGACGCAACGCCTCGGGATCTCCCCTCGGGAATTGCCCCCCGAACACGAGCTTCTCCGCGAACTCCGATACCGGCGAACTCATCGAGGCACCCCACGGCCGCACCGATCAGGCCGGCGCACCCACTGTCGAAACCGCATCATCGCTCAGTCCGTACCGTCGAATGCCACCCGCTCGGCTCGAGCGCGACGCCACCTCATTTCACCGATCGAGAATCGTTGACAGACATTCTCGCTCCGCTCCCGTTGTGCCCTGGTTACCACGGCTGGGAGGTTCACTCGCCCCTTGTTACGTTCGCGGTTCCGGGATCTGGAGGAATTCCGCTGAGCAAGAGCCCGATCGCCACCCTCATCGACTTCATGGGTCGATTGGTCGGCGTTGTCCGGGATGAATCGAAGGTGCTGCACGATCACACCCGCGCACCCGGAACTGCGGCAAAAAGAGTGGTCGAGGCGACGGCAACGGTCGACCGATCCGCCGCACCCGACGTGGCACCACCTACTCAATCGCACGCGTACGCCGCCGCAATCTCCGGCCGTGGTCCGCTGGCAGGCCTCGGCCCGAAGGTCGACCGCTTCGTCGCGAGGTTCGACCCCGTGCTGGCTCAACTGGCCCGCGATCTCAAAGCAGAAGGATGGACAATTCGTTATGGCCCGAAGGGCCAAGGCAGTTGGACTCGACACGACCTCCGCGTGATCGAGATCGATCTCGCGCACCACAACGACGTGCTGATGACCGTCAGAGTCCTGGCCCATGAAATCAACCATGCTCATCCCAGTGGCTATCACCCGAAAGAGATTCCGCTGGAGAACACCACGAAGGACGACTGGGTGATCGCCAACATACTGGAGCGTTTCAAGTCCGAGGGCGATGCGGACATAGCGGCACGCGACTCACGTCAGTGGATTATCGACCACGACGGACCCGATATCGGAATATCAACGAACACAACGGAAGTGAACGCAATTTACGCGGAATACCGCAGCGGTGCGAAGACCAGAGAAGAGGCCGCCGAGGAAATCGGCTACATCTACGGCACCTCGCCGGTGACCAACGGCGTCGACTCCAAGCGCTTCACCCAATTCGATTCCTATAGCAAGGAATACGACGCCAAGTGGGACGACCTCGTCGGCGACGACTGACCTCGCTCGACGACGACACCGATCACCTGCTGCGCGGACCTGGCTCGGTGCGTCCGCTGCCCGCGGATCTCCTGGTCGGTCGCTCGGCCGCTTCGGCGCGTACCCGCTCCAATTCCGCGCCTGGAACGAACCGGATGATCTCACCGCGCGAGGTGATCATCAGTTTCTGGAAGATCGTAGCCATTTGCGCATCAACGGTTTTGAACGATTTGCCCCGGCGCGCGGCGATCGCGGTGTTCGCGAATCCCGCGGCCGCCAACAACGCGACCTCCTGCTCGGCGGCGGTCAAACCGTCCCACGGCACCGAGCTGTGCGCGGGCCTGGTCCGGCTGCGGCCGAGCCGGTCGAGGTTCAGCAATCCCAGTGCGAGCGAATGCACTTCCCTGCGTTCGGGCCGCAAACGCTCGCCTTGACGCACCGCCGCTTCGTACTCCTCCGAGCCCAACGCGCGACGAGCGACGTCGATCGCATGGTCGGTCGCATCCGCGAACGGACCGAGTCCTTGAATCTCGATGCCTATGCTGGCAAGCAATGCGCGAGTTCCGCCGACCAGACGGGCGATTTCGATGCTCGGCGGGCCGATCCCTGAATCGCCTGCCTCGGTCATGTCGGCGACCACCCGCGCCAACGTCCACATCCGGACGTGGACCGCCCACACTGCTCCCCACTGATCACGAATCTCCAGCTGGCATGCCAACGCCGTGCGCCCGATCGTCAACGCGGCGTCGGTATTTCCCTGTCTGGTCGACGCGACCGCCCACGCCAGCTGCGCCCACGAAATCGCCGCTTCGGCGCCTGCGCGCGTGGTGCGGTCGAGGTGGCGCTCCGCGATCTCGACCGCTTGGTCGACGGATCCGACCAGGCCCGCGGCAAGCGCCTCGAACAGCTCGGCCACGGCGGCGGCGCCGTCCCTGCCGAGCACCAGGTACTTTTCGCTTGCTCGGCCGAGCACGCCGATGGCGCGCGGGTCGCGGTCGAGCATCATCAAGGCGACACCCAAGAGGAAGTCGAACGGTGCGAGCAGCTCGACTCGATCACACTCGCGACGCCAGTCCGGATCGGGAATCACCATCGCCAGGCACGCCTGCAGCGCGTGCTCGGCGTCCGCGCGCCTGCCCTGGCAGAGCGCCACCCAGCAGATCAGGGCCTGCGCGTTGATGTGGGTCGCCACATTCTCGCTGGTGGTCTGGCGCGCGGTGTCCAGCGTGTGCTGCATCCATTGCCTGACCTCGCGCAGCGATCCGCGCACCATCGGCGCGCGCAACGCGATCAGGCCTGCGGCCAGCTCGACACCGACCGCGGCGTCCTCCGGCGTAGCGAGACTGGCTTCGATCGCGATGCGCAGGTTGTCCCACGCCACCCGCGCCCAGTCGACCATGCCCTGGCCCGCCGGGCTCAGCCAGTTCGTCTGTGCGTCAACCACTTTGGTCCGGTAGTGGAACAGGTGCCGCCGTTGTAGCCGCCGCCATTCCTGCGGTGCCCGCTCGTCGAGGCGTTCCCGCACGAAGACCCGGATGCTCTCCAGCAGTGAATACCGCACGATGTCCGCGCCGAAGTGCACCGTCACCAGCGACCGGTCCACCAGACGGCCGAGCAGCTCTTCGATCTCGTCCTGTCGCAGCATCGGTTCCGCCGCGTCCGCCTCGTGCTCGCCGGGCGGCCGATCCGCGCACACCTCTTCGATGGCAGCCAATTCCGCCCCGACGGCGCTGCCGTCCTCGTCGTCTTCCGGATTCGCCTCGTAACCGGCGGCAAAGACGGACATGCGCTGCAAGAGGATGCGTTCCTGCTCGCCACACAGCTCGTAGGACCAGTCGATGACATCGCCCATCGCTCGATGCCTGCTGTCCACGCCGGTCTGCGGTCCGTGCGACCACCGCAGTCGACGATCATCGGCGGATCCGCTCAGCTCACGCAGCACTCCAGGCAACGGCTGGTACCGCAATCGAGCCGCGGCCAACCGGAGGTAGAGCGGGTGGTAGTGCACGTGCCTGCAGATGTCGGCAATGGTCTCGGCGTTCTCGATGCCGAGCGGCATGCCCGCGGCCGCCGCCCGCTGCTGGAACAGCTCGGTGGCCTGGTCGCGGGTCAGCGGCGGTACCACAACCAATCCCTCGTCGACCCAGCCGATCGCCTCCCGGCTGGTAGCCAGAATCGTCAGTCCTGGAACCGATTCCAGCAACTCCGCGATCACCTGACCCGCCGCGGCGAGCACGTGCTCGCAATTGTCCATCACCAGCACCGTCGGGACAGCGCCGTCGGCTGAGCTGAGGCCGATCAGATTGTCCACCAACACATCCCACGCGGATCGGTGGGAGAAGTCGAGCTCGACAACCGCCTGCGCGACCTCTTCCTCGACCATCGCCACGTCGGCATCCCGCGCCAACCGCGCGAGCCGCACCCAATAGATCGCGGCGCCGGTGTCGTGGCGGTAGCGCCGCATGGCCTCGGTCGCCAACCAGGTCTTCCCGATACCGCCGGAACCGATCAGCGTGACCAATCGGACCGACTCGGACAGCAGCGCCGCAATCTTCGCCAATTCCCGGTCCCGGCCGACGAAACCCGCGGCACGGTGAGATCGACCGCGGCTTCGTTCGAGACTGTCCGCCATGCGCCGGAGCATAATCGCCCGAGGTCACCACGGGGTTACCTTTGCCGACACGCGGCGCGTCCGCCGACTCGGGCGGCAGTGGCCCGACCGCAGGCTAGGTCAGTCTGTCCTGCACATCTGTCAGTGTCCCTGCTACGCGAGCCACGAGCATCGCCTCGATCCATGGCAGCAGGAACGGGCCGCGCACCACGGCGAGCGCTTCGGTCAACACATCGATGTCCACCCATATCGCCAGCAAGGTGGCATGGACCGAACCTTCCATCCCCGCGATCTGCCGAGGCACGGCGGCGCTGTGCCGGTTCAAATACCGCGTGTATTCCTGTAAGTCGGCGATGCGGTGCTGGTAGCCGGTCGCCAGCTCGGAGGTACCGTCGGGGCTCGTCACCCCCGCCCAGTTCAAGAGGTTTCGGATATCCGGTATCGCAGGCGGTCCCGACGTTGTCGAGGACATCAGTTCCTCGAGCACCAGTCGCAACCAGGCCTCGGCCATGTCGACCACAGCCCCGAACGCCAGTGAAAGACCAGGCGGGCGTGGGAGATTCACGAACGCCGAATTCCGCAGCGGCGGCGGTGACGAATCGGGCTCGGTGGGCTGTTCGCCCGTGGTCGCGAAACCTTCGGTGATCACCCGGAATTCGCTCATCCGCCGCCGCCAGCTCAGTAGCGGTCGACGACGGGCGGCGTCAGCGTCGAACCGCTGAGCGGGCCGATCGTGGTCTCGAAGGCCCGTTGCCACGAGCCGTCGGCGACCATCTCCTCGATCGCATTGTTGATCTTTTCGCGGGTGTCCCGGTCGCCCTTCTTCAGGCCGATGCCGTACTTCTCGACGCTGAACGTGGGGCCGACCAGCTTCAGTTCGCCCGGCGCCAGCCCGGCGTACCCGGCGAGAATGATGTCGTCGGTGGTCACCGCGTCGACCGCACCGCTTCTCAGCTGATCGACACACTTCGAGTAGGTGTCGAGTTCGAGCAGCTGAATGTCCTTGGCGTAGTTGTCCTTGATGTTCTGCACCGGAGTGGAGCCCTTGACCGAGCAGACCTTCCTATTGCCGTTCAACGACTCGACGCCGGTGATATCCGTGTTCGTCATCCGCACCAGCAGCGCCTGTCCCGCCACGAAGTACGGCCCGGCGAAGTCGACCTTTTCCTTGCGGCCCTCGGTGATCGAGTAGGTGCCGACGACGAAGTCGACCTCGCCGTTCATGATCATCGTCTCGCGTTGCGCCGACGGCGCCTCTTTGAAGGTGATGTCCGCGGGCCGGACACCCAGTTTGCCCGCCACATACTTGGCGACCTCGACGTCGTACCCGCGGAACGAACCGTTGGCGTCGCGAATGCTCAGGCCAGGCTGGTCGAACTTGATGCCGATGGTCAGCTTGCCGTCCTTCGCTTGACTGCCTCCGGTCCCGGCGTCATTGCCACCACCGCATCCGGTGGTCGAGGCGGCGATGGCGATGGCGACGGCCCCGATACCGAGGCGTAGTGCATGGCTGATCCTCATCGAATGCGCTTCTCTCTCATGGTGAGTCGCGAGGCCGGAGCGGTTGGCCGGCCGCGAGTGGTACGCCATCTTCACCTGTCGAGCCCGGTACCCGTATCGAACGTCTTCCCGTCGGTGGGAAACCGAGTCGAGAAAGCCGACGTCGCTGCCGTTCGGCGGCCCTTTCCTTACCAGCACCGAGAAGTGGGCGCCGACACATCATCGCTCCACCAACTATCGTGCCATTAAATAACGGTACGATGAGCAGTGATTAGGCGTTTCCGACGAGTCCTGCTCGCGATGGGAGACCCTCATGTCCACGACCACCACCCGCAAGACGATGGCACGTCTGCTGGTCGCCGCCGCGATCATCGGTTCAATGACCGGGGTAGCCGCAACCCACGCACCGGGAATTGCGGATGCCAGGCCCGAATCATCGTCCGACGGCAACTCGAACAACTCGGACCGGCCCGAACGGCGCACCGACCCGCTCGGCTACCACAGCCCCGCAGTCGACGCCAGGGACCGTGCGCAGATCGACCAGAACCGGCGCGACTACTACAACCAGCAGCGCTCGCGGCAAGCACAGTCAGGCGGACGCGACTCCGACGGGCAGACCCCCACCTGGACTCGCGTGCAGCGGCCCGACGGCAGCTGGTACGTCTGCAAGCCCAACGCCGCGAATTGCTGAGTCGGCGCACAGAATCCGCCGTAGTCGAGGCGACGGCCAGCCCGCCTGACCGCCTCGTCGACGCGGTCGCCGCGCACCGCGACAGTGTGAGTCGCGGTCTTCGCTAAGCCTTCCGCTGTGCCGCGGGGCGATCGCGGCCGATCGAGCGACTCCGCCCGAAACGGCTCACGATCAGGCATCGCCGCCGAACCCCGCCGGGCACGTGACGGCGCACATATCCATGGGCGCCGACAATGGTGCCTGAGCACGGTGCCGCCATTGATTCACGGAAGCTACGGCCTGGTGCGCGAACGGCCCCAGGATCAGTACCCCATCGGAGACCGACCGGCGTCGGCCTGCTGCACGTTCGCGGTCAGGTTGCTGCCGTCGCGGCTGACCTTCCACCGTTGCATGACGTAGTTCATGCTCGCGGCGATGTTGGCGGTGGGATCGGTGATCGAGTTCGACGTGCCCGCAACGTGATAGCTCGCGAACGTGCCAGGAATGGTCTGGGTCAAACCCTGAGACGGGATGCCTGCCCTGGCGTTCGAATCCGTCAGGTTGATGGCGTTGACATTGTTACCCGATTCGCGCTCGATCAGCACGAGATAGCCTTTGGTCCAATTCGCCCGTGCCACTGGATCGGTGATGCCGAGCTTGTCGAGCGCCTGGCCGATGTAGGCCTCCACCTCCGGCCGACTCAGTACGTGACGTTGACGGTTCCCCGAAGCGGCGGCGCTCGGATCGATCTTGTCGGTGTACGTGCCGTCGTACCCGCTCGCACCGCGCATGGCCCGGCTCGGACCGGCCGCGCGGGCAGGCTGCGAGCTCGGCCCGGCAAAACTCATCGGTGCGGAATTCGTCGGCGCGGAACCATTGGATACGGGAACGGTGTTTGTCGGCCGCAGCGGGAAATTGTTCTGACCGCTGATATTGCGTGCCTCGTTCTGCATGCGCGAGTGGGCATCCGTGACATGTTTGTGCACCTCGGCGACGGCCGCATACACGGCGGCTGTCAATTTACTCTCCGTTGCCGCAGATAAATACTTCTGATCTTTTATCGGTGGCGGCGCGGAATCCAGCACGTCATTCAACTGCTTGATCGTCAGCTGTATTTTTCCCCAAGCTTCCTCGGGTATGGTCCCGACGACATCTTTCGACGTGTCGACCACCTTGTCCTGCTCACCGAATCTGGTTTTGAGGTCACTCAGTTCCGTCACCTCATTGCCGAGTTCGTCGACCATGACGGACTGACCGTCGCCATCGAGGAGCCCACTCTTCCGCAGCACCTGAATCGTGCCGGAAGTCAGGCCGGGGTTGCCCGCACCGAGCAGATCGACGGAGTCCTGCATCTGCCGCTCCGAGGAATCGATCACCGAAAGCAGCCCTGGCGTCGCCGCTCCTGGGCGGTGCAACGCCACCTTTCTGGCGCGTACGGCGATCGTTTTCATCGTGGCCCATTCTGCAGCTAGAACGTGTCGATCTGCAGCATAGCCCGGCTATGTGTCATTCCGGCCCGACCACTACCCAACCCTGGGAATGGCGTAACAAAGACAATCGGCGTCAGTTTCCGATCATCGAACGGGACGCTGCCAAGAACTACCGCCGATAATGAACTTCGCGGTAATCGAGCCGTCGGTTCTCTTGTCACCGTGCACGAATACGGTATCGCCGACCCGCACATCGGAAAGATGATTTCCGCCGATCATCAAAACTTTGGTGTGCACCGTGGCATACACAATCGTCTCGGCACCGAGGAAACCAGCGACGGTGATCATGGCGCCATTATTGGTGAGCACTTTTCCCGCGGTAACGCCGAAATCGATCGGCGGGTTGCTTGTCATCACCGACCGGCTCGCGGCGACCGAGGGCGCGGGCTCGTCCCTGAGGAGACAGCCCGCGATCACCGCAAGCACGAGAAGGCAGATGCCGATGACAACGGAGAATGCGATGCCGTGGCGCGGCCGTTCGCCGTCCGGATGACCGGAGGTGGTCATCGATCAGTACGCGCTGCCGGACCACCACGACGAGTACCCGCCTGGGTACCCGCCATACCAACCGCCTGGGTACCCGCCGTACCAACCGCCTGGGTAACCACCTCCCCACCACGGTGGCCGCAACGGATACCACGGCCCGGGGCGCTGAATCTCGTGCGTCGCGCCTGCCTGCTCCGGCTCGACCACCACAGGTTCGATCGCCATCGGTTCAATAACTATCGGTTCGGCATGGGCCGAGGCGGCGACCGTGATAGGCGCCGCGGCGAGCGCGACCACCACTGCGATCCGCGCGACCATCGACCACGACCGGTTGACTCGATTGGCTGCATCCATGGAGTTCCTCGTTTCGGTACGCATCAGCCACCTAAGTGACCCATATAACGTACCGCTACCTAGCGGAACATTCAACAGTGGACCGACGCCATCGGATCAGGATTCCGCGAGCACCTCAGCGAATTCGGAATCGAGCTCCAGATACCGGACCAAGAGCCGGTGCGTGAGGTCGGCGGCGGCCCGGCCCGGCGCCGAGGTGGCCACCGTCAGTCGACGCGCGAGCTCGGCGCGATCGTCGGGGGTTCGCTCGGAGGATCGGAAGTCCTGCCCGGCAGTCCGATCGAACAGGTCGGCGCACCGCCGCGCAATGCGCTCGCAGTCGGCCCGTAATCGCTCGACCTCGTTGAGCACCTCGGTGTGCGGAACGCCCGCCTCGGACAACTCATCCGCGAAGCGAACCAGTTGCCGATCGGCGACGCGGTAGGTCGTCGCGTCGACCGGTTCGTACAGCCCGGCCTGCACCACCCTGGCCAGCCCGTTGGGCACGTCGCTGTAGAGCTCGCCGAGCGCGGTCGCCGCGATGGTGTCCGCGCCGGACGCAATCGTCAACTCCGGCTCGTCACCCTCACTGACACCGAGGATGTCGCCGAGATCGTCGCCACGATCCCACGCCTCCAGCAGTTCCCTGATCCCGTTGAGCTTGATGCCGCGCGACAACAGGCGCGAGATCGTGTGCACCCGGTTGAGATGGTCGGTGCCGTAGTACCCGGTGCGCCCCTTCACCTGCGGTGACGGCAGCACTCCTCGCTCGTGATAGACGCGCAGGGCTCGCACGGTCGTCCCGGCCTCGCGCGCCAGTTCATCGATCGTGTATTCAACACCCGCGGTCATACACAAAGGAAACCACATCCGAGGGTCCATGTGCGCTCGGCATCCCGGTCGGGCAGCACGTATTCCCAGCCGTATCCGGCACGCACACAGCGCCGAACGCACCGCAACTCGAAAGATCGCCGACGACCGGCGCGCGCGCTCACCAAACCGTCGTCGGACGCAATTGATTGGCCAGATCGACGAGCCGATAGCGGTGCAGCCGATCGGGTGCGGTCCTGGCCAACGCGCGCAGCCCGAATTCCAGGCCGCGCTGCATGCCCGGTTCGTTGAACGGGAATTCGAAGAGGGACGGGTCGGGGTCCTGTGGGTGATAGCCCGCCCGGAACCATTCCAGGGCGGCGCCGAACACGATGATGCGCAGTTGCAGGGCCCTCGGCTCGTCCGGCAGCGCGAGCAGCCTGGCCGCCGCCTCGCCGAAATCGGCCTCGGTGATGTCTTCGATCGGCCGCGAGACCGAGAGCACACAACCGGTCAGGCGGGCCAGTGCGTAATTGCGTGATGCCTTCGGCACCCGATCCAGCACCGCGACAGCTGCATCCGGGTCGGTCGCCGCGAGCATGCGGGCCAACCCGAACGCCGCGCTCACCACGCCGTGGTTGGTGCGCCACACGGTCCGATAGTGCTCGACTCCCGCGCGCCGCCACCGGTCCGCCTCGGCGGGCCCCGCACGCTGGAGCACCAGTTCGGCGCAAGCGGCCAAGGCCAGCGGCGGCGCGATTTCACCGGGCACCGCCGTGTGCACGGTGTCGAACAGCCGATACGCGCCGTCGTAGTCGCCGCGCAGCAACGCGGAAACGCCTGCGTACCAATCGAGGCGCCAATCGGCGTCGTAGGTGGGACGCAGCTCGGCGAGCAGCGACGCGGCCGGGTCGTACTCCCCCAGATCCAGGTGTGCCCGGATCGCGGTGAGCGCGCTCTCCAGTTCGAAAGACGGTGGGGCGGAAATCGTTCCCGTTTCGATCCGATCGCGGGCGCGGCGCACCGCGTCGATGGCCCGCTGTGGATCACCGTGCAGCAGCGTCGACAGCAATTCGGCGCTCGAATCCTCGCTGTCGATCAACGGCACCGGCAGCGCGGCGATCACGCTCGATACGTCGAGGCCGGGGGCTCGGTGAATGCCGTCCACCATGCCGTCGGTCTCACCGAGCAGCGTGTCGGTGCCGAAATCGCCTCGTAGGCTACCGAATTCGATCGAGGCCTGCGGGTGCTCGCGCTCGGAGTCCACCGCAAGCACCATCCTGAGGACGCCGCCGAGCTGACAGTACATCGAGTACGCAGAGGGAAAGCGGCTCAGCGGATCCGGGTCGGTCGCGCGCTTGAGCAGCCGGTGCAGGAACGGGTAGCGCCGCAGCACCGCATGCTGCTCCAGCGCGGGCAGCTCGTGCACATAGTTGCCGTCGGGACCGATCGGCACGGGCAGGGTCAGCACCGCGAGCGTGCGGCCCACCGCGTAGATATCGGATTCGACAGTGGGTCCGGTGGTGGTGATTTCGGGCGCCTGATAGCCCGGCGTCCCGTAGAGGCTGCCGTAGGACTCCATGGCCGCCACCGCACCGAGATCGATCAGCTTCACCTCGTCCTGGCTGACCATGATGTTGTCGGGCTTGAGATCGTTGTAGGCCAGGCCGAGCGAATGCAAATAGTCCAGTGCCGGAAGCACTTCCATGACATAGGCGATGGCCTGGGCCACCGGAATCCGCTCTGGCGCGTGCTCGTCAAGCAGCTTACGCAGCGATCGCCCGCTCACGTACTCCATGACGATGTAGCCGTCGGGCACCCCGCGCGCGGAGCGATGCTTGACGAAGTTGTAGATCTTGACGATGCCGGGATAGGCCATCTCGGAAAGGAACTGCCGTTCGGCGAGCGCGACGACATGCGCTTCGAAATCGAGGGGATTCTGCAACCCCTTCAGCACCACCCACCGATCGCTCACGTTGCGATCGACGGCGAGATAGATCCAGCCGAGCCCCCCGTGCGCCAGGCAGCCCTGCACCTCGTACTGGTCGGCGACCAGCTCACCCGGTTCGAGCAGCGGCCGGAAGTTGAACGGCGCACTACATTTCGGACAGTCGCCGACCACCTGCCCGGGCTGCGACTCGGTCGTCCGGCCGATGGGTTCGTCGCATTTCCAGCAGAAGCGTTTGCGCTCAGGGACTTCGGGGTTCGGCAGCAGCACGGTGCGCGGATCCACCTCGGCGCTCTTCGGCAGCTGCACGAGACCGGCGCCGAGGCGGCGCCCGCTCGGGCGTGAGCGGCCGCTGCGTCCCGAGGACGGTTCGGTGCCCGGATCAATCGCACCCGAGGTGGCCGCCTCCAGTACCGGCTCGGCCGCCACCAGCGGCCGCGTCGCCCAGGGATGCGAGAGCCGCTGGGCGACATCGAACTCGGACGGCCTGCGACCACCCCAGGGATGGGTTTGCCTGCGCGACAGCATGGTTCGGCGCGTCCGCCGATTCGCCCATGGATGCAGCAACGGGCGGTCGGTTCCGTTGGGGTGTTCCGGCATGCGAACCTCTCGAACCCGCGGACTGAATCGCTGACTGATTGTCGTTCGGTCGCCGTCGATGCGCGCACGCCGAAGCTCCCACCACTGGGAATGCGCTAGCGGATGCTGCCTGGACCGGCGGAAACCAGCAGGTGAGCGGCTACCGATGCACCTGCGGTACCTACGGCCGCACGCTCGAAGCAGCCGAACTTTTCACCAAGGACGTTGTGAGGAAGATATGTCCACCTTCGCCATCCCCTCCGTGTCGGAGATGTGCGCACGGTACCGGGCCGACAACGGCTTCGATGCCGCCGTCGACGACCACGGCCAGATCCTGCTGCGGACCGGCAGCGTCGATGGCATTCAGCTGCCGATCGGCCTCGCCGAACGCGTACTGGGGGAACTGATGCGCCGCGATCTGCCGACGCCGGTCATCGCCAATCGCCGATCGGATTTCTGGATGCTGCTGACCCAAGGGGCGCGGGCAGCCGACCGCTCGGTGCCGCGCTTCGGCGCGCTGTACCGGCATCGCGTGCTGATGACCGCCGCGGGAGCGTTGATCACGCTGCCCGGCCCTGACTACCGGATCCGGTACTGGGAAGTGGCGCCGCACGACACCCGACGCCCCCCGTTCAACGAGCTCGTCGAGATCACGCTGCGACTCGCGCACTGCATGCCCGAATCGGCCTGAATCGAGCGAGCGGGACCGTGCTTGGGTGCTTAGGTAGCTCGGCCATAAGCACCCACCCGGCCATCAAGTCCCGGCGTGATACGGGTGCCTGATCCGGTGGGCCAGCGGCGCGAGCCCGCTCGGCATCCGGAGCTGCCACGCCGCGCCGCGCTGCTCCAGACCACCGAACTGGGCGGCGAGCACCAGCAGAATCCCGGAGATTTGCAGGAAGGTCAGCCGTTCCCCCGCGAACGACCAGCCGAGGGTTACCGCGACCACCGGTCCGAGCAACATCAATCGGGACGCCGTCGTCGCCTCAACCCCGTGGAAGAGGCCGCCGAAGAAGAAGGCGAAGGCCACCGCGGTTGCCGCGATCGCCAACCAGGCCGTCGCGAGGAATTGGTCGTAGGTCAGCGTGGGTGGTGGTCCTTCGAGGGCACCGGCCAACGGCAGCAGAATCACCCCGCCCGCCAGCATCTGCCACGCGACCGCACTGACCGGGTGGGTGTTGGGCGGCACGCCCCAGCGGCGGGTGAGCACCATGCCGGTCGACGAGAACAGCGCGAGCGCGCCCGCCGCGGCGACGCCGACGACGTCGAGCCTGGTGTCGCCGCGCAGGACCAGGAGCCCGACGCCGAACAAGCCGAGTAGCGGCACCGTGAATTGGCGCAATCCGACCCGCTGTCCGAACATGAGCACGATAAACGGGACGACAATGCATTGCGCCGCGGAGATCGTGGCGACCACCCCGCCGGGCAAGCGATGTGCGGCCAGTGCCTGCATCCCGAAGAAGCCACTGAAGTTGAGCACGCCGAGCACCGTCATGCGCGACCACCAAATCCCGTGTGGCAGTGCAGGACGAATGGCGATCAGCAGTAGTCCGGCGGGAAGTACTCGGAATGCCGCATTCCACAGCGGCAACGGCGGAAGCAGTTCGAGTGCGAGAAACGCGGTGCCGAACAAACACGGTCCGGCGGCGCACGACAGCAGCATGGCGGATTCGCCGTGTAGCACGACGCGATGATTAACCATGGTCGGCTCCGCGGTGCTCGCCGATCAGCAAGGCGCGACCGGTGTTTCCGCGGCGCAGCAGTGCGGTCATCGCGTCGGCGTCGGAGCCCAACGCCTGCGAGACCGCCGTCAAATCGGCGGCGATTTCCGACAGCACCTTCGAGACCTCGGTCGCGTTCGCCCGAAGTATCTGGGTCCACAGCGCGGCGTCCCCTGCCGCGATCCGCGTGGCGTCCTTGACCCCGGCGCCGCAGAGCCCCAGCATCGCGTCGTCGGCGCTGTCGAGGCTGGCCGCGAGCGCGGCGGCGATCACGTGTGGCACATGCGAGGTGCGCGCGACGATGCGATCGTGCTCCGCATGCGCCATCATGATCGGCCGCGCTCCCGTCATTCGAACCACATCGATGACGGCGCTGAGGGTTTCGGCGCTGGTGGTGGCCAGCGGTGTCAGCACCCAGTTCCGGTCGCGGAACAGATCGGGCCTTGCGCCGGCCGGTCCGGATCGCTCGCCGCCCGCCATGGGATGCCCGCCGAGATAGGTCGTCAGATCACACCCCATGGCCTCGGCTTCGGCCAACGGCGCTGTTTTGACGCTGCCAACGTCGGTATAGGCGCGAGCCAGCTTCTTTTCCTGAATTTCCGCGAGCACCGCCGCGATGCCCGTGGGTGGCACCGCAACCACGGCGAGGTCGACCGCGGTCGACGGTAGGCCGAGAATCCCGGCGCCCCGGGCGGCCGCAGCGGCGGCGGCAGCGGGATTCCGATCATGGAGATAGGTGCGAATGCCTTGATTGCGTAGCGCCAGCGCGACCGAGGTGCCGATCAGACCGGTGCCGATCACCGCAACCGTGCGCGAATTGTCCGTCCGTGTATTCATGGTCGTGAACCACACATATCGAACCGACATGGCGCCAAACCAGCGGATGCCATGTTTTCCATTTTTTAACCCGACCTCGTCCAGTCGCCCAAACAGTGTAAAACCACCGCTCGGTAACGATCTTCGATTCGCTCACGATACGAGGGCAAAACCGGTCACTCAATAGGTATCGATTTTAGGTAGCAACTCACCGCGCACCCCCTTATGCGCGGAGACACCTTATGCATGGCGCAAATCGAATACCGATGTGTCGAGCACGTCACCGCGATATTGCGGCGACGTGCACGCATCAGCGACATTTCCGAAGAAATTGCAGAGTCGAATCAACGACCTCGTCGATACCGCAGGTAAGGCCGGATGGACGACCCCTACGAGGGTCACGGGTGGTTCGGCGATCCACTCCCCACGATGGCCTGGACCCCGTCGAGGATGACCCCGAGACCGAAGAGGAAGTTACTCTCGGGATCAGCGGGATCGTCCGTCGGCGGCGCCGAGCGCGACTCGAAGGTGCCGACCGCGAACAACTCGGCCGCGTCGGGGAACCGCGCGGGCGCCACCAGTTCCGCCATCTCCTGCCCGTACTCGCGCGCGGCAACGGCGGGATCGACCGTGCTCTGCCGCCAGCCTTGTTCGAGTTGCTGCGCCATCCGCGCCGCGAAATTCACGTACCCACTGAGCAAGGTCAGCGTGCCCACCTTGGTCATCCGGTCCAGGTCGATGTCGCGCATGGCCCGTAGTCCGGCGTCCATCCAGGCGATCGCGCTCGGCCCACGCGGCGGACTGGAGATCGGTAGATCCGCAAGCCATGGGTGCACCTGGTAGGCCGACCAGAGCTCAATTGCCCACGCCCGCAATCCCGCACGCCACGATGTCGCGATGCCCGCGAGTTCCGCGCTCCGCGCGAAGGCCATGTCGCCCATCAGGGTGAGCAGTTCGTCCTTGGACCCGATGTAGCGGTACAGCGACATCGGGGTGACCCCGAGCTTCTCCGCGATCTTCGGCAGGGTCGCTCCCGCCAGGCCCGCACGATCGGCCAGCTCTATGGCCGTACCGACGACGGTGTCGATATCCAAGGCGGCCCGGCGGCCGAGCCCCGACCCGGTCGGCAGCCGCCACAGCCGGACCAGTTCGTCGGACAGTTCGCCATCCGCCATGACCTCGACACTCCCTCGCCGCTCGCGTGCATCGGCCCCGAACCTACCCGCAGGTACGCGGGCGTCATTACTATGCAAACTATACTATAGATCATATTGTAATGACTCCAGCGTATCGACGGTTTCCAGTTCCCGAACGTATGTTCGGTAGACGAAATATACTATTGCACCTATAGTATAGATGATAGAGTTAAGGTCCGGTCGCCCACCGAGGTGGCGTCGAAGGTGCCGTCAGGCGACAGTGCAGCCGCCGGACTCCGGTGCGCCGGAACCCGATCACGAGGAGATCCCACAATGCGTTAATTCGAATCAGTGACCCATGCCGCATTCCAAGAGAAATGCGAAAGAACAATCCGGCCGATCGGCCATCTCACCACCATTCCACGGGTTGATTTGCGCTGCTTTCTCCCCGCGAAAATCAAGCAAAGGCAATATCATGAGCAATACACCAGATAATTTCCCGCCGCGCCTGACGCTCGTCACCGGCGCCACCGGTAAGACCGGTCGCCGCGTCGCCGATCGACTCGTTCAGCTCGGTCACGCCATTCGGTCGGGATCGCGCACGGCGGACATTCCCTTCGACTGGGCCGACGCCACCACCTGGGCGCCCGCGCTCGCCGGCGTCGACGCGGTCTATATCGCGTACCACCCCGACCTCGCGGCGACGGGCGCTCCGGCGATCATCGAGGAGTTCGTCAAGGCGGTGGAGCAGGCCGAAATCCCCAGGGTCGTCCTGCTCTCCGGGCGCGGTGAGCCCGAGGCCGAAGAGTGCGAGGCGTTCGTCCAGAATTCCGGTCTCGGCTGGACGATCGTGCGCTGCAATTGGTTCTCGCAGAACTTCAACGAGGGCGGGTTCCTCGATTACATCCTGGCAGGCGAGATCACGCTGCCCGCAGGCGATGTTCCCGAGCCGTTCGTCGACGCCGACGACATCGCCGACGTCGCGGTCGCCGCGCTGACCGATCCGAAGCATCTCGGCGAGATCTATGTGCTGTCGGGACCGCGCGGACTCACCTTCGCCGAGGCCACGGCGGAGATCAGCGCGGCGCTCGGGCGGGAGATCGGGTACGCGCCGAGCTCGCGCCAGGACTTCATCGACTCGCTCAATCACTATCAGATGCCGCTGGAGCAGATCGACCTGCTCGACTATCTGTTCCACACGGTGCTGGACGGGCGCAACTCCACCCCGACCGACGGAGTGGAGCGGGCGCTCGGCCGCAAGCCGCGCGACTTCACCGAGTTCGCCCGTGCCGCAGCGGCATCCGGCGTCTGGAGCACAGGAGAGACCCGATGAGTGACCGTGCGCAGTCCCTGCCCGGGGTCACTGCGCTCATCCTCGCGCTCATCACGACGGGGCTGCTCGCAGGCCTGTTCTATGCCTACTCGGTGTCGGTGATGATCGCGCTCGGGAAGTTCGACGACAAGACCTTCGTCGAGGTGATGAACAAGATCAACGTGGTCATCGTCAATCCGGTGTTCATGCTGAGCTTCCTCGGCTCGGTCGGCTTCTCGATCATCGCGGGGTTGTTCTTCCTGCGCTCCGATATGCGGTCGGTGTTGATCTGGATCGGCATCGGCGCCGCGCTCAACATCATCAGCCTGGTGGTCAGTGGTGGGTTCAATATTCCGTTGAACAACGCGATGGCGGTGGCGAACGACGCGACCGGCCCGATCGACTATGCCGGGCTGCGGGAAGCGTTCGAATCCTCCTGGGTGACTTGGAATATCGTGCGTGGCCTGTTCAACACCGCCGCCATCGGCGCCCTCGGCTGGGCACTGGTTCAGTACGGCAGGCTCACCGCCTGAACCCGGCGCCAGCGAAATGCCCTGTCGTCGCTGACAATTCAGCGTCGACAGGGCATTTCCCGTGCCTGCTTCGCTGCGCACCGAGGCAGCCGATACCCGCAGGAATGGGAACAGTGCACCAGCGGTCCGCGCCTACGATCACGGTGCAAGTGGTCTCGAGGTGAGTGGAGTGGGTCTTGATATCGCCGCGACGGTGCTGCGGGCCACCGCACGGTCGGTCGGCAAAGCCGGTCACGCCGTCAGCACGTTCTATCGCGAGTCCATTGTCCACACCACCGAGCGCGGAGTCGGTGGCCTGCTCGCCGCCGACGCGCCGAGCCATCCTGGTATGAATCCGGTCGGGGCAGGCGCACCCGCTCCGACCTTCCTCGGATCGAGCACAGCGAACCAGTTCCTTGCCCAGATTTATGGGAATCAGTTTCACACCGACAACTCGTGGCGCGCTATGTTCAGCGCCGAGCACTTGGCTGGTCTGCCTCAGCCATTGCACGATCGTGTCGCCGCCCACATGCGCACATCACCACATGGCGGGATCTGGCTGGGCGAGGACAGCGTGGTCGATATCGGGCACCCGGCCTGGCCCAAGGGCAACGTTGCCAACCAGCAGCCACGAGGGTGGCCGAAAGGAACGACGTGGCGCGATGTCGGCGGTGTCTATCTTCCTGATCATCGGGCGATGCTCATCGGCCACACCCAGCGATCCGACCACTTGACCGGGCGGCACGAGTTCGGGCACGCGGTCGATGCGGCCCTCGGTTACCCGAGCCAAGAAATGAAGTTCAAGGCGGTGCACCAGGCAGTGCTCGGCCACTTTTCGGGGATGAATTCCGAAGCACTCAAGTACATGGCCCAACCCGGCGGCGTAGGTCAGAGTGAACTCTTCGCCCAGGCTTTCGCCTGGTACGACTACGTCCACAAGACCCAGGGCCAAGGCATCCTGCTGCCCCCAACGACGCCGGCGCTCACCTTCCTTCGATCGCCCGCCGCCGCGCAGCATCTGATCGCCTATTTCGACCATCTGTACACAGTGTTGAGGATCCAGCCATGAGTACCGACCACCCGCTGGCCAGTCGTCTCGACGACGGCCGAATCATGGTGCAGTTCTTCGCACACGGCCCCGGCGGCGAGTTCATCCGCGGCGCGACGATCATCGGCCCTGATCATCCCGAATACCCAGCCTGGGACGCCGAACTCACCGAATGGGAGAACAATCCGGTGGTCGACGACATGGCGGACTACCGCCCCATCGACTTCGAGAAGTTCGACGCGGCTGCGGAATCCGACGACAACCCCTGACCATGCCTCGCCTCGAGCAGACACCGGTTACCCGAAAGATCCGGCGCGGCTGAGCAACTCACGCAAAAGGCGCGATTCGGCCCCGAGGACGCGGGGCCGAATCGCGCGGCAGCGAATCCGGGTCAGCGCAGCTGCACCGTGGGGTTCGCTGCCTCCGGCGGAGGAGCCTTCGACAGGGGTTCTGCGATGTCCTCCAACGACTTTCGTTCGGCGTTGACGCCGAAGTACCACGCGATCACGCCGCCGGTCACCATGATGACGGCGCCCATCACATAGCCCGCGGTCAGCGGGTTCCGGTCCGGATTCGGGTTGTCTTCGCCACCGATGAGGTGCCCGAACAGGAAGGGCGCGATCACGCCGCCGACGCCCTGGGAAATGGCGAAGAAGAACGCGATGGCCTGCCCGCGCAGCTCGAGCGGGAAGATCTCGCTGACGGTGAGATATGCCGACGACGCACCGGCCGAGGCGAAGAAGAAGATGACGCACCACAGCAACGTCTGCGAGGCGGCACTGAGGATTCCGGCGTGGAACGCCCAAGCGGAAACGAACAACAGCGACCCGGATATCACGTAGGTGCCGCAGATCATCACCCGGCGACCGATCGTGTCGAACAGCGGTCCGAGCAGCAGTGGGCCGAGCAGATTTCCGATGGCGAACGGGAAGAAGTAGTAGCCGGTGTGCGACAGGGGCACGTCATAGAAGTGCACGAGCACCATGCCCTGGGTGAAGAAGATCGCGTTGTAGAGGAACGCCTGGGTCGCCATCATGCTGAACCCGAGGAATGAGCGCCGCGGATACTTCTTGAAGAAGACGTTGACCAATTCCCAGAGGGTGAGGCGGGGCGGGTTCGTAATGGCGAGCTCGTCCTTGGCCGTTACCGGCGTCAACGCGATCCCGTCGGCGCGCATCTGTCGCTCGATTACGTCGAGGGTCTGCTCGGCCTCCTCCGCGCGGCCGTGGGTCAGCAGCCAGCGCGGGCTTTCCGGGATGCTCTTGCGCACGAAGATGATCGCGAGCCCGAGCAGGGGTCCGATGAAGAAGCCGAGCCGCCAGCCCCATTCGATCGGCACCATGTTCTCGTTGAACAGCACCAGCGTGGCCGCCGCGCCGATCGCGGCGCCGCCCCAATAGGTTCCGTTGACGGCGATGTCGACCCGGCCACGGTATTTGGCCGGGATGATCTCGTCGATCGCGGAGTTAATCGCGGTGTACTCGCCGCCGATGCCCATGCCTGCCACGAATCGGCAGACGAGCAGCATCCACCAGTCGAACGACAAGCCTGCCGCGCCGCTGGCCAGCAGATAGATCATCAAGGTGATGATGAACAGCCGTTTGCGACCGAGCTTGTCGGTGAGCCGTCCGAAGACGAGCGCGCCGACGACTTGACCCGCCAGATAGACCGACGCCGTCGCACCGACCTCAGCGCTGGTCAGATGCAGCGTGTGCGGGCTCTGCAGGGCGCCGCTCATGCTGGACACGATCTGGATCTCGATCCCGTCGAGAATCCAAGAGACTCCGAGACCGACGACGACCAGCCAGTGGAACTTCGTCCATGGCAGTCGATCCATCCGTGCCGGGATGGTACTTCGGACTATCTCGGGTGTTTGGGCTACCTGCCGCACCGCCACCGCGCTACCTCCACCTCGATGTCGTGATCCACAACGCTGGCGCGATGTGTCGCGCCTCACGTCGGACGTTAAGTAATGTACCGTTAAACATCGGTACATTCAATGTGTCACGGCGAGTCGGGAGTGTCATTCCTACGCAGTCGCGCGCGCATCCGTAGCCGCACCACCCGATGTGCGACCCCTACGGACCGGAGAACGCTCAATGAGCACGCGACGCCCGCCGCCCATGCACCCGCGCGCACCGAGCCGTCCGAGGCCGATGACGTTGTCCGCCTACGCCTCTCGGTGAGCCGACACCTTCAGATCGACAAGGAGAGGAGCTGTGGCGACAGTGCCGACGACCGAGCGCGCCACCGACGAAACCCCGCAGGCGCCGAGTGCGGCGACTCCGGAGTGGGCGCGGGAGGTCAAGCGATTGGCTCGCGAACGGAACGCGACGATTCTGGCGCACAATTATCAGTTGCCCGAGATTCAGGACGTGGCCGATCACGTGGGTGATTCGCTGGCGTTGTCGCGGATCGCGGCCGAGGCGGCTGAGGACACGATCGTGTTCTGTGGTGTGCATTTCATGGCCGAGACCGCCAAGATCCTGAGCCCGGCCAAGACGGTGCTGATCCCGGATCAGCGGGCGGGGTGTTCGCTGGCGGACTCGATCTCGGCCGAGGAGTTGCGGGCGTGGAAGGCCGAGTACCCGAACGCGGTGGTGGTGTCGTATGTGAACACCACCGCCGAAGTCAAAGCGCTGACCGATATCTGCTGCACCTCCTCGAACGCGGTGGAGGTGGTCGCCTCGATCGACCCCGACCGGGAAGTGCTGTTCCTGCCCGATCAGTTCCTGGGCGCGCACGTCAAACGCGTCACCGGCCGGGAGAACATGCATATCTGGGCTGGTGAGTGCCACGTGCACGCGGGGATCAACGGAGACGAGCTCACCGAGCAGGCCCGCACCCACCCGGACGCGGAGTTGTTCGTGCATCCCGAATGTGGTTGTGCCACCTCCGCGTTGTACCTGGCCGGGGAGGGCGCGTTCCCGTCCGAGCGGGTACACATCCTGTCCACCGGCGGCATGATCGACGCCGCCCGTGAGGTACGCCAGCGCCGTGGCGGTGGGTCTACTCAGGTGTTGGTGGCTACCGAGATCGGCATGCTGCACCAGCTGCGGAAAGCCGCTCCCGGTATCGACTTCCAAGCCGTCAACGACCGGGCCTCGTGCAAATACATGAAGATGATCACCCCCGCCGCGCTGCTGCGCTGCCTGGTCGAGGGCCGGGACGAGGTCCACGTCGACCCCGAAACCGCAGCCCGCGGCCGTAACTCGGTCCAACGCATGATCGAGATCGGACAACCCGGTGGCGATGAATAGCCGTGCGGACCTACGCGTGCCGACCCGGCGCCGCAGCTGGTCGCCATGAGTGCCCCGGTGATCGAGTGGGAATCGGGT
This sequence comes from Nocardia sp. NPDC049149, assembly GCF_043197455.1. NCBI lineage: Bacteria > Bacillati > Actinomycetota > Actinomycetes > Mycobacteriales > Nocardiaceae > Nocardia > Nocardia sp. NPDC049149. The sequence goes on from NZ_JBICTD010000003.1 coordinate 775,589, forward strand.
GCCGATCTGGTGGTGATCGGGGGTGGCATCGCCGGGCTCACCGCCGCCCGCACCGCGGTGGCCAGGGGGCTGCGGGTGGTGGTGCTCGCCAAAGGCGGCCCGCTCGACACCGCGACCCACTACGCCCAGGGCGGGATCGCTGTTGTTGCGCCGCAGGATGATTCGGTGACATCCCATGTGCGCGACACCGTTGACGCCGGCGCGGGATTATGTGATCCGGCCGCCGTGCGGTCCGTCGTCGGGGGCGGACCGCACGCGGTGGCCACGCTGACCCGGCTCGGCGCGGTGTTCGACACCCGCGCCGACGGCGCGGTCGCGCGCACCAGGGAGGGCGGGCACAGCACCAGGCGGGTCATCCACGCGGGTGGCGACGCGACCGGCGCCGAGGTACAGCGAACGCTCAACGCGGCGGGATTGCCGGTGCTGTTCGGCGCGGCGGCGCGCGACATCGTCACCGGGCCGAACGGGATCCAGGGCGTTGTCGTGCTGTCCGACAAGGGATTCGGGGTGGTGCACACGCCTGCCGCGCTCGTGGCCACCGGCGGCCTCGGCCAGCTGTACGCGTCGAGCACCAACCCGCCAGGCGCCACCGCCGACGGCATCGCGCTTGCCCTGCGCGCCGGCGCCGCCGTGGCCGACCTCGAGTTCGTGCAGTTCCACCCGACCGTGCTGTACACGCCGGGTGGGCGCGGTCGGCGGCCGTTGATCAGCGAGGCGGTGCGCGGCGAGGGCGGGGTGCTGGTGGACTCGGACGGGCAGTCGGTGACCGCCGGTGTTCATCCGCGCGGCGACCTCGCACCCCGTGACGTGGTCGCGCGGGCCATCGCGACCAGGATGCGCGCCCTCGGCACCGATCACGTCTATCTGGACGCGCGCGCCATAACCGGTTTCGCCCAACGGTTTCCGACGATCACCGGATCCTGTCGCGCGGCAGGCATCGATCCCGAGGCCGACCTGATCCCGGTCGCCCCTGCCGCGCACTATCAATGTGGCGGCGTGCTGACCGATCCGCACGGCCGCACCCCGATCCCCGGCCTCTATGCCGCGGGCGAGGTGGCCAGAACGGGCCTGCACGGCGCGAATCGGTTGGCGTCCAACAGCTTGCTGGAAGGTCTCGTCGTCGGCGCACGAGTCGGTGTGGCCGCCGCCGAACGCCGCGGTGTCCGAGTACGGGTGCGCGACATCCCCACTCGGGTAGACCATGCCGCCGACCGCACGCTGCTCCAACGGCTGATGACCGATCATGCCTCGATCGTGCGCGAGCGAGCCGGACTCGAAGAGGCGCTCGAGCGAATGAAAGCCGTTACGGCACAACGTCGAACGCTGCGCACCAAGCCTGCGGACACGACAGACCCGCGACCGGAGACCCATCCATCCGCGCAGCTCATCTCCGGAATCGAGGACACCGCCCTGACCCTGGCGGCACAGACAGTGCTGCTCGCCGCGATGGCCCGCACCGAAAGCCGGGGCTGCCACACCCGGTCCGACCACCCCGACCCCGACGACCTACTGCGCCAAAGTTTCTCGGTGCGGCTGGACGACGACGGCCACCCGATGCTCAGCCAGTGAGCAGCTGGTGGCGAACTCACAGCCAACCCCTTCGGCGGGATTCGACGGGTCACGTCCGGCGGTCCGGTAGCGCTGTCGACCAGTTCCGCTCTCGCGTTTTCGCTGCCGGAAGTTGCGACACCTCCCACTCGACCGTATTCGCGGCGATAGCGGGCCCGCCTGCAATTCAGGTACCCCACCGGGGCCGCCCCTCGACGTCTCCCGTTCTGCACGGCCATAACGGCCTCACATTGAACGGTCGACCAATTAAGCCTCGAACCGAGTAGACTGCTCTGGCGCTGATCACCCGGTGGCCACAGCGCATGCCCCGTCACGGATCGGCGGGACCGGCACCGAGTACGCCGACGACAGACTTCCGGACTCCCACAACCGGATTCGCAGCCCATAACGGCAAATAGATGACTAGTCTCACAAATGTGTCAGCACCACGTTCACGCAAAGCTGGTGCGCTACCACCGGCGACTACCAACGACTTCATCGGCCGAGAATCCGAGCTCGAACATATCAATACGCTCTTGATGGGCTCAGCTCCGCTGATCACCCTGATCGGTGCGGGCGGCATCGGCAAGACCCGGCTGGCCGCCGAAGCCGTGCACCGGTACCACAAAGCCAAACACCTGCCGGTGCGCTGGGCGCGCTTGGCCAGGCTGGCCAAGGGCGCGAGCGCGGAAACGGTCGCGGAGGAGATCGCGCACTCGATCGTCGAGGCCGACTATTCCGGGCGGTCGGTGTGGGAGACGCTGATCGATACGCTCGGCGGCTCCGTGGCGAAGGGGCAGTCGGTGCTGGTGCTCGACAATTGCGAGCACGTGCTGGACGGAGCAGGCCAGGTGATCACCGGTCTGCTCGACGCGGTGCCAGGCCTCACTGTGCTGGCGACCAGCCGCGAGGCGATCGGCTGGGTCGACGAACAACTCGTCCCCGTCCCCCCGCTGTCGCGCGGGCATGCGCTCGACTTCTTCCGGCAGCGCGCCGAACTGTCCGGCCACGCCATCGTCGACGAAGACCAGATCACCCTCGCCGACTCGATCTGCAGGCACGTGCACAACCATCCGCTGCACATCCAGTTGGCGGCCGCGCGGCTGCGGCGCCAGCCCTTGATGATGATCCTGGACGACCTCACCGGCGGTGCCGGCGATCGCAGGCTCACCTGGTCGCACGGGCCGCGAGCCGGCGCGGACGAACGCCAGCAAGGCATCCGCAACGTCATCGCGTGGTCATACGACCTGTGCACGCCGAAAGAGCGCCTGCTGTTCGAACGGATGTCGGTGTTCTCGGCGGGCTACGACATCGCACCGGACGACAAGGGCAGCGCCGCCGACGGTGATGTCGGCGCGGAGCTGGCCGCGATCGAGGCGGTCTGCGCCGATGCCGACTCCGATGGCGGCGCGGAGTCCATCGCCGTCCACGAGGTCGCCGGACTGCTCGAACGCCTCAGCGATCAGTCGCTGGTGCTGGTGCACATGACACCGAACTCGGTCAGGTACTCGCTGCTGGAGAGCTGCCGCGTGTTCGCCCAGCAGCGGCTGCTCGATCGCCCAGGCGACGAGTGGACCCGACTGACCGGACGCCACCGCAGGTACTACCGCGACATGGTCGCCCGCATCCAGTCCACGTGGTACAGCACCGCCGAGGTGGAGTTGTTGAACTGGGCCCGCGCGGCATGGGACAACATTCTCAGCGCCATCGACGGCAGCCTGGCCACCCCGGGGGAGGCGCAAATCGGCCTGGAGATCGCCGTCGGGTTGATCGGCTCTCGCGTCCCGTTCTACAAAGGCTCGCTGCGCGAGGCCCGGCGCTGGGCCGAACAAACGTTGGCCGCCACCCGCGCGCTCGACCCGCCGCCGCGCGAACTCGAAGTCGGGGCCTTGGCGCTGATCAGCTGGGTCGGCCTCTGCCAGGGCAAGGTCGATGAGGCCATGCGGACGCTGGACCAGTGTGTCGCGCTGTGCCTTCCCGAGGCGAGCGCGGCCGACTGGCGGTCCGAACCCACGCGTGATCTCGGTCTGCCGCCGCCGGTGGAATTCGCGAGAGGGTGCCAGTTGATGCTGGTGGACCGCGCGCCCTGCGCGATCCCGGTGCTGGCCAGGGCAAGCAAACAGTTCGCCGCCATGGGCGATCCGGGCGGCGCCGCGATGGCCGAATTGTTCCGGGCGCTTGCCGCGGGATTCCTCGGGACCGCCAAGGAGGCACGCGAGATCACCGCTGCGTATGTGGCGACCGTCACCGAGTCCGGCGCGCAGTGGACCCAATCGTGGGCCGAAATGGCCTGGGCGCTCGCGCTGACCAAGCACGGCGACCCGCTGCAGGCGGTCACCATCCTCCGAAAGGCGTTGGCCTACCAGGATTCGACCAGAGACCAATGGGGCGCGGTCTGGGCGATCCATTTCCTGGCATGGGCGCTCGCGCAGCAGGTCGCCGACGCCCGCGCACCGCAGGGCAGACAACCGGAGCAGGTGCTGCGGTGGTCGCTGGAAATCGCGCGGCTCACCGGCGGCGCCGCGACCTTGCGGCACCGCGTCGGCGCCGACATCAAGAATCTCGGCCCGTTCTCCGATGAGACGGAGAAGGCCGCCGAGGTAGCACGCCAGGTGCTCGGGCCGGAGGCATTCGCCGCCGCCGAACGCGAAGGCGCGATGTTGCGACCGGAGCTGGGCGAGGTGACCCAGCTGGCGCTCGGCACCTTGTCGCTGGACCGACTGCCGGTGGATCACCCGGTCCGACAGTATCGGCCTTCGGCGTGGCACGAACTGTCCGCCGCCGAACAAGACGTCGCGGTGCTGGCGGCAGCCGGGTGGACCAATTCGGCGATCGCCACGCGGCGCGGCAGTTCGAACCGCACGGTGGACGCCCAGATGGCCTCGATCCTGCACAAGTTGGCCATCAGTTCACGCGAGGACATCCATGCCCTAGTCCCCGCCGATCAGCAGCCACGGGTCGCCAGTGAGATCGAACGTCGTCGCGCTCGGGCGCGCTAGCTCGTCACCCGGCTAGGTCACCGCTCATCCGATGGGGCACCGGTAGCCGCCGGTGCCCGGCGACCACCGCGGTCACCAGATCGTTGTAACCGTCGACGAGTTCGGCGAGGCGATACCACGCCGCGTGCACCTCGGGTGCGCTCGCGTTCGGGTTTCCCGTCAGCACGGCGTCCGCGCGAACCTGCGCGGCCGCCATACGATCGATGACCGAGCCCAATGTTTCGGTGTGCACAGTGCCGCCGCGACGATGCTGCGGCACGATGCGTTCGATCCACACATCGATGTCGTGCACGAGATCGGCGTGTGCGCCGCGGTGCGCGGCCGCACCGTGCGCGCTCTCGTCACGACGGTGCAGGTCGGCGAGCCGAAATGCCAAGCGCGCGAGCGGATGATTGTTGTCGAGTGAGCCGCGGATGGCGTCGAGTAACTCCTCCGCGGACAGCAACGGTTCGATCCGACCAGCACTCGCGCCCTCCACGACGAGCCGACGGTTCCGTCGCGGAAACACCATGTGCGAATTCTCCATAATATGCACCGCCGATATATGACAACGGCAAAATACCGCAGCCCATCGCCATTCGCCGAAACTCGAATTGCCCCCGGAAAGTCAAAATGAGGAATCGCCAATGATATCCGGAGGTTGTCGAGGTCCTGAACAGAGACAAACCCAGGATACGTGCCATGTCGAGACCTGCTTCCCAGCATTGAGAAAGGCAATCTTCCGATAGATGATCTATCGCCGAGACCGCCGCTGACACTGATTCGACGAACCTACCTATGCGCCTAGCGTGCCCACCTAAGAGTCACGCCAGATCGCACAGAAATGGATTCCGATGGGCAACGTCAGCACCTCGAATGAGCTGAACCTATCCGGGCCGCGAATGCCCGGCACACCAACGACGATGCGGGTCTGGCGGGTCACCGAGCCGGGGCCGCTCGCCAGTAATCCGGTGGCGCCTGGTTCCGCGCCGGTCCCCGAGCCGGAAATCGACGAGTTGCTGGTCCGGGTGCTCGCGTGCGGCGTGTGCCGCACCGATCTGCATGTCACCATGGGCGATCTGCCAGTGCACCGCGAGCACGTCATTCCAGGACACGAGGTGATCGGCGAGGTCGTGGCGGGCGGGTCGGCCACCAGCACACCGATCGGCAGCCGGGTCGGGATCTCGTGGTTGCGCCGCACCTGCCGCACCTGCCGGTTCTGTATCACCGGCGCGGAAAATCTGTGTCAGGAATCCGAGTACACCGGCTGGGACAGTGACGGCGGGTTCGCCGAATTCGCCACAGTGCCCGAGGATTTCGCCGTCGCGCTACCGGAGCAGTACTCCGATCTCGAAGCGGCGCCGCTGCTGTGCGCCGGGGTGAGCGCCTACCGGGCACTCAATCTCGCCGACCTGCCCGAGGGCGGTGTCGTCGGTATATACGGCTTCGGAGGCAGCGGCCATATCGCCGCGCAACTGGCGCTGGCCCGTGGCGCGCGGGTGCACGTGATGACGCGCAGGACCGATGCCATGGAGTTGGCGATCGAGCTCGGCGCCAGCTCGGCGCAGGGCGTTGCCGATCCGCCGCCTGAGCCGTTGGACGCGGCCCTGTTGTTCCCGCCGGTCGGCGATCTCATGTTGCCCGCGCTGCAGGCGCTGGTCCCCGGCGGGATCCTGGTGCTGCCCACCATCTACCTGCCCGACATCCCGGCGATGGACTATCACCGCGACCTGTTCTGGGAGAAGCAGATTCGCAGCGTCACCGCCAATACCCTCGACGACGCACGGGAATTCATGGACTACGTCGCCGCGAATCCACTGCGCGTGACGGCCAACAAGTACTCCCTCGACGAGGCGGACAAGGCGTTGCGTGATCTCAAGGGTGGCCGGTTCACCGGCGCTGCGGTCCTCGTGCCATGACCCGATACCCGGCGGGGTTCGGCAGTGACCGAACCCCGCCGGATTACCCCAACCGACGAGTATTTCGAGCACTCAACCCGATTGGCGTCGTGACCCTCCCACTGCCGAGAAGACGAGCACGCCCGGCGCGGCAAGCGGCAGTAGCATGTGCTGCACTCGAGGGGGCCGCGGACTACCGGGTGAGGATGGTTGTTCAGCCAAGCCATAGAAAAGCTCGTTCGGATCACCCAGCGCATCGGCGACCGTTTCGCACAGATCACCGGCTCGGGAATCCGCCCCCGCTATCAGGAAACCGTCGACAACGCCAAGACGGCTAGCCGCACGTTCACAACACAAGATCGGCGGCGGCTCGAGCATGCCGACGACACTCCGGCCGACGCCCCCGTGCCACCGTTCGAACACGCCACAACGACGCCGCGCGGGTTGGCGCCACCACGCGTATGGACGGTCCGAGAGTACCTACACCGATTCGAGCAAAGAACAGGTCGCGAGCTGACTTTCGAGGATGTGGACACCATCACGCGCGGCGGCTGCGTCGGAGTCGTCGCACATTACCTCGGTTTGACCAACGGCGAGATGATACCGCAGCACAACGTATTCGCCGATCCGCACGCGCACCGGGTACTGGCCCTTGTCGAAAACACGCTGTTGCACGGCGATCAGTCAACCGCCATGATTCGGCGGCTGCGAAAACTTCGGACCGTTGCCGAAGAAGACCACCGGCTACAGCAGACCGCGTTTACGCGCGACGTTCTCAAGGGTGCCGACGAGATCCTGAAGGGGGCCGAAAAAATAGCAGAGGGGGTGTTGGCACGGATGCCTGGGCAATTCCGGGAACAATTGCTCGATTATCGTGTCGAGGTCAGGAAAGAGGGCAACTGGAATACTTTCAAAAGAGTTTCCCTATACGAGGAAAGGTTGATGCACATATTCCGGAATGCTACCGATGCCGATGTGGCTGAGCGCATGATGCGCGACGACAGAACACTGTCACAGATACCAAGCCTCCGCCTCGATCTACCCAACAGTCCCCCCGACCAGTGGAGCGTCGTGACGGTTCACCACAGATTCTGGACCGGACAGGACGAGATAACCGACCGCGAAGGACTCGTCGGCACACCGATCCCCAACCCGTGGGCATTCACACCGAACGCCGAGACCTGGCAGCTCGATATGACAGGGGATCGGCAACTGGCCAAGCCTGGCGGAAACCCGAATTTCGATTTCGCCGTCTACGAACCGCAGTCGAAGAGCTGGATCGGCGCGAATAACTCGATCGTCCAGGACGGCAGTCCGATGCGCATACTTCAGCGCACCGTGGATCAACAGTTCACACCGACGCGGGAGAACCCTGCGTATGACGCCGAGGGCCACATCATGTACGTCACCGATCGGATTCCCATCGCGAGGTGATCACCGCCGACGACGCCGGGCACGACTCTGCCTAAGTAGAAACCGATGCGTATGCCCCGTGTCTCCTGATGCGTAGTGCGACCCGAGAGTTGCACGATAACGGCGATCTTGGACACACATTGACCGACGCCCCAACAGCATTCGTTATCGAGAGTTTCGGATCGACCGAGCTTTGCGTTACCGAGCTGGTGCACCCGGTGCGGCGGCGAGCGACACACGAGGCCCCGATGAGTCAAGTCCTGCAAGTTCTCGGCGCACTACTCCTGTTATCCGGATTCATCGCCGCTCAGGCCGGCGCAGTGAAAGACAGTTCTGCTTCGTATCTGACGGTGAACGCCGTCGGCGGCACCATGCTTGCCGCGCTCGCCTACATCGGTCGGGATTATGGCTTCCTGCTGCTCGAAGGCACCTGGGCAGTGGTGTCGGCGATATCGCTCTACCGCGCCTTTCCCGCTGGGAAGCTCGCGACGCCGGACCCAGCAGCGGCCTTCTCCACTGCCGCTGACGCCGACAAGGGCTTGCCGCTGCCCATGTCTCGCAGCGTCCAGCTCAACGGTGACGAGTTGAGCACCGAGCAGCGTCTCGTCCGATACTTCCGCAACTCCTACGCGGGCTCGCAGGGCAGGCAATGGCTGCAGCCGCACATCCTGTGGTGGTCGCTGGCCTTCCTGCGCGACAACGGTATTCGGATCGACTTCGACACGCTGGTCGCGGCGGGGGAACGGGCGAAGACGATGCCGCTGCCCGCCGGGCACGCCAAGGTGCACCCCGCCGACCAGGCGGAGCTGAACTTCGCCTTCTGGTGGTCGATCCTGATCGACATCGCCCGCGTGGTGTACCGCCGTCAGCGGCGCTTCCTGCCCGGCGCCGCTTTCGCGCTGCCGACTATCGCCGACCTGCAAAGGCGCGCTTGGGACCTCGGGCTGCGGCCGTGGATGTCCAGCGCCACCACCGAGGAATTGGCCGGGATCGCACACGCGCTCGCGATCATCGACGACCACGAACGCCAGCGGCCCGCCGACCCCGACCTGATCATGAGCAAGGTGCTGCTGCCCGAACTGCTGCTCGTCGAGTTGCACTGGTTACACACCCCCGGCGGTCGGGTCCGCGCCGATGGTCAGCCTCGGGTCGACGTCGTACTCCTGCGCCGCTATTCGCGGGCGCAACTCTGGTGGGCCGACGACCGCTACCTCGATCCGCTCGACCACATGTACCTGCGCGCAGGCGACATCCTCAATCATCTCGCCAGGCTGCCGGAGGAGTCGCAGACCCCGACCATCCAGTCGATGCTGGGCATGTACGAGGAAGTGCTGACCGCCGACGCACAGGGCACGGTCGACCTGCCGAGCTCCCCGGCACCGCTCGACACGGCTCAGAATCCCTCGACTCAGGTCGACGTGATTCCCAGTCCCCCGACGCAGGTCGACACGATCCCGGGTCCTCCAGCGGGGACCGAAGCCAGGGTGATCGCGCCCGCGACCGCGAGCGTGCCGTAGCGCACGGCTCATTGCTCACCGCCTATCTCCAGTTCCCGCACCGCGGGCCGGGTCGTCGGGTCCGTCGCCGTGACGTCGAGCTGGACATAGCGGGTGACTGTCGGCGTCGGCAACGCTCCGGTCACTTTGTCCACGAGAACCGTTGTCCAGGTGCGGTTGTCCCCCGATATCTGCACGGTGGACGTGATCGGCGCAGCGGAGGCCCAGTGCGGCAGCACTCGACCGATGCGGGTGGGCCCGCCGAGATCGACGGTGAGGTTGCCTTGCGGCCCGTCCGGCGCCCAGCTCGTTGCGGCGCTGCCGTCGATGGCCGCTCCCGCGTAGCTGCCTGCCTCATCCGAACTGGACGAAACCTGCTTGCAGCGCGCGAGATTGCCGGTGCGATCAGGGCGGCGTGTCGGAACCGTCAGCGTGCTGCCCTTGCCGACCTCTTGCACTCCCGCCGGTGTCCGAACCCGCATCGGCGCACCGGTTTTCAGCGTGATCGTGGTGCTGTCCTGGCCGAGCTCTGCGTCGAAAGTCCGCCCATGCCATTGCATACCGCGCAGATGCGGTGCGGTGCCGAGTTCGGCAGGCAGGACCGGGTCGAGCTCGACCTCGTCGGCCCGCCACCGCAGACCGAGTAATCCGTTGGTGACGGCCTGCACGAACGCACCCGCCGCGGCGGGCCGCCCATACGGCGCTCGCGCGAGCGGGCGGACCGCGCGCTCGAGAAATGCAGCCGTCACACAACCGGGCGCCCCGACCGCCGCGGCGGCGACGGCATGCATCCCATCGGTCGTCGCCGGGCCGTCCGGATCGGTTCGCGCCGCATAGTATTGCCGCAGATCGGCCGAAACATCCTGAGGTATAGGCCATTCCAGCGGGTAGACGAGCAGGACCGCGTCCGCCTGCTCGATCGGAGCACCTGCATAGCCGTCGTACTGCGGGAAGACGTTCCCTGCGGGGTCGAAGGGCATCCGCACGTGGTCGGCGATCGTGCGCCACTCGGCGGGAAACCGCTCCCCCAGCGCTTCGGCGGCCTGCGCGGCATTGCGCAAAGCCAGTGCCGCAACCGCATTCGTGTACACGCCGTCGTTGACACCGTTGCTGTTCTCGTCAGGTCCTGCGACATTCTCCAGCGAGAAACTGCCGTCGGGATTCGGTGTGACCCGCGACGCGAAGAACTCCGCGATGCTCTGCATGATCGGCCAGCCCCTGGTCCGCAGCTGATGTTTGTCGCCGGTCGCCAGGTAGTACCGCCAGACGGCCAGCGAGATGTCGCCTTGCAGATGAATCTGGGTAAGACACCGCGGCGGCGCCCAGCCGCGGCACTCGTCGAGATCGCCGCGACTGCCGCTGGTCAACGGGTAGAGCGCGCCGCGAAGCCCGAGTCGCCGCGCATTCGCCTTGGCCGCAGGTAACGTCCGAAAACGGTATTCCAATAGCGATCTCGCCGACTCCGGCACGAACTGCAGCAACGCAGGCAGCATCGAGCGCTCGGCCTCACCACGGATCTGACCCGCGTACTCATCGCTGCCGAGACCGACCGGCGAGATGCTGTTGTCTTGTCGCGCAGCGGTATTGGCGTACAGCGAGTACAGCGCGGCGCGCGCCGAACGCTGCAGATCGGCGCGGCCGGGCAGCTCGATATCGCCCGCCCACAGGTCACGCCAGGCGGCCGCGGTGCTCGCGAGTAGCCGGGGCCATCCTTTGAACGCCGCCCGCCAGGCGGCGGCGAATGCGGATTCGGCCGGATCCGCTGCCGTCAGCGCGGTGTCGACGCCGACGAATTTGGTGACCTCGTAGGTGTTTCCGGCGACCACCGGGAATCGAGCGGCCTGCGCGACGGTGAGATCACGACCCGGTGCGCTGCGCACCGTCGCCGAGGTGTCGGTGCGCAACACCGACGCGACGGACCCGGCGACCGCGGTGCCCTCGGTGCGGAACTCGACGCGGACACTGTCGTCGCCGGGCGCGTCGGTGCCGGTGCGGGTGATCCGGCGGGCGCCTGCGCCGTCGAGCACGTCGGTGACGGTGATGTCGCCGGACCAGTGCGGCACCAGGGTGAGATGGACTGCACCCGCGTGCTGGTCGGACCGATCAGCGAGCACCTCGTAGACCAGGTCGGTGGCCTTGCCGTTCGCCGCGGTCCAGGTGAGGGTGGTGCGCACCAGCCCGCAGCGCAGGTGCACCGTCTGAGCGAAGTTCGAGATCCGGGTGGCCGCGGTGCTCGCGTCGTACTGCTCGCCGCCGACATCGACCGTGAGCGTCGACCAATTGGGAAGGGCCGCAATGACTTCACGCCCCTCGTCGGCCGAGGGCGACACGGCGAACAGTCCGGCGACGAACGCGCCGTCGTACTGCGGCCGCCCGTTCTTGTCGCCGTTGGCCGCATAGCCCATTCCGCGCGGCGGGACGCGCAGTCCGAGATATCCGTTGCCTGCGAACGGATGCCGGTCATTCGGCGCATCGATGTCGGTATGGGTCGGCGCCCACTCCGCCGAGGCGGACCGCGCGTCCCCCGGGCACACCGCGTTCGCCACCGGCGCCGCCGAACCATGGTCGACGACGATCATCGCCACCGTGATCACCAGCGCGATCACCGCGCCGAGCCCGATACCCGCCACGAGCCTGCGGCCCACTCGCCCGGATCGGGTTCCTGGAGCCGACAACCCGATTCCTCTCTGCGTCACACCAACCTATTGTACCGCTATTTAACGACACGTTAGGTAACGGCGCAACCAGTGGACGGTGCACCGCTTGAACCACGTTGCTGCCGATCGAGCGACAGCGTCAGACCACGGACAGGACGACAAGCAGCGCGGCAGGCAATTGGTCGTGCGTACGGCCGACGTCAGCTCTTGGCCAGATAGTCCGACAGCATCAGCGGGGTCCGCTCATGCGAGGCGGCCGCCACCGACAAGCGGCTCGCCACCGCGAGATACGCGTCGAGATCCGCGCGCTTGTCCAGCAACGCGCCGTTGGTGAGCTGTGGCACGAAGACCACGTCCGTCACCTCCGGTTCCACGAAACGCAAAACCGTGAACGGTCCACCGGCAATGGCGGACCCGCCCGCGTCGTCCGGCAATATCTGGATCGTGACATTCGATTCCGCGACAGCGTCAACGAGGCATTCCAGTTGTGCCTGCCAGATCTCGGTGTCGCCGAATGGGAATCGCAATGCCGACTCCGTGACGACGTACCACACCGAAGGTGGCTGCCGCCGATCGAGAATCTCTTGCCTGCGTAGGCGCAATGTGGCCCTGCGCTCGATCATCTCGTCCGGTTCATCGGGGTGCAGAAAGCGCAGCACCGCACGCGCGTACTCCGGAGTCTGCAAGAGCCCAGGCACGAATCGCGGCTCGTAGCCACGAATCAATTGGGCGGCCTGTTCGAGCCCGACAAAGGTACCCAGCCAGCGCGGCAGCCAATCACTGTCGCGCTGCCACCAGCCCGAGGCGTTCGCCTGCCTTGCCAAGGCCAAGAATTCTTCGCGCTCGGCGCGATCGGTGAAACGGTAGAGGGTGAGTAGATCCTCCAGATCACGTTCCCGGAAAGGCACCCGGCCGAGCTCGAGCCTGCTGATTTTCGAATCGGACGCCCGGATGGCGGCTCCGGCGTCCTCTCTGCTCACACCACTGGCTTCGCGCAATCTTCGCAGGCGTGCACCGAGCACCATCCGTAATATGGTTGGCCCGCCACTGGCCATCCCGATCACCGGAATGTCCGGGATTTCGGTCACGTCACTGTCCCTTCGTCCACTCACACCAGGCCGAGCACCGCGCGGCGTGCTCGGACCGTTGCGCCAACGATATCGGCGTACCCGCCGCGTCATTACGCTTACACGCTCGGTTGCTTGACGCCGACCGCACCGAAAAGTGACGCGGTCCTTGGTGAATCGAGTGCGCCGGGCCGCCATTGCCACGGCCGGACCAGACCGGGCTCTACCAGGTCGTACCCCTCGAACAAACTCCGGATCGCACCCTGATCACGCAGCACCAACGGCACCGTCGCGCCCGCGAACCCGGCCTGCCATCCGTTCTGCTCCTCGCTGGACATGCCGTCGGTGGTGAGATGGGAAAGGGCGATGCATGATCCTGGCGCCTGCTTGTCCCGGAAGGCCGCCACGATCCCCGCCGGGTCGTCCGCGGCGGTCACGAAATGAAATACCGCAATGAACAGCACGGCGACCGGCTCGTCGAAGTCGATCATCTCCAGCGTTGTCGGATGGCCGAGTATCGAGGTGGGATCTCGCATATCCGCGGTGATCACCCGAGTTGTGCCGCTGCGGAGCAAGGCTTGACCGTGCGCGGCCACAATCGGATCGATGTCGGCGTAGACGACTCTGGCATCGGGGTTGGCTTCCAGCGCGATCTCGTGCGTATTGCGCACGGTCGGCAAGCCGGAGCCGACATCCAGAAATTGGCGGATACCGCGTTCTTTCGACAGATACTCCACCACCCGCCCCAGAAAGCGCCGGTTCTCCATGGCCGTCGAACGCACCCTGGATTCACCGATCAGTTGGTACAGCCGCGCATTCGCCGCGCGGTCGACCTCGAAATGATCCTTTCCGCCGAGCGCCTCGTCGTACATGCGCGCAGCGGTCGGCTGACCGAGCGGAATATCGGCGTGCGTGTCGTCGTCGACCGAGTGCGTTTCCTCCGCCATATTTGCTGCCTCTCGATCTCGAATCTTATGTCGCCCAAGGTATTTCGAGTGACTCCGAAAATCGTATCGGTCGGGAACGGCTAATGCTGTTCCCAGCGACGGGACTGCCGGTACGCCGACGACGGCCATGGCGTCACGACACGCGCTGCGCCCGTGCCCGGCGACGAGGTCGCTGCACGGATTCGGCGCGCACCTGATCGACCTTGTCGTCGGGCACCAGTCCGATAATCTCGCCGCGCGAGGTGATATTCAGCTTCTGGAATACCGAAACCATCTGGGCGTTGACGGTTTTGAACGAACTTCCGCGCCGGGTCGCGATCGCGGTATTCGTCCAGCCCGCCGCTGCCAGCACCGCGACTTGTTCCTCCGCGAGCGTCAAATCGTCCCAATACGACGGAACATGCTGGCGGGTGGGATGTTCCGGCGGCAGGTCGTCGATCGCCAACGTGCCGAGCGCGAAGCGCGGTAGTTCGTCGGACTCCGCGCCGAGCAGCGCGCCCTGTTGCTCGGCGCGGGTATATGCTTCGTGCCCAAGGAAATCGGTCAATATCTCGATCGCCCTCTGGTGCCGATCGGCATAGGGGCCGAGGCCCGAAATGTCGATACCGAGCCGCGCGCGCAACGTGTTGGCGCCGCCGATGAGCCGGGCGGCTTCGATGGCCACCTCGACCACATCGCGCCTGCCGCTGCCTGCGGTGCGCGCCGAACTCTCGACCTTGCGCGCCAGCGACCACACCCGCGATTGCACCGCCCACAACGCGCCCCAGCGATCACCGGTCGCCACCAGTCGCTGCAACGCCTGCCGCTCGAGTGTCAACGCGCGCACGGAATCTCGATGCCGGGTCAACGCACCTGCGGCGATCAGATCGGCGACGGCCATCCCCTCGCGCACGCCCTCGTGCTCGGGCCCGCAATCCCCCGGCTCCTGGCCCGGTTCGACCGACCCGAGCAGACCGGCGGCCAGCCGTCTGGACAGTTCACTCGCCACCACGCCTGCTCGATCGCCATCGCGCCGGTACTTGTCGCGCGCCCTGGCGAAGACGATCGCCGCACGGGCGTCGCGGCGCACGAACACAAGCTCTATGCCCCAGGCGAATTCGGCGGGAGCGGGCAGTCCGGCGTCGGTTTCGGGATTGCGCCGCCATTCGGCCGTGGCAAGCCCGCATGCCGCGAAGCACTCGTCGAGCAGGGGCGCCGCGATCTGAACGTGGCCCTGGCACAGCGCAAGCCAGGCGACCATCGCCCTGGCCGGGATATCGGGCCGGTCCGGTCGTGGCGGCGTCGGGTCGCCGATCGCGAGCACCCGCTCGATCCGGTCCCGCAGCTCGGCCACCGAATCGCCGAGGAAGACCAAGGGCAGCGGGAACATTGCCGCGACGAGGTCGACGGCGACCGCGCGCTCGCCGGTGTCGGTATCGCTGAGCTCGAGCGCCGCAACGATGTTGTTCCACGCCGGACGCATCCAGTCGTCCCGTGCCACGCGCTCGGCGGGCCCGCCCCAATCGGCCCGCGCCCGGATCACGATGTCGCGGAAGTACCTGCGATGCCGTTTCGTCAACCGCGCCAACTCATTCGGCCCGCCGTCCGCCCGCTCGCACAGCCTGCGCCGCGCGAACAACCGGACGCTTTCCACCAGGTAGTACCGCACGCTGGTTTTGGTGATCCGCCGGGAAACCAGGGACCGATCCACGAGACGCGTGAGCAGCCCTTCGATCTCGTCGCGCGCAAGCCCAACGGCGCCGGACCCGGGCTCCTCATCGACACAGATCGCAAGGATGGCGTCCAGATCGGCACCGCGACCGACGCGGCGGCCGTCGGATTCCTCGGCGGGATTCAGGTCGAGATCGGCCGCGAAGACCGACATCCGTTCGAGGAGTAGACGTTCCGGCAACGCACACAGGTCATAGGACCAGCCGATCACGTCGCGAAGCCGCTGGTGCCGCGCTTCGGCGCCGACCCGAGGCCCGTGCGACCAGTCCATCCGCCGATCGGAGTCGGTGCCGCTCAGTTCGCGCAGCACCACCGCCAACGGCTGCCGCAACAGCCGCGCGGCCGCCAGGCGGACGAACAACGGATGGTTGTGCACCCGAACGCAGATCTGCGCCACGGTGGCGAGCTGATCAGGTTCGCCGATCCGGGAACCGGCGAATTCCGCACGCTCGCAGAACAACTCGACGGCTTCCTGCCGAGTCAACGGCGGCACGCTCAGCAACTGCTCGTCGACCCATTCGATCGGTTCGCGACTCGTCGCGACGATCGTGAGCCCGGGCACCGTCTCGAGGAGCTCTGCGATGACCCGGCCCGCGCCATCGATCACATGCTCGCAGTTGTCCATCATCAGCAGGATGCGCCGTTCGCCGCGCGCGGCACTCAGCTCCGCCACCGCAGCTTCCCACTCCGCGGTCGCGGAGCCGAGCACCGCTCTGGTGACCTCCGCCGCGATCGCGGTGACCGCGGCGCCGCCCGGCAGGCGCGCCAGGCGCGCCCAGTGCACGACGACCCGATGATTGCGCTGGAAGTCGCCGAGCGCTTCGGCGGCGAGCCTGGTCTTGCCGATACCGCCCGAACCGATCAGCGTGATCAGCCGGGCCGGGCCGAGTAGCAACCGCGCGATCTGGTCCAGCTCCGCGGCGCGTCCGACGAAACCACTCGACGCTGTCGTTAAGTGATCAGGTCGGGCCGCCGCTCGCTGTTCGACCAATGGCACCTCGCGCGGTCGTGCGGCAACCGCGGTACCAGCGAGTTCCAGCATCAGCGTTCCCTCTCGGCAGGCTCTCGTGCACGTGCATATGCTCCTGCATATGCAGGGTATCCGCCGACTGTGACATAGCACAACAAAACGGGCAACGAAAGTCGTTCGGGGGGTATACACCACCCGGCAGCAGGCGTCCGCCGCCGCATGACGAACTAGGACGCGACCGCCGGCATGCATCGGGAGGACACCGGAACCTGCTGGTAGTGCATCTGGACGACCGCGCTGTCGAACGTTGCGATGTCCACCAGCTGCAGGCCCGACGTGTCGACGGTGGCCGGGAACAGCGGAACGCCGCCACCGAGCAGCAGGGGATGCACGAACAGCCGGTATTCGTCGATCAGATGGTGCTTCATGAAGGTCGACGCCGTCTCGGCGCCGCCGAACAGCACCATGTTGCGATCGCTCCGCTCCCGCAGCGCGGTGATCTCCTCGACCAGCGACGTGCCGACCACCCGGGTATTCCAGCCCGCGGTGCGCAACGTGCGGGAGAAGACGAGCTTCGGCGTCGACTTCCAACACCGCGCGAATTCGACGTAGAACGGCGAGATGGCGGGATCGGCGTCCGCCGTCGGCCAGAAGTTCGCCATGATCTCGTAGGTCCTGCGCCCGTACAGGAACAGGTCCGCGGAGCGCAATTCATCCAAGAACGACCCACACAACTCTTCGTCGACCACTGGCCAGTGGATTCCCTCGTCGGGCCCTTCCGCAAAGCCGTCGAGCGACATCTGCATCCACAGTGTCACGTTTCCCATGGCAAACCCCTCTGCCTCCTCGTCGAGATCAAAGTATCGATGGAGGAGGGACGGGGACACATCGGTAGATCCGTCGCCAGATCTACCTAAGCAGAGCGGGACGCCATGCATCAACCTGCTCTACTGCAGAGTACTGTACCACTAAATAGCGGCACATTTAACTATGGATCGCCAAACAAAGCTACGAAGCGGGCGCGGCCTGGCCGGGTGCCGGCCTGCGCCGGTTCCGGTCCCAGTAGCGCCGTCGCTCGTCCTCCGACATCCCGCCCCAGATCCCATACGGCTCGCGGGCCGACAGCGCGAACCTGCGGCACTCGTCGCGGACCGGGCACACGCTGCAGATGGACTTGGCCCTACGCACCCGCGCGTGCCTCGACCAACCCCGCTCGCCGTCCGGCGAGAAGAACACCGATGAATCAAGACCACGGCACGACCCATGCAGTTGCCAGTCCCACCGTTCGGTGAGCGAACTGTAGATTCCCCTTGCACTGGTCACGCTACTCCTCGTTCTCTGCGCACCTGCGATTGAGCATAGGATCTCCCCACCGTTGGGAGTTCGGCTGAGCGACAGGCATATTCCCCATTCCTGGAAAGCCACTATTTCGAGCACTTACCGCAGGCGAATATTCTTCCGTAATGGTGGAATTGCCAGGATCCAGGATTACCGCCGATGCGCGCGAGCGCGCGTTGCGGGAACTGTCCGCGCATCTCGTCGCAGGCCGGCTGAGCCTGGTCGAGTTCGACGAACGCAGCACGCGCGCGGCCGCCGTCACCACCAAGGCCGAATTGGCCGCGCTCTTCGCCGATTTGCCCGGCCAGACGCCGACCGCGCACGCCATGGCGCCCCGGGATCCGATATCGACACGGACGCTGCTCATCGCGGTCGGCGCAACGGCCGTGATTGTCATTGCGCTGCTGACGGGTTACGGGTGGTGGCTGCTTGCCGTCGCGGGCGCGGTGGCGGTCGGCGGCGGCGCCCTCGCGGTGGTGCGCGCACGAAAATCGTCCGGACAGTAAAACGTGGCCGCCCCGAACCCGGGGCGGCCACGTCGCGGATCGGGTCAGCGAGTCTCGTTGTCCTCGTCGGATTCCTCGACGCGGACGACGACGGGATTGTCCTTTCGCTCGGGCCGCTCGGCAACGACCGGGAACTGTCCGGTGTAGCCCTCGCGCAGCGTGGCAATGTTCAGCACCCGCTTCCGCGCGAGGAACCAGCCGATGACCAGCGCGGGAGCCGCGCCGAACAGCACGGCGAACACCGCGCCACGCTGCACCGGGTCACTGCTGGTCGCCATCAGCACGACCACCGCGGCCAGGAACACCAGGGTGGCCAGACCCGTATACGGCGCACCGAACAACTGGAATTTCGGCCGCTTCATCAACCCGGCCCGCGACCGCTGCCACAGCCGCAACTGACAGAGGATGATCACCGCCCATGCCGCGACGGTGCCGAGCGCGGTCATGTTCAGCACGATCTCGAACGCCTGCTCGGGCACCAGTGCGTTGAGCCCGACGCCGAACAGCGCAATGACACCGGTCAACAGAATGCCGACGTAAGGCACACCGCCGCTGGACATCCGCGACGCCACACCGGGGGCACTGCCGTTGACCGACATCGAGCGCAGGATCCGGCCGGTGGAGTACAGGCCCGCGTTCAGACTGGAGAACGCCGCGGTGAGCACGACGAGGTTCATCACCGATCCGGCATTGTCGATGCCGAGCTTGGCGAAGAACGTCACGAACGGGCTCTCCCCCGACTTGAAGGCCGTGTACGGCAGCAGCAGCGCGAGCAGGACCAGCGAGCCGACATAGAACAACGCGATCCGGGCGATGACCGAGTTGATCGCGCGCGGCATGATCTTTTCGCAGTTCTCCGCCTCACCGGCCGCGGTGCCCACCAATTCGACTCCGGCATAGGCGAAGACGACGCCGGTGGTGACGAGCACCAGCGGCAGCAGGCCTGCTGGCAGCAAGCCGCCGTTGCCGGAGATCACGCTGAATCCGGTCGCATGTCCGTCGAGGTTGAACCGTCCGCCGAGGAAGATGGTGCCGACGACGAGGAAGGTGATCAACGCGGCGACCTTGATCAGGGCCGCCCAGAATTCCAATTCGCCGAACCAGCGCACCGAGATCAGATTCAGGCCGACCACCAAGGCGAGCGCCACCAGGGCGATGAGCCACTGTGGCAATACCTCGAAGGCGTGCCAGTAGTGCATATAGGTGGCAATGGCGGTGATGTCGACAATGCCGGTCATGCACCAGTGAAAGAAATAGATCCAGCCGACAGTGAACGCGAGCTTTTCGCCGTAGAACTCGCGCGCATAGGAGACGAACGAACCCGAAGAAGGGCGATGCAGGACCAATTCGCCGAGTGCACGCAAGACGAAGAACACGAAGACACCGCAGACCGCGTACACCAGGAACAGGCCGGGCCCGGCGTTCGCGAGCCGACCGCCCGCACCGAGGAACAACCCGGTGCCGATCGCACCACCGATCGCAATCATCTGCAGCTGGCGTGGGCGTAGCGCCTTGTGATAGCCCGCGTCTTCGGCGTTTAACCCGTAGGCGGGCGCGGATGCTTCCGCGGGTGGTCGAGTGGTGGTCATGGGATGCCCTCTCCAGTGACGACGATCATATCGAC
This sequence comes from Nocardia sp. NPDC049149, assembly GCF_043197455.1. NCBI lineage: Bacteria > Bacillati > Actinomycetota > Actinomycetes > Mycobacteriales > Nocardiaceae > Nocardia > Nocardia sp. NPDC049149. The sequence continues at coordinate 795,741 of NZ_JBICTD010000003.1, forward strand.
ACTCAATGTACCGTCACTTGACGGTACGTTCAATACGGTATCTTCCAGGCGTGGGATGACAGAACCCCAGGCCAGGTCGACCTCGGTTGAGCGCGCCACCGAATATCGGTACGCTCAACGGGTATCTGCGCAGATGGAGCTGCTATGGCTTGGTTCGATAGAGAGTTCATCGCCGTCCCGGACGGCAACAAGAACCAGCTGGTCTACAAATGGCCGGATGTGAACATCCGCCGCTACTCCCGCGCCATGGTCAACGCCGACGAGATCGCGCTGTTCGTCAAGTCCGGCCACGTGATCGCCACCATGGGACCGGGCAGACACCGGGTGGACGCGAACGAACTCCCGGTGCTCGGCGCGCTGGTGGACGGGCTGACCGGCGGCAACTTCTACCGTGCCGAGCTGTACTTCGTCACCACCAGGGAGACCACCGGCATCAAATTCGGTGGGCGGCTGGCCGACATCACCGATCCGGTCAGCCAGCAGGTGGTGACGCTGCGCGTCTTCGGCGAGTTCGCGCTGTCGGTGCGCGACCCGGCCGAACTCATCACCGCCCTGGTCGGCACGACCGATCTCGCCGCACCAGCGGTGGTGGAGAACTGGTCGGCGGACCTGCTCCTCAAGTCGATGAAGGTGGCAGTCACCCAAGGCATTTCCCGCGGCGACTGGCCGGTGCTCGGCCTCGCAGGCGAGTTGGAGCCGATCGAGTCCGCGGTGCTGCGGCAGACAAACATCGCCCTGTACGAGTACGGCTTGCGCATTCCGCGGCTCGGCAACTTCGACATCACGCTCGCCCCCGAAGACGCCGAGCGGCTCAAACGGCTGGCAAAGGACACCACCTACATCCGGCTGGCCGGCGACTTCCAGCGCTACGCGGCAGGTGAGCTCGCACTCGGCGCGAGCGAGGGCTTCGCACGGGGCGGCACCGGCGGCGAGGGCGGGTTCCTCGGTGCGGCCTTGGGCCTCAACGCGATTCAGCAGCACACCGGAAACAACCACCCGCCCGCCCCTGCGTTACCCGTTGCCGCGCAGGCGATCTGCGCCGATTGCCGGACCCCGAATCCGGCAGGCGCCCGGTTCTGCATGCACTGCGGCACGCCACTCGCCGCCAGCCCGACACCGCGGTGCCGCACCTGCGACGCGGAATTGACCGCCACCGCGAAGTTCTGTGGCGCGTGCGGAACCCCAACGGCGGCAGGCTGATCCTGCCGCCGCAGTATCGGTCCTAGTCCACCATCGCGGCGGCCACCGTGGCTTCGCCACCGCTCGCCATGCCGCGCACCTGCCGCGCCGCGACCGAGAGCGTCGCGAGATCGTGCGTGCCCACCGAGACGATCTGCTCCAGTGACGCGCGGGCGCGGGCGAGCCTGGCCCGATTGGTCGACTCCCAGTACGCGATCTTCTCCGCCGCGCTCTCCTTCGCGTCCGACACCGCGAGTACGTCGAGCGTCAGCGCGCGCAACGAGCTGTACAGATCGTCGCGCAGGGCGAGCCTGGCCAGCGTCTGCCAGCGATCGACCCGCTCGAGATCGCTGACCGCGGTGAGCAACGGCTCGATCGCCAGATGCTCGTCGAGTGCGTAATAAAGGACCATCACCTCGGCTTGGTCGCGGTCGGCCAGGTCGGCGAGATCGAGCACGTCGAGCAGCGGGTACCGATAGATCAGCAGGAAGACCTCCTCGGCAAGCTCACGCGGCGCGCCGCCCTCGACGGCGCTGTGCGAGCGCCGGACCATGTCGAGGGCGATGGGCGCCGACCACGACGGCACCTTGCCCGACAGCTCGCGGACACCGGCCCGATAGCGCGCGATGTCCGCGCCGATCGCGATGGGCTGCGGCCGATTCGCCAGCAGCCAGCGCGAGGCACGGTCGAGCGTGCGCTTGGCCTCCAGCTCGAGTTCGTCGCGCACCGAGGTCGGCATGGGGCCCGTGCGGATGCGATGCCACAGCGAGTGCAGGTCGAAGATCTCGGACGCGGTCACGAAGGCGCGCACCGCGTCATCGGTGCTGGCGCCCACCTCTTCGGCGAGGCGGAAGGCGTAGGTGATGCCGCCGTTGTCGACCATGTCGTTGATCACCATGGTCGCGATGATCTCGCGGCGCAGCGGATGCTTGCCGATGGTGGCGCGGAAGCGTTGCCGCAGCGGCGTCGGGAAATACGAGAGCAGTCTGCCCGCGAAGGCCGGGCTGTCGAGCAGCTCGCCGGCCAGCAGGTCGGCCTTGAGGGTGAGTTTGACGTGCGCGAGCAGCGTCGACAGTTCCGGCGAGGTGAGCCCGCGACCGCGCGCCGCCCGCTGCGCCAACTCCGCGTCCGAGGGCAGCGCCTCCAGCTCCCTGTCCAGGCCACGGCGGGCCTCCAACTCGGCGATCAGCCTGCCGTACACGCCGACCATGGGCGCGGCGTTGGCCCGTGCCACCCCGAGCAGGACGTTCTGCGAGATGTTGTCGCGCAGCACGAGTTCGGCGACCTCCTCGGTCATCTCGCCGAGCAGGGCGTCCCGCTCTTCGGCGGCGAGCTCGCCGCCCGAGACCGCGGCATCGAGCACGACCTTGATGTTGACCTCGTGGTCGGAGCAGTCGACGCCCGCCGAGTTGTCCACCGCGTCGGTGTTGCACTTCCCGCCCGCCGCGCAGAACTCGATCCGGCCGAGCTCGGTGATCCCCAGGTTGCCGCCCTCGCCGATCGCCTTGACCCGCACCCGGTTCGCGTCGACCCGCACCGCGTCATTGGACTTGTCGCCGACGTCGGCATGCGTTTCCGCGCTCGACTTGATGTAGGTGCCGATCCCGCCGTTCCAGAGCAGGTCGGCCGGTGCGAGGAGGATCGCCTTGATCATCTCGGGCGGGGCGAGCGAGGTCACCGCCGCGCCGAGGCCGAGCGCGGCCCGGACCTCGGGGGTGACCGGAATCGCCTTGGCGGACCGGTCGTACACGCCACCGCCCGCGCTGATCAGCGCGGTGTCGTAGTCGGCCCACGACGAACGCGGCAGCGCGAACATCCGGGTGCGTTCCAGGAACGACTGCGCCGCATCAGGATTCGGATCCAAGAAGATGTGCCGGTGGTCGAAGGCGGCGATCAGGCGAATGTGCTCGGACAACAGCATCGCGTTGCCGAAGACATCGCCGGACATGTCACCGACGCCGACGACGGTGAAGTCCTGGGTCGCGACGTCGAGATCCTGTTCGGCGAAATGCCGCCGCACACTCTCCCATGCGCCCCTGGCGGTGATGCCCATCGCCTTGTGGTCGTAGCCCACCGAGCCGCCGGAGGCGAAGGCGTCGCCGAGCCAGAACCCGTACTCCCCGGCGACTTCGTTGGCGATATCGGAGAAGGTCGCCGTGCCCTTGTCGGCGGCGACGACCAGATAGGTGTCGTCACCGTCGTGGCGCACCACCCGGTCCGGCGCCAGCACCTCGCCGGTGCCCTGCTCGATGTTGTCGGTGAGGTCGAGCAGACCGCGAATGAAGGTGCGGTAGCAGGCAATTCCCTCGGCCTGTGCGGCCTCCCGGTCCGCCACCGGATCGTCGGTCGGCGCGGGTGGCTGCTTGACCACGAAGCCGCCCTTCGCGCCGACCGGCACGATCACCGCGTTCTTGACCGCCTGCGCCTTGACCAAACCCAAGACCTCGGTGCGGAAATCCTCCAACCGGTCCGACCAGCGCAGCCCGCCGCGCGCCACCGAGCCGAAGCGCAGGTGCACGCCTGCCACCCGCGGCGAGCACACGAAGATCTCGAATCGCGGCCTCGGCTTGGGCAATTCGGCGATGGCGGCCGGGTCGAGCTTGAACGACAGGTACTCCAGCGGATTTCCGGCCTCGTCGCGGCGGTAGTAGTTGGTGCGCAAGGTCGCGGTGATCAGTCCGAGCAGCGCCCGCAGGATCCGGTCGGCGTCCAACCCGACCACCGCATCGATCTCGGCACGCAGCCTGGCCGCGATCATCGCGGCCCGGTCGGCGGCGGCGGCCGTGTCGCCGTCGGGATCGAAACGGGCATCGAACAATTCGGTGAACATCCGCGCCAGCCTCGGATAGGCGAGCAGCACCCTGGTGATGTTGCCGAACGAGTAGGCGAAGCCGGCCTGCTGCAAGTACTGCGCGTAGGCGCGCAGCACCGCGATCGGACGCCAGGCAAGGCCGGCCCGCAGCACCAGCTCGTTGAGACCGTCGATCTCGACCATGTCCTGCCACATCGCCCCGACAGCCGCCGAGATGCGCTGGTGCACAACGCTGTCGGAGAACTCGTCGGCATCGGCCTGATCAGCGGACGGCCGTCTGGCCAGTGTGGTCCGCGCGGGTCCCTGCGGCACGCGCAGGCCGAAATCGTAGATCCACCGCGGTGTTCCGGCCTGCAACGCGACGGCATAGGGTCGCTCGTCGATCACCTCGACGCCGAGGCTCTGCAGCATCGGCATCACCCGGCTCAGCGAGATGCCCGCGCCGGCGTACAGGGCGAATCGCCACTCCCCCGCCGGTGCGTCGGGTTGCCGGTACAGGTAGGTGTCGATGTCGTCGTCGCCGAGCCGGTCGAGCCTGCGCAGATCGGCGAGCGCCCGCGCCGGGTCGTGATCCTGTTGATAGGCGGCGGGATACGCGGCGGCGTAGTCTTGCAGCACCGCGGGCTCGACGGTTGCGGCGGCCACCGCGACGAAGCGATCCACCCACGTCCTGGTCGCGGCGAAGATCAGCTCCTGGACCCGCTGCCGGTTCGCGTCGGAAATGTCGGCCCTCGGCCCCGCGGCCAGCCGATGCACCGTGAAATACGCTATCGCCAAATCGGATTCGGTGACCCGCGCCGAATAAACAACGCGCTGACCGTCGAACTCCGCCTGCAGGATGTCCTGGATCCGCCGCCGTACCTCGCTCGAATAGCGGTCGCGCGGCAGGTAGACCAGGCAGTAGAGGGTGGTGCCACGCGCACCGGGCCGCAGGAACAGGCGAACCTGCCGTCGGGCGCCGAGATTCGTTACGGCGGAAACGGTGTCGAAAAGGCGACGCGCATCGGCGGTGAACAATTCGGCACGCGGGTAGGACTGCAGAATTTCCAACAGCGCCTGGCCGGAAAAGGAATTCAGCTCATATCCCGCCCAGTCGATCACCTGGCGCACCCGCCGGGAAATGACCGGAATATCGAGCACGTTCTCGTGCAGCCCGGTCACCGTGAAGGTGCCGAGAAACACGTACTCCCCCACGATCGGTCGCTCCGGCTCACCATCGGGGCCCGGCACGGCGGCGCCGTATTCGGCGACACCGATCAGATAGACCTCGCGCGATCCGGGGAGCGCGGAATCGACCGAACCGTTGGCGATCCGCACCGGCGGCCCATCGAGCCGGAACGTCGCGAGCTCGGCCTCGTCGCCGCCGGGCTCGCGCAAGACGCCGAGACCGGTGCCGTCGACCGGTCGCACCTCGGGGATCACCACCGAAGCGCCTGCGCGGAAACGGTATCCGTGATACCCGAGAACCGTGAAGTTGCCGTCGGCCAACCAGGAGAGCAGGGCCGCATACTCCGGGTCGAGCGGATCGGCCAGCGAGCGCAGGGTCGCCATCATGGCCGGGGTGTCGTCGGTGACCTGCCGCAGCTCGGCGAGCACCCTCGGCAGTTCCCGCTCGATCCGGTCGGCCAGCTGCTCGTCCTCGGCCGTGCCGAGCTGGACGTGAATCCAGGATTCCGCGAGCCACGGCCCGGTGCCCGCATCGTTGGTCGCCGCGCCGTCGGCACGCCGAGCGGCGATCGCCCGCAGCCGACCGCTGTCGTCGCGGGTGACATCGAAGATCGGATGCGCCACCTCGGTCACGGTCGCGCCGAGTTGCCGCAGTGCCTCGGTGACCGAATCGACCAGCAACGGCATGTCGTCGTTCACGATCTGGACCGTCGGCCCGAGCCCGTCCTCGCCGTTCGCGCGATACACCCGGGTCAGCGCGGTGCCGCTGCGCCGGACCGCGCCGAGTTCCAGGTGGGTGCGGACGATGTGCTCGACCCGCTCGGTGATGGCCGACGCGGGCGGGTCGGAGGTGGTCCAGCGAAAGTACGCGGCTTCCAGATCGGTCGGATCATCGTGGAATCGCCGGAATGGGCGCGTAGGCCGAGTGGTTGTCACTGTGTTTCCCTAACCTTCGAGATTCGCCGCCCGGACCACACGCCGCTTGGACACTTACTTAATGTAACACTATTTAGCGGTACGTTAGGGACGTCCTGTGACACCTAGTCCGGTGCGGGCGAGAAAAGTCTGTGCGGCCGCGCGGCCGGAGAACGCCTCGGTTTCCAGGCGGAACCCGGTGCGCTGATCGGCGAACCACACGGTCGAGGTCGGCCCGATCGCGGCGAAGACGGGGCCGTCGGCGACGGTGACGCCGCCTGCGGTCCGCCACTGACCGAGCGTCTCGATCAGCCGATCCGGCGGCAGCACCGCCATGGTGAAGGCCATCGGCCGCCCGCCCGCGATGCCCCCGAGCAACAGCGGATCGTTCGCTCCGATGACGCACTTGGTTGTTCTGGTCGCCCCGTCCGGCCGCTCGCACTGCGCCGCGGTCCGCAGTGCGACGGGCAACGACCTGGACGGGTCGGCCGTGGCAAGCGACAACGTCGGCAGCGAGCACGCGCGAATACCGAAGAACCCGAGCACCGCGAGCACGACCACGCCGATGATCCCGATACGCCACGGAATATGTTTGGCGACAGTCTTTTCCACGCCCTTGACGACATTCGCCGCGCCTGCCACCGCGGCCTCGGCGGTGCCGGACACCACCGGTCCCGACGCGGCGGCCAGCAGCTTCTCGGCAGCCTTCAGCGGTCCACCGCAGTGCGTGCACCTGGACTCGGCACCGGTGTTGCGGTGCGAGCAGTACTGACAGACCAGGTGCGACATGGGCGGCCTGCTAACGTCCGGTGATCATGATCGAGGAGATGGCGACCGTGTTGACGGTCGGGTCACCCTTCGAGGCGAGGACCGTCAGCACGATCTGCGAGGCGCGCACCGGTGGATCCAGCTTCGTGACGACCAGCGTGCGCTGATCGAGGGTCTGCTGGGTGTAGGTGGTGGTCTTGGGATCGGCGAACTGATACGAAACCCGGCTCACCGTACGGTATTTGGACCACTTGTCGACGCCGTCCGCGCTGACGCTGTCCCAGCCGGGCACGATGCCGATCGAATCGATCAGATATTCCTTGTCCAGCTCGATCGTCAGCACCTGACCGTCGATCTTGAACGCGCGCTCGCACGACCAGGCCTTACCCTGCTGTCCCCCGAACGCGTCCATGCCCGGCGTGCTGCCCGCCGGGCACTTCGACACCGCGGACTTGACCGGGAGGAGCGAACTCGCGGTGCCCGCGCCCGACGGCGACGGCGCCGAGGTCACCGGCGCCGCTGTCGGCGTGACGACCGGCAACTGCGCTGCCTCCTGTTTCTCCTTGCCGCCACTGGTCACAAGCACGATGACGAGCAGCAGCGCGAGCACACCGGCCACCGCCAGTGCGACCTTCGGCTTCCGCAGCTGGGTGAGCAGCCGCTGCGCCGACGCCTGGGTCGAGCCGAGACGGCTCGCCTGCTGCTGCGGCTGTTGGGGTGGCTGCGGCCCTGGCTGAGTGGTCGTACTGCGGACCGCCTCGACGAGATCGGGATCGGGATCGAAGTTCGGCTCGAACGGCGCACCGGGGGGAGTGCCGTTGAGCAGTGCGATGATCCGATCGCTTGCCCTCGGCTCGCCGCCCGGCCGTTGCCGCAGTGGCGGCGGCGGCGCCATCGGCTCGGTGCTCGACCCCTCGGGCAACACAGGATCTGGTGCGCTCGCCGCCTCCGGTTCGACCGGCGCGGACTCCGTCGGCGCCGGTGCCCCCGCGGGCTCGGTCAGCAGAGCTTCGAGGACCGCGCCGCGATGACGGAGAAAGATGTCCCCCTGGTCCTGCTCTGACATACCCCGGATCGTACGAGGATCCGAACGCGCACCGTTGCGGCCGATTCCCACCGACGGGAACAGCGTTCAGCGCGCCCAGCTGTCCGTGTTCCGCTCCGAGACCGTCACGAAATACTCTGGCGGAACATTGAATACGCGCGCCAACGCGATGATCAGATCGAGCCGGGGTATCGCCTCACCGTTGATGAGGCGATACAAGCCGGACTGCGATACCGGGACGTCGGGGTGGGCGAGCTCGAGATGTTGCGCGAGCGAATACAGCGTCAACGAGCGCGCGGAACCGTCCTCGGTCGACACCACCGATTCCGCGATCAGCTCGGCGAGGCGTTGCGAGAAGATCGCCGCCGCCTCTTGCCTCGGTGTGAGTTCTTCGTCGCCGTCCTGGTGTTCGACAACGTCGCCTGCACCCGACTGGGGGTCCAATGACACAGTGGTAGACATTACCCATCCCTTCAGCTCGCGCGATGCCCGCCGGACGGCAATTCGGTCCGCGGCGGCCCTGCGCCGTTGGACCCTTGCTGCTCTGCCGCGCCGTAATAGCGCGTCTCGCCCCAAGGCTCGATCAGATTCACCCGCACCGTCCGCATCGGGATACTGACGTCGACGGTCGTCGCGTTGACCTGGTCGATCGCCAGATCCACCGAGCGCTGGCGCGGACCACCCGGATCACTGATGGTGACGGTGGTCTGGGCACCGGAGGCGTGCGGCGGCAGATTGTCGAACACGGTGATCGTCGCGGGCGAAGATTCCTGGTCCGCGGCACCGGTGCGCGGGTCGACGGCCATCCGCAACGAATTCGGATCACCGACCGCGGCGACCAACTGCGACCAGCGCTGCGGGCGCGTCGAGTGCACCTCGACATCCGCGCCGACGACCATGGCGCGCAAGACGAGTTGCTGCGCCACCGGCAGCATGGCGTGCACGTCGACGGTGCGCCGCCGCGGGTTGTAACGCGCGGGATCGAACAACGGCAAGGCCAGGGTGTGTCGCGGCTGTCCGCTGATGGCGCCGAGGATCTGGCCGTTGGGTCCGATCGCGACCGTGAGGTCGGCGCAGAGTTCGGTCCAGGACAGTTCCTTGTGCGCGCGGCCGAAGGGCAGCGCGTGTGCGGTGGCGCCCGAGGGCAGGGTGGCCAGCAGCGCGGTGGATTGCCGTCCGGTAAGCGGCCGGAGGAACTCGGGTGGCTCGGTGGTCACTTCCGGTCCGACGTAGCGGGCGATGGCCCGCGGTTCGGCGGTGGCGCCGGTCAGGCTCACCGCCAGCGTCGTCCAGCCGCGATGCCAGGACCAGCACTCGTCGAGTCCGGCGCCGTCGAGCCGGGACCAATCGACCTGGAAGCTCGTCACGAAACGGCCCGGCGCCGAGGATTCCAGGCAGCTCCACTTCTCCCGCAGATCGGACAGTTCCACGCCGAGGTGCAGCATCCGGCTCGCCTCCACCAACGCGGCCGCGGGCAGCGCGTGTGCGGCGATGCCGCTCTCGCGCAGCCTGCCCGCGATGCGGTGTGCCGCGGTGGCCAGCGCCTTCGGCGCCATCTGCTCGACCGTTCCTCTACGGCTCAACACGGCGAGGTTGCGCTCCTGATCGAGCCGGACCACCAGCCAGGTCAGGCGGTGCCCGACCACCGGATGCGCACCGATCAATTGGTCGTAGAGCATGCTGTAGCTGCCGGTGGGCCTGACCCGCTGGCCGGTGGTCACGATGTCGATGTCGATGGCGACGCCGTAGTGATCGAGCATCGGCAGCAGCGCCGCGATCGGGATCGTGTCCTCGGTGTACACGCTTTTCTCGGCGATCACCGTCGGCAGGTCCAGGTTGGGCGCGAGCTGAATCATCGCGACCAAGGTGGTGCCCGAGATCTTGATACCGCATGTCCCCGCAGCGACTTCCACGTCGCCGACCTGCGCCGTGGCCGTGCGCGCCGCCGCCCGTGCGGTGCGGCCGAATCGGTACTCGATCCAGTCGAGCAGCCAGCGCGCGCCGGTGCGGCTGTTGACCTGGACGATGACCACGGTCAACAACCCTCCGACCAGCACTGCCGCGACCCACCATGGTGTACGCGCCCACACTCCGGACAGCGCGAGGCTGCCGCCGATCACGATCACGGCGACGGGTCCCCGTTCGATCGCACCGGTCTCGACCTTCGGAAGCTTCACCGTCGCCTCCGGAGCGCCGCACTGCCGTAGCTCGCGCCGAGACCGAGCAGCACCGCGCTGCAGATGACCACCGTCGCGGTCAGCGGGGGCCGAATGTCTTTGGCGCGCGGCGGTTCCGGCATCGTCAGTACGCCGGCGCCGGTCAAGCCCGCCGGCGGCTGCGGCGGCGTGCGAAAGCCGAGGGCGGCGACGGGATCGATCACCCCGGCGCCGACGACGTTGTCGATGCCGCGCGCAGGCGCGTGCGCGCTGCTGGTCAAACGGGCGCTGATCTCGGCAGCGGTTTCGTTGGGAAAGCGCGAACGCAGCAGCGCCGCAACGCCACTGACGTAGGCCGCGGCGAAGGACGCGCCGCCGACCGGCACCAGTTTGCCCGGCTCACCGACGCCGTTGATCAGGCCGCCGCCACCGGGGCCGAGCGATTCGATGCCGGTGCCTGGCGCGGCCACCGAAACCCACGGCCCGGTCACCGATTCCGGCATCGGGGCGCCGTTCGCGGTGGTGAAGCCGACGGTCAGCACCTCGGGGGCGAACCACCCAGGCGTGACAATGGTTTTGACGTCGCGCCAGTTGCGTGGGTCGTCCGGCCGGGTCGGGTCGATCCCCGGATTCTGTTCGCAGCGTTGGCCACCGGTGTTCCCCGCACCCGCGACGATCAGGGCGCCGCGCACGTGCACGGCATAGCCGATCGCCGCGGACAGCGTCGATTGGTCGATGCCCGCGCCCGCGGGCACGCAGACCGGCAGCGAGGCCGTGATCACCCCGGCGCCGAGGTTGGCGGCGTGCGTGATGGCACGGGCCAGCGCCCGGATATCAACAGCAAGCCGCTGGTTTTCGTCCGAGATCGACTGTTCGAAGGAGAACGCGCCCGAGCGGAATCGGATCGACAGGATCCTGGCGTCCGGCGCGACGCCGGTGAAACCGTCCGCCGGATCGGCACTCGCGCCGATGATGCCTGCGACGAGCGTCCCGTGCGCATCGCAATCGGACAGCCCATCGCCACCGGCGGTGACGTAGTCACCGCCGCCGACGAGATCGCGCAGGCGCGGATTCGCACTCACCCCGGTATCGATCACCGCGACGGTGACCCCGCCGCCTCGACTCAACGATCTGGCTTGGGCCAGATCGAGCGCCAGTTCGGGGGGTGGCGTGCGGGACAGGTCGCTGTCGGGCAGCACACCGGTCGCCACGCAAGCCTTGTCCTGTTTCGTCGGCGACTCCGGTCCGGGCGCGCCATCGGGCGGCGGCGCACCGACCACCACCTCGGGCGGCACGACGGCCGCCGCGGGCGCAGCCCCTACCGCGAGCACCATGCCCGCCAGTGCCGTCGCGACAGCACGGCCAATGCTCATCAGATCGCCCGCATCGCGGTGTACACGCCCATGATCCACAGGGAGATGACCGGAACAACAAGGATGAAAAGGTATTCGATCAAGTCGGTCACCCGCCGGGTCACCGGTGAGAGCCGCTTGCCTGGCAACGTCACCGCCGCGACGCAACCCGCGCCTGCCACCAGCGCGACGACGAAGACAACGACCAGCCGGGCGAACGGGCTCGTGTACACACCGACAAGCACAGCGGCCGTGCCGATCACGGTGACGGCGGCACCGGACACCAACGCGATCGCCTGCATCCGATCCGGATGCCAGCGCGCCCGCATCGCGAGCAGACCGGTCACCGCGCTCGACAGCACGATCTCCCGGATACCGCCTGGCCCAGCGGCCGCGGCAGCGACGGTGGCGACCGAAAGCACGGTGGCGATCGCGGCGATCAAACCGCGCAGGCTCGTCACCGCAAGCCTGGCGCGGCTCTCGATGCCACCGCCGACGCGCTCCTGCTCGCCGTCGTCGGGTCGCTCGGCCCCGGATTCGGCGTCGAAGATATCGGTGAGCGTGGTCGGCGCGACCTCGGTGCCGGGGTCGGGCAGATCGGGCGGGCGAATCCGCGCGATCACCACCGCGAGCCGCGCCGCGCTCGTCAGCAGCACCAGCGCGACAAGCACCGCAGCGCCTGCCACTTGGCGCGGCGAAACGTTCAGGTAGGTCAAGGGAATCGCGGCGGCTGCCGTCAGCGCGCCGAGCACGGTGATCGCCATCAGCGTGGCGATGCCGAGCCCGGTCACCCGCATCATGACGGCGGCGGCGATCGCGGCGACCACCGCGCCTGCGGCCAGGTTCGCCGCGGCGAACGGGCCTGGCACATCGTAGGCGGGCGGCACCAGCATCGCGCCGCCAGCGAACAGCAGCGGAATCGAGGCCACCGTCAAGCCGAGACAGATCCGGCCCTCGGCCGCGCGGCGCCGCGCCACGACGGCCGCGACCACGCAGGCCATGCCAAAGGCCAACGCGGGCAACGCACACCACAGCACCGAGCCGGTCATGGTCCACGACCAGGACAGCAGCACCGCGATCGCGACCGCGCCCGCGGCCAATGCGGTCAACCCGGTGATCGCCGCGGTGGTCTCGTCGTACTCGGCGAATTCGCGCTCGTTGATCAGCGCGAGCGCATCGGTGATGTCCTCGACGACCGGCGTGAAAACCTCCGCGGAGGCCACGGTCGACAGCATCAGCACGGTGCCGTCGGTGACGTCGTGATCGGCCAGGCTGCGCCACCGCGGCATCGGCGATTCGCCGGGCCGCGCCAGGCTCCACTGCCCGCTCGGCGGGGTGAAGTCGACGTCCTCGTCCTCGATGACCCGGGAAAGCACGGCCAGCAGATCGTCGATGAAGGTCTCGATGGTGAATCGCGTCGGCACCACGACATCGACCTGATAGGTGGACACCATGACGGCGATCCGCGCCCGCGCCACCTCCGCCGATGTCTGGGGCGCCGGAGTCGGGGTCGGTGCGATCGCCGTGCTCATGCCCACCCTCCTCGGTCATTGCCCCCCGCAAGGTAGGCCGGGAACCCGTCGGCCAAGCCCGCGGCGAGCTCTTCGAAGGCAAGCATGGTGTCCTTGTCCAGTAGCCGGAGGTCGACCTCGCCGCCCTCGGCCAGATGCGGGTCGTAGGGCAGCTGGAAGGTCGGGCGCTGCGCGGTGGCGAAGAGTTTCTCGATCGCCTCGACCTCGACGATCGGCTTGCTCCGCTGCGGCTGCACGATCGCGATCACCGAGGTGGCGACCAGATGGTGCATGCCGTGCGAGTTCAGCCAATTGAGGGTGGCCACCGCACCTTTCACGCCACCGACGGTGGCGGGCGTGACCACCACCATCGCCGAACTCGACAGCAGCGCGGCCCCGGTCGCGGAATCCATCAGGCCGGTGCCGCAGTCGACGAGCATCAAGTTGTAGTGCTTGCGCAGAATGTCGACGGCGCTGCGGTACTCCTGTCCGGTCAGCGCCTCGTTGGCCTCGGTGGTCCACGGCGAAGCGAGGGTGGCCAGGTCGGCCGAGTTGACCGATGCGAAGAATTGCACCGCGGAAAAGGCGTCCAGGTTCGAGGACTGCACGAGGTCGCGCAAAGTCAGGCCGTAGGGGTGCGGGGCGGTGCGGGTCGGCAGGTCGCCGAAGTCCGGATTGGCATCGATCGCGATCACGCGATCCGGTCGCAACGCGGCGAAGGTCGACGCGAGTGCGGCCGTGGTGGTGGTCCGGCCGACGCCGCCTTTCACGCTCACCACCGCGATCTGATACGTCGCGGTGAGCTGGCGGCGAATGCGGGTGCGCCGGTCCTCGGTGCGTTGTTCGGCCGGGGAAAGGCCGAGATTGAAGCCGACTTTGTTGAGCGCGCCGCGCATTCCGGCGCTGGACTTCAGCTTGGCTCGGTTGGCAGCGGTGATCTCGGCGAGGAAATCCATCGAAGTCAGCGTGGCGGGCAGGACTTCGACTCCCGGCGCGAGTTCGGTCTCGTGCCCTTGGGTCCATACCTGAGGGCCGGACCTGGCGACCTGCTGTCCGGTCGACGCGTCGTGGGTAGTTGCGGCCCGCCACTGCTCGAAGGCCTGGTGCGGCGGCGGAACCGATTGTCGCGCAGGCGTGTTCGTGCTCGGCGGCGCCGGGTCTCCCGACGGCGCGGGCTGCACCTCTGGCGCAACGGCCGGACCGCCCTGCGGTGGCTGCCCGATCACAGGAGCGCTCGCCTCATGGGCGAACCCTGGCGTCGGCGCTTGGTTCGGGGAACTTTCGTCCGAGGAGAAATAAGCGTCATAACCACTGCGCGACGGCGCGGATTCGACCGCATGCCCATTCGTGCCCTGTCGGCTCATTTGGTCGTCCTTTCCTGCTCCACGGACGTTCATCGAATTCTGCTGGCGCCGTGCCAGCTTCGGCTCGGCAACAGGTCGATCAGCGCCGCGATGCCCGCCGCGAGCGCGGCGTCGTCGCCGGGCGCGTAGGTCGACCTGACCTCACCGTCCATGGCGACGCTCGGCGTCACCACGATCCGCCCGAAGGCGGTGTCCAACACGCTCAGGCACACCTCCGTTTCCACCGAGCCGCCGTCCCAGTGTTCGGCGAGTACTACCTCTGCGCGCCGATGTATCTCATCGAGCGCCCTGGTGAGCGCCGCCGCGGTCTGCGGCCCTGCACCCAATTCGACAAGGGCCGAGCGCCGTTCGTCCGGATCGGCGGGCACCTCGGTGAACTGTGCCAGCGTCGCGGTCATCGGCGTGAAACGCAGTGGCGGACAAGGCCCCAACGCCGCGGCCAAGGCGGCCGACACCGGATCCGAGCCGCCGTGCTCGTGGAACACGGGTTGGATGACGATCTCGTCGTCATGCCGCACCGCCAGCACATGCTGGTCGCCACCACGCACCAGCGACAGCCGCAGCATGGACTGCGCATCGCCGCCGTGGCCGGTAGCCACGACCCGAGCGGACAGCTCGATATCGGGCCGGTACAGGCACCACAGCCAGCGCTCCACCGCCCTGTGCACGCGGCCGTCCGTGATGACGCCGATCTCGACGAGTTCGGCCGTAACGGCCGCGCGCACCCGGTCCCGGTCCTCGAGCCGAAAGATGTTCGGCAACAAGGCAAGCACCGTAGGGTAGGAGTCGATGCCGACGATGTCTTTCAACAACAGAGCGGCATCGACGTTCAGGTCGATCGCGACGGGGTCGGACTTCACACCTGCACCAAAGTTGGAAACCGATTTCAGATGGCCATGTCCCGTTCCAGCATCCTTAGTGATGGTTGAAAAGCTGGGCGGCGCCGAGATCGGTCTGGTGAAAATCCTGAGACGCGGCCGCGACCGCATTCTTCAGCGCGACCATCGACGCTTTCAAATCCGTCGAATCCTGCGTCCACTTGTTCATATCACCTTGGTACCCAGTGGCGCCAGCACCTTTGAAATCCTCCAGAAGCTTTTGTTTGTTCTGGTCTGCTTCCAAAATCTTGCCATCGACAAGGTTTGTCACTGTGGCGAATTCTGAGAGCGCCGCCTCGATTCGAGCATGATCAACTATAATTGGACCAGTCATTGCATTTTCCTTTCAGCTACGCCGGGAACGATATCCGCGACGATCTAGAATCCGGTGTTGACGATGGAGACACCGCTGACGGCGTTGACCTGCGCGCCAGAAGTGGCATCCTGACTATCCACCCGGGTCGCGGTCACACCGAGATTGGTGGCTATTCCGGACATAGTCCCCGTCAACTTGCGGCCGGCGGCATCATTCTGCGCGAACGCCTTCTGCGTATTCGCTCCGGTAATCGGAGTGTTCAGTATCGGACGCAGCTCATCAGCAATGCGGACAATCCGGGCGAGCAATCCGTTCAGCTCTCCGGAAATCTGCTCGGTCTTCGCCCCGGTCGACCTTATTTCGGTCGTATCACCTTGGAGTGTGTATGCCATTTTGATCTTCCTTCCAGATCGGTCTCAACTTCGGCCTCGGTGCACAATCACCGTGGACGTTCTATGGCCGAAACTCGGCATCATCGTCGGGCCCGAGGACACCGAGCAGCATCGATTCCGCCGCCACCGCTTCGATGCCGTCCTCGTCGTCGTATTCGAGGACGCCGAAGGCAGGCGCCTGTTCGAGCGTGGGCACTTCGTACTGCATGCCGGGCACGAACACTCGTCCCGGACCGCGCTCGGTGTCCTCGTGCCGCCGGAGCAATTGCCCGACAGGCGCGGTGGCGCCGGTCGGCGCCATCGGCGGCGCGAAAGGCGCGCCGGCCGGTGGCGGCGTTGCGGCGCCAAAGGCAGTGCCTGGACCCGATGGCCAACTCGGCGGCATCCGGAACCCGGTCGAGGCACCCGACATCGAGCCGAGCCCGCCACGGATCATGCCGAGGGCGGACATGCCGCCCGCGCCGCCGTTCAAGCTGGCGAGGGTTGTGGAGTAGGGCGAGGTGCCGAAGAATCCTTGCTGTGGCGATCCCCCGTCGACCCCGCTCGTGCCGGGATCGGCCAGTGTGTCAGTTGGCGACATCGTGGCCTGGTTCCCGTCCGGAATCGCCTGCTGGGCAAGAGACTCCGGTGACGTTGCCGAATCGGTGAGCGATTCGGCCGCCTTGGACACCGGATCCGCGGCACCGTTCGCGGCATCGTTGACCGCTTGATTGGCGACTTGCTCGGCCGCGGAGTTCGCGGCATTCGTCGCGTCGGTCAGGGCGTTGCCGAGTCCAGCCGGATCGCCGAGCCCAGCCATGCCGAGGTGCGGCGCGCCCATACCGCCTGGCATGACGATATGCGGCGGCGGCGCAGGCGGCGGAATGGTCGCCATCGCGCCCATCACTTGGCTCGCATAGCCATTCATGACCGCAGCCGTTTGCAACCACAAAAGGTAATACACGGTCTCGTTCACCGCGATGGCCGGGGAATTCTGCCCCATCGTATTGGTCACCGTGAGGCCGGCGAAGGCCACCCGGTTCGCCATGATGATCGGCAGCGTCGCCGCGGCGTAGGTCCGTGCCGCCGAATAGGCAGCGGCCACTGTTGTCGCCGCAGCAGCCACCTGACCTGCGACCGAGGACTGCTGCCGCAACCAGTTCGCGTGTCGGTGAAACGCGGCCTGCGCCTTGTCCGACGACTCGCTGTGCCACGAATTTCCCAGGCTTCTGGTGGAGCCATCGGAACCGCCTGCGGCCGCGACGAGGGCGTCGGCCATATTGGCGTACGCGGCGGCGGTGGCGTTCATCGGGAGCTCGCCGGGACCAGACAGCAATCTGATACAGGCGATTTCCGGCAACGTGGCACCGAGTTCGAACGGAAGCATGGCGGCTTGACCCTTAGCCCTCGTGCCCTAAGCCGGTAGCGTCGAGGCCGCGGCGGCGATGGCTGGGCCACCGGCCACGTCGGTGGCGGTGTACGAGGCGGCGACCGGAGTCAGCACCTGAGAACCGGTAGCCAAATGAGCGATGCCCGGGGCGGTCGTCATGCCGAAGAAGCCCGGCTGATAGCCCTGGAGAAATCCTGCGGCCCAGGCGCTCACGACGTCGGCGGCTGCCGGCACGGGCACAGCCGCGACCTGCATGGCACCCGTTGTTGCCGATAAGCTCGCCGCGTTCGCGGCTTGCTGCGCACCGATAATGGGGAGCTGCTCTGGATAGATTTCGAAAGACATGAGGATCGTCCTATCGACTCGCGCCAGCTCGTAATGAGCGATACAAAAGGAACGTTAAGCTATTCCCAGCAGTGGAAAGACTTCCTGACGGCCAGCGCATGGCAGCCTGTCCCACCTGCTCGTCAACCGGTGACCGGTGACCACGCCGCCTGGACGAGATCGCGCCGGGAGAGCAGCGGCTCGACGAAGATGCCCCGGCCGACCGGTTGCTTGGTCGCCTTGACCTCGCCGATCAGCATGCCGTCGAACTTCGAGCCGTCCATGATCAGACCCGACGAATTGAGGTTCTTGACCTGACCGAGCACATTGTCGTACAGCGCCGAATCAGCCTGTGCGATATTGCGCGCCACGATGATGTGCAGACCCGTATCCCGGCCGTCCACGATGATGTCCTTGATCGCGTCGAGCGGGTTGGCCATGCCACGCTGCACCACCATGTGGTAGTCGTCGATGACCACGAAGATCTCCGGACCGCTCCACCAGGAGCGCTCCTTGAGCTGCTGCGAGGTCACCCCGTCGGGGGGTCGCCTGGTGCGCATCTTCGCCGCGAATGCGGGCAGGCCCTCCACGACGTCACGCTCGCTGGTCAAGTAGCCGATCAACAGTTCATCCGGGACCACGTCCAGATGGGTACGGCGGTAGTCGACGAGCAAGACCCTCGCTTGCTCAGGGGTGAACTGAGTTCCGATCGATTCCAACATCGCAGCGAGCACTGTCGATTTTCCGCACCCGGACGTACCGAGGACGACAAAGTGCGGCGAGACACCGAAATCGATGGCAGCGGCGCCGAGATCGGACTCGCGCATGCCGAACGGGACCACCAGCCGCTCGGCCGCAGTCACCGGTTCGGGCAGTTGTGCCCGAATCTCTGCCAAGGCGACCTGCGCGGGCAGCAGTCGCACCTCAGGCGCGCGACGGCCGCGGTAGGTCTGCCCGATCTGCTCGATCGCGGCCGACAAACCCGCACCGGCAGAATCGGGTTCACCGTTGCCATCGATCCGCGGCAATGCGGTGAGCATGTGTAGCGCCTCGGTGGAGATACACCGTCCAGGACGATCCGCGGGAATCGCCGCGACGACGCTGCGGTGCTGCATGAAGACAGTGTCGGTGAGATCGCCGAGGCGCATCTCCAGCCGCGTCTGCACCAGGTCCTTGATCGCTGGTCGCACCGCCGCCCAGCGCGAACTGCTGAGCACGAGGTGGATACCGTAGTTGAGGCCTTGCACCGCAAGGGTTTCCAGCACCGGCATGTATTCGTCGTAGAACGGCCCGCTCACCGCGAAGCCGAGATCCCAGCCGTCGATGACGAGGAAGACATCGCCGAACAGATCGCCACGGGCGGCGAGTTCCGCGGATTCGTGAGCCGAGCCACGCCGACGCCGGAATTCGCGCATAGTGTCGACGCCGAGTTCGGCGAACAGCGCCTGCCGGTGCGCCAGGAGATTCGTGATGAGGGCGAAGGTGCGCCGAATCCGGTCGATATCGCGAGCCGAAGCGACCGATCCCACATGAGGGAGCTTGCGCAGACTCGAGAGACCACCGGAAAAATCGAGGCAGTAGAACTGCACCTGTTCAGGAGTGTGTGTCAGAGCAGCCGACAAGACCAAAGTCTGCAGGGCCGTTGATTTCCCGGACTGCGGTCCACCGACGACCGCGATATGTCCACCCGCCCCGGACATGTCGACCGTCCACACATCCTGGCGTTGCTGGCGCGGCTTGTCCACGATGGCCAGCGGCAGCTGCAGCATGCCCGGCGTCACCGTGGAGACCAGCGCGTCCAGTGTCGGCGGCACGATCAGCGGCGGCAGCCACATCTTGTGCGCGGGGCGTCCGTGTCCGGCGAATTGCTGCAGCGCGGTCTCCATCACGGTCACCGGATCGGCCTCCGGCGCCTCCGGGGCCACCGTCGGCTCCGGCTCGACCCGTTGCGCGGGCCGCACGTCGATGACCTGCCCGGCGGTGAACGCCTGAGGCGGCTTGTACCCGCCGCCGACCCGGCGCGCGCGCTGGGCGCTGACCGCAGCGACCTGCACCGGCGGTGCGTACGGCGAACCGACGTAGGCGGCCTGGAAGCGCTGTAGCTCACCGGCACCGACTCGCAGGTAGCCCGAGCCGGGCTTCTTCGGCAGGTGGTAGGCGTCCGCGGTGCCGATGGCATCACGGGAGTCACTGGTTTGATTGGTGCGCAACGCGATTCGATACGACAGGTGCGCCTCCAGCTCACCCATCCGGTTGGCGGGCACCTTCTGCGAGGACAGCAGCAGATGGATCCGCAGCGAACGACCGAGCCTGCCGATGGCCACGAACAACTTCGCGAAATTCGGGTACTGCTCCAGCAATTCGGCGAACTCGTCGAGGATGATCAACAGCGTCGGCAGCGGTGGCAGCTGGGCCCCTTGCTCGCGAGCCCGCTCATAGTCGGCAACGCTGGCGAAGTTGCCCGCATCGCGCAGAATCCGTTGCCGCCGCGCCATTTCGCCGTTGATCACGTCCTCCATGCGGGTGACGAGATCGGCCTCCTCCTCCATGTTCGTCACCACCGCGGTCACGTGCGACAGCCGGTCGAAGCCGAGGAAGGTCGCGCCACCCTTGAAGTCGACGAGCAGCAGGTTCAACACGTCCGGCGAATGCGTGGCGACGGCCGAAAGCACAAGCGTCCGTAGGAATTCCGACTTGCCAGAACCCGTGGCGCCGATGCACATGCCGTGCGGGCCCATGCCCTCCTCGGCCGATTCCTTGATGTCGACATAGACGACGCTGCCTGCCGGATCGTGCCCGAACGGGATGTTCAACCGGGACCGATCGGCGTCGCGCAGCCGCGGCCAGCGGCGCTCGACCAGGATATGGCCGGGATCGGCGATGCCGACCATCTCCTCCCATGACGTGCCGCCCTTGGCCTGTTCCGCGGCAACGGCTTCCACCACGGTGGACAGCCGATACGGCGACACGCCGCGGGCCACCGCGGTCACCGCGGGGATGGTCATGGTGTCGGCGACGCCGACCCGCCGCTTGCCCCGCGAGGTCACCTCGTGCAGCGAACTGTCTTCGTCCACCACGAATTTCAGCGCACGCGGCAAGGTCTGCTCCGCGGGCCCGAGGCGCAACCAGGTGCAGCCGTCGATACCCGAGATATCGCGGTCGGTTCCGGCTCCGCCGATCTCGACGATCAGCAGAAAATGCTTGCGGTCGAGCGAGGGTTCCGAATTCGCCGAGAACGGACCGCGATTGAGCCCGGCAAGCACCTTGGCCCGCAGTTCCGCGACGGTGCGGTACACCATCCTGCTCGGTCCGATCGCATCGGTGTCACTGGCGTGCTGGGTGTGTGGCAGCCATTTCAGCCAGGACCATTGCGGCGCATCAGGATCCGCGAGCACCGCGGCCACCGCCACCTGATCCGGCCCGTGCAACACCACTGCCTCGGCGACCATCGCCCGCACCAGACCCGCCACCGCCTCGGCGTCGCCGTCGATCCCGACCTGCGGCGCCGACAGCAGATTGATGGCGACCGGCATGCCGCCGACGGTGGAGTACGCCTTCGCGAACTTCGTCAGCTCGACCACGCCGACCGGGTCGAGATCGGACGTCGGCGCCGCCTCCGGCACGATCACCCTGACCTGATTCGGAATCCGGCCGCGGCCCACCCGCACCCGCAGGAACTGCGGGCTGGCGACCTGCACCTCCCACATCCGCTTGCCGCCGATCAGCCTGGCCAACCCGGCCGGGCCGGGATGGGTGTGGCTCAGGTACTCGTGCAGCTCGATCTCGGCTTCCCGCACCGTCTTCCGGTTGTCGGCGACACTGCGCAGGTAGTCCTTGCGTTCCTCGTTGAGGTCGGCGGCCCCACCGCCGCCACCGGCGCCGCCGAACATCGAGCCGCCCATCATGCCCGCCATCGAGACCATCATCATGATCGGGAAGAACAGCATCATCGGCGACATCGCCCCGCCGCCGCGGAACATCATCACCACCATGCCGACCATGGCCGCGACCATGACCACCGGCATGATCATCTTGATCCGCGACGCGGGCACCGGCTTCTGCAGTTCGGTCGGCGGTTCCAGTCGCAACTCGGTGACAGCGGGCGCTTTCGGGCCGCGCTCCATGCGGGCGGGCCGGACGAATCGGCGGGTGCTTGTCACTTGGCCTCACCGCCGAGCCCGGCGACGAGCTTGTTGGACGGGATACCGTCGTGCACCACCCTGGCGTCACGCTGGGACAGCGTCGGCCCGACCGCGAACAGCGAGACGATGCTCCATGGCGCCGCAACGGGTGTGCGCAGCCCGAGCGCCGCGAGCGTCGGATCGGTGCCGGACTGGTTCTGCTCGGTCTCGATCCCGTAGCGGACGCCGCTGTCGGAGATCCAATACAGCGATTCACGCCGCGACGAGGTCGGGTCGGCACCGGTCACCTGCACGAAGCGACCCGTATTCCGTGGCAGATACGCCGAATCGGCGGTGCCACCCCGCGATATCGGCGCGGTCACCGAATCGACAACGCGATCCTGCTCCTCCGCCTGCAAGGGCAGCTGCCTGCCGACGAGCAGTTCGGTCACGGCGTTCTGTTCGGTCCCGGTGCGCGACCAGTGATAGCAGGTCACCCCGGAGCGGGCCGGATCGACGAGCTTGACCGGGTCGGCCGGAAAGGCCTCGGTCCCCGGCCAGGAGCCGGGCCGCAGATTCGCCGCGATCACATCGGGGCCGACAATGCGGCTCGACGCCGTACCGTGCGAATCGGCGTTGCGCAGCATCGCGGCCACCACCGAATTCACCTGCACCACACCGGATTGCGAGACCACATAGTAGGAGGTACCGCGATCGGGGGTGGACACCGTCAGCACCGAGCCGACGGGCGCGCTCGGCCCGGACCGCAGCAACGCCGCCTCGCCCGCACCCGGTATCACCGGCACGCGGATCGGTGGCACCTCGGGGATCGCGCCGATCAGACCCTTGGACACCGAGACAATGGCCGCCGTCGGGTCGATGCCGAGTGCGAGCACCGCAGGCGAATCGCGCAGGTCGATCGACGCGCGCACCACCCCTTTTGCCGCGTCGGCGTACACCAGCCACGTCGTCGAGCTGTCCCGGAACAATCTGGCTTCACCGGGAGCCAGCTCACGGATCGCGTCGCCGTCGGTGGTGAGCGGGCCGCCGATCGCGGTGGTGCGCACCGGCGACAGCGTGACGGTCGGCAGCCCGGTCGTCGGGCTCACCGGCGCGGCCGCACCGAGTTTCGCGGTGTCGCACACCGTCCACGACGATCTCCGGTCGCCCGAATCGACAATGCTGCCCGGCGCACCGGGGATGCCGACCCATGGCCCGCGCGGGAACTTCGCGAGTTCGGCGCGCGACACCCGCACCGGATTCTCCGCCGAGCCGACCACCAGTCGCGCCGAGGTCAGGTTCAACGCGGGGAACATCCGGTCACCGACGCGAACGAACAGCGCGCCGGTATCGGATTCGGCGACGATCTTCGAGTTCGCGATCTTCTTGTCCGGCTTGAAGAATCCGAGCACCGCCGCACCGGCGATGCCGACACAGGCGAGCGCGATCCCGATGGACAACGCGGTGGACCGGCCGCGCGCCGGGTCGTCCATCATGGAGGCGTCGCGGCGCACCAGCGCGTGCTCGATCCGACGCAGCAGGAACCGCCAACCAGAGACCTGGTGTTTGGTCACTACTCGAAAGCGCGCCACCGGTTTTCGTTCCTTCCGCCAGACCTACGTGGTCCGCGCCAGCCCCTCTAGCGCGGTGGTGATGTCGAAGGCGTCGATGGTCATCAGCTCTTGATCCGACATCGACCCGATATCCAGGTTTTCCCTGGTGAAGCGATAGTCGCGCTCGGCCTCGGCCGCCTCGACGACGTTGCGCACGAAACGACCGTTGCCTGCGAGGTCGATCAGGCGCCGGCCGTTCTTGCGCCGCTCCGCCAAGTCGGCGCATCGGGTCCGCAGCACCTCGCGCGCATCCTCGGAGAGGATCGAATCCTTTTTCTGTGCAATGTGATCGGCGATCTGGACGAGCTCGTCGGGGTCGTAACTGGCGAACCGGATCCGTTTGGTGAACCGAGACGCGAGTCCCTCGTTGGAGCCGAGGAATCGATCGATCTCGTCGTCGTACCCGGCGATGACCACCACCAGTTTGTCGCGGTCGTTCTCCATCCGCGCCAGCAAGGTGTCGACCGCCTCCTTACCGAAGGCGTCACCGCCCGAAAGTCCCTCTTGGATCAGGGTGTAGGCCTCGTCGATGAACAGCACCCCGCCCAGCGCCGAATCGATCAGCGCGTTGGTTTTGGGCGCGGTATGGCCGAGATGGGTGCCGACCATGTCGTTGCGCGACACCTCGATCACGTCGGCATTGTCGACGACGCCGAGACCGGCGAAGATCTTGGCGATCACCCGCGCGATGGTGGTCTTACCGGTGCCGGGCGGGCCCGAGAAGATCAGGTGCTGCGACTTGGAATCCACGGCGAGTCCACGCTTGACCCGGACCTGATCCATCAGCACGCCGGACTTCAGCCGATCGACCTGCTCCTTGACCGAATCCATGCCGATCTGCGCGCGTAGCAGTTCGGACGCCTCGGCCAGCAGAGTTTCCCGCTCGGCGCGCGCGGCGGTGGCGGCCACCTCGGCCGGATCGTCGCCGGACTTGGGGTCCCACTTGTCGGTGCGCGAGGAGATGACCTCGGCCGGGGTGATCTCGAGCTGATAGGTCTTGTCCCGGACCGCGCGCTGCCATTGCGGGCGGTCCTGCCACAGTCCCGACCCTTGCAGGCCCTTGAGGACCTTCTCGGCAACCTCGTGATCCCCGTTCTGCCGCAGCAACATTCCCAGCAGGAAGTGCGCGTCCGCCCAGATGTAGGACAGGTTGCCCGACGAGGCCTCCTCCACGATCCGTTGCGCGCGCGGCAGCGCTTCGCCGGATCGACCGAGATGGGCCAGCGACTGGGCCGACATCAACTCTGCCGCGATATCGAGCAACCCGTCCTCGAGCACCGGTTTGGCGGTGCGCATGGCGAGCACTTCGGTCCACTGGCTGGTGCGGAAAAACAGTGACATGCGCACGAATTCGGCGACGTCGTCGCGCGGCACGTCCTCGATGATCGCGGCGGCCTCGCGCCACTCGCCCGCCGACGCGTAGGAGCAGGCCTGGGCGATGGCGATCTGATCGCGATCGGCCATCGCGGCGCGCAGGCCGTACATGCCGATCTCGACCTGGCACCACAATGCACGATCGACGAGTCCCGCGCGCTGCTGATCGCGGTACAGATTGTGCACCGATCGGTAGGCGCCGTAGATCACCTCGGCGGTGACTTCGCCGGACATCGCGCGCCCTAGCCAGGCATCGCACATGTCGGGATCAAGATTGGTGGCCGCCAGGAAGGCGGCTGCCGCGTGCTCGTCGTTGCGTACCCCACCGGCGACCAATCCCAGACTTTGCACACCCGTGTAGAACGCGTCCTCAGCCGCTGTCAACTCGGACTTCCCTTCAGACGATCTCGGGCTTGACCATAGCTGTCCGACGAGGGCGAACGGACCAGGCCATTCCCAGCAGAGGGAAGGATTGCGGAGCCGTTCACGAGGGCGAATCCGGTAGCTAATGTGACGTTATTTACCGGGCCGTTATTTATATTACCGCCAACTAGAGGTATAGTAGATCTCGTCGGCGGTTCCCTGAAGGCTCTGGCCGCCGACCTTCCCTAGTGCGGCGACTGACCACATGCCTCGGTCAGTCGCCGCACTTTCGTGGTTGGATCGACCCCGCCGAGCGACCCAAGTTCCCATTGTGCGACCGGGTTGCACGCAGCGTCCCCCCAGCAGTGGGGACACGGGGCCGACCATCGGCAGCCGAATTCCCGCACCGGCGCGACGATCTCACCCCTCGCTGGACGCGCGATCTATTTACCGTTATTTACCAGGACGCTATTGATCGTGCCGTTGTATATAGTTAAAGTTGACCTCGGGAAGGCGGTATCCTCATCCCCGCCCTCCCCTCTCAGTGACGACCAACCTGGAGCGGAGTGGTCGTCATGTGCCCGGGCAGAGGATCGTTGTCAACCCACCCCCTCGACGCGGTCCTCTGCCTGTGGCGATCGAACATCTTGTCGCGTTAGAGGAGCGTATGCCCGAGCCACGTGCTATCCGCCCGCTCACCTCCAGCGAACGGACGTTCGTCCGCCTCGGCACGGTGGTCGGCTACTCGGCGTTGGTACGCGGCGACCTAGATCCATGGCTGCTCGCTCAGGCATACGAGGTCCTCACCCGCAGCTACCCGGCGCTCACCGCCCGCCTGCAGTCGGTCGGTCACGACGTCGTGCTCGTCGAAACCCCGGGCCCGCACCACGGCGTCACGGTCCGCGCGGGCGACACCGACGACCCACTGGCCGGCGCCCGCATTGATCCGCAGTACGCGTTGTCCGGGTTGCACATTGTGAAGAACGCCGAACGCACCGCGGTGACGCTGCTCGTGCATCACGCCATTGCGGACGGCAGGCACGCACTGGCCATGGTGGCCGACTTCTGGTCCTGCTACACCGATCTCGTGGCAGGCAGCGCGGTCACCAACGGGCCGTATGCGTTTCCGACTTCGTTCGAGGCGCTCTCGGAAGCGCGCGGCATCGCACCGATGTCCGACGAATCACCGACCGCGACAAGGCTTGCCGTCGTGCGTCCGGCACCGACCGTGCCGAAACCGCCGACGGTGTGCTCGGCGCGGCTTCGACTCGACAGCGCGGACACCTCGGCACTGATCACGTTCGGCCATCGCCGCGGACTGACCGTCAACGCCATGCTGTCGGCCGCGATCCTGCGCACCGAGGCGGCGATCCAGCGCGTTCCGGTCACCACGCTGACCTATTTCTATCCCGTGGACATGCGCACCCGCATGCTGCCTACCGTCGAAAAGACCACGGCGACAAACGTGCTCGGCTACGCGATCTACGAGCCTGCGCGTGCCCGCCAGGCCCTGGTCGGCCTGGCGCGGGCGGTGCACCATCGATTGCGCGCCGGGCTGCTCGACGGCAGCGTGCACCGGGCAGGCCTGCGTTTTCCGGCCGCCCTCGAAGCCGGGATCGCCGGGACCGGACCGAGCCGGGTAGTTTCCTCGACCAACTGGGGCGTGCTGTCCGAGCCGCGCCACCCGTCGGGGCTCGAAATCGTGGACTTCCGTGGCATATTCGGGAAGGCGGCAGCGCAGCACGCACCGGTTGCCGCAGCCGAGCGTGAAGTCGCGAACTACGTCATCATCACCTTCCGCGGCCGATTGAGCATCGAGGTGACCGTGGTCGGGGCCGCCGACGACAAATCGGCGGCCCGGCGAGTGGCGACCATGGAGGACGAGCTCGCGTACCTGATCGGATAGTCGGCGGGCACGCGAGCCGCGGATCACCCGGGTTCGACGCCGATCATCGGCGCAGGCCCTCCGACACGGTCACCGCAGAACGGGCCAGAGCCGCAGCAGTCGATTCGTCTCCGCCGGTGCGGTTTTCGGGTCCTTCGGACTCAGCCGGTTCCCCCGACTCTTCGGGTCCCCTGGACTTCGCCGGCGCATCAGACCTTTCCGGCGCATCAGACTTTTCCGGCCCCTTGGACCGCGCCGACCTCTCAGACCCACCCGACTTCGCTGGTGCATCGGACTTTTCGGGCCCCTCAGACCGCGCCGGTCCATCAGAATGCTTCGGCACGTTGATCTTTGCCGACGCATCGGACTTCGGCGGTCCCTCAGACCTTGCCGGTGCGCTGACCTTTGCTGGTACATCGACGTTTTCGGGTGCGTCGCCCCCAGCGGTCTTACCGCCGCCTGGCGCAAACACCTTCGCCGCGTCGGGTTCGCGATCGGGCTTCGACCACGGGGTGCGGCCCGATCCGGCATCGGAGGGCGCGGTGACCGGTGGCGGGGTCGGCGTCTTCGCGGCCTTGCCCTTCGATGTCGGCCTGACCGCGCGGGCCCATGGCGTAGCAGGACCGGACGCACCACGACCGCCCGGCGATTGCGGTGCACCCTGTTGCGGCGAGCCCTGTTGTGATGCACCGTGTTGCGGCGCGGTGTGGGCTGTGCTGTCGACAGCGCCCGGCGTTCGACCACCTGCATCAACGGACTGAACGAATTGTCCACCAATGACATTCGGCGTGCCAGCGCCGACGGGGGTGGTGAGTGGTCCGATGGCGTGTTCACCCTGCGAAAGGGACCCGGAATGATCCGGCCTTGTCGAGCCTCCGGTCGGCGCATCCTCGCCAGACCCGAGACCGCGGCCGGTCGCCGACTCGTCAACCGCGCCGGACACCAACGGCTGACGATCGGACAGCCCCGGCCCGACTGGCGAACCACTGTGCGCCGCAGCAGATTCCATATTCGGTCCGAGCCCGGCGGGCGCTGCCGTGTGCGGGGAGCCCGCGGCGGATTCGGCGGGGCGTGCGTCGCTGCCCAGGTGTGTGAGATCAGGCGACCGTTCGCCGATCGGCGCCACGTCGGTGTCGATCGACGCCCGCGGCAGCTCGGGGCTGCTGTTCAGCAGTGCAGCCATATCGGGAACGTTGAGCAACGGCAGATCGAGCGGCAAGCGCAGCGGCGGGCCGGACACAGCGTCGGGCGAGACGACTGGGACGTCCGCACCGCTATACATCGAGAAGTCCAGGGTCGCCACCGAATCGGCGAAGGTGGCGGCATGCTGCAGGATGTCGTCGGCATGGGCGTCGAGGACGCCTGCGTAGCGAAGGACCTCATCGGGTTCGATGTACAAAGCCTGCTTGGACGAACTGTCCGGCACGTCCAAGATATCGCTGGCCGCGTTGTACGCCAGTCCCTTGATCATGTCGTCGATCGCCTTCTCGAACGGCTCGAGCGCCTTGGAGACGACCTCGGCCAGGACGTACGCCACCACGGACTGTTCCACCTGAGTAGTGATTTTGCGTGCCGCCATCGAGAGCAAGGGGGCCAGCGGGCCTCCGCCTGGAGTGACGAGCACCGCCAGATAAGTACCCGCCAGCGCGGCGATTTCGGCGATCGCCACCACTTTGATCAGACTGATGGCATTGGCCGCCATTTCCAATGCCCGCGCGACCATCCGGCACGCCTGATCGAGGTCGGCCATGTGGGTGCTGCTCATCCGGCCCCAACTGGACAGCAACGCCGAATACGAGTGTCCGGAATAGACGGAGCCCATGTCGGTGATGGTGCCGGTCGCTGCCTCGTGGGTGTTCGCGACATTCTGAGCGAAGGTGCGCACATGCTCCGCGAGCTTGAGTACGTCGTCCTCGTTCACGTCCGGCCACGGCACGCCCATCATGTTGAGGACGAACGCTACCTCTTGCGGAAGATCGATGGCCACCCCTGGCTACACCTGTCTTCCGTTGCCGGACCCCAACACTCGAACGACCACGGCATCGGCGGGCATCTGCGACCATTTGACCGGAACACCGAAAGTCGGCGCCTCGATGACCATGCCGCCGCCCGCGGCGAGCTGTACGTGCTCCGGCCCCTTCCTACTCCACGAGCTGGCCGGGAACACGAGATCACCGGGTTGCACATCCTGCGGATGCACCCGAACTCCGCTGTGTATCTGGTCGTAGGTGGTGCGCGGCAGGATCACCTCACCGTTCGTGGCCTGGGCGATCGCGTACCTGGTCAATCCGGAACAATCGAAACCGTCGCCGGTAGGACCGTTCAAATTTCCGCCGCCCCAGACGTATTTCGTGCCGAGATAGGCCTCGGCGGCGCTGACGGCCGCTCCCCCCACGGTGCCGTCGGAGGGGATCGGAGGGCGGCGACGAGGCCGCTGCGGTGAACCGAGCCGCGGCCGGTTGCGGCTGCGTGCTCTGCTAGTGCTTACGGCCCGGCGCGGCGCGGGTATCACTGCTTTCGGCACGGCAGGCGGCATGATCCGCGCCGCCTGCCGCTGTGCCGCG
The DNA here is from genome assembly GCF_043197455.1 of Nocardia sp. NPDC049149. Classification (NCBI taxonomy): domain Bacteria; kingdom Bacillati; phylum Actinomycetota; class Actinomycetes; order Mycobacteriales; family Nocardiaceae; genus Nocardia; species Nocardia sp. NPDC049149. Next base: position 825,209 of record NZ_JBICTD010000003.1, read on the forward strand.
GCCACATCGGCATTCACCTGTTTGGTGGCGTTACCGATGGTGCTCTGCGCGGCGGCGAGCAGTGCGGGCCCGGTGAAACGGGAATCACCGATCGAAGCGATGGCCTGGACCCTGGAGTCGAAATCGGCGATGTGATGGGCCAGTTTGCCGCGGCCGGTGGCGGTGCCGTCGCCGGTCGAACCGACCGCAGTGTGGACGACACCGTCCCGGTCCGCTTGCGACGCGGCGACGGCGGCCTGCATGTCCAGCCGACCGGCATAGTTATTGACGTTGACACCTGTCATCGACGCCAGGTCGGCGGTGCGGGACTCGGACTGGGTTGCCGACACGTCGGCAAGGGCTGGTTGCCCGGACCCGTAGAGCCCGAGCATCGTTCGCAGCAGAGCCTGCAGGTCGCCAGTCACGTCCGGCGACATTCGGCCGTCTCGCTCGTGCGCATCACGAAAGCCTCCAGATTCCGGTCTACATATTGTGCGGCCAGTGAAAAGTCACCGCTTCCCAATTCTGGGGACCAAACAAGAAACCGGACGGCATCCATGCATTGAACGCCGGATTCTGCTTCCCATTATCGGGAAGCAACGACAATCGAATGAGGAAATTCCGGGAGGTGGATATCGGCAATGGTGACTAATCCGACCACCGCTGCCGATCCTGCTGGTGCGCAGACGCTGTTCAGCGGAAACAGCGCGTCGAGCGCCTGCACGGTGTACACACCGAAAGGTGCATCGCCAAGGCTGGTGCAGTTCACCGAAAGTTGTTCAGCCGCCATTCAACGTGCGGTCGCACTGTGGGGCCGCGCACAACCGAGCCCACCGCCACGCGCCGCGCAACTGCTTCCGGCGACGGCTTACCAGAACCCCGGGGACGGCGAGTCGACCATCGAATATCTCGACGCACTCGCGAATGCGGGCGCCCGCCGCACCGCGCTGCTCGGCATGGACCAGCAGGTCGCGACCACCTCGGTCGTCGTCGCCGGTGGCGGGGACCAGGCACTACGCGACATTCAGAAATACGTCGCCGACCTCAACGCCGCACTCCTGGCCGCCGAGCCCGGGCTGGTTGCCGCGGGCACCGCTCAGGCCCGTGCCGCGCTCGAGGCGCCGCTCATGACGCAGATCGCCGCCACGGTGCAGAAGGTGTTCCAACGGGTTTCGTCGACCTACCGAATGAACACCCAGATCGCGGGGGACTCGAATACGAAGGACAGCAGGCCGGGCCTGCTCGGCGACATGTCGGGGGCAGGCGGTGCTTCGGGGGCAGGCGGTGCCGGCGGCGGTCCCGACATCCTGTCGTCGCTGCTTCCGCTGCTCGCGATGATCCCGATGGCCGCGACTCCGTTGCTGTCGATGGTGCCTGAATTGCTGAAGCAACACGAGAACGCACAAGCCGAGGCCGACAAGAAGGGTGCGCAATACAAACCCGGAGATCCGGCCGCCCCGAATGCTCCGAAGTCGGCTGATCCTGCTGCGCCGCATACGGATTCCGCACCATCGCCCGCACCGGGCACCGACAAGACGGGCGCTCCGCCAATACCGGGCGATCAACCACGCCGCGCGAATCAACCCGCCCAACCTGACGTGCGTGCCTGAAGTATCCGGTGCCGCAACCCTGCGAGCAGGCTCGATCGGTCACCCGATACCACATGCGCGATTTCGCCGCCGGACCGCGCACCGATCCGTAATCGGTGTGCCGATCCGCGAAATCCGCCCTACGGGTGCAGGATTCGCACGCAATGTGTGAGATCGAACCTGCCGATCCGGATTCGTACCCCGAGACGTGAGATCGAATCTGCCGATGTGGGGTTCGCGTACCGAATGCGTGGATCGAGTCTGCCAATGCGCGGAAGCTGTTGCGCTCCTGCGCGATTCGGTCACTTACGCGGCGGCGGGGTCGGTGCGGCAGGCGCCGACGGCGGGGCAGGCGTAGGCGGTGCGACGGCGTTGATGTTCGGCGGAGCGGTCGGCTTCTTCGCCGGTTCCTCGTCGCCGTCGACACCCGCCGGGTGGAAGAATCCGGCGAATTCATACGGCCCACCACCTGCGGCGGGCGGATTCTGCAAGTCCAGCGGTATCAGTTTGCCGTGCGTGACCAATTGGATGGTATCGCCGTTCACCACCACGATGCCCGAAAGCTTTTCTCCGGTAGTTGCATTCGTCCATTGCACAACATCGCCGGTCGCGGGAGTCCCGTCGACCTTCGTCCACGGCTTGTCCGCGGTCTCCTGCCCCGAGGTGTTCGAGTAGGCGTCGCGCGCGTCAATTCCGTTCGGGTCGTTGAATTCTTTGTTCACCGCGAGTGCCACCGCTTCGGGAACATTCTGTTTCACGTTCTCCACCTTCATCTCCACCATGGGCTTCCGTCCCGCGGGCGGTGGTGGCGGTGGGGTGGCAGGCGCAGTAGTGACCGGCCCCTGGGGAGCGGTGTCGCTCACGGGCGCGCCGGGCGGCGCCTCGCCCGGATTTCCGGGATTCGGTTGGTTCGGATCGTTCGGGTTGGGTTTGCGCTGTTGCTCGGGATTCTGCGGGCGCAAATTGCTCATCAACTGCTGCAACATGATCGGCAGCATCGGAAGCATACCCATCAACGCCTGGAGCGGATTCGCCCCTTGGCCACCGGGAGGCACGCCACCGTTCCCGTTCGGCGAAGGGGCCGAGGATGCTCCGCTGAGCTCTTTGAGCAACGCATCGAGGCCCGCCGTCGGCTTCTTCGTCGGGTCCGCACCGGGGGCCAGGTCCTGGAACAGGGGCTTCATGTCCTGAAGTGGCGCAGTGGAACTGAGGAAATCAGTCACGGAGGGCAAGGGCGCGTTTCCGGTCCCCGGGTCGCTGCCGGTGCTGCCGGGAGGCACGTTCTTGTTCACCTCCCGCTGCTTCTCGGCGATGAAAGCGTTGGCGGCGTCCAGTTCCTTCTTGGCATTACCGACCGCCTGATAGAGCAGGTCGACCGCCGCGGACGCCGCGGCGGGCTTCATCTCCTTGCCGGTGATCACCGCCTCGGGGTCGAGGTGACTCAGCTTGTCGTTCAGCTCGTCGATGATCCCGTCGAGCTTGCCCCGAGTCTCACCGATCTTCTGCGGTATCTGGTCCAAGGAAAGCACCTGAATCTGCGCATTACCCTGTTGCAGCTGATTCTTCACACCGACGATGTAATCGCCCTTCTTCGAATACTGTTCGACCAGTTTCCCGGTATTTTTCTCCTTGCGTGGATCAAGCAAGCCTTGGCCGGTCATCATCTTGAACAGCTCATCGGTGTCGCCCTGCTTGAGTGCGCCGATTGTGTCGTAGCTCTTCCGGAAGAAGGCAGTGACCGCCTCGCATAACGACCTCAACCATGGCGGCGAGCCAGTCGGGACGTGGACAGTGGGGGCACCGTAGTGCTTCTTGCCATCCGCCGCCGCGATGACGTGAATCTCTTTGCCCGCTTTGTCGAGAATGACAAGCTTGCCTTTGTCGGTCAGCTGCAGGCTGCCGACGTTCTCGAGTTTCAGACCGTTCTGCCAGATCGAGTAGCCACCGTACGGACCGCTGACACTGATATCGAGGGCCCCGTCCGACCGGAAGAACAGCGAGCCGCCCTTGCCGTTGGTGGCCGTATCCCAGATGCGGCCATCGGGACCTGACAGCACCAGGTTCCCGTCCACCATCTTCAGGCTGTAGTCGCCATTCTTCAGCCCGTCGGCAGGCAGGGCATTGCCCGCAGTCAGTTTTGTCGGGTCGCTCGGAGCTAGCGCAACCGCCGCCGCCACCCCCGCCGTCGCCGGGGGCGGCGGCGGTTGCGGTGCCTGTCCCGTCTGCGTCGTAGGCGTCTGCGTCGTTGTCGTCGCAGGTGGGGGTGGTGGCGGTGCTGTCCCGGTCGTCGTCACGGACGGCGGTGCCGAGGTAGTCGTCGCAGGTGGCGGCGGTGCCGAAGTGGTCGTCGCAGGTGGCGGCGGTGCCGAAGTGGTCGTCGCCAGTGGCGGATTGGTGGTTCCCGTCTCCGTCATTCAGCTCGGCTTCCGTTCGGCGGAGTCACCACGGGCGCGCTGATCACTCCCGCTGGCGGCCCCGCGGTGACGCCGGGCGCGGTGACCGCGCCTACGTCGACCGCAACGCGGGTGTCCCGCGCGGTCTCGGCCGCGGCCACTGCCACGGGCAGCTCGACGAACTTCGTGTGCCCGACGATCTGTTCGTGCGCGTACACGGCATCACGCAGGGTTTGCCGGGTCGGCTCGGCGGCGAGCATGAGCACCAGCTCATTGCATCGACGCTCGAATACCAAGGCGCGCAATGCCGAAGCCTCGTCGTCGATCCGCAACGCGCCGACGTCGACTCGGCCGACATCCACCCGCAGCGACAGCATCGAGGCCATCAACAAACCGTCCGCGTCGCGCAGGTCCTCCCACAACTGGTGTGGCACCGGCTGTTCGGCTTGCGCCAACCCCAGGATCTGCTCGCGCAGCCGCCGCGCCTCGAGCGCCTCCACGGCGGGCGCACCGGCACGTCCCACCCTGGCGTGCGCGTCGTAGGCGAGTTCGGTGCGCCGCGCCCTCAGCGCCGAATCTGAGATAGACGCAGCGAGTTTCAGTGAATCGACGGTTCCAGCAATGCCGAGCCGGTCGGACATGTCCACGGCCGGTTGGCGCAGATCCGCGATGTCGGCGGGGCCGACCATGCCCTCGACGGCGACCTCGGGCAGCTGAGCACGCAAGCCCGGATCGATGGGGCCCGACGAGGCCAGCGCCGACAGGGCGGCATTGGCCTTCGGTCCCCACACCACGCCGAACTCCACCAATACTCGCGCCGGATCGGCAATGCCTTCCCACGGCGATCCGCTTGTCTCGCCGAGCATCTCGTCCCACAACCACGGAGTGGACACCTCGCGGGGCAGGTACAAGCCCGCGGGCAGCCACCCTCGGCCCTCGTTCGAGGTGATGAAGACGCCGACGCCCTCCGGCCCGCGCATCACCGAGACCGCGAACGCCATGCCGACCTCGGCATCCACCGCGGCCAGCACACTCTGCAGCAGTGTTCGGGCAACGATCAGATCGTCGTTTGTCCCGTTGCCGAGCACGTAGTCCGGCTCGGCAGCCTTGTCCCTTGCCTGCGCCACCGCGGCGGCGAACGGTGTCGGCACCGGCATCGGTGGAACCATCGGAGGCTGCCCATTTGCCGTTGCGGCCGTTGACGATCGGTCGTCCCCGAAGAAGCCACCGACACCGCCGACGCCACCGGGCGCGGAGGTGACCGGAGGGGGCAGCACCGTGCTCGACGCCGCACTGCCCGGCACTGCGGGTGCGGTGGAGGACAAGGGTGCCGAGGTTCCGTTGGCCGAGGTTCCGTTGGCCGAACTCGCGGCGACGTGGGAATCCGGTGTTCCGGAATCCGGCAGCCCACTCGGCCGGCCATTCGCCGGTCCCGCTCCCGTCGGTGCACCGTTCGAGCTGCCAGGTGCACCCGTTGCCGCCGGTGCGTCGCCCGGTCGGCCACCGGGGGCAGGCGCTGTGTTCGGCGGTACGGGCCCGCCGCCGTTGAGCGGAAGTGGGCCGAGATGCGGCGCCCCATTGCTGTCAGGCCCGTCGAGCGAGCGTTTGACATTCGCGCCGGCATCTTGGTCGGTACGCTCGAAAGTGTCGGCGGAGTGGCGCAAATTCTCCGCGATACGTGTGTGCTCCGCCGCGAGCTGCAGACCGGCGCGCTCGCGTGCTTCGTAGTAGTTGAGCAGTGCCTTGTGTACCGGATCGGCGATCGTGCCGTAGTTTTGCGGAAAGGCCTTGAGCCACTCCTCGGGTTGTTTCGCCCATTCTTTGGTGTCGGCCGCGACCCGGTCGTGCTGGCTAGCCAGCTGACGCAGGACCGCAGGGTCGATGTCGATGTTTTCCGGCATGTCCCATCAGATCCTTTCCCACCGCCGACGCACTCATTGTCTGCCCTTCCCACTGGTGGGCGGTCAGCGTTCCCGCCGGGTGCTGATCACCCGGCGTGGCCGTCGGCGATTCGCCTCGGCCGATTCCGCAGTGTCGACAAACAATGGGTGCCCGAGAATTTGGGCGTGCGCGTATACGGCGTCACGCATGTGCTGCAGATTCGACGCATTCGCCGAAAGCAGCACCAGTTCGTTGCAGCGCCGTTCGAATACCAGGTCGCGCACGACCGATGTCCCTGATTCGGAAAGACCGGCTCGCTCGGACCGCAACTCCCCCAACAACACACCGGTCACATCGACGTGGCCCGCGAGCGCGGACGCGGCGAGCAAATCGTCGGTATCGCGGAGCTCGGCCCACCATTCTTCCGGTACCGGAGCAGCTTTCTGGATGGTGCGCAGAATGCGCGCACGCAGTGCCGGGGCCCCCAGCGCTGCCGCCTGATCGGCCGCGGCCCTGCCCACCCGGATGTGCGCGTCCTTGGCCAGGGTGAACACGCGCGCGCCGATCAGCTCCTGCGGTACCGCGGCGGCGCGATCCTGCAGCTGCCGCGAGCCGACCACGCCGAGCCGGTCGCGCAGTTCCGGTCCAGGCTCGGCCAGTGTGCTCACGGTCGCCGCACGCACCGGACTCACCACGGAAACACCGGGCAACTGTTCGAGCAGGCGCCCATCGACCGGCGCGGAGGATGCCAATGCCGTGAGCCGACCGCCGAACTTGCGGCCCCAGGCAAGGCCGAACTCGGCCAGTATCCGTGCGGGATCCGCCACCGCCTCCCAGGGGGCATCGTCGGTCAGTGCCCACACCCATGGCGTCGAGACTGCCTTCGGCAGGAAGATGCCCGCCGGGATCCAGCCTCGGCCCTCGTTCGATGTCGCGCAGGCGCTGACGCCGCCGGAGTGCCGCAGCACCGCCACCGCCCAGCGCAGCCACGGCGCGATGGGCTCGCTGACCGCGAGCACGTCCGCGAGCAATGTCCGGGCCAACTGCAGATCCCCGTCGACGCGCTCGCCGACCATGAATGTGGGAGCCGCCGCGGCGGCCATCGCGGCCGCTACCGCACCGCGCATCGTATCGGCGCCATCGGTTGTCCCTGGCAGCAGTGGATCCCGGTGTGCCGGTGGGACTTTGGACTGCCCGCGGGCGCCTGAACCGGGGGTGCTCGCGTCCGCCGTCACGTTCGCGCCTAGTGCCCTCGGATCCACCGAGGGTGCTCGCTGGTCGGCGAGCGGGGCGGACAGGCGACCGGGTCGGTCGGCTGAACCGACAGACACCGGTGCCGCGGTAGCACTTCCAGGGGAAGCGGGCGAACCTGCCTGCGGCAGGAACGGGAGGGCCGCCGCGATCGGGACCGCACCAGCGGCGGTTCCCACCGCTGGAGTCGCACCAACGGTGGGCTGTACCGACGCGCTGTCGTCCTGATCACCCGGTACCGGCGTGTCCGTATTGCGCTCGGTAGCACGGGATTCCAGAACGCCGCCGGGCGAGCGCGACGTGGCTGACGCTTCGCTGTCGCCTGCGGCAGGGTGATGGACCGGCGCGGCGCCGCTGTCGGCGCTCGCTTCGGCCCGATGCGCACCGACTTCCGGTGCGCCGCCCGCGCCTGCGGGTCCGGTCGAATGCACCGGTACTGCGTGGGGCGTGCCGACCGGCGTGCTCTCGGACGGATGGCCGTCGACCATCCATGGCCCGAACACCGCGGGCGCGGTAATCCGATCGCGCGCTTCGCCGTTCGGCGACGCGAGCGAGGGTGGCCCAGACTCGATCAACCCCAGCGGGTCACTCTGTTGCGACACTTCATCATTCGGGCCACCTGCTTTGGGCGGCCGGTCGACGGCATGAGTCTGCGGACCGGGCAACGGCTTTCGATTGTCCCACGGGCCCGGCTGCCCCAGCGTGTCCGAGACGACGTCGAGGGTGGGCAGCCCCACCGGACCGATCGCGCTCAGCGCACCGCGCACCACATCGCGAACCTCGGCACGTGCGGCGGCCACGATGCCCGCGATCGCCGCGGCAGGATCGGCTGTGTCGCCTGATCCGCGCTCGTCGTCGGCAGCCGCACTCACCTCGGCGATCCGGCCGGTGGCCGCGGCGACGATGTCGAGGATCCGATTGCGAGTTCGCGCAACGAGATCCGCGAACTCCTCGAAGGCGACCGCGGTCGCGACCAGCGCCTCGGCGAAGGACTGCGGATCGGGCTGCAGCAACCGCATCTGATCCTTGACCGACTGGAGCCCCGCACTCGCACGGACGTGCTGATCGAAGGCATTCCTGGCTTGTTCGGCGGCGCCGACATCCAGCGTGGCGGCAGCCGACCGCGCGGCAGCGGCCATGCCGCGCCATTCGGCGGGAGCGATCATCGGCCAGTTGTCACCCACGATCTCGGTCCAGTAGGGACTCTGGCGCTCGGGTTCCATAAGCCTCAGTTCGATTCGGATCCAGCGATGCGCACGCCACCCACCGCGTCCACATCCTCGAGGGCGCGCACGGTGACCAGCGCGCGGCGGTAAACGGCCGCCGCGCGAGCGCCGCTCACCGCGAGCGCCTTTTCGAAGCTGGCCCTGACCCACGCAGCGCGATCCACCAGGGCGTCGTCTATCGCAGAACCGGGATGTTCGCGCGGCGTCAGCGCCTGCGCGGCTCGGGCGACCTGCCCATTCGCGGCGCCGATCGCGCCGGTGAAGCGGCTCGCCGCCGCGAGCACCTCGGACGGGTCGTCCATATCCAGCATGATGGGTCCTGCCTGCCTGGGATTGCCTCGGCTCAAGGCGTATTCGCGCCGAACTCGGCCTGTTCCATTGCCCGGTACGACGTTTCGGTCGGCAGATCGAACGCGTCGATGGTGGACGGCAGCGTGCCCTTGTACGCCATCTCGGCGCGCAGCCCGACCCGCGATTTCGCGTGCGCGAGCCGAGCCAGCCGCAACAGTTCGGCGGCCAGCCAGGCATCGCCGTTGTCCCTGCCCTCGTCGGTGATGTGCAACCCGACTATTTCGCCGTCACGGTTGCAGGCAACACCGGCGGTGTGGTCGGGATTGAATACCTCGTAGACCATGGCGCGCCAGTCCGGCTCGTCGGCGCCGGGGGTATCCGGATCGAGGGGATCGATGTCACTCATGTCGTACTCTCCGAAAGCTTTTCGTCGGGCGCGGATACGCGGTCGGGCCTCGGTTGATTGCTCGACGCCTCCTCCTGCGGTGCCTGGAGCCTGGCGGCCAATGCCGCCCACGCGTCATCGGTGATGCGCATGATCTGGCGCAACTGCCAGAACCGCGCGCCGAGATACAGCTCGCCGCCGTTCTCGGTGAGGTCGAGATGGTCGATCTCGTCCGTGGCCGGGTTCAAGCACACGGTGGTGACCGGCGGGTGCTTGTCGTCGACGTTGAGGACGGTCGAACCGCTACCGGGAATGAAAGTTTGCTTGCAGCGCGGACTTCCGGCGATCACCAGGTCGGCGCTGTTGGTGGTCAGCGAGATATCCGGGTTGAGCAGCAGTTGCATGGCCCAAGCGCGCGCGGCCATTTCGGGGCGATCGCCGTGAATGGCGATGCGGCGCAACTCGCTGAGATCGACGACCAGGACCGATTCGGCTGTGGTCACGCCGACGATCGTCAGGCGCTTGGGGGTGCCGACCGGAAAGGGCAGATCGTCCGCGGCCAGCGTCGCCACATCCGCGCCGATCTCGCCGCCGGTGTCCGGATGCGCGGACACGGTGCCCGTTGCCACGTCGATGGTGTACGCGACAAGCGGATTCAACGCCCGCGCGCCGATCCCCGCCAACCGGACCAGGCCTTCCTCGTGCAGCCACCGCACCGTGTCGGCGACGGTGACGCCGCCCGATTCGGTCATGGCTGCTGCCCGGATGTTGCCGTGGCAGTAAAGAATTCGGCCGGATCGGTCGGGACGGTGTCCATGATCACCTGGTATTGGCGGGCGGCGTCGGCGGTGCTCTCCCTGATGGCCGCCATGATCTCGGTGACCAGTTCCGCGCTGGTGTAGCGATCGACCGTGCCCGGTGCCAGATACAGGTTGAGCAGCCTGCCCATGGCATCCACCTCGGGAATGATCGCGCCGTCCAGCCCAGGCCTGCGGGCCCGGATACCGTCGATCCGCTCCCGTAGCTCGGCGATTCGATGCCGCAGATCCCTGGCGGCGTCGAGCGCCGCCTGCACGTCGGGGTGGATATCGTTCATGCCTGACCTCCGGATTGCGAGGGATTCTGTGCGGGCGCCGGGGTCGCCGGGGTGACGGTCGGCGCGATCTTCGGCCGCTCCCCGATCACCGGCTCGGTATGCGGTGTGTCGTCGACGTACATCAGTCGGTCGGGATGCCAGGCCACCACCCGGTTGCGTTCGTTGCCGCCGCCGGGTTGCCCCATCCCAGGAGCCATCGGCATGTACGGCATCATCGGTGAGGACATCCCGGGATTCGCGCCGCGGATCGGAGATCCGGCCAGCGGCTCGATCACCGGCGCGCGCGGCATCGGGTTCGAGGTCGCGCTCTGGGTGCCTGCGGACGTGACCGTCGGCATTGCCGCGACGTTGAACTGTTCACTGGTCGAGCTCGGGTCGGGAAAGCCCGCACTGGTGTCTGTGGGCGCGCCTGAATCGGAAAAGCTCGGCGTGCCCGCGCTCGAATAGTCCGGCAGGCCGTAGTCGGAGTAGTTATACGGGTCGGACGCGTACTCGGATTCCGGGTTCGCCAGCTGACTCAATGGTGCCGCCCCCGACAGTGCGCTCATCATCGTCGGTAGCAGCGAATTGAGCATGCTCATGTCACCGGCGCCACCATTGCCGTTGGCCGCCGCCACGTTCGACGCGGCGGCGGTTCTGGCCGCCGCCTCGGGTGCATCGGCCTCGACCGTGGCCGAATAGCCGGTAACGGTCTCGGCCGAGCGCAGTTTCTGTTCCTGGAATTCGGCGAGCGCCTTCTGGATACGCACCTCGTCCTTGGACCGCATCGCGGCGACGAGTTCCTTGCGCGTGGCTTTGATCTCTTGCGGCGTAGGGTGTTTGGCTTTCGCGGTGCCGAATGCCCTGCCGTAGTTGTCGACGTCGTCGGCGAGCGACCCGAGCCCGGCCGTCAGCTGCGCCAGCTGGCTGCGATACTTTTCCAGCACCGCGGCCGCCTTGGTGCCGGTCGGAGTCCAATTCTGCATCGCGCCCGCGGCGCCGCTGACCTGCGTGCCGATGCCGAGTTCCAGCACGCCCGCGAAAGTCCGCAGCGCATCGGCGTATCCGGCCGCAGGGCCTGGCCCGGGGCCAGCGCGCAATTGCTCGGCGAAGATCAGCGGGTCGACCGCGACGCTCCCGGTCGGCGGCGTCGCGCCGGGCGGGCGCCGCAGTGCGAGCGGCGTGATGGCGCCGACCGGATTGGTGACCAGCGACCCGCCACGACCGCCGATGGTCCTGCCATTCTCGTCGTCGACCTGCGTGTATGCCTGGGCGGAAGCGCCGATATCACTGGCAGTGCGCTGGATTCGGTCGAGCAGTGTGAGCACACCGTTGTACAGCGCCGCGGCTTGGGCATTGAGCCGCGGCACCGTCGCCTGGGAGATCGGGTCGGCGCCAGCGGGCGGCACCCACCCGTTCGGCAGCACCCCGCCCGCCGCCCGTGCGACCTCCGCCAATTGAGAAGCGGCCGTGACCAGTTCACCTGGGTCGACGTTCAGCCCTGCCATGGCAGCCTCCTCTCACACTTCGCTCACGCGGTGGTCACGGCAGGCACCGCGACGCCCGGGTCCACCATCGACGTGTTCGAGCCCTTCGCCGCGGCCAGCTCGATGCCCGCCGGATGGGCGAACCCGAGGAACTCGCCGAACGCGGTGGTTTCCTTGGCCATCAAGTCGGCGAGCGGCTTCTTCTCGCCGTTGACGATGGCTTCCACCGTGCCGCCCTGGTCGGGCGGGAACACCACGAGCAGCGCGGTGCGCTTGTCCCACATGACGACATCGCCGGTCATCAACTCGTTGGGATCGACGCGCTTCCCGATCTGCTTGTCGTCGGTCCACTTGGCCTTCGTCTTCTCGTAGGCGTGCATCGCGCCTGCACCGCTCGTGTCGGCAAACGCCACCCTGAGCGCGTCGTAGACCGTCTGCGACACCTCTTGCGAGCGTGTGTCGGGCGCGGGGTAGTCGAAGATCCATTTGCCGTCGGCGTTGGGACCCTTCGCTGGCGTCGTGCCGGGATGCCCGTTGGATGTGTTCGGCGTCGAGGACGTGTTCGAGATCTGCTGAGCGGTCGTCGGCGTGCCGGGTTTGGCCGGTTGCTGCTGAGCCGGTGGTGCGGCAGCCTGCTGTTGCTTGGGAGGCGCAGGCGGGGGCTGGTCGTAGCGTCGCGGATCGGGTGGCCGCTGGTTCATGAAGGGATCGGCCAGCTGCCGCTGGTTCATGGCATTCACCAGCGGCCCGAGCATGCCGCCCATCCCGCCCATGCCCATGTCGGAGCCGAACGGTGACATCGGCGGGTTGGATTGGGGCGGTGGCGCATTGCGGGCCTGATTCTGGAGGTTGTCGATCGCCCGGTTGACTTTGTCCAACGCCTCAGAATTGCTGGGCGGCTTGGTAGTCGGGTCGTCCAGCCCCGGAATACGCGGGGGTTGTTGGAAGCTCGGCTGTTGCGACGGTGGCTGCGCCGTCGGAATCTGCGGCAGCTGCTGTGGTGGTTGCTGCGGCGGCTGCTGTTGTGGGGGTGGTTGCTGCACCTGGGGTGATTGCTGCGGCGGGTTGAGCGTGGGATTGGGGTTACCGGTCGGGTTGACCTGCGGCATCCTGCCGACCAGGCCAGCGACGACGCCTCTCGCCTTGTCCATCGCCTTGGATCCCTCATCGAGGGCTTCGGCGACGTAGCCAAGGATGTAGTCGTCCTCTTTCTTGGGCGGATTAGGCGGCTTCTCCGCGCTGGCGTTCATCCGCACGATCAACGTATCGATGCTCCGCACGCCCTCCGTGTTCTGTTCGCGCAATTGGCGGAGCACGGGCAACAGTTCCTCGCCCTTCTGATTCAGCGCAAAGAAGGCGTCCCTCAGTTTTGAGGCTGCCGTCTCGTAAGCCTCAAAATTGGAATGACCACCCTTGACTTCGGGAGGCTGCTGCTTAGTGGGCGGGTCGGTCTGCGAACCAGGGCCGAACGCGGTGTGCCATCCGCGAAATATAGGCAACAATTGCTCGAGGAACTCCTCGGTATTCCGACCGTAGTGCAGCTCCGGATTATCGGGGAATTGCTCTTCTATCTTCGTCCGGTCAGGGATGCGAATCGTACGCATTTCCACGCCGCCACACCTCCTTCCGAGTCACTACGCAGCACTGGCGACTACACGAGGTCTCGCACCGGGATAACCACCGGATTAGGTTTGTCTTCTCCGCGAATCGCGTCCCCGACCAGGAGTCCGGCACCGGCGCCGATACCCTTGCCTATCTCGCCAGGATTCGCGAGAATCTGCCCTGTACGGACGAAGAGTTCCGACGACCAATCGGAGGCCCTGGTGGGTTTGAAACCCAGCTTGATCGTGTCCGTGCTCAGGTTGCTGAGGCTGGGAATCACCTTCCCGCCGAGCTTGCCGACGAGCTTGCCGACCACACCACCGGCCATTCCACCAAGCAACCCCTCGGCCGCACCCATCCCCGCCGTTTCCGCGAAATCTTGGAAACTATGGATGTCACCATCCAGCGCCTCATCAATCAAATTTCCCACAGCTCCACCGAGCATACGACCGCCGGGACCGAACACGGTGCCAACTACAGGCAAAGCGAATTCGGCCACGTCGCCGACGACGTCCAAGAAGCCATCCCAAAAGCCGCCCATCAGAACTCCTCTCCGTGCACCCGAGGCATCGCCGCCGTCGGGTCACCGGCCGGGCGGCCACATCGACTACGGCGCTGTGCCTGCCACGGGCTCGTCATGCCCAATATTGTCGAGGATTCCCAACGATGGGAACGGATGTGCGAGCGGCACCGGTCAGGATGATCGGTATCAGAAATACGTCTGTCGAATGGCCTGTGACCACCGAGTTCGGCCGAACGATCCGGGCAGGAGCAGGAGGAGGCACCCGATGAGCCCGCACCGCTCCACACGGCGAACAATCGGCGCCACTGCCGCAGCACCGGCGGTACGGAAATGACCTCCCCTGAGCAACTTTGGCTGGTGGACCCCGAGCCACCGGCCACCGAAGAGGGTCATGGCGACGGGGACGCCGAAGGCAACAAGGAAGCGAAGAAGTCAGGGACTACCGAACGACCGCGCGTCGCCGGACCTGGCCAAGGCACGCCAAACGGAACCACTCCGGGACAGCAAGGGGCAGGCACGAATCCGCCCGCCCCCACCACACCGGGTACGACACCCGCACCGCCAGGTAGCGCCCCTGGTCCCGCCGCGCCCCTTGTCGCACCAACCGCGCCCGGCGCAAAGGATTCCGCCCCGGCTGGACCTGCGATCGCCGCGGCGCCGGACGGTACCCCACCGCCCGACGCTCCCCCACCGCCGCCGCCCGCGCCGCCACCCACGCCCGCGATCCAGCTGCCGGATGCGGAGACGATCGCGCAGTGGGCGCCGGTCGCGCTAGGGGCGGGCACCATGGCGATGGCGGCGCTGCCGATGATCGGTCAGGCGCTCGCCGGGCTGGCGGGCGGCGGTGCAGGGAACGGCAATCCGGCTGGCGCGGCGAGTCAGATCAGCAATTCCGGTCTGACTCCCGAGGCACAGCGTGCGATGCAGGTCTTGAAACTATTGGCCGCGGCTTATGGCGACGGCCCCACCGACGACCCTCGAATCGCCCAGTTACGCAAGGAACTCGGCATCAGCGAGATGGGCGGCGGCAAGACGGCCGACGCAATCAAGGCAGACGAACTCTGGAAAAGCAACTTCGTCAACGCTTTCAACACTCTCGACAACCAACTGGCGAACTACATCACCCGCCTCGCAGGCAACAACCAGGTCGACAAACAGGCGATGGAGAAGTTGATCCGCGAGGTCAACGTGGCGCTGGCCGAGGTCGGCACCCAGGCCTACACCAAGGCCGGACACGAGCGGGTCCACCAAATCCTCACCGCCGCACTGCAAAAGGCGCACACGATCGTTTCAGCCACGAACGGCAACGCCAGCGAGACCGCCGCGGCGATCAACCTGCTCAGCAACCAGTATCTGCACAACATCGCGGGCCAGCAGGCCCAGCAGGCCACCGCTGGGGCGACACCGGCCGCAGAGCGAGCGATTGCGGTCGCGAGGTCGAAGGTCGGCAAGGCCGACTACGTGTGGGCCGCTGAGGGTCCCGACCAGTTCGACTGCTCCGGCCTCACACAATATTCGGCGGGCCAGGCGGGTGTGAAGATTCCGCGCACCGCCTCACAGCAGTACAACCAGCTGCCCAAGGTGGCCCCCCAGGATATCCGCCCAGGCGACTTGATCTTTCCTGCCAAGCAGTTCAACAACGGCGACCCGCAGCACGTTCTCATGTACATCGGTGGCGGCCGCTGCATCGAGGCGCCCCAGCCGGGACAGAAGGTCCAGGAGACTGGACTGCCTCCCAGCTTTTACGCCAGCCGCTGGACGTAACCGCAGGTGCCCTCGTCAGCTACGACGACCGCCGAGCACCCGCTTCACCCGGACATCGTCCGCGGTCGGCATCGCCTGCCGGACATAGCGTCCCGACTCCTCGGTGAGGATTTCGGCCGCGTCCAACGCGAGGCCGACCCTGGTCGGCGCGAAATCGCCGGAGTCACGGTAATCCCAGAACACCAGGTCACCGGCTGATGCTGCCGACGGCTCGACGCGTTGTCCGCAAGCGCCTTGGCCAGCAAGGTCATTCGGCAGCTGGACGACGACCGGTACGGCGTTCGGATCGAGCGGTTGGCCGCACCAGCTCGGAGCGGTTTCGGTGGGCGTGACCACACCAACGGACCCCGTCTTGACGCAATATCCGGTCACCGCCGCAGTCGAGGCACGGTAAATGATGTCTTGCGTCATTTCTTGGGCACTGGCGGAACCTCCTGTGGTTCCGGACGATTCGGCCGAACCTGGATAGCCGAGGGCCAGTTCCCTGGCACAATCGACAGCTTGCCCCGAGTTGCTCGTTCGCAACGGCGGATCCTGCGGTGGCGCGATCCGCATGGCCGAGAAGCACGCGCGATACCACGGCGGCGTCTTGGTGTCGTCGGCCGCAACGGTCGCTGCGGCAAGCGGATTCACGGTCGGCCACGTCGAGGTGGCGGCGGCCTGGGCGGACGTCTGGCTGACCTGGGCAGTGGTGCTGCTCTTGCCGGTCGTCGTGCCTGCGGGCTCGTCCCGCAGCACGTTTTCACACTGGCTGTGCACATACTCTTTGGCAGTGGAATTCTGAGTCGCCATAGCTGTCAACAAAGTCAACGGAATCGATAAACCGCAGAAGACCAACACGACAAGAAGAACGATCAGGCCTGTCTGTCCGGATTTTTCCGATGCAGAATTCTTGCCGCGTGGCAAAATCCGCCGCAATGCCGAGCGCGCCAGCATTTGCGTGATGATCGAGCGAAACAGCAACAAGAGCGCACCTCTAGGTCGACGTCCGTAACCGCAACAAATCCTGAACCTCGTCCATCCCCGGCCCGTACGAACTGGCGCCCAGATTGTTCACGAAGTCTGGCCTGGTTGGGGTGTTGTGCGCAGTCGTGGGGATATCGTGCTGCCAGTGGCTCGTGCTGACGGCGGCCCAGATCTTTTCCCTCGCCACACGCAGCAGATGGGGATCCGTCGGAGTCCACACTGCCGCGTCTACCGCATCCCGCACCGCGTTGGCCTCACTTTCCGAAATCGCGTGTATCATTCGCAATGCCGAAATCGAGCTGAGGCTATGAAGCTCGGAGGCCACGCCGCCGCTGTTCGCGGCGCTGTGCATAACAAGCGGATCCTCGCCATCTGCGATGCGCTGTAGGTGCCGCATGGTACGTCGCGAACGGATGGGATCGTCCGGATCTATAAACCTGTTCACAAGGTCCTGTTCACTCTGGCTGAGCCGAGTCATCGAACGATTTTCGCGATACGGTCGGTGCATTTCATACGACATTTGCTGCAATGCGGAGTAGTCGGCGGCGACTTTTTTCACCGGCTGGAGGGCAGGGCCATAATCCCGCAATTCGGACGCCGAATCCTGAGCGAGTGCGAGTGCGGATACCACTTTCGCCATGTGTGGATTGGCCCCTGGATTTGGATCGGCGTCGTCCGCGACACGTCCCGCTGCCTTCTGCGCATACATCATCATCTCCCCGTCGGTCCACTCCTCGAGACTGTGGAATGCGCCACCGACATGGTCCCTTGGCAACCCGGCGTCATTGAGAGCCGTCAGAATCGCCGCCGCGCCACGAGGAGTGTTCGGACCGCCTGGTGCATTCTCCATGGCTTGGCGAGCGACGATCGTGTGCATTGAACGATCCGCTGGGCCCTGCGCCCCCCAACCGCGGGCACCGCCCATCCCCGCTTGTGTCTCCCGTTCCATCGCACTGAGATCCGCTCGTCGCTGCAGACCCGCGTAGGGACGCAACGGGTTTCGCCGTCCACCGAACATCCATTCCGTGAGTGGCGAACCGCCGATGACAGACAAAGCCCCGAGCGCACCGAGGAACGCATGTCCCGGAGAATGCATCGAATGCCCCAGCCCGACCATCCCCATACCGCCGCCACCACCACCGCCACCGCCGCCCGGCGAGGCGAAAACGCCACCAGACTCGATCGACTGCCCGATCCGGTTGGCCACCGCTTCGCTGGTGGCGTTCATCCGCTCGACCATCCGTCTCACCTGCACCGTGCCGACGATCATGACGATCGAGCAAAGAACGAGTACCAGCAGCACATCGTCATCGTTGGCCTGCTCCATCAAGCGGCCGAGGAAGGACATATAGAAGGCGAGCTGGACGATATGCGTGACCATCCGCATAAAGGCCATACCGGTGTCGACGCCTCGGCGCACCATCGAAATCTGGGGTTGCCCGGCGATGAACCCGCCCATGGGCAGATCCCAGACCAACAGCACGATTCCGTTATATATCGCGTCCGCCAGCGCCATGAACACCCGGAACGAGAAGACCACCCCGAACCACATCGCCGCGATACTCACGAAGAACAGGAAGAAACCGAGCCCGATCTGACCGACGCCCGGATTGTCGGCAGCCCACCGCGCCGAAGTGTCACCGCAGTTCGTCAGGCCCTCCTTCACCTGACTTGCACTCTGGTTGAGCGTCCCGTTCGTGAACGCGGTCTTGCAAAGCGGCCGATTGTCGACGACATGACCAAAATTCCAGACCTGTAGCAGCCGCCGAGTGTTATCAGCCTGCTGGCTCTGCAGGGCCTGGGTCATGGCGGCCGGATTCGGATCATCCTCCCCGAGGACTGCGAGCGCGAGCACAACCCCGAGATCGCGCCCCTCCGCGATGGCGCCGTGCGAGGAGACCACTTCCTGCAGGGGACGTACCATCACGATCGGCCCGCCGACCCCAACGATGACCATGACGACTACCTGCATCGCCGCCCTGGCCGGCTTGCCGCGCACGATGAAAATGCCGACGAATACCGCACCGATCGCGGTGCCGGCCAGGAACATTGCGCCCACCGGCAGTTGCTGGAACAGGCTGTCGGACGCCCCCGCCATGGCGGCGCCTGCTCGATCCGCCCACGAAAAGCTGATGGTGGTGCCGATGATCCAGTTACCGAAGCCGATGATCTCGCGCCAGCCGGCGAACTGGAGGCTGAGCACCAGAGCCATCGCCGTATTCCACGGGCTCAGGATGCCGCCCTGATCGGTGACGAACATGTAGTACGACACCGGAACTCCCGAGGAATCCCGGAGGTCCGTCCAGCCCACTGCGCTGTACGCGGTGCCGCCGAGGCTGCTGCCCGACTGTGCAGTGACCACCGCCCCCAGGAGTCCTGGAAAGACGAACAGGACAATCAACATGCCCAACACCCAGGCGGTCCGGTGCCTCGGGCGGGTCGCGGTGATCCAGCTCCGGCACCGCCGCCCCATCATGGTCGGTTGCCACTGCGCCGGATCCCACGATGCCACGGCCGTCGTCATCCTGGCGAGCGCAGCCCTGCGCCGCATCAGGTCACCGCCTCGCGCTGTTTGGCGAGGGTGCCCTCACCGCTCGGCGACGACGGTGTGCTGGTGATCGCCTCCGCGCGATCCGGTCTGGCGGGGCCGAGCACCTTGCCGCGGCCGATCCGGTTCAACGCGTCTCGCATGAACATCTCGCCACGACGCTGGATCGGCACCTGACGACCCGGACCGCTTGGCGGTGAGGTCTCCTCCCGCAAAATCTGCAGCAGGAACGGCGCCTCGTCCAGGTCGACGCCGAGCCATTCCAGGCTGTTGCGCGCCAACGTCTCGTCGCGCTGGCGGAACACGAATCGATTGGGAATCAGATTGTGTGCCGCGCCTTGGAAATCCGCGCCGGGATCATGGGAAGCCAAGCCGATGGCGGCCAGGTGCTTGCGGCCGTCCCTGCTGAAGTCCGAGGTGACCGCCGCGCCGACTTGGGTCTGCGTGAAGTGGTGCGCTTCGTCCCCCACCAGCAGCCCGAATCGGCCGTTGTCGGAAAGGAACGCTTCGCGAGCCGCTACACCGACCAACTCATAGAGCGCCGTGCCCAGCCGCTTGGTCAACGGCAACCGGTTGTACAGGTGTGGCGATGTCAGTTCCTCCGCCGTCGGCAACGCCAGTTTGTGCGTGCGCACGACGGTCGCGGACGCGGTGAGCCGCAGCGGCGGCAGCGTCGCATCGAACAGCACCGGCACCCGCTCGACTACGGTGCCGAGCCGAGCGGCCAGATCGGCGTAGTCCTGGTCGTGCACCTGCGTGTCGCGCAGTCGGCGGACCACGTCATAGAAGCCGCGCAGGCTCTGAATGCCGTTCTCGGCAATGCTTTTGGCGGTGAGCAAGTTGCTCGCCGTAGCACCGGGACCAGACGTCGGCGACAGATCGAGCAGCGGAAGAATCGAATCGAGCGTCCGTTCGCCCGCGATCCTCGGCTCGAACAAGCGCAGCGGGTCCAGCGATACCTTCGGCTCGGCCAGGTCGATCACCACCGCGTTGTCGATGGACGCGGCGAAGTGCGCCCACTCCCCCACCTGACTGCGATCGATGGCCAGAAATTGCCCGCCCATGTCGTGTACGAGCACCGCCATGAGCTTCAAGAAATAGGACTTGCCCGAGCCGAGTTCGCCAGTGACCGCGAACGAGGCGGACAGGTCGTGCAACGCCGCTTCCATGATGCCGAAATGGATCGGCTCGAAGTTGCCGGACAACAGGTTCACGCCGATGATCGGTCCGCTGTCATCGCCGACCTCCGCGGTGGTGAACGGGACGAAACCGGCCCACATGTCCGAGGGCACGATGTGGGCGAAATCGTCGAACGCCCGGCGCGGCGGGCACCCGGGCAGCAGCATCGACCACAGGTCGACCTGAGCGCCGATCGGGGAGGTCAGGTCGATCTGGAAGCGCTTGTAGCGGCGCTTGAGGGTGTTGACCGCCTCGAGGGTGGCATCACGCGAGATGCCGCCCACCGCAATGACAGTGGTGAAGGAGACCTCCGACTCGCCGCCGTTCACCTCGAAATGCTGGTTGTACTCGCCGAGCATCTTCGCCTTGGCCATCAAGGTGTTCTGCGCGAAGGACACCTCCTGGTCGCGCTGGTCCATCTGCTCGCCGAGCCTGCGCAGGTTCTGCTCGTTCGACTTGAGCACCTGCTCGGCGGGTCTGGTCGACACCCGGATACCCCAGTCCACCGTAGCGTTGTCCAACCCCTCCAGCACACTGAGAAACTCACTGCCCCCGGGAAAGGTCATGCCCCCGTAGGGAAATGAGTTGGGTGTGAGCATCGACTGATAGGAAACGCCATAGGTGTAGTCCGGCTGCACCACCTTGATGACCGGCACGAAGGAGGGCCGGATCCGCCGCGAACTGTCGGTCTGTGCGCCCTCGTCGAGGGCCGCCGAGCGGAACACCGCCGCGGTCGCCTCATCGAGCACCCCCGCGGTGGTCGGCGCGACAGGATCGGCGACCGAACCACGGGAAAGGTAGTGCTCCCATAGCCATTGGAACAATGCGGCCGGCACCGGAACCGGATCGAAGTCGCCACCGATGCGCGACAACGTCTCGTTCGCCTTCTCCAGGTATTCATCCAGATCGGCGCGCGACAGGGCGGCGGCATCGATCGTCGTGGTGCTGCCGCGCCACATCCGCGACAGCGCCGATATCCCGGAGTTGCTGGCGCCCACCGGAATCGAGAGCAGATAGAGCCGCGTCAACGGCCTGATGTCGCGAATCCGCTCGAAGGAGCCAACCACCTCGATCGCGTAGTCCTCGCAATCGTCCAGGTCCACTCCTTCGACCATTTTGGTCAGCACATCAATCGTGTTGAGCCCGGCCTGGATTCCGAGCAGCAGCGCGCCGCCTGGCAGATTGTTGATCAGCGCATGGTGGGCCTGCTTCACCTCCATCTTGTCGCTCGACCTGCGCAGTCCGTAGCCGAGCGGGTTGATGAAGTAGGTCGCGGTCACCAGGCCGGAGTGGGTGAACTGCAGATTCCCGCGGACCGCCGCGGTGGGTTGAATATCGCGCTCGAACAAGGTCATTCACGTCCTTCCGCACCGCTGCCGTTTCCGTTGCTCGCGATCCGCGTCTGCAGCTCGGCTCCGCTGCCCGTGCCGAGGAGGGCGAGCAGTGGCTCGGAGGGCACGGCTTTCGTTGCGCGGGCAGTGTCGGTATCCGGGAGCAGCAGCACGACCGACTCCTCGATGAACAATGTCTGGCGCGCCGACTGCGCGTCGATCGGCACGCCGGAAGCGGAAACCGGTCTGCGCACGAAGGTCACGCGCAACAGCCACAGCATCCGCGAGACCATCCTGACCCCGGTGTAGGGCACCAGGCCGAGCAGGAAGACGATGCCGACGGTCCCGAGGATGCCGACCACGAACGTGACGGCCGGGTTGACCGGCAGGTTCATCGCGAGAATCGCGGTGAGCAGCAACAACCCCGCCAATGCGCCGATCTGCGGCAAGGTATAAGGCCCGAACGGCAACTTCTGCCCGTTCTGTGCCTTGCCGATCATCGTGGGAACACGTTTGATCGGCGTGAATACCTTGATTACCTGGCTCACTGGCCATAACCACCGATGGGGTACTCCGGAACGATCGTGCCGACGTCGTAGCGCGCGTAGTTGATCAGCGACGGCAGCACCCAGATCGCCACGCCCGCGAAAACAGCACCTGCGAGTATCATGGCGGTCCGCCCGAGTGAGAGCTTATCGCGAGCGCCAGAGCTCACCAGCACGCCGATCGCGATCAGCACGATCACGAACAGCCCACCGACCCTGGCAAAGTTCGTCAAGGTGGATAAAAAGCTGATTGTGTAATTCATTGGGGACCAACCCCTCTCATATCTACTTCTGAGTTGCCGGTGGAACCTGGACCGTCGTAGTAGTCGTGGTGGTCGTCGCGGGGGCGACGGGGCCGCGAGCATCCCCCGCCCCGACCTCGGCGAGCGGATTCGCCAGCGCCGGAATCGGTTCCATCGTGCGCACCTGCCACTGCCCGCCGTTGCGCGCCAGCGTCAGCGGGTAGGCCATGGCAGGTAGCGCGGCCGTCGCGTCGCCCTTCGGTGTGACGGTCGCGAGCACCCGCGCCACGTCACCGCTCGCACCGCAGTCCCTGCTGTCCGACAGCACTGCCACCGCGTCGATTCCGGTGAGCGGCGCAGGCTGCAGCGCGACGATGCCCGAATTCGGCACGGTATATCGGCTCACGTCACCGGAGCCGGCGAGCAGCGCACCGAGGAACCCCGAAGCGACTTGCGCCAGTGGCGATTCCGGCCCGCACGAGCCGCTGTAGGCGAGCGCGAGATCGATGCCCTTGCCCGGCGGGGCCACCGCGGCGGGCAACGCGAGCGCCCGAGGTCGCCCGCCCGCCAAGGACACCGCAACCCGGAAGTATTGCCTGGCATCGCTTGCCGTGACGATGCCCGCTTTGCCGATCCGAACCGACACCGTCACCGACCAGACGTCGATACTCCGGTTCGTCACGGCGCGCGACACGTAAACGACCATGGGGTCAGCGACCTGTCGAGACACCGTCGGCAAGCTGACATGCTGTGCGGTGCCGACATATTCGCTGAGCCGCTCCTGTTGCCCGTTGTTCGCGGTCAGGTAGGTCACCACGAATTGCTGGGCGAACGCTCCCGCCAGCTGGGCGCGCCCCACCGCGCCGACGGCGGCCGTATCCGTGGGTGGCGGCTGCGGTGGGGTGAAGAAGTCGAGGACGGCGTGGCCGCCGCCGAGCACCGCGAGCACGGCCAAGACCGCCATCACGATATTGTCGCGGCGGCGCCGCACGGCCATTCGGCGAAGGAGTGCCTCGCTCGAATTCGCCGGTTCAGCCGCTTTAGTCTTCACTCTCGAAATGGTAGAGAGCAGCGGGACTTCCAGTTTGTCAGCAGTTCCCACGCCTGGGAGGACGGATCAATAGGCGGCAATTCGTTTCCGGCGGCCCGCGAGCCGATGCCGAAGCTGGTCGTCATAACCGATCGGCGTCGACCTCGGCACCGATTCCTCGGGCGACTCCGGCAAGGAAACATCGTCACGGAGATGCACCGCCTGCCCGATCGCCAGTTGTGTGCTCGCGTAGCCGGGGTAGGGGTAGAGCAGCAGCGACGTCATCGTGTATCCGCCGCTGTAGTTGAGGGTTCGTACGGTCACGCCCACGGTGTCGCCGGTGTGCAGCCTGCCGCCGAGTTGCATGATCCGCTCGCGATCATCGGGATGGAAGACATCGATGGGCCGGAACAGGTAGTCCCACCGGATCCACGGCGCCGGATCGGTCAGCCAATGCGAGATGCTTGCGTGCTCGAGCTGGAGCACCGCCAGGTGCGTGCCCGCCCTGCGGTGCGCCTCGCGCAGCCCGGTCCGTTCCAGGGTCGGCCACTCCGCTGCCACGTTGTCGGAGGTGATGTCCTCAACCAACAGCCAAGCGCCCCTTGTCCGTTGGTCGTCACGAGCGCGCATGGTGATCCGCCACTGCGCCGCGCGCCCCTGCTCCGGCGTGATGGTCACGTCGAATTGCAGCTTGTCGCCGGGTTTGGGGCCGTAGAGCAGATCGAGGACCTCGGTGTGCCGGTCGAAGGCCGACATCCGATGGAACAGTTCGGCAATCGAGGTCCGCGGCGCGTACTCCTCCGGCGAAAGACCGCTCAACTGTGTGATGCCGCTCGGCTGCTGCATCGTCTGGGTTTCGAGGTCCCAGATGACACCGACGGCGGGCCGCGGCGACGGAACCGGCGTGGTGGCGGGTGCGAGCCACATGCGCACCGCGTGCACATCACCCGCCGGACCGAGGATCGGCCGGATCAGCAACCGATGCGGGCCGGAGCGGGTCGGGATGGTCAGGTCGACGACCTTGGCCTGATCCCGCGCCTCGACGAGGGTCTCGATGAGCTGCGCGGTGCTGATGCCGTCGTAGAGGGCGGGCGACTTGGCGAGCAGCCGCTGAATCGTCCGGTGCAGGCCGGCGAAGTCACGCGGTGCGTCGCCCACCGACGCCATCGACATGGCCTCCGGCGCCAAAACCTCGATCGTCGCCCACTCTGTCACTGCGCCACACTTCGCACTGCCGTACCAGCCGTTCCGTTCTATTCGGCACCCAACTTTGTTCCGAAGAACAATGTACCGTTAGATAGCGGCGCACTCAATGGGATGTTTGCCCGCTAGCCGCGCGGCGTCAACGCAAGCAGTCCGGCACCGGCCAACCCGCCGAGATCGCCGAGCGTCGACGGCACGACCCGCAGGCCAGGCAGATAACTGAGCTGGGCATGGGCCGCGACTGTGGCACTGAGCGGCTCCCACAGCGCGGGCCCCGCCGCCGCCATCGTGCCGCCGACCACGGCGAGGTCGAGATCGAGCAGCGCGGCCGTCGAAACGATCGCCAGACCGAGCGCGGTGCCTGCCCGGCCGAGCGCGGCGGCGGCGACCTCGTCCTTCACCCGGGCGGCAGCGACCAGCTCGTCGACCGACGAGCCGCCCCACCCTCGGCCCTGCGCCCAGCGCACCGCGGCGGCGCCACCGGCGACCGCCTCGAGACAGCCGCGATTGCCACAGGCACACGGCTCGTCATACCCAGGAACCAGCACGTGACCGATGTTGCCCGCGTTGCCGGTCCGGCCGACAACGACGAACCCGCCGACCGTGATGCCGCCGCTGATCCGGTCCGAGACCGTCAACGCCAGCGCATCCATCGCCTCCTTGGTCGCGCCGAGGTTCCGCTCGGCGATGGCCGAGCAGACACCGTCGATCGCCAGATACACCGAGGCACCGGGAAAAGCCGCCTCAGCTGCCGCGACGATCCCGAAACCCGTTCGCCACTCGGCGATTTCGGCGGGTGCGACCACCCCGGCCGCCATGTCGATCGGACCGGCGCAGGCGATGCCGAGGGCAGTGATCTCCCTCCCCTCGGCGACCTCCTTCAGCAGCGCAAGGCACCGATCCCACGCCCCGTCGGCGGGTATCGGCACCTCACGCACGTCGTCGGCGTCGACGTCCTGGGCCACCCTGGCCGCCGCGAAACGGGTCGGACCGATCTGCAAGGCCAGCGCTGTCATGGTTGTACCACCAGAATTCCGTTCGATGCCAAGAGGTTTCGAGGCCGGGTGCCGCGACCCGGCTCAGAGATCGCCGGTTCCCGTCGGTTCCAGCGGGCGGCCGAGAATGAGATGGCGATGCGGCGCGACGGGCGCCGGTTCGCTGCGGATCGGCCGCGCTCCGTTGCGGATGATCCGCAGCGGCCGGTTCCGATCAATCGGCAGCGGCCGGTAGCGATCCAGGTCGTCGACGACCCTGCCGGAGTTGTCGTATCCCACGCCTGCCCAGATCAGCGCCCGCGGGGCGTCGCCGCGCGCGATCAGCGTCTGCGCGAACTCCTGACATTGGGACAACAGCGGGCAGCTGTGACAGATCCGGACCGCGACCTTCCAGCGGATCGGGGTGCCGACGTCGAGGTCCCAGTCGTCGGACATGCCTTCACACGCCGGTCGCGCGGCGGTCTTGGGGGGAAAGGTCTCGGCCGGAATGGTCGAGACGGTCGCCAGGGTCGTGACGCTGGCGGACGCGCCGCTGAAGGGCGCGGGAATGGGGGTAGTGCTCATGGCCGTCTCCGAGGAATGCCGCGGGCACGCCAACTTTCGATGCGCGTACCCAGTGGTCGGGCGGGCATCAGGGCTGCTCAACAGTCCCCGGAAACCGGCAGTCATTACCGGTACTGGGGAGAGTAATCGACCGGTGCGGCCACGGCAAGGATCATTCCGTTAAACGACGGCACGTTATCCAAGACGTTACCTGGTCGTTACGCTGTATAGCGTCTCATTATCCCACGTGACATTTTCCTACGGGTCAAACTTGTGGTTTCCTTATGTCATGGCTGTAGATGTCGAGTACACCATCGACGAACTGGCACGGGCAGCCGACACCACCGTCCGCAGCGTCCGCGTCTATCACGAGCGTGGGCTGCTGCCGTCACCAGAAGTGCGCGGACGGGTCGGCTACTACGACCACGATCACCTCAATCGGCTGGAAACGATCAGCAGGCTGCTGAGCCGGGGGATGAAGCTCAACGGGATCAAGGAGTTGCTCGCGGCCTGGGACCGCGGCGACGGACTGGCCGAGGTCCTCGGCGTGCCCGAGCAACCCGCCGCGGCGACGGCCGCACCCGTACAGGAGTATCCCGATCCCGAGCTCCCCGAGTACGCCAAGCAGGCGCTGGCAGCCAACGCCGACCCCGTCGACACCTACCGGCTGAACAACCCAAGGTGCGGCGACCTCGCCGCCCGCCTCGTCGAGGCAGGGCTCGCGCCGAGCGACGCCTTTCACCTGGTAGAACGCCTTCGCGCGGACTGCGACCGGATCGCCGATCGCTACGCCGAGCAGGTGTACGGGCCGCTCGCCGTCGAGGCATACACGCAATCCGGCGGCGAGGTCAAAGACCGCACCAAGCTGGAGATGGACTTGGCTATCGCGCGCTTGATCGCGGCACGTGCGGCCGACGAGCTGATCGATCAGGCCTTCGCCAGGCACGCCGATCAGATCGTTGCGAACTCGTCGCACGGCTCTGCGCCACCAGCCTGACCCGGGCAGCGATCGTCACTTCTGCCGGTAGGCGGGCTACCGGATGAGGCTTATCGACACAGCCCCGCGCACGGCTCGTTCCAGAACCAGCCGCAGCCGTCACTGAGGTAGTTGCAGTTGTCACGGCCCGGCTGGTTGTGGCAGGTGTACCGACCGCAGTAGTCGTGCTGAAAGGCGCATTCACAGTCGCGGTAGCGGGCGACCTCCGTGGTCGCCGCTTCGATCGGGCCGAGCATCCCGAAGGCCTGATACACCTCGTGCGCGCCGAGTGCCGCCACTGCCGACTGATGCACGTCTTCGGCCTGCCGCAGCTGCGCGACGCCCTGCGTGGTGAACACCGATGCACGCGCGGCAAGTGCCGCGGCGCGGTCGAGGACGTCGAGTTGCTCGGTCGTCAAATGCGGACGGGCGCTACGGTATTCGCGCAGATGCGCGGACCACAATGCGCTACGGACAGCCGGCGCGGATGCCTGATAGATCGCTCGCCGGTACGCGAGCGGGTAGGCGATCACCTCGGCGTAGCCGCACGGTAAGTTCGCGCGGTTGGCCCACACCCACGCCTGCGCGGATTGCTCGCCCTTCGTCGCGAAGGCGGGCGTATTGCCGGTGAAGACCAGGCCTGCCGCGACACCGACGCCTGCGGCGAGCCGGAAGAAGCGCGCCCGGCTGACGACATCGGGTGCGGCGCCCGGCAATTCGCCTGCCTTGCCTGCCGCCTGTCGCGACAGCCGCCCCAGCGCGGACATCACCCGCAGCGTCGCCGCAGGCCCGAGCACCCGCGCAAGTCGCCACCCGAGCGCAGGGCCGGTCCACGCCCGCACCCGCGGGCCGACCACTCGTAATAGTGTTGGCGCCCAGTCGATTTCCCGGCCGAGGGCCTGATCGCGCCAGCGCCGCACCTCAGCGTTGGCCAGCGGAAGCACCTCGAGTTTTCCGTCGCACGCACGCGCGACCGCGCCGGAGATCTCCCGGCAGGTACCACAGGACGCGTCGAAGGCCAGCACCCACCGTTCCGAATCTTTGTTCACAGTTCTCTCCTCATTATTTCCGGATTCGGCCGTACCGGCCCCACCATCGGCCTACCGTCGCCGAATAGGTAGACGAGACACATCCGTAGTACCGAAACGGGAAACCTTTATCGGCGCTTCCTATTCGCAGGCACGGAAGGCGCATTCCGGAAAAGTGCAGCTGCCACCATATATCGATCAACACTTAAGCAGTTCTCCGAATAGGGTGATCCCCGTAGGGATATCACCTATTTCAAGTACCGATTGAACGGTCCGCTGACCCCGAGGTACGTTTCGGCACGCCGGTAGCCCGGCCGCGGCGGCGAATCCCGAAGAGCCGCGGCGCGATCGATGATCGATGGAAGTCAATCCATGCTGCGTATCGAATTACCCGACAAGCGACGACGGTCCCTCGGCGCGCCACTGGCGGCACGAGAACTGGCCGACGCGCCGCCCCCGTATCCGTATGGCTGGTTCGCCGTGGCGTTTTCCGGTGAGCTGCGCCCAGGGCGACTGATGACGCGGACGTTCATGAACCGCGAGATCGTCCTGTTCCGCACCGCCGCGGGGACGGCACGGGCCGCCGAGGCGTACTGCCCGCATCTCGGCGCCCATCTCGGGCACGGCGGCACCGTGGTCGGCGAGGAACTGCGGTGCCCGTTTCACGGATTCCGCTATGCGGTGTCCGGCCGCTGCTCGTATTCGCCGTACGGCGCACCGCCACCGGCGGCTCGGCTCGGCCTGCTCGAATTACGCGAGCTCTGCGGCGTGCTCATGGTGTGGCACGGCCCGGCGGGCGAGGAACCATGGGAGATCGAACCACCCGAGGATCAGTCACGGTGGCGGCCGCTGCGCACCAAACGCATGCGGCTGCACAGTCATCCGCAGGAGGTGACCGAAAACAGCGTCGACTTCGGTCATTTCAGCGTGTTGCACGGGTTCCGTGACGCACGCATCGTCGAACCACTTTCGGTCGACGGCCCGCGCTTGCGCACCAGCTACGCGTTCACCAGACCGTTTCCGGTGATCGGCGGCATCGGCACCGAAATCCATATCCGGGTCGATGGTTTGGGGTTCTCGGTGGTGGAACTGTCGGTCAAGGCAGGCTGGTCCATCCGGCAATTGGTGCTCACCACCCCGACCGGCGTGCGCGACGTCGACGTCTTCGTCGGCACCTCGGTGCGCAGCAGGGCACGCGGGCCGATCGGCAAGGCCACTTTGACGCCGCTGGAAATGCTGATCGAGCGCGGCGTGCTGCGGATGGTCGTCGTCGAATTGCTGCGAGATCGCCAGATCTGGGATCACAAAAAGTATTTGGGCAAGCCTGCCATCGCCGCGGGCGACGGCCCCATCGCCGCCTATCGAACCTGGGCACGGCAGTTCTACCCCGAGGAGACACCACGATGAGTGCGACGAAACGCTTGGCCATCGTCGCGGCCGCCGCCACCGGCGCGGCCGCGGCGACCGAGTACTGGTTCCGCAGGCCCGTGCCGACTCCGCCTGGCACCCAGGCTGTTCCGCTCGCCTGGGCGGGCGCGGATCGACTTCCGGTCGTCGGCGTGCTCACCCGGCTGCGGTCGGTGATCACCGATCCGGTCGGCCTGGTCGTCCGCAACCGGGCGCGCTACGGCGACATGTTCACCCTGCGGGTGCCGAGCATCTACGACTTCACCTTCCTGCTGGACGGCGACCACTACCGGCGGGTCATGAGCCTGCCCACCGACCACGCGGGCGTCGGCCAGGTCCTGCACCGGGTGCCGACGGTCGGCTACTGGTTCCCGCGCGAACAGGCCGGTCCGGAAACGCTGCAAGAGCTGATCCTGCTCGGCCGCAAGCTGATGGCCGAAATGCTGCCGGGGGCCAGCGTGCGGCGCACGCCGGACACCGTCCCCGATATCGTCGAACGCCATGCGGTGGACTGGCCGCGGCGCGTCGATCTGACCGAGGTCATCCACCCGATCGTCTACGAGGTGACGGGTCGCTACTTCGTCGGCGACGAGCTGTGGGACACCTTCGGCCCGCGCCTCACCGAGTACTACCGCCACATCAGCGACGGCATCGACATTCCGCGAACCACCTTGTCCATCACGCCGTTTCATTACCTGATGCCCGAGTACCGGGCCACCCGCAAGCTCTATCGTCTGGTCCGCGACGAACTGCCCGCCTTCGGCGCGTCGAGCTCGCCGCTGCTGCGGGCCATCGACAACGCGCGGCTCGGCGGCCGACCGTTGACGCCGGCGGATCGGCGCTGGATGTTCATGTACGTGCTGTGGAACGCCATGGCCTATCCCGGCACTTACACCTACTGGACCCTGGTCGACATTCTGACCCGACCGGAATTGGCCGCGCAGCTGCGGTCGATGCCGGATCCCGCGGCCAGGCACGAACTGCTCAGCCGCTGCCTGAACGAAACGGTGCGGCTGTATCCGGTGTCCTCGCTCATCCGCTACCTCGACAAACCCTACGAGTTCGAGCACAACGGCACGAGGTACCACATCCCGGCCGGACAGGCCGTCGGCCTGTTTCCCGGCACCATGAACCGGGATCCGGACCGGGTGCCCGACGCCCCGGACGCTTACGACCCCGACCGCTACCTGCGCGAGCCGTCACCGACGGTCGCCACCTTCGGGCGCGGCGCATTCGGCTGTGTCGCACAGCGTTTCAGTGAGACCGTCACCGCCGCGGTGCTCGACGAGGTGCTCCAGCGCTATTCCGTGCGGTTACCCGACGTGCTGCCCGCGCGCCGGACCAGGGTGCACCAGACGTATCCGGGCAGCCCGACGCTTGCCGAGCTGGTCGGCCGGTAGCGGGCTCGCATGCGGACGATCGACACCGCGACAACCATCGCGGCCACCCCAGCCCGGGTATGGGCGGTGCTCACCGACTTCGCCGCCTATCCCGCATGGAATCCCTTCTTCGTCGCCGTCGACGGCATCGCCGAGCCGGGCGCCGCGTTGGCGCTGCACACGAAATTCTCGAATCGGTTCGCCGCCAAGGTTTTTCCGGTGACCGTTGACATCATGGACGATCAGCGACATCTGCGATGGGGCGGCGGGCTAGCCGTCCCGCGCCTCGCCGACGGCAAGCACGGCTTCCTCCTGACCCCGACCGAAACAGGCACGCACCTGCGGCATTACGAGCACCTGCGCGGCATTGTCATCCCGCTCGCCGGACCACTGCTCGCCATGCTCGAGCGGCGCTACGTCCAACTCAACCAGGCGCTCAAGGAGCGAGCCGAATCGGGGTAAGCGCTACGCCCCGTTCGAGTCCGGCAGCGCGATCACCATCTCGCGCAACACATAACCCGTCAGCACCTCGTCGAAGGTCACCCGCGGCGTCGCCTTCATGGAGACGCCGTCCATGGCGAACAGCCTGCTGAGGAAGATGTCGGTCTCCAGGATCGCGATGTGCGCGCCAGGGCATCGGTGCGGACCTGCCCCGAACGAGAGACCGGCCTCCGCGGTGCCGGGAGCCACCGCTCGGCCAGGGCAGAGGGTCATCGGCCGCTCCCCCATCACCGCGGGATCGACATTGACCGCGCCGAGCACGACGTCGACCCGTTCGCCTGGCGGTATGACGACCGGCCCGTCCGGACCGGGCACTTCGATCGCCGCGGTGGTGCGGCGCCGCAACGAACCGACCACAGGTTCGAGGCGAAGGATCTCGTGCAGCAACGCGATCCGCTCCGGTTCGGCCGCCTCCCGATACCGCTGCCGCAACGACTCGTCGGTAAACAGATGCCAGGCGGCGACATTGACGAATTCCCTGGTCGTGATCATCCCGGCCGCCGCATAGGTCAGGCATTCACCCAGCATCTCGGGCTCGGTCCAGCCCTCGGCCAGCAGATGCGAGATCAGATCATCGCGTGGTTCCTTGCGCCGCAGCCGGACCGCGGGCCGCACATCGCACCAGTAGACGCGCAGCCAATTCGAACCCAGCCTGCCCAGCCAGTAGAGGCCGTGCCAGCTGGTCAACCCTGGCCGACCGACCCGTTCGGGAAAGAATCGTTCGAGCCGCCGCTGAATTCCGGTGCCGCCACGCACCCCGACCACGGCCGCCGCCACCTCGATGGCCATGCTGAAGCTGAGATCCGACAGCACGCACGACCCGGCCCGGCGCAGCGTGTCGATCTGCGCATCGGCGACCCGGACCATCAGGTCGCGATAGTGCTCGTCGACCCAGCGCGGGGCGAAGTAGCGCGCGGTCTCGCGTCGATGGTCCCGATGCTCGACGCCGTCCTGGAAGACCACCGGCTTGCGAATCCGCTTGGGCAGCATGGCGACTGTTTCGATGCCGAGCCCGTCCTGCACGGTGTGACCGGCGCGCAGCAGCGCGACCCCCGGCGCGTATCCGTTGATCCGCCACACACCGTCCGCGCCGCGCGCCACCGGGCAGGCCGCGTCGACCTCGCCGCGATCGACCTTGCGAGCGCTCGGCTCGGTTCCGACCATGGGATCTCACTCTCGCGCGCACTGTGTCGCTCCCCATGGTCTCCCGTGCCCGGCCGCCGTGCCATCGGGCGCTCCGGCACTAATCGGTCGAGCGGCTACTTAGGTAGCTCATACGGGGTTGACCGGTGGTCCCGTGTTCTCCGTACTGGGGACCCCGTTTTCAGACCTACGCTGCACCCTTAAGTCATTGGAGGTCATGACATGGTTACCAGTGCTGACTCAGGGACATGGGGCGTACAACGAATCGGCGCTCCCCCTGTCGCGAAATACGGATTCGTAGGACGTGAACGCGAGCTGGATGAGCTGTGCAGCCTCCTCCTAGGCCAGGCGCGGCTGATCACCCTGACCGGTCCCGGCGGGATCGGCAAGACCCGGCTGGCCTCGGAGGCCGTGCAGCGGATCCAAAAGGCCCGCCGTACCCCGATTTTCTGGGTCAGGCTCGCGCACCTGCCCGGCGGTTCGGCGGCGGGCGCGGTGGCCGAGGAACTCGTGCGCACCGTGGTGGCCACCGAATCCGCCGGTGACCCCACCTGGCAGGAGCTGCTCGACACGCTGACGCGCGCCGACGCGGTCGGTCGCCAACTGCAAACCGTCCTGGTGCTCGACAATTGCGAGCACGTGCTCGCCGCAGCGGGCGAGGTGACCGCGGAGTTGCTCGACGAGGTGCCCGGCCTGACCGTCCTCGCGACAAGCAGGGAGCCTATCGCCTGGACCGACGAGCGCCTGGTCACCGTGCCGCCGTTGTCGAAACATCAAGCGCTGGAACTGTTTCACAAACGCGCCGAGCTGACCGGGCACACCGTCGACGGCAGCGAGACCGCGCTGGCAGGCCGGATCTGCGAGCATGTGCATCGCAACCCGCTGTTCGTCCAGTTGGCGGCGGGCCGGTTGATCAGGCAGCCCTTGCCCGCCATCCTGCGCGAGCTGACCGGCACCGTCGACGACCAGCGGATGCGTTGGGCGCACGGCGCGCGCGTGGGGGCCGACCCGCGCCATCGCAGTGTCGAGGAGGCCATCGCGTGGTCCTATGACCTGTGTCAGGAGCAGGAACGTGTGCTGCTGGAGCGGATGTCGGTGTTCACCGCGGGATCCGACTCGAACCCGGTGGAGGCGACCAGCTTTCGCTCGACCAGCGGCGGCGTCGACCTGTCCGCGGTGCGCGCGATCTGCGCGGACGACCCGGACGCGGGCACGGCGGTGCTGCTTGCGGACGAGGACATCGAAGACCTGCTGTTCCGGCTGGTCGACCAGTCACTGGTCTCGGTCGAGCGCACCGCGAACACCGTCCGCTACTTCCTGCTGGAGACCACCAGGGTCTTCGCGCAGCAGCGGCTGCTCCAGCGCTCGCGCACCGAGCCCGACGTGCTTGCCGCCCGTCATCGCAAGTACTTCCGTGATCGGGTCGTCTATGCCGCGACCCACTGGGCAGGCCCCGAGGAGCAGGAACTGCTCGACTGGGCACGCGCCGAGTGGGACAACATTGTCGCCGCGATCGAAAGCAGCCTCGCCACCCCGGATTCGGCCGTCCTCGGCGTGGAGATCGCCACCGGGCTGATCACGTTGCGCGCACCGTTCTTCCGTGGGACGCCGTGGGAGATGCGGCGATGGGCCGAGCGCGCGCTCACCGCTGCCGGTGGCGTCAGCGGACCACCCGACGATCTCGGCATCACCGCGGGTGCGATGGTTTCCTGGATGTGCCTGTGCCAGGGCAGCAATGACACCGCGGCACGACTGCTCGACGACTGTGTCGCGGCGGCGACCGGGCGCACCGACCCGGCATGGCGGCAGGCGGCGCGCACGGATCTCGAGCTGCCCGCGGCGGTAGACTTCGCCTGGGGCGCCGAACTCTTTCTGGTGCACCGGGATTCGCGGGCCATCGGGATACTGGCGGACGCCAAACGGAAATGGCACCTGCACGGCGACCGGACCTGTGCGTTGCTCGCCGAGATGGGTCAGGCACAGGCGGCGGGCCTGCTCGGCGCGCCGTCGCAGGCCGTCGACACCGCGCGCCGTCACCTCGACAACGCGAAGGCCTCCGGTGCGACCGGGGCACAGGCCGCCGCGGAACTGACCCTCGCCATTGCGCTCACCAGGCACGGCGATCCCAATCAAGCACTGGCACTGAGCCGTTCAGCGCTCGCCTATCAGATGCGGCAACTCGACTCCTGGGGTGCGCTGCTCTCGGTGCACGTGCGCGCGTGGGCGCTGGCGCGCATCCTGGCCGATCTCGTCGCGGATGCGACCCCGCACCGCGACCGAACGCGGACGCTGGCCACCGAAATCGCGCACCTCGTCGGCGGCGCGACAACCTCGAGCGCGGACATCGAGGCCGATGTCGACAAACTCGTTCCGTTCGCCGACGAAACCCGGCGGGCGATCGCCACCGCCCGCGGCGTGCTCGGCGCGGAACGCTATGACGCCGCGGCGGCCGAGGGCGCCGCGCTGCGCCCCGAGTTCGCCGAGGTCCAGCGACTTGCGTTGGGTACGTTGACGATCAACGCGGTCCCGTTGCCCAACGGACGCCGCAGCAGCGTGACGCACTGGACCGACCTGTCCACTGCCGAGCAGCAGGTCGCGATTCTGGCCGCGGCGGGCTGGACCAACACTGCCATCGCGGCGCGCCGGGGCAGTGCGGCCAAAACGGTCGACACCCAGATGACGTCCATTTTCCGCAAGCTCACCATCACCTCACGCGAAGACATCATGCGCTTCGTGCCCGAGCAGGAAATCCACCATGTCCGAACCGAATCAGCGCGCAAGCCGGAACGGCCGAGCGGCCGCGCACTGACCGGCGAGGCCTCGTGATGCCGATCACGGGCCCTGCCTACGCCACCCCCCGATGCGGATCGACTACCTAGACGCCGAGCATCGGGGTTTCTGCTCTGTACCGAATCCCGTTACCTGCGTTGGAGTCACCTCATTGAACTCGCCCCAGAAGACCATGCCATCCATGGGATCAACGGCGTCGCACACCATCTCACCGGGCGGCGCCGACGGTCCGCGCGTCTGCCTCTACGGCGCCGAGTTCGCCGCTGACCCGCACCGCGCCTACCGCGAGATGCGCGCGCAGTACGGCGCGCTGGTTCCGGTCGAGCTGTCCCCCGGTGTGCCTGCCACTTTGGTGATCGACCATCGGACAGCGGTGCGCATCATGCACGACGAGTCGCACTTTCCGGCCGACCCGAGGACCTGGCAGCGGTCGATCCCCCGTGACTGTCCGGTGCTTCCCGTCCTCGAATGGCGGCCCAATGCGCTGCGCAGCGCGGGCGGCGAGCACACCCGATACCGGCAGGCCAACACCGCGGCCATCGACGGTGTCGATTTGAACCAGCTGCACGACTCGGTGGAGCAGAGCGCCGCAGCGCTGATCAACGGCTTCTGCGCCGCAGGGGTGGCGGATCTGGTTGCCCAGTACGCCTTTCCGGTCGCCTTCGATGCCATCAACGCCATGCTCGGGTGCCCGGCCGACATCGGGCAACGGGTGACGGCCGCGACGATCGCGATCTTCGACGGTGTGGACGCCGAAGAGGGCAACCGGATGCTCGGTGCCGCGATCGGGGAGCTGGTCGAGCTGAAACGCACGCGGCCCGGCGACGACATCACCTCCCGGTTGCTGCGGCACCCTGCCGAATTGGACGAGGCCGAACTCGCCAATCAGCTCGTTGTCCTGTACGGGGCAGGCGTAGAGCCGCTGCTCAATCTGATCGTCAACACGATGGTGTTGATCCTCACCGATGACCGATTCGCCGGCGGTGTGCTCGACGGGAGCCTCTCGACACGCGACGCGCTCGACGAGGTGCTGTTCAACGATCCGCCGATCGCGAACTTCAGCGTCACCTATCCGCGCCAGCCGATCCTGATCGACGAGGTCTGGTTGCCCGCCCATCAGCCGGTCGTCATCAGCCTGACCGGGTGCAACAACGACCCCGCGATCAACTCGGGTGATCGAGTCGGGAACAGATCGCACCTGGCCTGGGGAGCGGGCCCGCACGTGTGCCCCGCGCGGTCAACCGCCTACTTGATCGCCGAGGTCGCCATCGACCAGCTGCTCGACGCGCTGCCCGACCTGCAATTGGGCACCCCGAAGCACGAGTTGACTTGGCGCCCCGGCCCATTCCACCGCGCGTTGGCCGCGCTGCCGGTGACCTTTCCGCCTACCGCCCCGATCGCGCCGCCGACGCGGTAGGCCCCGGTGTCCGAATGCGTTGTCGCCTGTGGTCAATCCGCATCGGCATGGCCGAGCCGCACGGCGAGATCGGCCATGGCCGCAGGCCGGGCAAAGGTGTCGGCGAACGTGTTCGCCAGCACGGGATCCTGCTGGGCGGCCACCACGAGTTGCTGCAGCGGCGGTGGCGGGTCGAGCAACGCCTCTGTCCATCGGGCCGCCGGGTGGGCGATGTCGGTAAGCCATTGTGCCGCAACGGCGTCCATCCATGGCCGATCGAAGGGTCCGCCGCGATGACCGAGTATCGCCGCGGCGTAGTGGGCGGCGCAGTGCGCGGCGTTGTTCGCGCCCTGCGCGCCGCCGGGATCCATCCGGCACACCACGTCGCCGCCGCCGAGGATCGGACGGCCCGACGGCAGCGACCCGATCGGCCTGCGCATCGACGGCGTCACCGCCCCGACCAGGGTGGCGCCGCTGTCGGTGAGCTCGGCGGTCGCGTAGCGCTCGGCCGTGCCCGGCGGTAGGTGTGCTGCCAGCAGGCGCATGGCATGGCCCAGTCGTTCGCCCGCGCTGAGCTCGGTGCCGAAGACGTCGAGGCATCCGCCCGGCACCGCCTCGAAAAGCAGCATCTCGCACTGTTGTTCGCGACCAGGCAGTCCGGTCAATCCCCGATAGGAGATCACTTCCCCGTGTCCAGGCAACACCGTGTAGCTGCCGAAATCGTCCGGATCCGCCGGGACACCGAACAGGTAGAGCACCGCCAACCGCCGCTGTGGCGCCGGTGGCGTGACCCATGCGGGATCAGGCGCGAAGCGGTCGGCGAGCATGCCGGTCGCCTTGGTCACGATCGTCAGTTCGTGCTCGGCGGCGTACCGGTCGAGCTGCTCGATGCTCGGATCCACGATCCGCAACTCGCCACCCGCGGCCTCGACCTCGGCAAGCCACCTGGCGAAGACCGTACGCTGATCGACGCTCTGCGCCGGGCGGCTCAGCTTGCCCATCCACTGCACCACCGGCTGCCGGTCGACCACCATGGTGAAGCGGATACCGTTGATCTGCGGTGCGCTCGTACGCCACATGCCGATTCCGGCATCGGACTCGAGCTCGAGCGTCGGTGCGAACTTGACTTGGGTGCTGGTGACCCCGCCTGCCAAGACGGCTTCCGCGTCGCGATTGGTCAGCAACGTGACCGCAACCCCGCCGCGCAGGAGTCGATGCGCCAACGGCAGCCCGCACTCACCAGCACCGAGAATAAGCACCTGTCCCACTTCTGGCCCTCCCAATCACGAATTCTCTTGTGGCACTGGAAGAATCATTGACCTATAGGTGTATCGGACACATCGGTATATCCGAAGCGGACATCACAATGTCCGCGGCGTCCAACCCAACCGGGTGGTTCGCTGACGGTATGTCGCGCCCCACGCCCGCAGCCACCAGCGCTGGGAAGCGGCCCTACCTGTGACACCATCGGCGAGGTTGCCATGCACCCGAGGCTCGACACTCCCCTCGACATTCCCCAGGGATAGCGCATGTTGTGGATCGATCCGGATGGCTTGCGCGCCAATGGAGCGGAGTTCAACGACCTCGGCGAGCAAGCCGCGCAGACGTTCGAAGAGCTGCGCGAAGCCCTTGCGCGGGAGGGCCGCTGCTGGGGTGACGACGAGCCGGGAAAGGCATTCGAGCAGAACTATCTGCCCGATGCCGAGCGCGGCCTGGACGCGCTGCAGCAGCTCGCAACCGCCCTGCAAACCTTCGGGCAGCAGCTCAGCGCCGCGGCCGACAGTTTCGAGGCGCAGGACGCACTCGGTGGCGAGATCATCAACAATGCGGCGGCACCCGGCACCGACAACACACCGGTCAGTCAGCTCCCCGACGGGCAATGGGCCGCGGCGCCGCTGACCAATATCGCACCGGCCGTTGACAATACGTCGACGTCGTTGGCGCCGCAGCGCGCCGATACCCAGCCGAGCCAGTCCGTGCCGAACGATCAGCGCACCCTGTCGAGTCCGGCGGCCGATCCCGCAACGGCCAACCCGACCGCCGCACCGATATCCAGCAGGCAACCAGGCCGCGCCAACGACGCCAAACCAGGCGCCGATCCGGGCGTCACCCACCGCAGCCCCGCACCGACGACTGCACCGAGCACAGTGACCGCCGCCGGCCCACCCGCCGCTCGAAACACCGCGCCCGCCAACACCTTCGCACCACGCACCACGCAGGCGCCAACGTCCCCGAGGCCGCTCAACCCCGGCACCACCGCGGCGACGC
The DNA here is from genome assembly GCF_043197455.1 of Nocardia sp. NPDC049149. Taxonomy (NCBI): domain Bacteria; kingdom Bacillati; phylum Actinomycetota; class Actinomycetes; order Mycobacteriales; family Nocardiaceae; genus Nocardia; species Nocardia sp. NPDC049149. Next base: position 864,125 of record NZ_JBICTD010000003.1, read on the forward strand.
CGTGGCAGGCCGGGGCGCGGCCGACCATCAGCGCGGCGATGGACCGCAGGCCACCGAACACGCCGTGGTCGAACGGTTCCTATGGTGGTGCGCCGCCCTGGCTGCGGCCAGGCGGACGGGCGATCGAACCCGGCGCGGCGGACCGCGCCAAGACCGGAAACCGCCGACCCACCGTGACCGCGCCGGCCACCACCCCGTGGCTTGCCAGATCGGCGCAGGAATGCCATCCGCTGGTCCGCGACCTGGTCGATCGGCACCGCCTGACGTCGGCTGGCTTCGACGCTCCCGGGCTCGACGAAACAGTCCTCCGTGAATTCGTCACCGCCGTCGACACCGTGCTGACGGACTACCCGGTCCTCGAGCTACGCCGAGTCACGCTCGACCAGCTCGCACCCAGCGAGGTGGTCCGCGCACAGCGGCAACGCACCGACGACGCGCGGCGGCCCTTCGCCTGGTCGATCACGCTCAACCGCGACCTGGCGACCGAGCCGCGCCGCATCGCCGACATCGTCAGCGCGGACATGCGGTCGGGGTCCACCGTGCCGGGAGCGGCCGAACGCCCGGTATACGCGATGACCTTGCGCGAACTCGGCGCCGCCCTCGATGTCTCCGGCAACCGCCTGGCCCGCCGGATGGCCCAACGCGGACTGATCGCCGAATACCTGCACGGCAACACCGATTACCGGCGCACCACCCTCGGCGCCGTGGTGCACGGATACAAACGATGGCGTGACCAGCTGTGCGGCCACAGCTTCGACCGCGGTCGTTTCGACCCACCCAAGGCGCTGGCCTGGGCGTTCACCGATGTCGTCGCGAACGGACCGCGCGCGACCGAGCCGGCCGAGGTGCTGCACGGGCTCGTCGTCGATGCGGCACGGATGATGGCGGCAATGCGGCGCGACGCGAGTGCCGCCGGGCGCTCGCTCGGCAAGGTCGGCTGATCAGGGCCTGCGCGGCCCGACGGTCTTGCGGCCTGGGCGCTGTGCTGCCTCGGTGCGCACCCGATCGAGTTTGTCCTGCGGGACGAAGCCGAGAATGCCGGTGCGCGAGGTGATCATCAGCTTCTGCAGAATCGCGGTGATCTGGGCGTCGACGGTCCGGAACGAACTCCCCCGGCGCGCGGCGATCGCGGTGTTGGCGAAGCCCGCCGCCGCGAGCAACGCGACCTCCTGCTCGGCCGTCGTCAAGCTGTGCCACGGCGAACCCGAGGAGGCCGCAGGCACCGGGATCGCCGGGATCGCCTCGGTCGGCAGGGTGCCGAGGGCGAGCCGCTGCACCTCCTGCGCCTCGGGGCGTAGCCGCGTGCCTTGCCGCAGCGTCGCCGTGAAGGTCTCCTCACCGAGCACTTGACGGCAGAGGGCGATCACCCGCCCGCTTTCCTCGGTGAACGGGCTCGGTTCCGCGAGCTCGACGCCGACGACGGAACGCAAGGTGGAGATCCCGCCTGCCAGCCACGCGATTTCGGTGGCCAGCGCAAGCACCCGATCGGTGTCGGGTTCGGAGGACGCGTTGAGCTGCTGGATGATTCGCGCCAATGCCCACATGCGGATCTGCACGGCGCACATCTCGCCCCACGGGTCGTGGAACTCCAGCTGGCCCGCCAGGGCGGTCCGCGACGAGGCCAACGAGGCGACCGGATCACCGTGGCGGGCGAGCGCGATCGCCCAGGCCAGCTCGGACCAGGCGATCGCCCATTTGGCGCCGACCGCGCGCAGGCGTTCGCGGTGCCTGCGCGTCGTCGCCATGGCCTGCTCCGCGGAGCCGAACAGCCCCGCGGCCAGCGACTCGACGATCTCACACATCGCCGCTCCACCGGGATAGCCTGCGCGCGTGAACTTTTCGCGTCCGCGAGCCAGCACCGTGATGGCGCTGGGATCGCGATCGAGCATCATCAGCTCCATGCCCCACGCGTACTCGACCAGCGCGGGCAGGCCGAGATCCTCCGCCCAGCGCTGCCGCCAGCCCTGCCGCGCCGCCGGATCCGGGATGCTGGCCGCGACGCAGTCCTCCAGCCACCGCTTGGCGTCGGCGGTGCGGCCCTGGTTGTGTGCGATATAGCACCCGAAAGCCATGGCATCGATCCGCAACGCGGCGAGCTCCGGCCCCGCATCGCTGGTCGCCGCCAAGGTACGGTCGATCCAGAAGCGCATCTCGCGCAGCGTGCCGCGGAGCAGCGGCGCCCGCATGGTCAGCAGGCCGACCGCGATCTCCAGCCCCATGGCGGCCGCATCCGGGGCGGCCAGGCTGCTCTCCACCGCGACCCGCAGGTTGCCCCACTCGGCGCGCGCCCAGTCCAAATGCGCCAATTCCGATGGGCCGAACCAACTTTTGCCGAGCGCGACCACCTTGTCCCGGTAGTACCGGCGATGCCGATGCGCCAGCCGCGCTGGTTCGGCAGCGCCGCGTTCGCACAGGCGCTGCGCCGCGAACAGTCGAATGCTCTCCAGCAGCGAGTACCGCACCGTTGTCGGCGCGATGTGCACGATGACCAGCGACTGATCCGCGAGCCGTTCCAGCAGGGCCGAGATCTCCTCCCGCGCCAGCGTCGGGCCCGTCCCCGCCCCGCCGGACACGGAATACTCTTCGGCACAGACGATTTCGATGGCCTCCAGCTCGGCGCCCACCTCGGGGTGGACGCCGTCCTCGTCGTCCGGGTTCACATCGTGCCCCGCGGCGAACACCGACATGCGGTCGAGCAGCAAGCGCTGCTTGTCACTGCAGAGGTCGTAGGACCAGGTGATGACATCGGCAACGCCCTGATGCCTGGTTTCGGTCTCGGCCCGCACCCGATTCGACCAGCGCATCCGCCGGTCGTCGGCGGTACCGCTCAGTTCGCGCAGCACCACCGACAGCGGCTGGTAGCGCAGCCGTGCCGCAGCCAGCTGGATGTAGAGCGGATTGTTGTGCACCTGCCTGCAGATCGCGCCGACGGTGTCGGCGTACTGACGGTCGGTCGTCGGATGCCCGACCAGTCCGGCTCGCCATTCGAACAGCGTCTCGGCCTCCCGCTTGGTCAGCGGGGGCACCGCGACCAGACGTTCGTCCACCCAGCCGATCGCTTCTCTGCTCGTCGCCAGAATCGTCAGTCCCGGTACCACATCCAGTAATTCGGCGATCAGATCACCGGCGTCGACGAGCAGATGCTCGCAGTTGTCCATCACCAGCACCGTCTGCAGATTCCTGCCCACCGCGTCGGTACGGGTAAGAGTGTCTACCAACACATTCCATGCCGACCGATTGGAGAAGTTGACGTCGAGCACCGACTGCACGATCTCTTCCTCGATCGCGCTGCCGCCGGAATCCTTGGGCAGCCTGGCCAATCGGACCCAGAAGACCGGAATCCCGGTGCCCTTGCCGTACCGGTGCGCGGCCTCGGCGGCCAGCCTGGTTTTGCCGATGCCGCCCGATCCGACCAGGGTGATGAGGCGCGCCCCGTCGAGTAACAAGCCACTGATCTGGTCCAGTTCGCTGCTGCGACCGATGAAGCGGTTCACGGTCGCGGGCATATGACCGAAAGATCCTGTTCGGAGGCCCGTCATGCTTTCGAATCCTAGCTCGATGACCGCCTATTCGCCGCGACCTTATATTCCGGTATCCGCCATTCCCGACCGCATCACCGAGTGCGGTACGTGGGGCAGCTGTCGACCGTGACGACCGAGGTGGCTCGATGGAGCGGAAAGCCGCGAACGGCGACAGTGCCGTCCGGCGCGAGCACGAGCGGTCCGCAGTAGGCCTTGCCGTCGAATACGGCAATGACCGACGACGGTTTCACGGCAGACGCCGGTTTATCCGCGAAGGCCACCGAAAGCGCCGCGACCACCAGGGTGAGGGCCGCGAGCACACCGAAAACGATCGACCAGTGCAGGCGGCGGTGGATCACTTCGACGCGCCAGTGGTCCACGTCGGCGATGATGCCCGCCGCCGATCCGGCCAGCGTGGCCGCCAAGAAGGTGGCCGCCATGGATATCGTGATATCCACTTGCACAAAGACTTTCGCCGCGCCATCGAGTTCGTCGAGGACCAGGAGCCCTGGGATCATCCCGACAAAGGCGAGTACGCCGAGCGCAATAACGAGTAACGCAGCCCAATTCGTGGCGAAACTGTGTGCCGAGCGAAAGGTGTCGCCGTTGTCCTGCGGCACGCGATCTCCTTTCCGAGAGGAAAAGGCCCGCCCCTGGGTTCCCCAAGTGTGTGGGTACAAGGGACCCAGGGGCGGGATATCACGAATCGCCGACCCGCTGCCGCGTGCTGCCGTACACGCTCGACTCGGACCACAGGGAAGAGGTTTGGGGATCCCGTGGTCACTGCGATCTGCCGGGCGGCCATTCGTGAAGATCTTCGGTGGATTGCGTTCGGCGCGAACCGTACTCGGATCAATCCGGTGCGTCGATTCGCCTTTTCCCATCGATGGGAAGCCGCTGCATCGGCCGCGAAATCGACCGCGCTTTCCCGACGATGGGAAGCGGCCGAATCGAGGGAACAAACTAACCTGTGGACCGCGTGCCGCCCCCGGAAGACCGCCTTTTCACAACGCCTGACCCGCAGCACGCCGACGGCGACGACAGGAAGGCTCGACCGTGAACAGCCGGATTCTGCGATTGCGCGGTGAACGCGAGCCAGGCCCGTTCCTCGACACCCTCCGCGATATCGTCGGCCCCGCCCACGTCCTCACCGATCCGGCAACCACGCGCGGATACACCACCGACTGGACCGGCCGCTGGGCCGGATCCGCCGTCGCGGTCGTCCGCCCGGCAAGCACCGCCGAAGTGTCGGACGTGACCGCCGCGTGTTTCAAGGCGCTCGTGCCGATCACCGTGCAAGGCGGCAACACCGGGCTCGTCGGCGGCGGTATCCCCGAATCCGGATCGATCGTGCTCAGCACCCGGCGACTCGACCGCGTCGAGGCCGTCGACCCGATCGGCCGCACCATCGCCGCCGGCGCAGGAGTCACCGTGGCCAGCGCCGATCAGGCGGCCTCGGCGCACGGACTCCGTTTCGGCGTCGATCTGGCGTCGAAGACATCGGCGACACTCGGCGGCATCGTCGCCACCAACGCGGGCGGCGCTCGGATGATCCGCAACGGCGACACCCGATCTCAGCTACTCGGCATCGAGGCCGTCCTCGCCGACGGTTTCGTGCTGTCGCGCTGGACCTCGCTGTGCAAAGACAACGTCGGTTACGACCTACCCGGCCTGCTCACCGGAAGCGAAGGAACGCTGGCCGTGATCACCAGGGTGCTGATGAAACTGAGCACACCGCCTGCCGACGCGCACGTATTCCTTGCCGGTGTCGCGAATATCGACGCCGCGCTGCGCCTATACGACCGGATCGTCCGCAGCGGATTGACGGTCGAAGCGGCCGAGCTGATGACCGAGGACGGCATCGATCTGGTGTGCACGCACACCGGCGCCAAGCGCCCCTTCGATACCCACTCCCCCGTGCTCGTGCTGTTCGAGGTGTCCGCGCACCGTGACACCGAAGCAGCTGTCGTCGAAATCCTTTCCGCTAGTCAGGATCTGGTCGACAACGCGGTACTGGATCCGCTGCCTGCCCGCAGGCTGTGGCAGCTGCGGGAAAGCCACACCGAAAGCATCGGCCGCGAATCAAGCACGCCCGTGGTCAAATTGGATGTCTCGATCCCCCTCGGATCGATGACCGCGTTCGTGCGCGATCTCGAATCGGCACTCGCTCAACATCATCCCGCTGTCCGCGCGGTCCTGTTCGGCCATTTCGTCGACGGCAACATCCACGTCAACCTGCTCGATGTCGCCCAGGACGACGCGGACTCGCTCACCGACGGCGTCTTCAGCCTCGTCGCCGACCACGAGGGCAGCATCAGCGCCGAACACGGCATCGGCCGTGCGAAGAACTCCTGGGTCCATCTCGGCCGCACGCCGATCGACGTGCACACGATGAACAGAATCAAATCCGCACTCGACCCTCGGCGCATCCTCAACCCGGGCGTCCTGTTCCCGCGCTGAGCCCGTCCGTCGTCGACTGCTCGATGCGCGGCGCCGAGGGCCGGAATCCGAACTTTCTCCGGCGACGGTGGGGGTGTCGGCACAGGAAGGCTGATCGGCAGGAACGCAGTACTGCGCTGTGGTAGTCGTACAGCGTGGATGGCAAGCCCTTCGGGCGGTACCGGCTCCTCGAATTACTCGGCGCCGGTGGGATGGGGCAGGTCTACCGGGCCTATGACACCGGGACCGATCGCGTGGTCGCGCTCAAGGTGCTGTCGCAGCAGCTGGCACTGGATCCGAAGTATCGCGAGCGATTCCGGCGTGAGGCGCACGCCGCGGCCAGGTTGAGCGAACCGCACGTCATCCCGATCCATGATTTCGGCGAGATCGACGGACACCTGTATTTGGATATGCGGTTGGTCGAGGGCCGGGACGTCACCGCGCTGCTCGCGGCGGGGCCGATCGCGGCCGCGACCGCGGTGGCGTACATCCGGCAGATCGGCGCCGCCCTGGACGCGGCACATCGGACCGGGCTCGTGCACCGCGATGTGAAGCCGTCGAACATCCTGGTCACCGCGGACGACTTCGCCTATCTGATCGATTTCGGGATCGCCGTGAGCAGTGGCGATGCCAGCTTGACCACCACGGGCGCGACCATCGGCAGCTTCGCCTACTTGGCGCCGGAACGGCTCTTGCGCGGCACCTGCGATGCCCGATCGGACGTGTACTCCCTGACCTGTGTCCTGCATCAATGTTTGACAGGTGCCCAGCCGTTCCCCGGCACCATCGTCGAGCAGCAGATCGCCGCGCACCTGCACGCGCCGCCGCCGCGGCCCGCCGAATCGGGCACCGTGCCGTCCGCCTTCGACACCGTGATCGCGCGAGGGATGGCGAAGAACCCGGATGACCGCTATCGCAGCGCGGGGGACCTCGCCGCGGCGGCTGCCGCCGCGCTCGGGGCGACACCCGCCGCCACCCCGAGCCCAGCCCGGCTGGCCACCACTCAGCTCAATCCGGCTTCGCAACCGCCGACCCGCAACCGCTCCGGTTTGGTGGTGGTCGTCGTTGTCGCAGTTGTCGCGGCGATCGCCTGGTGGGCGCTCAGTGCCGGGAAACAGGGCGACGGGCCGCCCGCGCATCCGACCTCGGTCACCTGTGTGCCGACGCAACCGACAGCGGCTACCAGCCCGGGGCTTCCGACGGCTCCTCCGCTCGGCGCGCCCGCCAATCCGTGCCCGCGCTGAACCATCCGATCGGCTGCACAGCAAATATCAGAACGCGGGCTTCGGCATTAGTTGAGGTCGTTGTATCCGCAGTGCGGAACTCGGCAAATCTACCCATTCAACAGTGTCGGCGTCAATATTCCGGCAATTTTTGGGCAATCTCTCATACCTGAGAAATTTCGAGATGTCCAGAGAGTTTCTGGCGCAAAACGGTAACAACTATCCGCAGCGGAACCTCCCTCCGACTCTTCTACCTGCGGTTATGTCGAATGTGTCCCAAAAGGGGCTTGTCTGCGCTAGTGAGCCGTGCGAATCATGATGCTTGCGTCATCCGATTTACCCGCATGGCAAATCTTTAGCTATCTGCTCCTGCAGGGAGCGCTCAGTGTTCCCCAACGACCTTGACCGTCCGCTGTCACGCGCTCCCCCAGTACTCGTGGGCCTGTCCCACACCTTCAGGTCCCGGGGTTGCTCACGCAGTACGGGTCAGCATGATCGAAAGGCATAGGCGAGACATGCAGTTAGCAAACGACTACACGCCCGGTGTGGCGACCCGATCCACCAAGGCAGGTGGCCGGCACCGGAAGAAGACCGCGAGCAATTGGCGAGGCCTGTACGCGGCCGCCGCGTTCGCCTCGGTCGCGACCGCCTCGGTCGGCGCGGCCGGTGCCGCCCAGGCCGATGTCGGCGGCGTCACCCATACCGACACCGCGCCGCCCGCGCCGACTCCCGGCGTCGGCGGGCTGCTCACCCAGTTCGGGACGTCTGTCGCGGCGAATCTGGACCCCGCCGTCCGCTCGCAACTGGCGGCGACGGTGGATGGGGCCGAGTCGTTGGCACAGGGGACCCCGCTGGCCAACCCGATCGGCACCTTCGCCGACGTCGTGCACGGGCCGCAGGAGCAGGCGGCGCCAGCCGCGACGCCTGTACCTGAGGCATTCTCCGCGCCGACGGCGACCATGCCCGTGGTGAGTCCGGCCATTCCTGTTGTCCGTCAGGCCGTACGTCCGGCCGTGGTCGAGGACCAGACGGTCGCCGCCAACGGCGAGATCGGTCGTGCGCCGACGTTCGTCGAGGAGATCGCGGGCGCGGTCGGTCAGATCGCGTCCTCGGGATTGAATCTCACGCAGATCAGCACGTGGGCCGAGCAGGTGCCCGCAGGGCCGCTGGAGCAGCCGGTGCAGGACCTGCTGAGCTTCGTCAAGAACGCCACCGAGATGGCGGGCGCCCAGCGCACCGATCCGGCGGCCAACGCGATCGACACCCTCGTTGCCCGCGCACGCGAAGTCTTCGAGTTCCCGACCAAGGGTGACGATCCGACCAAGGCGCTGCGCGAGATGCTCGCGCCCGCCGCCGGTGCCGACTGGTCGCCGGTGCTCGCACAAATCGCGCCGGCGCTGCGCGACGTCGCGGCCGGTGCCGACATCACCAAAGTCCTCACCGAGCGTCTGACGCCGCTGCTGCAGTCCGGACCGCTTGCCGACGCTATTCGTCCGGTCATCATGCAGTTCGCGCCCGCGCTGCGGGAAGTGGCGCCGACACTGACCGCCGTCTCCGCGGGGACGCTGCCGATGACCGCGCTGATCGGCGCGTTCGAACAGGTGGTGCGGTCCGGGACGCTGGCGGCCTCGCTCGCGCCCATCGCAGGCTTCCTGACGCCGCTGCTGAGTGCGTTCGCGGATCCGGGCTCGCCGCTCGGCACGTTGTTCGCGCCGGTGCGCGACACCTTGCTGCAGTCGGTGCGTGCCATGCTGCCGACGCACAACAGCTTCGTGGTGGTCGGCGTGGCGATCGTGCCAGTGGGGCTCATCATCGCCGGTTTGGTGATCGGCGCCATTGTGCTGTCGCCAGTTATCTTGGGCGCGTTGGTTGTTGGCGCGATCGTGCTGGCACCCTTCGTCTTGGGTGCGCTGGCGATCGGTGCCGTCGTACTGGCACCGTTCGTGCTGGGCGCGCTGGCGCTCGGCGCGATCGTGCTCGCCCCCTTCGTGCTGGGCGCGCTGGCGCTCGGCGCGATCGTGCTCGCCCCCTTCGTGCTGGGCGCCCTGGCGCTCGGCGCAATTGTGCTCGCGCCCATCGTGCTCGGCGCATTGGGGATCGGCGCGGCCGTGCTGGGCGGCATCGCACTCGCACTCGGGATCGGCGCGCTCGTGCTCGGCGCTATCGTGCTCGCGCCCTTTGTGATCGGTGCGCTCGTGCTCGGCGCTATCGTCCTGGCCCCGCTCGTGCTCGGTGCACTGGCGATCGGTGCGGTGGTGCTTGGCGGCATCGCACTCGCACTCGGGATCGGCGCACTCGTGCTCGGCGCCATCTTCCTCGGGCCGATCCTGTTGGGTGCCGGCCTCATCGCGCTGCTAGGTCTGGCGGCGTTGGCCGCGGTGGTCGCCGGTGTGGTGTTCATCGGGCTGCCGCTGCTGGTGGCCGCTTTCGTGCTCTTCCAGATCGCTGCTCCGTTCATCCTGACCGCCCTGCTTGTCGGCATCGCGGTGGTCGGCGTCGCCGCGCTTGTCGCCGCGGCCGTCGCGCTCGTCGTCGGAATTGCCGTGACCGCAGTCGCGTTCGTGCTGGCCACGGTCGCGGCGTTGGTCATAAGCACGGTGCTTGCGCCGCTTGCGCCGATCCTGCTGCCACTGCTGTTCGGCGGTGCCCTCGTCATCCTCGTCGGTGGGCTGTTGTTGACTGCCGCGGCGACGTTCGGCCTGCTCTTGCTCGGTGCGCTTGCGGTCGGCGCGCTTGCGGTGGTCACCGGTGTGCTGTCGCTGTTCACGCCGTTCGGCCTGCTGGCCCTGCCGATCCTGGCCGTGCTCGTCGTCGCCCTCGGCGTGGTCGCTGTCGCGCTCGGTGTGGTGGCGCTCGTCGCGCTCGGCGTGGTTGGCGTCGCCGGTTTGGCGATCCTGTCGGTGGTTTCGGGCGCCGCCTTCATCGTTCATCTGGCGCTGTCGCTGGTGGGGATCGCGGTCGCGATCGTCGCCGGTGTCGTGATGGGCTACATCCTCGGTGGCATCGCAAAGTTGCTCGCGATCGCCGGGATCGTCGTTGTCGTCCTCGGCTTGGGCCTCGGCACGGTCGCGGCGGCACTGGCGATCCTCGGCCTTCCGGTCATCGGTCCGTTGATTGCTCCGCTGCTGTTCCTCGGACTGGTCGCACTTCCGGTGGTCCTCGGGCTCGGCTTCATGTTTGCCGGGTTCGCGCTCGGCACGATCGCCACGGTGATCGGTGTGGTCGTCGGTCTCGGGATCGTGGTCGGCATGGCCGGACTGGTCTTGGCAGGCTCGGTGCTTTTGATGGTGCTCATGCCGTGGGCCATTCCGTTCATCCTGATCGCGGACATCGTCTTCGCCGCGATCGTCGCGGTGACGCTGGCCGCGATCACCTTGGGCGCCACCGCGCTCACCCTGGGTGAAGGCGGCGCCTTCATGCTGGCGATGGCCGTGGTGGCGGTCGCTGCCGTCGGCCTGCTCTTCGCGAGCGGCTTCGTGCTGACCGCGGTCGCCTTCGTCGGCTTCGTGCTTGCCGCGATCGTCGCGATCATCTTCTGCCCGCCGCTGGCACTGCTGGCAGCACCACTCATCTTCGGCGTGATCGGGGCGAGCCTGTTGGCCACGATCGCGACGACGGTGGTCACGGGTGTCGTTGTCGCCCTGGGTGTCGCAGCCGCGTTCCTCGGCTTGGGCTTCCTCTGGGCGGTGTCGATTCTGGCGTTCGCCGCGGCCTTGCTCTTCGTCTCCGTGCTCTTCCCGCCGCTGTGGGTGGTGACGATTCCGGTCGCGATCGCGATCGTCGCGGCCTTCTGGTTGGCTACCGCCCTCGGGATCGGTGCGGCACTGGTACTGCTCGGGGCGATGGTCGCGGTCGGCATTGTTGTCGGCCTCGCGTTCGCCGCGGTCGCGGTGGTCGCGACGGCGATCGTCGCGGTGGCCGGTATGGCCATCGCCGGAGCGCTTTCCGTCGTGTACGCGGTGTTCCTGCCGGTCGCGGTGTTCGCGTTCCCGTTGGTGGCGATCGCGCTCGCCGCGGTACTCGGCCTGGTGTCCCTGGTCGCGCTCGCGGGCGCAGGCCTGGTAACGGCCATCCTGGCCGCGGCCGTCGTCGGGGTGCCGGTGATCGCCGTTGGCGTTGCGGTGGTTTCGTTGCTGGCCGCCGGTGGCATCTTCCTCGGTGGCGGTGCGTTCGCGCTGCCGTTGCTGCTGGTCTCGAAGCCGATGGGCGGCGGGTCCACGCGGACCTTGCGCGGCGGCAGGCGCAGTGTCAGCGGGGATCTCAGCACCTCGGAGCTCGTCGCCGGGCTGCAAGAGGTGTTGAGTCCCAAGCCTGTTGCGGCGGAGGCGGTTGCGCCTGAGGCGGTTGCGCCCAAGGCCGAGCTCCCCACCGTCGGAGCAGGTGTGGCCGAGGGTCCGGTGCACGCCCCGACCAACCGTCTGGTCGCGGTGTCGCTGTGATTTCTTGACCGCACACCCCGTGGTGGGGGGCCCCCCCCCGGGGGGGGGCGGCCGGGGGGATGGCGCGATGTTTTGGCGGGGGGGGGTTTGTAGCGGGTGTAGGTGGGGTGGAAGGTGGGTGTAAGGGCGC
>NZ_JBICTD010000003.1:875885-1115702 GCF_043197455.1 Nocardia sp. NPDC049149
GGGGGGTGGTGTGGGGGGCGGGGGGGGGGGGCCCCCCCCCCACCCCGGGTGGGGGGGGGTTGTGGTTTTTTTTTCTGCCCCCCCCCCGGGGGGGGGGCCCCCCCGGGGGGGGGGGCCCGACTCCGGGTCTCTTCGACTTCTGTTGCCACGGTGCGTTTTTCGACGCTGGAAAGGATTCGATCATGGTGCAGAGAATGGCCGCGCTCTTTCCAGGGCAAGGGGCATATTTTCCGGGTGCGTTGACCGCTGCGCGGCAGCTGCCCGAGGCCGGGCAGGTGCTCAGGGAAATCGACGCAGTCGCGCAGCGATCGACCGGTGAGACTGTCTCGGATCTGTTGTTCTCGCCGGATGCGCCTGCCATCGACGAACTCTTGGCGTCGAATCCGAATCTGTTGCAGTTGGCGATCTACAGCACTTCGGTGCTCGCCCATCGCGTGCTGCTCTCGCGCGGGCTGCGGCCGGATGTGTTGGTCGGCCACAGCTTCGGTGAAATCGCCGCGCTCGTCTGCGCGGGCGCGTTCTCCGTCGCCGACGGCGCGGAGATGATCTGTCACCGGTGCGCGGCGCTGCGCTCGGTGGGCGAGCTGGACGGATATCAGCTCGCATTGGGTACCGATCTGCTCAGGTCGGAGCGGATTCTGCAGTTGATCGGTGACCCGGATGCCGTTGCGGCAGTGGAGAATCACGAGGGCCAGACGGTCATCGCTGGCCCGCGCGCGTCGCTCGACACCGCGCGCACCATCGCCGGTGCGCTTCGGATCGGGGCGGTGACACTGAAGTCGCCGTACCCGTTCCACAGTCCGATGCTGCGCGACGCGGCCTTCGATTTCGCCGGCCGGATCCGGCATATCCCGCAGTACCGGATGGAGGTCGAGGTCTACTCGCCGATCCTGGGTCGCGCCTATCGCAACAGCGACAATCTGGTTACCGCGCTGGCCGGCCATCTGACCCGGCGGGTGCACTTCGCCACCGCGGTGCGGGCAGTCAGCGACACCGGCGTCGGCACCTTCGTCGAGTGCGGTTCGCTCGATGCGTTGACCAAGATCACCCGACGGGTCCTCGGCGACGGACCATCGGTCGTCCCGTTGCTGCTGCCTGGCGCGTCGCTGACGGAAACGCTTGCGTCACTGACCGAGGACCGGGCCGGGTCGCCGACGGACGCGCCTGATCAGGTGCGGCTGGCACTGGCTCCGGGGCTGGCCACCGCCGAGTTCGAACGGCTGTGGACCGCACGCGTCGACCGCATCGCGCGGCTCGTGATCAGTGAATTCTCGGCCACCGCCGAGCCTGCTCGGACCGAACCGCCTGCCGAGCTACCAACCCCGACAACTGATTTCGAGCTCGATCGAGCAGCAGACCCGCCACCCGCCGGAACCGCTCTCGCCCTTCCGGCCGAAAGTGCCGAACAAGCGCGCGCCGTGCCTGCTCGCGACGAGCTCTTTCAGCAGCTGGTCGGCATCTACGCGGAGGCACTGGAGTATCCGCCGGAGGTTTTCGACGAGCACGCCGATCTCGAGGCGGAGCTCGGCGTCGATTCGGTGAAGCAGACCGAGTTGCTGCGCAAGATCGGCGAGACCTATCGGCTCGGGCCGCTGCCCGCGGATTTCAAGATCGGTGAGCACAACACGCTCGGGCGGATCGCCGACCTGATCAGTGCGGCATAGGCAGCGACATGGCAGGGAAATTCGAAGGGAAGATCGCGCTGGTCACCGGCGGCGCGCGAAATGTGGGACGGGCCATCGCCTTACGGCTCGCCGCCGACGGCGCACTCGTCATCATCAACCACTTTCGCTCGCCCGCCGAGGCGCGGGCCACCAAGGCCGACATCGAGGCCGCGGGCGGATGGGCACACATCATTCGCGCCTCGGTGGCGGACGCGGCCCAACGGGATCGGATGTTCGACGAGATCGCCACGGAATTCGGGGCGCTCGACATTCTGGTGAACAGCGCCGCCGACGGCCGCCTCGCCGGCTATGCCGACGTCGACGAGGTGATGATCGATCGGGCGATCGACACGAACCTCAAAGGCGGGCTCGGGTGTGCGCGCCGAGCGCTGCCGCTGATGCAGCACCGGCCCGGCGCGAGCATCGTGAATGTCTCGACGCTCGGCGGCGGTCAGCTCGTAATGGCCAACTACCTGGCCTGCGGGCCCGCCAAGGCCGCCGTCGAGGCGATGACCCGCTATCTGGCCGTCGAGTTCGCCGAATTCGGCGTCCGGGTGAACACCGCCGCCGCCGGGATGTTGGAAAGCCCTGTGGTCGACCAGTTTCCGGACGCGGTGGCGATGCGGCGGGCGACCATCGCCGCGACACCGTTGCAGCGGCTCGGCACGCCGGACGAGCTCGCCGCCATCGTCTCCTTCCTGGCGTCCTCGGACGCGAGCTGGGTGACCGGGCAGGTCCTGCTGGCCGACGGTGGTTTGTCCACCGGCGCCGCGCTGCTGTCCCCGCCGCGTGCCGCTGGCGCGGAATCGGTCGTTGCACAACCGGTCTCGACGACCACGGCCGACGAGGGTGACGGCGCGAACGCGGCCAACGACTTCGACCAGGCGGGCGACCCCGACTACCCGAACGACCTCGACCATGCGGCCGACCTCGACGATACGAACGACCCCGACCACGCGAACGACCTCGACGACAAGGACGATCTCCACGACGCGGACGACCTGAATCCTGCGGGCGACCTCGACCCCACGGACGGCCTGAACCACGCAGATGACCTCAACCCTGCGGACGCCATTGTCGTTGTCGGCATCGGAATTACGGTGTCCGGCGCCAACAACCCGGACGAGTTCTGGCGCGAACTCGTCGATGGCGATGATCGTTTCACCCGTGTCCCGCCCGATCGATGGGACAACAGCACGTTCTACGCACAGGATCGGACCGCCGAAGACAAGTCCTACTCCCAACATTCGGCGTTCATCACCGATTTCGTTCCGCATCCGGCCTTGGCCGCGGAGTTGGCCGCTGCCGGGAAGACGGCGGGTGATATCGAATCCACCACGCTGTGGTTGCGCAACTCGGTGCTGCAGGCAATGGATTCCGTGGTCCGGCGGCCGTCGGACAAGTTCGGCTTCCTGGTCGGGTACACCGCGGACGGCAATCAGCACGCCGAGGAGGCCGTCGTCGTCGCAGGTTTCCTGCAGCGTGCGCGAAAAGCACTGCGACAGATGGGAGTCGATGATCCGGACGGCAAGCTTGCGGCCATCCGGGCGCGGTTGCGCCAGCGGTATCCGCGCAGTGTCATCGATCGGAATCGGGTGTTCCCGCATCAGGTCGGCGCCGGTGCGATGGCAGGCCTGCTACCCGAGGACACCGAGATGATGATGGTGGACACGGCGTGCTCGTCCTCGCTGTATGCCGTGGATCTCGGCATCAAGGGCCTGCTGGAGGGGCGCTACGACATCGCGGTCTGCGGCGGCGCGTTCGCGGTCGGCCCGCGCGGCTCGGTGCTTTTCGCGAAGCTGAACGGCCTGTCGGAGCGTGGCGCGGTGCGCAGCTTCGACGAGACCAGCGACGGCGTTCTGTTTTCCGACGGCGCGGCGACGGTGGTGCTCAAGTCCCTGCGCCGGGCTCGCGCCGACGACGACCGAATCCTGGGCGTCGTCAAGTCTTTCGGCGCGGCCTCGGACGGCAAGGGCAAGGCGATCTATGCGCCCGCTGCTGCGGGCCAGGAGCTCGCCGTCCGGCGTGCACAGGCACAGCCGCAGATGGCGGGGGTGATCCCGGACTGGATCGTCGCCCACGCCACGGGCACGCCCGCCGGGGATGCCGCGGAGTTTGCCACGTTGCGGGCCACCATGATGGGTCCCGAGCCGGTGCGGGTGACGTCGAACAAGTCGGTCATCGGTCATACCGGATGGGCAGCGGGGACCACGTCGCTGGTGCAGGTGCTGCTCGGGTTCTCGAACGAGCTGATTCCACCGCAGCACCGATTCGACCAGACCCCAGCGGAATTCATGATCGATGCCAGCAATCTGGAGATTCCGAAGACCGCCCTGCGCTGGCCCGCCGGTGGGCAGCAGCCGCGCACCGCGGCCGTGTCGGGCTTCGGCTTCGGCGGCACCAACGCGCATCTGGTGCTCGAGGAACCGCCGGTGTCCGGCCGGTGGGTCCGCGGCAGTGGCACCGAGGGTTCGACGTCCGCGGTGCCGACGCAGGGGCGGCTCGCTGTCGTGGCTGTCGCGTCCAGCCTGCCCGGTGCGACCGACCCGGACGCGTGGTCGGCCGCAGCGCATCCCGCGACCACCTTCGGCGACCAGTACCCGCTGCCGACCATCGAGGAGGTCAAGCTGCCGCCTGCGGTGATGCGCGCGATCGATCGCTGTCAGCTGATGATCCTCGCCTGCGCCCGCGCCATCCACGCGGATCTCGGTGCATTCTGGACCGAGCATCAGGCCGAAACCGGCGTGATACTCGGTCATTTCGGGGAAACTCGCAATGCCGTCCTCTATGCGACGCGCTGCTATCTCGACGATGCCGCCGCCGCCTTGCGCGCCGATCCCGGCTTGGCCGGTCAATCATGGCTCGACCAGCTGCTAGACGACGTCGCGGCGGATATCCGGGCGCTCGTGCCCCCGGCGACCGAGAACACTTTTCCCGGCATGATGCCGAACGTCATTCCCGCACGGGTGGCGAACTACTTCGGGCTCAACGGCTTGAACATGACCGTCGACACCGGCTTCACCGCCGCGATGAGCGCGATCGATGTGGCGTCACGGTATCTGCGCACCGGCGAGCTGCGCATGGCTTTGGTCGGCGGGATCAATGGCAACACCACCGACGAGCAGCGGACGCTGCTCGATGGGCTGCTGCCCGCCGGGGCGTGCCTCGCGGAAGGCGCTTTTCTGCTTGCGTTGACCACCGAGGAGACCGCGGACGCGGCCGGGCTGCCGGTCATCGGATTCCTGGAACCGGTGGCCGCGGAGGCCGGCGCCGACGTCGAATGCGGTGCGCGCAACGACTCTGGGCGACCGAACTTCCTCGGCGGTGAGGGCGCGTTCGGCATCATCTCGGCTCTGCGCGCCGTCGCGTCCGACGGCACGGTGGTCGTGCGGTGCCGCGGCGAGGAGGGCGCGCCGGACGCCGCGATTCGTGTCAGCGGTCCGGAGGCCGGTGTCGATCGGCACTCCGGAGCCGTCGGCGCTGCGGTCGTGCCGGGCGTTGTCGTTCCGCATCCTGTCGAAAGTTCCACGCTTGCCACGGATTTCCTCGACCCGACGCAGTTCCGGGACGAGAACGGCATCCTCGCTCCTACTCTCGTCGACAGTCATGGTTGGGGCCTGGTGCCCGAGGCAGGGGTCGCGGTACGCCCGTCGGTTCGCTTCCTTCCCGACGAGCCAACGCTGTTGCTGGTCGAGGATTCAGAGCTGTTGCACGGCATCGCAATACCGGCTCAGACCACCGTGCTGTCGCTGCGGCCCGGTGCGGGTGTCCGGCATGTGCCGGAGTTGACGCAGGCGGCGGTCGCCGAGCTGCTTGCGGAGTGCGGTAGGCCTCGGCACCTGCGGCTGGTCGCCGACCTACCGGATGCGGTGGGTACCGAACGCACGAACACGCTACGTGCGCTGCACGATCTGTGGTTTCTGGTCGCACAGCAGCTCTCGGACGTCCTCGCCGAACCCGATGCGTCCACCGTGGCTCTGCTGACTCGCGCGCTGACGGAGACCACGCCCGCCGCCTACGTCGGTCTGTTCACCGGAGCGGTCAAGGTCGCCGCGCTCGAGCGGCCGCTCAGCACCACGTTCGCGGTGGTGACCGACGGCGACGTCGGACAGGGCTGCACGACGGTCGAGGCGGAGTCGATGCTCGATCGGTCGATGCCGATCGCTTACTACGCCGACGGCGTCCGCTATCGCAGCGCCCTGACCGTGCTCGATGACGTGCTCGACGAAATCCCACGGCTGGAAAGGAATTCGGTCGTGGTCGCCGTAGGTGGCGGCCGAGGCATCACCGCCGAGCTGCTGGTCGCCCTCGCCAAGAACTTCGGCGGCCGGATCCAGGTCCTCGGCACCAGTGCGCTCGATTCGATTCCGGCGCAGTATCTGCGGCTCAGCGACGCCGAATTCGCCGCGGCGAAACGGGAGTACATGCGGCGGCGGCGCACCGAGGACCCGGCGGCGACGCCGCGCGAGCTGAACGCCGAGTTCGAACGAATGGCCAACGTGCGCAAGACGATCCACAATCTTCAGCGCATCAGGGAAGCAGGCGCCACCGCCGTCGAGTATCTCGTCTGCGACGTCAGGGATCGCGACGCGGTCGAGCGCGCGATGACGCGCATCCACGCGTCGGTGGGCCGGATCGACCTGTTGATCAACGCGGCGGGCTTGAATCGGTCGGCGCCGATCTCGGCCAAGGATTTCGCCGAGTTCCGCAGCATCCGCGATATCAAACTGCTCGGCTACACCAATCTCGTCACGGCGCTCGCGACCCGCCCGCCGCGCATGTGGTGCAACTTCGGTTCGCTACTCGGCGCCACCGGCCAGATCGGTGAGGTGGACTACGCGTCGGCCAATGATTTCCTCGGCACCGCGGCGTTGGCGGCGAGCGCGGGCCGGGACGAATTCACCATCGGGTGGACGCTCTGGAACGAAGTCGGGCTCGCCGCACACGAATTGACGAAGGCCTACTTCGACCGGACCGGTCAGTACTCGAACATGTCGATCGACGAGGGTGCGCATCATTTCGTCCGTCAGTTGCACGCGGTCCGGCGCAGTCCGTATGTGGCGCACCTGGGTACCGCGGAATACGGTGCGGTCGACGCCCTGTTGCCAGGCTTCCTCGGGCCGACATCGCGCCCGTTCTATCTCGATCGCCAGACCGCAGGCGGTGTCACGGACGGGCGCTCGTGGGCCGTCTACGAGCGCACCTTCGATCTGGGCCGAGACGACTATCTGGCCGATCACCGGGTGAACGGTGTGCCGACGCTGCCTGGCGCGTTCGTCGCCGAGCTGGCGTTGGAGGCGGCGCGCGCGCTGGTGCCGACGATGCAGGTGTATGCGTTGGAGGACTTGATATTTCATCGATTCCTCAAGGTGCATGCGGCCGATCGGCCCGTGCTGACGCGGATCAGGGCCGAGGTGCGCGACGAGCGCGCCGAGCTGGGCCAGGTGTCGGTCAGCGTCGAGGTGACCTCGGATGTCGTCGCACCCAACGGCACCATGCTGGTGCGGGACCGGGTGCACTTCAGCACCACCGTCCTGATGGCGGCCGCGCTCCCCGCTGCGCCGCATTGGACGCCGTGGTATCCGGCGGCGGAGCGTGCCGTGGTCGACCCCTATCACCAGAGCGGCTCTCCGGTCCTGCTGACCGGTGTCTTCGAATCGACGTCCGACACCAGGCTGCATCCGCTGGGCAACCGTGCCACCTACTGCCTGCAGCTGGCTCCTGGCGACCCGACCTTCTCGCGCTTTCGCGTTCCGGTCGTATTGCTCGACGGCCTGCTGCGGACCGGGGTGTTGTCCGCGGGCGACGACCGTGGGCTGCCGGTCGCGGCGCCACTGCGGATCGATCGGCTCGACCTCTATGAGCACACCAACGACGCGCTCGTCGCCGGCTCAGGGCCGGTCGAGCTGTACGCCGTGGTTCCTGGGCACTCCGCGGCGGAGAACCTGTTCGTAGCAACTCGTCCCGACGGTCAAATCATATTGGCGCTCAAGGGTATTCATTGGATCGTCACCGACTATCTGAAAGAGGTCGATTGATATGGTCGCCATCGACACCGCTACCTCGCTCCGACTGCCGCCCGGCCCACTAGGGGCCCGCCGGATTCCGCAGAACGTGACAGCGCTGCGCAGCAATGCCCCCGGCTTGTTCGAATCGCTGTGCCGGACCTACGGTCACACGGTCCGCTTGCCGCTCGGGTTGATGACGGCCACGCTGGTGTGCCACCCGGACGGCATCAAGCATGTGCTGCAGGACAACAACGCCAATTACATCCGCGGCATCGGCTACGAACGATTCAAGATCTTCATGGGCAACGGGCTGCTGACCGCGGACGGTGAGGCGTGGCGGCAGCGGCGCAGGGCGATGAATCCTATGCTCCATCGGATGGCGATCGACACGATGGTCGACCTGATGGTGTCCACCACCGCGCGCGTGCTCGAGGACTGGGAGCGGCACGGGCCGGACGGATACCGCGGTGACGTGATCCCGGAAATGATGCGAATCACCATGGGCGCGTTGGGCTTGATCATGTTCGACACGGATCTGGACGGTGACCGGGAGCGGATCGGGGTCGCCATGGACACGGCCGTCAAGGCGATGGTCTTCCGCGGCACCCTGCCGGAGTTGCTGCCCCCGTGGCTGCCGTTCCCGTCCAACCTGCGCACCACCCGCGCCAGGGATGCCATGTACGACGTGATCGAGCGGATCATCGAAGCGCATCAGAACGGAGCCCACGCCGACCGGCCGGATCTGGTCAACCTGTTGCTGGCGAGCACCGATGGCGAAGGCGGCCTGCCGCTCTCGCACGCGGAGGTGCGTGACGAGCTGATGACCATCTTCATGGCCGGTCACGAGACAACCGGAATGGGCCTGGCGTGGGCGCTGTACGAGCTGGCTCGTGCGCCAGAGATCCAGCAACGACTCTTCGAGGAGACCCAGCGCGTGTTCGGCGGGCGGGCCCCGGTGACAGCGGATCTCGCTGAGCTGACCTACACCAAGATGGTGGTCGACGAATCGCTGCGGCTCAACCCGCCCATCTGGGTCTACCCCCGTGCGGCGCTGGCCGACGACGAGATCTCCGGGTGGCATGTCCCGGCAGGCGACTGCGTATTCGTGAGTCCGTATGTGACACATAGGCATCCGGATTTCTGGCTGGCACCCGAGCGTTTCGATCCGGAGCGATTCACCGAGGCCGCCAAGAAGAACCGGCCGAAGTACACCTTCTTCCCGTTCGGCGGCGGACAGCGCAAATGCGTCGGGGAATCGATGGCCCTGACCCAGCTGCACCTCACGCTGGCGATGCTGGTGTCCCGCTTCACGATCCACCCCGTGGCAGGCGGCGACGTGCACTTGTCGACGGCGGTGTCGCTGCGCCCGGTCGGCGGCATCCCGTTGCGCCTCATACCGAGGAATCCATGACGCGCGGGCGATCGAACGGCTCGACCGCGCCGAAGCACGACCGTGAACCGACAGCCGGGCCCGCCGATCGTTCGGTGCTCCCCGTGCGCCGATTCGTCTGGCACCCACGGGAAATCGCCGCGGCACCGCCCGAGCCGAGCCCGCAGCTGCGCGGCCGTCGGATCGTGGTGCTCGGCGGGAGCGACACATCGGCCGAGCGAGTCATGGCGGCCTTGGCGGGGGCCGGTGCGGCACCGGCGCGGCTGGCGCCGGCGCACGAGGGCGCCGACGTTGCCGAGTTCTACCGGACGGCCGGGCGGATCGACGGCATCATCGATCTGAATTACGAACGGCCCTTCGACCTTTCGCCGACCGGTGACTGGAATGCCCAGCTGCTGCAGACGATCGAGCTGTTGCAGTACACCTACGACGACTGGCGCGCCGAATCGGGTGCACAGCGCCTGTTCTATGTCGCCGTGACCCGAATGGACGGGCGGCACGGCTATGCGGACGGCACCATCGCCCAACCGCTCGGCGGGTTGTGGGCGGGTTTGGCGAAGGGGCTACCAAGAGAATTCGACAATGTGAACGTCCGAGTGCTGGACCTTCCGGCCGACGGCGCGCGGATCGCACCACTCGACGACGAGATGGCCGGCCTGATCTGCCGCGAGCTGTATCGGTGGGGCTACTTCGAGATCGGCCACCACGCAGGCAGGCGCTACACCCTGGCCGCCGATCAGGTGGACGTGCCAGACCCGGTGGTAGCGCTCGGCCCCGGCGATGTGGTCGTGATGTCCGGTGGCGGGCGCGGCATCGGCTTCGCGCTGGCGCGCCGCCTGGCGCAGCGGCACCGCTGCCGGGTGATCATCAGCGGCAGAAGTCCCATGCCGGATCCGGACGACCCGGTTGTGCTGTTGTCGGACAACGACTTCCGTCACCATCGCGATCGCATGCTGATCGAGGCGGCTCGGCTGCGGACGCTCGGAAAGACCCGCGCGGTGCTGGCGCGCGCCGACTGGAACCGGCAGCTCGCGGCCAGGTTGGCGGCAGCGC
This sequence comes from Nocardia sp. NPDC049149, assembly GCF_043197455.1. Lineage (NCBI taxonomy): Bacteria > Bacillati > Actinomycetota > Actinomycetes > Mycobacteriales > Nocardiaceae > Nocardia > Nocardia sp. NPDC049149. Next base: position 886,001 of record NZ_JBICTD010000003.1, read on the forward strand.
GGGCCGAAGGGCTCGACATCAGTTATCACCGTTGCGATGTCACCGACCCGGCGCAGGTGCGCGCGTTGCTCGCGGCGGCCGGGCCCGGGCTGGCCGGTGTGGTGCACAACGCGGGCGTGGACGCTCCGGTCCGGCTGCCGTCCAAATCAGCGGAGGTGATCAGCGGGACAGTCGGCGCGAAGGTCACCGGGCTACTGAATATCCTTGCCGCGCTGGCGGATTACCCGGCAATTCGGTTCTTCAGCACGGCCGGATCACTCGCCGGGCGCTGGGGCGGAATGGTCGGTCAGCTCGAATACGGTGCGGCCAACGACGCGCTGAGCCGGATCGGGCTGTGGGCGGCCAGCGCGGCCGACCAGCCGGGGCGCCCCCTTCGCGTCCCGGTGGCCACGATGTGCTGGCCGACGTGGGAACGCCTCGGCATCATCACCAATTACGAGGCGACCCTGGCCTACATGTCGGCGATGCAGGTCGATGAGGGGTTGCAGCACTGGGAAAGCGAGATCCTGGCAGGCAGCACGGGCGAACTCACTTTTGTCGGCGAGTTCGGCAAAGCCTTGCTGCCGACGTTGCTGCGCGGATATCCGCCGGCGACCGACCTGGCCGGGATCGAGCGTCTCGCCAACCGTCTACTCTTCCTTGGCAATCCGATCCGGTTCGTCAGCGGATCGCTGCTGGAGACCGAGGTCGAATTCACCGCGGACCAACTCCTCGCCTGTGGCGACTTCCGCGTGGACGCCAGTCCGGCCGTACCGCTCAGCGTGCTGCTCGAATTCCTACGCTCACTGGGCGATTGGGTGCAGCCGGACGGCGACGCGCAGCCGCTGTCGGCTATCCGGGACGTCAGGATCGATCTCACCGCCACCCGTGCGCACGGCAACGCCGCCCGGTTCCTTGCCAGCGCGCAGGGCCGGTGGGCCGCCGACCGCATCTGGGAGGTCCGTGTCGAGGTTCGGCGGGACACGGTGTTGGTCGCGACGGCGACCCTGCGCTATGGAGATGGTCCCGAAATATCCTCCGCGCCACTGGCTCTCGTGAGCGACATGCGCGTCGAGCCGGGCCGCACGGTGCGCAGGCTCGGCTGGCACGGCCAGGTCTTCCGTCTCGGCCGGTGGGCAGCGGGCGCCCGGTCTGCCGAGGTGGACGCCGACCGGATGCGTGACCTGGTGCTCGGCGTGCCTGCGCCGCTGCCCGAACTACCGCTGAACCAACTGGAAACGCTGCTGCACGAGGCATATTCGCGCTGCCTGCCTGATCCGGCGCGCTTGCTCACGATCGACTCGATCGAGATTCCCGGCCCGCTGGTCGGCTCCGCAGGCCAGGTCACGGCCTACGGCGACACGTCGACCGCGTACACCCCGGAGGGCAGGGTCCGGCTGGTCGCCCATGGAATTCGTTACGGAAAGGACGGTTAGACCGTGGAAACACTACTCGAGCCGACGGTGGCCGACACCGTGTGCGAGGACCGCTCGGATCGCTACTGCGTCATCGGCGCGGGCGCCGCAGGGCTGACCGCGGCGAAAAACCTGCTGGAGTACGGCATTGCTGTCGATGTGATCGAACGGGCGTCGGATGTCGGCGGCACCTGGAACCCCGGTTGCCCGACCAGCGCCGCGTACCCGTCGATTCACCTGATCACCTCGAAACCGTTCATCCGGTACACGGACTTCCCGATCCCGGACGACTACCCGACCTACCTCGGCCAGCGTCACATCATGTCCTACCTGCGTTCCTACGCAGACCATTTCGGCGTGCGCGAGCACATCGAGTTCGACAGCTCGGTCGAATCGGTGGACCGGGTCGATGGCGGGCCGGAATGGATCGTCCGGGTCCGCACCGCCGACGGCGTCTCGGAGCGCAGGTACGGCGGCCTGGTCATCGCGAACGGACACAACTGGTCGCCACGCCAACCGGAACTGCCGGGCGTCTTCCACGGCCTGACGATGCACTCGGCGGACTACAAGGGCCAGGATGTGTTGCGCGGCAAGCGGGTTCTTGTCGTCGGCGCGGGCACCTCCGGATGCGATATCGCGGTGGAGAGTTGCCAGAGCGCCGCACAGACGTTCCTGAGCGTCCGGCGCGGCAACTACATCTGGCCGAAGTACATGTTCGGCATCCCGACCGATGCCTACTACGAACTCGTCCTGAAGTTTCACATGCCGCGCCCGCTCGTCCGCGCCATGGGCAAACCGCTGCTGCGGTTGAACAGCCCAGGCAATCCGCTTCGCTTCGGCCTGCCTCGACCCGAACACAAGTTGCTGGAAGAGCATTTCGTGATGAACTCGACGCTGCTCTACCACCTCGGGCACGGCGAGATCGGCGTCAAGCCGGACATCGTCGAATTATGCGGTGACCGTGTGCGTTTCGCGGACGGCTCGACCGAGCAGATCGATGTCATCGTCTATGCCACCGGCTACCGTCAGGCCGAGTTCCCTTTCATCGACCGTAAGCACCTGAACTGGTCCGACGGCCCGATCCCGGAACTGCACCTGCACGCCTTCCATCCGGAATACGACAATCTCTTCGTGATCGGCTATGTCCAAATCTCCACCGGCACTTGGCCGATCATGGACTATCAGTCGCAGATCATGGCCAGGTACCTGCATCTGCTGAAGACCGATCCGCGGCGGGCCGCGCGGTTCCGCGCCGCGAAAGCGAATCCGGTCCATGGGCCGGAGTTGAACGGCGGCATCGACTTCTACCGGTCCGAACGCCACTGGTTGCAGGTCGAGCACGTGTCGTACCGGAAGCGGTTGCGCAAGTTGGCAAAACAGCTCGCGGTCGCTCCGGTCGTGCACACGCCGCGGTAGCCACGGTCAGGGGAGAGCAGCGAATGCGGGTGGCGCGCCACCTCTTCCTGGTTCTCGAGCTGCTGCACCATCACCACGAGGGTGAGGATCGGCGATTGTGGCCCGCGCTGGCACCCCGAATACCCGCTGCTGCCAAGCACTATTTGGACGATGTCATCGCCCAGCACGACCGGATCGCCGTCCTCGTCGACCGGGTCGAGCGTGAGCTGACAGTGTGGGCCGGGGAGTCTGTTCGAACAACCGGTCCGGTGCTGCGTCGTGCATTGGCAGATCTCCATGCGGGGCTGGCCGAGCATCTGCACACCGAGGAGGAACACCTGCTGCCCTTGGCCCCCGGCCGGTTGCCGACGCGGAGCGACCTTTTCGCGATATCACGTGGCAGCTGGTGTGGTTGTGACCGGTGCGGTGCTGCAATACGGTCGGTGCATGCAGCTGACTTACCGGGACGGTGAAGGGGTTTCGTTGCACGCCGAGGTGGTCGGGAGCGGGGACGAGCGGCCGCTGGTGCTGCTGCATGCCGGCGGGCCCGATCATCACAGCCTGTTGCCGCTGGCGGACCGGCTCAGCGATCGGTACACCGTCATCCTGCCCGACGTCCGCGGCTACGGTCGGTCTGTCTGCCGGGATCCGCAGTGCCACACCTGGCGCCAATACGCCGAGGACGTCAAAGATTTGGCCGATCACCTCGGTCTGTCCAGCATCACGCTCGGCGGCGCAGGCCTCGGCTCGACCATCACCGCGCGCGCCGCGATCGCCTTTCCCTGGCTGGTGTCGGCGGCGATCCTGATGGGCGTCGAGGACATCCAGGACGACGCGGCGGTGCACGCCGAGGTCGAGTTCCTGGACGCCTTCGCCGAACGGGTCACCACCGACGGCATCGAGGCCGCCTGGGCACCCATTCTCGCCGCGATGCCTCCGGTCGTCGGCGCGATGGTCCGCGACGCCATCCCCCGCTCCGATCAAGCCAGCATCGCCGCCGCAGCCGCCATCGGCCGCGACCGCTCGTTCCGCGACGTCGCCGAACTTGCCGAAATCGCCGCCCCCACACTCATTTTCGCGGGCACCGACCCCCGGCATCCCACCGCTCTCGCCGAACGCGTCGCCGCAACCATCCCGCATGCCACGCTGGCCGCGGCAACCGTCTCGGACGAACTGCACTCGCCAGAGGAACTCGCCGAGTCCTTCGCTCCGGAAATCCGCAAGTTCCTCGAAACCCTGACCCGCCCGGCCTGAACGCGCTACCGCAGCCACCGCAGTGCGGCAGCCGCGGTGTCGTCCGGGCTGTTGTTGAACGCGATGGCCGCCGCCGGCGCATGTACCCGCACCAGATTCACCACCTTCTCGAAGAATTCGAGATACGGCTCGTGCTTGCGAATACCGCCACCGACGACTACGCAGGCGTACTCCTTACTGCGCAGTGCCGCCACGATCGTCTCGTCGGCATCCTCGTCGACGGCGATCAAACACGTGTCGGCCTCGATGCCGTGCTCGGCGAACTGTGCCTGCCCGCGCGCGATCGCCGCCAACACCGGCTCGGGATCCCACTCGGTAAGTTTGGTGGGGTCGAGACCGATCACGAGTACGCGCCCAAGTGCCATGGGTCCTCCTTACCTCAGGCCGCCCCGTCTTTCCCGGCTTTCGGTGACGATGCTCTCTAGACGAAACTGAGGTGTAACGGTTTCACCTCGCGGACAGACGGAGTGGTGGGGAACTGGGGCGGCAGTGTGCCGGTCGAGGCACAGTCAGCAAAGGGAGTAGTAGACAGATGCGTTTTCGATTGCCGGGACAGTCGGCATGGGCAATGCGGGCCACCGCGGTAGCGCTCACCACCATGGTGTCGGTGGCGTTGCTCGGCGGCACCGCCCACGCGGAACCGGCAAAGCCAACGAAGCCGTCGGCCGTGACCTCCATCACGAAGGCCGGGCGCAACTGGCAGCTGAAGGTGTACTCGGCCTCGATGGACAAAGAGTTCAAGGTCGAGGTGCAGCGCCCGGCGGACGAGTCGAAGCCTGCGCCGAACCTCTACATGCTCAACGGTCTCGACGGCGGCGAGGGAACAGCCAGCTGGAACGCGCAGACCAACGCGCTGGCGTGGCTGGCCGACAAGCCGGTCAACGTGGTGCAGCCGATCGGCGGGCGCGGCACCTACTACACCGACTGGCAGAAGCCAGACCCGAACCTCGGCGTGAACAAGTGGAAGACCTTCTTCACCGAGGAGCTGCCGCCGCTGCTGGACAAGGCGCTGCAGTCCACCGGTCAGAATGCGTTGGTCGGCTTGTCGACCTCGGGCACGTCGGTGCTGCAGTTGGCCGAGGCCAAGCCGGGTCTGTGGAAGTCCGTCGCCGCCTACAGCGGTTGTGCGCAGATCGCCGACCCGATGGGTAAGCAGTTCGTCAAGATGGCGGCCGGGCTGTGGGCAGGCGGCGACACCGAGAACATGTACGGTCCCGACGACAGCCCGCTGTGGGCGGAGAACGATCCGGTCATCAACGCGGAGAAGCTGCGCGGCACCCTGCTCTACATCTCGAGCGGCAGCGGCATCCCGATGCTGGAGGACGTCGAGTACTACATGAAGCAGGCCCCCGGACCCATGGGCGCCGTCAATCTCGGGCTCGGCGTCGGCATCGAGGCGGCCGTCAACGGATGCACGGCCAACCTGAAGAACCGGCTCGATTCGCTGGGCATCCCGGCGACCTACCAGTTCAACCCGGTCGGCACGCACTACTGGCCGTACTGGGAGGAAGCGCTGCACAAGTCCTGGCCGCTGCTCGCCGAAGGAATGGGCCTGAACTGAGCATCGGTGCCGGCCAGACGGCTCCCCACTGCCGAAAAGGCCAGCTCACCGCACCATGATGGTCGCGCCCCCGAAGGAACTCCTCGGGGGCGTTGCCCTTCTTCGAGGACGCCGAGGTCGGTGCCACCTCATCAACCCCGCCGTCGACGAAATCCGTTCCGCCATACACAAAGCCGCCCACTGACGCGGAGACAGCCCTGGACCGCGATGCCTCGCTAGTTGGAGCCTGGTCGTCCGATGACCTTGCGGACGTCCATGGTGTCGATGGTCGTGGCGTGCGCGGCCACGGCGTCGACGAGTCGGGTGCGAAGCAATGTCAGTGAACTATCACCGATAGCCCCGCCTGTCTCGGCCAACGCGTCGGGCAACGCGGAGACCAGCTCACGGGTTCGTTCGATCAATCGATCAGGGTCCGTACCGGCCTTCTGCGCGAACTTCGCCACATGGTGAAGAGCGACATCGCCGAACCTTGCGCGACCATCGATCGGCATCGCCACGCGACTCAGACCCGACCTCGAATTCCGAAGGTAGGGTAGTGAACTCGCGACGTCGTAGACTGGCGCGAGCGTGACATCGACGCCGTTGAGGATGACCGAATAATTCTTGGCGTGGGCATCGGGCGCGCCGAGTAAGTATTGCGCGACAACGGCATCGGCGAATCGATCGACGTCACCCTGTGTCGCCTCCCTGGCAAGCAAGTGCGCGATCTCAGTGGCCGACGGTCCGCCGTCGGCGGCGTACTTGCGCTCGGGTCGCACGGAGAGCGCTTGGCACATGTCCTCCTGATGCAGCCGCAGCACACTTCCATCAGCGCGGCGCAATCGGTCGTACCGCTCGACGACAATCGCGGCGACCCCATCGAACTCGATGAACTCCGATGCGGCAGTGGCGACTCCGACGGCATCCAGCGCACGCAGGCATAGGTGCTCGTTGAATGCCTGCCCGGAGAAGTGGGCAATCCCCGGTTTGATGATGTGGGTACTCGCGGCGTTGCCGTGCGCGTACGCCCACTGCCCGTCTTCGGTGCGCACCACGGCAAACTTGGACTGCGCTCCCGCCAAACTCCATCGTTCATCGACGCGCGTCCATGCCTGCGGTGTTGTGCGCAACTCCCGCAATCGCTGCCCGATCTGGGCATCAGTGACGATCTCCAAGGTGCCAGGCCTGGTCAGTACATCCTCGACATCCTTCGGAAGTATCAGCTGCACAGCGCCTGCACAGTCACGACCGATGTGCTCCAACAGCGCAGTGGCACTTCCGATCTGCGCATCGAACTCGCGAGCCAGGCTGTCCAGGACGTTGGCGTCATCGGGGAGCAGGTTCATCAACCATGGTGCGACAACGCGATGGTCATATGTGCGTCCGGCCACCAGCGGCATCGACAGCGACAATGGGGTCGCCTCGATGTTCTCGGCATAGTCGTCGAGATACGTGAAGCGGGACCGACCGGCATCATGCGTTACCGCCCCGATCAGCGACCCGTTCAAGACCACGACGAGATCACTCATCTGACCCCGAAGCCTGGGGGTTGGATGATGGTTCAGTGCGCCGGATCCGGCTGAGCATGTCCTGGATGGCCAGCTGGTCCGCGGAAGGCGCCGTGCGCTGCGACACGGGTACTGCCACCAGCCGTAGTCCTAGTGCGGTGGCGATCTGGGCGACCCGGGTGATTTCTCCGCGCGGGCTACCGCCCTCGACGCGACTCACGAGCTGTCGAGAGACGCCGGCCAACTCACCGAGCTGTTCCTGGGTCAACCCGGCTTCGACACGAGCCTTACGGAGCATCGCGCCGAGTTGCACCAGCTGACGCCGGGTCCGCGGCTGGGTCATGATGTCATAGTACTGCAACCTCAATACCATGTCATGGATCCATAACATCGATGTATCTAAGGCATCCAACAAGGCACTGATGAGATGGTAAATCCAGGCAAAGATGTTATGGATTCATAACATCACCACTGTGTTATGGATCCATAACATCGAGCTCGTCTGCACGATCGGACGAGACGTAGATCTTCAGCGGATGGTGTCGAGGAAGGTGGCGGTGTCGGCGGCTATTTCGGTGGGGTACTCGCCGTTGATGGCGTGGGAGGCGTTGGCATAGACGCGGACGGTGGCGGTGCGGAGGGTGGTGCGGGCGTGGTCGGCGGCGGCGGTGGCGTCGTGCATGACGGACTTGCCCGCGAGGATGGCGAGGACGGGCATGGGGAGGGAGCGCAGTTGGTCGGCGCCGAATTCGGTGGGGGTCGGCAGGTGTAGCGCGTAGGTCTGCATGCCGGATTCGATCATGTCGGCGACGGGGACGTCCTCGACCGGGGCGCCGCCTGCGGTCCAACTGTTGAAGCTGTCGCGCCAGCTCTTCGGAAACCAGCGCACCGAGGCGGGGATCGAACGCAGCACGGCCTGAAAAGACATGGGCGCGAACGTCATCACCGGGTCGAGCACGATGAGTCCGGCGATCTTCTCCGGTTCGTGGATCGCGAGATTGGTGGCGGTCCAACCGCCGATCGACACGCCGAACAGGTGTAATTGCTTGTCCGGCAATTGCTTCAGCGCCTGATGCAACCAGCGGGCCTGGTCTCGATCGTCCTCGATGGGGCGCGTCTGGATGCTCTTTCCCGGTTCCCCGAGCAGGTCGATGGTGTAGACGGTGCGCAGCTTCCGCAGCGCGGGCAGGTTGTCCGCCCACATCGGTGTGGCAGCCGAGCGTCCAGGCAACAGAATGAGCGGCGCCGCAGTCGGATTCGCACCGTCGAAGCGATACATCCGGACCACGCCGTAGTCGGTCCGCAGATCCAGCGTCGCGTCCGGCGTCGGCATCGCCCGCATCGCACGGTCATAGGCCTCGAAGAACCGATCGTGCCCGGCCGCCGAGGTGAAATGGCCGACCGGCGACGCGTCGCGAACCGCGAGCCACCCCACCAACCCGACCGCAACGATCGCGGCACCGCCGGCCAGCAGCCTGCGCGGCCACCTCCGCCGTGATGGCGCGACGTCGGACTTCTCCTCCGGCTGCACAGGGGTGGACATGCCGCGAGCCTATCCAGCCCACCGCCACGGAGTCGCGTCATTTCCTGTCCCTGACGCGTCGCCCAGATAGGCATTCCGGGCAAATCCCCCAGCTACCGAGGGACAAAACCATACCGAAAATTTGGTTTGAACTGCGAAAACACCGTATGGACAGCAAATGACCCGCTAGCGCATCATGGTCACTACGTCCGGTGCCGTTTGTCGGGGGAACGTCAAAGGAAACCCGCACGGATTGGAAGACCCATGTTCATCAGGAAATTGGTGGCGACAGCAGTATTCGCCATTGCGGCCACGGGCATCACCATGGCAACGGCACACGGGGAAGCACAGCTCGCCGATATCAGCGTGAGCGGAATCGACGGCTCGGTCGGCTACACGACCACACTCGCGGCAGACCATTCGAATGCCCTGATCACCCTCGCCTCCGGCAAGTTCGTCCTGACCGAGGACGCGGTGCAGGTGGTCGCGGACGACGGCGCGGTCGTCGGCGCGATCCCGACCACGCTGCGCGTCGATGCGGGCCGGGCATTGACCGTCAGCCCGACGCTGAACAGCGACACGTCGTTGACCCTGACCCCGACGAGCGGACCGACAGCCGCGGCAGTCAGTTCGCAGAACCTGCCCTTCATGCACACCGTCGGCGGCGGCGGAGCCATCCTCGCCGGTGCGGTCGTCGGCTGCGTGGTCGGCATCCTGATCGGGATCTGGTTCTTCCTGGTCGGCGCGATCATCGGTTGCGCCATCGGTGCCGCCATCGGTGGGTTCATCGGCGCGGTGTCGTGAGTGTCCGCGCCGGAGCCGCTTAGCTCCGGTGCACAGAAGTTCCCCACTCGAACACGGCAGGCCAGGTCTGGAAAACACCAGATCTGGCCTGCCGCTCCGGTTTACGGAAAAGACCCGAATCGCTGCCCGCTGAAATAGGGGCACGGCGCGGCCGTCTGTAGCGTCGGCCCTCCCATCACTACGACGAGGGCGAGGATCGACTCATGTTCAAGATCGCCAGACTTGCCGTGGCCGCCACCGCGCTGACGGCCATCGCGCTTTCCGGTGCGGGCACCGCGTCGGCCGCCGACAGCTGGATCGTCACCTACTGCCGTGGCATGAGCCCGAATGTGGTCGACGTGCCGTACTCCGGGCAGATCATCGGGTCGCAGTACAACTCGCCCGGCGTGCCGACCTTTACCATTCACGCGGGTGGCAGCGTTTGGGGCGGATACGGCACCGAGGTCACCCTCAACTGGACCAACCTGGCGACCGGCGCCTCGGGTTCGGAAACCCAGCGTGGCTCTGTCGGTTTCGTGATCGGCAACGGCAGCACGATGTACTTCCGGCCGCCCACCGGCGGCGGTCCGGTGCGCACGGATTTCACGGTCCGCAACTCCGGGCTGCTTCCGCAGGAGGTCAATTGCTCAGGGGTGTCCGAGATCGCCTAGGCGAACAAGACACTCGATACCTGCCGAAGGCCCGGTCACCTCGACCGGGCCTTCGTCGTTGGCAGAGCCCAATTCCGCAGCTCCGCACCGTCGGTGCGCCTACTTCTGCCTGGCTCGATAGGCAGCGACGGCATTGCGGTTTCCGCAGGCCGTGCTGCAGTAGCGGCGAGATCGGTTGCGCGACAGGTCGAGAACGATCCCCTCGCACGTGCTGTCGGCGCAGAGCGACAGCCTGCTCAGCTCGTCGAACCGGATCACGTCGACCATCGCCATCGCGGTCTCGACGGCGATGCGCACCGGTAGCGGCGCAGAGGCCGGGGTCGCGTGGATGTGGTAGTCGACGTCGCCGTGCCTGGCCAGCTGCGGCACCGCCCGGTGCTCGGCCAATGTCTCGTTGACCAGCTGCACGGCCGATTCGCGGTCGCTGGTCAGCATCCGGCGCAGCGGGGCACGCAGCGCGCGGACCGCGGCGAGCTCCTCGGCGGTGCCCGCGTGCACACCGGTGTAGCCGTGTCGCACGAAAAACTCTGCCAGTTGGGTGATCTCGGTCAAGGTGTCCGGTTCCTCCGCCGAATTCACCAACTCCACCGCGGCGACCAGGGACGCCTCCGTGTCATGGTCAAAAGTCATGTTGACATATTACTCGATCGACCTTAGCGTCATTAGTCATGACGACGATGACTCATGACACAGCCGTTCAGCGGCGACTGCGGTCCGGATTGATCTTCGCGGTGCTCTCCGCATCGTCGTTCGGGCTCTCCGGACCACTGGCCCGCGGACTGATGAACGCGGGCTGGAGTTCGGCCTCCGTGGTGGCGGTGCGCGTCCTGCTTGCCGCCGCCGTGGTCATGCCGATCGCGCTGACGCAACTGCGTGGCGACTGGGGGCTGTTGCGCCGCAACGCATCCCTGATCGCCGTGTACGGGCTGGTCGCCGTCGGCGGCACCCAGCTCGCGTACTTCAACGCCGTCGCCCACATGGAAGTCGGGGTGGCGCTACTTATCGAGTACACGGCGCCGATCGCCGTGGTCGGCTGGCTGTGGTTGCGGCACCACCAGCGACCGGGGAGCGCGACCGTCGCGGGCGCACTACTCGGGATCACCGGCTTGGTCCTGGTCATCGACCTGCGCGCGGGAATGTCCACCAGCTGGATCGGCATCGCGTGGGCCCTCGCGGCCATGGTCGGTGCGGCAGGGTACTTCGTGCTGTCCGCGCACGGTGACGGCAGCCTGCCCGGCACCGTGCTCGCCGCAGGTGGGTTGCTCATCGGCGGGCTCGGACTGCTCGCGGCCGGGGCGGTAGGCATCCTTCCATTGCACGCGACCACGAACCCCGTTGTGTTCGAAGGTTTCACGGTCGCCTGGTGGATTCCGGTGCTGGCGCTCGGCACCGTGACCGCGGCGCTCGCCTACGTCTCCGGGATCGCCGCGACCCGTCGGCTCGGCTCCCGCCTCGCCTCGTTCGTCGGCCTCTTCGAAGTCCTTGCGGCGCTGGTCTTCGCGTGGGCCTTGCTCGGGGAAGCGCCTCGCGCGATCCAATTGCTCGGCGGTGCACTGATTCTCACCGGCGTCATCCTCGTTCGCCGCGGCGAGCCCGACGACTCGCCCGCCTAACCGAGCGGAAAGCGCCCCTCCCGAACTGATCCGCACCCTTTCCGTGGATCCGCACCGCTTCTAGCAGCCCAGAAGCAGTGCGGATCCTCGGAGAGGGTGCGGACTCGGCGGGTGCGGCGTCTGTGAGACGCGGGGAGAGGGCGGGGGTGGTCGTTAGTCGTCCAGGAAGGTTGCCGGGGTGCGGCGGCGGCGGTCTACCGTGACGGCGAAGACGTCGGGGCGGGAGTAGTGGCCGGCTGGGTCGAAATTGTGGCGCTCCCTGGCTATTTCAGCGGGGTCGAGGTCGGCGATGACCAGGCGCTCCTCGCCGACCACCGGTTCGACCAGCCAGTCGCCGTTCGGGCCTGCGACCGCGGAGCCGCCGTCGTAGCCTGCGGGCTTCCCGAGTGCGAGCAATTCGTCACGGAGCGGGAAACCCGCAGGCACGTCGGCATAGTCGAGCACGGCGCCGACCGCCAACGAGTACACCCGGCCCTCCATGGCCACGAACCTGGTGATGTCCTTGGTGTTACGGATCGAACCGGGCCAGGTGGAAATGTGCAGGGTTTCACCGTCGGCGTAGAGCGCATGCCGGGCCTGCGGCATCCAGTTCTCCCAGCAGGACAGCCCGCCAACCCGGAAGGCGCCGACCTCGTGCGTGCGCAGACCGTGCCCGTCGCCGATCCCCCAGACCATCCGCTCCTCGTGCGTCGGCATCAGTTTGCGATGCGCGCCGACCACGCCCCGAGCCGGATCGATCGCCACCAGGGTGCAGTACACCGTGCCGCGCACCCGCTCGGTGATCCCGAGGTAGCAGAAGACGCCGAGGTCACCGACGGCCTCGCGCACCGTCGCCACCTGCGGGCCGTCGAGCGCGACCGCGGCCTCCACATAGCAGGCATAGGCGGCCTTCTGGACCGGATCGTCGAACCGCGCCCCGCCGGTGTCCGCCACCCAGATCGGATAGCCGGACAGAAACGTCTCCGGAAACGCGACAAGTTCCACCCCCGCCGCCGCAGCCTTCGTCAACCATTCGACAACGATCTTCGTCCCGGCCGTCGGGTCGAGCCAGGCCGGTCGCGCTTGAGCCGCAGCAATCCGCATCCCCCGATGCTAGTGCCGCCGCTCGCCGCCGAACACCCACTCGCCGGTCTCCGTCGAGACGCGCGGCTACCCAGATTCACTTGAGTCACTGGATGTTTCGGCCCGTGCCTCGAGATACTCGGGTGCATCGACAAGGCGCAGGATCCGCCGACTGAACCCAGAAGACCAACTCAGAGTGGGATCGTTGACCACCACGGGCTCGACCAACCGCACTCGCCGCCCCCGCATCTCGATCTCGAACTCCCCCGCCGCCAGCACATTCCGCACCCAGTCCGCACCTCGCCCATAAGTGAGCGCAACGCAGTACCGCTCACCGCGCCGAAACACACTGACCGGCGTCCGATACTCCCGCCCCGAGTTGCGCCCCCGATGCACCACCAACACCAGATCCCGCGCCCGCCCAACCAACAGCCGCGCCGCCCGATTGGTAATCGCCCGATTGAATGTGGCCAACGCCCGCGGTAAAGGCATGTTCAGCCCTAGCCCGGCTGGCCTTGGATGTCGGGATGGGCGCGGGGAATCCACTGCTGGAGGGTGGTGTCCCAACCCAGAACCTTGCCGCGGAGGGAGGATTCGGTGAGGTCTATGTCGAGCAGTGCGAGGCGGGCCTCGTCGGGCAGGTCCTCGGTGACGAGGATCGCGGCAGCTCCTGGTCCGCCTTCGATGTCGAGAATGGCGGCGAGGTCAGAGGTTTCGGCGTCAGTCCGGCCGAACCAGCGCTTGCGGATCGTCCGCGGCAACTGGACGACGCCATCGGCGGTGTGCGCGGCGAGCGATTCCAGTAGGGCTTTTCCGTAAATCGCGACCACCGGGCCCAATAGTGCGGCGACGGTCGACAATTCGGGCAGGCCTCCCGGATCCGGCATGCTGGGTGGGCCCTGCGACGTAGTCGGCCGCGCCACCCAGGGCGGCACGGCGTCCCGTTCTGATCCATCCACGATGAGCAATCCCCCGATCATGTTGATGCAGGCCTGATCCTACGTCAGTGGATGTTGGCGCAGGGTCTGTCGTAGCGAGATCGGGCTGTTACTCATTCCGAGGTCAGTTGTTGGGCAAGCCGTTCCAGGCCGCCCTTGATGAGCTGTCCGTATCCGTCGTCGGCCAGTGCGCCGATCGTGTCCTGTGCCTGCTGGAGATGCTTTCGGGCGAGGCCGACGTCGCCGAGTTTGCGATAGCACTCGCCGACGTTGAGGTGCAGCGACGGGTACAAGCCGGCTACCGAAAGCGTCACGCCGGCTTGTGCTACTCGCTCGTCGGTGACGAGATCGGCGGCGGCAAGCGCCCGTAGGTCCCAGACCAGCTCCTCGTGCACGTCGTCTTGCACGTCGGCCATCGCGTGGGCAAGGACGCACACATGGAGCGGGTCGCCTTGCTCGCCGCCGATGTCGTCCCAGATCTGCGTGAACAGGTCGCGGGCGGCGGCACGCTGGCCTTGGTGGTGGTGCAACTCGAGTTCACGCGAATCGTAGCTGCGCGGATGAGGTCAAGGGCCGCTCCGCGGAGGCATGATCCTCCGTCAGGGGGTGTTCGCCCGGAGTCCGTCGATGATGAGGTCGAGTATCCGGTTGATCCTGGCTGCGCCGCCGGTGGCGGGGTCTATTCGCCACAGGACGCTGAGTTGCAGCAGGACGTCCTCTGGATCGAGGTCTGGTTTGAGGGAGCCGTCTTCGGCACCCGCACTGAGCAATTGAGCGATGGCGGCGACGAAGGGGCGGTAGTACTCGTCGTCGAGGCCGCCGTTGGTGGCGGCATGGATGACCTCGGCGGCACCGAATTTCCGCTGGGCGTAGCCGGCGACCTCGGCGAACCACAGTCGGAGTGCGTCGAGGGGTGGGTTGGCGCCCAACAGGGTTGGCGCAAGGTCGATCAGTTCGCCGATCTGGTGCTGATAGAGCGCGAAGATCAGGGCTTCCCGATTCGGGAAGTGGCGGTAGAGGGTGCCGATGCCGACGCCTGCGCGTTTGGCGATCGCGGTAAGCGAGACCTCGGTCGATTCGGCGAAGGCCGCAAGGGCAGCGGCGAGGATCCGCGCGCGATTGTTGCGGGCGTCGGTTCGGGTCGACTCTGGTCTTGCCTGCGTCATTCGGGTCCTTCGTGCCTCGCTTGCGAAACGGAGGGGGCTCCGTTACCCTGGAAACCGGACCGGAGGCCCCTCCGTTTCATTGTGGCACACGGAGGTGAATCCGCATGGCCGAGCTGGTACTGGTAACCGGAGGAACCGGCTATGTCGCCGGATGGTGCCTCGTCGAGCTGCTCGGACGCGGCTACCACGTGCGCACCACCGTGCGCGACCAAGACAAGGCGAACGCGGTCACCTCGGCAGTCGCCGCCACAATCGACCCGGCCGGACGGCTGAGCTTCGCGGTCGCCGACCTGACCGCCGACCACGGCTGGGACGCCGCGATGACGGACGTCGACTACGTGCTGCACGTCGCCTCACCGCTCGGCATCGCCAGCACCGGCAGCGCAGACACGCTGGTCGCCACCGCACGCGACGGCACGCTGCGGGTGCTGCGCGCCGCGACCGCGGCCGGAGTGCGCCGGGTGGTGATGACCTCGGCGGCGAACGCGGCAAGCCCGTCTTCCTATGCGACAGAAGGCATTACCGACGAAACACTGTGGACCGACCCCGATGATCCGACACTGATCCCCTACCGCCGTTCGAAGACCGTCGCCGAGCTCGCGGCGTGGGACTTCATGCGCGACAACCAGAGTCGCACCGAGCTGACCACCGTCCTGCCCGGCGCGGTCTTCGGCCCTGTGCTCACCGCCGCCAATACCGGCTCGGTCAGCATCATCGCGCGGATGCTCTCGGGGACCATGCGCGGCGTGCCGCGTATCGGCTTCGAGATCGTCGATGTCCGCGACCTCGCCGACATCCATATCCGGGCAATGACCGCACCGGGTGCTGGCGGCGAACGATTCTTGGCGACAGGCGATTTCACCTGGATGCGGGACATGGCGCAGACCTTGCACAGCAAGCTGGGCGAGCAGGGCAGCGCCGTCGCCACCCGGCAGCTCCCCGATTTCGCGGTCCGGCTCTTCGCCCGCCTGGCCGACCCGTCGCTGCGCGAGATCACCCCCGCCCTCGGCCGACGTAACCGGCACAGCATCGAGAAGGCCGAGCGTGTCCTCGGCTGGCGGCCACGCCCCGCCGAGCAGGCGGTGCTCGACTGTGCGCGCAGCCTGATCGCCATCGGCGCTGTGTAGTCCGACCCCCTGCGGCGCTGTGTAGCCCGACCGCCTGCGGCGCTGTATCGCCCGCGCCGAGTAGCACCAGAACCCGTGCGACACCGCGTCGTAAGCCCGCAACGCCGTGTCCTCTTTCCGCCAGCGTCCGCACCACACCGAACGGCATCGTTGGCCCCATGCATCGCGTAGTTGATCTCAAGGTCCTGTATTTCGGCACCCCGGTCGTGTTGATCAGCACCCGCAACCCGGACGGGACGGCGAACCTGGCACCGATGTCGTCGGCGTGGTGGCTCGACGATCAATGCATGCTCGGGATGAACACCGGCGCACAGACCACCATGAACCTGGCCCGGGAACGCGAGTGCGTGCTGAACCTGCCGTCCGCGGACCTGGTCACCGCCGTCGACAGGCTCGCCCTGCTGACCGGTTCGCCGGAACTGTCACCGCACAAGGTCGACAAGGGCTACCGGCACGAGCCGGACAAGTTCGGCGCCGCCGGGCTCACGCCGGTCCCGTCGGATCTCGTCGCCGCTCCTCGGGTGGCCGAGTGCCCGATCCAACTCGAATGCGAACTGCTCTCGGCCGTACCGTTCGGCATCGACACCGACGCCATCGCCCACACCGTCCGGATCGTGCGCGCACACGTGGCCGACGACCTGGTCCTGCCTGGCACCCACTACATCGACCCGGTCGGATGGGATCCCCTGATCATGAAGTTCTGCGAATTCTTCGGCGGCGGCGCACAGGTGCACCCCTCCCGGTTGGCCGAAGCGTGGCGGATGCCGCATCCGGAACCGAGTCGCTGAACCGTCGGTCCCGGTGACCGGGACCGCGCACCGCACTGCGCCGGAAACGGTCTGAGCGGCAGCTTCGCTCGCTATCGTCGAAGATCAGCGTCGCGCGCCCGCCAGGCACGTCGTGTCCGCGCCCGCGCGCCAGCACGGAATCGGAGTGTGCCTGATGGGATTTCGCGAGCCCGAACTGCCGGTGGTCGACATGACGGAGTGGAGCAAGGGCACCCGCGGCGAGCGGATCCGTCCGATGGCGCGGCATTGGGCCGAGGTCGGCTTCGGCACCCCGGTCATGCTGCATCTGTTCTATGTCGGCAAGGTCGGCCTCTATATCCTCGGCGGCTGGCTGATCGTCCTGTCCACCAAGGGCATCGACGGGTTCACCGCCGTCGGCGACTGGTGGTCGGAGCCGATCGTCTTCGAGAAGGTGGTGCTGTACACGCTGCTGTTCGAGGTGATCGGGCTCGGCTGCGGGTTCGGGCCGCTGAACAACCGGTTCGTGCCGCCGTTCGGCTCGATCCTGTATTGGCTGCGGCCCAAGACCATTCGGCTGCCGCCGTGGCCGAATCGAGTGCCGCTGACGAAAGGCTCCAGTCGCACGCCGATGGATGTCGCCTTGTATGCGGCGCTGCTGGTGCTGACCGCGATCGCGTTGCTGTCCAACGGCACCGGGCCGATACCGGCGCTGGACACGACGGTCGGGATCCTGCCGACCTGGCAGATCGCCGGAATCCTCGGCGTGCTCGCGGTACTCGGGTTGCGCGACAAGGTGATCTTCCTGGCGGCGCGCGGCGAGGTCTACGCGCCGCTCACCGTCGCGTTCCTGTTCACCGCCGCCGACCCGCTGATCGCCGCGAAGATCGTTTTCCTGGTGATCTGGATGGGCGCGGCGATCTCGAAGCTGAACAAGCACTTTCCGTTCGTGGTGTCCACGATGATGTCCAACAGCCCGGTGGTGCGCCGAAAGTCGCTCAAGCGCAAGTTCTTCGAGAACTTCCCCGACGATCTGCGGCCCGGCAGGCTGTCACGTCTCGTCGCGCACGCCGCCACCGCGGTGGAGCTGGCCGTCCCGGTGGTGTTGTTCTTCGCGCACGGCGGCTGGCCGACGGCGATCGCCGCGTTCGTGATGGTGTGTTTCCACCTCGGGATCCTCACCGCCATCCCGATGGGAGTTCCGTTGGAGTGGAACGTCTTCATGATCTTCGGCGTCGGCACGCTGTTCGTCGCACACGCCGATCTCGGCCTCGGCGAGTTGACCCGACCGGTGCCGGTGGCGCTGCTGTTCGTGGTGGTCGCGGGCACGGTGATCGCGGGAAACCTGTTCCCGCGCAAGATTTCGTTCCTGCCAGGCATGCGCTACTACGCGGGCAACTGGGACACGACGCTGTGGTGCGTGAAACCGTCGGCGGCCGCGAAGATCGACGCGGGCATCGTCGCGATCGCCAGCATGCCGCAGGCGCAGCTGGAGCGGTACTACGGCAAGGACCGCGCCCAGATCCCGATGTATCTCGGCTATGCCTTCCGCGCCATGAACACGCACGGGCGCGCGCTGTTCACCCTCGTGCACCGGGCGATGCCTGCGGGCCGCGAGGACGAGTACGTGGTCACCGAGGGCGAGCGCCTCTGCAGCACCGCCGTCGGCTGGAACTTCGGCGACGGCCACATGCACAACGAGCAGCTGATCGCCGCGATGCAGCAACGCTGCCACTTCGAACCGGGCGAGGTGCGCGTCGTCCTGCTCGACGCCCAGCCGATCCACCGGCAAACCCAGGAATATCGCCTGGTAGACGCCGCCACCGGCGAGTTCGAGCGCGGTTATGTGAAGGTCGCCGACATGGTCACGCGGCAACCGTGGGCCGACGATGTTCCCGTGTACGTCCACCCTTGACGGCCGGGCAGACCGGATGAACAAGACCGCCGCACAGGAGAACCGGTCAGCGCGTCACTGGCGATGCGCCGCGTCGTACCACTGATGCGGAACCGACCAATCCCAGCACTCCACGTCCTTGGCGTCGGCGGGATTGGCGCCTGCCCACTCGACGTAGCAGCGAGCGGAGCCGCCGACGCACGCGCCGATGAGGATGAGGCCACGGACCAGGTGGCGCCACATGGGGCGTATTGATACGCGTCGCCGCATTGCGACCTCCTCGGCACGACAGGTGGTTCCCAGCAGAGGCATTAGCTCTGATCAGGGACGATACCGGCGAGCCGCGGCGAACGGAGGTAAATGCGGACTTCTGTCCGGTGAACGGAATTCGCGAGGAAGGAGACCCGGCTCACAACCCGTGGTCAGCGGGCTATGACGCCCGTTCCGCGCCGACCCCGCACCCGCTGCCCGTGCCGTAGTGTCGCCGCTGTGATGCCGAGCGAAGTCGAGCAGTGGCGCGCGGGCGGGCGACAGGTGCGCACCCGGGCGGGCACGCTGTTCGTCCGGTCCGCCGCGGGCGAGGGGCCGACTGTCGTTCTGCTGCACGGCTACCCATCGAGCTCCTTCGACTTCCGCGACATCGTCGGCCGACTGGGCGGCCGCGCCTGGCTGACCATCGACTTCCTCGGCTTCGGACTGTCCGACAAGCCGCGGCCACACCGCTACAGCCTGTTCGAGCATGCCGACACCGTCGAAGAGATCGTCGCCGCGAGCACCGCGGGCCCGATCGTGCTGCTCGCGCACGACATGGGCACCTCCGTCGCCACCGAGCTGATCGCCCGCGACATCGACGGGACGCTGACCTGCACCCTCGACCGCGCGGTCCTCAGCAACGGCAGCGTCATCCTGGAGAAGGCGAGCCTGCGGCCGATCCAGCAGATCCTGCGCGGCCCGCTCGGACCGGTGGCGGCGCGGCTGGCGAACCGTGCGGTGTTCACCCGCGAGTTCGCGCGACTGTTCTCGGCCCGGCACCCGTTGACCAAGACCGAGGCCGCAGCACAGTGGGCGTTGCTCGCGCACGAGCGTGGTCATCGGATCGCGCATCTGCTCACCGCCTACCTCGACGAGCGCGTCACCAACGCGGCGCGCTGGCACGGGGCGGTCCGCGACTGGGACAAGCCGCTCGGCTTCCTCTGGGGGACTGCGGATCCGGTCGCCACCGTCGCGGTTCTCGACGGTCTGCGCACGTTGCGCCCGGCGGCTCCGGTGCTCGAACTCGCTGGCCTCGGCCACTATCCACAACTGGAGGACGCCGAAGCGTTCGCCGCGGGCGCGAGAACATTGCTGGCGATCGATGGATCCTGAACTCCGTCGTGGTTGATTCGACTGCCACATAACCTGTTTGGCTGCGGTCAAGCAGGGAATGTCGCGAACAATCGGTGCGCAGGCATCGGTACAGCGATCCATACACAGGCATCGGTACAGCGATCCATACACAGGCATCGGTACAGCGATCCATACACAGGCATTGGGACAGCGATCCAGAGGAGTCATACACGTGACACGAAGCGCCCTAGTTTTCGCCGCCGCGGCCGCCGTACTCGGCGCCGCACCCGCTGTCGCCACCGCCGAAGCGCCGCCCGCGATCGGCGGCGGCTCCGGCATCACGATCGACGAGCGCGTCGGCTGCACCTTGACCACCATCGGCCGCGACAGCGCGCAGCGGCTGGTCGGCTTGACCGCCGGACACTGCGGCCAGCCAGGCGCACGCGTAGCAGCCGATATAGCGCCGAGCTATGGAACAGTGGGTCGGTTCGTCCACTCCGATCCCCGACTGGATTACGCGGTCATCGAATTCGATCCGCAGCGCGTCACCCCGATGAGCCACGTCGGCGGCACCACCATCACCGGAATCGGCGCCCCCGCACAGTTTCCCGCGATCGCGTGCAAGCGTGGCAGCACCACCGGGACGAGCTGCGGCGTGGTCTGGGGCGATATCCGGTCAACCAACACCGAGACCTGGACCCAAATGTGTGTGATGAAGGGCGATTCCGGCGCACCGGTGATGCTCGGCACCACCTTGGTCGGCATGGTGAACGCCTACTACGGCATCGGCTGTTTCGGACCGGAAGTCGGCACCAATATCCACGCAATCATGTCTGACCTGGACGCCCGCGGCGATATCGGCACCGGATATCAGCCGCTGTAACCGGATTTCGTCGCAGGTTACGGCAGGTAGGGCGCGAGCTGCGGCACGGCTTCGGCCACGTGATGCGCGTACAGGCCTGCGCCGATCCCCACGAAATGCCAACAGGGTTGGGCCCGAACGAGTTTTCCGAGCACCACCCCGGTGTGCGGACCATTACCGATTGCGCACCTGGCGATTTCGGTGCCGGTCATGGTGTCGAGCAGCCGGTAGTACACGTTGTCGATCTGCGCGAGGCTCTGTCCCGAGTAGCTGGTGACGAGAAAGATCACGCTCGTCACCTGCGGGTCGAGCTTCGCCACATCGAGGGTGATCACCTCGTTGTCACCGCGCCCCTCCCCCGTCGGGCTGTCGCCGCTGTGGCTGACCGCCGCGTCACGCGAGCCGAGCTGCTCGTGGTACACGGCGTCCACCAACTGATCGCCGGCGAAAAGCACTGCCGCCGAGTTCAAGTCGACCCGGCGCTCCGCGTTGATCGTGCCGTCGGATTCGGACCATATCTCGGCGGGATCCCAGCCCACCGCCATGGCGACGTGCTCGAGCGCGGTGCCAACGGAATCGACCAACGGCATGGACACCGGGGTCCCCTTTCTCGGGGGCGACCACGGCACTCGACTACCGCAACGCCTTGTTCTCGGATCTACACGGGCCGCTTGCTCCGGTGCCGCTGCTCCCGCCGCGCCTGCTCGCCGTCGAGCGGCTCGTCATCGTCGACGATGCCGGGGCAACTGCCCGATCGAAGCCGAAACAGCCCGCACCAGCCGCATACCCGCCGACACACACTCCAATCGGCCGCCGCTCGGCCACCTACTGTCGTTGGCATGGCGACCCCTGACTTCATCCACACCATCCGCGCCACCGCAGGCCGCCAACTGCTGTGGCTCCCCGGCGTCAGCGCGCTGGTCTTCGATGACGCCGACAGGCTGCTGCTCGGCCGCCGAGCCGACACCGGCAACTGGGCGATCATCGCGGGCATGCCCGAACCCGGCGAACAGCCCGCCGCCTGCGCGGTGCGAGAGGTCTACGAGGAGACCGCTGTGCGCTGCGTCGCCGAACGCATCGTCCTCGTCCGGGCCATGCCGCCACACACCTACCCGAACGGCGACATCTGCCAGTTCATGGATATCGCCTTCCGCTGCCGCGCGATCGGCGGCACGGCCGCGGTGAACGACGACGAATCGTTGGAGGTCGCGTGGTTCGACCTGGCGGATCTCCCGCACCTGCCCGAGCACGACCTGCTGCGCATCCGGCTCGCATGCGCGGACGGACCGGCCTGGTTCGATCCCGCGCCGTGAACCATGACGGTGCGCCGAATTCGGACAGGAGTTCGGTATTCTGCAGCGAGTTTTCCCCGCGTGCATTTCCGAGCGACATCGTTCTGCCGAACTTCGAGGGGAGTATCCGTGCATCGGCTCGGTGCGTTGATGATCGTTGCGCTGTGCGCGCTCGGGTCGGCCCCATCGGCCACCGCCGAGCCTGCGATATCGGCGGTCGCACCGACCCGTCAGCTGCTGTATCCGGAAAGCAGCTTTTATCCACGCCTGATTCGGCTGCAGCACAGCGGCGCGGCCAACGGCACCATCGTGGCCAGCGTCAACACGCTGCAACAGCACGGCGCGATCATGGCGAGCACGGACGGCGGCAAGACTTTTCAGCAGCGCGGCACCGTCACCGACCCGATGGCGGCCAAGGGTGGGCAGCTCTGCTGTTCGGCACTCTTCGAACTGCCGACGGCGATCGGCAATTTACCGGCGGGCACGCTGCTGTGGGCCGACACCGTGTTCTTCGACCTGTTCGAGGTCGTGCTGCGCCACGTCGAACAACGACTGTGGGCCAGCACCGATCACGGCGCAAACTGGAAGTTCGTGTCCACCATCGCCGAATCCAACAGCGTGTACTCCCCCACCGACTGGGGACCCATCCTGCCGAGCGCCTGGGAGCCGAGCTTGTCGATGGCGGCGGACGGGCAACTCGTCGCCCTCTACTCCGACGAAACCGATAACCTCAGGCACAGCCAGAAATTGGTGCAGGTCCGCTCGCCCGATGCCGTGCACTGGGTGAACCAGAGCGACACCGTGGTCAGCGATGTCCGCACGGTCCGGCCGGGCATGGCCAACGTCATCACTCTGCCGGACGGCACCTATTTCATGAGCTACGAGATCTGCAACACCGACCGGATTCACCAGTGCCTGGCCTACTTTCGTAGATCCACCGACGGCTGGAACTACGGCGATCCGCGATTCCTCGGCACGATGGTGCGCACCGGCGCCGACGGCGGCTACACCCAGCACGCGCCCTTCCCGGCATGGAGCCCGGGGCCCGGCCCGAACGGCACCATCCTGCTGTCCGGCCAGATGGTGTCGAGCGTGGACGGCACGATGACGGCGAACACCGGCAGAACCATCCTGGCCAACGACACCTTGGGCGAAGGCCGCTGGTACGAAATCCCCGCACCGGTCACGATCGACGACATCACCGACGCCCCGTGCAAGAACTACAGCTCGGCGTTGTTGCCGGCACCGGACGGCAACTCGGTGCTGGAAGCCGCGACCGATCTCGACGGCGACGGGGCCTGCCTGGCCTATTACGCATCTGGCCCGCTGAACGGCCCTGCGGTGCCCGACAAGTAGCGCCTATTTGGCGATGGTGAAACTGGACCCGCTCTTGGCGAGTTTGCCCGGGTGCACCTCACCGTTGGTCGCACCGATCGAGTAACCCACTGTCTTGTAGGCCGACAACGGTTTTCCGTCGAGCTTCACATTGCTGAATTCGACCGGGCTGAACGACGGCAGCGAACTGTTGAGCTGGCCTTCGAGAATGACTTCCGCGGTCTGCACGGGTGCGTCGGTCTTCGCGACGGTGGTTTTCGTCCATTTCTGGGTCTTGTTGGTCAAGGTCATCGTGTAGGCGGCGCCGTCGAAGCTCACCTCGGCCGCGATCTTGTCCCCTGGCGCCGACGAGACGTCTTGATAGATCACCGGATTCGCCGGATACGCTTCCCACAGCGCCATCCGGTACACCTCCTGCGTGCAGGCCGCAGCGCCCTGAGCCGAGCCGGTGCCGAGGACTCCGCACGCTCCCGTCGCAGCGTTGCCCAGGTGCACATTCGAGGTCTGGGCGGCCCGGACGGCGTTGCGGAACCATTCCGGATTGTTGACGATGGTCGCGCTCGCCAGGTTCACGATCGCCAGGCCTGGCAGCGAGGCGATCGCGCCTGCCGCGCTCACACACATCGCCTCGGTGCCGGTCTGCATCAACGGCAATGCGGGCTTGCCGTCGACCAGCGTCCCGTTCAAACCGACCCAGGCCACGACCCGCTGAATCACGCCGGTGTCGGTGCACGACACCTCGGGCTCGACCCATTCCGCGGAAATACTCTTGAATTTCCCGAAGACCACGTACCCCGCCCAGTTGGTGCCACGGACGGTGGCCGGACCCCCGTCCGGCGCCTTACTCGGCGGCGCTTTCGGTGCCATATTCGGCGTAGTTGTCGCCGTCCCGGCATCGGGGTGCGGCGCGTTCTGCGCTATTGCCGACGACGGCGAAATCAGCACTGCCACGAGCGCTCCCACCACCGACGCGGTGATACGCCTTCGAATTCGCGTCCGACTCGGGGATGTCTTCATGAACAGCAACAATAGCCGAAAAGCATGGCAGACACCTCGAAGCGCGCGCCAGCATTTACGCAGGTAGCAACCACTTTTCGCGACGTGCAGCGGCAGCTGACCTGCATCACAGCATGATCACCCTTCCGCGTGTCGCTCGGACACAGCGCGTCCGGTATGCGTGCCCTTACCCAGATCACCGCCGACCAAAACTCAGCGTTCGAATCGAATTCATTCTCGATCACTTCGGAGTGGCAGCATCGCGGCATCGAATATTAATGATTTCCTGAATTGGCACTACCGGCTTCGAGGTTTCAACCATCGGATACGGAAGGACGGAATCGCCGATGCGGTATGTCATTCCTACGATTGCGGCAGCCGTTTGTGCGGTGTTTCTCGGCATGGCTCCCGCACATGCCGTCGCCACCGATTGCCATGCGCCGGACGCGCCGGCCATCTGCGCGAAACCGTCGGCGCTCACGAATGCCTACTCCGCCGGTTCGACGCTCTCGATCCCCAAGGCCACGGTCAGAGCGATCGCCATGGGCATCGTGCCGCCCCATCATTTCTGGGCGTTCGACAACATCATCACGCGCGAAAGCGGCTGGAATGTCTTCGCGCGCAATCCGGAAAGCGGAGCCTACGGACTGGGCCAGGCGCTACCGCCGGAGAAAATGAGCACGCACGGGCTCGACTGGCCGTTCAATCCGGTGACGCAGATCCGCTGGACCTATGACTACATGAACAAGCGTTACGGCAGCCCGATCGGCGCCTGGGATTTCTGGCAGGCCCATCACTGGTACTGACCGATCACCGTCCCTGCGCCGAAACTTCCTGCCAGAGCCCACAGCGATGTTCCTTGGCGACATCTGTGGTGGCGAGTGCGTCCGGCTTCAGTACCAGCGACTGATCGCCCGTGTGCCGCGGCCAGTCGGGCAGCCCGCGGCCGTTCGGATCGCCCGCGCGCACGAACGCCGACCAGTACCGAATCATCTTGTCCGACAGGTCACGCTGCGCCTGGCTCGCGGGCGCGCGCTGCGCACCCATGTCGAACAGGTACGGCAGCTCGAACGCGTGCGACGCACCGAGCGGGAACGGCGTCGGCAGCTCGAAGATCGGGGCGGCGTTGCGGTCTGCGAATTCGTAGGCATAGACCGGACCGGTCCGGATCATGGACTTCGACGCGTCGGCGATCGGGCACGCGAAGGTGTTGTCGGTGAGCACGGCCGACCAGGCCAGCGCGGGCTGCGGATAGCCGGTCAACGGGTACTGCGCGGCCACCGCGTCGGCATGCGCGCCGAACTCCTGGAGCAGCCGCGGGTATTGCTCCGCCGTGATGGGCGGGTCGAGCGCGAACAGGGTGCCCTCGTCGCTGTTGAGGCCGATCAATACCGGCACCTTGGCCGCCTTGCCCGCCCGGAACGCGGCAAGCGGCGCCTCGGGCAGCAGGGGTTGCCCGAAGATCGGCCCAGGTAGTTCCGGCCCGGATCCGGTGTACCGCAACGGTGTCGCCGCCACTTGCTCGGCGGGCACCGCGCGCAAGCACTGCGCCGCCGCCGGTTCGGCACATCCGAGCGTCTGGGCGTACTGCTCGCTGGCGGTGACCGCGGTCTGTCGATCGGCCTGCAGCTGGCACGGCCCGCTCTGCAGGATCGCGCCGTGGAAAAGGCGATCCGAGGCGGGCGACACCAGGTGATCGCACACCGACATCGCACCCGCCGACTCCCCGGCGATGGTCACCTTGGCCGGGTCGCCGCCGAATGCCGCGATGTTGTCGCGCACCCAGCGCAACGCCGCCTGCTGATCGAGCAATCCGAAATTGCCGACCTGGCCGTTGTCGTACGCCAGTGCCGGATGCCCGAGGAAGCCGAGCGCGCCGAGCCGGTAGTTGATCGTGACCACCACCAGGTCACCGGCGTTCACCAACCGGGACGGGTCGTACAGGTTGCCGCTGCCACTGGTGAACGCGCCACCGTGAATCCACACCATGACCGGCCTGCGCTGCGCGGCGGTGGTGCGCGGCGTCGACACATTCAGGAACAGGCAGTCCTCGCTGCCGCTGAGCTGCCCCTGTCTGAACGCCCGCTGCGGGCACTGCGCTCCCGGCTTCGTCGCGTCGCGCTCCTGCGACCAGATCGCCGGGGCCACCGGCGGTTTCCAGCGCAGCTCACCCACTGGCGGTGCGGCGTAAGGAATTCCGGAGAACACCCGCGCACGCTCGGTCAGCATGCCGCGCACCGGCCCCGATTGTGTATCGACGACAGCCGATTCGGTCGCTGGTCGTTCCTCCGCGCCGCCGCAGGCGGTCGCCGTGCCGATAGCCGCGACGACGACGGCGAATACCGCGGCCAGCCGCCGCAGGTGCGCGCCGCGGGTCGTCTTGCCGGAGTCGGGACGGTCAACTCTCATCGCGAAATCTCCCTGTCGACCCAACTCCCACATACCCCCTGGAGTCTACGGGCGGCGTGCCCCTTATCTTCTTTGTCGGCCGGTGGACGTGCGCTTGACGACTCTTCCACCTTCCCAACCACACCGCAACCGATCGGTCGCACTTATTGGGATAGGATGTCGACATGACGAACAGGCTTCCGGTCGCCGATGGGCGCCGCGCGCGCGGTGAGCGGTCACGGAGCACCGTGCTCGACACCGTCGTCGCCCTGGCGTCCACCGACGGCCTCGACGGGCTGAGCATGGGTCAGGTCGCCGCGGCCGCGGGCGTCAGCAAATCCGGCCTGTTCTCGCTCTGGCGCGACAAGGAAGAGCTGCAGTTGGCCGCCGTCGAACGGGCCAGGCAGCAGTGGGTGGACCTGGTGGTGCAGCCCGCCCTCCAAGCACCGCCCGGAATCCTGCAACTGTGGCGACTGCACGAGTCGCGCCTGGCGTTCTACACCGCCAAGGTGCTGCCCGGCGGTTGCTTCTTCGTGGCGATCCAATCCGAGTTCGACGACCGGACCGGACTCGTACACGACCTGCTCCGCCAACACGCCAAGGAGTGGGACGAGTACGTGCAGTCGATCATTCGCGGCGCGATCGAGGCCGGACAGCTGCGGCCCGACACCGACCCCGGCGTCCTCTCCTACGAAATCGACGCACTCGGCTTCGCCGCGGTGACCCGGGCCCGCCTGCTCGAACCCGACTCCGCGTACGCCCAGGCGCGCGCGGCCGTGCTCGGAATATTGCGGGCTTGTGCGACCGATCCGTCGATTCTGCCGGAGTCTTGATCCCGCCAGCGATCCGCGAACTGTGTACTGCGACAACGATGTCGCCGATCTCGGCAAGCCCATCGCGGCTGGTTCCGCACAGTGGGCCGTTGGGGCGTAGTGTTTTCCACAGAGTTTCCCTGCCGCGACTGGGCAGAAGAGGTGATGCGAACGGTGCAAGCTCGGACTACAGACCCGTTCGTCCATCCGGCGTTGTTCTACAGCGACAGCGCGGAGTACCTCGCGGGCACCATCGGATTCATCAGAGCAGGTCTCGCCAACGATGAACCGGTCGCCGTCTCGGTCCCCGGCCCCAATCTCGCGCTGATCCGCGCCGAACTCGGCGCCGATGCCCAACACGTCAAGCTCATGGACATGACGGTCGAGGGCCGCAATCCCGGCCGCATCATCCCCGGCGTGCTGCGCGCCTTCGCCGACACCCACCAAGACGGTCGAGTCAGGATCATCGGCGAACCCATCTGGGCGGGCCGCTCGGACACCGAGTATCCGGCGTGCGCTCAGCACGAAGCGCTGATCAACGCCGCGTTCGCGGGGCGCGAAGTCTCCATCCTGTGCCCCTACGACACCGAACGGCTCCACCCGACCGTGCTGGCCGACGCACACGTCACCCACCCCACCCTGATCGACCGCATCGGCGAACGTGCCAGTGCCGCATACGATCCCGACCGCATCGTGGCCGCGTACAACCAGCCGCTGCCTGCGCCGCGTTTCGGTGCCGAGACCATCGCCTTCGATGCCACCGCCCTCGCGGCCACCAGACATCGCGCCGTCGACTACGCACGCGAGGCAGGCATGGCCGAGGAGCGCATCATCGATCTCGAACTGGTCGTC
The DNA here is from genome assembly GCF_043197455.1 of Nocardia sp. NPDC049149. Taxonomy (NCBI): domain Bacteria; kingdom Bacillati; phylum Actinomycetota; class Actinomycetes; order Mycobacteriales; family Nocardiaceae; genus Nocardia; species Nocardia sp. NPDC049149. The sequence continues at coordinate 914,477 of NZ_JBICTD010000003.1, forward strand.
GCGGAGACGACGACCAACTCGGTGGTGCACGGCGGCGGCAGCGGCACCCTCGCGCTGTGGGTCGAGGGCACGCACATACGGTGTCAGGTCCGCGACGCGGGCCACATCACCGATCCGCTGGCCGGTCGCCGCCCGCCGGAGCCGTTTCAATTCGGCGGCCGCGGTTTACTTTTGGTCAACCATCTGAGCGATCTGGTCCGCATCTGCACCGGCGTGGACGGCACGACCGTGCAGATGGATCTCCGTCTCGCTTGACCGGGTGTCGACCAATTACCTTCCGGCAGTTCACTTGCCGGTGAAGTTGGCCTTGCGTCGCTCGATGAACGACTGAATACCCTCGGCGCCGTCGGCGGTGGCGAAGAGCTTGGTGACATCGCCGACCAGGTGCTCGGCCGCGGCCGCGTTGCCTTCGTCGCGCGCCCGATGTGCGGAGGCGAGGATGGTGCGCACGCCCAATGGCGCCGAGTCCTCGGCTATTTCGGTCGCCAGCGTCCGCGCGGCGGCGAGTGCCGTCGCGGCGTCGGGGGTCACCTGTTGCACGAGCCCGATCCGGTAGGCCTCGGCGGCGTCGAACTCGGCGCCGGTCAGCACCCAGCGCATCGCATTGCCCCAGCCTGCCTCGCGCCAAAAGCGCAGTGTCGCACCGCCGAACGGGTAGATGCCGCGCTTGACCTCCAGCTGACTGAACCGGGTGCCCTCGGCGGCGATCCGGATGTCGGCAGCCAGCAGCAGCTCGATACCCAGCGTCATGCACCATCCCTGCGCCACGGCGATCACCGGTTTGGTCCAGCGGTAGTCCAGCCGCCACGGATCGACACCGTCGTCGGGGTAGGTGATCGCGCCGCCCGCCAGGGCAGGCGCGACGTCGACCAGGTCCAGACCCGCGGTGAAGTGCTCGCCGTGCCCGAACAGCACACCGACGCGCAGATCGTCGTCGTTCTCCAGCAGCGCGTAGGCGCGCGAGAGCTCGCCGAGCATCTCCAGGGTGAAGGCGTTGCGCTTGTCCGCGCGGTTGAGTCCGATGAGCAGAACGTGTCCGTCGCGTTCGACGGTGACGGTGTCAGCCATGCGGCCCAGTCAACCGCAGAATTATGGTGTATGCAATAACGGAGAACGGTATGGCCTGGTCAGCGACGTTCATGAGCTCGTTTCGACCTGGGTCGACGCCCCCGTCAGCTGCCGGAAGACCTCGGCGATGTATTCGATGCGGGCATCCTCGAGCTCGGGGCGCGGATAGGTGACGCGGAAGATCGCCTCACCGTCGAACATGTGCGCCATCGACGTGGCCAGCAAGCGGGCGACCTCGGCGGGCACCAGCGGCGTCAGCGCCGCGATCGCCACGCTCTCGACATCGTCGATCAGCGCGCGGGCGACCGGAGCGAGCCTGGCCCGCAGCTCCGGTTCGGTGCGCGCCGCGACCAGCAGTTCGAACCACACCGCGTTCGTCTCCTCGCGGATCCGATTGCGCCCACGGTGCAGGATGTGAGTGAGATCCAGTGGACGGCCGTTATTTTCGCGTTGGCGAAGATTGTCGAAGGCCTGCATGTGCCGACGACCGACCTCCTCGGCCGCGGCGACGACCAAGTCAGTGCGCGAGTCGAAGTGCCGGAAGATGCCGCCCTTGGATACGCCTGCGCGGCGGCTGATCTCGCCGAGCGAGGCGTTGTGGTAGCCGACCTCGGCGATGGCCTCGATGGTGGCCTCGACGAGCTTGGCGATGGTGGCCGCACGCCGCTGCGCCTGCGTGCGACGCGGCGCCGGCGACGCCTGCCTGGTGGCCGCCGACCGCTTGGGTTGATCGCTCACCGGGCCTTGGCCTCGAGGAATCGTCCGGTGCGCGTGGTACCGAGAACCGGTGCCGCCGTGCCGTTTCCGAAAACATAATTGCCGCCGACGAAGACGGCCGAGACAGCGCCGTCGTTGCGATTGACCATGCGGGAAAGGTTGTCATACTGGGCGACCGGACTCTCCGCGTAGTCATCGAGCGAGGCGTCCAGCTCGGCCGGATCGATGATCACCAGATCGGCACGGTCGCCTTCGCGCAGATGCCCGGCATCCACTCCGTACCAGTCGGCCAGCTCACCGGTCAGCCGGTGCACGGCACGCTCCAGCGAGATGAAGCCACGACCCGCCCGCTCGGCATCGCGGGCATGCCGCAGGAACCGCAGACCGAAGTTGTAGAACGCCATGTTGCGCAGGTGCGCACCGGCATCGGAGAAACCGAGCTGCACACCGGGATCCGCGCCGAGCTTGGCCAGGAACTCCGGACGATGGTTGGAAATGGTTGTGCGCCAGCGCATTTTGGTGCCATGCGCGAGCACCAGATCGAGGAACGTGTCCACCGGGTGCAGGCCACCGCGATCGAGACCGACCTGTCCGAAGGTCTTGCCGATCACCGAATCATCAGGGCAGGAGACGATCTCGGCATCGAAGAAGTCACGGTGCCAGACCCGCACGCCGAACCTGGCTTCGTAGTCCTTGCGGAACCGGCGGCGGTAGTCCTCGTCGCGCAGCAGCGCGTTGCGTTCGATCTCGTCGGCCAGATGCAGCGCCGCCGCGCCGGATCCGAACTCCTCGAAGATCACCAGGTCGATGCCGTCGGCGTACACCTCGAACGGCACCGGCAGGTGCTGCCAGCGGAAATCGCCGCCGAGCGCGTTCAATGCCCGCGCGATCGGCCCCATGATGTGCACGACCGCCGGCGTCGCCTTGATGTCCGCGGCCGAGAGCAACGTGGTCTTCAACCGCTTGCGGAAGATGCCGAGGGTGCTCAGCGTCATCGCGGCGAGACTACGCGGCGAGCCGACGTCGGGGCCCGCCTGCAGCACTCGATCGCGCCGCCGCAGAATCGCGTTGAGGCGACGGCGCTCCTTTGCCTTCGCGTAGGTCGACGGCAGCGTCCGCGATCGGCAGGTCTCGCCGTCGAGTTTGTCGAACATCAACTGCTGGGCCGACATGCCGACGAATCCGGCATCGAGGGCCTCGTTCAGCGCCGCCTCCATCGCCGCCATTTCCTGCGGCGTCGGGCGAACATCCTTGCGGGTGGCCCGATCCAACCCCATCTGCGCGGTGCGGATATCCGAATGACCGAGCATTGCCGCGATATTCGGCCCCAACGGCAGCCGCTCCAGCGCGGCGACATACTCGTGCGCCGAGTTCCACGTCTTGAGCTCGTCGATGGCCTCGATGACGTGCTTGCGCGGGATCGCCTCGACCCGCCCGAACAGATCACCGGCATCGGTGCCGCCGACATGCACGGTCGACAGCGAACACGACCCGAGCAGCACCGTGGTGATGCCGTGCCGCACCGACTCCGTGAGCCCTGGCGTCTTGAGCACTTCGATGTCGTAATGGGTGTGGATGTCGACCATGCCGGGCACCACCCACTTGCCCTCGGCGTCGATGACCTGCGCGCAGCCGGTCTCGTCGAGCGGCGCGACCGAGACCGCGACGACCCGATCGCCGCGCAACCCCAGGTGCCGGATGGCCGATGCCGAACCTGTGCCGTCGAACCAGCGGCCGGCCTTGATGATCGTGTCGTAGCTCACTCCAATATTGCAACCGATCGGTTGCTAACCGTCAAGACTCGATGGCTATCGATCAAGACCGGTCATATAGCGATCCGATTGCCGCAATTCCGGTCAATCCTCGCATCGGTCGCGACATTTGACGCATATCACTCCTCATCAGCGAAATCTCACAGCAGGCGGTTGAGAGGAATGATTTGCCCCGCCGTAACTCAACGCTCTTTCGACAGAAATCTGCGGCTGCCAGATTTATTTCGGACAACCGTAGGAACAAGGGAGCGCGGATGGTCGCGAGTGATGCACCGGTCACCGACCGTTGCCGCAGTCCGAGGTGGAACCGATGCCCAAGCTGGTCGATCACGAAATGCGACGGCGGGCCATCACCGCTGCGGTCTGGCGGCTCATCGCCGCGCGCGGGATCGACCGGGTCACCATGCGCGATATCGCCGCCGAGGCGGGATTCGCGAACGGCTCACTGTCGCACTACTTTTCCGGCAAGGACGACATACTGCGACTGGCGTTCCAGCATGTCTTCGAAGCCACCAATATCCGGATCGCCGCGCGCCTCGGCCGGGCGAGCGGCCTTGCGGCGATCCGCGTCTTCTGCCGAGAAGTGTTGCCCGTCACCGACGAAACCCTGTTGGAGGCGCGCATCGCGACCTCGCTGTGGCAGCGCGCGATGTACGACGCGCAGATGTACGACATCAATGCCCGCGCCATGCGGGAATGGCGCGCACTCCTGACCGAATTCTTCGGTCAGGCAAGACAAGCCGGCGATATCGGTGCCATCAACGTCGGCACGGTAGTCGAGCAATTATTGAACATGATGATGGGCGCACAGATCCTCGGCGTGCTCACGCCGGACATCACCACCGCCCGGCGGCAGCTCGACATGCTCGAGTCCTTTCTGGACGCACTCCCCCACCCCGCCTGAACACCACAGGGCGCACGCACCGGAGGGCCGCATGCCCACACGCACACCACAAGATCCCGATCATCCGCTCTCCTTGGCTACCGAGGACGAGATCGCCGCGGTCCGCGCCATCGTCGACGCGGCGGGATTGATCGCTGCGACAACACGTTTCGTCTACGTCGGACTCGAAGAGCCGGACAAATACGCGGTATACGATCGGCCGGACGACGCGCCGCTGGATCGCCAGTTCCGCGTGCTGCTGCACGACACCGAACGCCCGATCGCCATCGATCTGGTGGTGTCGCTCGGCAGCCGGACGGTGCGCACTTCTCGCACCCTCGACCCCGCCGTCGACGGCCAATTGCCGGTACTCGACGAGGAATTCGAACTGGTCGAGGCGCTGCTGGTCGACCACCCGGACTGGCTGACCGCGCTGGCGGCACGCGGGCTCGACGTCGCCGAGGTGCGGGTGGCGCCGCTCTCCGCGGGCGTCTTCGACTACCCGGACGAGACCGGCCGACGCATTCTGCGCGGCTTGGCCTTTCACCAACAGCATGCGAAGGATCATCCGTGGGCCCACCCGATCGACGGACTTGTCGCATTCGTCGATGTGCTGAGCCGCGAGGTCCTCCGGGTGCTCGACACCGGTCCGGTCGCCGTGCCGCAGGAATCCGGGAACTTCGACGACCCTGCCGTCACCGGCCCGCCGCGCACCACCCAGCGGCCGATCGAGATCACCCAGCCCGACGGCCCGAGCTTCACCGTGCACGGCAACCGCGTCGAATGGGAAAAGTGGTCGGTGCGAATCGGTTTCGACGCCAGAGAGGGTCTTGTCCTGCACCAGATCGGTTTTCGCGATGGCGACCGGGTGCGGCCGATCCTGCATCGCGCCTCGATCGCGGAAATGGTGGTGCCCTACGGCGACCCGTCGCCCGTGCGATCGTGGCAAAACTACTTCGACACCGGCGAATACCTGGTCGGCCGCTACGCGAACGCACTGGAGCTCGGCTGCGACTGCCTCGGCGATATCACCTATTTCGACACGGTCATCGCCGACGAAGCGGGCAGGCCACGCACCCTGCGCAACGCGATCTGTATGCACGAAGAGGACTTCGGGGTGCTGTGGAAGCACACCGATCTGTGGACCGGGTCGCGCGAGGTCCGCCGCCAACGCAGGCTGGTGATCTCCTTCTTCACCACCATCGGCAACTACGACTACGGCTTCTTCTGGTACCTGTACCTCGACGGCACCATCGGCTTCGAGGTCAAGGCCACCGGCGTCGTCTTCACCGCCGCCTATCCCGGCGCCGACCACCCGTATTCCTCGCAGATCGCACCGGGTCTCGGCGCGCCGTATCACCAGCATCTGTTCAGCGCGCGTCTGGACATGATGATCGACGGGCACCGCAACCGCGTGGAAGAGGTGGAGAGCGCTCGGCTGCCTATCGGCCCAGACAACCTGCACGGCAACGCCTTCACGCTGCGGCGCACCACGTTGACCCGGGAATCGCAGGCCCAGCGATCGGCGGACAACCGGACGGGACGCGCTTGGCACATCAGTAATCCGCAGGTGCGCAACCGACTCGACGCCCCCGTCTCGTATGCGCTGTACCCGGAGGGCAAGGAAACACTGCTCGCCGACGACGACTCCTCGATAGCCAAGCGGGCCGCGTTCGCCACCAAGCACCTCTGGGTCACCCGCTACGACCCACAGCAGCGGTATGCCGCAGGCGATTTCGTCAATCAGCATCCCGGCGGCGCTGGGCTGCCCGAGTACGCGGCCACGGATCGGGCCATCGACAACGAAGACGTGGTCGTGTGGCACACCTTCGGCCTCACGCACTTTCCGCGACCGGAGGACTGGCCGATCATGCCGGTCGACTACACCGGCTTCGTGCTCAAACCGGTCGGCTTCTTCGACCGCAATCCCACCCTCGACGTGCCGCGCGCGGGCGCAGGCCACGCCGACCCGTCGACCAGTTGCTGCCACGGAGCCTCCGATGACTGAAACATCCACTGCCACTGCCCGATTACGTGGCTCGATCGGGGTGTCGGGCATCGTGTTCCTCGTCATCGCGGCGGCCGCGCCGTTGACCGCTCTCAGCGGCGCATTGCCGCTCATGATCGGTCTCGGCAATGGAGCAGGCGCACCGACCGCCTACCTGGTCGCCGCCGCGGTGCTGCTCGTCTTCAGCGTCGGCTACGCCGCGATGAGCAGCCATGTCGACGACGCGGGCGCCTTCTACGCTTACGTTCGCCATGGTCTCGGCACCGAGATCGGTTTGGGCGCAGCAGGATTAGCGCTGCTGACCTACACCGCCATTCAGGCTGGCATCTACGGACTCGCGGCGTCGACCGTCGAGAATCTCGTCGTCCACTACGGTGGCCCCGAACTGCCTTGGTACCTCTACGCTTTCGCGCTGATCGGCATCGTTGCCGCACTCGGTTACCGCAACATCGAGCTCGGCACCAAGGTGCTCGGCGTACTGCTGATCGCCGAAATCGGCATCGTCGTCGCCCTCGCCGCCGTGGTGCTCGTCCGAGGCGGCGCACACGGCGTCGACACCGTCTCCTTCACACCGTCCGCGTTCTTCGACGGCTCGCCCGGCGTGGCACTGATGTTCGCGATCGCCTCGTTCATCGGGTTCGAGGCCACCGCGATCTACGGCGAGGAAACCAGGGACCCACGGCGCACCATCCCGCGCGCCACCTACATTGCGGTCGGCACCATCGGCGTGTTGTACGCGGTGGTCAGCTGGGCGGTCGTGCTCGCGTTCGGCAGCGACGGCGTCGCCGCGGCGGCAGGCGAGGATCCCGAGGGCTTGACCTTCGCCGCGGCGCGCATGTTTCTCGGCGAGGCCGCCGCCGACGCCATGTCGATCCTGTTGGTGACCAGCCTGTTCGCCGCCGTGCTCGCGATGCACAACGTGGTGTCGCGCTACGGCTACGCGCTGGCCCGCGACGGCATCGGCCACCACGCGTTCGGGCACATTCACCACCGCCACGGCTCCCCGCACAAGGCGTCGCTGGCGCAGACCGGGTCCGCGCTGCTCGTCGTCGCCGTGTTCGCCTGCGCGGGCGCCGACCCGGTCCTGCACCTGTTCACCTGGATGGCAGGGCTCGCCACCGTCGCCATCCTGGTGCTGATGCTGCTCACGAGCATCGCGATCATGGCCTTCTTCCGCCGCACCGGCGTCGATCGCCGCCGGTGGCACACGGTGTTCGCGCCCGCGCTCGGCACCGCCGGATTGTTTCTGGTGACAGCCCTGGTCATCGACAATTTCAGCACGCTGGTCGGCGACTCGACCGTGGTCGCCACGATCCTGCTCGCCCTCGTCGCAGCCACGTTCGTGGCCGGTGTGGCGGTCGCGCTGGCCCGCCGCACCGGATAGTCACCGGCAACGGTCGCCGCACAATCGGCGCGGCGCGCACCCCAGACAGTGGCGCGCGGCCGGGCTTCGGGACACACTTGATCCCGTGAATCGCATGTCATTCGGCCTGATCGCCGACGGCAGGGGTGGTCCGCGATGACCACGCTTGCCCGCGGCGAGAACCGACCCGCCCCCGCCGATCGGATGACGGTCACCGTCGCCTGCACCGTGGGAGTGGACGTTTCGGCGCTGCTCCTCGGCCCGGACGGGAAAGTTCGCTCCGACGCCGACTTCGTCTTCTTCAACCAGCCGGTCGGGCCGGGGGTCACCTATCGGCACGGCAGCGGCCGCGGCGACATGGTGGACGTGCAGACCAGCGCGCTACCCGCGGACGTCGACAAGGTGGTCGTCACCGCAAGCCTCGACGGCAGCGGGCCGGCCACCTTCGCGGGGGCAGGCTCGCTGCAGGCCACCATCGGATCGGATTCGGGGGCACTGACTTTCCCGATGTCGGGTCTGACCACCGAGACGGCGGTCGTCTGCGTGGAGATCTACCGGCGCGGCGGCGCATGGAAGGTGCGCGCGGTCGGCCAGGGGTACGACAACGGCCTGGCCGGTATCGCGACGGCGTTCGGCGTCGACATCGACGACGAGCCTGCGCCGCCACCCGCCGCCGCACCACCCGCATCCCCGCCCGCCGCCGCGGCGCCCGGGTACCCGCCTGCCGCCCCACCCCCCGCGTATCAGCCTGCAGCACAAGGATATTCACCCCCACCACCGTCCTATTCGCCTGCACCGCCGCCGCCGCACCAACAGCCCCCCGCATACCCATCGGCACCCGCCTATTCACCGCCCGCCGCGGCACCATCACCTCAGCAAGGAGCACTGCCGATGCAGAGCGAACTCTTCGACCCGAGCCACGCCGAAGTGAACGGGGTCGGCATCCAGAAACAGGGCGGCAAGATGGTCAAGGTCGCCGTCAACGGCGAGGTCATGGCGCGCGCCGGATCGATGGTCGCCTACCAGGGCGACATGCAGTTCAAGGCGCTCGGCTCGGGCGGCATCGGCCGGGCGATCCAGCAGCGGCTCACCGGCGAGGGCGTTCCGTTGATGAACGTGTCCGGCCGCGGCGATCTGTTCCTCGCCGACAGCGCCGCCGACGTGCACCTCATCGATCTGGACGGCACCGACGGCCTCACCATCAACGGCTCCAACGTGCTCGCCTTCGACACCTCGTTGTCCTACAACATCCAGCGGGTCCAGGGCGCCGCAGGCGTCGCGAGCAACGCGGGCCTGTTCAACTGCGTCTTCACCGGACGCGGCCGGATCGCCATCACCACGCACGGCTCGCCGGTGGTGCTCAATGTCGATCAGCCGACCTACGCGGATCCGCAAGCGGCAGTGGCCTGGTCGTCGAGCTTGCAGACCGGGATCAAGCGCAACGATTCGTTCGGCCTCGGCAGGCTGATCGGCCGCAGCACCGGCGAGGGCCTGACGCTGTCGTTCTCGGGTCGCGGCTTTGTCATCGTGCAGCCATCGGAGCTGCCGCCCGGCGGATTGCTCGGCGGCACCGGCGGCGGCCAGCAGGCCGGACAGAGCGGCGGCGCCCTCGGCGGATTGTTCGGCTAGTTAAGTTTCGCGCGCCGCGATTGACCATACGCGCGGCGTCCGCGATGATCGCACCACCTCGAATTTCTACGGCGTTATGCGATGAGGTACTCCTATCCCCCTGGCATTTCGATACGCAGTGTGGCGGCAAGGCGAAGAGAGGTCGGTAATTTGAACAACAGCAACCGTTTGAGAAAATGGTCGGCGAGATTCGTGGTGCTGGTCGCTGCCGCGGCAGCCGGACTCACGATGACGGTCACCGCTCAGGCCGAGCCGCTATGGCCTGGCGGCCCGCTGTGGCCGGGCGGTCCGGAGGTGCCGGTCGGTCCTGACTTCGGCACCCCCGCGCTCGTCAAGCCGCCGCCGCCTGCCCCGGTCCTGGCACCGTGCACCGCCGCCAAGGCGCGGGCGTGCATGCGGCTGTCGACCAAGCAGGTGTGGCTGATGGACAACGGCAAGACCACCTACGGCCCGCAGCCGATCGAGATCGGCAGGCCAGGGTACGAAAGCCATGTCGGAGTCTTCGACGTCGACTTCAAGCGCAGGCACTTCTGGAGCACGATGCACAACGCTCCGATGGAGTTCGCCGTCTTCTTCGACGGTGACATCGCCACCCACATCGGACCGCTGGACTCGATGTCGCACGGCTGCATTCGGATGAACCCCGATGCCGCCGAGGAGACCTTCAACTGGCTCGAGCCCGGCGACATCGTTCAGGTCGTGGAATGAGCTGTTAAGTCCGCCTTCAAACACGGGATGCCCACACGGGCATCCCGTTTTTGTTGCCCGCCTGCGCGTCTGCGCCCCACGTGACCGGTCCTCTGTCATCCTCGAGGCAACAATCCGGGCCACGCCCGGCAAGCGCGCCAGGAAGCGAGTCGATCGTGCGGGTGGTAGCCGAGATTCTGGTCGGGTTGGTGGCGGCGCTGCACGTCTACATCCTGATCATGGAGATGTTCCTCTGGACGACGCCGCGGGTGCGGGCCGCCTTCGGCAGCACCGCCGAATTCGCCGAGCAGACAAAGGTTCTCGCCGCGAATCAGGGCCTGTACAACGGTTTCCTTGCGGCAGGGCTGATCTGGGGGTTGATCGCGTCGGACCCGGTCGGGTGGGCGGCGATGATTTTCTTCACTGCCTGCGTCGTCGTCGCGGGTTGCTATGGCGCCGCCACCGCGAGCCGCCGCATCCTGGCGGTCCAGGCGCTGCCCGGCGCGGTGGCGCTGGTCGCGGTGCTGCTCGCGGGCAGTCAGGCATCCTGAGGCGTGCCCGCGCCGGTCAGATAGTAGGTGAGCGCGGGAGCGCCGACCCACTGCTCGACGATTTCGACCAGCAGGCCATCGGTGGTCCGGTGGTAGCAGACGCCGGGTTCGGTGGCGCTCTCGTGCACCGTCGCCGTGGCTTGCAGCGGGAACCCCGCCTCGGCCATGCGCAGCGATTCCGTCCTGGTGTCGTCGGCGAAGAAGCCGACGTGGTGCAGGCCGGTCTCCGACCAGATCGAGTTCGGAACCTGTTCCAGCAGTTCGAAATACGGCGGGCCCTGCTTGGAGAAGGTCATCATCGGACCGATCGCGGGGGCGCCGAAGGGCGAAACCTGACGCCCGCAGCGGACCGGTTCCAACCATTCCAGGCCCAAGAGTTCGGTCAGTTCGTCCATCGCCTTGCCCAAATCGGCCACGACCACGCCGAAGTGATATCCGGGAACGAGAATTGGCATCGCTGTCTCCTCACGGTCGAGTGCCGGGACGCACCCGACACCCTTCGCGAACGGTCGTACGGTGGATTGTCAAGAGTGCCCGGCGACGGAAACGCAGAACACCAATCGGTCTGATAATCGCGCTAGGACACCGGTCTATCGCAGCTCGCGGGTGGGTCGACGAGCTCACATGGCGCGGGCGGGCGGGGACGATAGCCCGCGGGGAGGTCACTCGCGCCGATCACGGCCTGATAGGTGGCGACGGCGTCAGTAGGACGGCGAGTCAGCGTCGGATCCTTCAGCACATCGACGGTGTAGAGGCCGAATCGCGGGCTGTAGCTGCCCCATTCGTAGTTGTCGGTGATGCTCCAGTAGTTGTAGCCGACGATCCGGATACCGTCGGCCTTGGCACGCTTGATCCAGTACAGCGTGTCGAGCAGATGGCAGCTGCGGGTGTAGCGACCCTCGTGGCTTGCGCAGTCTTTGCTCTGCGCGCCGTCGTCACCGTCCGCGGTCGGCATGCCGTTCTCGACGATGTAGATCGGCTTGTCCTTGTTCTTCCCGAAGAGGTTCCAATAGCGGTGCAGCGCATAATAAATGCCCTCGGTGCGCAGCGGCAGGTTCCACATGCCGGGGTCACCGACCGCGGCGATGGAACGCACGGTGGCGATCGGCTGCGTCTTCGGCGGTTCGTAGCCGAAGTAGTAGTCGAGGCCGATGTAATCGAGCTTGTCGCGGATCTTCTCGATCACGCCGCCGTTGGCCTTGTCGTCCTCACCCGCGACGTAACCCATGTTGCTGGTGACTTTCGCGTCGGGCTGCACCCGGTGGATGAAGTCGTAGATCCTGTTGTGCGCCTCGGCAATCCGGTCCTCCATCAACGCCTGATCGGTGCCGTTGTGCCTGACCTCGTGCATGATGTAGGCGACGGGTTCATTGATGGTGACCCACAACGGTTTTCGGTAGGCGAAGCGCGTGACGACCTTCTCCATGTTGGCCATCCAGTCGTTCACCATGTCCGGATGGTTCCAGCCGTCGGGACACGGCACACCCACGACATCGGTGCGCTTGCACGCCCATCCCGGGTACACCCAGTGATCGAGGGTGAGCATCGGGGTCATGCCCGCCGCCACGATCGTGCCGATCACCTTCTCGTAGAATTCGAAACCCTTGGCGTCCCATTCGAGCCGGTTGTTCGGTTGCAGCCGGGCCCACTCGATGCCGATCCGGAACACCTTGACGCCGAGCTGCCTGGCCAGCTCGATGTCGGAGGCGTACTGGTGAAAGAAGTCGACCGAGTTGCCGTAGTCCTCGGCGCCGAGCGCATGCGTCTCTGCATACCGTCGCCAATTGCTATCGGGCGCATAGCCTTCCGACTGGAAGCCGGAGGCAGCCACCCCCCACAGGAAGTCGCGCCCGAACGCGACATCACCCGCCGCTGGCCCCGGCGGAACGGCGACGGCCACCCCGGGCACCAGCAGCGCAGCCATCGTGGCCGCGAACGCCACCGCGGCCCGGCGAGTGCATGTGCGCATGATCGCCGAACATAACCGGCCGATAGCTGAATTTCTCGCATCGACGGTTCCTGTGGCGAGTCCGAAGCAGCACCGACGGCGACACTGCCGTCAGCCACGTCCGATGCGGTCGATGACCTGGAGCTCGGGTGCGCCGTATGCCGCGTTGCTCGCGCAGGTGGCTTCCTCCTCGGCGTCTGCGGCGGCGTCGGCGACCCCGATGTCCTCGGGGGCGAACGCGGCGGCTTTCGCGGCGACGAGCGCGCTGGTGGCGGCAGTCTGCATCGCGACGGCGACGTCGGCGGTGGTGACCGCGTAGTAGGTCGCCTTGGTGGCGTGGTTGGCGGCGACGTAGGCGTTCCACGCGGCGTCGCGGGCGTTGGGTGCGGCCGCCGCGGCGCGGGCGGAGCCGTGCGCTCGGGCGGCATGCTCAATGGCCTTGTCCCGGTTGACAGCTCGAGCGCAGGCCGCGCTGGCGCGATAGGCCGCACTGCTCGCGCGAGCGCTGGCTTGCACCAGCAGTTCCCGTGCGCCGACGACAGGCTCTGGTTCGAGCACCGCGGTCGCCGACCTGCCGGGTAGGAAATGAATGACCTTGCCTACCACGGGACACCGCCGATGCCGGCGAGTGCGTTGGTCGCGAACCTCTTCGATAAATATGTCATAGCGAATCTCCTCAATTGTCCTACGTATCCGGAATCCGAAAAGCCCACGCTCAAAAATGCGAACCCCTCGAGTGCCCGAATTCGAACCGGACACCGCGAGGGGATACGCGACGCACTAGCCGACAATGCCAAAGGTTAGAAGCCCGATCAGGTTCTCCAACAACGCAGTAACGACGCCAACCACATCGAAGAGGCCACTCAACATAATGATTGCTCCCTGGACAGGTGTATGTCACGAGCACGAGCCGGATCGCGAAGTAGGCTAGCGCACCGGCGCCGGGGAGGACAAAACACCTGCGCCCCAGCGCGACTCCCGGCCGGCGGGCCGGCGCGATCGCATCGTCGCAGCTAGCACGAATCCGCCGAAAACGACCGAAATCCGTTCCATCCGCACGTACTTCGGCAACGAAGACACTATCGACGCATGCCAGGCACTGCCAGCGTTGGACACCCGACCGGGATGTCCCGCCGACTGGAGTCGGCTATAACCACCCGGCCACTGCGGTAGTCACGTTTTTGCGAAACATCGATAACCCTTGTGGTTTCGCATCAACACCTGTCGACCGACCGCGCACCGAAGCATGTCGGCACTACGGCATATTCAGAAACGCCGATGCCGCAGATCGGGAGACTCGGTGGTGGGTGGGAGAATTCGAGGCGAACACACTCGATGTCATTTTCGGCGACGCGGCCTCGATAAATCGCCACACCATGCCGTGACGATGAGGCCCGGGGATCACCCGGACCTCACCGGACTGTGTACAGCGATAGCGAGCCGCAGGGGCGACCACGACTCACTCTGCGGAACTGTCCCGAAATGCGCGGGACGCACCAATATTAACCACCAGCCCGCTATTTCGTGGCGATTCCGGATGGAATGACCACTCGACCGTGGCGACACCCGCGAAACGCACTGTTGCGTACGCATCCGACCGGCTCGATATCGTCCCTATTTCTCGGCAACGGTATGGCCGGTGAGCGTGTCGTAGGCGGCACCGGCGGCGAGGAGGGCCTGGCGGGTATCGACCTCGCGGGCCGGGTCGGCACCGCTCGGCACAGTGCGCCAGTCCACCCAGGCGCCCGCCAGCGCGGCGACCGCCGCGCCGACGCCGTCGACGTCGGGGATCGCCTCGGTGATCCCTTCGATGAGGTAGCGCCGCAAGGTGCGGGCCGCGCGCTCGATCCCCTGACTGTTCGCCTGTCTCGTTTCCGCGCGGCGGGGCCCGACCGCGGCCCGATGGCGGTGGATCCACTCGTCGACGGCCGCGAGCAGGCAGGCGGCCCGCAGCACCGGCGCGGCCGGATGCCGTTCGGGGACAACGTCATGCATCGCGTCCAGCAGTTCGCGGGCGGTCGGTACAGCGCCTGGCCGGTCCCGGTTCGGCCGATCGACGGGCTCATGCATGGTTGCTGCTCCAGATATTCGGCTTTCGGCAAACGCGGGACCGCACAGGTGTGTGCAAGGGGCACTGACCGTTGGTGCTGGCACCGCCGGGGGCGAGCGGATCCGTTCGCCCGACTAGAGAGTCGCATGCGCGATGACCGGCCGTCTTGGGCTGGACTCCAATGCCGTATCCGTAACTTGTTCTCCGACACAGCATTCGATGGCAGCGGTGCGCAACCCGTTCAGCACGAGCCCGCCGCAGACTGCTTCGTACCTGCCGACCCGACCGAGACGACCGTCCCAGCCCAGCCCAGGCCACCCGTGGGCACCGCCCGCAGGGGTACGGCGTGTCGGCTAGCGAGCCGCTATCACCGCTGGATAATCCGATGCGTGACAGCTATAAGTCGCAGGTCGGCGCTGGCGCTCGCGGCGGGGATACCGTTGAGCATGCTGGCTCACAACCATGCCGCCGCGGCGCCCGCGATGCGCTACACGATGAGCGCGTTCACCAACGCCAACGAAACCGATTTGTACATCTACGAATCCGCCGACGCGCTCGACTTCAAGCTGCTGAGTGGGCCCGCCTACCGGCCGCCCAACGGATCATTGTTGCGCGACCCCAGCATCTTCCGGAATTCCGACGGCGTCTACTACCTCACCTGCACCACCGCGTGGGAGGGCCACACCATCGGCTTCGCCAGGAGCACCGATCGGGTGAACTGGAATCACATGTACGACATCCCCGTTCTCATCCCCGGCGTGACCAACACCTGGGCCCCGGAATGGTTCGTCGACGCCGGGGGCCGGGTGAACGTGATCGTCTCGCTGGCCGTCGAAGGCCGCTTCACCCCGCACATGATGACGGCAACGACGCCGGGATTGTGGACGTGGAGTCCCCTCACCCCGGTTGCCGGGCTGGCCGCCCGTGACGGCGCCGCCTTCGGCTACATCGACACCACCATCATCTCCCGCGACAACCGCTATTTCGCGTTCACCAAGAACGAGGAGACCAAGTTCATCGAGCTCGCCGTCGCAGGCAACCCCATGGGCCCGTATGCCTTTATCGAACAAGGCAATTGGGCGAACTGGGGTGGGCCGAGGGAGGGGCAGTGCGTGATCGCCCTGCCCGACGGGAGCTGGCGCATCTACTTCGATGCCTACAACCCCGACACCCTCGAAGCGGGCAAGTACTACTTCAGCGACAGCAGCGACGGCTTCCACACCTGGACCGAGCCCCGCGAACTGCCGGGCCTGTCGGGCACGATCCGGCACTGCACGGTCTACCCGGAGCTGCTCCCCGGGTGAATCCGGCGCCGACGCCGAGCTGCTCGGATTGCCGGAGCATAACCAAAGAGGCCAAACACCGGACGAATTGACCTGAATCCGTCTTCCGGAGCCTGCCGGCACCGACCATGCTGATAGGTGCATCCGGCACCCGGGCGCTCTGCTCCCTTATCTCGGGTACGCGCAGAACGGCCAGCCGAGCCAGAGGATTACGGCTGGTCGCCGGGGGTCGGGTGCACCTCGACCGTCGTCAGGGAAGGCTGCCGTGCCAACGCAACCGGACAACCGAGAGCTGGGGGCCGCGCGGCAGTGCGCGCGAACCACGTCCCCGCCGCCTGTCGCCGATACTCGAGCCGTGGTTGTTTGCCGAGCGCATCCGCCGCACCGCGTCGACCGCGACACGTGACCGTGCAGACTGCCGACGGGCCCAGACCGCGGACCCTGCCGATCGGGTCGGGCGGCGTGCGGCCGATGCTGCCCGACTGGCACGAACTGTCCGCGGCGCTGCGCATGCAGACCGGTGACCGCCCCGGTGATCACCTCATCACGCAACTGGCGCGCGCCTTGGCGCAGTTGCATCACACCCGCCGCGCCCAGCCCGAGCGGGCCGCCGAAATCGACTACCGCCGAGGGGAAGTCGTCACGGTCATCGACGGGTGGGTGGCCAAGCAGCTGGCCCCGCGGCGCGCCCAGGACCGCGGCACGGCCTCGCTCGGCCGCGCCGTCGACCGCATGGCCGCAGCCCAGATTCTCGCCGATCACCTGCTGATGACCGCCGACGATGTCGCCGAGCAGCAGGTGCACGCGGCGTGGTCCCGGCTGGCCGCGCTGGCCAACGACTGGACCGACCTGATTCATGAATTCGACACGCGCCGACCGCGTGCCATCGAGCGCCGATAAACATGCCTCGACTTCACGACGGAATAGACCAGAAGTATCCCGATAATGGTGGCAGTTCCGTGGTATCGACGAGCGGGTCGACGCGAAGCAATCCGATGAATTCATCCACGGACCCATACCGCGTCAAAATGACCTCCAGCAGGCGCCGCGCAGCTTCGTCCGGTTTCATGAGCGGGTTATGCCCATGGGTGCACAACACAAACCGACCCGTAGGTCTTTTTATTGGGCGTTCGTGTACTGATCGACGATCCGTCCATTATGGCCCTCCGCGTGTGGGGTCGGTGCTGATCGGAATTGCCACAAGACCGTCCCACCCTTCGGGGACCTGCACAGACTACCCAGCGCGAGTGTGCAAAACCGTATTCGCACAGTGTGCGTCGCGCAATTTTCAGACGGAAATATCGCGGCACCGATCCCCTCGAATGTGCCGCACAGCGGCACCCAGAGCAGCAGAATGTGGCCTATGACCGCCCTGGATCAGGAGGCCCTGGATTGGCTCGTCCAATTCGGGGCGCAGGCTCGCAACGACGAGCAGACCCAACTGTTGGTCGACCTCGTCGACGGGAAGATCAACGAGGTCAACGCGCACCTGCCAGGCGACGCCGAACTCGGCGAACAACTGCACGCCGCGACCCGCGCACATTGGCGCAGCTTCCTCGCGATGGTGAGCAGAGAGGTGTTCGAGGTCCATCCGCCCGCCGAAGTGCTCGCGCTGTCGCGCACGGTGGCGCGGCGCGGGTTCGGGATCGACGTGGTGATGCGGACCTACCGGGTCGGGCAGGCCATGCTCTGGCAGTTCATCACCGACCTCCTGAACAAGGCGATCGAGGACGACCAGCTCCGCAGCGCGGTGCTGCTGCTGTTCTGGGATCGGGTGCTCGAGTGGACCGACACCTGCGTCGAGGCCTCGGTCGCGGTCTACACCGACGAGCGCGAGCAGTGGCAACGTGGCGCGCTCGCACGCCGATTCGGGCTGGCGGGCTCGATTCTGCGCGGCGACACCGTCGACATCGACCAGGCCGAGGCGCAGCTCGGGCACTCGCTGCGCAGGCAGCAGACCGCGATCGTGCTGTGGGCCGACGAGTCCGCGTCCGTGCCGGAACCGGTGCGCACGTTGGAGAAGCTCGGCACCGACATCGCCGCGCACCTCGATGCCGCGCGGCCGTTGATGCTGTCGTCCGGTGTGCGCGGCATGTGGGTGTGGGTCGCCA
This sequence comes from Nocardia sp. NPDC049149, assembly GCF_043197455.1. Lineage (NCBI taxonomy): Bacteria > Bacillati > Actinomycetota > Actinomycetes > Mycobacteriales > Nocardiaceae > Nocardia > Nocardia sp. NPDC049149. The sequence continues at coordinate 932,547 of NZ_JBICTD010000003.1, forward strand.
CCGCGGGCGTCCCCGATCTCACCGGGTTGCCGCTCGGCGGGCAGCCTGGGCTGCATGCCGCCGTCGGCTCGTCGGCGCCGGGCGCCACCGGGTTCAGGCAGAGCCATCGCGAAGCACTCGCCGCCCAGCGGGTGGCGATCGAAACCGACTATGCCCCAGCGGTTATCCGCTACACCGACGTCGAATTGGTCTGTCTCACCACCGGTGACGGCAGCGTCGAGGCGATAAGGGTCATGGCGGCAAGGGAATTGGGCGCGTTGACGAGCGCCGACGAGACCACCGCGCGGTTGCGCGAGACCGTGCTCGCCTACCTGGCGAGCGGCCGTAACGTGCCCGCCACCGCCCAGCTGCTGACCGTGCACCCCAACACGGTGCGCTACCGCATCAACCAATCCGAGGAACTGCTCGGTCATTCCATCGAGGAACGGGCCACCTATCTCGAATTGGCGTTGCGCTGCGCCCAGATCTACGGCGACAAGATCCTCGCCCCGGATCGCGCAGGCACCTGAATCAGCCATGCTCAGCCGTCGACATCGGCGAGGAACGACTGCAGCAGTGTCGTGACCACGGTCGGCTGCTCGAGCACGCAGCTGTGCCCGGCCCGTTCGATGATCTCCAACCGCGCCTTGGGGATCAGCGCCGCGAGCCGCTGCGCGTCCTGGATCGGGGTCACCGTGTCGTCGACGCCGACCGCGACCAGGGTCGGCACCGAGACGCCGGTGATCTCCCGATCAGCGGGCGCGCGGCCGACCACCCCGAGGATCGCCTTGCGGGTGCCGACGCTGTCGATGCGATCGAGCCGCTGGGCCCATTCGTCGAGGAGATCCGCGGCGGCGGGATCGCGCAGGAAGGCGGGCCCGAACAGTAGCCGCGCAAGTTTGCCGCGGACCGCGTCGACGCCGAAAAGCCTTACGGCCCAGGCGAGCCGGGTGTACCTGCCGATCTTGGCCGGATCCTCGGGTCCCGCGCTGGTGTCGAGCAGGGTCAGCGACCGCAACAGCTCGCCGTGTCTGGCGGCGACGCGCTGACCAACGAAACCGCCCATACCGACGCCGACCCAGTGCACCGGTGCGAGCGTCAATCCGCGGATCACCCCGACGGCGTCAGCGGTCAGCGTGTCCATGTCATAGCCGTCCGGCGTGGGCTGGGTGCCACCCTGCCCACGCCAGTCGATGGCGATGCACCGATAGTGCCTGCGCAGCACGTCGATCTGGGCCCGGAACATCCAGCCGCCGAACAGCAGGCTGTGCCCGAACACGATGACCGGGCTGCCTGAGCGACCGGTCGGGTCGCCGCTGTCGGTGTATCCGATCGGCACGCCGTCGACATCGATCGTCCGAATGACCGTGGACAGCATCACCGGTACGCCCGCCCCCGACGCGACGCGCGTACTCCCCGAGGTCCCTCACCCCCAGCGAGTCGAGCGGGCAAACCAACCGCCCGCGGCCCGGCCGCACGTTCGAAAGCAGGGATCTGGTCAGCGAAGCGATGAACAACGAGCCAGGGCACGAGATGCTCCTCAGGAGTTGCCTCAACCGAACACGGAAGAACGCTCCCTCATCGTCTCAGGGGAACGCCCCGATTCGCTTGGCGCAGCCACCAACACGATTGCCGGGGGTTGTCATCGGGCACAACCCGCAGCGCGCGCCGCCGCCGGGCGAAGGTGTTCTCAGAACAATGTCATCGGTCCGGTCGGGGCCGGTTCCGGGAGCGGTTCCAGCTCGGGCACCCTGGCGGCCACCTCGGCGTGGAAGCGGCGCGCCAGCGTGACGGCGTCGGCGTTGTTCGGGGTATGCAGGAAGACGGTGGGCGAGCGCCCCTCACGCAACCAGTCGGCGACGATGCCGACCCAGCGTTGCCAGCCCTCGACGGTGCGGTCGGTCGACTCGCGGCCGTGGTAGCGGACGATCGGGTACTCGGTGAGGGCACGGGTGCGTAGGGGGACGCGTGGCTTCTTCGACCACGCCTCCTGTTCTCCCGGAGTAGGCAGGCCGTCGAAAAGCACTGTGGTGTCGAAGGTCAGCCATTCCGCGTGCACTCGCGCGAGCACGCGTTCCAGGTAGCGGGTCGCCTGCTCGTTCTCGAAGAACGCCGGGTGGCGGACCTCGACGGCGCAGCGGTACGAGCGCGGCAGCTCGCGCAGGAAACCGGCCAGCGCGCCGAGATCGTTGGGGCCGAACGAGCTCGGCAATTGGATCCAGAGGGCATGCGCGCTCGGGCCGAGCGGCTCGATCGCCGACAGGAACGTGCGCAGCTCCTCGTCGGCGCCGTTCAGCCTGCGCTCGTGGGTGATCGACTTGTGCAGTTTGGGCAGGAAACGGAACTCCGGAGTGAGCTGTGCGGCCCACGACTCGACCGTGCGCACCGCGGGGATGGCGTAGAAGGTCGTGTTGCCCTCCACCGCGTTGCATCGCGCGGCGTAGGCGGCCAGCCGATCCCCCGACGCCGGTTGCCATTCCTGCCATGCCGCGTGCGTCCACATCGCACAGCCCACGTGAAGCCGCATGCCAGCGACGGTAGTACAACCGTCCGACGTGCTCGAAGCGCGGCGGCCGGGAATGAAAGCGACGGCCGCGGGGTAGACAACAGCATGAAACTCGACGACGAAGCCCGCGCCCTCATCGGCGCCGGTGCCGACGCCACGCTGGTCACGCTCAACCCGGACGGCAGCCCCCAGGTCAGCGTGGTGTGGGTGGCGCTGCAGTCGACGCCGGACGGCGACGAACTCGTCACCGCCCACCTCGGCGAATACAAGAAAGTACGCAATGTCCGGCGAGACGGCAGGGTCGCGGTGACGATCCTCGCGCAGGAACCCGGCGAGTTCATGCGCCCGTACCTGTCGGTCACCGGAACCGCGCGCATCGTCGAGGGCGGCGCCCCCGAATTGCTCACGGAGCTGGCCAAGACCCTGGCCAGTCCCAGCGTCGACTTCCCGCCCGCCGACGCGCCGCCCGGCCTGCTCACCCGCATCCGGATCGAGAAGGTCGGCGGTATCGGTCCGTGGGCATCCTGATCACGATTCGACGCGACTGACCCCACGAATATTCATTCGTCTCTTAAAGTTTCGGTAAAGCCGCAGTGGGCACCCGCCGTGTGCGGGCTGCCCCGCGTACCGTCACCGATTCCGAGGAGATCGTCCGTCGTGGTTCCTTCAGACAGCTCCACCCGTCCCAAGCAGGTGTCCTTGGACGCGACAGGCCGCGTCGGCCCCACGGTCGTCTGGCCCGAACCGAGCCCACTCGCGTCCTGGTGGCAGCAGGTCATGCGATCGGGCGCAGGCGAACGCGGGACCGGCGAAGCCGGGTGAGCTGCGCACCGTCCTAGATGTTGAATCCACCGCCGCAGACCAGCGTCTGGCCGCTCACGTAGTCGGATTCGGGGATGCAGAACAGATACACCGCGCCCGCCGCCTCGGCGGGGGTGCCGCCTCGGCCGAGCGGCACCATCTGCTCCATCGCGGCGAGCAGGTTCGGGTTCACGCCGACCTTGATTTCCTTGCCCTGCACGTCGATTGTGCCGCCGGTGCCTGCGGGCGCCTCGGTGAGCCGCGTCTTGATCAACCCGAACGCGACCGCGTTGACGGTGACGTTGTAGCGCCCCCATTCCTTCGACAGCGCCTTGGTGAGGCCGAGCACGCCCGCCTTGCCTGACGAGTAATTCGCCTGTCCCGCATTGCCTCCGGTGCCTGCCATCGAGGAGATGTTGACGACCTTGCGGCACGGCACGGGCTCGCCGGCTTCCTTGGCCCGCTTCACCGCCGCGGAGATGATCGGTTGTGCGGCACGCAGGATCCGGAACGGGGCCTTGAGATGGACGTCGAGGATGGCGTCCCATTGCTCGTCGGTCATCTTCTGGATCACCGAATCCCAGGTGTAGCCCGCATTGTTGACGATGATGTCCAGCCCGCCGAACTCGTCGACGGCGGTCTGCACGAAACGCTCGGCGAACCCGTCCTCGGTGACGCTGCCGACGCACGAGACCGCCTGTCCCCCAGCGGCTTCGATCGCGGCGAGGGTTTCCTTCGCCGGATCGTCGTCGAGGTCGTTCACCACAACCCGCGCACCCTCACCCGCCAGTTTCAGCGCGATCTCACGCCCGATGCCACGCCCCGATCCGGAGACAATGGCGACCTTGCCATCGAGAGTTCCCATGTCCTTCGTGTCCTTCCCAGCGACCCATGAACGACTGTTCACTTATTCAACCGCAGCCCTTCGGGAGCCGAGCACGAAAGCCGAAGACGGTCCCGTAGCCGTTGCGCTTGCCGCGTCCGCGAGCTGGCCAGTAGGGTCTGACCAGCACATCGTTCAGGGCGATCCGCCCTGGTCAGTGCCGATACACCACGGTTGGCGGCGCGGGGGCCAGTGACCAAGGGGGGTGTGCTGGACTGCCGCCATGGTCGCTTGATTCGATAGCCGCCCTTCGATGGATCGACACGCACAGCTGTCGTACAGAAGGGAACGCAGTGACTACTGGCTTGATCGGCGTCGGGCTTTTCACCATGACCCTCGACGAAGGCCGTCTCCCGACTCAGGTCGAGGTGAGTCGAAATATCCACGACCGCTTGAATCCATCCGATCTGTCGGCGGCCGCGATGACCGGCTACTACGTGGCGCTGTGGCAGCACGACGCGCAGGCCATCGCCTCGGGCAGATGGACCGAATTGACCGTATCGCCTTCTCGCCGAACAGAACTGATCACGCTGCTCGATACGGGATCGCTCGCCGAATTCGAGAGGGTCGAACGATCGCTGCGACAGAGTGACGAATTCGTCGGCCGAGGGCCGATAACCGACTTCGGGACGTCCTCGATCATGGTGGCCGCGAGCATCTCTCGCATCGGCAGCATCGAGATCGATCCGCGGTGGGCTGCCACTGCCAACCCCGCCGACATCGCGCACGACATCCTCGACTGTGCGAATCAGATCCGGAAGCAACGGCCGCGATTCCACGAAGACGGGTCGTGGGCCGATCGTACCGACGACGAGCTCGAACACGAACTATCCGAATACCAGCGCTACCTGACGAGGAACTCGTAATGGTCAATTTCTCAACGGATCTCAACCAGTTGGTCAAAGCTTCCCGTGCCTGGGATCACGCATCGGATGCGCTCACCGTGGCCGCGCAGCAGGCACAGAGCATTCACTTCAGTCACCAGGATGTTGTGTGGGGACTGTTCCGGGAAACCTGGGATGCCCAGCTGGCCGCCGCGCGGTATATGTACGACAGGCTCGTCGAGGGCCGAGACGAAACCGACTCCATCGCCAAGGTTCTCGACCATGTTGCGAAAGTCTTTCAGGAACAGGACCAGAACTTCGCCAATGTCCTGATCAAGCTGGAGGAGGATTAGCAATGGGCCTGACGAAATCTCTGGACGATATCAACAGCGTGCTCGACACGTTCTCCGACCAGATCGCGGAGATCCGGGACCAGCCTGCCAAGGTCGATGAGGCGTTCCGCAGGGCGGCGATCGCCGCGGCCGAGGTCGAGGGAGCATCCGTCTTCGGCTTGGTCGGTGCGGTGGCAGGCGCTGTCTACGGCTCGATCACCGAAGACGACTTCACCGGGTACATGCAAGAGCACAAGGAAGCGATCAAGAAGAAGATCCAGGAGCTGTTGGACAAACTGCAGAGCGCGGTCGACAGCCTGAAAGCGCCCATCGCCTTCCTGCGAACGAGCGAGGCGTGGACGACGTTGAAGGGCAAGATCGGCGAGGCACAGAACAATGAGGTGGTCAACGGGAGCATCACCGGCTACTGGGCCGGGGCGGCTGCACTCAAGTACACGGCGGCACGGACACTCCAAGACACCACAATGGATTCCGCGAAATCGACCTGCGACAAGATGGCGGACGCCCTCGCCAAGATATCGGATACCGCTTGGGACTTTTACTCGAAGATCGTCACGGACATCGCGGATCTGCTCATCAAGCTCGGGAAGGCGCTTGCCAAGATCGCTACCTTCATCGCCGCTCCGGTCGGCGTCTCCGACGCGATCGATGTCCTCGGAAAAGTGATCAGTAACGCCGTCGAGTACACCGACAAGCTCGTAAAGGCGCTCATCACGCAGCGCGAGAGCATTACCAAAATCGACGAATCGAAGACGAACCAGAAGGGGTTCCTCAACAACCGTTGGCCACGAAGTACTTCCGACGACTTCAACATCAACTCGCCCAACTCCGAATGGCAAGCGACATGAACTTGCATAAGCTACTGGCGATCTCGGCACTGTCGGTACTGCTATGCGGCTGCGGCCTGTTGTCGCGTCCACATCCCGAACAGCATGCGATACCGACGAGCAACCACACCATCCAGGAGTTGTGCGACGCCACAAGACATTTCTACGCCACCCGAGCTGGTACCGAGAATCTGAAGATCAGTCCCGGCGCCGGCGGTAAGGCGCTGACCGATAAAATCGACACCGGAAATGGCTGCTTCTACGAGACGGAAGACCCGTCCGCATCACCGTCTCACCTCGGATACGTATCGCTGTTTCGCATCATCGTCAGTGGCAACCCTCCGTTGTCCACCCCCGCACCGGCCAGCGAGAGCTACCCGACCAGGACCATCACCGTCGACGGCGTGACCGTCAAGGTGGCCACGGAGCCGATGCCGAAGGGGGGCGAGTCCGCCACCACACTGCTCGACGCCTACCTCACAGCCAGTATCGACGGATGGGAGGGGGAACTCCTCTTCAAAGGGACCGAGAAGGAAACGGCGCGAGATGATCAAACGACCCGAGCGGCTGCACAAGGCTTGGTGAAGATGATCCGCACCCTGAAGGGCTGAAACCCCGCGGCGCACCGCCACACTCACGCCACGAGCCCCCGCATCTCGTAGGCGGATGCGGGGGCTCGTGGCGCGTTCGATGTCAACCAGCGGGCGGCATGGCCTCCCTGGGAACAGAGCCGGGAACCTCTTCGGCCCTACTGAATACCGGCTGATGGTGTATGTCACTGCTTTCGGCAGGGGTGTACACCGGGATGGGTACGGTGTCGTGGCTGAATAGCCCGGACCCTTGCCCGCTTTCCTGACTCATCCGTCGAGCCTCCTCCGATCGGCCGCGAATAGCCAATCCCCTCTATTCAACCCCCTCGGTCCGCCGAGACGCGCATGATCCCGCCGCAACGCCGCCGTGTTCGGTGTGGCGCCCGTGCTCGGCGGGCGGCAATGTCCCCGATCCGGCGCGGACATGTCCCGTTGATCTGCCGTCCGCCTGCCGTTGCCGCACCGGTGTCCGGCACGGTGGTAGCTTCGAGGTACGAATCATCGTCGGCCTTTTCTCTCGACCGACCATCGAGCCCGGGTCACATCACCCGAGCAACGCCGATCACGACGCGCGTCGGCGGCCAGACCGGGCGTACCCGCGCCCGCGCAGCCGATCCATTCGAAGAGGACCAATGGCCATCACCGATATCGCCGTGTACGCACACCTGAGCAAGGAAGACATCGAGGCACTCGGCGCCGAGCTCGACACCATCCATCGTGACGTCAGTGAGTCCCTCGGCGGCCGCGACGCGGCCTATATCCGGCGCACCATCCGCTTCCAGCGCGCCCTCGAAGCCGCCGCCCGACTGCTCGTCGCGGTCAACCGGAACCGGACGGGCTGGCTGCTCGGCGCGGTCTCGCTGGCCGCGGCGAAGAGCATCGAGAACATGGAGATCGGGCACAACGTCTCGCACGGGCAGTGGGACTGGATGAACGATCCGGAGATCCACTCCAGCACCTGGGAGTGGGACATGGTCGGGCTGTCCACCCAGTGGAAGTACTCGCACAACTTCCGCCACCACCTCTACACCAACGTCATCGACATGGACGACGACATCGGCTTCGGCGTGATGCGGGTGACCAGGGACCAGCAGTGGCGGGCCGAGCATCTGCTGCAGCCGCTGCAGAACCTGCTGCTGGCCACCACGTTCGAGGTGGGCATCGGCCTGCACGGCCTGTACGCGGACCGGGACCGGTTCGAGTCGAAGGCCGAGAAGAAGGCCGTGACAATGGCTTTCCTGCGCAAGGCGTCCCGGCAGGCGATCAAGGACTACGTGCTGTTCCCCGCGTTGAGCGGAAAGCGTTGGCGCCGTGCGCTGACGGCAAACCTCGCCGCCAACGTCATGCGCAACGCCTGGGCGTACGTGGTCATCTTCTGCGGCCACTTCCCCGACGGCGCCGAGAAATTCACGGAGGCCGCGCTGGAGAACGAGACCAAGTCCGAGTGGTATCTACGCCAGATGCTCGGCACCGCGAACTTCGATGCCGGACCGACCCTGGCCTTTGCCAGTGGAAACCTGTGTTACCAGATCGAACACCACCTGTTCCCCGATCTGCCGAGCAACCGCTACGCCGAGATCGCGCAACGGGTTCGGGCACTGTGCGACAAGTACGACCTGCCCTACACCAGCGCATCGCTGCTGCGCCAGTACCTGCTCACCATGCGCACCATCCACAAGCTCGCGCTGCCAGACCGGTTCCTGATCGCCACCTCCGACGACGCGCCGGAAACCGCCTCCGAGAAGAAGTTCCAGGCTGCGCTCGCGGTCTCCGAGATCTCCGGTGTGACAACGGGGTTGCGGACCGCGCTGCACAATGCCCGGATGCGGCTCGAGCAGGAGGCCGGGGTGGAGGGCGGACGGCTGCGCCGCACCGCCGCCAAGGTCAAGGCGAATATCGTAGGGTCGCTGCGGGCTCCAGTTTCCGGCTAGCCCGCGCTACCCGGCGGGACGCGCCCGCGCCGCGTCCCGCCGTCGCTTGGACCGCATCCAGCCGAACGTCAATTGCACCGCGTGCTGCCAGTTTTCGTACTCGTCGGCGCGGTGCACCGGATCCATCTGCGGCCGCCACTGCCCGGCTAGTCGCCAGTTGTTGCGCAGACCTTCCAGATCCGGCCAGTAGCCGACGGCGAGCCCGGCCGCGTATGCCGCACCGAGCGAGACGGTTTCGGAGACGAACGGGCGCATCACGGGAATGTCGAGGACGTCGGCGACGATCTGCATGAGCAGGTTGTCCGAGGTCATCCCGCCGTCGACGCGCAGCGCACGCGCCTGCAAACCGGAGTCCGCGTTCATCGCGTCCACCACCTCGCGGGTCTGCCATGCGGTCGCCTCCAGGACCGCACGGGCGATGTGTCCCTTGGTGATGTAGGACGTGAGGCCCGCGATGAGTCCGCGGGCGTCGCTGCGCCAGTGCGGCGCGTACAGCCCGGAGAACGCGGGCACGATGTAGCAACCACCGTTGTCTTCCACTGTGCGAGCGAGGGTTTCGATCTCCGGCGCGCTGGTGACCAGGCCGATGTTGTCCCGCACCCACTGCACCAGCGAGCCGGTGACCGCGATCGGTCCCTCCAGCGCGTACACCGGCTGCGGGCCGATCTGGTAACCGATGGTGGTGAGCAGCCCGTGCTCGGACTGCACCAACTCTTGGCCGGTGTTCATCATCAGGAAGCCACCGGTGCCGTAGGTGCATTTGGTCTCCCCACGGGCGAAACAGGTTTGGCCGAACAGTGCGGCATGCTGGTCGCCGAGCGCGGCGGCGATCGGGATGCCTGGCACCACGCGGCGAGTGGTGCCGTAGGACGCGGTCGAGGCCTGGATGCGCGGCAGCATCGCGGCAGGAATGCCGAAGAAGTTCAGCAATTCCTCGTCCCAGGTGAGCGTGGTGAGGTTCATCAGCAGCGTGCGACTGGCGTTGGTGACGTCGGTGAGATGCAGGCCGCCGTCGACCCCGCCGGTCAGGTTCCAGATCAGCCAGGTCTCCATGGTGCCGAACAGCACCTCGCCGCGTTCGGCCCGATCCCGCAGGCCCGCAATGGTATCGAGCAGCCAGCGCAGCCGCGGCGCGGCGAAGTAGGTGGCGAGCGGCAGCCCGCACAGTTCCCGAATCCGGTGCGCGCCAGGCCTTTCCTCGAACTCGCTGACCAGGTCCTCGGTGCGGGTGTCCTGCCAGACGATGGCGCGCCGGATCGGCAGGCCGGTGTGGCGATCCCACACCACCGTGGTCTCGCGCTGGTTCGCGATGCCAAGGGCGGCAACCTGATCCGCGGTGATGCCGGAGTCGCGCAGCGCCTGCGGCACGATCCGGTCGACGTTGCGCCAGATCTCCATCGCGTCCTGCTCGACCCAGCCGGGACGCGGGTAGTGCTGCTGGTGTTCGCGCTGCGCGACGCCGACCAGGCGGGCGCGCTGATCGAACAGGATGCACCGGGTCGAGGTGGTGCCCTGGTCGATCGCGAGCACATAGCGTTGCGTCATCCGCGTCCTTTCGTGCTACGAGTCGATGAGTCGGTGTCAGGCACCCAAATCCCGGGAGACTGCCCGTGCGGCGTCGCGTACCTGGGTGACCAGTGCAGGCCGGTGTCGTAGTTGCGCATCGCAGAGCCGGTCGACCGGCCCGCTGATGCCGATGGCGCCGACCACGAGCCCGCCGTGTGCGCGGATCGGCGCCGCGATGCCCGCCTCGCCCGGCCGGAATTCCTCGGTCTCCCCCGCCCAGCCTGCCTGGCGGACTGCGGCGAGGGCGCGGTTGAGCGCGACCCGGTCGGCGATGGTGCGGCGGGTGAGCGAGGTGAGGTCGCCGCCGCGCACGGCGGCCGCGAGCTCCGCGTCGAAGGCGAGGAGAACCTTGCCGAGCGCGGTGGCGTGCGGCGGCAGCAGTTCGCCGACCGCGAGTGCCTGCTCGGTGTTGTCCGGGCGGAAGACGTGATGAACCACCACGACGGTGCCGTCGACCGGCGCCCCGATCCGCACCGATTCGCCGGTGCGTGCGGCCAGTGCGTCGGCCCAGTTGATCGCGCGGGAGCGCAGTTCGTTGGCATCGAGATAGCTGGTGCCGAGGTGGACCAGTGCGGCGCCGAGCTGATATTTGCCGGTCGCCGGGTCCTGTTCGACGAAGCCGACCCCCTGCAACGTGCGCAGGATGCCGTGCACGGTCGGTTTGGCGAGTCCGAGCGCGCCCGCGATCTCACCGACCCCGAGGCGCCCGGCACCGCGGGCGAGCAGCCGGAGAATGGCCGCCGCTCGCTCGATCGACTGGATCGGACCGGGCATGACCGAAACCTAACGTTTCCATTCGACAATGTCGAACATGTGGTGAACAGGTGGCAACACTCCCGAAGGCCGGTGTGACGTGCGTCATGCCCGCTTACTCGGGCGCCTGACCGTAGCGGCGGAGGCCCCGCCCAACCAGCCCTACCGTTCGGCATTGTCGAACGGGCGCTATGTCCGGTCTGTCGCTCGCGTCGTAACGTCGTGCTCCGCAGGGTCGCGACGGCGACCAACAGGGCGAACGGAGACTCAACGGTGAACTTCGGCTCGATCTTCCTCAGCGAAGCACTCGGCACGGGCGTGCTGATATTGCTTGGCGCTGGCGTGGTCGCGAACGTGTTGCTGACCAAATCCAAGGGATTCGACGGCGGCTGGTTACTGATCAACTTCGGGTGGGGGCTCGGAGTTATGGCAGGCGTCTATGTCGCCTACAAGAGCGGTGGCCATCTCAATCCCGCCTACACCATCGGTGTGCTGTTCAGCGGCGCGGACGAATACGCGCCAGGCGTCAGCATCACTGTCGCCACCACCCTCGCCTACGTCTTGGGGCAGCTGGTCGGCGCGTTCCTCGGCGCGAATCTCGCCTATGTCGTCTACAAACGGCACTTCGACGAGGAGACCGACGAGGCAAAGAAGCTCAGCGTGTTCGCGACCGGTCCGGCGATCCGCAGCTTCAGCTGGAACTTTGCCACCGAGCTGATCGCGACCTTCGCCCTGGTGCTTGTGCTGCTGTCGATGGGCCACACCGCGACCGGGCTCGGACCGGTGGCGGCGGCGCTGCTCGTCGTCGGTATCGGCGCCTCGCTCGGCGGTCCCACCGGCTATGCCATCAATCCCGCCCGTGACCTCGGCCCCCGGCTCGCGCATGCGCTGCTGCCGGTCAGCAAGGTGGCCGCGCCGGTGCGGGAGCCCGCGACCGCGGGCGGCTATGCGGCCGAACCGCGCCCCGAAGCCGCGACCGCTCAGGTCAACGGCGGCAAGGACTCCGACTGGGGTTATGCCTGGGTGCCCATCCTCGGACCGCTGGCAGGCGGCGTGCTCGCCGGGCTGGCTTCGCACATCCTTTTCTGAAATCTCTTCTCGCAGTAGTTAGTTCATTCTTTCGAAAGGACGGCGATGAGCCAGTACGTAGGCGCCATCGACCAGGGCACCACCAGCACGCGCTTCATGGTGTTCGATCACAGCGGCAACGAAATCGCCCGCCACCAGCTCGAGCACCAGCAGATTCTGCCGCAGGCAGGCTGGGTGGAGCACGACCCGACCGAGATCTGGGAGCGGACCCGCGCGGTCATCCAGAGCACGCTCACCAAGGCCGACCTCGACGCGAGTGACCTGGCCGCGGTCGGCGTCACCAACCAGCGCGAGACCACCGTGGTGTGGAACCGCAGGACCGGTCGCCCGTACTGCAACGCGATCGTCTGGCAGGACACCCGCACCGACAAGATCGCCGCCGAACTCGAGCGCGCCGGACACGGCGACACCATCCGGCACAAGGCCGGATTGCCGCCTGCCACTTACTTTTCCGGCGGTAAGCTGCGCTGGATCCTGGACAACGTGCCCGGGGTCGCCGAGGCCGCCGAACGCGGCGAGGCGATCTTCGGCACCACCGACAGCTGGCTGCTGTGGAACCTGACCGGCGGGGTCGACGGCGGCGTGCACGTCACCGATCCGACCAACGCCAGCCGCACCATGCTGATGAACCTGGAGACCTCGGACTGGGACGACGAGTTGTTGTCCATCTTCGGGATTCCGCGCGCGATGCTCCCGACGATCGCGCCGTCGTCGAACCCGGCGCTGTTCGGAAAGACCAGGGCCGATGGACCTTTCGGCGGCGAGGTGCCGCTGTCCGGCGTGCTCGGCGATCAGCAGGCCGCCACGGTCGGCCAGGTGTGTTTCCGGCCCGGCGAGGCCAAGAACACCTACGGCACCGGAAACTTCTTGCTGCTCAACACCGGTACCGAGATCGTGCGCTCGCAGCACGGACTGCTCACCACGGTGGCCTACCAGTTCGGCGACGACAAGCCGGTGTACGCGCTGGAGGGGTCGATCGCGGTGACCGGGTCGGCGGTGCAGTGGCTGCGCGACCAGCTCGGCATCATTTCCGGTGCGGCGCAAAGCGAAGCGCTGGCACGGCAGGTCGAGGACAACGGCGGCGTGTACTTCGTGCCCGCGTTCTCCGGGCTGTTCGCGCCGTACTGGCGCTCCGACGCACGGGGCGCGATCGTCGGGCTTTCCCGCTTCAGCACCAACGCCCACCTGGCGCGGGCGACGCTGGAATCCATTTGCTACCAGACCCGTGACGTCGTCGAGGCGATGCAGGCCGACTCCGGCGTGCAGCTCGACGTGCTGCGGGTGGACGGCGGCGTCACCGCCAACGAGCTGTGCATGCAGTTGCAGGCCGACTTCCTCGGCGTTCCGGTGTCGCGCCCGGTGGTCGCGGAGACCACCGCGCTCGGCGCCGCGTATGCGGCGGGCCTTGCCGTCGGATTCTGGGACAGCACAGACGAACTGGTAGCCAACTGGCACGAGGACAAGCGCTGGCACCCCACCGGGACCGAGGAACAGCGCACGAAGGGCTATGCCCGCTGGCAGAAGGCCGTGTCGCGCACGCTCGACTGGATCGACGTCGACGAATAACCGCGCGCCGCGAATTTCACTGAGCCAGAGCTTGTTTCACCACTAGAGCTTAATTCAGAAGTAGAGGAGATTCACATGTCGGCACGATTAGATCCCACCTACCGCAGCACCGCGGTGAATGCACTGGGCGACACCGAGATCGATGTGCTCGTGATCGGTGGCGGCGTGGTCGGCGCGGGCGCCGCGCTCGACGCCGCATCGCGCGGCCTCAGCGTCACCCTGGTGGAAGCCAGGGACTTCGCGGCAGGCACCTCCAGCCGCTCGAGCAAGCTCATCCACGGTGGGCTTCGCTATCTCGAGCAGCTCGACTTCTGGCTGGTGCGTGAGGCTTTGAAGGAACGCGGCCTGTTGCTCAACAAGCTGGCGCCGCACCTGGTCCGCCCGGTGTCGTTCCTGATTCCACTGCAGCACCGGGTGTGGGAACGGGCCTACATCGGGGCGGGCGTCGCGCTGTACGACACGCTCGGCGGCGCCCGCGCCGTGCCCATGCACCGGCACCTGACCCGTACTCGCGCACTGGAATTGACGCCAGCGCTGCGCGAAGACGCGATGACCGGCGCCATCCGGTACTACGACGCACAGGTCGACGACGCGCGGCACACCATGACGATCGCCCGCACCGCGGCACAGCACGGCGCGACCGTGCTCACCCGCACCAAGGTCACCGGGCTGCTGCGCGACGGTGCACGGGTGATCGGCGCGCACGTCACCGACCTGGAGACCGGCCGTGAACACACCGTGCGTGCCCGCAGGGTGATCAGCGCGACCGGCGTGTGGACCGACGAAATGAACCGGATGACCGGTGTCGACTTCCCGTTCCATGTGCGCATGTCCAAGGGCGTGCACATCCTGGTGCCGCGCGAGCGCCTCGACCTGGACACCGGACTGATCATGCGCACCGAGAAGAGCGTGCTGTTCGTGATCCCGTGGCACAAGCACTGGATCATCGGCACCACCGACACCGACTGGTCGCTGGACAAGGATCATCCGGCCGCCAGCAACGCCGACGTGCAGTACATCCTCGACCACGTGAACGCGGTGCTGCGGCAGCCGCTGACCCGCGACGACATCGTCGGGACCTACGCGGGCCTGCGTCCGCTGCTGTCCGGCGCATCCAGCGACACCTCGAAGTTGTCGCGGGAACACGCTGTGGCAGAACCGGTTCCCGGACTGTTCGTGATCGCGGGCGGCAAATACACCACCTACCGGGTGATGGCCGCCGACGTGGTGGACGCGGCCGTCGAAGGCCTCGGCCGCGCCGTCGCCCCGTCGGTCACCGACAAGCTGCCGCTGCTCGGCGCCGTCGGCTACCAGGAGATGCTCGCCGACCTCGACAGCCTGGCGCAGCGCGTCGGCCTGCCGAAAGCGAGCGTCGAACATCTGCTCGGCCGTTACGGTTCCGCCGCGACCGACCTGTTGGACCTGATCGCTGCGGACCCCGACCTGGCCAAGCCGCTGACCGGGGCCGACGACTACCTCGCTGCCGAAGCGGTGTACGCGGTCACCCACGAGGGCGCCATCCATCTCGACGACGTCCTCACCCGCCGCACCCGCATCTCCATCGAGGCCGCCGACCGCGGCCTGGCCGCCGCCGCGGAGGTCGCCTTCCTCATCGGCTCCCACCTGGGCTGGGACGCCGCCGATGCCGAACGCGAACTCACCCGCTACCGCGACCGGGTGCACGCCGAACTGGCCGCCAACCAGGCCGCCGACGACGAAGCCGCCAACGCGGCCCGTCTGGTCGCCGTCGCCTGACCTCGCGTCCGCCGGCGAGCTCGATCCTGTGCTCAGGCCTGTTGTTTCGGCTGCACATCGGGCTCGCCGGACGCCCGGACGGTCAAATACCCCTGCCGCGCAACCGGTTGCATCGGCAGTTCGCGACGGAAGAGCGCGTCGATGAACGGGACGACGCGGTGGTAGGCGTACAGCGAGGTTTCGCTGCCGACGACGCCCGCGGTGTCGACCAGCAGCGGGATGTCGGCCAGAAAGTACTGTGCCGCAAGCCGACACTGCTCGATGGTCGGCTCACTGCCGTCGGTGAGCCGGTGCCGCAAAACATTTCGGGTCGTCTCCAGGCACAGGTCACGGAAGACCGCATCACTGGCGAACAGATCCGTCGCTTCCCGAAGCAGGTCGACGAACACCGGATTCTCTTCCAGGTACGCCCAATCGACCACTCGCGCGTCCAAGTCCGACAAGCCTGCCGCTGCCAGCCCGTCCCGAATCCGGTTGCGCATCTTCGACCCGTTCTCGCGCACCCGCTTCCGCGCCTTGTCCGCGGGCAACCCGAGCGCTTGCAGCGTGAATACACCGGGCACATCGGGCAAATGGAACTGGACGTAGGCGAACTCACCGAGCGCCCACCTCGTCAGCTCCACGATCCGGACCCGCTTGAAGTAACTGTTGAACGGGCTGATCCCCAAGAGCACGTGGTCTCTTCGCGCGAAGAGCTCCGCACAGTTGGGCGTCAGCGGCAAAGCAGTGAGCTCCAGCGCCGTCTGCATCAGAGCATGCTGCCAAACCCGCCGACGATCTCGGCCCTGACACACCGTCCGTAGTCCGCCGATCAGGTAATCGCAGGTCCGAGGCAGATCCCGACTGCAAACCGGTGGCCGTTGACGGGACGATTCGCGAAAAGTCAACGTTGACCTCTAGACGGGTTCAGGTTTAACGATGGAGGTATGACTCTTCCGGCTGATTTCTGGAACACCGTTTATGACAACGACACTGCGCCGTGGGTGATCGGCGGGCCACAACCGGCGATCGTCGCCCTGGAACTGGACGGATGGATTCGGGGCCGCGTGCTCGATCCTGGTTGCGGCGCAGGCGAACACACGATCCTGTTGACCAAACTGGGTTACGACGTGCTCGGCATCGACCTGTCGCCGAGTGCGGTCCAGTACGCCACCAGAAATGCTGCGGCACAAGATGTTTCCAGCGCGCGGTTCGAGGTGGCCGACGCGATCGCGCTGGGCTCCGCCGCGGCGGAGCCCACCTACGACACCATCGTCGACAGCGCCCTGTTCCACATCTTCGTCGACGATCCCGAATCCCGCGCCGCCTATGTGCGCAGCCTGCATGCCCTGTGCAAGCCGGGCGGGCTCGTCGACATCCTCGCCCTCTCCGACGTCGAGCCCGGCTTCGGGCCGCGGATCAGCGACGCGCTCATCCGCGAATCATTCGGCGCCGGTTGGGAACTCGAAGACCTACAGCCCGCGCGATACCACGGCCGCGTCACCGAGGCCGTTCTCGAGCAGGACGAAGACCTGACCCTACCCGCAGGCACCCCCGTCGACCTGGCCGCCTGGCAGGCCCGAATCCGCCGCCTCTAATCCATCCCGCTGTGCCCGTCCGGGGTCGACTCGTCCGTCTCGAGCTCGGCCCCCTTCGGGTGCTCATCCGCATGCGTGGCCTTCGAATGCTCCGCCGCAAAGTCCTCCTCCCCCAATTCGATCTCCGCCGTCGTCCGATCCATCTCCGGTCCACTCATGCCCGCCGAATACCCCACCTCGGCGTCTCGAATCCGAGCGTGCAGATGCATGTCGTGCCACCCGTCGGCATGCCAGCCGGCACTGCGCATGGTCCCTTCCAGGGCATAGCCGCACTTGACCGCTATCAGTGGATCCTGAAATGCCTCGAAGACCGGGGGCGCGTCGTCGGGCGCCCAGGGCCGGAGGATCAACCCTGCCCCCGCTTGGATAGTCGGTTGCGTAGTCCGCGTGAATATTTCGGCGGCGACCAAGTCGTCCGTCAACACCGGCATGCGTCGAATCTTCCCGCCCACAGCACCTACGAGGCAAGAACCGTGCTTGTGCTCGGGTGGATTCGCGGGGACATTGCGTGTGCTGGATCGACGGCGGAGTGAGTGGTCGAGATGATCTAGGGTCGGGTTATGGAGATGGTGGGTGAGGGAGAAGCGGAGCGGGTTGCGGCCTTGTTGGCTGCGGAGGCAAACGCTGTTGCTTTGTTCGATGAGGTGGTCGCGCGCGGGATGATCGCGCCGGGGGCCAGGGAATCGGTGGTCAGCGATGCGGTGCGCGACCTGGCCGACGAGATGTTCGGGACGCGGCGGTTCTGGCACAAGCGGATCGTGCGGTCCGGGATCAACACGCTCGAGCCGTACAGCGGCAACCCGCCGGACCGGGTGATCGGCGAGGACGACATCTGCTTCCTGGACTTCGGGCCGATCTTCGCGGAGTGGGAAGCCGATTTCGGGCGGACCTTCGTGCTCGGCGACGATCCGGCCAAGCTGGCACTGCGCGACGCACTCGAACCGCTGTGGGAGCAGGGGCGCGCGCACTTCGACGCGCATCCCGACATCACCGGCGAGGAGCTCTACCACTGGGTTTCGGCGCAGGCGAGCGCGCAGGGCTGGGAGTTCACCGCCGAGATCGCAGGCCATCTGGTCGGCGAGTTCCCGCACAAGCAGATCTCCGGCACCGAGATCACCACCTACGTCGCGGCGGGCTCGACAACGCCGATGCGCCGCGTCGACCCCAAAGGCCGTGCCTGCCATTGGATTCTGGAGATCCACCTGGTGGACCGGGCGAACAACATCGGCGGGTTCTTCGAGCAGCTGCTCGACGTGCGCCCCGCCGCGTAATCACCGACGCCTCGTCCAGGAACGTGCCGACGTTCCTGGACGGGGCACTAGCCCAGGGCGGCCACCAGTTCCGCGAGCGGCACCGAACCTGGTGGCCGCCCTTCGCGCGCAACGACTTCAGCGAAGTGCTGGATCCGCTCGTTGACCGGCGTCGGCACCCCGTGCCTGCGGCCGAGCAACACGATCTCGCCATTCAGATAGTCGGTTTCGATGCTGCCCGTGCCCCTGGCCAGACTCTGCCACGACGAGCTGACCGAACGCCGGACGCCGACGCGCAGGATATCGCCGCGCCGTGCGCCGTCCTCGACGGCGGTTACAAACGAAATTCCCGCCGCGGTAAGGACTTTCATTCCTTCGATGCGGGCACGCTCGAGGATCTCGGTGACGTCCTCGTCCGGCCGGACGATCGCGTCGACGGCGTTGCCGAGGTTCATCAGCAGCTTGTGATACTTCCACCGCATGATGTCGGCGCGGGGCACCGCGTGGCATCCGGCCGAACGGAACGCGGCCGCAACCGCTTCCGCCGCGCCGTCGACGCCTGCCGGGTATCTGCCGATGTCGAGGATCGCAGGCACCGGCCACGCCCGTGCTTCCACCACACCCGGCTCCAGATGCGTGGTCGGGAACATCACGCAGACTCCGTACACATTCGGGAACATCCGCAGTGCGGCAGGCTCGTTGGCGACACCGTTCTGCAGGCACACGATCGGGGTCGCCCGATCCACCGCCGTGATCAGATCACGCAGTGCCGCTTCGGTATTCATGCTTTTCACGGCCAACAGGACCACATCGCCCGCCGCGCCGACGAGCTGGTCGGGGCCGGACACGGCGGGAATGGTCTGCGTCGCCGCCCCCGCGCCGGTGACCACGCGCAACCCCTGGGCGCGGATCGCGTCCAGGTGCGGGCCGCGCACGATCAGCACGACCTCGTGTCCCGCGCGGTGCAGGAACGCGCCGAGACTGCCGCCGACCGCACCGGCCCCGTACACGATGAAACGTTTGACATCCACCTGATCGAGCCTGCCCGTTCCGATCAATTCGCGCCCGTCAGGCGACGGCCTCCTCGCCGCATTTCCCCGTGGTGTGCGGCACGGTGGGCCCGTGTCCAGGCGCGTTGATCCCTGGCACGTCTGCGCCCAACGCGATGATCTGATGCAACACGTTGTGATAGGACCACGCTTCGGCGACGCGCCCGTCCCGGAAGCGCACCTCCCCGACGTAGGCGGCGTGGTAGTTGCGTTCGCTCTCCAGTGCGGTGAGCTCGCCCTCCGCGTCGACGAACCAGGCGTGCGGGGTGGCGAACGGGCGCACCCTGATGCGGGAGAGGCTGCCCTCGTGCCACAGCACGTCGCTCGACCAGCGAACGCTCTGGCAGAGGTCCGCGCGGCCGACGATGCGATCGGGTAGGCCCGGCAACTGCCATGGCATGTGGATCCGCACGTCGTCGGTGACCAGATCCTGGATCTGCTCGTGATCGTGCAGGAACAGCAGTTCGTAGAAGCGTTCGATGACGGCGCATTCGTCTGCGGCATCGATCAGGCCTGCGGTGGACCGATCGGACCGAACGCCGACACGTCTCCGGCCTTGCGGAGCGGTTGTCATGCCGATGATCATCACAAGCCTTCCCTGTCGTACCGGTAGATCGTTCAATCTCAAGTCAGCAAATCACGAGCAAACACACACCGTCAATGCCGACTTCGCTAAGAACGCGACAACACGGGTGGTGTGGATCACCAGGGAGATGCGGCGAGCACACCGGCGTCGTCACCGAGCAGCAATGTTTCAGCATGCAGATGCCGCGGCCGCTGGACGCGCTCGAGCGGACGGGCAGCGTGATCGTGCCGGACACGGAACTACCGCAACGCTTTTCAGCGAGCCGATGACTACCGGGTAGCGGAGTCGAGCCTCGGGCGCGCTCAACCCACTCCGGCGGCCCGGTAAACTCGCTGAGCGGGACCGAAAGTCGAGGGTGCGCGGCGGGAAGCGCACGGCGAACACAGGAGAAATCATGTCGAGTCGCCGCTTCCGATCCAGTGCTGCCGGGATCGCTGTCCTGGTCATGGCGCTGGTGGTGGTTGCCGGTTGTTCATCGGAGTCGAAGAAACCTGGGTCGCACGACCCCTTGCCCGCCCCGATCTCCATCACGCCCGCACAGGGCGCCAAGAGTATCGATCCCCTCTCACCGGTCCAGGTGAACGCGGGCGACGGCATGCTGACCTCGGTCGTCATGACCAACGAGCAAGGCAAGCCGATCGAGGGGATCCTGACCCCGGACAAGACGGCGTGGAAACCCACCGAGCCGCTCGGCTACGGCCACACGTACACGATCACCGCAGAAGGACTCACCATCACCGGCCGCAGCGGCCCGCTGACCTCGACGTTCTCGACGCTGACGCCGAACAACCAGACCAAGGTCTACTTCGAGACCACCGGCGGCGGCCTGCTCGACGGCGGCACCTTCGGGGTCGGCGCGGTCGTCGTCGCCCACTTCGACGAGGACGTCCCCGATCGAGCGCTCGCCGAGAAGCGGCTGTCGGTGACCACGACGCCCCCGCTGGAGGGCTCGTGGTACTGGCTGGACAACCGGCGCGCGCACTGGCGGCCGAAGGAGTACTACCCGGCGGGCACGAAGGTGAACGTCAAGGCCAGCATCTACGCGGTAGACCTCGGGAAGGGGCTCTACGGCCAGGAGGATTCGAAGGCCTCGTTCACCATCGGCGCCTCACACGTCTCGGTCGCCGACGACAACACCCATCAGGTCCAGGTGTTCGAGAACGGCAATCTGATCCGCACCATGCCGACCTCGATGGGGATGGGCGGCAGCGAAAACGTCGGCGGCAAGACCATCACCTTCTGGACCCAGCCCGGCGTCTACACGGTGATGAGCAAGGCCAATCCAGTGATCATGGACTCCTCCACCTTCGGCCTGCCGATCAACTCGCGGCTCGGCTACAAGGAAACCATCAACTGGGCGACCCGGATCAGCACCGACGGCATCTACCTGCACGAGCTGGCCTCTACCGTGTGGGCGCAGGGCAACACCAACACCTCGCACGGCTGCCTGAATCTCAGCCCCGAGAACGCGCGCTGGTTCTACGATTTCGCCGTCACCGGCGATGTGGTGGAGATCAAGCACACCGGTGGCGCGCCGCTCGAGGTGTGGCAGAACGGCGACTGGGGTGTGCCGTGGAACGAATGGGTGCAGGGCAGCGCGTTGCACTAGCCGGTCCAGTTCCTGACGACTGGACCACGACAACGGCGGTACCGGGCTCGTAGCGTCGACCTGTGGACGAGAACCTTGCCATCGACCGTGCCGAGCTGCCCGCGCTGCTGGATGCCGTGCGTGCGTCGGCGACGGAGGTGTTGACCGGCATCGAGTCGCGGCCGGTCGCGCGGGCACCGAAAGCGGCAGGGGCCGAGGAGTTTCCGGAACAGGGTGTGGGGCTACGCGAGACGCTCGCGCGCTTCGAGGAGCGCTGGGCGCCCGGCTTCTCCGGCAGCGCGGGTCCGCGCTACTTCGGCTTCGTCACCGGCGGCGCCACTCCCGCATCGATCGCTGGCGACTGGCTGACCGCCGCGTTCGACCAGAACGCGATGTCCAGCGAGGATTCCACGGCCAGCGAGCTGGAGCAGTTGACGGTGGGCTGGATCGGGCGGCTGTTCGGATTGCCCGAGCACACCGGCGCTTTCGTCAGCGGGGCGACCATGTCGAATTTCGTCGGCCTGGCGATCGCGCGTGAATGGCTCGGCGAACAGCTCGGCGTCTCGGTGGCGCAGGACGGTGTCGGGGCGCTCGGCCCGGTCCGCGTGCTCTCGGGGACGCCACACTCGAGCATCGTCAAGTCGGTGTCCATGCTCGGCATGGGACGTACCAGTGTGCGACCCGTGCCGACCCTGCGCGGCAGAGAAGCCGTCGATGTGGACGCGCTCGCCGCGGCGCTCGACGTCCTCGACGGGCGTCCCGCCATCGTCGTCGCCAATGCCGGGACGGTGAACACCGTCGACTTCGACGACCTGCGCGCGATTGCCGCACTGCGCCAGCGTTATCCGTTCTGGCTGCACGTTGACGGCGCGTTCGGTGCCTTCGCCGCGCTCGCACCGTCGCACGCCGAGCTCGTAGACGGTCTCGCCGAAGCGGATTCGGTCTGCGTCGACCTGCACAAGTGGCTCAACGTGCCCTACGACGCGGCAGTCCAATTCACCCGGCGCCGAGACCTTCAGCTGCGCGTATTCCTCAACGCAGCCGCCTATTTGACTGCCCCTGCAGGCACCCCGGATTTCGGCCACCTGGTGCCGGAGAATTCCCGCCGACTCCGCGCTTTGACGGCCTGGTTCTCCCTGACCGCGTACGGCCGCGCCGGCCACCGAGATATCGTGCAGCGCAACATCTCCGCCGCCCGTCGCCTCGCCGACCAACTCACGACCGGACCACTCCGGCTGGTCGCCCCGGTCCGGCTCAACGTCGCATGCTTCACCCTCACCGACCGCCCCACCCAGGAACGCATCGACGCCATGGTTACCGCCGTCGCCGAAAGCGGCGAAACCTTTGTCACCCCAACGGTCTACGCCGGTGTCCCCGCCCTGCGCGCCGCTTTCAGCAACTGGCGAACCACCGATTCCGACGTCGACCGCGCAGCCAAGGCGATCATCGCCGCAGCTCGCGAAATCTCCTGACCGACAGCACATTCAGCGAAGAGTGACGGAAATCTGCTGGCCGCCCGGGTGAGGTGCGGACGGGCCAGAAGCCGCCTCTGCTGTTGGTGAAGGTGGGGTTCATCGGCGAGTAGCGAAAAAGCTTCGGCGGCTTGGGGACTGCGCCCTGCTCGGTCGATCGACCAAAACAAGGGCAGTCCCCATTCCGTTCGAATAACTAACCAAGTACTTCCCATTTGTGGCGGTATCGAGCGGGCACGGACCGCACCTTCTCGCTATTTTCGGCGGCGGCATCGCGTATTGGCGGTGCTCGTTTGCCAATTCGTGAATATGGAGGGTTCTTGTGTCTACCCGATCAATTACTGGCAGGCACACCCTGCGAGCAGCGTGCCTTCTTGCCTGCGGCGCACTGATCCTGGCGGGGTGCAGTAATGCCGAAGACACCGGGCCCAAGGCGGAGAAGGTGTCGATCGAGAAGAACGACGCCATCGCCGCGCAGCTTCCCGACAAGATCAAGCAGTCCGGCAAGCTGGTCGTCAGCGTCAGTGTTCCGTACCAGCCCAACGAGTACAGGGACGCCAGCGGCAAGATCGTCGGCTACGAAGTCGACCTGATGGACGCCGTCGCCGCCACCCTCGGGGTGCGGGCCGAGTATGTGGCGTCCGCCTTCGAGAAGATCATCCCCACCGTTCAGGCGGGCACCTACGACGTCGGCATGTCGTCGATGACCGACTCCAAGGAACGTGAGCAGCAGGTCGACTTCACCACCTACTTCAGCGCCGGTATCCAGTGGGCACAGCAGAAGGGCAAGCCGGTCGACCCGAACAACGCCTGCGGCAAGAAGGTCGCCGTGCAGGCGACCACGGCCGAGCACACCGACGAGATCCCCGCGAAGAGCACGAAGTGCGTCGCCGAGGGCAAGCCCGCCATCGATATCAAGGCTTTCACTGAGCAGAGCGCCGCGACCAACGCGCTGATGCTCGGCCAGGTCGACGCGATGTCCGCCGACTCGCCACTGACCGCCTACGCCATCAAGCAGAGCGAGGGCAAGCTCGAAAAGGCAGGCCCCCCTTCCGATTCCGCGCCGTACGGCTGGGCAGTGCCGAAGGGCTCACCGCTGGCGGCCGTGCTGCAGAAGGCCGTGCAGAGCCTGATCGACAACGGCAAGTACCTGGAGATCGCGAAGAACTGGGGCGTCGAGGAAGGCGCGATCACCAAGTCGGTCGTCAACGGCGCCATGAGCTGATCGATGACATCGGACGAATCCGGCCTATAAGTGGGACGCCTACGTCAGTAGTTGTTCGATACCTGGATCCCATCCGGTGTGGTGGTCGCTATGGAACTGACTGCGCTGCACCGTCCCACAATCGACGTCAACTTGCGGGCTCTGTGGCGGGCGGCGGATGGAAGCCGGGTCCCGGGCGCGGGTCGACGTCGCGCGGGTCCAGTTCGGCGTGGCAGTGGTCGCAGACCAGCAGCGGTGTCATGACGTGGCCGCAGGTGCGGTGTTCGAGGATGAGCGGTGGGCCGTCCTGGTCGGCCAGGTGGCGGTCGCCCCAGCTCATCAACGCGAGGATGGTGGGGTAGAGCTCGCGGCCCGGGGCGGTGAGGTGGTAGTCGACGCGACCGCCACCCTCGTCGGTGCGGGTGAGGATGTCGGCGTCGATCAGCATGCGCAAGCGGCTGGTGAGCAGGTTGCGGTTGGAGATGCCGATATTGCGGGCAAAGTCGCTGAATCGGCGCACGCCGAAGAATGCCTCGGCGATGATCAGGATCGTCCATCGGTCGCCGAGCAGCTCGACGACACGGGTCACCGAATCATCGGCCGGGCGTCGAATGGTCATGCGGGACATCTTCGCATCCGTTGAGTTCACCCAGCCCCGGCCGACTTACCTCTATCGGTATTTCATTCCTACCGATAGTATCTAAATAATACTAGCCGACAAGGTCGGTCTGGTGGATGAGGTAGGAGTCCGATGCCAACAGCAGAACAGTCGATCGCCGACTATGTGCGCCTGCTCGATCCCGCGGTGCGGGCGAATCCCTATCCCCTGTTCGCGCGAATACGCGAATTCGGCCCGTTCCGGATCGGCAACGCACCGGTCGTCATCGTGCCGACGCATGCCGGATGCACGGCCGTCCTTCGCGATCCGCGCAGCAGCGTCGACCGCTCGCTCGCGCGGCTGCAACTCGGCTCGATGCCGATCTACGACGCCGCGAAAACCACTGCGGAACAGGCCAAACCATCGTTCCTGTTCCTCGATCCACCGGATCACACCCGGCTGCGGCGACTGGTGTCGAAGGCGTTCACGCCGCGCGTGGTGCGCCAGCTCGAGCCGCGGATCACCGAGATCGTCGACGACATCCTCGACCGACGCGCGGCGGCAGGCACTTTCGATGCCGTCACCGACCTCGCCTATCCGCTGCCGGTGACCGTCATCTGCGAGCTGCTCGGCGTGCCTTTGGAAGACGAAGCACGGCTGAGCCAATGGTCATCGGTGCTGGCCCGCTCCCTGGACCCGACCTCACGCGACGCCGCCGAGTTCCGCATCGATCCCGACGAATTACAGCGCGCGGGTACCGAACTCAGCGTCTACTTCGAGCAGCTGACCGAACGCCGCCGCGCCACACCGGGACCCGACCTGCTCTCGGAGCTGCTCGCCGCCGAGGACGCAGGCGACAAGCTCAGCCACGACGAGTTGATCTCCACCTGCGCGCTGCTGCTCGTCGCAGGCCACGAGACCACCGTCAACCTCATCGCCAACGCGACGCTCGCCCTGCTCCGCCGCCCCGACGAGCTCGCCGCATTGCGCGCGAATCCCGAACGGGCACAAGGCGTCGTCGAGGAAACCCTGCGCTTCGACCCGCCGGTGCAACTGATTCCACGGATCGCCGCAGACGAGATGACGGTGGACGGCATGCCCATCGAACGCGGCGAACTGGTGGTGCTGCTGGTCGCCGCCGCGCACCGCGACCCCGCCGTGTTCCCCGACCCCGACCGCTTCGATCCGACCAGGGACAACCGTCATCTGGCCTTCGGCCTCGGCGCGCACTTCTGCCTCGGCGCACCGCTGGCCCGCATGGAGGCGCGGATCGCACTCACCCGCTTCGCCCAGCGCGTCGAATCACCCCGGCTGCCAACGGATCCGCCCGCCTACCGTGAACATATGAACCTACGCGGGCCCGCACACCTCCCACTCGAGTTCGCCGCGATCCTGCCGCGCTAGCTCGAACGCCAACGCAAGCGGTACGCGATCTTCGGCGGTTCGCCGGATGCAGGTCGAATCAGCAAGAGCGTCAGGTGATTCGACGCAGTTCGCCTGGTCACCCGTCGTAGGAAACGTGCGGCGTCCACTCGTCGAGAGATCGCGTCGCGGCTGCGTGCAATGCCTCGGCGACCAGGTCCCTGGTGAACGCGCCCGAGCCGAGCACACCGTTGATCTGCACCGCAACAGCTCGAAAACCCTTGGGCGCCAATGTGGTATCCAAGCTGGTAACCAGGTTGCGGACCGCCGCCTTCTGCACGCCGAGCGAGGCGGCCTTGTTCCACGGCTTGTCCGCCGCGGCACTTCCGGTGACCAGCACTCGCGCGCCATCGGCGAAGAACGGCAGCGCCCCCTGCACAGCGGGCAGCAGCGCAGCGGCGCCGATGGTGAAGTCCTCGATCAGCTCCGGCACCGACAACTCCAACGGATCGGCCTCGCGGAACATGCTCGGGTTGAAATGCAGCACGTCGATCCGGCCGAGCTGCGCGCCGACCTCGGTCACCAACCGGGTGATGTCGGCGGGATCGGACAGATCGACCCCGCCACCGTCGGCGGTGTGTCCCTCGCCGCGGAGCTCAGCGACGAGCGGCTCGGCTTCCTCTGCCAGCCTGGTGGCCAGGAAGACGGCATAACCGTCTCCGGCGAAGAGGCGGGCAACGGTCAATCCGACACCGGGACCGGCGCCGAGTACGAGAAGCACGGGAGCAGACATGGCCACGAGCCTAGAGCCGCGACGGTGCGTATGCGGCTCGGCGCGGGCGCTAGTTCACGGTGACATAACCCGCTCTACGCGGGGTATCACCCGCGCGTGCGTACTCTCGAATGAGGCGTAGCAGGGACTAGAGGGCAAGGAACGATCCGTGAGGCGAGTGCCGAGGAAGGCGCGTTGGGCAGAGTCTGCCGCGCCGATCGATGACGACACCGTCGAGTTAGCGCAGGTCACCGACCCGCCCGCCCGGCATCGGCGGCGCGAGAGCAGGCCACCGGCAGCACCCGAGGGCGACGCCGCCGAACGTCGCCGTGCAGGCGCCAAGCGACGCCGCGCTGCCGCTGAATCATCCAGCCCTGCGGCGAAACCGCGCGGCGCCGCCAGGAAATCTCGGGAGTCCCGCACAAGATCACACGGCGCCGCGGCAACGTCGCATCGGGCCGGTCGGGTGGCGAAGATCGCGGTTCGCGTGCTCGTCTCGGCCACCGCGCTCGCGGTGCTGTCCGGCACCGGATTCGCCTGGTCCGAGAAGATCGACTTCAATCGCGGCTTCACCCGCACCGACGTCATCGACTCCGACGCGCCGCGCTCGCTCGGCGGCGACGTGAACATCCTGCTGATCGGGCTGGACACCCGCAAGGATCAGAACGGCAACAACCTGGAGAAGGCGATCCTCGACCAGCTGCACGCCGGCGACGGCGACGAAGGCGGCTACAACGCGAATTCGCTGATCCTGCTGCACATTCCGGCGGATATGAAGAGGATCGTCGCGTTCTCCATCCCGCGCGACGACTACGTCGCGGTATCCGGCATTCCCGGCTACGAGAAGGTGAAGATCAAGGAAGCCTACGGCTTGGCGAAGGCCAACGCCCAGGACAAGCTGGCCGCGAAAGGGGTGACGGACCAAGCCACCTTGGAGCGGCAAGGCCGGGAAGCGGGCAGAACGTCCATCGTGAAGACCGTCCGCACTCTGGTCGGCGTCCCGATCGACCGCTTCGCCGAGGTCTCCCTCGCCGGGTTCTATCACCTGGCCACCGCGCTCGGCGGCGTCGACGTCTGCCTCAACAAGGCCGTCGACGACAGTTTCTACTCCGGCGCCAAGTTCCCCGCGGGACCGCAGCATCTGGACGGCGCGCAGGCGCTGGCCTTCGTCCGCCAACGGCACGAACTGGAGAACGGCGACCTGGATCGAACGCACCGGCAGCAGGCGTTCCTCACTTCGGTGGGCAAGTCGCTCAAGGATTCCGGCACACTGACCAACCTGAGCAAGCTCTCCCAGCTGATCGATGTGGCGCACAAGGACGTGGTGCTCTCCGAAGGCTGGGACCTGGTCGATTTCGCGACCGACCTCGGCGCGGCCGGGTCCATCGGCATCGAGTTCCGGACGCTGCCGGTGCTGCGCTACGACAACATCAACGGCCAGGACGTCAACATCATCGATCCGGCAGCCATCAAGAAGGAAGTGCGCACCGCCTTCGGTGTCGAGGCGCCGAGCAGCACGCCGGCAAAGCCGACCAGCATCGTCGATGTGCAGAACGCGGGCAGCCTGACGGGCGCGGCCGCCAAACTCGCCACCGCGCTGCACGGCAAGGGCTACAGCAAAGGCACGGTCGACAACCGCGTCGACGCCAGCGGCACCACGATCACCACCAGCACCACCACGATCACCTACGGCACCGGCGCCGACACCGATGCCACCGCGCTGGCCGAGGCACTCGGCGGATTGACCGCCACCGCCTCGCCGAACGTCCAACCCGGCCACATCCAGGTGGTGCTCGGCAGCGACTTCACCATGCCCACCGAGCTGACGACGGACACCACGTCGACCACCAGCACGACAACGCCGACGACCACCACCACTCCGGCTGAGCCTGCCCCGGATTCGGGCAAGCCGTTCACCACCACGATCGGCAGCACGATCCCCTGCGTGAACTGAGCACATCCCGCACGTCAGATCTCCTTGCGACGTGCGGGGTCGGTGCCTACTCTTCGACGACCGCCTTGATCCGGTTCAGCGTTTCCCGCATCCCGTCGACGTTCGTCTTACGGCGCGCACGACCGGCAAGCAGCCAATACCCGCGCAGCACCGGATTGGCATGCAGCCGAAACGATTCGGTGACGTCGGTCCCTCCGTCGACCGGCTCGAATCGGTAGCGCCAGGTGTTCACCTGGACTCCGCCCGGGCCGAGCACGGTGAACGCGAATTCGCGCCCTGGCTCGCACGCGATGATCCGGCACACCGTCCAATACTTCAGACCCCAGCCGTTCCGGTTGACGTGCCCGCGAAACTTCACCCCGACAGCGGGCGCGGTTGCCCCACCCAACCATTCGGCCGCGAAGGTCTCCGGGCTGAACCGCCCGGTATTCGTGATATCGCTGACCAGACCCCAGATCCGCTCGGCGGGCGCGGCCATCCGGACTGTCACACTGTCCTGCATGCCCGCACGCTAGCAGCCCAAGCGACCAGATGGGTTGCGTGATCAGGCCGAGCGATCGAACGGGATCGGATCGACGCCGGAGAATCGGATCGCCAGAGGGTCGAGCCACCAGGCATGTTCGGCGACCAGCCAGTTGGGTCGCCACGCGGGAACCGGATCACTACCCCAGGGCGCGAGTCAGCGGCCAGCCAGAATGGGCCATCCAGCGGTCGGGCTGCCTGGCGGTCAGGCCGGTTTGGGTAGTGGGAGGACGGCGTCGAATGCCCGATCCCAGGAGTCCGGGTCGTCCAACAGTGCGCCGGGCGGTAGGGCCCAGCAGGCGGCGAGCAGGTCGTAGCCGAGGTGGGCGATGGCGGCGTGGACGGGCCAGCGTTCGCTGGTCCATGCCGGATCTTCAGTGGCGGAATCGATTCCGCTGCGGGCGACGCCGACCAGTTCGAATTGCAGCTGTTGGATCAGGACGACCGCGGGCGCGCCTGCCGGTTCGGTGCGCAGCAGATCGATCAATGCGTGGGCGCCGGTCCGGACGCGCTGCTCGATCCAGCGGAAGGTGCGCCGATGCGCGTGCGGTGCGACCACATGCTGGGCGAGCACCGCGACGACGACACCGATCACGGTCTCGACGAACCGGTCTCGGATCAGCGGCCCCACCGCGCCGTCGGGAGTCGCACCGACCGCGAGCAGCGCAACCGGAGTCAGGAAGACCGCGGCGATCGCGTAATTGCGCGGCACGAACATCTCCATGCCGAACAACAGCGCGGCCACCAGCACGATGAGGGTGTAGCCGGTCGGCGCGAGCTGGTGCACGGCCGCGAAAAACGCCAAACCGACGACGGTTCCGACGAAGCGATGGATGCCACGGACCTTGCCGAGGATTCGGTCAGGTCCGGTCTGCAAGACCATCAGCGCGGTGAACACCGCCCAGTGCGGCCGATCCTGGCCGAGCAATGCGCTGATGCCGCCGGCGACGAGGCACGCGAGACCCACCCGGTACGCACTGATCATGGCGTGCGAGTCGAACGAGAGCGCGCGCCGGAGCCGGAAGCGAATGCCGGGGCGGACGAACGAGATCAGCGGGTCGACGGCCAGGTCGTTGGTGTCGTCGTAGGCGGGGCCCGCCAACCGATGCCTGGCCGCGACCAGCGCGGCAAGCAAATCCGAATCGGGCATCCGACTCGGCAGCCGAGCGTCGTAGACCGCGGCCCACGCCCCTGCGATCGCACCGCCCGCCTGATGTCGCAAGTCGATGGCGGGCAGGCCCGCGGCCCGCGCCGAAAGGAAGGCGTCGACCGCATCGATCGCGGCCGCCACAGCGACCCGCTCCGGCTTGCGGCGGTCGCGCAGCACCCCGGCCATGGAGACGACGATCGACGAGACCACGCCGAACGCCGTGCAGGCCAACAGCACTTCCGTTGCAATGCCCGCTTCGGCGGCCATCATCGCGCCACCGCAGGCAATCACGAAGAGCAGCGCGCCAGGCGGCCCGAGCCGCAGCGCGTCGATCACGTACACCCCGAACACGGCGACCACCGTCAGCATGCCGACCGTCAACAGCGAAGCGCCCAGCCTGCCGGAGATCGTGTGACCGAGCAGCGCGCCCGCCGCGCAGGAGGCGAGCAACGCCACCCCTGCGGTGAGCACCACTCCCGCACGCACGCGATAGGCCCTTCGCTCCCCGTACATCACCGCGAACGCACCGAACAACACGAACAACGCGTAGTTCGGGTGCCCCGCCGCCACCACGATCCCGGCGGGCACCGCGAAGGCGATCGCCGTCCGCAGGCCAGTGCTCCAACGCCGGCCGACAGGCGGCAGCGCAAACAGCAGTGAGCCGAGCTTTCCCTTCGGCGGGAGCGGGTCGGAGACCGACGGGGGCATTGACATCCTTTCGAGTCGCGGAACATTGCCGAGTTGTCGAGACCGGGCCATCGAACACGGCTACCGAACGCCGCCGAGCATCGAGCCAGGCCAGCCGTCAAATGCGGTTGCCGTTCCACCGTATGCGCCGACCGGTCTGTCGGAGACAGTCGGTCCGGACACACCTCATGCGGCTACATTCGAAAATGTGACCGCTGACGCTCTGCCCACCCGCTTGCATTCCTTCGCCGATGACGCGCTCGGCGACCACGACGCGGTCGCACTGGCGGCCCTGGTGCGCAGCGGGGAACGCAGTGCGCGTGAGCTCGCCGAAGCGGCTGTCGCGCGCGCGGAACGCGTCGAGGAGTTGGCCGCGGTCGCCTACCCGAGCTACCACAAGCCGCTGCTGCCCGCCGCGCGCGACGGCCGGTTCTACGGTGTCCCGACCTTCGTGAAGGACAACGCCGACGTCGCGGGTATGCCGACAAATCAAGGGACCGCGGCGTTCCTGGCCAAGCCCGCCAAGGAGCACGGCCCGTACTCCCGCCAATTCCTCAGCGCCGGAATGACAGTGCTCGGCAAGAGCTCGCTGCCCGAATTCGGTTTCAACGCGACCACCGAACCGCCGTTCGCCCGGCCGACCCGGAACCCATGGCACACAAGCCATTCGGTGGGCGCGTCCTCCGGCGGCGCCGCCGCGCTCGTCGCATCCGGCGTGGTGCCGATCGCCCACGGCAACGACGGCGGCGGCTCGATTCGCATTCCGGCCGCCTGCACCGGGCTGGTCGGGCTGAAACCGAGCAGAGGACGGCACCTCGACACGGCGTTGGCGCGTGCGCTGCCGGTCAACATCATCAGCGAGGGTGTGCTGACCAGAACGGTGCGCGACACCGCCGCGTATACCGCTGCGGTGGAACAGTATTGGCGCAATCCCAAGCTCGCGCCGATCGGGTTGGTCGAAGGTCCCCCGGCGAAGCCGATGCGCATCGCCCTCGTCCTGGAGTCCATCAACGGGCCGGTGCCGCAAGGCCCGATCCGAGCGGCCGTCGAGCAGATCGCCACCCTGCTGGCGGCCCACGGTCATCGGGTCGAACCGGTCGCGATGCCGTTCGACGACACGCTGGAGGTGGCGTTCCTGCGCTACTGGGGTCTGCTCGCCGCGATGGTCGCCTCGACCGGAAAACTCGCCGACCGCACCTTCGACACCAGCAGACTCGACGACCTCACCCTCGGCCTACGCCGCTACTACCTGCGCAGCGCCCTCTCCACCCCGATCACGCTGTACCGACTACGCGCAGCGGCCGCCACCTACGAAACCGCCTTCGCCCCTTACGATGCCGCGCTCCTGCCCACCCTCGGCCACGAAACACCCGAACTCGGCTACCTCAGCCCCACCGTGCCCTTCGACGAACTCCTCGATCGCCTCCGCACCTACGTGGCCTTCACCCCCATCAACAACATCACCGGCACCCCCTCGATCTCCATCCCCGCAGGCCTGACCCCCACCGGCCTCCCCATCGGCGTTCAACTCGCAGGCACCCTGGGCACCGAACGCACCCTCCTCGAACTCGCCTACCTCATCGAAGCCGAACACCCCTTCCCCCACCTGAACCACTAACACCACTGAACCCCCACAGATTTCACAACTACCGGGAAACCCCGACCGCCTCGGCATCCCCTCTACAGTTGGTCAACTGATCACGGGGTACTGGTGCAGGGATCGCCCGAGAGGCCACCTGCACCAGTACCCCCTCGGCACGAAACATCCCCTTCGATCCCACATGGGGGTTCACGGGCACCCTTGAGACCGGTGGACGCGGCCAGCCCCGCCACAACGCCGAAATCCGCACCCCCACTGTGGATCCGCACCCCCACTGTGGATCCGCACCTCCACTGTGGATCCGCACACCTACCGTGGATCCACACCCCTTCTGGCAGCCCAGAACGAGTGCGAACCCCCAGAACGAGTGCGGATTCGAAGCCTCCGATCTTGAAGCCCCCGCAGCCGCACACTTTCTGTCTTCCCGCACACGATTTGGCATGCCAAATCGTGTGCGGGAACTCAAAAGGTGTGCGGCTGAGAGTCTTTGATCTTGAATCTCTATCTTTGATCTCGAAGTTCTCGAAACGGGACCACAGCCAAGCAACCCGGTCTGGAACGAGAGAACGCGTGAGCGAATGCGGAGGTCAGCCGGGTACGGCAGGCGTCGCCACCACGCTAATCCGGTGCAAACCCTTGGCTGCCGAATTCACAGGAGACCGTGAACCCGAAGGAGCTCTGCCTTCGCCGAGCCCAAAGCGGCACGGGCGCAGACCAACCCGCCCCGTGGGGCGCGGCCTCGGAGGGCGCAGCCTCGGACAGGCGCGGCCTCAGACGGGTGCGGCCTCAGACAGGCGCAGCCCCTCAGACAGGCGCAGCCCCTCGGACAGGCGCAGCCCCTCGGACAGGCGCAGCCCCTCGGACAGGCGCAGCCCCTCGGACAGGCGCAGCCCCTCGGACAGGCGCGGCTTTGGAGGGGCGCGGCTTGGGGGGTTAGTGCGGGTTTCGTAGGGCGAGTTGCGTTTGGGGTGGTGGTTTATCCGCGGGTTGGACGGTTTCCTGGCGAGTGGGACGGTTTCGGGGTTTGCACTGGATAGCGTGGTGGCGTCGTGTGCCGTACCCGGCTGACCTCCGCTGTCAGGTGCGGGTTGTCTTGTTCCAGACCGGGTTGCTTGGCTGTGGTCCGGTCCAAAGATCTTTCAGAAGTGATCTTGGGAAGTTGACGGGAGTCCTATGGTGGGCGTTTCGGCTCGTCTTGCCACCATTGGACTCCCGTCAATGAGGGGTAGCAACCATTTCACTCCCGTCAACGGCTCGGCAACCAATTCACTCCCGTCAACTGGGCCGCGCCGAGCCATCCAGAGGTAGCGACGACGACTCCAGCCGCGCGTACCCGGCATCGATTAGGTCAGCCCGACCCGCACCGCCACACCGTCACCAGGTTTCGGCCCGGCCAATCTGACTGTGATGCGGTCCAACGATCTTGAAATGTTGACGTGAGAGAAATGGTGCGTGTCTAGTCGCGCCGCAACCACTTCACTCACGCCAACGTAGCCCGGCAGCCACTTCACTCACGCCAACGCCGCCCGGCAGCCACTTCACTCACGCCAACACCGCCCGGCAACCACTTCACTCACGCCAACACCGCCCGGCAACCACTTCACTCACGCCAACACCGCCCGGCAACCACTTCACTCACGCTAACGCGGGCCAGCAACCCTTACGCGCCGAATCGAACTCACCAATCTGCCCCGGGCCGAACCCGTCGAAGCCATCCCCTCACCCGCGGAGCAGACCACCGATTACGTTGTCCGCGTGGTCGATCCTGGACGTTCACGGTGGACCGGGCCGTGCGAGTCGTCGCAGTGTTCTTCCAGCACCGGGAGTAGGCGGTCGGCGGCTGAGGTGACGCCGGTGGTGATCGGCTGGCTGTGGTCGACTTGCAAAGTGGTGTGGGTGATTTCGTAGTCGTGGTCGAGTAGGCGCTCGATTTGTTGACGCAGGCCGTGGCAGTCGGCGCCGGGCTGGACCAGGACATGGGCGGACAACGCAACGTTGCCGGAGGTGATCTGCCAGACGTGCAGGTCGTGCACCTCGTCGATGCCGGGCATTTCGACAAGTCGCCTGCCGAGCGCGTCCGGGTCGACGCCTGCGGGGGCCGCCTCCAGGAAGATGCGGCCGGATTCGGAGACCAGGCCGAGGCCTGCCTTCACCATCAGCGCGACGACCACCAGGGTGGCGATGGCGTCGGCGCGGGCGAATCCGGTGAGCAGCACGACGATGCCCGCGATGGCGGTGGCGATGAAGCCGTACAGGTCGTTGAGGACATGCTGGAATGCGCCTTCGACGTTCAGGCTGGTCCGGTTCGCTTTGCTGATCGACCAGGCCGCGGCCACGTTCACCACGATGCCGACGAGCGCGGTGATCACCACGAGCCCACCGGTCACCTCGGGCGGGGACAGCAGGCGGCGGATCGCCTCATAGGTCAGCCAACCGGCGAGCACCAGCAGCGTGATGCCGTTGGCCTGGGCGGACAGGATCTCGGCCCGCTTGAAGCCGTAGGTGTATTTGCCGCGGGCGGGCCGAGCGGCCAGCCGAATCGCGGTGAGCGCCAGCACGATCGAGGCCGCGTCGGTGAGCATGTGCGCGGCATCCGAGAGCAGCGCGAGCGAATTCGCCAGCAAGCCGATGACGACCTCGACCGTCATGAAGCCGACGATCAGCGCAAGCGCGAGCGTCAGCCACTTGCGGTCGGCGTCACCGGACACGCCATGCGAGTGCGCGTGCCCATTGCCGTGACCATGTCCGTGCTCGTGTTCGTGTCCCATGCCGCCCGCTTTCATCACCGCCATGTATGCGCATGTCTGCATCAATCTTACCCACCTTAGCCCACCCTATGCCGCCCGCAACCCGCTACCCCGGATGACCTGAATCACAGGCCACACCCGGGCGCGTCGGTCAGATGTCCAGGCCGAAGGCGTACACCAGCCAGGAGGCGCGCTCAGCCAGCGGCCTGGAATGTTCAGGCCGCGAGCGAGCACCAGCCATCGGGTATTTTCGACCAACCCAGAGATATGCCGATGGACCGGCCTCGATACCGAGACGCCGTGCGACCGTCACACGAACCGCAGGTCAGATACCCGAGGTCGCCGCGGCTACCCGGTCACGGGTTGTCGTGGACGCGGCGGACGAGTTCGCGCATCTGTGCGGTGCTCAGCTCGCCGCGCGCCCACTGCTCGACCACTGCCGCGGCGGCGGCGTTCGGTGCGAACCCCTCGGATCGCACCGCGGCGAACGCGTGTAGTCGGCCGCGTCCGCGGTCACTCATCGCGCACCTTCGGCGCCTCGCCGCGCCACCGAGTCGATGGCGACGGAGATGGCGAGGACGGCGCCGGTCACCATGAACCGGACCGACGAGTCGACGTTGAGCAGCAGCATGCCGTTGGTGATCGACTGAATGACCAGGATGCCGAGCAGTGCCGCGTAGGCACGGCCACGCCCGCCGAAGAGACTCGTCCCGCCGATCACCGCGGCGGCGATGGCGTTGAGCAGGATGTCGCTGCCGCCGGAACTCTGGTTCACCGCGACCAACCGGGACGCGGCCAGGATGCCGCCGAGGGTGGCCAGCGCCGAGCAGCCGACGAACGCGGCGATGCGAATCCCGGTGACGTTGATGCCCGCCCGCCGCGCCGCTTCCGCATTGCCACCGACCGCATAGATGCGGCGCCCGAAAACCGTTCGGCGCAGGATCAAGTCGACGACGAGAACGAGCCCACCGAAGATCACCAGGGTCAGCGGCACTCCACGATCGGTGTTCAGCACCAGCACCACACCGCCGAGCAGCGCGGCCAGGCCCCCCGAGCGCACCACGATCCACACCGGTGTCGACGCATCCAGCCCCGCATGCACCCGTTGATGCCGGGTGACCAAGCTCGCCGCAAGGTGACCGCCGGCCAGCAGCACCACCAGCAACCAACCGAGCATGGCAGGCAGCCAGGTGTCGCTGATGGTGGCGATGCCCCGATCGAACGGCAGGTTGACCGTGCCTTCCTTGCCGAGCAGATACAGCATCAACCCCTGCCAGCCGATCAGCCCGGCCAGCGTCACCACGAACGACGGCATGCTCAGCATCGTCCGCATGAGCCCGTGCAGCAGACCGATCGCGGCGCCGACAGCAATGGCGGCGAGCACAGCGAAGACGGTGTTCCACCCGTGCCGCACATAGAGCAGCGTCATCACCACGGCCGTCAGACCGCTGACCGAGCCAGCCGAGAGGTCTATTTCCCCGAGCAGCAGCACCAGCACGATGCCGAGCGCGATGGTTCCGGTCGCGGCCATCTGCAGTGCCAGGTTGGTGAGGTTCTCCGCCGAGAGGAAGTGCGCGTTGAGCCGATAGAACACGATCGCGATGATGACGAGCCCGATCGCGACCGGCACCGAGCCGACCTCGCCGCGGCGCAGCCGGTCCAGCCCGGCGTCGACCAGTCCGCGTGCCTGATTCGCTTGCCAGATAGGTCTTTTCACCACAATGTCACTCATGACCGCACCTCGCCACGGTCGATTCGGCCTGCTGCGGCGCACGCTGGGACATGAATCGATTCGCTACGCTCTCTCATCGCCGCACCTCGTCGCGCGCTCGCCGGTGATGTCCGATGCCACCTGCGACATGGTTGGTTCGCTGCGCTTTGTCATGCGGCCGCTCCTGTAATCGCTGCCACGATATCTTCTTGAGTCGCTTTTGCGGTCTCGAACTCGCCCGCATTGCGACCGAGGCGCAGCACGACCACGCGATCACTCACCGAACGAACATCCACCAGATTGTGCGAAATCAGTAGCACCGCAAGACCTCGCTCCCGCAATCTGCCGATCAAGGCCAGCACCTGAGCGGTCTGTTCGACACCGAGCGCCGCTGTCGGTTCGTCGAGAATCACCATTCGCGGCCGCCCGAGCAGCGCCCTGGCGATGGCGACCGACTGCCGCTGCCCGCCGGAGAGCGCGGACACCGGCGCGCGCACATCTTTGATCCGGACGTCGAGCGAGGCGAGCAGGTCGCGTGCGCTGCGCTCCATCTCGATCTCGTCGAGCACGCTCAAAATCGTGTTCTCGGCGCCGAGATGCAGGTTCGCGACGACATCGAGGTTGTCGCACAGCGCCAGGTCCTGGAACACGGTGGTGATGCCGAGCGCCTGCGCGTCCTGCGGGCGGGCGATCCGCACGTGCTCGCCGGCGAAGACGATCTCGCCTTCGTCGGCGACGGTCACCCCCGAAATCGCCTTCACCAGTGTCGATTTGCCCGCGCCGTTGTCACCGACCAGCGCGACCACCTCGCCGGCCCGCACCTCGAGGTCGGCTCCGGCGAGCGCCTGCACCGCGCCGTACCGTTTGGTCAGCCCCTTGGCCGCGAGAACCGTTGTGGTAACCGTCATTTGATGCCCGCGGCTTGGCACGCCGCCGCCACGTCCGGCGTGCAGATATCGGCGACCGAGTATAGGCCGTCCTTGATGATGGTGTCCTTGATGTTGTTCTTGCCGACCGCGATCGCCTCTAGCAGATACGACGGGATGTCGGCGACGCCGTTGTCGGTGCGCGCGGGCGCCGTCGGCTTCTCGCCCTTGGTGAGCGCCACGGCGAGCTCGGCCGCCTTCTCCGCCTGCGCACGGTAGTCGAGGTAGATGGTCATGGTCTGCTCGCCGGTCAGAATCCGTTGCACGCCTGCGAGTTCCGCGTCCTGTCCGGTCAGCGGCGGCAGCGTCGCGTAGCCTGCCCGCTTCAACGCGGCGATAGCGCCGCCCGCCATGCCGTCGTTGGCGGAGTAGACACCGACGATCGCGTCCTTACCGAGCGCGGTGATGGCCTGTTCCATCTGCTGCTGTGCCTTGTCCGGCGACCAGTCGGGGGTGTCGAATTCGCGCCCGACCTTCACTTTGCCGTCGAGCGCCTCGTGCGCGCCCTTCTTGTAGTCGCCCGCGCTGGGGTCGGTCGGCGAGCCGTTGATCACCACGACCTGCCCCTTCTCCGCGGTGCCGCGCTTGTACAGTTCCTCGAGCAGCGCCTGGCCCTGCACCTTGCCGACCTTCACGTTGTCGAACGACACGTAGTAGTCGTAGTCGATGCCGGAGATCAGCCGGTCGTAGGCGATGACCGGGATCTTCTTCTGCCGCGCCGTGTTCACCTGCGGCGCAACGGCATCCGCGTTGACCGCGTCGAAGACGATGACATCGGCGCCCTGGGTGAGTGCGGATTCGAACTGGCCCTGCTGTTTTGCCGCATCCTGATCGGCATTGAAGTAGAGCACCCTGCACTTGTCGCAGAGTTGCTTGACCTTCGCCTCGAACAGCGGACGATCGAAGGCTTCGTAACGAGTGGTCTTGGATTCCGGGAGCAGGAGCGCGATCGTCGGGTTGTCGCCACCCGACTTCGCGTCGTTCGCGCTGTCGCCGGAGCTACAGCCTGCCGCCAGGACGAGTGCGGCCGCCGCCGCGCTGAAGAGCTGAATACGACGCATGAGGTCACCGTGCCGAGAGGAGAGCGAGAGCGCCCGGTTGAGCGTTGGTAAGAAAGGTAGTTTACTAACAACGAGGTGTCCAGTGGTACGAGCAGGAGGATTGATGAGTAGGGTCGGCAATCCCCAGCTCCTTCGGACGATGAACGAGCGGCTGCTCCTCGACTACCTGCGCGTCAGCGGACCGGCATCGCGCGGCGAGCTGGCCAAGGCCAGCGGGCTCTCGAAACCTACCGTCTCGGCGGCACTTTCGGGTTTGGAACAGGCGGGACTTGTACAACTCGTCGGCTCGCTGAGCGGCAGGCCGGGCCCGACCACCGCGCTCTACGACGTCAACGTGCGCGCGGGCGTGGTGGCAGGCATCGACATCGGCAGGCACTGGATCCGGCTCGCCGTCGCCGACCTGCGCGGCGAGTTCATCGGCCGTCGCGACGTGCGCAACACCGCGCGCTCGGCCCCCGATCTGGTGCGGCGGGTGCGCACGCTGGCCGACGAGGTGGCCGACTCGGCCGGAATCGACTGGACCGCAGTCCATTACGCGGTGATCGGAAGTCCGGGCGTACTCAACGCCGACACCGGCCGGTTGGACTACGCCCAGAATCTGCCCGGCTGGGGCCGCGCCGGACTGGTCGGCCAGCTGCGCGACGCGCTCGGCGTCGAATCGACCATCGAGAACGACATCAACCTCGCCGCGGTCGGCGAGCTGACCTTCGGCGCAGGAGCCGGGCTGCGCAACTTCGTGCTCATCTCGATCGGCACCGGCGTCGGCATGGGCATCGTGATCAACGGCGAGCTCTACGTCGGCAACAGCGGCGCGGCGGGCGAGGTGTCGTTCCTGCCCGCCACCGAGGTCGACGCTCCCCCGCTCGACGCCCGCGAACGCGGCATGACCGAAACCGTCGCCGCCGCAGGCGGAGTCGCGCGCACGGCCGAGCAGATCGGACTGCCTGCGGCCTCCGCGAAGGAGATCTTCACCGCGGCGGCCGCAGGCGATCCGCGCGCCATGGCCGTGGTGGAGGCGGAGGGCCGCAGGATCGGCGCACTCGTCACCGCGGTCGCCGCAATCCTCGACCCCGAGCTCGTCGTGCTCAGCGGCGGCATCGGCAACAACCTGGAGCTACTCGGGTCGGCCATCGCGCGACGGATGGCGGAGCTCGGTCCGCTGCGGCCGCGCATCGTCGCCAGCACGCTCGGCGACGACGGTGTGCTCACCGGCGCGGTGTCGCGGGCGCTGTCGGTCGCCCGCGATCGGCTCTTCGAAAGACGTTCAGCAGGAGTCTGATTCAAGCGGTCAGCTGGCTCGCGCTGATCGTGTTCAGCGGGAACCTGAGTCGTGCGATCAACCAAACTCACATCGATCGTGTTCAGCGAGGCCGCACTCACGCGGACAGCCGGCGCACGCGTGGTTGCGCGTGCGCCGGCTGATCACGAGGGTCGTCACCGAGCCGTCAGCGGTGGCCCGTACGCGGGCCCCTTCGGCTCTGCGAAGACGACGGGGCAGGCCCGCTTCATCCGCTCCATGGAGCCGTTGAGCGAGGTCAGTGCCGCGCTCACCGCGTCAGCGACCGGTTGTGCCGGGCTGTTGTTGTCGATGGCGGTGTTGAAGTCCGCCAGCGCGGTGTTGAGTTGACCGCCAGCGGCCGCGACATCACGGTAAGCGCCGCCGATGAGCTTCGAATCCATCTTGTCGGCCACCGGGTTGATGGTCGCCGCGACCTGATTCGACAGCGCCATCCCCTGGGACGCACGCGATTTCACTTCGGCGATATCGCCGCGCTGGGCGGCGGGGCCGAGCCCGTCGAGCTGTTCGGACAGCTGCCGGAAGGTCTCCCGCAGACTGGCAACGGCTTGCCCGCCGCTGGTGCAATCCACGGTCGCCGGGTCGGGCGGGCTGTTGCGGTCCGCGTCGGCGGACTCCCCGCTCGAGCACGCGCTGAGCAGCGCGGCGCCGAGCAGGAACAGGAGCGCGAGGGCGGTCACGCCGAGGGAGGTCTTCCCTCGGCGTGCCGTCCGCTGACCTCGTTGGCTACCCATGAGTCAGCACCGTGAGGATCGCGTTCTGCACGGCAGGCAGGAAGGCGAGCGTAAACACGACCGCCATGCCCACCCCCGCCTGGATCTGCCGATGCCGGTTCCACCACCCGATCGGGGCGGTGCGGGATCGGGTATTCCATGCGACGCCTGCGGCGGTGGCCACCTCGTTGCTTTCGTAGTAACCGAACGCGACGGGCGCCGACCGAACGTCGAGCAGACCACCGAGCGCGTCAGCGGAGCCTACGCCGGAGCCGATAGTGCGCGAATCGAACATGCTGCCAACCCTTTCGGTGGTCCTGGAGCTGCGGTTTCCGGCGTCAGCCGATGATGTTGCTGCTCCACGGCTGCATCAGCTCGTCGTAGACGGCCTGGGTGAACTCACCCTGGCCGACCAGGTCGCTGAGCACCGCGGCGGTGACCGCCTGGCCGACCACCGTGACCGCACCGATCGAGCCGAGTGACTCGAACAGGCTGGTCAGATCGCCGGGGGCGGCGGCAGCGCTCGGCGCGGTGGCGTGTCCGGCGATCATGCCCGCGACCTGGATGTTGCGCGAACGGCCGAACGCCTTGGCGGTCGCGGCCGCGATATTCATCGGCTGCGCCGCGGCGGCCTGCGAGTTCATGCCCTGGCCGAGTCCGGCGAGCAGTCCGGCGAGACCGCCTTCGAGCCCGGCGCCGAAGCCTGCGCCGTTCGACATGGCCGTGACCTTGTCCTGGGCCAACTTCGACGCGGCGGCCTTGAGCTTGTCCTTCTCCTCGGCGGTCAGCTGGGCGGACCGCTCGATGATGCGGACCACGTCCTGCCACTGCGGGCCGTAGAGGTATTCCAGGTGCAGGGTCTCCATCGCGTGGGTCATGTCGATCTCCTCGTGTTCGGTGTATCGAGTGGAATGACTTGGAACAGTTCAGGATTCGTCAGAGCTCAGTGGTCAAAGGAAACGCTGACCAGCTGCGGTGTTCGGTCGTGCGTCACCGCGTCGGTGGCCCCCTTTCCGGTGTAGGGCAACTCCGAGTACGCGACCGGCTGCGGGGCGGACGCCTGCTGGCTCGGCAGCGGGGCGAGCAGTTGCTGCAGTGACGCGGCCAGCTGCTCGAGGCTCGGATCGTCGGGAATGTCGTCGAGGAACTGCGTTCCGGTCGTCGCGGCGCCGCCGCCGACGCCACCGAGCGGACCGTTGCGATCCAGCGCGGCGCGAATGCCGGAGATGATGCCGACGCGAGCGCCGGGGGTCAGCAGCACCGCGATCGCGAGGGCGAGTGCCGCGAGTGCGGCCGCGCCCACCGCGGCGAGCGGTGTGCCGATCAGTGCGGCGAGTGCGACCAGTGGCAAGACGGCCAGCGCGATCGCACCGACCGCGGCGAACGGCAGCGCGACGGCGAGCGCGGGCAGGACGACGGCGAGCACCGCGGCCAGCGCCGCTGCGGCCGCGGCGGCAATGGCACCACCGAGCAGCAGCTTCGGGATCTCGATCAGCGCGAACAGGCCGAGCGCCGCCAGCGGCAGACCGACCAGCGCGGCCAACGCACCGCCGGCAAGCAGCACCGGAAGGGCAAGCAGCGCAAGCGCACCCACCGTGGCTAGGGCGCCGACGGCCAACGCACCCAGTGCCAGCGCACCACCGACGAGGCCGGCCACGGCGAGTGCAGCGAGCGCAAGCGCACCGCCCACCAGCAAGACCGGAAGGGCAAGCAGCGCAAGCGCACCCAGCGTCAGCGGCAGGCAGATCAGCAGCTTCACCGCGACGAACGCCGCGGCCGCCAAGGCAAGTCCGCCACCGATCAGCAGGACCGGGAGCCCCACCGCCGCAAGGGCGAGCGCGCCGACGACCAGCACCGGCAGCGCGAGCACCGCGAGTGCGCCGAGGGCGAGTACACCGACCGCCGCCGCCGCGATGCCGCCGATCACCAAGACCGGAAGGGCAAGCAGGGCAAGCGCACCCACGGCGGCCAACGGCACACCGATCAGAGCGGCGAGCCCGGCCATGGCACCGCCGATCAGCACCACCGGCAGTGCAAGCAACGCGAGCGCACCGAGCACCGCCAACGGAACACCGATCGCCGCGGTCAACGCCCCGCCGATCAGCAGCACCGGAAGCGCAAGCAGCGCAAGCGCACCGACGGCGGCGAGGAGCAGCAGCGGCACGATCGCCAGGAACGCCACCGGAATGCCGATCGCCAGCGCACCGAGCAGGATCACCGCGCCGACGGCCACCACCGGTGCGGCGAGGACGGCGAGCGCACCCAGCCCGGCCAACGCCAGCAGCGGCACCGCGACGAGAGCGAGCAGCGCAAGCACCGGCAGCGCGAGCACGGCGAGTGCGAGCGCACCGAGTGCGAGCACCGGCACCGCGACCACGGCGGCGACGGCCAGCACCGGCAGCGCCACCAGGGCGAGCGCACCGAGCCCGGCCAGCGCGAGCACCGGCAGTGCCAGCAGCGCGAGCACCGGCAATGCGAGCAAGGTCAGCGCACCGAGTCCGGCCAAGGCGACCAGCGGCGCGAGCACCACCGCGACCAGGCCGAGAGTCGCGAAGTCGAGCAACAGGCTTGCGGCGAACAGCGTCACCGCGAGCGCACCGGTGACCACGGCAAGCGCAACGCCGATCACCGCCGCGAGCGCGGGCAAGCCGAACAGACCGAACAGGCTGACGCCGATGCCGAGTGCCGCGATCACCAGACCGGCCACCAGCACCGGCGACCACACCGCGAGCAACGCCAGCGCGATGACCGGCGAGAGCGCGGTCGAGACCACCACCGCGAACGGCCCGAAGACCAGGAACGGCAGTGTCAGCACCGCGGCCAGCACGAACCCGACCACGGCCACCGCCGCCGTCGCGACCACCGCGACCAGCGCGAGCGCGGCGGCGATCACCCAGCCGGCGAGCACGATCGCGCCGAGGCCGAGGCCGCCGACCCCGATGGTCGCCAGCGCGAGCACCGCCATGATCCCGAAGGCCGCCGCCGCGAGCGGCACGGTGACCAACAGCAACGGCGGGAACACCGCGGACACGGCGACGAAGACACCGAGCGCCAGCACCCCGAAGAACACCCACGCGGCCACCAGGCCGAGGCCGATCGCCCCGACGAAGCCGGCGAGCAGCGTGCTCACCACGGCGACAACGCCGATGGTGCCGAGCACACTCAGCAGCAGCCCACCGAAGATCAGCGGCAGCGCGATGAGCGCGAGCGGCGGGTTGATCACGATCAGCGCCAGCGCGGCGAGCGCGAGCATCACGAACGACAGCGCGGAGATCACCAGCCCGCCCGCGAACA
This sequence comes from Nocardia sp. NPDC049149, assembly GCF_043197455.1. Lineage (NCBI taxonomy): Bacteria > Bacillati > Actinomycetota > Actinomycetes > Mycobacteriales > Nocardiaceae > Nocardia > Nocardia sp. NPDC049149. The sequence continues at coordinate 977,090 of NZ_JBICTD010000003.1, forward strand.
CGGTGGCGACGGCGGCAAGGCCGAGCGCGAGCAGGCCGAGCACGATGGCGCCGCCGCCGAGCCAGGTGACCACCACGAACGCCGCGGCGACCACCGTCAGCGCGGCTCCCGCGATGATCGAGAAGGCAAGGGCGCCAACCAGAATCAGCGGAATCGCGTACGGCATGGTGACCATCAGGAACAGCGAGGCGACCAGCGCCGCGCCGACCAGGCCCGCGATGGCGAGCAGGACCGTGCCGGTAAGGGCGAACACCGAGAACGCGGCCAACGCGAAACCGCCGAACAGGACCGTCAGACCCAGCGCCACCGGAATCGCGACCAGGCCGATGAACAGCAGCGGCGCCAACAGCGGGCCAAGGATCGGAATGCCGATCACCAGCGCCGCGGTAGCGAGCAGCCCGCCGACCACCGCGAGGGCGACACCGACCGCGGCAAAGGCGGCGAAGACGATGGCGCCCGCGGCAAGTCCGCCCCAGAACACGGCGGCGGCCACGAGCTGAATCGCGGTGGCCACCAACGCCAGCGCGAACAGTGCGATCACGGCAACGCCGGAGACGACCGAGAGCACGAGGAGCCCGGCGAGGGCGACCACCGCGAGGATCACGCCACCCGCAAGGCCGACCGCACCGAACAGCACGGCGGCAACAACCGCGAGCGCGAGCACAATCGGCACCAGGACGAGCCCGAGCGGAGTGAGCAGCGACAGCAGCCCGGCGCCGACGATCAGCCCGGCGGTGACCAGTCCGGCGACACCGAGCACGCCGAAGAACGCAGCGGCAGTAGCGATCAACGCGACAACGCCGAAGGCCAGCGCACCGGTGAAGAGCACCGGCGCGACGATCAGGCCGAGGAACGGCACGAACACCGTGGCAAGCAGGGCCGCAACGGTCAGCACGACGAATCCGACGACGCCGAGCACCAACCCACCGGCCAGCACCGCGACGGCAAGGGCGATGCCACCGACGGCGGCCACCGCGATCGCGGCGATCAGGCCGATGACGACGACCGGCGCCAGCACCGCGAGCGCGATCAGCACGACCGGAATCGCGATGAGCAGCACCGGAATTGCGATCAGCGCGAGCACGATCAGCACCGGGATCGCCAGCACCGCGAGCACCAGCCCGCCGAGCACGAGCGCGCCGAGCACCAAGGGCGCGAACAGGATTGCGCCGAGCACCACCGCGCCGAGCGCGAGCACCGCCGCAACGCCGAGCCCGCCGACGAACAGCAGCGGCACCACCGCGAGCACCGCGACCACCGGAATGGCGAGCAGGCCGATCGCGGTGGGGTGGCGGGCGTCGGAGATCATCGCCCGCACCGATTCCCGGATCTGGGTGAAGACCGCGCCGATCGCAGCGGCCGGGTTCGACGCGAGGGCGAGCAGCGGCGCGAGGAACGCGAGCGCCCCGGCGTTGCCCGCGAGCTGCGGCGCGAACAGGCCGACCACCGGCGCCGCGAGCGCGAGCAGGCCAGGCGGCAGCTGTGCCACCGAATCCTGGTGTCCGGCAGCGGGTTCGGTGAGCATGTCACGCAGCGCCTTGACCGGGTCCGGTCCGTCCTTGGGGAAACCGAACAGCGTGCGCGCCTGATCGATGAGGTCGTCGATGGCCGGTGCGCCCGCGTCGCGGCGCGTGCCTGCGAGCTGGGTGGCCTGCTCGACGAAGTTCAGCAGGTCGTTGACCGGACCACGCAGCGGACCGTCGGGGAACGTGGTGTCCGCCCAGGTGGCCAGCTTGTCGAGCTGGATGCCGGAGCCGTTGATCTGCGCGACGTTCGCCGCGAGGTCGGCGAGCGGCGCGGGGGCAGCCTGGCCCACCGCGTTCGTCACGGCCGGTCCGCCCTGCCCGCCGAACCACGGGGCGGGCGGTGCGCCGACACCACGGAAGGTGTCGATCGCCGAGTTCACCTGGTCGCCGAAGGGCGTGTACTGGTTGGCCGCGCCAGCGGCGTTGTCGAGTGCGCCGTCGATCGCGTCCTGCTGCGCCGGATCGAGCAGCTGCCCTGCCACGTCGCCCGCGCCGGACAGCAGGCCGTTCAGGTCGCTGGGCGGTGCCGGAAGTTCGAAGTCGGCGGAGGCGTTGCCTGCACCGATCATGGCGGTCGCCATCGAGGCGAAGGTGGCTGCGGCGTACAAGCCGCGACGATTGCGGACAACCTCTTTGCGATGGCGGCCTGCCGCCTTGGTTTCTCTGGTTCGTTCCTTCGTGTCTACGCGCATTAGCTCAAGCCTCTCCATACACCCGCCCGGTAGGACGTTCTGGTTAGGACGCGCGCTTGGCCCTGCTGGGGTGTGAAGGCTCTCGGCGCGGAAGGCATGCCGGGGGTTCTTCCCCGTCCGGATCTAGACCGGACCGTTTTCGGCCAGCGCACACACCGCGGTCGAACCGCCGCCATCGCGACCGATGGTCGGGCCGATGTGGGTGTGGGCCATGCCGAGAATGTCGCGGCAGCGGATGAAGGCGTGTGCGCCTTCGCCAGCGCCGGGTTCACATGTGAGCGTTAGTTGATTGGTAACAGAGGTATCGGTCGTGCACCCGGAAAGGTCGGGGTCCGCGGCAGCGTTGCCTGGTCCGACAAGCAGCCCGCCTGCCAGCACTGTGCACAGCATCAGCAGCACGGCCGTGAGGGCACGACTCGACGTGAGCCGCACCCTTTGCTGAACGTTTGCTAGATGTGCCATGGGGTCTATGGTTCGCGCCAAGCAGAATGGCAGTCAACATAACGGAGATCACTATTGGTCATTTCGCCAGGTCGAATGGCAGTTTTTTCTTCAGACACGGTGTAGCGCATAAATGAAGCGTCAATGCCTCTGTACTCGACCCAGCAACCGGTCTAGGATTCAGCAATTCATTTGGACAAATGCCCAGATAGTGAAGTTGGCCGGTCAGGGCCATGAACCCACACCGTGGATGCCTATATCTCTTATGTCTGCATGGGCGATGGACCGCAGAACTGTTTGCTGCGTCATTCTCCGGTCAGCGGCGGAAAGTGACCGACGCCACGACCGCCACATCGATTAGCTAGGCAACGGTGGCGGCCTGCTGTGCCGCGATGACTTCCTCGGCGGCCCGGTGACCGGACCGGATCGCACCCTCGATGTACCCCGACCACTCCGTTGCGGTCTCGCTGCCCGCCCAGTGGATCGCGCCGATCGGCTGCCGCAGCGCCGACCCGATGCTGGTCAGCACCCCCGGCGGGAAGAAGGCGCCGTAACCACCCCTGGTGTAGGGATCGTCGGCCCACACCTTCTCGCGCCAGTCGATCGGATTGCGGGCCACATGCCCGAACGCTCGGACGAGCGAACCGACGATCATGGTTCTACGCTCCGCGGCGGGCAACGCGGCCAGGCGATGAGCCGCACGGCCTGGCACGAGGACCCCGAGGCACCCCGGACCGCCTGGACGGGTGGCATCGAAGGTGACCGGGACCGGGTCGTAGAGATTCAACGCCTGGCCGGTGAGCTTGTCGTCGCGCCAGAAGGGTCGCTCGTACACAGCGAAGGCCTTCAGCACCGAACCCATCGGCATCCGCTGGGTCAGATGGTCGCGGGCGGCGGGCACCGGCGGGTCGTAGCAGATACGCCCCGCCAACGTGGGCGGCACCGCGACGATCACGTGCCCGGCCTGAACCCTGCCGAACGAACCCGCCACCGAAAGTCCCTGCGCCGCTTCGCGAATCGCCGTCACGGCGGAATCGAGCCGCAGCGCATCGCTCAACTCGGCCGCCATCGCGTTCGCCGGTCCGTCGGCACCGTCGACGAACAGCCGGGTCACCGTTTCCGCCGTCACGCCCGCCTCGACACCGCCTGCGGACCGGATGGTGGCAAGCAGCGCGAGCATCGAGACACTGCCGACGTCGACGCACAACTCCTCACCGATCATCACCTCGGCCAGGTGCCGCGACCTGCGCTCAGGCAGATTGCGGCGCAACCACGTCGCCGCGGTCATCGCATCGAGCCGGTCGGCGCCAGGCGACGCCCACGGGCGCGCCGGATCGATCCGCGCGGCCATCCGCTCGATCCGCCACATGGCCTGCCCGAGCACCAGCAGCACGAGCGGCGACAGCGGCGGCGTCGCCCCGCTGAACGGCCGCCGGACCGCGCCCTCGACCAGGAGATTCGCGCCGACGGACGGCGAGGCATAGGTGTCGGCGCCGTACGCCGCCGCCAGCGCGGCGAACTCGGTGTGGCCGCCCGAGATCCATTGCGCACCTAGATCGATGGCCCAATCACCGGCGAGCCGATCGGACAGCACCCGGCCGCCGACGCGCCCGCTCGCCTCCAGCACGATGACCGCACGGCCCGCCGCCCGCAAGGCGCGCGCCGCGCACAGCCCCGCATATCCGGCACCGACCACAACCACGTCAGCGTGGTCCATGCCGGCCCTCCCGTCGCTCAGGGTTCGTTGCACACCACTGTTGATCACCCTCGGCCGATGCGCAACCGTTCGGACGTCAATCGCCGAAGGCGATGTCGTGGTGTCGTTCCGGCCATCGGATGGCCCGGTCAAGGCCCGAAACACCGAGGAATTTGCTCATCAATTGCTCGAAAGTGCCACACTGGCACGATGGCGGACACCTTGGCGATCGCGGAACCAGGCTCGGCCGAAATAGGGCGGCGTGCCAGGAAACGGGTCGGCCGACGAACACTCGGCGTCTGGGAGCCGCCCACCGATCGTGGCGATCCGATCGCCGTTCTCGAACGCCAAGCCGCGACCAGAGTCCCCGAACTCGTCCCGATTCGCTACGCCAGAATGGCGGCGGGACAATTTCCGTTTCTGCGCGGTGCGCCCGCGATCATGGCGGCCGACCTCGCCGCCTCGCCCAACAGCGGCCTCACCGTCCAATTGTGCGGCGACGCGCACCTGTCGAACTTCGGCCTGTTCGCCTCGCCGGAGCGGGCGCTGGTTTTCGATCTCAACGATTTCGACGAGACGCTGCCCGGCCCGTTCGAATGGGACGTCAAACGGCTGGCGGCCAGCATCGCGGTCGCCGCACGGTCCAACGGGTTCGCCGACACCGACGCCGAAGCGGCCGTCGGCGCCGCCGCCGCAGCCTATCGGCAGGCGATGAACCGGCTGGCCGGACTCGGCGAGCTCGACGTCTGGTACGAGAAGGTGGACGCCGATGAGTTGGTCGCGGTGGCCCAGAAACCCAAGCGCCGCAAGGGCGTCGAGCAAACAGTGGCAGACGCGCGCACCCGGACCAACCTCCAGGCCCTCGAAAAGCTGACCGAACCGAATGCCGAGGGTGTCCCGCGCATCAAACACCGCCCGCCGCTGCTGATCCCGATCGAGCAGATCGACGAGAAGGTGATCCAACAGGTGTTCGCCGACTACCGTCGGACGCTCCCCGAAGAGCGCCGAGTCCTGATCGACCGGTACGAGCTGCTCGACCTGGCGGTGAAGGTGGTCGGCGTCGGCAGCGTCGGCACCCGCTGCTTCATCGCCCTGCTTGCCGGGCGGCCCAGCCGGAGCCCACTGTTCTTGCAGATCAAGGAGGCCGAGCAGTCGGTACTCGCGCCACACACCGCGGCGAGCAGGTTCCGCAATCAGGGCCATCGGGTGGTGCACGGACAGCGGCTGATGCAGGCCACCAGCGATATCTTTCTCGGCTGGTCGACGGGCCCGGACGACCGGCACTACTACTGCCGTCAACTGCGGGACATGAAGGGCAGCGCGGTCATCGAGGAAATGTCGCGCTCCTATCTCCGCGACTATGCCGCGCTCTGCGGGCACACGCTGGCCCGCGCACACGCCCGCTCTGGCGACCGCGTAGCTATCGCGGCGTACCTCGGCAGCAGCGACACTTTCGACCGCGCGATGGCCGACTTCGCGATCGCGTATGCCGACCAGACCGCCGCCGACTACGAAACCTTGCTTGCCGCAATCGAATCCGGGCGTGTGGTGGCAGCAGCGAAGGCGTACTGAGCGCTCAGCTCACGCGGCGGGAGCGGTGCTCGGCCACGTGCACCCGGTTCGAGCAGCGCGTCGAGCAGAAGCGACGTCGGCCGTTGCGGGAGGTGTCGATGAAGACGTCCTCGCACCCGTCCCTGGCGCAGCGGCCGATGCGATTCGGGTCTTCGCAGAACAACGTAGCGAGTCCAACAGCGGTGTAGGCCTTGACGCGTTCATGTACAGGTGCACTTTCATCTGCGAAGTGCAGGTGTGGGTTACGTCCGTCGTGTACCGAAATGTATGGCCTGCTCGTGGTTTTCGCGAGCAACGCGTTGAGCTGATCGACCGTCGGGTTGTCGAACATCGCGTCGAGTTTTCGGATCCAGCGCCGCAGCTCCACAGTTTGCGCGGCGGATACCGGGCCGAGAGGTTTGTAATCCGAGGCCGCGAGCAGCGCCACGAGATCCGCGTCCCGATCGGCGTTGACCAGCCGAGCAGCCAGTTCCGCCGCCGCGCCGCCGTAAGGGTTGAAATGCATAAAGCCATTACACCAGGCTTGGGCTCATGAGCGTGAATTGCCCCTCCTGCGCCTGGCCTGCACCGACAGTCGTCTCCGCGCACGGCACCGTCCGCTACCTGCGATGTGTCTGCGGCCAGTGGCTGATCGTCGACGATGGTCTCGTTGTGGCCACAACCGGAAACAGCCTGTTCGGTAGGCGCGATACATCACAGAGGTGAAGATCCCGAAAGACTGTGGTGTGCCCGGTTGTTCGAGCTAGCCTCGATGGGCAGTCTCATGTGGAGGGATCGACATGACCACGGCTACCGTCATCCGGCCGTTGGCACCGAGCGAGGAGATCTTCGCGGGTAGCGAAGTTCTCGTCGGCTATTCGGTGCGGCTGTCCGGCCGGTTGAACCTAGGCGCGTTGGCGGCGGCATTCGACGCCGTCCTCCGGGCCTACCCGGTGCTCGCGGCCCGTCTGGAGCCAGCCGGACGCGGCCACATCCTGGTCGGCGCGCCCGGCGCCCCGCCGGAAATCACCGTCGTCGACGGCGATCCTGAACAGTTGCTGGCCGGGGCCGACTTGGACCAGCGCACCGCACTCGCCGCATTGTGCGTGGTCCGCAACGGCGAACACGCCGGCGTGACGCTGGTGACCCACCACAGCATCGCCGACGCGTGCCATTCGCTGGCCGTGCTCGCCGAGCTATGGTCCTGCTACACCGACATCTGCCAGGGACGTTCGCCGAATCCGGCGCTGCACGGATATCCGGCCGCGGTCGAAGACCTGCTGGTTTCCCGAGGTGTCGAAAAGGCCATCGGCGTGCCGACCATTGTGCGACCGTTCGCGGTCGCCGAACCACTCACCGCCGTCCCGCCCGCAGTGACCGACTCGGCCTACCTCCTGCCGCTGACGGCACGATGCAGACTGACGAAACCGGAAACCGCCGCGCTGGCCGACCTCGCGCACCGCGAAGGCACAACGATCAACGGCCTCGCGTCGGCCGCGATCCTGCTCACCGAGGCCGAACTGCGCGAGCTACCGCTGACCGAACTCAGCTACACCTACTCCGTCGACCTGCGCAACCGGGTCACCCCCGTGATCGGCAGCACCGAAGGGACGAACATCCTCGGGTTCGCCGACTTCGTGCCCAGCCACGGCGCGGGCTCCACACTGATCGGGCTGGCCCGCGGCATCAGCGACGCGCTGCAGGCCGGCCTCGCCACCGGAGCCGTGCAGCAGTCACCACTGCACATCCCCGATATCGCGTCCACCCCGCCGCCGCGCGCCCCCGGCATCGTGCTCGCGACGAACTGGGGCAGGATCAGCCCGCCACGGATGCCGGACAACTTGCGCATCAACGACTTTCGCTCCGTGATGCTCGCCAAGCCGGACAAGGCCGGGCATCGGCTGCAGCAGCCGAGCGGCACCATCATCATCAGCACGTTCGACGATCAGTTGAGCATCGAGATCCATCATCCCGAGGAGACCACGGCGCAACAGCGACTGCGGGTGCGGGTGCTCGCGTCGCACTTGGACGCGGCCCGAGAGGTCGGGGCCGCGTAACCCCGTCCGATCGGATGGTGCGACGACGCATATCCTGTGCTCGAGTCGGCAGCGAGGGTTCGGGTGATGGTGGAGACAACGGTGATCGGCACGTCGGCGAGTACGCGGTGGGCTGAGCATGCGCGGATGCGCGGGGCGGTGCGGAGAGCGGAACTTCCTGGGGGACATCCTGTTTGGATATTCGCCGGGTACGACGAGGTGGCCGCGTTGCTTGCCGATCCCAGGTTGAGCGTGGACAAACGAACCTCTGGCGGCAAGTACACCGGATTCGCCCTGCCACCCGCGCTGGACCGGAATCTGTTGAATATGGACGGCAACGAGCACGGTCGGATCAGAAAGCTTGCCCTGCCTGCGTTTTCCCATCGATCGGCCGGACAATCTGCGCGCTGCGGTCGGGCGCATCACTGATCCACTGTTCACAGGTTTGCTTGAAAACGGCAGTGCAACAGTCGATTTGCTCGAAAGACTTTGCGTTCCAGTGCCCGCGCTCACGATCGGGGAATTGCTCGGCGTACCCGCCGATCTCTACCCCGACATGTTCGACGCCGCCACTGCGATGTTCACGTTCGACAGCACGTCGAAAGAATCCGGGCGGCGACTGGCCGAGGCTGTCGGCTGGCTTACCGACACCTTCGTCGCCTTGATCGCCTCGAAACGCGCGACCCCAGGCGAAGATCTGATCAGCGGCTGGATCCGGGCGAGAGACGATGACGACGCGCTCACCGAAGACGAGCTGGTATCTCTGGCTTTTCTGATGATGCTGGCAGGCTTGGAAAACGCCGTACTCATCACCGCAAGCATGATTGCGACGCTGCTCTGCTCCGACGACGCCCCCGCGACGGTCGCCGCGTGGCAGGCCCACCGTAGTGAGCTCATGGAGCGAGTTGCTCCTAGCCCGTTTTCCATTCGCAGGTTCGCGGTCGCCGACCTGACCTTCGGCGACGTGACCATTCCACAGGGTGACACCGTCCTGCTTTCACTGATTGGAGCCGACTCGGATCCAGCCCGGAACGGCAGGCGGAGTCTCATGTTCGGGCGCGGACCGCACTACTGCCTCGGTGCCCAGGTCACGAACCTGATCATCGATGCGGTCGTTCCCGAACTGTTCGTCCGGTTTCCCAAGGCCCGGCTGGCGATTCCCGAAGCCGATCTGGTCTATCGCGAGTCGTGGCGCTCCCACGGCCTGACTTCCCTCCCGGTGATCCTCACTCCCTGAACACGAAACCGGTCTGAGACGGCGGTGAAACGCCGCTCCAGGAGGGTGGTTCCCGGCCGGAAAACCGTTTGCTCCGGCGTGCGTGCGGCACTTTGATCGTGCCTGGCACGCAACTCGTCACAGATGAAGGGGAGCTCTATGACCACGTCCACTGTTGTCCGCCCGCTCGCGCCGAGCGAGCAGATGTTCGCGATGATCGGCGTCTACGTCGGGTATGCCGTCGGGGTGTCGGGGCGCCTCGATCTCGGGGCATTGTCGGCGGCCTACGAGGCTGTTCTGCGTGCATATCCGGTGCTGGCCGCACGCCTCGAACCGTCGGCACACGGTGGTCATGCCATCGTCTCCTCGACCGGCATCACACCGGACATCGTGGTCGTCGACGGTGATCCCGATCGGCTGGTCGGCGACCAGAAATTCGATCAGGGCACCGCGCTGAGCGCGGTGTGCGTTGTCCGCGACGGCGACCGCACGAGTGTGACCTTGCTTACCCATCACAGCATCGCGGACGGCTACCACTCCTTGGCGGTGCTGGCCGAGCTGTGGTCCTGCTACACCGATGCGGTGCGGGGCCTTTCGCTGGAGCGGGAGGTGCGCCCGTACCCGTTCCCCGTCGAGGAACTGCTCGCGGAACGCGGCATCGAGAAGATCGCGCTTCCGGTTCCGGACGCGCCACCGCCCGCTGCGGAGGCCACCGAACCAGTGGCGCCGGCGCCGACCGCCGACGAGGACGATTGGCAGCAGGCGCCGTCCAGCTCACGGTGCCGCTTCTCCGAGGCCGAGACGGCGGCACTGGTCGACCTCGGGCATCGCGAGGGCGTCACGATCAACGGCCTGGTCTCCGCCGCGGTCGTGCTCAGCGAGGCCGAGCTCCGCGGTCTGCCGTTGACCGACATCGTCTACACCTACCCGGTCGATCTGCGTACCCGCGTCACCCCGCAGGTCGGCAAGACCGACGGCACCAACCTGCTCGGATTCGCCACCTACATCCCCACCGGCCCCGTCGAGCTGCTCGATATGGCCCGCAGCATCTGCGAGTCGCTGCGGGTCGGTCTGGAGACGGGCGCCGTGCACCAGACGCCGCTGCACATTCCGGACATGATGGCGGCAGGTGCGCCCGCCCCGGCTCCCGGCATGGTCATCGTGACCAACTGGGGCCGGGTACCGGAACTGCGCAGCCCAAAGGATTTGCGGTTCACCGACTTCCGCTCCACCCTTGTCGCCACCCCGAACCCCGATGTGCCGCAGCCGACTCCGCCGGGCGGCGGCGCCTGCATCCTCAGCACCTTCGACGGCCGTTTGAGCATCGAGGTCCATCACGCGAAATCGGCTGCCGCACAGCAGCAGCGGCGGGTGGACGCCTTCGCGGCGAAACTCCGCGACGCTATTTCCTAACCGGGACAACAGTTCCGGCGGTAGACATCGTAGGTCTTCATCACCTTTGGTCAGGAGGATCCGGCGGTGGCGCCGGAGACCAGCATCGACATCACCCACGCGAAAGCCTGGCCGAGACCGGTCATCCAATCGCCGACGTTGAACGATCCCATGCGTAATTCCTTCTGGTTGTGGGCATTTCACCGCATGCCCGCGTCGGGGCGGACCTCGTCGCCGGTGGCGGTCAGGTCACACGAGTGGTCGTTGCTGAGGTTGCCGCCGGTGGACAGGATGTTGGCGAACACCTTTTTGCAGTTCTGTTCGCCGAGGCCCGCGGTGTTCTGCGCGATGGTGGTGCCACGCAGAATCAGATGGGCCATGCCGGGATTGAAGACATCGGTGAACTGATACGGCAGCGTGTCGAGGTAGGCGGGGGCGATATTGATGCCGCCGCCACCCTCGTCGGCGCGGTTGCGGAGCACGCTGCTGTCGATGAGAACCACCTCGCCGACGCCGCGGATGTCGAGTCCGCCACCGCGACCGGCGAATCCGCCGAACCGGTACCACTTGACGCGTGGGTTGACGACGACGTTATCGGTGATTTCGGTGCGGGTGAAGGTGCAGGTGTTGTCGCAGCGCACGCCCCCGGCTTCGCCCGCGGCGTTGGCGGTGATGATGCTGTCGGTCGCCTTCATGTCGGCGACCGGGATGTTGAAGATGCCGCCGCCGTAGTCCGCGGCGTTCCCGGTGACCGTGACGTGATCGAGGATCAGCTTGCCGGAGTTGGCGATTCCGCCGCCGCCGGTTTCGAACAGCGGGATCTCGTGCTGGCTCGCGTTGCCGCCGGTGATCGTCATCCCGGACAGCGCGACCCGCGCCGTGGTCAGCATGACCCGATCGCGGTGGCCCGCGTCGATGACGGTCAGGTCCTGGCCTGCGCCCTCGATGGTGGTGTCGGTGTTGACGTCGAGGTCGCCGGTGGCGGCATCGATCAAGGGGCCGTTGGTATTCCAGAAGTTCGGCGGGATGGTCAGTTCGTAGCGGCCCGCCGGCACCCGAATGGTGCTGCCGGGCCGGACATTCGCGGCTTGGACGGCAGCGCGCAGTGTGCACTCGCCTGCTTCGGTGCGGCAGCGACCCTCGAAGGGGTTCGTGGCAGGCGCGTCGGCGGTGGTCGTCACGGTGAACACCTCGGGCCCCGCCGAGCCGGTTTGGGCGTCGGCGCGCAACGGCGCGACGCACAGTGCGCCGAGGACAACGGCACCGATCATCGACATCGACGAATTCTTCATCTGACCAACCACTCTCGGCGTGTCTGCGGGTCGAGACAGCGCGTCGGAGACGCACTGTCTCAGTCGTCTGAGTTCTAACAGACCGGAAACACGAGCACTGGCGGGTCGGACAGTTCCTTCACTAATGCACAATTTCGCTGGGCATGTCGACAGGCGTGCGGATCAGCGCAACATGGACCGCGCGGTCGGCGCCAGCAGTAGCTGCTCGGTCGGGGCCGACAGCCGCTTCGACAGCTCAGGCAGCACCTGCTCGGTCCACGTCGAATCGGCAGCGAGACGATCGAGGTGCGCCCTGCGCTGCGCCGCGTTCTCGAAGAGCGCGAAGCAGACGAACACCGTCTCCGCCCGGACCGGCAACGGCGTAAAGGTATTCGGCGACGGATCGGTGACGTAGCAACCGATCGGCGCCGCACCGGTCCGCTCGAACAGCGGCCGGACCCTGCTGTCGAAGAACTCCGCGAACTCCGCGGTCGGCGGGTCGATGTGGTAAATCGTTGCCAGCACGCGAGATTCCGGCAGCTCTGTCGCGTCATGGCCGGGCCGCTCGCCCGACACCACGAAACCCGAGTCCGCCGAGGCGGGTTGCAGCAGCAACGCGTTGTCGGTGTCGACCATGGTGGCTCGCGCCGCGGGTGCGTGCGTGCGCCACACCTCGCCGTCTATGTAGAACGCGGTCAGCGCGTCGCCCCTGGTGCCGAAGTCGGGGAACGCACGCATCCACACGAACCGATCCGGATCACTCTCGTCCCGGAACTGCGCGACGATGCGCATGCCGACGGCTTCCTGCGTTTCGACGAGCTCCCGATCGAAGAGCTCGATCAGCACATCGCGGGTGCCGGGATGCAGCGTGTACTGCCTGAGTTCGACTATCGGCCAGATGTTTTCAGTCATGCGCCTACAGTGCCAGCACCCACCGACAGATCACCATCCACCACGTTCAGTGCACCGGGTACGGCGGCGTGCTCTTGCCCATGATCCGGTACCGGTTCCAGAGGTCGCGGTCGCCGACGACCGCGGGCCTTGCCGCCGTTTCGGTCCGGACCACGCACGGCGTGCGCTGCTCGTCCCCGAGCACCTCGGTGAGCGTGGCGTCGGCCTCGACCCGGCCGACCCACCGGTACACGCCATCCGTCGGCTCCGGATAGCCCCGGAGTTCCACGCGCACCGGCACTTCCACGCCACGCACGACGAGGGTCGCCGTGCCGTAGTAGTCGGCGCCGTCGTGCGGGCTACTGCCACCTCGCTCGGTCATGGCGTCCTCTTTCCCGCGCTGACGAAACCGTGTCTCAGACAATCTTGACAATACTGATCCGCGGTTCCAGACTCAAGGTGTCGGTACCAGCGGTACCGGATACACCTTTCGCGATCGTGCGCCGTGGCGGATCGACACCGGCGACGTGCGTGCGCGACCCGGAAGAGAGCCCGATCACGATGGGAACGCCGAGCCCCGACCCGATCGAATTCCATTCGCCAACAACCACTTCGGGCGCACCGGTGCGGCGCAGGCGCACCGTCGCCGACCGTGCGCTCAGCGCACGACGGCTGCTGCTCGACGCCGCCGCCGAGACCTACGACGGCGACCTGGACATCGACTGGTCAGCCCCGATCGATCCCGAAAAGCACTGGCTGCCCGACCAGCTCAGCACCATTCACGGCACCTGGCTGTGGCACCGGATGGGCACCGAACAGCGCGCCACCCTCGCCAAACACGAACTCGCGAACCTGCTCACGCTGGCCATCTACGCCGATGCCGCCCGGTCCATGCTGCTGTTCCGCGACATCATCGAGGCCTCCGGCCCTGCCGACGACGAGACGCGCGCCGCGCTCGCCGCCATCCACGCGGACAGCCGCACGATGGCCATGTTCGGCAGGATGGTGCACAAGAGCGGTCTCGCCCCATACCGACGGCCGCTACTCGCGCAGGCAGTTTCGCGGCTGGTGTTGCTGACGCCGAGGAACACGGCTACCCCGGCGGTGACCCTGCTGATCCAGCAGGCCATCCACGACATCGCGGCCACGATCGCCGACGACCCGCAGGTCCAGCCCCACGTGCGCCAGCTGATGAAGATCCACCGCGCAGGCGCCCGGCGCAACCTGGCCTACGCTCACGATCAACTGCTCGCCGAAATCGACGAGCACGGAACGATATCCAACCGACTGGCGGCCCTGTGGGCGGCGCTCGCCACCGTCGCGCTGTATCCCACGATCATCGCCGCGCGCCCCTATCGCGCGGCCGGGGTCAGCCCCAGGCACGCACTACCCACCGCATACGTGAGCGGCCACTACACCGAGGCGGCCGGTGCAATGACCGAATCCTTTGTCCGCCAAGGCATTGCCGCCGGACTGTTCGACGGCCCGCTGACCACCACCATTCTCCGGCTGGGTCGCGTCTGGCCCGGTTCCACTCCGAGGAGGCACCGATGACCACACCCGCCAGGCACACGGTCAGCACGGCAGGAATGTCGACAACTCGCGCCAAGAACGTCGGCGACCGGCAGAAGACCGCACAGCGCCTGCTGCGTTCGGCCGCCGATCGCGCCTATGACGGTGAGGTGGACATCAATTGGGATGCCCCGCTGGATCCGGACAAGCGCTGGATGCTCGACCATCGCCAGACCCTCTACGGAACCTACCTGTGGGACAGGCTGACCGACGAGCAGCGCCGCACCCTAGGCATGCACGAGGCGGTCAGCGCGCTGAGCTTCGGCATCCTCGCCGAGACGGCGCTGTCCACCTTCCTGCTGCGCCAGGTGATCGAATATCAGAACCCCGGCGACGACCACAGTCGCTACGCGCTGGCCGAAGTCGGCGAGGAGACCAGGCATTCCACGATGTTCAGCAGGCTGATCAACAAGTCCGGCCTCCCCGCGTATCAGCCGTTCATCCCCAAGGCCGCGTTCAAGGCGGTGCGGCTGGTCGGCCTCGTGCCGATGGGTCCTGCCATCATGGCGGGCCTGCTGCTGGTCGAGGAGACGCTGGACCGATTGCAGCGGGAGAACATGGACGACCCGCAGATTCAGCCACATATGCGTCAGCTCAACAAGATTCACGTGCTGGAGGAGGCCAGGCACATCACCTATGCGCGCGAGGAGCTGGTGCGCCAGATCGCCAAGCGCGGCAAGGTGGTCAACGCGGCGCATCGACTCGCGTTCGCGGTCATGGTGTTCGGCATCCAACCCGCCGTGGTGACCCCACGGGTCTACCGCTCGGTCGGCATCCACCCGCTGCATGGTCTTGCCGTCGCGCTGCTGAACCCGAACTACCGGGACAACGCCAAGTTCGCCGGCGAGGTGTTGCTGCGCTATGCCTATGAGGTCGGCATGGTCCGCGGCGCCGTGAGCACCCGCATCCTGCGGCTGGCCAGGGCACTGCCCGATGACGTCATGGCCGAACTGTCTCGGACGGCTTGATCATGACCGAGCCGGACACCGCCGCGACGCTGCCCGCCGCGACGGCGAACACCCACGTGCACGAGCTGCAGATCGTCGAGGTGATCCGCGAGACGACCGACGCCGTCTCGCTGGTCTTCGAGGTGCCCGACCTGCTCGTCCCCCGATTCCGCCATCGCCCTGGGCAATTCCTCACGCTGCGCATCCCGAGCGACCGGACCGGCGCGGTGGCCCGCTGCTATTCGCTGTCGAGCTCACCGCATCTGGACGACGACCTGATCATCACGGTCAAGCGCACCGCGGGCGGCTATGCCTCGAACTGGTTGTGCGACAACGCCGTTCCCGGTCTGCGACTGACCATCCTGTCACCGTCGGGCGTCTTCACGCCCAAATCGCTCGACGCCGACCTGCTCATGATCGCCGCGGGCAGCGGCATCACCCCGGTCATCTCGATCATCAAGTCCGCCTTGATCGCGGGCACCGGCGCCGTCTACCTGTTCTATGCCAACCGCGACGCGTCCTCCGTCATCTTCGGCACCGAACTCGCGGACATGATGGCCGAGTACCCGGACCGGCTCATCGTCGACCACTGGCTGGAGTCGACCATGGGCCTACCCACCGCCGAAGCGATGACCGAACGACTGTGGCCCTACACCGGCTTCGATGCATTCCTCTGCGGCCCAACGGTATTCATGCACACGGCGCGCTCAGCCATGGTCGCCGCAGGCATGGCCGAACGCCACGTGCACACCGAGATCTACCAGTCACTGACCGGCGATCCGTTCGCCGACATCGTGATCGCTCAGGACGACTCCGAAACCCCGGCTACCGCAACGGTGGATCTCGACGGCCGCCGCCTGGAGCTGCGCTGGCCGAGGCACACACCGCTGCTCGATGTGCTGCTTGCCGGTGGCCACGACGCCCCCTACTCCTGCCGCGAGGGCGCGTGCAGCGCCTGCGCCTGCACCGTCCGGTCCGGCGAGGTCCGCATGCTGCGCAACGACACCCTGGTCGACGCCGATCTCGCCCTCGGACTCACCCTGGCCTGCCAGGCCGTGCCGCTCACCGACCACGTCGACATCGCCTTCGATCAGTAGGACCCGACCATGTCCGACCCCGCCGACGACCACGACTACCAGGGCCAGGCGATCATCACCATCGACGGCGCCGAGGTCCCGGTCGAGCTCACGCTGCGTGGCCATTTCCAGGGCATCGACGGAATCTATCGCTGGTACGGGCGAATTCAGCCGAACCGGGAGCTCGCGGCCGCCGTGGGCGACACGGCCATCGCGGAGGTCAGCACCCCTTTCGGCACAGCATCCGCGGTGATCGGCGAACTCGACTTCTGGGGCCGCTACCGGGTTTCCGGACACAGCACGCCACCGTTCTTCGTGCCGAACAGCTTGGCGGAGATCGACGACACCCGCTCAGCGCAGTGAACTCCCCTGCGGCCGAACCGCTTCGGTGATCAGTGCAGCTCGATGCCGCACGACGTGCTCGCGGAACGACCGGGCAGCCCGGCCGGTCACGTCGGGCACCACGGTGGTGACCCGATCTTCGGCGCCCTGCCGGATGTCGTCGTCGAGAGTGGCGAGCATCGCGGCGAACTCGGCGGGCACGCCGGATTCGTTGACCAGCGCGGTGAATTCGATGCGGCCCACGCTGCGATGCCGTACCGCGCGGCCGGTGACCTCGGCGACGACGGCCGCGGCCGTCGAGTAGCTCAACGCCTCGGGTCCGGTGAGCACGTGCTCGGCGTTGTGCGGCGCCGGATCCAGCAGGGCGCGCACCGCGACGGCGGCGATGTCGTCCGCGTCGACGAAGGCGACCCGGCCGGATCCGGTCGCGGTGACGATCTCCCCCGCCGCCCGGATACCGGCCGCCACCGGATGTGCGCCGGTGAAGTTCTGCATGAACCAAGACGGCCGCAGCACAGCCCATTCCGGCACCGCCTCGCGCACGAGCCCGTACAGCTCGCCGACCCCCGGCGTCTCGGCGGTGATCGCAGACGAACCGAGCAGCACCACTCGACGCACACCGGCACGCACCGCTGCGGCCAGGAACGGCGCAACGAGCGGAGCCGGGTCGATCGCCCCGATCGGCGGGACCAGATAGCAGCCGTCCATGCCTGCCAGCGCGGCCGCATGCGTATTCGGCTCGGTCCATTCGAAACGAATCTGTCCGGGGCCGTGCGGCTTTCGACTAGCGACGCGCACCTCGGCAGCTTCGGCGCGCAGCTGGGCCGCCACTCGGCTGCCTGTCGTTCCGGTACCTCCGGTGACCAGGATCCTCATCCACGCACCACCGACGCGCCGAAGTCCGCCAAGCCCTCCGCGCCGCCGAGCGCCTCGGCCGCGGCAAGCGGGCTCCAATAGTCGCGATAGTGCGCGATCTCGCCAGCCCGCACGGTGATCACCGCGATGTAGCGCAGCCGATATGGCCGCCCGGTCCGCACCGCGACGCCGTCCACCGAGAACTCGACGACAACGATGTCGGGGTCGGCGGTGACATGCACCGTCGGCGGGTCGATCGACTGGATATCGGCCATCTCGGGGTAGCCGCGCAAGTAGTCGGCGATCGCCGCGCGCCCGATCACCTCGGTCGGATAGCCGGGCGGCGCGAACGGGAATTCGATGCTCCCCTGCTCTGCCCACAACCCCGCGAAGCCTGCCATGTCCTTGGCCAGCAGGAGCCGGAGTGCCTCGTGGACCACGGCACTCGGGGTGCTTACCGATTCGGGCATGAGCCCTCCCATTCCATTTGGACGATACGGTACCGTCCCGTTCAAAGATAGACGGGACGGCACCGTCCCGTCCACCCGTATACTTCGCCCATGGTCGAGAAGCCCCGCCGCGCGCCCACCGGCGCCGCGGTCCTGCAACCACGCATCACCGCCGCCGTCGCCGAGGCAGTCATGGACGAGCTCGCCGAGCACGGATACGTCCGGCTGTCGATGGAGGCGATCGCCAAACGGGCCGGCGTCGGCAAGAGCGCGCTGTACCGGCGCTGGCCGTCCAAACAGGACATGGTGATCGCGGTGCTGTCCGAGTTCAGCGTCGAACTCGCCGATGTCGAGGACACCGGCACACTGCGCACCGATCTCACGGCGAGTTTGCGGGCAACGCACGCCTGGTTCACCCACCCGAGGATGTCCACGATCCTGCCGGATCTCACGGCCGAGGCAGGCCGCAATCCGGTACTGGCAGAAGCGGTCCGGGCCACCATCGGCGCGCCACGGCGCGCGCTCGGCACCCGAATGCTGCACCGTGCCATCGAGCGCGGCGAACTCCCCGCCGACACCGATATCGAGCTGGCGCTGGATCTGATTGCCGCGCCGATGTTCTGGCGGTTGAACGTCCGGCACGCCACGACCGAACCCGGCTATCTCGACCGCTTGACCGAGCATCTACTGCGCGCGCTAGCCGCCCGCTGAGCCGACTACCGCTGGCGAAACCTGGTGCCCGTCGCCTTGTTTCGGTACATCGCGGTGTCGGCGGCATGCATGAGCTGATCCGGCGCGGTCGGGACCTCGTCGAGGAAGACCGTTCCGATGCTGGCCGCCACGCTCACCAGGTGATGCTCGACTTCCATCGGCTCGGTGAGCGCCCTGGCCAACCAGTCGGAGATCTCGGTCAATTTGCCTGCACACGGGCACTTTTCGATCAGCACGATGAATTCGTCACCGCCGAGACGCGCGACGAGCCCGTCGACCGTTTCGACCGCGGACTGCAGCCGCTGACCGACCACGCGGAGCACCCGGTCGCCGACCGTGTGCCCCCACACGTCGTTGATCTCCTTGAAGCCATCGAGATCGAGGTAGCACACGCCGATCGGCGGCACCGCGTTCGCCAGCCGATCGAAGAACAGGCCGCGATTGGGCAGGCCGGTGAGGCTGTCGTGGTTGGCGTCGTGCCACAGCCGGTCGGCCAGCTGCTTGCGCTCGGTCACGTCGACGGCGACCCCGATCAGGAAGGCGATCTGCCCGGCGCTGTCGCGCACCGACGACATCGAGAGGTCGATCGTGGTGGTGGTGCCGTCCGGGCGCAGATGCTCGGTCTCCAGCCGGAAGCGATCGGACTCGCCGGCCAGCATCCGCTGCAGCTCCTCGAACGCGTACCCGATATTCGCCTGGCCGATCAGCTCGGCGACCGACCGGCCGGGCATGACTTCGACTGGCAGACCGAGCATTTCGGCCATCGCCGCGTTCGCGTCGAGCACGTTGCCCGCCACGTCGATGGTGCCGATGCCCACCGACGCGCCCGCGAAGACCGCCGCGAACCTGGCCTCCGATAACTGCCGCCTGGCCTCGGCCTCTTGCGCCGCCGCCAGCGAAGCCACCAGCGTCGCTTCCTGTTCGGCCAGCGCCGCCATCCGCAACGCGGCGGTGAAGCCTGCCGCGAATTCGGCTGCGGCGAGCACCGCACGGTCGCGGATGCGCTCGTATTCCGGGCCTTCCCTGGTCGGACAGAGTTCGTCCACCAGGTCTCGGCAGATCACCACCACCGAACGGCTGACCGCCACCGCGTCCCGATAGTTGGCCGCTACCAGCACGGTCGCAGCGTCGCGCGCCACCGCGAGGTCGGTGCTGCCGCGCACCACGTTCATCAGCGCCGCGCCGAGGTCGGCGAGCATGGCCTCGATCTGGGTCCGCGTGAGGGTGGG
Source organism: Nocardia sp. NPDC049149 (assembly GCF_043197455.1). Classification (NCBI taxonomy): domain Bacteria; kingdom Bacillati; phylum Actinomycetota; class Actinomycetes; order Mycobacteriales; family Nocardiaceae; genus Nocardia; species Nocardia sp. NPDC049149. Next base: position 996,983 of record NZ_JBICTD010000003.1, read on the forward strand.
GGCCACCGCGCCGTCGAGCGCGTCGGCCCACCGCACCGCTAGCTCATGCGACCCCACTCAGGGACCCCCTGCTGGCTCGTGTTCGCGCTTCAGACCTTTCGGCCGACCCCGGCCAGACCGAGCGAACGGCCCGGTGCCTCGTGCAGATCCCGCTCGGACTCCGGGCGCCAGACCGGCAACTCGACTACGCCGGGCTCGACCAGCTCCCATCCATCGAACATAGCGACGATTCCGTCCCGATTACGGAAATGGATGCCAATTCGATCCTGTTTGGTCGCATTATCACCCAATTTATTCGCATCTTCCGGACGCAGCTCCGACGTCAGGTGCGAGATGGCGACATAGCTGCCCGGTTGCACGGCCGCGCGCAGATCCGCCACCTTCGCGACGGGCTCGTCGCTGTCGGCGAGCAGATGCAGCACCGCGACGAGCAAGAGGCCAACCGGTTGATCGAAGTCGATCAGTCCGGTCGCGGCCGCCTTCGCCCGCAGTTCAGCGGGCTTGCGCAGATCGGCCTCGATGGCGCCCGCGTTGATGTTGCCTTGCAGGATCGCCCGCGAATGCGCCACCGCCACCGGATCGATGTCGGCGTACAGCACCCGGATCTCCGGATCGATGGCCTGGACCACCTCGTGCACGTTTCCCGCCGTCGGAATCCCCGACCCGATATCGAGGAACTGACGGATACCGGACTCGGCGAGGAAGCGCACCGCCCTGCGCAGGAACGCCCGGTTACTCAGCGCCAACCGGGGCAGATCGGGCACCAGCATCTTGCCCATTTCCGCTGCCTTGCGGTCGATCTCGAAATTGTGCGAGCCACCGAGCAACGCGTCGTACATCCGCGCCGGGCTCGCCTGCTCGGTATCCACGCCTTCGGGCGCCCACGCCGGCCTCTCCATCACAACCCCTTATTGCTCACGCTCGAACTACCGCAGACCGGCCAAGCACCCCGGGTGTGGTGTGCTCGATCACCCGAACGGTGCTGTGCGCATAGTAGTCGGGTTAGGTGATCAGCGGGAAGCTCACCGTCGACGAGGGTTGGCCCACACGCGGTTTCACGTGCGGTAGGTCACGAAAGCCCGGCGGAGATCCTGGCCAGCGTCTGCAGCGGATCGGTCAGCACGTCGGCGAAGGCCAGCTCGGCCGCGCCGATCAGAGTCGCGTCGCCACCGAGGGTCGAGGTGCGCAGCCTGACCCGCTCGCGGACCGCCTGCAGGCCGTCGACCGCGACCCTGCTGCGCACCTGCGCCGCCGAGGCCAGGTAGATGTCGCGCAGCACGCCGCCGAAGACGACCATCGACGGGTTGAAGATGTTGACCAGGTTGGCGACGCCGTAACCGAGCCAATCGCCGACATTGTGCAGCGCGTCCCGCGCAGTGGCGTCGCCGCGCGCGGCGGCCTCGACGATGGCTTCCACCGCGGCTCGGCCCGCCCGGTCGGTGCGGCCTGCCGCGGCGATCAGGCCGAGCTCGCCCGCCTCGGCTTCCAGGCATCCGCGCGATCCGCACGCGCACGGTCGGCCGTCCCGGTTGACGATCATGTGGCCGACCTCGCCCGCGTAGCCGCCCTCGCCGCCGAGCAACTGGCCGCCCATGATGATGCCGCCGCCGATGCCGACGTCGCCGTGCAGGTAGATCAGGTCGGACAGGCCGACACCGACACCGCGTTCGCGTTCGGCGAGCGCGCCGAGGTTGGCGTTGTTGCCGACCGCTACCCGTAGGCCGAGGTCGAGTTCCTGAGTCAGGCTGGCGCCGAACGGCACATCGACCCAGCCGATATTGGGCCCGTAGCGGACGACGCCGTCCTCCTCGCGGACCATCCCGCAGAACGCGACGCCGACACCGACGCACACGGCATCGGCGGCCTTGCCGATCATCCCGCGCGCCATCGAGGCCAGCGCGCTTATCACGTCCTCGGGATCGAAAGTTCCCATGGGCCTTGCGGTTTCGATCTGATCGAGCACCAGGCCGCCGAGTCCGACCCTGGCCGCAGCGAGCCGGTCGGCGCCGACGTCGAGCGCGACGACGTAGACGCGCTCCGACTCGGCCCGCACCACCAGCGACGGACGGCCCGCCTTGCCGGTCTGACCAGGCAGTTCCTCACGCACCAGGCCGGCAGCGGCCAGGTCGGCGGTCAAGGCCAGAATGGTGCTGCGGTTCAGCCCCATTCGCTCGGCGAGCGTGGCACGCGAGGCCGCGCCGTCCCGATGCACGTGCCGGAGCAGCGCGGCCAGGTTCTGCCTGCGAATCTCCTCTGGGGAGGGAGCAGCGCGCACGGTCACCTGCCTCTCCAGATCTCTGGCCTCGCTGACGTCGGACTCCTTCGAAGTCGCTGATCCTCCGCTGTCTTTATCCGCTCAGTCGCGTGCGTTTGCGCGACAAGGCGTCCACGCCGGCCGCCAAGAGCAGCACAAATCCTGTCACAACGAATTTCGTGCCCGCGCTGTAGCCCATCAAGCCCATGCCGTTGTCGATCACCGCGACCACCGCGGCGCCGAGGACCGCGTCGAGCATGCGGCCGCGCCCGCCGAACAGGCTGGTGCCGCCGATGACTGCCGCGCCGACCGCGAGCAGCAGCACGCTGCTACCACCGGTGTTGGGGTCGACGGAGTTGGCACGCGAGGCCGCGATCAGGCCACCCACCGCCGCCATCGTCGAACACAGCACGAACGCAGTGATTTTCACCCGATCCACCGTGATGCCCGCGCGGCGGGCCGCCTCGGCATTGCCGCCGACGGCGTAGATGTGCCTGCCGAAGGAGGTGCGGTTGAGCACAAACGTCCACAGCAGCAACAGGATCGCGATCAGCGGCACCACGATCGGCATGCCCTTGAGCGAGTGCAGGTCCGGGTTGCGGCTGCGTTCCCCGTTGAGCACCAGTACGGCGATGCCGAGCACCACCGCGACCGCGGCGATCCGCAGCGCGATCACCGGCGCCGTCTCGCCGGTGAGCCCGAGTTTGGTGCGGGCCCGCAGTTTTCGGTATTGCACGAACGCGAACCCGGCGATCAGCACCGCGTACAACACCCAGCCGAGCACGGGCGGCACGTTCTTGTTCGCGATGGCGAGGATGGTGTCGTCGCGGATCGAGATGTTGCGGCCGTTGTCCATGATCTTCAACGCGACACCTTGCAGCGCAAGGAAAGCCGCGAGCGTCACCACGAACGAGGGGATGCCGACCTTCACCACGATGGTGCCGATCGTCAACCCGATCACCACGCCGGTGAGCAGCGAAACCAGCACCGCCGCATACCAGGGCCAGCCGCGGTCGGTGAGCAGCACCGCGAGCACCGCGGCACAGACGCCGCTGGTGAAGCCTGCCGACAGGTCGATCTCGCCGAGCAGCAGCACGAAGATCAGGCCCATCGCGATCACCGCGATCGCCGCGCCCTGCGTGAACAGGTTCGCGAAGTTGGCCTCGGACATGAAGACCGGACGAGCAATCCAGAAGACGACGGACAGCAGGACCAACGCGAGCACCGAGGGCAGCGCGCCCATGTCCCCGCTGCGCACGCGGCCGACGTAACTCTGCACCATCTCGGAAACCGGTGCAGTATCAGGCTTTTCAACCACAGTGGCGCTCATGCCTGCGCCTCGCTGACGCTCGGCTCCGGCATAACCGCCACAGGGGCGGCTGTGCCCATTGTTCGCTCGCTGCGCTCACTCATCCTTTAGCTCCGTTCGCGTCCAGGCCCAGTGCGCCGCTGCGGCCCGCCGTAATCAACTCGACGACCTGCCCGTGGGTCACGTCGGAGGTGCGTACCTGCGCTGCCATCCGGCCCAGATACAGTGCCGCGATCCGATCCGAGACCGCGAAGACGTCGTTCATGTTGTGCGAGATCAGGACCACCGCGAGGCCGCGGTCGGCCAGGCGGCGCACCAGTTCCAGCACCTGCTGGGTCTGGGCGACGCCGAGCGCAGCGGTCGGCTCGTCCAGGATCACCACCTTGCTGTTCCACAGCACGGCCTTCGCGATCGCCACCGTCTGACGCTGGCCGCCGGACAGGCTGGACACCTGCTGCCGGACGCTCTTGACCGTGCGAACCGACAAGCTGGCCAAGGTCTTTCCGGCCAACTCCTCCATCGCGTACTCGTCGAGCACGATCCCGGTCTTCTTCTCGCGACCGAGGAACATGTTCTGGACGATGTCGAGGTTGTCGCAGAGCGCGAGATCCTGGTAGACGATCTCGATGCCGAGCGCCGCCGCATCACGCGGGCTGTGCACCTGAACGGGCTTGCCCTCGAACAGGAACTCGCCCGCATCGATGGGATGGGTGCCGCCGATGCATTTGACGAGCGTGGACTTTCCGGCGCCGTTGTCGCCGACCAGCGCCGTCACCTCGCCCGCGTAGGCGGCGAAAGCGACGTCGTGCAAGACATGGACCGGCCCGAAACTCTTTTCCAGGCCGCGTAATTCGACGACCGGCGTATCACTACGCGATGCTTCTGTCATTTGCTGCTCCCTGAGAAGGCACCCCTTCCGCCGTCCCCTCATCGAGCCGGCGGAAGGGGCTCGGGCGATCAGATGCCGTTGGACGCGCAGAGTGCGGCGATCTCACCGGTGCACAGCTCGGCCTTGGTGACATAGCCGTCCGCGACAACGTCTTTCACGTTCGCCGCGTAGATCGGCTTGGGCTCCAACAGCACCGAGGGCACGTCGGCCTTACCCTCAGGGTCGCGCACGGTGCCGTTCGCCTGGCCCTGCTGGCCCTTGGTCAGCGCGATGGCCAGCTCCGCAGCGGCCTGAGCTTCCTTCTTGATCGCCTTGTAGACGGTCAGGCACTGGTCGCCCTTGAGCACGTTCTGCAGACCCTGCACCGTGGCGTCCTGGCCGCTCACCGGGACCTGCCCATTGAGCTTCTGCTTCTTCAGCACCGCGATCGCGGCGTTGGCGAGGCCGTCGTTCGCGGCGACAACGCCGCCGATGTTCGGCTGGCTGGTGAGCATCTGCTCGAAGATGGTGCCCGCCTGGGTGTTATCCCATTCCGGCACAGCCTGATCCGGGCCCTTCGTGTACTGGCCCGCGTCGAACTTCGGCTTGAGCACTCCGTCGTAGCCGGTCTTCAGCAGGGTGGCGTTGTTGTCCGTCGGCCCGCCGTTGAGGTACGCGACAACGGGATTGGCCGCGTTCTTGTCGGTGAGGCATTTCGCGACGCCCTCGCCGAGCAGGCTGCCGACCTTCACGTTGTCGAAGGACACGTAGAACTGGGCGCCGCCGCCGAGCGTCAGCCGGTCGTAGTCGATCACCGTGACGCCTTGGGACTTCGCCTTCTGGATCACCGCTTTGCCGGTGCCGCTGTCCAGGTTGGTCATCAGCAGCACCGAGGCGCCGTTGGTCATCATCTGGTCCGCGATGGTCTGGAAGGCGTTCTTGTCGCCCTGCGCGTTCTGGATGTCGGCCTTGACCCCGGCGCCGTCGAACGCCTCCTGCAGGTACTTCCGGTCCGCCGTCTCCCAGCGTGCGGAGGTCTTGCTGTCCGGCAAGATCACCCCGATCTTGGCCCCACCACCCCCTGAACCCTTCGAGTCGTCACCACAAGCAGTCAACGAACCGAGCAACGCGATCGAGACGGCCGCGATGCCGAGAATGCCCTTACGCATGAGGGGGCCTTTCGTGGAACCACCGCCCCGGTAGTGCCCGGGCGGTCGAGGTCGAGCGAATGTTGTTCGCTGCAACATATTCGACTGTGACTCAGCGCACAACCTGTTCGGGCGACCAATTTGTTGTTCCAGATAACAATCAGGACACGCACGGGTCGGTCCACCGCCCACATGCGCCCGTTCTAACGGTCGGCGACCAGCGCGGCAGCCAGGTCGCGCGCCTCCTTCAGCCAGGTCGCGCGCTGGTCGGCGGTCGAATCCGTGACCGTCCGGAACACCCTGCGGCGAATATCCGCGACACCGACATAGGGCAGCACGCAGGCCGCCCAGATCTGCGCGAGCGGATCACCGAACACGTCACGTTCCCGCTCGAGGGTCGTGTCGGAGGTGTTGAGCACCAGGGCCCGCCGCACCCGGAGCAGTCCGGCCGGTTCGCCCGAGGCTTCGTCCAGCTTGTAGGCGACGGCCGGGGTGAGCACCCGCTGCACCCAACCGGTCAGGATCGCGGGCGGCATCCCCCACCAGTTCGGATGCACGAATGCCAGCGCGTCCACGTCGGCCAACTCGTCCTGATAGCGCCGCACCAGCTCGTCGGCGGTGTGCGCGCCGCGCACGGTGTCGGTCTCGGCCGCGGTCGACGCCGGGTCGAAGCCCTCCGCATACAAGTCGTGCGCGGCGACCTCGGCGCCGCGGGCACGCAGTTCATCGACGACCGCGTCGAACAGGGCTCCGTTGAAACTGTCGGACCTGGGGTGGGCGAGATATACCGCGATATGCACGAGCACCACTGTGCCGGAGGCAGTCGGCGCCGGCGCACCGAGATGTGCTGGAAGCAGGATGATTCAGGCGGAGCGGGGATCAGGCATAGCAAGAATTTGGGGGGCACCGATTGGCGAACAAGGCTATTCGTGGAGGCGCGGGGTGTTTTAGATTCGCCGCGGGGACCAGCAGCACCAGGGAAAGTCCCCGGAGGAAAGGAACGCCCGTTGTCCAGACTCAGTCGGCTCATCGCCGCCGCAGCCACCGTAATCGCCAGTCTCGCTATTCCTTTCGCGGTCGAGGCACCCGCCGACGCCGCAGCGGGCACCGTCCGCTGGGAAACCAGGGTCAGCGATCGCATCCTCGACATCGGCGTCTCGTCACCCAATCTCGAAGGGCCGGACTGGTCCGTCAAGGTCGTCCGGCTCCTGCTGCCACCCGGCTGGACCAAGGAGACCTCGCGATCCTGGCCGACCGTCTGGGTGCTGCACGGCGGCTTCGACGACCACAAGTCGTGGACCGACAAGGGCAACCTCGAGGCGCTCACCGCAGGCAAGAACGCCATCTTCGTGCTGCCCGAAACCAGCTGGTGCAGTGCCTATTCCAACTGGTACAACGGCGGCAGCTACGGACCACCCGCCTGGGAGAAGTACCTGCTCGACGACGTCCGCGGGCTGCTGGAAACCCGCTATCACGCCAACAGCACCCGCGCCATCGCCGGCAATTCCATGGGTGGTCTCGGTGCCATGAAATTCGCTGCCGCCCACCAGGGTTGGTTCAACTCGGCCGCCTCGTTCAGCGGCAACGTCGACCCGCTGCACGCCTCCGGCGCACCCGGCGACCCCGACAAGCCGGGCCAGGGTTGCGCCGCCGCATGGGAAAGGGTGTGGGGCGACTACCGAAACGCCGAAGAACGCAAGATCTGGGTCGCCAACAACCCCTACAGCCAAGCCGGAAAGCTCACCGGCATCCCCCTGTTCGTCTCCTACGGCAAATCAGGGGCCGTCGAATCCCAAGTCTACGAACAGAACTACCGCTTCGTCGACGAACTGCAACGCCTCGGCGCGCGAGTGGACGAACGCTACGTAGCCACCCAAGGCCACGACTGGAACGCCTGGAAGATCCAGATGCAGAACGCCCTTCCGATGCTGCTCTCCTCAGTCGGCGCCTGAACGCCCCAGATCCGCACCCCTTCTGCGCATCCGCACCGTTTCTGGCAGACCAGAAGCAGTGCGGATCCACAGAGAGGGTGCGGATTCGCAGAAGGAGTGCGGTGGTATGCCCGGCGCCGTGATGGGAACGTCTCAGGCGACGTGGGGTAGCACTTCGGCGACGACGCGTTCCATTTGGGATGCCGAGTCGAAAAGTGGGTTGATCAGGATCATTTCGGCGCCGATGTCCGCTACCGCGCGCAGTCCCTCGATGCAGGTCTCCGGCGCGCCGCACACTGCTACGGGCAGCAGTGACTTGCCGAAGTCGCCGTACTGGGCGACGAGGGCTTCGACCATGCGGGTACGTGCGCGCTCGACGTCGTCGTCGACCGCGATGTACACCCGTTTCGCGATGCGGAAAGTCGCTGGTTCCCTGCCGGTTTCGGCCAGTGCGGCGCGGACGATCGGGACCTGTTCGGCGAACTGGGCCGTGGTCGAGGAGCCCGCGCCGAAGAAGCCGTCGCCCCTGCGGACGGCGCGGCGCAGCGCGGCAGGCTTGCTGCCGCCGAACCACAGTGGCGGATAAGGCTTCTGGAACGGTTTCGGTTCCATGGTGGCGGCGGCCAACCGCCAGAACTCACCGTCGAAATCGATGATCGGCTCGGTCCACAGCGCTTGCATCAAGTCGAGGCCCTCGTTGAAGCGCCGCACGAGATTGTCGCCGGGAGCGACATCGAACGCGGACAGCATCCTGCCGCGGCCGCCGATCCCGACGCCGATCTCCAGCCTGCCTCTGCTCAACTGGTCCAGCGTGCTGATCCGCTTCGCGAGATGCACCGGATTGTGCAGCGGCGTCACGAATACCGAGCATCCGAGCCGCAGCCGCTCGTTACTGGCCGCGGCGAAAGCCAGCAGCTCCAGCGGGCTCATGCTCGGCGCGGATCCGATCACCTGCTCGGTCATCCATGCGCTCTCGAACCCGAGCTCTTCGGCCCGATCGAGGTACTCGCGCAGGGCTTTCGGCTGAAATGTCCCGTCAGCGAAATGCTGTGGAATCGAGATTCCGTATCGCATCCCTCGACCCTAGCCCCGAACCACCCTAACGGGTTAGCTTTATCAGCTATCGATCGTGAGCGTGACCACCGGGATGACGCGGTCGGTCTTCTCCTGATAGTCGGCGAAGCCGGGCATGACCGCGACCATCGCGGCGTAGAGGCGGTCGCGTTCTGGCCCTTCGGTGATCGGCGTCGCGGTCGCCTTGTGGGTTTCGGTGCCGACCTCGATGGTCACCTCCGGGTTGGCGCGCAGGTTGTAGTACCAGTCGGGGTTGGTCGGCGCACCCGCCTTCGAGGCGATGATGACCAGCCGGTCCCCGTCACGGACGTACGCGACCGGGCTGACGCGCGCCTGGCCGGATTTGGCACCGATGGTGGTGAGCAGCAGCAGATCAGCGCCCTCGAACGGCCCGCCGACCTTGCCGGCGTTGTTCCGGAATTCCTCGATGATCTGGGTGTTCCAGTCGGCCATTCGATGCTCCTCGTGGTTGCGGAAGATCAGTGATGTGATCTTCCGCCGAGCCTATCGGGCGGCGGCAGCCGGAAGTCAGCGCGCCGCCGAGAACTCGGGCTCACGGACCGCCGACCTCGGCGTAGCGGCGAGGGTCTTGTCGAGGTCGGTGCGCAGCGTGGTCGCCGAGTCGAGGAGGTAGTTCTGGCGGACCTTCCACGGATGACGATCACCCTGACGGGGGAAATCGGCGATCGAGCGCTGAATGTAGCCTGCGGCGAGGTCGAGCAGCGGCTGCTCGGTGATGTTGCGCTCCGCGCGCGGGACGACGGCGGCGTAGTCACGGCGGTCCATGTGGTTGATGATCTTGCAGACCAGGCGGGAGCTGAGGTCGGCACGCAAGGTCCATGACGCGTTGGTGTAGCCGATGCAGACGGCGAAGTTGGGCAGGCCGGTGAGCATCGCGCCCTGCCAGACAAATTGGTCGGCCAGCGTGACCGATTCCCCATCGACCCGAGGGGTGATGCCGCCGAACGCGAGCATTTGCAGGCCGGTCGCGGTCACGATGATGTCGGCGGGCAGCACCCGGCCGGACTTCAACCGAATACCCTCCGGCACAAAGGTATCGATGTGATCGGTGACGACCTCGGCCTTGCCCTTCTTCATCGCCTTGAAGAAATCGGCGTCGGGGACCGCGCACAGACGCTGGTCCCACGGGTCGTAGCTCGGCGTGAAATGCTCGGCTACGGCCTTCTCGTCCTTGAGGATTCGCGTCGTCAAGCCGGTGAGCAGCTTGCGCGCGGCCTCCGGGCGGCGACGGCAGTACTGGTAGAAGCCGATGCTGAACAGAATGTTCTTGGTGCGGATCACCCGGTGCGCCAGGTTCGGCGGCAGCAGCTCCCGGATCTTGTCGGCGTATTTGTCGCGGCCCGGCACCGCGCTGATCCAGGTCGGGCTGCGCTGCAACATGGTGACCCGCTCGGCCTGTTCGGCCATCGCGGGCACCAGCGTGACGGCGGTGGCTCCGCTGCCGATCACCACGACGCGCTTACCGACGTAATCGAGGTCTTCCTGCCAGAACTGCGGATGCACCACCTGGCCGGAAAACGAAGCGGCGCCGGGGAATTCGGGTGAGTAGCCGTGGTCGTAGTTGTAGTAGCCCGCACAGGCGTACAGGAAGCCACAGGTCAGTTCGCGCCGCGTGGCGTTGCCCGCCTGGTCGCGCTCTTCGAGAGTCAGTGTCCAGCGGGCGGTTTCGCTGGACCAGTCGGCCGCGATCACCTTGGTCTGGTAGCGGATATGCCGGTCGATGCCGAATTCGGCGGCAGTTTCGTTGATATAGCGGCGAATCGAGGGGCCGTCGGCGATCGCCTTGGCATCACGCCACGGCTTGAACGGGTAGCCGAGGGTGAACATGTCGGAGTCCGAACGGATGCCGGGATACCGGAACAGGTCCCAGGTGCCGCCCATCGCCGCGCGGGCCTCGAGAATGGCATAGGTCTTCCCGCGGCACTCGGTCTGCAACCGATAGGCGGCGCCGATGCCGGACAAGCCAGCGCCGACGATCACGACGTCGAGGTGTTCGGGGGCTGCGACGGACTGGCTCATACTCCCAGTCTGTAACGATGCGACCTCGGATTCTTGACTTTGCACGACAACTATTTGATTCTGAGCGACATGTCGGTAATTCGCTCCGCAGGCCTGCGCGGTTTTCGCGCGACGGTCGCGGAGCTCGGCGGCAACGCCGAGGACTTCGCCACCGCGTGCGGGCTGCCGCTCGCAGCCCTGGACACCGACGATCTACTGATTCCGGATCAAGCACTGGCCGCCGCGCTGGAACTGGCCGCGCACCAACTGAACTGCCCCGACCTCGGCCTGCGCATCGCCATGCGTCAGGACCTCGACATGCTCGGCCCGCTGGCCTTGGCCATCCGCAACTCCCCCTCGCTGGCCCATGTCCTCGAATGCTCCGCGCGCTACCTGTTCCTGCATGCCCGCTCGCTTACGCTCACCTCGGAGCCGGACCCGTACGACGATCCGCACGTCATCGCGCTGCGTTATGGCGTCCGCCCAGGGCTGCCACCACCCGTCCAGGGCATCGACCTCGGACTGGCGTTCGTGCACCGCACGATTCAGCGCCTGTGCGACGAACGTTACGGGCTGCGCTCGGTCGAATTGCCTTACGTACCAGAAGCGCCGATCACCCGATACGAGGAATTCTTCGGCGTGCCGGTGCGCATCAACCGGCCCTATGCGGCGCTCCGGGTGCCGCGCGACCTGCCGAACCGGCCATTGAGCGGCGGCGACGAAACCCTGCACCGCATCGCGATGTCCTTCCTCGCAGAGCAATCGGGTGGCGCCGACGCCGCCGTCGCACCGAAGGTCCGCGCCGCCGTGCAACAGCTGCTCGGTACCACCGCACCCGAAATCGACGCCGTCGCAAGGCTGTTGACCGTCCATCCGCGCACCCTGCAACGCCGCCTTGCCGCCGAGGACACCTCGTTCGCCGTCATCCTCGACGAGGTCCGCCGCGAAGAAGCGCGCCGCTACCTCACCACCACCGACATGCCGATGAGCCAGGTCGCGTCGCTGATCGGACTGTCCGAGCAGTCGACGTTCACCCGCTGCTGCCGAAGATGGTGGGGCACAACGCCGACCGTGATCCGCCGCCACCGCGGCTGATCACCGACCGGCGACGCGCAGCCCGTCGAAGGTGACGGCGAGCAGTCGATCGGCGACCTCCGGCGTCTTCTCGCAGGCGACGCCGATGCCGTGCCCGAACCGCAGCAGGTCGCGCGGTTCGATGTCGGCGCGGATGATGCCCGCCTCCTGCGCAGGCTTCAACAGCTCGGCGGCGGCGTCGGTGATCATCGTCCGGCACAGCGTGAACGTCTCGGACTCGGGGTCTATCAACGCCTTCAGCGTGGTCGCGAGGCTCCGCTTGTCCATCACCCACGCCACCTGCTCACGCATCCACTGCTCTAGTGCGTCTGCGGTAGGCAAGGTTTCGCGCAATTCACCAGCACGCCTGCAGAGCGTTTCGATGCTGGAGCGATAGACCGCCTCGACGAGCGCCTCCCGATTCGGGAAGTGCCGGTAAAGCGTGCCCGCCCCGACGCCTGCACGCCTGGCGATGTCGTCGAGGGGCGCTTCCGGTCCGTGCTCGGCGAACGCCTCGCGCGCAGTTTCCACGATCCGCTCATAGTTGCGCCGCGCATCGGCCCGCATCGGCCGACCGGTCGAAGGTGCGCCCACGAACCCTCCACTAGAAACGGATTGACTCTCCGGTTAGTCTTGCGAAACCGGAGAAACTCTCCATATGATAGCTCCATCGAAACGGAGAGTCTCTCCGCTTAGCCCGAAAACGATGGAGCGTTCTTTGTCGACCACACTTCCCACGGGCATCGCCGCGCCGGACACCGGCCTGCGCCCCGTTCGTTCCAGCCTCGTGCTGGTCACCCTGCTCACCTGCCAGCTGATGATCATCCTGGACATCACCGTGATGAACGTGGCGCTGCCGCGCATCCGCACCGACCTCGACTTCAGCGCGACCGGCCTGGCCTGGGTGATGAACGCCTACACCCTGGTCTTCGGCGGACTGTTGCTGCTCGGCGGCCGGGCGGGCGACCTGTTCGGCAGGCGCAACCTGTTCATCATCGGCACCACCCTGTTCACCCTGGCCTCGTTGGCAGGCGGCCTGGCCCCGTCGGCGACCTGGCTGCTCGTCGCCCGCGTGGTGCAGGGCATCGGCGCGGCCATGGCGGGACCGAGCACGCTCGCTCTGCTGACCACCACCTTCAGCGAACCCAAGGCCAGGATGCGGGTGCTCGCCCTCTTCTCCGGCATGTCCAGCGCAGGCTTCGCCATCGGCCTCATCGTCGGCGGACTGCTGACCGAATGGCTCGGCTGGCGGTCGGTGCTGTTCATCAACGTGCCCTTCGGGCTCACCGTCGCCGTGCTCGCCCTGCGCTATCTGCCCGACGCGGTGCGCCAGCCCGCCCGGCTCGACCTGCCTGGCGCGGTGACCGCGACCGCCGGTGTCGCGTCGCTCGTCTACGGCTTCCTCAGCGCCGCGTCCAACGGCTGGGGCAGCGAGACCACCGACATCGCGCTGGCTGCAGGCGCCATCCTGCTCGTTGCGTTCCTGACGATCGAATTCCGCACGGCCCAACCACTGTTGCCGCTGCGGCTGTTCACCGACCGCAATCGCGCCGCCGCGTACGCCAACATCTTCCTCGGCCCGATGGCGGGCATGTCGATGTTCTTCTTCCTGACCCAGTACCTCCAGGAAGTGCGCGGATTGAGCGCGCTGGCAACGGGTTTCGCGTTCCTGCCGACCGCGGTGCTGATGTTCACGATGATCAGGCTGATCCCGCGGCTGCTGCCGCGCTTCGGGCCGAAACCGGTGACGATCGTCGGCACCGTGCTGATGGGGTCCGGGCTGGCATTGCTCACCCAGCTGACCACGGACAGTGGCTATTTCCCCTTGCTGTTCGCGGCGATGCTGCTGATGGGGCTCGGCATCGGGCTGGCATTCTCGCCGCTCAACGTGATCATCATGTCGAATGTGCCGCCGAGCGACGCGGGCGCGGCAGGCGGTGCGCTGCAGACACTGCAGCAGACCGGCGGCGCGCTCGGACTCGCCGTCCTTGTCACCGTGTTCGGCACCGCGACCAGGAGCGCCACCGGTTCCGCGCAGCAGGTGCTGGTCAGCGGAATCACGACGGCATTCGCCGCGGCGGTCGGTATCGCGGTGCTGACGTTTCTGGTCGCGCTCACCTTCCGCAGCACCAGGGCGGCGGCCTGACACGCCCCGAACTCGCGGGGCGCGCCAACCCGAAGCGCCGCCAAGTAAACTCCCAGCGTTCGGGAGGTTCTACTGGTGCACTTCACTGTGTTAGGGGAGGTCAAGGGGTGGCGCGGGGACGCGCCACTCCAGCTGGGGCCGCCGCAGCGACGAGCCGTGTTGGCGGCCTTGCTGTTGCGTGCGGGCAACGCGGTGACGGCCGACGAACTGGTCGAGGGCATCTGGGGTGAGCGACCGGTGCCGCGCGCGGTCGCCGCGCTGCGCACCCATGTCGCGCAATTGCGCAGAACCCTGGAACCGGATCGAGAGTCGCGGGGGCCGTCGACGGTGCTCGTCTCGATCGGCGACGGCTACGCGCTGCGCATACCACCGGACGCCACCGATGTCGCCGAGGTCGAGCGGCTGGTCGCGGCGGCAGGTCAGGTCCGCGACCTCGATCCGCACACGGCGTGGACCCATCTGGTCGCCGCGCTGGACAAGTGGCAGGGCATCGCACTCAGCGGGCTGCCCGGCCCGTTCGCGGAACGGCAACGCTCGCGGCTCGAACAGTGGCGACTTGCCATCCTGGAGGACCGGCTCGCCCTCGACATCGAGACGGGGCGCAGCTCCGACGCGGTCGCGGAGCTCGGCCCGTTGATCGAGGAACATCCACTGCGCGAACGATTTCGGGCGCTGTTGATGACCGCGCTGTATCACTGCGGCCGCCAGTCCGACGCGCTGGACGCCTACGCGCGGGCCCGGCGGGCACTGGTGGACGGCGTCGGCGTCGAGCCGGGTCCCGAGCTGAGCGTGGTACACGAGCGCATCCTGCGCGGCGCGCTCCCGATGCCGGCCGCGGCCACCGTCCAGCGGGCCGGAATCGAGCAGGTGCCTGCCCAATTGCCGCCCGACATCGCCGATTTCACCGGCCGTGCGCAACTCGTCGACGAGCTGGCCGCACAGCTGACCGGCGCGAGCAGCGCGGTCGCGATCTCCGCGGTCGGTGGCATGGGCGGCGTCGGAAAGACCACCCTCGCACTGCATGTGGCGCACCGGGTGCGGGATCGGTTCCCGGACGGGCAGTTGTATGCGAACCTGCACGGGGTCGATCCGCTGCCGACCCCGCCCGCCGCCGCACTCGGTGGCTTCCTGCGCGCGCTCGGCGTCGCGGAGGGCGATATCCCGTCCACCCTCGACGAGCGGGCCGCCGAGCTGCGTACCCGGTTGTCCGGCAAGCGAATCCTGATGGTGCTCGACAACGCGCTGGACTACGCGCAGGTCGCGCCGCTGCTCGCCGGGTCGGCGGTGCTGATCACCAGCCGGTCGGCGCTGACCGAGCTGCCCTCGGTGACCAGGACCCGGCTCGACGTGCTCGAAGCGGCGGAGGCCTTGGTGTTGCTCGAGCGCATCCTCGGCGTCGATCGCGTTGCCGCCGAGGCGGACTCGGCCCGCGCGGTGGTCGCCCTGTGCGGACACCTGCCGCTGGCGGTCCGCATCGTCGGCGCCAGGCTCGCGGTCCGGCCGCAGTGGACGATCGCGTCGTTCGCCGAGCGGCTCGCCGACGAGAAGAGCAGGCTCGACGTCCTCAAGACCGGTGAGCTCGCGGTCGAGGCGGCGTTCCGGCTCGGCTACGGACAGCTCACCGACGAGCAGGCCAAGGCCTTTCGCACGCTGGCGCTGGCGGAGGTGCCCGATCTGTCCGTCGACGGCATCGCCGCGATCCTCGGCGTCACCGCGCCGCAGGCCGAGGAGCTGTGCGAATCCCTGGTCGATCTGAGCCTTTTGGAGACCACCGCGCCTGGCCGGTACCGATTCCACGACCTGCTGCGGCTTTTCGCGTGCAGCATTGCCGACGAGGACGAATCCGTCCTGCTGGTCCGGGTGCTCGACTACTACCTGGCCAGTGCGAAGAACCTGCTCAGCGCGATCGACTACAGCAACACGACCCGCCTGCTCGTCCCGACGACGGTCCCCGGCCGCGCCTTCGCCGGCGGCGCGGATGGCCAGGCGTGGAACGACATCGAGCGCCCTGTCGTCATCGCGCTGCACCAGCAGGCCGCCCGGATCGGCGGGCGCGCCCTTGATGTCGCGGCCGATCTGGCCTGGGTGATGGCCGAGTTGATGGACGCGGGCACCGGCGCGCGCGAGCTCTCACGCGCGCTGGAATCGATGCTGGACACCGCGATCGCGGAGGACAACCTGGCCGCCGAGCGGCGGATCAGGACCGCGCTCGGCGCGCTGCTCCAGGTCGGGCTCGGCGAGGTCGAGGCCAGCCTGCCGCATCTGCACGCGGTCTCGGGCCCGCAGGGGAACGACGCCGACCGCAGGCTCGCGGTGCTCGCGTCGGTATTGCTCGGCGTCGCGGCACGCAGGCTCGGCGACGCGGACGCCTCGCATCGGCATTTCGAGCACGCGACCCAGCTCACCCGGGCGCTCGGCGACCGGTCGATGGAGGCATGGTGCCTGGCCCTGGTCACCCGAACCTACTGCGAGGCAGGACAATACGATGAGGCGCTACTGATGGCCGAGCGGGCCATCGCGCTCGCGCACGAGTCGTCGAACCCGGTGGCGCTCGGCTGGGCGACGCACGAGCTGGCGGCCACCCTGTCGATGCTCGGCGAGCATCAGCGCGCGATCGAGCTCGGCACCGACGCGGTGCGCGCGGCGCGGCGCAACGGGGTGCGGCTGTGGGAGGGCTGGGCGCGCACCCGGCTGGCGCAGATCCACCTGCAGGCGGGCGACCCGGTCGAGGCGGAGTCGAACGCCGTCGAGGCGCTGCGCCTGCTGACCAAGGCCGCCGACCCGATCGACCGGGCGCGGGCGATGGCGTTGCATGCCGCCGCGCTGGCGGCGCGCGGCCGCCGCGGACGCGCTGAGCAGGAGCTCGAGGAAGCCGCCGAGATCTTCCGGCGGGCGGGCCTGTCGCCGCCGAACCTCGATCGGCTGTACGGCGCGCACGCTGCGGAAACAGACGTCGCAGGCGTTGAATAACGAACGTTGATTCGTTATTTATCGGTTGCGGAACGGCGGCTGGCATCGTCTTGGTCTGTGTGACCATCATCGCCAGTGGTGGACAGGAGACCAGCCCTGCGGCCCAGCGCCGCAGGCACCGTGACCGGGAGGCGGGGCCGGGACCGCGTCGACTCGCGTCCGTGGGGTGCGCGAGACGCACCGCGTCCCGTCGCCGACACCAGCAGCGCATGATGAGGGTGCGCTGCGACAGCATCGGCGATTCGGTTCCGCTCTCCTGTCCATCACCGGCCGGCGCCCTGTCGAGGTGCGCTCAGAGTGCGACGACCAACTTGCCGACCGCGCCGCCGGATTCCATGTAGCCGTGCGCTTCTCGGATCTGGTCCAGCGAGAAGACCTGATCGACCGGGATGGTGATCCGGCCTGCCGCCGCGGCATCGAGGAACTCCTGCAGGACAGCGGCGGGCAGGTCGCTCGCGTCACCCCCATAGGCCGTGAGGCGGACACCCTGCGGCAGATAGCCGAGGGGATAGAAGTTCTCGACGAGCCACTCGTTGGACAGCATGCCGGTGAAACAGACGACGCCATGAATTCTGGTGGCGCGCAATGTATCCGGTAGTGTCGGCGTGCCGACCAGCTCGAGCGCGGTATCGACGCCGTCGGGCACGATCCTGCGGATTTGCTCGGCGACTTCGCCGTCGTCGATCAGCACGTGGTCGACGCCGAGCTGCTTCAACGCATCGGCCTTGGCCGGGTTGCGGGTGGTCGCGAAGACGGTCATGCCCCGCTGCGCGGCGAGCACCGCGGTGGCCGCGCCGACCGACGAGGTGCCGCCCCGGATCAGAATCGATTGTCCCGGTTGGGCATCGAGGCCGACGGTGAGCGAGCCGTAGGCGGTTTGCAGCATCTCCGGGACCGCGCCGAGCGTCGGCCAGTCCAGCGAGCTGGTGAACGGAATCACCTGGGCCACCGGCACACACGTGTACTCGGCGTAGCCGCCGTCGAAGGCGCGGCCCATGCCGCCCATCATCGCGACGACCTGCTTGCCGACCGCGAACTCGCCGCCGGGACACGCGGCGACGACACCGGTCGCCTCGATGCCCGGCACCCGAGGAAAGGTCATGCCCTCCGCGAGGCCGAGCCTGGTGTGCAGCTCGGACCTGTTGAGGCCGAACGCCTTTACCTGGATGAGCACCTCACCCGGCCGCGGCGTCGGCACCGGTAGCTCGCGGATCTGCAGCGCCGAGAGCGGCCCTGGGCCGTCCAGCACCACGGCCCGCATGGTGGTTGCGGTCATTCGATTACTCCTTCTCTGGTTCCGCCGTCGGCGCGGCGGCGGCATTGGCGGCACGGAGCAGACGCAGCGTGGCATCGAGCCGGTCCAGGGACACCGTCCCGAGCACGGCGCCCATCCGCTCTGCGAGTTCCGCCTCGACCGTTTCGGTGGCGGCATGCACGATGCGTTCGCCCTTGTCCGTCAGCGTGATACGCGACGAGCGACCGTCGGCGGGGTCGCGCTGTCGTTGCGCGTAGCCCGCCGCCTGCACCCGATCGACGATCTTGCTTGCGCCGCCCTCGGTGATCGTCAATCCCTCGGCGATGTCCCTGACCCGCGCGCCGCCCGGCCTGCCCGCGACGCGCAGCATCTCGAACCACGGCACCGGCAGCGCATGCTCGGCGCGCAGCCGCCGCTCGACGGTGTTCCAGAGCAGGATTTCCACCCGGACCAGCTGGTCGAACACCTCGACCAGACGCGCATCCGTCATGCGGTACTCCATTCCCTGTAAGTCTTCTTTGCTAACCACGGTCGGTGACTACGGCACCTTTGCAGGCAACTTCACGGCATGGCACTCTTCGATGCCGCAAATCTTCATTCCATGGAATGGAACGTAGCGGGGCGTTTCGATTATTCCCGCCCGCGCCGACGATGCGATCAGCGGCAGACTGCGCCGCGTTCGGGCACCACACCCGCACGCAGGTAGCCGTTCACGACCCGGTCGACGCACTCGTTCACGCCGCCGTAGGCACCGTGGCCGACACCGTGATACGTCAGCAGGACACCGGAGGGCAGCGCCTGCGCCAGCTCGGTCACCCACTCGATCGGCGCCTCCGGATCACCGGTGTTGCCGATCAACACGATCGGCGCGGCACCGGCGCCGCCGAGCGGAGCACGACCGACACCGTGCACGGACCAGTAGGTGCACTCCGCCAGGCGGAGCCCGGTGAGTTCGCCGAAACGCGGTGCAACCCCGGCGAACTCGGGAAGCAGCCCGCGCACCTGGTCGGTGGTGTAGAAGTCCGGGTAGTCGGCACAGTTCGCGGCGGTATTGATGGATGCGAAGTTCGACCGAGACCCATCGGGCCTGCGCCCCGCGAAAAGGTCCGCGTAGCCGACGAGTTCGCTTCCGTCCCCCGAAAAGGCCTTGGCCAGTGCGGGAATGAGGTGCGACCAACTCTCCGGCGCGGCAACACCGAGGCCGAGCCCGGCGGTCGCGACGGCCCGGGTGAGCGGCGTGCCGCGATCGGTGCGCACCGGCGCCGCCTCGGCCTGTGCGAGGAAGGCGTCCACCCGAGTCAGTGCCTGCTCCCGCGTGCCGCCGAGCGGACAATTGCCCGCCGCCACACAGAAATCCAGGAATGCTCGCAGCGAGGCCTCACTGCCGGCCGCCTGATCGAGCAGGCTCTGCCGGAACGTGCGCAACGGAGTGCCAGGGGCGTCGAGCAACATCCGGCCGACGCGCTGCGGGAACAGCGTGGCGTAGGCAGCGCCGAGCTGACCGCCGTACGAGACGCCGAGATAGTTGAGCTTGTCGTCGCCGACGGCGGCGCGGACCAGATCGAGATCGCGGGCGGAATCGAACAGGCCGATGTGCGGTAGCAGCGGGCCCGACTGCGTGGCGCACGAGTCGGTGAACTGCCTGCTGCTCGCGTCGACCGCGGCCCACTCGGCGTCGGTACGCGGAACACGGTCGGGCAGTGCGGTTTCCGCGCACTGGACCGCGGTGCTGCGGCCGACACCGCGCGGATCCCACGACACCAGGTCGTAGCGATCGAGCAGCGCCGAGAACTTGGCTGCCACGCCGACCACGGTTTCCAGGCCGGAGCCGCCGGGCCCGCCCGGGTTGTAGACCAGCGATCCGAGCCGCTGCGCCGGATCGGCGCTACGGGTCCGGATCAGCGCGAGATCGATCGTGCCCGCGCCGGGATCGCGATGGTCGCGCGGCGCGGTGATCGTCGCGCACTCCCACACCCGGTCGTCACCGGAGATGCCCGCGCACGGCGACCAGGTCGGCCCGGCCTGCTCCGCCGGACGCGACCGCTCCGCCGCGCACGACCCGGCCAGCAGCGCAAGCACCGCGAGCATCGCACCGAACCACCGCATCGCCACCCACCCCTTTATTAGCACGACTGTGTTGACAATTAAGTTAGCACAGTCGTGCTACAAATACGAGGTGGCTAGAACCGTTGATCAACAAGCCCATCAGCAGCGGCGGCAGGCGATCGCCGAGGCGGTGTGGCGGGTCATCCAGCGCGACGGGCTGGAGCACGCGTCGGTGCGCAGGGTGGCCGACGAGGCAGGGATGTCCATGGGCAGCCTGCGGCACTACTTCGCCACCCAGTCCGAACTACTCGCCTTCTCACTCGGCATGGTCGGCGAAGGGATGATGGACCACATCCGGCAGTTGGACCTGGCCGAAGACCCCCTCGAACGCGCGGTGCAGATCCTGCTCACCGGCCTGCTGCCGACCGGCCCGCGCCAACGCGCGATCACCCAGGTATGGCTGGCGTTCCTCGGCCGGGTGCTCACCGAGCCGTCCCTGCGCCGGAGCAGCAACGAACTCTATGACGCCACCGGCGAACTCGTCGCCTGGGTGATGGCGGAACTGGCCGCCAGCGGCCGTCTGCGCGACGACCTCGACCTGACACTGGAAACCCAGCGCCTCTACATCCTCATCGACGGCCTCACCGTGCAGGCGCTGATCCGCCCGGAAAAGGTGCCACCGACCCGGCTTCGGGAACTGCTGACACATCATCTCGACCAGCTGTGCCGATGATCGGCGGCCGAGCTGTCGGTACCCTCGGAGAAGTGCCCGGCCTGCGACGAGCTGGAATTTTCTTCGGCACCCTGATCGCCCTGGTCCTGCTGATCGGGCTCGCGGGGCTGCCGGTGTACGTGTATCCGCAGAAGGATCCGCTGCGCAAAGCCGATGCCATCGTGGTGCTCGGCGGCACCGCCTACGAACGGTTCGATGTCGGGCTCGAGCTCGCGCAGCGCGGATACGCTCCCACCCTGGTGATTTCGCGGTCCACCGGGAACGACGACCACGAGATGGACAAGTACTGCGCGGGCCGATTCGACTTCACCGTCAGCTGTTTCATCCCCGACCCGTGGACGACCGAGGGCGAAGCGCACGAAATACGGCGGCGGGCAAAACAATTCGGTTGGCGGCACATCATCGTGGTGACCTACACACCGCATGTGTCGCGCGCGCGGTACATCGTGTCGAAATGCTTCGACGGCGAAATCACGATGGTGGCCAGCCCGAGCGACTCGGGCCTGAGTTTCTGGGCGTGGATGTACCTCAGGCAGTCGGCGGGATATCTGCGGGCATTTCTCTCACTGGGCTGCTGACGAGGCGCACCGAAATCGCCACGGGAGTGGCATAGTCTGCGGCTCATGGACGAAACGACCGGCGCACCCGCCTCGGGCGGGCACCCACACGAACCGCACGCCGAGGGACTGGCGTCCAAGCTGAATTGGTTGCGCGCGGGCGTACTCGGCGCGAACGACGGCATCGTCTCCACCGCGGGCCTCGTCGTCGGCGTCGCCGCCGCGACGACCAGCACGAACGCCATCTTCACCGCGGGCATCGCCGGGCTGTCGGCCGGCGCGATCTCGATGGCGGTCGGCGAGTACGTCTCGGTGAGCACCCAGCGCGATTCGGAGCGGGCCCTGCTCGCCAAGGAGCGCAGGGAACTGCGCGAGGAACCGGAGTACGAGTTGGCCGAGCTGGCAGGCATTTACGAGGCCAAAGGCTTGTCCGAGGCCACGGCCCGCAAGGTCGCCGAGGAACTCACCGCGCACGACGCGTTCACCGCGCACGCGGAGGCGGAGCTCGGGCTCGATCCCAAGGACCTGACCAATCCGTGGCAGGCGGCGTTCTCCTCGGCGGTGTCGTTCACCCTCGGTGCGCTGTTGCCGCTGCTTGCCATTCTGCTGCCGCCGGTGCCGGCGCGGATTCCGGTCACCTTCGCCGCCGTGCTCGTCGCGCTGGCACTGACCGGCACGATCAGTGCCCGCCTCGGCGGCAGCGGCCCTGGCCGGGCGGTGCTGCGGGTGGTGATCGGTGGCGCGCTGGCCATGGCGGTCACCTACGGCATCGGGCAACTGGCCGGAGTCGCCGGAGTATGACGGCAGCGGAAAGCCGGTGCCGGCCCGAGGGCTCGATTGCCCTTGGCCGACACCGGCTTTCGGTTCGACAGGTCAGCGCTTGAAGGCGTCCCGGAGTTTATCCGTTGCGCGTTTCAAGTTACCGCGAGCCTGTTCGCGTCGCCCTTCCGATTCCATGCGGCGATTTCCCGCCGCCCGGCCGAGGACCTTCTTCACGTTGCCCCTTGCCGCTTGCACCTGATGTGCGATCCGGTCTTCGAAGTTCATGGTCGGTCCCTAGTAATACCAGCGCCGACCGCCGACCGGGCGGCCCACCGAACCGGCGATCATCAGCACGAGGCCGACAATCAGGATGATGATGCCTGCGGTGGTGAGCAATCCGATTCCGAGCAACCACCCTGCGATGAGGAGGATGAGTCCGAGAACAATCATGGTCGTATTTCCTTTTATCGATGATTATTTCGACGTCGGCGCCTGCGCACGGGAGGTGCGTTCGGCGCGCGGTGTGTCCCCGGTAGCAGTGGTGGCCGGTTTACGGACGAACCTGCTCCAGACCGGCTCGCGGTGCGACGGCGCCGCGGGTTCCTTACGGACCGGCGGTGGTGTGCTGTCCCCGAGATCACGCCGGACCGCTGCCATTTCGCGGCGGGACTGCCTGAGTTCGCGACGGGCAGCCATGCCGCGTCGAGAGACACGCCAGGAGCCGGTCAATAGCAGGGTCAGCCCGAGCATGCCGATGGCGCCGAGAATGATGCCGTAGCCGAACAGCACACCGCTGGAACCGTGGAAGTGGTAGTCGAAAACGGCGAAATCACTGGACAACACGTGATTTCCGTCGTTGTTCGCCACCACGCCTGCGACTCCGACGATCACTGCCGCGATCAAGACGACGAGCCCGATGATGATCATGACAATCCTCTTGCGTCGAGTTGTATGACACCCCGGCTATTCCCGGGAAGCAGACCACCAAACGTAGGAATCGAACTCGACTGTTCGCCGGCGTTTACACCCGACGATTCGGTCTATTCGATCCACATGGCTACCTACACAATCACCTTGCACAACGTCACCCACGAGTCAGCTTCGGCCATCGAGTCGAATCTGCGCGGCGTCAACGGTGTCGACTCCGTCGACATCGACGTTCCCTCCGAGCGCGCGCTGGTGTCCTCCGACCTCAGCTACGGTGAGGTGCTCGACGCGATCCGGCAGAACGGCGTTTCCGCAAGCTGATTCAGCGCCTGCCCAGATCCAGGCGGCGAGTCACCCGGTCGACCACGTCCGGCGGTATGCCCGGCTCCCGGCGGGCGTTGAGTGCTTCGCGGCGGCCTGCCTCGAGGACCTCCTCGCGGATCTCGCGAATCTTGCCTGCCAGCATCAGGTTTCGCTTGGCATCCGACTCGGCGTCGGCGTCGGCTGCCTCCGGGTCGGCCTTCGCCGAGCGCAGCCGGAACGTGTCCCGGAAACGCTCGTAGACCTCATCGGGCAGCTGCTCGGCGGCGGCAATCTCCTTGAGACGAGCCAACTCTGCATTGACGACCCGCTCCCACAGTTGACGCTCGACTGCGCGCTCGCGCTGGGTGTCGGCATGCACCCCGGTCAGGCGCACCACCAACGGCAACGTCGGACCTTGCAGCAGCAGCGTGAAGAGCACGACGGCGAACGCGGTGAACAGGATCTCGGTGCGGCCGGGAAAGTCCTTGCCCTGGTCGGTGGTGAACGGAACAGCCAGCGCCAGTGCGACTGTCGCGACGCCGCGCATGCCCGCCCACCAGGTGACGATCGTTTCCTGCCAGGTATACGGCTCGTCGGCGTCCGCCCTGCGCCGCCAGTTCCTGCTGAGCGTCACGGTGGCCAACAACCAAGCCAGTCGCAGGCCGACCACCACCGCGACCACCGCGGCCGCGCCACCGAGCAGGCGCGGCCATTCGTGCCCTGTCGCGTCGAGCACCGTGGCGAGTTCCAGCCCGATGAGGCCGAAAGCGAAGCCGCTCAACAACATTTCGATGATGTCCCAGAACGATTCACCGACCAGCCGATAGTTCGAGTCGCCGAACTGGGTGACCGCATCGGTCAGATACAGCGCACAGACCAGCACGGCGAGCACACCAGAACCGTGCAACTCTTCGGCGAGCCCGTAGGCCGCGAACGGCAGCAGCAGGCTCAGCGCCACCTGCCAGGTCGCCTCCGACAGCAGGTTCGTCAACCGGCTGCCCGCCCACCCGAGCACCAGTCCGACCACGACGGCAACCACCGCGGAGATCACGAATTCCGCCGCGGCCTGCGGCGCGGAGAACGTGCCGGTGACCACGGCTTGAATCGCGACCCCGTAGATGACGATCGCGGTCACATCGTTGAACAACCCCTCCCCGCCAAGGACCACCACCAGACGGCGGGGCAAGCCGAGGCGACCCGCCATCGCGGACGCCGCCACCGGATCCGGTGGCGCGACCAAAGCCCCCAGCGCGACGGCAGCGGCGACCGGCAGCCCCGGATACCAAGCATGGAAGACCGCGCCTGCTGCGGCCGCGGTCGCGATGACCAATCCGAACGCACGCAGCGCGATGGAGACCCAGTTCTCCGCGAACTGCCGCCACGATGTCCGCCGAGCAGCCGCATACAGCAGCGGCGGCAACACCAACGGCAAGATCAACTCGGGCGCGATGTCGACCCGCGGCGCAAACGGGACCAGCGCGACCACACACCCGAACACCGTCATCAGCACCGCCGACGCGACACCGACCCGCTTACTGATCGGTTCGGCGAGGATCGCCGCGAACAGAATGACGAACATCAGCACCAACTGGTCCATGACCGTCCAGTCTGCGATGCGGCCGCGCATTTGCGGCCCGGACACGCGGGTTCCGGACGCGGACTGCCTGCTCGCCTGCGCTACCTCTCGCTGCCTCCGTCGCCTGCGTCGGGTGACCGATCAGGCAGGGTAGCCTGCTCGTTCGCTGGCGAAAACCCTACGCACGGACAGCCTCAATGCATCGGGGTTGAGGCGATCCGGATAGCGAGCGAGCATCGCGTCGACGAGTTCGGCCGGGTCGCCGACCTTGTCGAGCAGCTCGTCGAAATCGGTGAGGTAGGCGCGAGTGTCGGCGATTGCCCGTGGGGAGTCCTGGGCGCCTGGCGCTTTGTGGCCGGCGACAACTCGTTTCGGATGCAAGGCCGCGACTTGGTCGACTGCCGCGATCCACTGTTGCCGCGTGGCTTTGCTGGTTCGGGCGAGGTATTGGTGCACGCCGTTGTAGATGATGTCGCCCGCAACGACGAGGTCGAGCGAGGGCACATGCAGGAACGTGGTGTCGTGGGTGTCGCTGTAGCCTGCCTCGACGGCGCGCAGTTCGTGCCCTTCGAGGTCGATCACGCTGCCGGCCAGAGGTTGGGCTACCTGGAGGTCATTCGGGAGCTGACCAGGGAAGGTTGATTCCCAAAAGGCTTGGAAGAACTCGGGTTCCAGCTCTTGGTGCATATGCGCGACGGTGCCGGGGGTGGCAACCGCGCGGGCGCCGGGAAATCGCCGCAGCAACGGCGTCATGCCGAAGAAGTGGTCGCCGTGACCGTGGGTGAGGTAGATCGTGGTGAGGTTCTTTCCCGATGCCTCGATCCAGTCGCCCAGGTCGCGGGCCTGACCCTCGGTCAGGAAGGCGTCGACGAGGACTGCGTCGCGCGTGCCGGAGATCAGGGTGGCCGAGATGGGCGACCAGATCGATCTCGCCCCGGGGACGCCGGTCTCCGCCGGGATCGATGGCGTGACGAAAACCTCTGCTGTCAAAGCGCTTTCAGGCATGACCGAACTCCTGTTCAGAAGTGGGGGTAGCTAGCGAACCCGAAGCCCAACTCATGAGACACTCTCATTATGATGTCTCAGTCGAGACATTCAATGTGTTATGTCTCACCCCGGGTCGGCGGCGGTCGGCCTGAGAGATGATGGGCGGGTGACGGAGATATTCGGTGGTGGGTTCGCGGCCGATCCGTGGCCGGTGCTGGCGCGGCTGCGGGCCGAGGGTGGGGTGCATCGGGTTCGGACGCCGGATGGGCCGCCCGCGTGGTTGGTGACCAGGTACGCGGATGTGCGGGCGGGGCTGCTCGACGATCGGTTGTCGACCAACCCGCACTTGGCGAGTGCCGGGGAGTATCAGGGCTTCGGTGTTCCGCCACCCTTGGATGCCGTGCTTGTCGCAGAGCCCGCCGACCATGCTCGGCTGCGCAGGATGGTGACCGGCGAGCTCTCGCCGCGACGACTGGCCGAGTGGACCGACCTGGCGCCTGAGCTGGTCGATTCCCTACTGCATGAACTGGATTCGGGCGCCGAGATCGATCTCGTCGAGCGCTTGGCGGTCCCGCTGCCCGTCGCGATGCTCGGCGAACTGCTGGGCTTGGGCACGACCGAGCGCGAAAGGTTAGCCGACTGGGCGAATTCGACACTGCTGCCGTCGGCCACTCCCCTGCGTGCCAGAGACACCCTCGCCACGATGTTCGGGATCGTCACTGCGGCTACGGAACAGGCGCGGGCAGAGCGTGCCGACACGATGCTCGGCAGACTGGTCGCCGCACACGACGACACCGGGTTGCCACGCACGGATGAGCTGGCCGGTCTGCTGTTCTACCTCCTGTTCGTCTGGTACGAGGTGCTCGTCGACCTGATCGCCGGATCGGTGCTGACCTTGATCGGGCGACCGGATCAGCGGCGCGTTTTGCACAGCACGAACGAGAAGCATTCAGCGGTAGACGAATTGCTGCGCTACCTGTCGCCACCGATCCTCGCGGGCCACAGGTTCGCGACCACGGAGCTGACCATCGGCGACCAGACGATCGAGGCCGGGCAAACGATCCTGTTGTGTCTCGCATCGGCCAATCACGACCCGGAAGTCTTCGACAGCCCGGATGAGTTGGACCTGACCCGAGCTCCGCATGCTCAGCTCGGCCTGGGACTCGGTGTGCGCGCATGCCTCGGCAATGCACTGGTGCGCGCACTGACTGCGGCCGTGGTCGACCACCTCTTCACCCGCTGGCCGGACACCACGCTCATGGTTCCCGAACGAGACATCTCCTGGCGCTCCGGATTTCGTCATCGCGGGCCGCAGACATTACCGGTGAAGCTGGGGTGAAATGTTGTCCGCCAACCGCTTTCACCAGCGGCGGCTCGGCTCCGGTTCGCGCCGGGCAGGCACCAGTTCCCACCAGGTGACGCAGCGCCAGACCCATTCGAGCGGACCGTAGCGGAAAACCTTCAACCAGCCCCAGCTGACGAACGCCTGCACGATGATGATCGCCGCGGCCAGGCCGAGCAGCAGACCGTAGTTGGCGGAACCGGCCAGTCCGAGGTGCGGTGCGGCGAGCAGGATCAACGCCGTCGCGGACACGTAGTTGGTCAACGCCATTCGGCCCATCGGCGCGAGCACCTCGGCCAGCACCGCGCCGGTTTCGGTGCGTAGCACCAGCAAGAGTCCGGTCAGATAGGCGAGTGCGCCGAGCAGGCCTGCGACCGCGGGCGCACACGTGGCAAGCAGGTCCAGGTAGGGCGTTCGGTACTGCCACATCCCTGCGAACACCGCGGCGGGCAGTGCCAGCGCGAACAGCACCGCGAGTTGCCAGCCACGTTCGTCGAGGGTGTCGGCGATGCCGAAGCGCGCGGCGGCAAGGCCGAGCAGGAAAAGTCCTGGGATCAGCCCGAATCCGCCGCCGAGCCAGACCGCGACACCGACCGTGCCCACCAGGCCTGCGATCAGGATCGCCCAACGCGGCAAACTCGCGGCAGGCAGCAGGATCACCAATCCGACTATGGCGTAAGGCAATAACGCCTCGCCGGGTTGGAACTGATGGTGCGCCAACCCGAGCAGACCGAGCGCGACCAGTCGACGCGCCAGCACCAGCCGCGGCCGGTCGGTGCGCAACGCGGCGCTGTCGAGGAACAGCGCGAAGCTCAGCCCGAACAGGAACGAGAAGATCGGGAAGAACCGGCCTTCGAACAGCACCGAGAGCAGGTGCCGCAGCGGAACCAGCTCCCCTGGCGCTTTCACCGTGGCCATGTCGGTGAGCTGCCAGATGTTGACGACCAGAATTCCGCACAGGGCGAATCCACGCACGGCATCGAGTTCGTGGATGCGTGGGCGGGCCGCGTTCTGGTGCATGCGTCTCAACGTAACGAGAACCCGCGCGCGAGCCACGCTTCTCGGACGAGATGTCGCCCACATACTTCGTGCGTTAACTGTTTGTGCGTTAACCTATAGACCGGCACGACAGGAGGACAGATGGAGATCGACGATCCGCTGCGGCTCGACCGGCAGGTCTGCTTCGCGCTTGCGGTGGCCAATCGCTCGGTGCTCGCCGTGTATCGGCCGCTGCTGGAACCGCTCGGACTCACCCACCCGCAGTATCTGGTGATGCTCGCGCTCTGGGGTGCGGCGCCGATGTCGGTCAAGGCGATCGCCGAGGCCATTCAGCTGGACTCACCGACGCTCTCGCCGCTGCTCAAGCGGCTGGAGAGCGCCGGGTTGATCACCAGGGAACGCGACAGCCGCGACGAGCGGAACCTCGTGGTGAAGCTGACCGCGGTCGGCGCCGCGATGCGTCAGCAGGCCGAGCAGATCCCGCCGGCCGTGGTGGACCGCCTCGGCGTCACGCTGGCCGATCTCGAAGAACTCCGCGATGTCCTCACCCGCGTCAACAAGGCCGCACGGCGTTCCGTGCTCAGTTAACCCCGTTCGCACCACCGCGAGGAGTCCGCGCATGCCCCGAGACCAGCGACGGCCCAACCCGATCCAGTGGATCGGCTACGCCTTCGGACGCCGCCTACCCGATTCGATGATCGCATGGGTCCGCCACGACCTCACCGGAAAGCACGCCGTCACAAGGCATCTCGTGCGTGGCATGCTCCCGTTCACCCCACTGTTCGCGGCCTTCCTGCTCTTCCCCGGCGAACTGTGGCTGCGCGGTTCGATGGTGCTCCTCGCCGCCCTGCTCGCCCTGTTCTACACCACCGCATTCATGCCGATGAACCGCGCACACCGCTTGGTCAAGCACGGCCTGCCCGCCGACCTGGAAAACCCCGACCGCGCCCGCCGCCGCGCCATCGAACGCGCGAAATACGCTGCGCAACACCCACACTGACGTGCATTCACCGGCATCACTGCCGACGGGCGCCGAGGACGGCCAGTTGGACGCGGTTGGTGGTGCCGGTCTTTGCCATCAGGTTGGTGACGTGGGTTTTGACTGTGGTGATGCCTAGGTGCAGGCGGGTGGCGATTTCGGCGTTGGCGAGTCCGTCGGCGACGAGGGCGAGCACTTGGGCCTCGCGCGCGGTCAGGCCCGGTAGGGGCGGGTGGTCGACCGGGGTTGCGCGTGCGCTCAGGGCGGTGTCGACCACTCGGCGTAGTACCTCTGGTGAGAACGGGCGGTCGCCCTCGGCGGCGCGGTGGATGCCGCGCAGTAGGTCGGCGGGTGAGGCGTCCTTGACCAGGAAGCCGCAGGCGCCTGCCGCAAGCGCCGGGTAGAGGTGATCGTCGTCGTCGAAGGTGGTCAGTGCGAGCACCCTCGTCTGCGGCCTGGCGGCGAGAATTGTTGCTGTGGCCCGGATTCCGTCCATGCCGGGCATGCGCAGATCCATCAGCACGACATCGGGGCACAACTGCTCGGCGAGGCGAACGCCCTCGGCGCCGGTGCTCGCCTCGCCGACCACCTCGAGCGTGGCATCGGTTTCGCAGAGCATGCGCAGGCCGGCCCGGACCAGGTGCTGGTCGTCGACGAGGAGTACGCGGATCATCGCGTAGCGATTTCGTGCGGGGTGGCGGTTGGCAATGCCTGCCTGCCGACCGGAAGGCGTGCCGCCAGTTGCCATTCCGTGCCGACGCAGGAGGCGGTGAACTCGCCGCCGAGCAGTTCCACCCGCTCGCGCAAGCCGATCAGCCCGAGCCCGTGACCGGCAGCGGCGGGCACGGGCTCCGAGCGCACACGAGAACCGTTGTCGCACAACAGGAAATGCAGTACGTCGTCCTGCATCGTGATGCTCAGCCGAGCAGTCGTGCCAGGACCAGCGTGCTGCACGATGTTGGCAACGCCCTCCTGGGTGAGCCGCAGCATCGTAAGGGCAAGCACCGCATCGACTTCGGTGATGCCCTCGGCCAGTGCGGTGGTCACGGTGACCCCTGACTGCCCGGCCCGCGTCACGACCGCGGTGAGCGCGTCGGGCAGATCGGCGGGCGCGATGAACGGATCATCGGTCATCGCGGGGTCGCGCAGAATCGCCACCAGCCTGCGCAGATCGGTGAGGGTCTCCTTGCCGCTTGCGTGGATATCGTCGAGGACTTCGAGCGCGCCCGCAGGCGCATCGGGCATGGCATGCCTGGCGACGCCGACACGAAGCACGGTCGATGACACGTGATGGGCGATCAGGTCGTGCAATTCCCGTGCGATGGCGGTGCGTTCGACGGCGCGCGCCGCGGCCACCTCGGCGTCGCGGCGCTGCGTAATCTCCTGTGCTTGCTGTCGCGCGTGCTCGGCGCTCTCGCGCGCAGTCCGCAGCAGAGCACCGACCAGCAGCGGCGCGCCGGCCATGACCAGCGCCCGATACCCGTTGGCGGCCATCTCCCCGCTCGGATGCAGCAGGTAGGCGCCGGCGAGCGCGCCAGCGGCGAGCCACGGCTGCCAGCCCGACCGGCGGGCCGACACCTCGATCAGCGCGACCGCCGCCGCGACCTTCGCCACCACCGGGCCGGTGTCGCCGACTTCGAAGCCGAGCAGCAGCACACCGCTGACCACGAGCGACGTGAGGAACGGCCAGCGCAGCCCACCTGCGGTCGCCAGCACCGCGAGCAACCCGATTGCCCAGTCGCGCAGGCTCGGCGCGTCGGTGAGCAGGAGCAGATACCCCGCCGCCGTGACCGCGAGCAGCAGCGTCCGCAGCGGCAGAAACCGCACGTCGAACCACCACTGCACACCTCGGGTCACCCCGGCCGAGCTCACCACACTCCCATCATGCCGTCTGACCTGTCCCCCGCGGTTCCTCCGGTAGGAGGAGCGCCTCCTCCTTACGGCCGGAAGCCGGGCCTGCGGGCGGAGTCGCCGGACCGCGTGCGCCGCGAAGGTAATGGCATGACGAACGAGCAGCTCGACGCCGACAACAAGCCCACTGAACCCGATGAACCGACGCAGGCGCGACCGAGCCGTCGGCGCCTGCTCGGCACGGTGGCCGCCGCCTCCGGGCTCGCAGTTGGCGCGGCCGCAGGCGTTGCGCTGGGTGCAAATTCGAATCCGCCCCGATACGAGCCGACCGCGCTGCGCCGGTTCGACGGCAAGACCGTGCTGATCACCGGCGCCACCTCGGGCATCGGTGCGGCCGCCGCGCGGTTGTTCGCCGCCGAGGGCGGCCGGGTCGCGTTCTGCGGGCGGCGCGCCGACCGAGGCCGCGAGGTCGAGCGGGCGATTCGCGCGGCAGGCGGCGATGCGACCTACATCCAGGCGGATGTGCTGATCGAAGACCAGGTGCGCGGTTTCGTCGAGACGGCGGTGAAAACCTATGGCGGACTGCACGTCGCGTTCAACAACGCGGGCATCACCATCCAGAAGAAGCTGCACGAGTACTCCAGCGCGGAGTTCGATCAGGTCGTGCACACCAACTTGCGCGGCACCTTCCTCGCGATGAAATACGAAGTGCCGGAAATGATCCGCAGCGGCGGCGGCACCATCGTGGTCACCTCGTCGAGCAATGCGCTTGCCACCGACGGGGGCCGGGGCGCGTACACCGCGAGCAAACGCGGGTTGGTCGGGCTGGTCCAGTCGGCCGCGCTGGACTATGCGGCCGACGGTATCCGGGTCAACGCGCTGGTCCCCGGCACCACCGACACCGAGTTGGTGCGTCGCGCCGCAGGCATGGAAAACATCCCGGACGCCGCCTGGCAGACGTTGATGAAACAGTGGGCAGGGAGCAATGTTCCCGGCTTGGGCCGCCTCGCCACCGCCGCCGAGATCGCGGCGTTCGCGCTGACCCTCGCCTCCCCTGAACACCCGTACATGACGGGCGCTCAACTAGTCATCGATGGAGGAAAGACCGCGCACGCGTGAACATCTCGCCGGTCGGCGACACAAACACACGCGTGCCGTTTGGCAAAGTCTTTGCACGCGTTGATATCTCGTGCCGTCAGCGCAATGCCCATGGTGCGATCGCTTGCACCGAGGGGTAGCCAGGATCGTCGCTGTCCTCGTCTTCGGCGAACCATATCCAGTTGCGGGCGCATTGGACGATGGTCCACGCGCGGGCGCGGTCCGGGTCGAGGCCTGCGAGGTCGACGACGGCGGCGAATCGGTGGTCGAGGGTGGATTCGGTGCGCCGGTTCCACAGCAGCGACAGGGTGGTGAATTCCGGGTCGCCCACCAGCGGCTGTGGATCGATGGCCAGCCATGGTTCACGTTGTCCGGCAAGGACATTCTCGAAATGCAGGTCCTCGTTGGCCAGCACCTGAGCGGAGGTAGGGCCGAGCTGGGTGCACGCCTCGACCGCGGCATCGAGCAGCTTGCGCGGGAACGGCTCGCCGAGCCGCGCCCAGTCTCTCCGCAGTTCTTCCGCCCACACCGCCGATTCGGTGCGCAGGTTGCGCGAAATACCTTGCGGTGCAGGGATGGACAGCCTGCGCAGCAGTTCAGCGATGATCCGCACCGCGTCGTCGATCGGCTCGGTCTCCAGTGATCGTCCCGAGTCCAAGCGCTCCAGCAGCAAGGCGCCGTGCTCGGCGTCGCTCTCGAGCAGCAACACCGCGCCGTCGCCGTGCCAGGCCGCCAACGCGACCGGCTCGTCCTTGGTTTCCGGCGTCAGGTAGGCCAGCTTCAGCACGGCCCCGCTGCCGTCGGCGCGCCGGACCGGGAGCACCAGCCCGCCGTAGCCGTGCATCGAGGGTCCGTCGACGGTGAGCTGCCAGCGATCGCGATAGTCGGCGACCAGGCCGGGCAGACGATCGAGCCAGGCGCGGGCGGGCGCGCCCTCCTGTTTCGCGAGACGGGTGGCGAAGAATTCGGGGACAAGGGTCACGGCTTCGAGCATCTCAGCCGTGTCGATCGATTTTCGATCGGCGCTACCGCGGGCCTGGCACGGCGGGCAAGGGTTCCGGCTCGCCGCCCTGCCCCCGCGGTACGCAGAGCCACTGGCCTTCGGGACCGAGCAACCACTGCGCGACAATCCCGTTGTGTGAGCAGTCGTCACCGATCTGATGATCGTCGCGCGCTTGCTCCTGCGGCACGCACATCCACTGTCCGCCACGCAGATCCCACTGCGCGACAACGCCGCCGGACGAACAGTCCTCGCCGACTTGATGTTCGACACCACCCTGCCCCTGCGGCACGCACATCCATTGCCCGCCACGCAGATCCCACTGCGCGACGATGCCGCCCGCCGAGCAGTCGTCGCCGATCTTGCGGGCGGGCAGCGGCGGTGCGACCGGTGTCGGCGGCCCAGGACTCAGCCGGGTCGGTGCAGGCGAGGGCAGTGTCGGCGGCAGGGTGCGCGACGCGCCGGGTGAGGTGGCGGTCGCGGTGGCCGATGGTGTCGATTTCGGGTCCGCCGAGTCGGTGCCGGAGCGCAGCAGCAGCCCGATCGCGACCACCAGCGCCAGCGCGGCGGCGAGCACGGCCGCGATGGCCAGCACACGGGTGTTGTCGGATCCGCGACCGCGGTCGGGAGTCACCATCGAAACCGCCTTCACTGCTGACAGGAAAAACCGGTACGAATGCTGAGCTATCCGGCACGTTACCCGAACATTGCTGGGTCGCGTATTGAATTATGAGAATTGTATTTTTGCAGGTAAATGCCACTAAATGAATTAGCTGATCATTTGACGGTGACCCGCACCTTGACCGCATCGTCGTCGGTCGATGCCAATGCCTGCGATATCAGCGCGCTGATATCGATCTTGGGCGCCACCGAATTGACGGCCTCCAGGAGCGGCTGCAGCACCGGCAACGTCTCCTTCAGATCCGGGCCGACCTTGTTCAGCCACTCGGTCAGCTTCTGCAGGAACGGCACCGTCCCGTTGGGTTCGAGATACTCCTCCGGGTTACGTCCGGTGCTGGTCAGCCTGCCGACCGATTCGACGAGCGCGTTCAACGACTCGCCGAACCGCACCAGGGCGGGCGCACCCGCCTCGGCGCCGGGGCCGGTCCATTGCATATCGCCCGCGGTGAACTGGAAACTGCGGAGCAGTTCGGCGATCCGCGGCTCTCTCGACATGATCGTGGAGGCGAGCAGGTCGCCCGCGCGCGTCAGCCCGGGAATCACCGGCGCGGTGCCGTCGAGCGACTGGCCGAGGTTGCTCACCAACGAGCCGACCACCACGGGATCGAGTTGATTCAGGGTGTTGCTGAACAGCCGGGCGACCTCGGGGATGGACCGCGGCGAGAGCACCTCCGAGGTGTCGAGCCGCTGACCGTCCTTCAGGTACGGTCCGTTGTCCGCGATCGGCTTGAACTGCACATACGGCTCACCGAGCCCGGACAACTGTTCGATGGTGATCGTGCTGTTGGTCGGCAGACGGTCGGTGTTGTTCACCCGGAACCCGACCTCGACCCCACTCATGGTGCTGTCCACGGAGGTGACCTTGCCGACCGGGATGCCGGTGAGCAGGATCGGCGAGCCGACGGCGAGCCCACCCGAATCCTTCAAAACCATGGAGGCATGGGTGTATTCGGCGAACGGGTCGGCGCGCACCACGTCGAAGGTCAGATAACTCGCGCCGAGCACGGTGATGGCAGCGATCCCACCGAGCGAGGCCAGCGAACCCAACTTCATCGCACCACTCCGATCATGCGCAAGATCTGGATGATCCGATCGATCTG
The DNA here is from genome assembly GCF_043197455.1 of Nocardia sp. NPDC049149. Lineage (NCBI taxonomy): Bacteria > Bacillati > Actinomycetota > Actinomycetes > Mycobacteriales > Nocardiaceae > Nocardia > Nocardia sp. NPDC049149. The sequence goes on from NZ_JBICTD010000003.1 coordinate 1,031,972, forward strand.
GTCTTGCTGAGACACCGAATCCACCTGCACCTTGGTGACATTCACCTTCGGTCCGTGTTCGGCGAACGGAATCACCTTGTCCCGCAAGAACTCCACCAGCAGCTTCAAGTTCGTCGGCTTGCTCAGATCCAGCGGACCACCCGTGGCCAGCGGCACGAATGCCTTCACCGTGCCGTCCAGGCCCCCGAGGACCGGGGCGAGCCAGGTCAACGACTGCCCGAGCGGACCGAGCTGGGCGAAGATGTTCGTCACGTTGTGAATGGAGCTCACCGAATCGGTGACCCGCTGCACCGACTTCTCGCTGAGCAGTTCCTCCAGCTGAGGCATGAGGCGGTAGTTCTCATAGACGTTGGCGTCCAAGCCATCCAGCATCTGGGTGACCTTGTCCTGGTTGGCCGCCAGGTCGATGAGGTCGGAGCGCATCGTCTCGGAGATACGCGCGGTCTCCTTCGGCTCCGGCGGCAACACCGAGTTGAACCGGCCGATGATGTCCTGCAGGTTGCCGACCGCGCCGCCCTGGTTGAAGAAGGCCAGCGCGGCCATCGTGTCCTCGAGCTGCACCGGCGCCTTGGACCGCGACATCGGGATGGTGTCGCCCGAGCCGAGCAGCGAGCCGAACCCGTCGGGCGGGGTGGTCAAGGCGAGGTGGATATCGCCGAGCACCGTGTTCTGCCGCAGTTCCGCGATGGTGGTCTTCGGTAGTCGCGCCGAGGTCGAAATGTCGGCGTCGACAACGACATACCCGCCGCGGCCGGCGGGCGCCTTGTCCGCAGGCACCACGGTGACCTTGTTCACCGTGCCGACCTGGGCGCCGTTGGCGACCACCTTGGCCTTCGCGGGCAGATTCAGGACGTTGGCGAATTCGATCCGGATCCGATAGGTGTCGCCGGACACCGTGGTGCCTGGCACCGGCACCGAGGACGGATCGAACGCGCAGCCGCCGACCGCGAGCCCGGCGGTCACCGCGAGCGCTACCGCGATGTGCCGCAACGGAATACGCCGTGACCAGAAGTATCGGCTCATCGAGCACCTGCCGTTCCAAGCACCAACCGTGCGATGTCGACGTCGACCAGTCCGTTCGCGGCGCCGGAGCAGCGTCCCGGTGCGAGTGCATTCACTGCCGCGCATACCTGTTCCGCGTTCTGTTCCGGGATCCGCACCCGCGGCGGGGCATAGGTGATGCCTGCCGCATTGGTCGACTGGTCGGTGACGGTGCGGAATCCGGCGACGAGCCCCGGCACCATCATGATGATGTCGCGCAGCGATCCGACATTGGCGCGCAACAGCTTTATCAGTGGCACGGTGAAGTCCAAGCCACGCAGGATCGTGCTACCGAACATGGTGACGATCTCGTTCAGCATGGGGAACACCTGGCGCAGCGCGTCGAACAGTTCGACGCCGGGCAGGAGCAGATCGTCGCTGGACTGATCGAGCACCGGTCCGACCCGCGTCATCATGGATTTGATGTCGGGCCAGTACTGGGCGACCTTCTTCGACACCGCGGCGAACGAATCGAAAATGCCTGCCAGGTGGGCGATGTCGGCGTCCGGTGAGGAGACCGCAGAGCCGAGCTTGTGGATCAGCGCGTTGATCTGCGGGCCGGTGCCGGAGGACGCCGCGTCCAACGTGGCCAGGCCCTTGGACAGCGAATTCTGCTGCCCCGCTTCGGCTCCGTTGAGCTGTTCGGACAGCTGCCCGAGCGCGTTGAGGGTTTCGGTGAGACTCTTCGGCGTCACCGTGTTGGTGATGCAGGTGCCCGGCGCCCAGCGCTGCAAGTTCTTACCGCTGGCCAGCACCGCGAGATTGCGGTCGGCGACCACGGTGTCCGAGACCGTGGTGGCCGAAGCATCGGCGTAGACAGGGTATTTCGCGTCTACGTCGAAGTCGACGCGAACATCCTTACCCTGATTGCGCACCTTGCTGACGCTGCCGACGGTCAGGCCGCGCATCGTCACCTGATTGCCCGGATACAGCCCGATGCTGTCAGGCATGATCGCGCAATAGGATTCGGTCCGCTTCAATGGATCGAAGGCGATGACATAGCCCGCCACCGCGACGGCGGCGACGACAACGGCCCCGGCGATCGACATGAACGCCCGGGATCCGAGCACCTGTTTCAGCATCAGCACGCCTTTCCGGGAAGCGGGATGCACACGCCGGCGGGCGCCTGGATCGTCTGGCCGGACTGGTCCACCGTCACACCGCCGTCGGGCGCGAACTGCTGCATCTTCTGCCCGAGGCTCTTCGTGGCGTTGATGAGCGGTTCGATCCGGTCGGCCATCCCCTCCAGCTTGTTCACCGCGTCGGCCAGCGGCTGCGCCATCGGCTTGAACGTAGATTCCCAGGCAGGCACCAGGAAGGTCGCGCGCTGCAACACACTCTTGAGGTCGGCGATCGCTTCGCGCAGCGTTGCGCGCTTGTCGATCAGCACGGTCTCCAGCAGGTTGATGTTGTCGATCATCCGGTGGAACTCGCCCCTGGCGCTGTCGTACAGCTTCACGTTCTCGTCGGCCACCGCGATGGCGTTGGACACCTGGGTCCGCTGCCGGTCGATGGCGTCGACGAACTTGCTGACCGTGTCGAGCGTGGTGCGCAGCGTCTGCGGCGCCGCGGTGACCGACTTGTCCAGCGCGGCAAGGTTTTCCCGCAGGGTGCTGCCGTCGATCTTGCTGAGCGGTGCGGTCGCGTCCTGGAAGGTCTGCACCAGGCTGTAGGGCAACCGCACCCGATCGAGCGGAATCACCTTGCTGCCCAACGGTTTCTTGCCCGCCGGGGTGACCGCGACGTAGTGCCCGCCGACCACGGTCAGCATGCGAATGTCCAGCGTCGTCTCCTCGCCGAGGAAGACATCGGAGTCGACGGTGAACCGCATGACCACCCGATCCGGCTTCAGCTCCAGCGATTTCACCTTGCCGACCGAGATGCCGGCCAGGCGCACGTCATCGCCCGCCTTCACCGACTGCGCCTCGGACAGCTCGGCGGTGTAGGTCGTCTTGCCGATCGGCACGGCGTACAGCACACCGGCCACCACGATGCCGATCAGCACGAGCACCGCGCCCGCGATGCCGAGCCGCACCTCGCGGCGCTGCGTCGACGGCTCGTCGAGCACCGGCTTCTCACCGCCGAACCAGCGACCGATCATGCTTGGCATATCGCCACCTGCTGTCCTGCGATCAGCACCCGCAACGGCATGGGCACCTCGGCATTTCCCTTGCTGCACACCGGTTTCACACTCGCAGGAGTGCTCGGCAGCGCGTTGTCGAGCGCGGTGATCAGCGCGGGCAGCTTGCTGAACAGCTCGACGGCCTGCGAGGTATCCGGGAAGACGGTGCGAATCAGTGCGTTGACGTCCTGTCCGCTGTCCTTGGTGATCCCGAGCGAGCCGAGCAGCCGGTCGAGCGGACCGAACACCCCTGGCCCGGTATCCGCGAAATCGGCGAGCCCGTGCACACTTTCGGCCAGCGACTGGTAGATGTCGGTGTACTTGGCCAGCAACGGCACCAGGTAGTGCTGCCTGCCGCCGACCTTCTCGTTGAGCTCGGACATGTTGCGCACCACCGTGCCGATCACCGCCTGCCGGTTGCTGGCGTACTTGCTCAACTGGTCGATCGCGTCCAATGCCGCGCCGACGCCGCTGCTGTCGCCCTCGACCACCGCGAGCAGGCTCTTGGTGAACTGGTTCACCTGTTCGGGTGAGAAGGTGGCCAGCACCGGCTTGAGGCCGTTGAACAGGCTCGTCACGTCGAAGGACGGCACCGTCATCTTCGTGTCGATGCGCGCGTCCGCGGGGATCCGGACACCGGGTTTCGGCTGCTGCTGCAGGTCGATGTAGCGCTGGCCGGTGAGGCTCTGGTACCGGATGGCCAGCATGGAGTTGTCGTAGATCGGTGTATCGGTCTTGACCGTGAGCTTGACCTTGGCCTTGTCACCCTCGAGCGACAGGCCCTCGACCTTGCCGACCTGCACGCCGTACATGCGCACGTCGTCGCCGACCTTCAGCCCGTTCGCGTCGGTGAAGATCGCGTCGTGCGCCTCGGAGTCACCGCCGACCGGGCGCTTGATCGCCGTCAGCACCAGCGACAGGATCACGACCATGACCGCGGCGAACAGGGCGAGCCGCCAGGCCGCACCACGTACCGTCATCGGGCACCTCCTGGAGTCGCGGGGGAACCGAGCAGGGGCACCGCGATACCGGGCACGCCACGCAGATCCACGTCGAGATCGAGGACCGGCCCGTCCGGCGTATCCGGCATCGCCCGCCGCAGATTTCCGAGCAGTGCGCGCAGCTCGGCGGCCGACTGCTGCGGCCGAGGAACCAACTGCGCCAACATGACCAGCGTCGGCGCGAGCATGTCGGTGGTGCCGGAGAGGTAGCCGCCCGTGACACCGAGCGTCTTCGACACCTGAGGAAGAATGACCTCGTTCATCGTCTGCACGGCGTAGTCGAAGTGCTGCTTGTCGGTCTGCACGATGTTGATGTGGTTGAGCCGGTTGATCACTTCGACACCGGAGGCGGCGAATTTGGAGGCACCGCTGAACGCGGGACCGAGATTGCCTGCCAGTTCCGAGGGTTTCATCGTCTGGTTGTCGGCGATGCTGCGCGCCACCGTGATCAGCGCCTGCATGAGCGGCGTGAAGGCACGGAAATCGGAGGACAGCTGCGAGAGCGCCGTGACCATCTGCGGGGTCAGCACATTCGCGCCGACCTGGGACAGGCTGCGCAGCACGCTGCCGAGGGTGGCGTCGTAGACATCGGCGGCCCGCTTGCCGGTGAACTCGACCAGCGCACCGTTGTGCAGCGGGGAACCGCCTGTCCCACGGCGCAATTCGATCTCGCTGATGCCGAACAGGTTGGCGGGCGAATAGTCGATCTTCAGGCTGTCGTCGATGCCGTGCAGCCGGGAATCATCGAGCTGCAAGGTGATTCGCTGGGTGCCGAGTGCGTCCGGCGCGACCCGCGCGACCTTGCCGACCCGCACCCCGTCCAGCCGGACATCGCTGCCCTCGCTGATGCCGTCGCCGATCTGCTCGGTGCGCAACGCGATGCGCAGTCCGTCCGGCGAGCCGGTATTGCGATAGACGACAGCCGCCAGCACCACCACCACGATGAGCAGCAGCACCGACCCACCGACCACGCGCGACTTACCGCGGTCGGCATCGACCCCTGGCATTCCATACTTCGGCATCCGCTACCCCGTAAAACTGATCGCCGAATTGAAGCCCCACAGGGCGATGGACAGCACCATGTCGATCGCGATGATCGCGACGGAGCTGGCGCGGACCGCGCGCCCCGATGCGATGCCGACACCCTCCGGCCCGCCGGTGGCGAAGAACCCGTAATAGCTGTGCACCAGGATCACTACCGTTCCGAAGATGGCCACCTTGATCACCGAGGCGATCACGTCGAAGCCGGAGACGAACTGGAAGAAGTAATGGTCGTAGACGCCGGCGGACTGACCATGCACCAGCGTGATCAACCCGCGGCATGCCGCGTAACTCAGGATCAGCGCGATCAAGAACGTCGGCACGATGGCGAGCGCGCCCGCGACCACCCTGGTGGTCACCACGAAGGGCACCGAGCGCAGGCCGAGCGCCTCGATCGCGTCGATCTCCTCGGAGATGCGCATCGAGCCGATCTCCGCGGTGATCCGGCAGCCCGCCTGGGCGGCGAACCCGATCGCCGCCGCGATCGGCGCCAGCTCGCGGGTGGTCGCGTAGGCCGAGACGAGGCCGGTCACCGGCCCCATGCCGAGAGTGTCCAGGGTGGCGAAGGCTTCGACGGCGACCGACGCGCCCATCACCAGACCGAGCACGCCCATCATCGGCACCGTGCCGCCGCCGACGATGACCGAGCCGCGGCCCCAGGTCATGTCGGAGATCGCCCGCATGGTCTCGCCGCGATACCGCTTGAGCGTCAACGGAATCGCCGAGAGCACCTGCCACACGAACACCGCGACGAAACCGAATGATTCGGCGCCGCGCACCAGCACGCTGCCCCGGCGCGCGTAGCGCTTGATCCAAGCAAATCCCTTGGGCGCGTATGACGTTGCCATATCACGCCAGCTTCGTCGGTAGGAACATCGCGGTGACCTGGGCGGCAACCAGGTTCACGACGACGATCGACATCACCGAGAGCACCACCGCCGCGTTCACCGCGTCGGCGACGCCGCGCGGGCCGCCCTTGGCCTCCAGCCCGCGTTGGCAGGCGATGACGGCGACAAGGAACCCGAAGATGATCGCCTTCAGCAGGGACACCCACACGTCGGCGGGCGTGGTGAACGATCCGAAGGTCGCCCAGTAGCTGCCCGGCGTGACACCGAGGCCGGCGATCGCGACCGCATAGCCGGACAGCACGCCGACGAAGATGATCAGGATGTTCAGCAGCGGCGCGACGACGAGCATCGCGGCCATCCGCGGGATCACCAGACGATGCACCGGGCTGATGCCCATGGTTTCCAGCGCGTCGATCTCCTCGCGGATGGTGCGCGCGCCGAGGTCGGCCGCGATGGCCGCCGAGCCTGCGCCGCCGAGCAGGAAGCCGGTGGCGATCGGCGCGCCCTGCTTGATGACGCCGAGGCCGCCGGTCGCGCCGAGCAGCGAGTCCGCGCCGAGGGTGTGGATCAGGTTGCCGACCTGGACCGAGACGATCACGCCGAACGGGATCGCCATCAGGATCGCCGGAATGGCCGTGACGGTCACCAGTCGCCAGGCCTGCAGCAGCGCCTCACGCCACTGGAACTGGCCGCGAAGGAGATCGGTGAAACCACCGACGACGGATTCGTGGGCAATGCCGACCGCCCTGCCGAAGGTCCGCAGCGAGGACACGATGGTGTCCGAGAAATTCTTGCGAACGACCGAGGCCGCGGACTCGTCGACTTTTCGTGTGTCCGGCGTCATTGCCGATGCCCTCTGGCCGCGCCTGCGGCACTTTGTGTGTCGAAGTTCATGGCGCACTCTCCGCATCCCGGCAATCAATGCCAACTAATTGCAAGCTAATCGTTACGCTAGGTCACAACAAAATCGGAGGGCTGTGACCCTCGCCACTAAAAAACGATCCTTGCCATCCTGGCGACTGATGCGTGATCCGAATCACTTCGCTTAGGGACTAGCGGCGAGGAACACAAAAGCCGAGAACAGGGCCAAATGGACACCGCCCTGCAATAGCGTCGCCCGGCCGGGAACAACCGTGAGTACGCCGACAACGACTGTAAGCCCGAGCAGCACCATTTGGGTGGCGCCGAGGCCGAGCACCAGCGGACCGTCTAGCCAGATGGTTGCTACAGCGATCGCCGGGATGGTCAACCCGATGCTCGCCATCGCCGAACCCAGCGCGAGATTGAGGCTGATCTGCACCCGATCCCGCCGCGCGGCCCGCACCGCGGCCAGGGTCTCCGGCAGCAGCACCAGCAGCGCGATCACCACGCCGACGGCAGAGGGCGGTAGCCCCGCCGAGGCGACGGCGGACTCGATGGACGGGGACACGACCTTGGCGAGCCCGACCACACACACCAGCGCGACGAACAGCAACGCCAGGCTCACCACGGCAGCCTTGGCGGTCGGCGAATCATCGTGGTCGTCATCGTCGGCGACCACGCCATCACCCTCGACGGGCAAGAAGTCGTCCGGATGACGCACCGTCTGCACCATGACGAACAAGCCGTAAAGCGCGAGCGAGGCGACCGCGGCGAAGACCAATTGGGCAGGCGAGAACTCCGGTCCGGACGCGCTGGTGGTGAAGGTCGGCAGCACGAGACTCAGCGTCGCCAGGGTCGCGACGGTGGCCAGCGCGGCACCGGTGCCCTCCGCGTTGAACACCGCTACCCGTCTGCGTAACGCGCCGACCAGCAGCGCGAGTCCGAAGATGCCGTTGCAGGTGATCATCACCGCCGCGAAAACGGTGTCACGGGCCAGCGACGCCGCCTTCTCACCACCGGAGATCATCAACGTGACGATGAGCGCGACCTCGATGATGGTCACCGCGACCGCGAGCACCAGCGACCCGAACGGCTCGCCGACCCGGTGCGCGACCACCTCCGCGTGATAGACCGCCGCGAGCACCGCGCCGATCAGTGCGGCGGCCACCAACACCACCGCGACTCCCGACAAACTTCGCCCCCAGGTGAGCGCCAGGGCGACTGCAGCGAGCAGAGGAACAACAACGGTCCAGCGGTCGGTCAACACACGGATCATGGGATCCATCGTTACAGCTAACCCTTCGCATCCAGGTCAGACGAGTGCCGCCGGGCGATTTGCCCGTTTCGTTCAGCCAGCGATCATTGGCTCGGCCCGCCCGGACGAGGCTGTCCTCGTCAGGAAAGTCCGCGAGCTCGAACCAGCTGGCCATGCCCATCACCCAGGTGGCACCGCGGACCGGGATCGCGGTGGCCTCGACCAGCCGCGCGTGTCACGACTGAGGCAGATCGAGATCGCGACAAGATGATGGCCATGATCGAGACCTCCTCGGCCGCGCCTCGACGAATCGCGCTGGTGCTCGGCGGCACCGGGCTGGTGCGGATGGGGTGGCTGGTCGGGCTGGTGCACGGGCTGGCCGACCGTGGCGTACACCTGGGCGAGGCCGACCAGATAGTCGGCACCTCGGGCGGCGCACTCGTTGCGGCCATGCTGACCACGCAGGGTGATGTGATGTGGTTGCTTGGTCCGGACGCTTCGCCTGCGCCACCGGCTGATCCGCAGGTCACCGCCGACGCACTGGCTGTGCTCGGGGAACCGGGCCTGGATCTGACCCAGGCGCGGCGCAAGATCGGCGCGAAGGCGGTGGCGGCCGCGAGCGGAGATCCGCACCAACACGTTGCCCGCATGCGCGCATTGACCGGAACCGCACGATGGCCACAACGGGATCTCGTGATCACCGCCATCGACATCGACACCGGCGCACTGCACGGCTGGACACGCGACGGAGCGGCGTCGCTACCCGAAGCCATGGCAGCCAGCACCTCGGTACCTGGCCTGCTTCCCCCGATTCCGATCGACAACCACTGCTACATCGACGGTGGCGTCGGTTCCTCGATCAATGCGCACCTGGCCGCAGCCGCGGACCTGATCATCATCATCGAAGCTGTGGCCGATGAATTCCCGCACCTGCCGACCGATCAGGATCTCGGTCGCGCCACCGCTGTGACCCTCGTACCCGACAGCGCCGCGATTGCCGCCTGCGGCGCCGACAGTTTCGACCTCACCCGCCAACCCGCCGCCTACAACGCCGGCCTTCGCCAATCCGAGGACGCGGCACAGCGTTTAAGGCGACTCGACCTGTTCTAGCCACAGCAGCCCGGGTGTGCGTCGAGCCATGAAGTCCGAGTGTCGGCTGGGCACTGCGTCATGTCACGCGGCTATGTCTTCGACATAGTGCCGAATTCACGGTTGGCACACTGCTGCACCGAATTGTCTTCGCGGTAGGCAATCCGACAAATAGTCATAGTTATCGCGGTATGTGTGTGAAGCACGCCATAAAGTCCGGGCCCTGCAATACCTCTCAGCACACCGGGACAATTCATGAACGCTTCTCGCCTTCGTCCGCGCGGCCTGGTTCTCGCCGCGACCGCTGCCACCCTCTGTCTGATCACCCCGATCGCCGCGCACGCCGCAGGCACGATCACCTTCGCGCCGAAGGTGGATTCGCCCTCCGGCGGCCAATTTCCGTCATGGGGACCTGGCCCGTCACCGATCGGCATGGTCACCGCCGACTTCAACGGGGACGGTAAGGCCGATGTCGTCGCCGCCGATTTCCAAGGGGCAGGGCCGGTGCTGATGACCGGGCAGGGGAACGGTCGCTTCAACACCGGGACCAGGGTCGGCAATGTCGGCAACGGGTTCGGCGCGATCGGCGTCGGCGACCTGAACGGCGACGGCAAGCCGGATGTCGTCGCGCAGGCGTGGACGACGATCGCGACGTTCCTCAACAACGGCAACGGCACCTTCGGCGCGCCGAAGAAGTACACGGTGCTCGAAGGCGCACAGCAAGAGGTGATCGTCGCCGACGCCAACGGGGACGGCAAGGCCGACGTGCTCGCGCTGGTGCCCACCGGCGTGCAGACCTGGTTCGGCAAGGGCGACGGCAGCCTCGACGGCGGGCCGGTCAGCTCGATCCCTGGCGTCGCGGCCGCCTTCACGGTCGGAAAGTTCAACGCGGACAACAAGATCGATATCGCGATCAACAACGATGTGCTGCAACAGGTGCAGGTCTTCACCGGCGACGGGGACGGCTCCTTCACCCGGCGCGGCGCGAGCACCTCGGGATTGATCACCGAGGACATCCGCGCAGGCGATTTCGACGGCGACGGCATCGACGATGTGATCACCGCCGATTCGTTCTCGCTCAGCACCACGCTGCTGCATTCCGACGGGCAGGGCGGATTCAAGAAGACCGATCGGATCCCGCTGTCCGGACTCGGCCCGACCAGCATCGCGGTCGGCGATTTCGACAAGGACGGCAAGCTGGACGCCGCGATGTCCGCGGTGGTCAGCTCGCGGATGGTGATCTTCCAGGGCAACGGGACGACCGTCACCAAGACCGGCGATTTCGAGGTCACCTTGGCCCCGCAGACGCCGGCGCTCGCCGACTACGACGGTGACGGCAAGCTCGACATCGCGGTGGCGGGCGCCGTGAACGCGGTGTCGTTCCTGAAGAACAACTCCTGAAATCCGGCTCAGCCGAGCGAGACTGGGGTGACGTGGTCGTCGTAGGGCAGATAGCCCTCGACGAACGCGGTCACCCGCAGGCTGTTCACGATGATCTCGCCGCCGTGGTTGTCCAGGAACGCCACGTCGGAGGCGTCGCGGCCGGTGGCGATCCGGACCAGCGTCGAACGCGGGGCCAGGCCGGTGGCGTCGAGCGCGCGCCAGCTGCCGTCGACATAAGCCTCGGCCACCGCGTGGAAGTCCATCGGCGAGCAGCCCGGCGCGTACACCGATACCACCCGCGCAGGCACTTTGACCGCGCGAAGCAACGCGACGACCAGATGGGTGAAGTCACGGCACACGCCGGCACCGGACAGCAGCGTCTCCACCGCACCGTCGATGGGGTCGCTGCTGCCCGCGACGTAGCGGAGCCGGCGCCCGACCCACGCCGACACCCTGGCGGCGAGCTCGGCATCCGGTGGGCCGGAACCGAATTCGGTGGCGGCGAAGCCGAGCAACTTGTCCGACTCGGCAAACCGGCTCGGCCGTAGATAGAGCGCGAGATCGTAGTCCGACGGCGTCTGCGGTGGCGCGGCACCGAGCACGGTCGCGCTGTAGTTCGCGCGCAAAGTGCCTGTGCCGACGGAGAATTTGTGAATCCTGGTGCCGTGCGGACCGGTGATCTCCCACGGGGTGACGGTCCAGCCGTCGAGGTCGAACACCAGGGATTCGGTCAACTCCAGATTCGACTGCCTGGCCACGGCGATCTGGAACTCCAAGGTGGTCGGCGCGGTGATCGCCACCTCGAGCTGGGCCGAGACATCGCGCTTCACTACACAATCCTGCCAGCTGCGGTCCAATGCCTCCATATTCTCGGCCATCGAAGCGGATTCGGCATCATATGCGTAGTCATTTCGGTGACCAGGAGGGGATTCATGGGTCTGGACACGGGGATATAGGCGAGAATTTGCGCGTGCGCACCCAGTTCACTCGCGAGCTCGTCGCGTTGACCAATGACCTGACGTTGATGTGCAGGCTCACCCACGACGCGGCCGAACGGGTGACCGAGGCGCTCATCGGCGCCGATCTCACGGCCACCTACGAGGTTTTCGCGCTCGACGAACGACTACAGACGATGTACGGCGCGTGCGAGGCACGCACCGTCGTGCTGCTCGCGTTGCAGGCGCCGGTGGCGCGCGATCTGCGGCACGTGGTCACCGCCATTCAGATCGCGACCGAGCTGTCCCGGATCAGTGGGCTGGTCAGCCGGGTCGCCGAGCAGGTGTACCAGAGTCATCCGGGACATGTTGCCCCGCAGACCATTCTGGAGATCCTCGCGGCGATGGGCAGGCTCGCGGCGCACCACACCGCGCTCAGCGGCCAAGCCGTCGCCACCGGTCATCAGGAACAGCTCAGCGAGCAGGATTCCGGGGTCACCGCGATGGATGCCCTGCACCAGCAACTGCATACGGTGCTCGCCGACCCCACGGTGGCGCAGCCGACCACAACGGCCATCGATATCGCGCTGCTCGCGAATCATCTGGAACGCTGCATGGATCACACCGCTCGTATCGACAGGCTGATCCGGTTCCTGGACACCGGGATTCCGCCGACCGCCCAGCCGGTCGACTCTTGAGCTCGCCCGCCACGACCCACCGTCCTGCCACAGGTCAGGTGGTGTCGCGGCGGGCGATGGCGTATAGGTCGTGGGCCGGACCGGTCAGTCGATCGCCCGTCGGCCAGACGGCGCGAAGGACGCGCTCCAGGTCGAGGCCGGTGACCGTCGGCGAAACCAGGGTGCCCGCAGCGATTTCGGGCGCGACGGCCAGTGAACTGAGCACGGCAGGGCCCGCACCCGAGGCGACGGCGGTCTTGATGGCGGTGGTGGAGGACAGTTCCAGCGCCACCTCGGGTGACCAGCCCTTGCGCACGCGAGTGACCGCGTTCTCGAACCAGGTGCGGGTGCCCGAGCCGGATTCTCGTTGAATCAGTGGGGTTTCCGCGAGTTCGTCCAGGGTGACGGTGCCGCGGCGGGCCCAGCGATGCGAGGGCGCCACCACGACGACGAGCCGGTCGCGCGCGACCTGATGCGCCGCCAATCCCGGGAAATGCTGCGGGCTTTCGATGAATCCGATCGCGGCCTTCCGGTCGAGCACAGCCTTGGCGACCTCAACGGAGTTGCCGGACTCCAGCGCGAGAGCGGTGCCGGGCGCGGCGGCGCGCAACTGCATCAGCCACCCGGGGAACAGGTACTCGGCGATGGTTTGGCTTGCCGCGACGCGCAGCTGCGAGTGCCGCTGTGCGCGCAGCGTGTCGATGCCCGCGTCGAGCTGTTCGGCCGCGTGCACCACACCGCGTGCCCACTCGGCGATCAGCGACCCGGCCGCGGTCGGGCGGGAACCGAGGGTGGTGCGCTCGAGCACCGGCATCCCGACGAGCTTCTCCAGGTACCGGATCCGCGAGGACGCCGAGGGCTGGCTGATGCCGTGTGCCTGTGCCGCGCGACCGAGGCTGCCCAGCTCGATGACCGAAAGCAGCAGGTCGAGCGCGGACAGGTCGGGGACACGCGGCGACAACGGCATAGAACGAGTCTATGCATGCATAGGAATGTGCCCGCTACCTGACACGACAAGTTGCGGCGACGCTGGAGACATGACCGCCACCGTGACCTTCGAACCCGCCGCATCGCGGCGTCAGGTCGGCGAGGTCGACCACCCCGCCGAGTCCCGGGTTCAGCGCGCTGAGGAGCGCCGCGTTCCCGGCAATCATGAGCAGCGCGCCCATGGTGAGAACGCGCGCCGCGCCCAGCGCAACAACGAGCGCCGCGCCCTGCGCAATGACGAACACCTCGCCCTGCGCAGCAACGAGCACCGCGCCCAGCGCAACGACGAGCAGAGCTCCCTGCGGCACCTCGGGCCGAACTGGTTCGCCGCGGTGATGGGCACCGGCATCGTCGCCAACGCCGCGGTCACCCTGCCGCTGCAATTTCCCGGACTGCGCGGCGCGGCCACCGTCATCTGGGTGCTGGCCGCTGCCGTGCTTGTCGCGGTGAGCGTGGCATGGCTCGCGCATCGAATCCGGTTCGCCGACACCGCCCGCGACCATCGCGAGCACCCGGTGATGTCGCAGTTCTTCGGCGCACCGCCGATGGCGCTGCTGACCGTCGGCGGCGGCACCCTGCTGCTCGGCAGCGACGTGCTCGGGACGCCCGCCGCGGTCGCGATCGACTGGGTGCTCTGGACCGCGGGCACCGCACTCGGCCTGCTGACCGCCTTCGCCATCCCCTACCGGATGTTCACCCGGCACCGGGTCGCGCCCGACGCCGCCTTCGGTGGCTGGCTGATGCCGGTGGTGCCGCCGATGGTGTCGGCGACCATGGGCGCGTTGCTCATCCCGCACACCCCTGCGGGCCAGCCACGACTGACCATGCTTGTGCTCTGCTTCGCCATGTTCGGTCTCAGCCTGTTCGCGGCGCTGATCATCATCGCGATGATCTGGTCCCGCCTCGTGCATCACGGCACTCCCCCGGCGGGCATGGTCCCCACGCTGTGGATCGTGCTCGGCCCGCTCGGCCAATCGGTCACCGCCGCAGGACTTCTCGCCACCGCGGCCCCGTCCGTGCTGCCGGGCAGCTACGCCACCGGCATGCTGGTCTTCTCGGTCATCTTCGGCATCGTCACCTGGGGCTTCGCCATGCTGTGGTTGCTGCTCGCGCTCGCCGTCACGGTAAAGACCGCCCGCGCAGGCGAATTGCGCTTCAACCTGACCTGGTGGGGCTTCACCTTCCCGGTCGGCACCTGCGTTACTGGCAGTACTGTCCTCTATACCCACACCGGGGCAGACCTTTTCGCGATCGTCGCGGTCACCCTGTTCGCCATGCTCGTCGGCGCCTGGGCAGTGGTCGCTACCCATACCCTCCGCGGCATCGTGACCGGCGCACTCCTCCACCCCGCGACCGCAACCTAGCCGCACGTCGCGCAGTCAACCGTTTGCGCGCATCGGCACCGCAGCGTCCCACAAACCCTGTCCACTATTCACAGAGGGTGCGGCCCCTGTGAATAGTGGCGAGTCTCTGTGTATCCGCCGGATCGGCAGGCACTGGCGCTCAGTCGAGGAGCGGGAAGCGTCCTGAGTTCAGCAGACCTACGATCGCGTCCATTTTCTGTTGCGGCGCAGCGTAATCGGGGTGGGACCGGAGCACTGCCGCCGCGTCGTGGAGCTGGATCATCTGCTCTTCGGCCTTGATGGCGGTGCGGCCGCCCGGCGTCACCGGATGGCGGGCGAAGGTCGGGTTGCGCGGATCGACCCGGCCCAGTTCGACCGCCTTGTCGACGCGACGCGAGCATCGGCAGAACGCCTTCGAATCGGCCACGCCACAGGTCGAGGTAAGAAACGTGCCGAGACGTTTCTTGGCGCGCTCCAAGCGCTTTCGATATGCCGCAGGGGTGATGTCGAGGATCCAGGCCGCGTCGGTGGAGGTCATCTCGAAAACATCGCCGAGCACGAACGCGACACGCTCGTCGCGGGCCAGGCATTGCAGCATGGCCTGCGAGCAGTTCAGCCGGACCTCGGTGGCGAGCAGCGTCGCCTCCGGGCCGCGATAGTCCTCCTCGGCAAGGCCGTCGGCCAAGCCCTCGCGGTAGGTGTCCAAGCTCAGTTGCGCCGCCTCCTGCGGTGTTTGCCGTTGCAGGTTCAGCAGATAGTTGACGCCGATCCGATACGCCCAGGTGGTCAGCCGCGCCTCGGCCCGCCAGGTGCCGAGATGGCCGAGCACCCGCAGCAGGATCTCCTGCGTCGCGTCCTCGGCTTCGGCGGGCCGCCACACCATGCGCAGCGCCAGCCGATACAGCGGATCCTGTAGCAGGCGCACCACATCGGCGATCGCGTCGCGATCGCCCGCCACCGCGCGCCCGACCAGTTCCCGCTCTTCGGCCAGGACCTGCTCGCCCGCTACCGCATCCACACTCATCCAGCCATCTTTCGATGACCGGTCGGTTCGTGCAAGGTGAATTCGCCGCGGCCGAGCCGCCCGGCGCGGCATGTGTCCGGGCGGCTTGCGGCAGTTCACCGCGGCAGCGTCGGTCGAGCCGATCGACACCGCGCGGCCGACGACCGCCTCAGGACGCTGCGACCGACGCATCGAGGAGCGCATGCTTGCGCAGCCAGCCCGCCACCGCGACCCCGATCTCGTCCGGCCGGTCCTCGGGCACGTGATGCCCGGCAGGCCCGATCGGCGCGACCTCGGCGCTCGCGAACGTGGTTGCTGCCCAGTCGATCGTCTCGGGCGACCCCATGCCGATTCCGTTCTCCAGCGCCATCAGCAGCTTGGGCACCTCGGGCGTCCGCGCCGCCCACTCGCCGTAGTTCCGCACGATCGCCACTACGTCCTCGGGCACCCCGTCCAGCGGGAATTCGCGCGGCCACACCAACATCGGCTTGCGGGATTCCGGGGTCGGGTAGGGCGCGCGGTAGACGTCGTGGTCCTCGGGCGACAGGTTCACCACACCGTGGGGCAGGTTGAATTCGATGAACGTATTCTCCGCCAGCACCATTCGCTCCCCCTCTGCGCTACGGAACTTCTGGAACAGCTCTTGGCCGAGCGGCGGGAGTTCGTCCCAGCGCATCGGCCGCAGGAAGGTCTCGACCAGGGCGATGCCGCGCACCCGGCTGGGATGACGGGCGGCGAAGTCCAGGCCGAGCGCGCCGCCCCAGTCGTGTCCGACGATGACCACCTGGTCCAGACCGAGCGCGTCGAACCACGCATCCAGGTAGCGGGCGTGGTCGACGAACCGGTAGCCGATATCGGGCTTGCCGGACTCGCCCATGCCGATGAGATCGGGTGCCAGCGCCCTGGTCTGGTCGGTGACGTGCGGAATCACGTTGCGCCACAGGTGCGACGAGGTGGGGTTGCCGTGCAGGAACACCACCGGGATCGCGCCGGTGCCCGCGTCGCGGTAGCTGAGGAACGAGTCGAGAACGTCGACGGTAGCCATGATCTGTCCTTTCGAGGTCCGGCGTTGTTGCCTTCACCCGGTTGGACACACCGATGCGCTCCGTTGTGACCGGCGAGAACGTGACGCTCGTCATGCATTTTGAGCGACCTCGTACGTCTCGCAGACACGTCGCCGAACCCGCTACCGCCCGGCATATCCGTATACATCTAGTAGGTACCCGTACGTATGACCCGCCAGTCTGAAATGAACCTGAGAATACGACCGAATCAAGACCATCGGCTTGCCAAGGCCGCGCCTCGTTATCTACTGTCCTAATACGTAACAAGCAGCGCGATCGAGACGGAGAAACACGGTGCACAGGCGAGAGGCGAATCCCCAGTCGCGGGACCAACTCTCGGCAGACACCGATCGAATTCCGATCCGCCCCTGATCATCACGAGCGAGCCCGCCCCGCTGCGCGGCCCGACACCTCGGGATCTCCCTCATCAATCCTGTGGCGTCGGCCAGTGCGGAATCGGACTAGACAACCCCTCCGCGTAGCCGCGCGAAGCCGGGCGCTCTCCCTCGTGATCACGCCACCCCCGAGTCGGCGCCGGCACGGCGACTCGGGGGTGGTGTCATGTCCAGCCCACTTGGCTGTGCGGAACGTCATACCCGGCAATCACTTCCATAACGTCGACCTCCGGTTACGTTGTCGCCCGTTATAGTTCAGGTGGTTGGCGTTAGGAAGTTCGATGAAGTTCACAGCACAGCGAATCGCCCTGATCGGGTTGGCCATCGCGACATTCATCGGAGCTTCTTACTATCTCGTCAATCGGGCCGAGAACCCGAAGGCCAGCGCCCAGTGCACGAACGGATCCGCGCCTGCCTGCGCCGAAGCACCGGCCAGCGTCCCGAGCCGCGAGGCGCTCACACTGCTCGACACGCTCCGGGTCGCCGGGCGCGCACCCAAAACCGGTTACAGCCGTGAGGAATTCGGTCCCGCCTGGTCCGACGATGTGTCAGTGCCCGGTGGCCACAACAAGTGCGACACCCGCAACGACATCCTGCAGCGGGACCTGACCGAGGTGACCTTCAAGGACAACAGCAAGTGTGTCGTCGCCACCGGCACCCTGAACGACCCCTACACCGGCAAGACCATCCACTTCGTCCGCGGCCCGAAGACCTCCGACGATGTGCAGATCGACCACGTCATCGCGCTGTCGGATGCCTGGCAGAAAGGCGCGCAGCAGCTTTCGGCCGACCGCCGCCGCGACCTGGCCAACGATCCGCTGAACCTGCAGGCCGTCGACGGGCCGACCAACCAGTCCAAGAGCGACTCCGACGCCGCGACCTGGTTGCCGCCGAGCAAGGGTTACCGCTGCGCGTACCTGACCAGGCAGATCCAGGTCAAGGCGACCTACACGCTCTGGGTGACTCAGGCCGAGAAGGACGTCATGGCACGGGAACTCAGCACCTGCCCGTGATCACGGCATGGTGACAACGACCTTGCCGAACGGGTTGCCGTCGCGGAAGTGCCGGTAGGCCGCCACCGCCTCGTCGAGCGGAAAAGTGCGATCGATGACCGGTCGCAGCCGATGGTCGGTGATGGCCCGGTTCATCGCCTCGAAGTCGGTCCTGCTGCCGACGGCGATCCGACGGATCGCGAGATACGGCCCGACAAACGGATTCTCGAACTGCTGACCCTCCGGCAGCTCGGTCGCGCCGATCATGGTGATCATCGCGTTGTAGCCCGCGGACCGCACCGATGTCGCCAGCGTCGGCAGCCCGACCGCCTCCACCACGTGTTCAACGCCGTGATCCTCGGTGAGCTCCTGCACTGCGGCGTCCCAGTTCGGGGTCACGGTGCGGTCGATGACCTCGTCCGCGCCGAGCTTGCGCAGTCGCTCGGCCTTGTCCGGACTCGAGGTGATCGAAATGACCCTGGCACCCAGCATTTTCGCGTGCTGCACGGCGAACAGCGCGACCGTCCCGCTACCGACGGTCAGCACCGACGCGCCGGGCGCCACCGGCACCGGCTTCGTCAGCGCCGACCAGGCGACCACGCCTGCGCAGGTCAGCGTGGCCGCTTCGATATCGGTGAGGTGCGCAGGCACGTGCACCACCGAATCCTGCTCGAGCACCGCATAAGTCGCGAGCATCCCGTCGAAGGTGGCGCCGTACTGCTCGACCACCTGAGGCAGCCGCTGCGGTCCGTCGATCCACCGGACGAAGTAGGTACCGGTCACCCGGTCGCCGAGCGCGGCCCGAGTCACGCTGTCCCCGACCGCGATCACCTCGCCGACACCGTCGGAAAGCGGGACGATCCCCGGTGTGGCGGGCAGCGGATAGGTGCCGTCCATCAGCATCAGATCCCGCCGGTTGAGCGAGGCCGCCCTGACCCGGATCACCACCTGATTCGGCCCCGGCCGCGGAACTTCTTGCGGCACAGTGGTCAAGCCGTCGAGGTCATGCCTCGGCTCCAGCCGGTAGGCGATGCCACTCATCGCACGCCCTCGATGAACTGGTGGTCGGTCAGGATGCGTCCCTCGTCATCGAGGCCGATGACGTCGAAACCGCCGCCCGCGATCGAACCGTCGGCCTTCGTCACCATCGTCCAGGTCACACCGATGAGTCCGGCGGGCAGCCGGGTCGCGGCAGGCACGGCGAACGCGTATTCGCCTGGCTCGATGAACATCTCGAACGCGCGGGTCACCCTGCGATCCAGCGCGTCATGGCCGCGCACCTCCAGCGCGGGCAGCGCGAACTGCAGTTTCTCGACCTGCTCGCGCATCTCCACCGGCGGGTCGACCAGGGTCTGGGTCGCGGTGGGCGCCCAGAGTTCGCGGATCTGCTTGCGCCTGGCCGCCGCGTCCGACTCGTTCCACAGTGCGGCGAACTGCTCGGCGAAGCGGGCCAGTTCGGTGTCGTTCAGTTGCTTGCTCATGGGACAGAGTTTTGCGAGCGCGGCGATTCCGCGCGATTCCCGGCAGGGAATAGCCGAATCGCGCCGCGGCTGCTTGCTCATACCCTCCACGGAATAGCGCGGCCGTCGGTGCGCGGCCAGACTGAACGCATGACAACGGTGATCGAAGCCACTGGGTTCGCCCGCCAGCTCAAGCATTGGCGCACGCTGCGCCGGGTCAGCCAGCTCGACCTGGCGATCAAAGCGGACACCACGCAGCGGCATCTGAGCTTCCTGGAACAGGGGCGTTCGCGCCCCGGCCGCACGATGGTGGTGCGACTCGCCGAATCGCTCGATCTGTCGCTGCGAGAACGCAACGGGCTGCTGCTCGCGGCAGGCTTCGCGCCCGCCTTCCCCGAGTCCACGTTGGACACACCGGAATTGGCGCCCGTGCGGGAGGCATTGCGGAGCATCCTCGACGGCCACCAGCCCTACCCCGCGCTGGTCGTCCGGCCGCACGGCATCCTGCTCGCCGCCAACGCGGCCTTCGAGGTGCTCACCGAGGGCGCGGCACCCGAACTGCTGGAACCGCCGGTCAACGTGCTGCGCCTCGCGCTCCATCCGGACGGGCTCGCCCGGCGGGTGATCAACCTGCCGGAGTGGGGGCGCCACGTCACCGAGGCGCTGCACGCCCGCGTCGCGCGCAGTCCTGATCCGGTACTCGACGAGCTGATCACCGAGCTGGAAACCTATCTTCCCCAAGCCGATCCGGGCCCAGACCACCTCGGCTTCGCGGTGCCGCTGCGACTGCGCAGCGACGACGGCGAACTGCGACTGATCACCACCCTCACCTCCTTCGCCACAGCCACCGACATCACCCTCGCCGAGCTGCACCTGGAAGCATTCCTACCCGCCGACGCGCAAACCGCGGAAATCCTGCGCACCCGCGCCGCGCGCACCTGACCTCCGAGGACACCGAATCGCGCTCCCTGCGTGACGGAGACGGCACCGACTGCCTGAACCTGTACTGCCGCACGGTATTCGAGATCCGTCGCACCGAATCGCGCCCGACATTCGGTGCCGGTGTCGAAGTCCTAGTCGGATACAGCCGGGGCTGGACCGTGGCCTGGCAACGGGCGCGGAGCCGATATCGGGGTTGTCTCGGCTATGACGACAACGCGGCCGGGCGGCGAACCAGCCTCTGGGGGCACAGGCTGGGACTTCGACACCGGCTCTAGGCTTGCCGACTACCAGATTCGGGCCGCAGCGCGCAGTGTTGCGAACACTAGGTCGACGTGGGGGCGGGTGCGTGTGCCGGGGCGGCGGACCAGGAAGCCGGTGTTGATCGGCGGGTCAGGCGGCTCGAGCAGGGCCGCCAGTTTGCCCGAATCGAGTTGTGCCGCAACGAGGTAGCGCGGCAGCACGCTGATGCCCGCGCCTGCCGTCACCGCGGCGGCGACCGCGCGCAGGTCCGCGACGACCACCGACGCCTCGCCGATCAGTCGGATGCCGAACACGTGGCGCCAATACCGTCGCAGAATCGGTAGATCGCCCGCGTAGCTGACCAGCGGCACCCCGGCAAGCGCGCCGGGGCCTGCCGCCTGCAGCCTCGCAGTATCGATGCTTGCAGCCACTTCGGGTGCGGCGACCAGGACGAACTCCTCGTCGGACAGCGGCTCGGCCAGCACGGTCCGGCCTCGCGGCCGCATGGTCGACACCACCAGGTCGTAGGTCCCTGCGCGCAGTCCGGCCAGCAGATCCTCTGAGAGCCCGGCCGTCACGGTCAGCCGCACGCCACGCTCGATCAGCGGCGCGAGCGCGGGAAGCGCCTGCACCGCAAGCATTTCCGCGGGCCCGGCGAGCCGGACCGGCGGCTGCGGCACCGACTCGGTCGCCACGGACCGCCCGGCGACGGCAGTCAACGCATCCAACGGCTCGGCGATCCGCGCCGCCAACTCGGCCGCCGCCGCGGTCGGTGCGACCCCACGCGGCAACCGCTCGAACAACCGCCCGAGCCGCTTCTCCAATGCCTGCAACTGCGCCGTCACGGTCGGCTGAGACACCCCGATCAGCCGCGCACCAGCGGTAATCGACCCCGCCCGATACACAGCCAAAAACGTGCGCAACTGATTCAGATCCAAGCTGCCATCAGAATCCCTATCGCTCACCCCACCACCCTATTACTCCCCCGATCCGCCCTCGCTGCCCGTTCGAACCGGCCCACGAACCGAACAGCAGCTGGACGCGGCAGACGACCTGGTCCCTCGTGGGATCCGCACCCCTTCTACCAATCCGCACCGGTTATGGGCCTCCAGAACAGGTGCGGATCCCAAGAAGGAGTGCTGATTTCAGGAACAGCGTGCGGGTGGAGTCAGCGTGCTCGGACTGCTTCGAGGAGTTCGGGGCCTTGGGTGGCGAGGCGTTGCTCGGCTAGGCGGGCGCCGAGGAGGGCGGCGGTGATGCCCAGCGCGATGCCGACCGGGAGGGCCAACCATTCGATCAACTTCAGGTCGGTGAGGCGGCCGATGATCAGGATGATCAGGACCGGGAGCACCGCGAACATCTGACCGAAGACCATCGCCACCTGAATGAGTGCCTTGGCGCAACCGGGATTGCCTGACCCGGAGAACGGATTGCCGGTGCGCGGCGGCATGGGGTACGGCGCGATCACCGAGAGAATCAGTGCCGAGCAGACGCCGGTGCCGAGGGCCGCGGCATGCAGCGACAGCACCCACGGATACATGCCCCAGCGGCCGAGTGCACCGGGCAGGATCAGGGTGACCAGCAGCGTTGGCACGCCGATGACCACAAGCATGGCCAGCAGCCTGCCGCGGACATCCGCGCGCGCCGCACCCGGCGTGACGAGGGTCTGCCAGACGGCGGTGCCGTCGTAGCCATAGAGGTTGGCCCCGGCCAGCGCGGCGAACAGTGCCGAAGTCACACCGGCGAACGGCACACCACCGGAACTCCCGCCTTGGAAGACGGGGAACACCGGCATCATGATGCCGACCACGAGGATCGGCACCAGGGTGGCCCGACGACGACTGTCCCGCCACCACGCGTGCAACTCCTTGATCGCCACGGCGCCGGTCGGACCGGTTTGCCGCACCCGGCTGAGCAGGCCGGCGCCCGAGGTGCCCGCCGTCGAGTTCATCGGGGTGGCGAGCCTGCGCGCGAGCAACACCGACCACGCTTGCCACAGCCCGAGTGACAGTGCGGCGAGGCCGAGGATGCCGAGCAGCGCGATCAGCCAATTCCCTTGCGCCGCAGCCTCTACCGCAGCAGGCGCCCAGCCGAAGGGCAACCAGCGCAGCGCTGTCGCCGCCGCGGGCGGCACGTCCTGCAGGACGCTGATGTGCGAAAGCAACCAGCTCGCTGGGTAATACGCCAAGCCGAGCAGTCCGGCGAGCAGCACGCCGATGTCTTTGCCGCGCCGCGATCGCATGGCGGCGCCGACCCAGGCCAGCATCACCCTGGACAGCAGCACCACGAACACCAGCTGCAGCACCACCCCGACCGCGGCGACCAGCGTTGCCGCCCAACTCAATTGCGCAGCGAGCACGATAAGCCCGCCGAAGGCGATCAGGTTCACCACCGGCGCGGCGCCGGCGAACGACGCGGCCAACAGCCCGGTGGCCAGCTGGCG
The DNA here is from genome assembly GCF_043197455.1 of Nocardia sp. NPDC049149. Lineage (NCBI taxonomy): Bacteria > Bacillati > Actinomycetota > Actinomycetes > Mycobacteriales > Nocardiaceae > Nocardia > Nocardia sp. NPDC049149. The sequence goes on from NZ_JBICTD010000003.1 coordinate 1,055,094, forward strand.
ATTGCTGAGCGGCAGCAGTCGCAGATGTTCCGGCTGCACCGTCTCGTCGCTGCTGCCGATCAGCACCGGCCCGCACAGCCAGCCGAGTGTCCACACGCCGTACACCGTCGCGGCAACGGTGATCGCGCGTGACACGTCACCGTCACGCACCGAGAACCCGATCAATACCGCTGTGATGAGCGCGAAGACCAGCCCGACCACGATGCCGAGCACGAACGTGACGCCTTGCCACCCGTTGCGCAACGCGCGCTTGCTGAGCAGCAGGCGCATCCGGATCAGGACGCCAACCACGACAGCCCTTCTTCCCCGCCGACGCGCCCGCCGACCAGCCGGACGAACGTCTCTTCCAGCGTGGTCTCGCCGCGCACCTCGTCGAGGGTGCCCGCGGCGACCACCCGGCCCGCGGTGATCACCGCGACCCGGTCGCACATGTTCTCCACCAGCGCCATCACGTGACTCGACAGCACCACCGAGCCGCCCGCCCCGACGAAGCGCTGCAGGATGGTGCGAATCGTGCCCGCCGACACCGGATCCACCGCCTCGAACGGCTCGTCGAGCACCAGCAGTTTCGGGGCGTGTAGCAGCGCGGTCGCGAGGCCGATCTTCTTGCGCATGCCCGCGGAGTAGTCGACGACGAGAGTGCCTTCGGCACCGGTCAATTCGAAGACCGACAGCAGTTCCTCGGCCCGCTCGCCGACGGTGCGCTCCGGCATACCGCGCAAAAGCCCGGTGTAGGTGAGCAATTCGCGTCCGGTGAGCCGTTCCGGCAGCGCGAGCCCGTCTGGCAGCACCCCGGCCAAGGTCTTGGCGCGCACCGGGTCCGCCCAAACATCAGCGCCGAAGATCTCGGCGTGTCCCGCGTCCGGGCGCAACAGCCCGGTGGCCATCGACAAGGTCGTCGTCTTGCCTGCCCCATTCGGGCCGACCAGACCGAAGAAGGAGCCCGGCGGTACCGCCAGGCTCACGTTGTCGACGACCCACGGCCCGCCGAAGCGTTTACACAGGCCGGTCAGGTGCAGTGCGGGCTGGTGGTCGGGTTGCATTGTCCCCCCGTGTCCTCTCGGATCGATGTTCTCCAAGGGTACGGACCACCAGCCCGCGCGGTTCGAATCACACCGTGGCGAGTCCTGCCTGCACCGGCGCGTCCCAGTCGATCCGATAGCGCTGCTCGGCACCCATCGTCTTCTCCTGATTCATCATCTTGATGAACAGGGGTGCCGCGAGCGCCATCATCTTGCGCGCCACCGGACCGAGTGTCTTGCTGTGGTTGGCCTTCGCGGCACGAGCCGCGACGCCTTCCACCCGACTCCGGCGCAGCTGCTCATAGGCAGCGAACGCCGCTGTCGGCGTTGGCATGTCGCGCAGGCAACGCGCCACCTGGATTGCGCTCTCGATGGCCAGCGACGCGCCCTGACCGGAACTGTTGGACGGCGCGTGCACCGCGTCGCCCACCAGCACCATGCGGCCGCGAGACCAGTGCGGCACCGACGGCATGATGTGCAGTGCGCCGGTCACCTCCAACTGCTCCTCGGTGGTGCGCCTGGCGAACTCGCCGCCGGGTGTGTCGTCACCGTAGATCTCACGCAGGATGCCGAGCCAGTGCGACTTCGGGATCTCCCGTGCGGCGGTGAGCGACAGGTACTCCTTGTGCGGCAGGTTCGCGCCCCACATCACGCGGCCGTCACCGACCGAGCCGTACAGGTAGTAGGCCTGTTTGCCGAAGGCGAACGTCATCGATTCCGGCGCGACATCGCCGTCGTAGTCGTCGATGATCGCGCCGAAGCCGAGCATGTTGAGGTATTCGGGTCCCGGCGCGTTCGGATCGATCAGGTCGCGCACGGTCGACCGGATGCCGTCGGCGCCGACCAGCACGTCGGCGGTGGCGGTGCTGCCGTCGGTGAACCGGGCGGTGATGCCCGACTCTTCCTCGACCACGTCGACCAGGCGCTTGTTGTACTCGAAGGGCACACCGGCAGCGACAGCGTGATCGTGCAGCACCCGGTGCAGTTCGCCACGATCCACCAGTTGCAGCGGCGGCAACTCGGGCAGGCCGGGCACCGAGACCACCTTGCCACCGATCGACAGATTCATCGTCGAGATCGGCAGCGCGATATCGCGGACCGGATCACCGGCCCCGATGACATCAAGGGCGGCAATGCCGTTCGGCGCGAGCGCGAGCCCGCTGCCGATGTTGTAGGACGAGCCGGGGTAGGCCTCGTAGACGCGGGCGTCGATGCCCGCCTTGCGCAGTGCGGTCGCGGCGACCGGTCCGGCGATGCCGCCACCGATGACGAGCGCGGTACGTGTTTCAGACATGGGTGTCTCCAAGAATGTGCGATACGGGTTGTTGTTCGAATCCCCGAACCGACCCGTGCACCACGCACCCAGTTATCCTGTGGTTGCCAGCCTTGTAGCCGGGTGCGCGCATGCGGGCGCGGTTCGAGACTGTTCAATCGGGCTCGGCGGCGGTGTTGCCGCACCCCGCCGAGTCCGGTCTCGAGATCAGGATGGTTCCGGTCTGGTCATCCCCCTCTCCACGGAGGCGATGACGTCCGCGATCGGAATGTCGTCGGCGTGTATCTGCCGCCACCAGTCCACGCCGGGGAAGGTGCCCTCGGTGAGTTCCGCACGGAACGAACGAGCCCATGCCACTTCGGCTTCCAGCATCGCGATCCCGTATTCGGACTCGATGACGAACAGCCTGGGCAGTCCTGCGGCGACGGCTTCGGATGTTTCGGCGCGCGCGCCGTCGATCGTCCGACTCAGCGCATCGATGCGCTGGCCTAGCAGTTCGATGACCTCATCGGGAGGCAGCACCGAGAGTATGGAAAGTCCAGCGATGAACCTGGTCGACTCCCATTCCGGGACGGCGACCAATTCCCTTGTCCAGTCGGCGAGTTCGGCACGCCCGGTCTCGGTGATCTGGTAGATCACCCGCTCCGGCCGCGCGCCGTCGCGCTCGCTGCCGACGATCTCCAGGTAGCCGACCTTCTCCAGGTTCTGCACCACGGTGTAGAGCGAGCCCCATTTGATGGCCATGTCGTGCTCTTTGCCGCGATCCTTGAGCGTCTGCGCGATCTCGTAGCGGTGCTTCGGCCGGTCGATCATCACGGCGAGCACCGCCAACGCGAGCAGGTTGTTCACCTTGCGCTTCGTGGCCATCACACCTCCTTACTCGTCTACGAATATACGTGGACGAGTATTGCGGACGCAAGGGGCTACCGCGAGCCGATACGGCCGGATTTCAGACGCGGGCGGACTCGTGCTCGCGGGCCGCTTCCTCGAGCAGCTTGGCGGCAATGTTGTCCAGCGCCTGGTCGAACAGGGCGCGATCGGCAGGGTCGTCGTTGTTCCAGTCGTCGAGCCTGCTGTCCAGCCAGCGGCGCCACGCCGCCTTGACGCGATCGAGCTCGGCTCGACCGGAATCGGTCAGTCGCAGCGCCCGGCCGTCGTCGACGAGGTAGCCCTTGTCGGCCACTCTGCGATAGATCGGCTCGAGCACATCGTCGGGCAGCTTGTGCGCCTGCGCGACCGAATCCAGTGTGGCCGTGGCGTTTACCCGATCGCGCAGATATACCTGACCGAGCGCCCACGCCTCGCCCCTGCTGAGCGTGCTGCCCGCGTCCGCGAGTATGCGCGGCCCGATGGGACCTTCGGCATCGGCTTTGCGCATGGATCCGGCGATGGCCCGTTCCAGGTGCACCACCCGGTCGGCCGAATTGGGCACCGAAAACCCTTCGCCCACATCGCCTGCGCTCGCCTTGGCGCTATCGCGCAGCGGCACTTCTTTGAGGAACCAGGCGACCACGAAACCGACGAGTGCCACCGGAACCACCCAGATGAAGACGTGATCGATCGTTTCGGCGTAGGCATCGATGATGGGCGCCGACACCGCCTCGGGAACCGCTTGCAGCAACTGTGGATTCGCCGCAACCTCGGGCGGAACCACTCGCGCCTGAACCAGCGCCGCACTCAGATTGGGGCCGATCTCGTTGCTGTACAACGTGCCGAAAATCGCGGTGCCGAAGGTACTTCCGAGAGTGCGGAAGAAGGTGACACCCGAGGTGGCGGTGCCGAGCTGCGCGTAAGGCACGGTGTTCTGCACGACGATGGTGAGCACCTGCATGGTCAGGCCGATGCCGAGACCGAGCACGAGCATGTACAGCGACTCCTGCCAGAAGCCGGTATTGCGGCCCATGGTCGACATCAAATACAGGCCGAGCGCCATCACCAGCGTGCCGACGATCGGGAAGTAGCGATAGTGGCCGGTCTTGCCGACCACCTGCCCGGACAGGATCGACGTCACCAGCAGCCCGACGACCAGCGGCAGCGAACGCACGCCGGACATGGTCGCCGAAACCCCGTCCACGTATTGCAGATACGCCGGCAGGTAGGTCATCGAGCCGAGCATGGCGAAGCCGCAGATGAAGCTGAGGATCGAGCAGACCGTGAACACCCGGCTGCGGAAAAGCCCCATCGGCAGCATCGGTTCCGCGGCGCGCAACTCGATCACCACGAACGCCGCGAACAGCAGCACCGACGCCGCGAACAGCCCGAGGATCATCGACGAGCCCCATGGGTACTCCTGCCCGCCCCATTCGAGCCCGAGGATCAACGTCGAAACCGCAACGGCGACAAGCCCGATGCCCGCGTAGTCGATGATCGGCTTGATGGCCGCGCGCACCCGGGGAATGGTGCGGGCCGACATCACGATCATGATCACCGCGATGGGCACGTTGACGTAGAAGCACCAGCGCCAGCTCGCGTGGTCGGTGAACAGCCCGCCGATCGTCGGCCCGATCACCGTGGTGACGCCGAAGACCGCGCCGAGCGCGCCTTGATACTTGCCGCGCTGCCGCAACGGGATGGTGTCGGCGATGAGCGCCATCGCGGTGACCATCAACCCGCCGCCGCCGAAGCCCTGGATGCCGCGCGCGATGATCAGCATCGTCATCCCGTTCGCCAGGCCCGCGATCATCGAGCCGACGATGAAGATCAGCGCGCTGAGCTGGAAGATCAGCTTGCGACCGAACAGGTCGCCGAGCTTGCCCGCCAGCGCGGTCGCCACTGCTTCGGCGAGCAGATACGCCGTGATCACCCAGGCCATGTGCCCGGCCTCGCCGAGGTCGGCGACGATCGTCGGCAGCGCGGTCGACACGATCGTCTGATCGAGCGCCGCCAACAGCATGCCCAGCACAATCGTGGCGAACACCACATTGACCTTGGCGCGACTGAGCGGTTCCTGGACTTTCTCGGCGACATCGACTGCACCGGTCATTGACTCAGTATGGTCCGATTCCGCTGAGCTGTCCGTCCAGCGACACGCCAGCATCCCCGCGTCGCGCAGTGAGGTCGGCTCAGCCGAGCAGCCCCTCGAGCACCTTGGCCCGCCCCGGTTGCCGCAGTTTGGCCATCCCCTTGGCCTCGATTTGGCGGGCTCGTTCGCGGGAGACGCCGTAGGTCTTGCCGATCTCGTCGAGCGTCTTCGGTTCGGTGCCGTCCAAGCCGAAACGCAGCGCGATCACCCTGGCTTCCCGCTCGGTCAGTCCGGCGAGCACCCGGTTGAGCTGGCCGCGCACGGTGCCCGCGAGCACCGCCTCGGCCGGGTCCGGCGCCGTGTCGGGAATGAGTTCGCCGATCTCTGCGGCGTCGTCACCGAGCGGGGTGTGCAGCGAAACCGGTTCGCGCGCATGGTCCAACAGCTCGCGCACCTTCGCCGGGGTCAGGTCGAGCTCGGCGGCCAGCTCCGCGGGCGTGACCTCGCGGCCGAGTTGCTGCGCCATCGCGCGCTGCGTGCGAATCACCCGGTTCAGCACGTCGACCACGTGCACCGGGATACGGATGGTGCGGCCCTGGTCGGCCAGCGCGCGCCCGATCCCCTGCTTGATCCACCACGTGGCGTAGGTGGAGAACTTCAGGCCGCGACGGTGGTCGAACTTGTCCACCGCGCGCATCATGCCGAGGGTGCCTTCCTGCACCAGGTCGAGCAGCGACATGCCCGTCGGCGTCGGGTAGCGCTTGGCGATCGAAACGACCAGGCGCAGGTTTGCCTCGACCATGTGGGCCTTCGCGCGTTGCCCGTCGGTGACCTGGCGACGCAGCGCACGACGTTCGGCGACACCGAGTTCGGCGTCGTCGGCAAGTCGCGCGGCGGCCAGCGCGCCTGCCTCGATCCGCTCGCCGAGTTCGAACTCCTGGGTCGCGGTCAGCAACGGTGTGCGGCCGATGAGCCGGAGATAGTCCTTGACCTGGTCGTCGCTGACGGTGCCCGCGAGCCGGGCCGGGTGAGTGGTGCAGTACTGCATGGGCGAGTCCTTCCGAAGGGGGCGAACCGGCCGCCGACGCGTGCGCGCCGACGACCGGTGGGAGTGCTGCTCGATGCCTCAGCCGCGACCGGGAATCCGTCGCTGGTACTGCGCCTTGGCACGGAGGGCCTGGTTGCGCGGCAGCCCGACGCCCTTTCGTTCGATCCGTGCGGTCACGGGAAACCCGTTGCCGCGGCGATGCTTTCGGTTCGGCACCGGCGCTGCTCCCGGCGGCACGAGGCGGCCGAGGACGGCTTCGGTGGTGGTCTGCGCGGTGGTCTTGTCGGCCATGGTGGCTGGTCCCTTTCGGTCGATGGTGGAGCTGGTGCTGGCCGGGGTTGCCTCGACAAGTCCGAAATTCATACGCGGTGACGCTCCTTCGTTCTGAGTACGAGGACAAACTTAGATCAGACCTAAAAATATGTCAAGCATAAATTTTGGTCGATATCAGCTATGGTGATGCCATGGACACAGAGACGCTGGGGCTTCGAGACCGAAAAAAGCTCCAGACCAGGGAGAACATCTCCAACCAAGCGACCAGGCTCTTCCTCGAGCACGGCTTCGACAAGGTGACGATCGCCGACGTGGCGGCCGCCGCCCAGGTCGCCAAGATGACGGTGACCAACTACTTCCCGCGCAAGGAAGACCTGGCCCTGGACCTGCACGACGTCTTTGTCGACCAGCTCGCCCGCGTGGTCCGCGAGCGCGAGCCCGGCGAATCCGCGCTGGCCGCACTGCGCCGCGCGTACCTGACGGCGGCGGCCGAGCAGGACCCGGTGGTCGGCTTCTCCGGCCCCGAGTTCGCCACGCTGATCAACGACAGCCCGGCCCTCGTCGCCAGGCTCCGCGAATTCCACGACGAACGCGAACAGCTGCTCGCCGCGACCCTCGCCGCCGAGACCGCTACCACGGCAACGGATATCGCGCCGAGGGTGGCCGCGGCCCAGCTCGGCGGCGTGCACCGGGTGCTGTTCGACGAGACGATGCGCCGCACCCTCGCCGGCCAGTCGAACGACGAGATCGCCACGGCCATCACCGAATACATCGGCGTCGCGTTCGACGCGCTCGCGCCGTCACTCGGGCACTACTCGGTGCGCTGATCCGGCATTTCCAGCAGCGACAGCGCGATCGGCACCAGCAGTTCCACCAGCAGGTCCGCGGCCGGGCGCGGATCGGCAAGCACCCATTCGTGCGTCAGGCCGTTGATCGCGCCGATGAGCGCGCTTGCGCCCCAGGCACTTCCACCACGAATCCGAGCGCCGGGCGCCACTGCGGGCACCACGACGGAGTCGAGCAGCGCCGCCCAGCTGTGCCGCCGCTCGCGCCGGTGCCGCTCCATCCGGTCGCTGACGCCGACCACCTCGATGAAGGCGACCTTGGCGCGATACGGGTCCGAGCCGATCGACCCCGAATACGCCGACACCATCGCGGTCATCGCGGCGGTCATGTCGTAGCGCGGATCGAGGTCGGCCAGCGCGGCGAGCACGGCCGCCGCCGCGTCGTCCTGGATCCGATCGTAGGCGGCGACCAGCACGTCTTCCCTGGTCTGGAACTCCTCGTAGAACTGCCGCTTGGACAGGCTTGCCGCGGTGCAGAGGTCGGCGAGTGAGCAGTTCGCGTAGCCGCGTTCGGCGAAGATCCTGGTCGCCGCGACCAGGAAGCGCTGACGGCGTTCGGCCTTGCGTTCGGTGACGGCACGTCCGCCGTATTGCCTGCTCACCATCGTCACGCTTCCACCGTAGACGAGCGGGCGCGCAGCGGCCGTGACCAGGCGAGAGACACCTCTCACTGACCGCTGGTTGTGATCCGCGTCATGACGTTGCATACTCGACCACAGTCTGAAACCAACTGGGCTCACATAGCCGTGGCCCTGCACCAACGAGGTTGTTCTGTGGTCACACCGCGCAAGCACGCATCGAAGCTGCTGATAGCCCTCGCCGTGGTGGCGGCCGGGCTACCCTTCGCCCTCACCGGAGCGGCCGCCGCCGAACCGGGCACTCCCCCGGTGCAACCCGTGTTGCCGTTCCCGATTCCCCCGCTGCCGCCCGGCTTCGACCCGGCCTTCTACCGCCCAGCGCCGCAGACCTACGCGAATCTGGCACCGGGCCAACTGATCGCGGCCAGGCAGGTGCATGTGGCGAACCTGTCGCTGATCCCGGTCAACGTCGACGCCTGGCAGCTGTCGTACCGGTCCACCAACACCCGCGACGAGCCCATTGCCGCGGTGGCCACCGTGTTGAAGCCGCGCGGCTATATGCCCGATCGGCCGCTGTTCTCGTATCAGATCGCCGAGGACTCCACCGGCAATTACTGCATGCCGTCCTATCAGCTGCAGATGGGCTCCATCCCGGCGACGATCACCGGCTCTGTGCTGGTCGCCGGACAGTTCCTGGAGATTCAGGCCGCGCTCGCCCAGGGCTGGGCCGTGGTGGTGCCCGACCATCAGGGCCCCGATTCCGCCTATGCCGCAGGGCCTTTGGCTGGACGGATCACGCTGGACGGCATCCGCGCGGCGGCAAGCTTCGACCCGATGCAGTTGTCCGGCACCGCAACTCGCGTCGGCCTGATGGGCTATTCCGGCGGCGCCATCGCGACCGGCCATGCGGCCGAACTGAAGCGGAGTTACGCACCGGAGCTCAACGTCGTCGGCGTCGCCGAGGGCGGCATCCCCGCCGATCTGTCCGCGGCATTGCGGATGGCCAACGGCAACCTCTCCGCAGGACTGATCTTCGCGGGCACGATGGGCGTCGCGCGTGAGTACCCGGAGCTGCGAAAGTTCCTCGACGACAACATGAACGGCCTCGGCAAGCTGATGATGGCGGCCAAGGAGCAGTTGTGCGCGAGCTACCAGTCGATCTTCTTCCCGTTCGCCGACAACATCGGCATGCTCGGCAAGAACCCGTTCGCCGATCCGACGGTCCTCGCGGTGCTGGACAAGACCAAGATGGGCAAGGCGGTGCCGGACATGCCGATGTTCATGTACCAGTCGAACCCGGACTGGCTGATCCCCGTCGGTCCGGTCAACGATCTCGTCGGCTGGTACGCGCAGGATCCGAATGCCCGCGTCGAGTACACCCGCGACCACTTCAGCGAGCATCTGACACTCGACCCGATCGGTGCGCCTCGGGCCTTGCTGTGGCTTAAGGACCGCTTCACAGGCTTGCCGGTCGCGCCAGGCGTCCGCACTATCGACGCCGGTTCGATGCTGCTCGATCCGGCCACTTGGCAGGTGTGGAGCGAGACCGTCGGGACCACGCTCGCGGCTGCCTTCCAGCAGCCCATCGGCAGTGGTCGGTGAGTGGCGGTCATCACACTCTGTCTGAGACACTTTGGCTAGGATTCGAGTGGATCTCTTCCCTCGGAACTTACTCAAGAGTAAGGTTGTCTCATGGCGTGGAAACCTACTGAAATCCCGGATCAGACCGGGCGCACCTTTGTGATCACCGGCGCGAACGGGGGATTAGGCGCTATCACGACCGAGGTCCTCGCGGCCAACGGCGCAACGGTCGTCATGGCCTGCCGCAACGCGGAGAAGGCCAAGGCCGTCGCCGACGCGATCCCCGGCGATGTCCGGGTGGCCGAGCTGGATCTGTCCGATCTGGCCTCGGTCCGCAAGTTCGCCGACGCACAGGGCGAGTTCGACGTGCTGATCAACAACGCCGGGCTGATGAACGTCCCGTTCTCGCGCACCAAGGACGGCTTCGAGACCCAGTGGGGCGTCGACCACCTCGCGCACTTCGCGCTGACCGGCCTGCTGCTCGACCGCATCACCGACCGGGTGGTGACACTGGCCAGCATCGCGCACCGGCAGACGCCGAAGCTGTGGGTCGACGACCTCAACTACGAGCACCGCCGCTACCAGCGCAACCTCGCCTACGCGCAGGCCAAGCTGTCCAACCTGATGTTCGCGCGGGAACTACAGCGCAGGCTGACCGAGGCAGGCTCGGACAAGCGCTCGTACGCGGTACATCCCGGCGTGGCGGCCACCGACCTGTTCTCCAGGACCGAGACGCCGATCGACAAGATCATCAAGCCGTTCGTCGCGCTGGTCGGGCATGCGCCGCGTAAGGCCGTGCACTCCACGCTGTTCGCGGCCACCATGCCCGACGCCGACCCACAGGTCTACTGGGGTCCGCGCCGGTTCTTCGAGACCCAGGGGCCGGTCGCCGCAGCACCGTCCAGCAGGCTGTCGAAGAAGCAGGACCTCTGGAAGCGGCTCTGGGAAGAGTCCGAGCGCTTCACGGGCATCACCTACAAGTTCTGACCTCGGCGGTCCCGCCTGCGGGGAGGCGGGCGGGACGCTGAAGGGACAAGGCCCACCTGCCTCCTACGGATCGTGTAGTAGACGAGTACCGTAGTAGCCGTGTCCGCTTCACCTCGCCGCTCGGCACACAATCGGCCGGCCCTCATCGCGCTGGTGATTGTCGCGACGCTCGGCTGCCTCGCGTTGGCCTGGTGGCAGTGGGAGCGGTTCGAATCATCCAGCGGCACCGGCCAGAATCTGGGCTATGCGCTGCAGTGGCCGTTGTTCGCGGCCTTCGCGGTGTTCGCCTATTTCCGGTTCGTGCGGCTGGAGCGGGAATCCGAAGAAGCCGAAAACCCGAGTGGTACCCCGAGGCCTGCCTCGAAACCTGTTGCGCCGCGTGAGATTCCGGCAGGCATCCTGCCCGATCGCCCGAAAGCGGTGCGCGACGAAGACCCGGTACTCGCCGAGTACAACAGGTACCTGGCCGCACTGCACGCCCGAGACATCGATGATCAGGTCCGTGAGGCGGGTCTGCGCGCCCGCGACACCGAGAGGAGCGCCGGTTGACAACCCCCGGGAGTCCCACCGACAGCAGTTCGGCGATCGAGGCCGCGGAAGCGGCCGAGGAGCACATGCTGCACGCCAGCGACGCCACCGTGGCCTCGGCCGAGGGCGGCGCTCTCGCCGCCGCGGCGGCGACCGCGGCGCTGACCAACAACGCGACATCGTTCGCCGAGGAGGAGGCAGCGCAGAACACCAAGTTCGCGCCGACGGACAAGATCAAGTCCGCGCTGCTGCGCTACCGCGTGCTCGCGTGGATCACCGGTCTCTGGCTGCTGCTGCTCACCGGCGAGATGATCGCCAAATACGGCTTCGGCGTGCACACCCCGAACTGGATCGCCGTCGTGCACGGCTGGGTGTACTTCGTGTATCTGCTGTGCACCGCCGACCTCGCGGTGAAGGTGCGCTGGCCCGCACCGCGCACCCTCGGCACGCTGCTCGCAGGCACCATTCCGCTGCTCTCGTTCTTCGTCGAGCACGTCAACGCGAAGCAGGTCAAGCAGAAGTTCCTCGTCTAGACCGCCACAAACGTTCCCGCACACCGGATTCGGTGTGCGGGATTTTTGTGTCGCAGGTCAGTCCGCGAGCTCGGCCAGTGTGGGCAGCAGTTGGGTCAGCGCGCGACCACGGTGCGAGACCGCATCCTTCTCCGCAGGCGTCAGCTGGGCCGCCGAAGTGTCGCCGCCCTGCGGGATGAACAGCGGGTCGTAACCGAATCCGCCGTCGCCCAACGGTTTCCGGCCGACCGAGCCTGGCCATTCGCCGCGAACCACGATCTCGGGTCCGCCGGGCACGACCAGCGCGCAGGTCGAGACGAACCTGGCGCCGCGCCGCTCGTCCGGCACATCGCCCAGCTGCGCGAGCAGCAACGCGTTGTTCGCCGCGTCGTCGCCGTGCCGCCCGGACCAGCGCGCGGACAGCACGCCGGGCATCCCGTTCAACGCGTCCACTTCGATGCCGGAATCATCTGCGACACAAGCCAATCCGGTCGCCGCGGCGCCGTCGCGGGCCTTGGCGAGCGCGTTCTCCTCGAACGTCGCGCCGGTCTCCGGCGCCTCGTCGTAGGCGGGCACGTCGTCGAGCCCGACGATCTCGATCCCGGCGACCCCCGCGTCGGCGAGGATGCGCCGCAGCTCGTTCAACTTCTTCGCATTGCGGCTGGCGACCAGCACCCGACGTGCCACGACTACTTCTTCTTCGACTCGGACGGCTCAGGGAGCACACCCGGATACGGCAGCGCCAGCGCCTTCTTCTGAATCACGAACAGCTGATCACAGCCGGCCAGCGCGGAGTCGAGCATCTTGTCCAGGGTGGAACGCGGGAAGGTCGCGCCCTCGCCGGTGCCCTGGATCTCGACGAGTGTTCCGGTGTCGGTGGCAACCACATTCATGTCGACCTCGGCGCGCGAATCCTCTTCGTACGGCAGGTCGAGACGCACCCGACCGTCGACGACGCCGACGCTCACCGCGGCGATCGCGCAGGAGATCGGCTGCGGGTCGGCGAGTGCGCCCGCCGCGGCCAGGTAGGTCACCGCATCGGAGAGCGCGACATAGGCGCCGGTGATGGCGGCGGTCCTGGTGCCGCCGTCGGCCTGCAGCACATCGCAGTCGATCGCGATGGTGTTCTCGCCGATGGCAGCCAGGTCGATGCACGCACGCAGCGAACGGCCGATCAACCGGCTGATCTCCTGGGTACGACCGCCGACCTTGCCTTTCACCGATTCCCGGCCGCTGCGGGTATGCGTCGCGGCGGGCAACATCGCGTATTCGGCGGTGAGCCAGCCGAGCCCGGAGTCGCGGCGCCACGGTGGCACCCCCTCGGTGACGCTCGCGGTGCACATCACCCGCGTCTGGCCGAATTCCACCAGCACCGAACCTGCCGGATGCGTGGTGAAGCCACGGGTGATTCGGACCTCGCGGAGTTCGTCGTCCGCCCTGCCATCGGCTCGTCTAGACACGGGCACAGCCTAGGGGATGGCAGGCGACGCCGACGGGGTGGGGAAGAACTAGCCCCGATGACCGGTCAGAGGTCGAATGTCTCGCCCGGCGCGACGGCGTGCACCGGCCCGGAGAACTGCGCCTTGGCCTCGGCGATCACGTCTTCGCGCGACGTCCACGGCGGAATATGGGTGAGCAGCAGCTCTTTCACGCCTGCCTCGGCGGCGATCATGCCCGCCTCGGTGCCCGAAAGATGAATGCCGGGTGGCCGATTCGCCGGATCGTGGGTCCAGGAGGCCTCGGCCATCAGCACGTCGGCGCCCTTGGCGAGCTCGCGCACCGAATCACACATCGCGGTGTCGCCGGTGTAGACGAAGGTGCGCCCGGCGGCGGTGGTGATGCGCAGCCCGTAGGACTCCGGCGGATGGAACATCCGGCTGGCCGACACGGTGTGGCCAGGCCCGAACGCGACCTTTTCGCCGGCGATCCACGGTTGATGGTCGATCACGTCGGACCAGTCGTCGCATTCGCCGCCGACCTCGGCCGAGGCATTGCCGATCCGCACCGCGCTGTCCGACGGCCCGCGCACAATCGCGCGGCCGACCGGCGGTGTCGGGTGGTAACGCCGCCAGACCAGCAGGCCGGGCAGGTCGAGGCAGTGGTCGGCGTGCAGGTGGGTCAGGAAGATGTCGACCTCACCCGGGTCGGCATGGCGCTGCAACGCGCCGAGCACGCCAGGGCCGAAATCGATCACGACCGGCCGCATATCGGGCCCGGTCAGGAGATACCCCGACGCTGGGGAGTCCGGGCCGGACACGCTGCCCGAGCACCCGAGGACGGTTAGGCGCATTCCCCCATGCTGCCACGCTGAATTGTCACTCATGACACCACCTCGCTAACGCGCGCCGCTGCCCCGTGCGACAGCGCGGCTGCGTCCATTGTTCGCTCGCCCGGCCAGGTCGAGAGACCTATTCCCCATATTTCCCGGCGGGCCGCCCGATCACCGTGGCGACGCAATGACGCGAGCCCGATCCGCGCGACGGTGTCGTCGTTCATCACCAGAGAGTACCCAGCCGGCAAGCAGTCCACCCACCGCCCCGAAAAGGTGTCCCTGCCAAGAGATTCCGGGTTGACCCGGCAATACGCCCCACAAAAGCGACCCGTAAACCGCCAAGACGACGAGTCCGACGACGATCTGGCCGACATTGCGGGCGAACCAGCCGCGCGAGATCAGGAACGTCAACCAGCCGAACACGAGCACCGACGCGCCGAGGTGCACGCTGCCCGATGCGCCGGTCAGCCAGGTGCCGATACCGGCGACCACCCAGATGATCGCGGTCGCCATCAGCCCGCGGCCGATGCCTGCGAGCAGGGCGAGGAAGCCGAGGACGAGCACAGGCAGGGTGTTGCCGACCAGATGCGCCCAGTTGGCGTGCAGGACCGGTGCCCACAGAATGCCCCAGAGCCCGTCGGCGTCACGCGGGTGGATGCCCGCGTTGTTCAGGTCGTTGTTGTCGAGGTAGTCGACGCCCTCGATGCCGTACAGCAGCCCGACGAAGCCGGCGATGAGCAGCCCGGCGCGCAGCCACAGTTGTTTGATGGCGGCGAAGTTGTCCGACCTCGGCTTGGCGGGAACACCGGGCGTCGGGCCTGGCGCCTTCGCGCCGGGATTGCCCAGTTGCGCGCGGATCTGCGCGATCCGGTCGGGGTCGAATGATGAACCGATGCCGCCGGCCATCGCAGCCTCCTCGTCGAGCAGAAGATCCGACGGTCACGCATCGGCGTGCGCGCCGTCGTCCTGCCCCTCCGAGCGTACCGGCGCGGATGCTGACCAGGCAGCACTTGCGCGCGGCACGCGCCGAGGTCACGCCCAGAGCTGCCCGTCGAGGCGGTCCTCGGCCTCTTCGAGGGTGCCGTCGTAGGCCCCGGTCGACAGATACTTCCAGCCGCCGTCGGCGACCACGAACGCGATATCGGCGCGCGTGCCCGCCTGCACGGCCTTGCGCGCGACACCGAGGGCCGCGTGCAGGATCGCACCGGTCGAGATGCCTGCGAAGATGCCCTCTTCGAGGACCAATTCGCGGGTGCGCTTGACCGCGTCGTACGGACCCACCGAGAACCTCGTGGTCAGCACCGACTCGTCGTACAACTCGGGAATGAAGCCCTCATCGATATTGCGCAGCCCGTAGACCAGCTCGCCGTAGCGTGGCTCGGCCGCGACGATCTCGATGCTCGGCACCTTCTCGCGCAGGAAACGACCGGTGCCCATCAGCGTGCCCGTGGTGCCGAGACCCGCGACGAAGTGGGTGATCTCGGGCAGATCGGCCAGGATCTCCGGGCCGGTGGTCTCGTAATGCGCCAGCGCGTTCGCCGGATTGCCGTACTGGTAGAGCATCACCCAGTCCGGGTTCGCGGCCGCAATCTCCTTGGCCAGCGCCACCGCCTGATTGGACCCGCCCGCGGCCGGGGAATCGATGATCCGCGCGCCGAACATGGTGAGCAGCTGCCGCCGCTCCACCGAGGTGTTCTCCGGCATCACGCAGACCAGCTGATAGCCCTTGAGCTTGGCCGCCATGGCGAGGGAGATGCCGGTGTTGCCGCTGGTCGGTTCCAGGATCGTGCAGCCAGGCGTGAGCAGCCCGTCGACCTCGGCCTGCTCGATCATCCGCAGTGCAGGACGATCCTTGATGGAACCGGTCGGATTGCGGTCCTCCAGCTTCGCCCACAGCCGCACATGCTGCTCGCCGTCCCACCGCGGAGACAGGGTGCGCAGGCCGACCAGCGGAGTGTTGCCGAGGGTCGCGATCAGCGATTCGTAGCGAGCCACGGATCGTCAGCCGCCCGCGACGGCAGGCAGGATGGTCACGCTCGCCTCGGCGGGCACCTCGGCGTCGAGACCGCCGGTGAACCGCACGTCCTCGTCGTCGACGTAGATGTTGACGTAGCGGTTCAGCTTGCCGTCCTTGAGCAGCCGCTCGGCCAGGCCTGGGTGGTTCGCCTCGAGGTCATCGATCAGGGCGGCCAGCGTGGCGCCCTGCGCCTGCACGCGCTTCTCCCCTCCGGTCAGGCCACGCATGATGGTCGGGATGGACACGGTTACCGGCATGAGAACTCCTCGGTTTCACGAACAGGCATCGGTTCAGACGGTTTCGTAGGCGGCGACGACCTGCACCGGCTCCTCGGTGACCACGCCGTCGACGATCCGGTAGCTGCGCAGCTCGTGCTGCTCCGGATCTCTGGTGGAGATCAGCACGTAGTGCGCGAACGGCTCGGAGGCATAGGACACGTCGGTGCGGCTCGGGTAGGCCTCGGTGGCGGTGTGCGAGTGGTAGATGACCACCGGCGTCTCGTCGGCGTCGTCCATGGCACGCCAAACCCGCAGCTGCTCACCGGAATCGAAGCGATAGAAGGTGGGCGAGCGCTCGGCGTTGACCATGGCGACGAAGCGCTCCGGTCGATCCGAACCCTCCGGTCCCGCGATGATGCCGCACGCCTCGTCGGGGTGATCGGCACGCGCGTGCGCCACCATTGCCTCCACGAGGTCGGCTCTGATCACCAGCACTAGTCGAACCCTTCCCGCAATGCCGACCCATCGCAGTCGACAACGAGTCAGAATATTCGGCTATTCCCCCGGGCACCGCGCCGGTCCTGGTTCGGTGCCGTTGACCCGGCCGCTTCGGTGGTGGTCGGCGTGTCGCGGACCCGCGGAATCGAGGGGGTACTGATATAGGCATCGCGCGAGAAGCCACCTACACCAGTACCCCCTCGATCAATGCGGGAAGAGGTCCCGGTACGCGGGGATCCCGGCGACTGCCTTGGCCGACAGGATCGCGTCGACGATCGCGCGTTCCACGCAGACCGCTGCGGCCGTGCAGACCTCGTCGATCAGCATCAGATCCGGTGGAAAGGACGGCGGCAGCGGGAAGCTCGCCGACCACGGCGCGGTGCCCGTGCTCACCGCGAAAATGGTGTCGCCGTCCAGCGGTGAATGGGCAGGGCGGATCGCGCGGGCCAAGCCGTCGTGCGCCGTCGTCGCCATCCGCTGGCAGCCCATCGGATCCAGCGGCGCGTCCGTGGCCACCACGCCGATCGTCGTGTTGAGCACCGTGCCCTTCACCGCGAGCGCGTTGGCCTGCGCCAGCTGCGCCGCGGTCCCTGGACGCAGTCCGAAGTGTTCCGGGCCGTCGGTGCCGACGCCCCACGGCAGCCCCGTGCGTGGATCGAACACCGAGCCTGCGGGATTCGCCACGATCAGCGCGGACACCGTGACGCCGTCCTCGAGCACCACGCTCGCGGTGCCGACGCCGCCCTTGATCGAACCGGCCCGCGCACCGACGCCTGCCCCGACCACGCCGCGCTCGAAGTCCACCGCCGCGGCGGCCGCGGCGCGGTAGCCGAACTCCGGGGTCGGCCGAATGTCCCACGCGCCCACCGGAAGATCGAAGATCACCGCGGCGGGCACGATCGGCACCACTAGGTTCGCGTTGGCAGGATCCATCGGGATCCCTTCGGCGTGTTCCTCCAGCCAGCGCAGCACCCCGTCAGCCGCGCCGAGGCCGTAGGCGCTGCCACCGGTGAGCAGGATGGCGTTGGCCTGACGCACGGTGTTGGACAGGTCGAGGACGTCGGTTTCCCTGGTGCCGGGTCCGCCGCCGCGCACATCGACGGCCGCGTTCGCGCCGCCGGGGGCGTAGACGACGGTGCAGCCGGTGGCCGCGCCGGTGCCCATGGTGGCGTCCGCGTCGAGCACGTGGTGGTGGCCGACCAGCAGACCGGAGACATCGGTGAGCGAATTACGTTGTCCTGGATGCACTTTCACCGATTCACTCCTGACGTCAGGTTTCCGGAACTCAGGGTGCCAGCGCCTGCAGCAAGGAATCCTGCATCCAGGTGAGCCAGTGGTACACGTCCAGATGCGGGCCCCGCGGATCGTCGGGGCCGAGATGGTCCGGTGTGTCCGCGTCGATGCCGAGCACCGTGCCCAGCGCAAGCCGCACATCGGTCAGCGCGGTCAACCAGGCGTCGGCCTGCTCCGGGGTGAGCACGATCTTGCCGCCCGAAGACGGCAGCGTCTCCAGGATGACACTGCCCGCGGCCAGCTTGGCGTCGATGATCTCCGGCTCGTGCAGCCCGCGCAGCGCGCTGTTCAGATCGGCGCGCTCGGCATCGGGGGAACCGGGTTCATTGCGATGGAAATCCGGCAGCAGCCTGCGCAGCCGCGGATCGTCCGGCGGCGTGGTGTTGCCGGTGCGCAATCCGGTCAGCGCGGCCAGCTCGTCCTCCGGTGCGGCATCGGCTCTGTCGGTCAGCAGTCCGGAGACCGCGCCGACCAGCGAGCGCAGCACATTGGCCTCGCGTGCGTCCATCTCGGACCGCAGTTTGAGACCGCTCAGCGAGTTCTTCCTGCTCCACTTACGCACGGCGTCAGGGTAGTCGTCCTGGTCAGTCGTCCCGCTGCATGGTCGCCCAGAGCCCGGCGGCGTGCAGCCGCTGGACGTCATGTTCCATCTTGTCCCGCGAACCCGAGGAGACGACCGCCTTGCCCTCGTTGTGCACCAAGAGCATCAACTCGGTCGCCTTCGCTTTGCTGTAGCCGAACAGCTTCTGGAATATGTAGGCGACGTAGTGCATGAGGTTGACCGGATCGTCCCAGACCACCGTGACCCACGGGCGATCCTCCGCCTCCAAGATCTCGGTGTATTCGACCGCCTCGGGAGTCGCCTGTGCCGCGGACAGTGTCGCGTCCACGGCGTCCACCACGACGCCGCCTTCGACTATGTTGCACAAGGCCATAACGTCTAGGGTACGGCCCGACTCCGAATGAGCAACACCCGTTCCGCCCGGATTCGCGCATTTCCCGGCCCCATGGGCGGGCACGCGCCTATGATGCGCGGCCTCGCTGTCTACAGTGGGCTGGTGGACATCCGCGACGGCGTCAGCACAGCCCTCCTGACCGACCAGTACGAGCTCACCATGCTGGCCGCCGCGCTAGCCGACGAATCCGCCCACCGGCACTGCACCTTCGAGGTGTTCGCCCGCAGGCTCCCGCACGGCCGCCGCTACGGCGTCGTCGCGGGCACCGGCCGCGTACTCGACGCGCTGGAGCATTTCCAGTTCGGCGCCGCCGAGCTGGCTGTCATCGCCCATTTCCTGCCTGCCAAGACAGTGGACTGGCTGCGCGACTACCGATTCAGCGGTGACATCGACGGCTACACCGAGGGCGAGCTGTACTTCCCCGGCTCCCCCATCCTCTCGGTGCGCGGCAGCTTCGCCGAATGCGTCGTGCTCGAGACGCTGATCCTGTCGATCCTCAACCACGACAGCGCGATCGCCTCGGCCGCGGCGCGGATGGTGAGCGCGGCGGGCGGGCGTCGCATGATCGAGATGGGTTCGCGGCGCACCCACGAGCTCGCCGCGCCGTCCAGCGCACGAGCCGCGTATCTGGCCGGTTTCGACGCCACCTCGAATCTCGAGGCGGTGCGCCGCTACGGCGTGCCGGGGGCAGGCACCAGCGCGCACGCGTTCACGTTGCTGCACACCGGGGCGGCAGGCGACGGCGACGGCGAACACGAGGCGGTCGCATTCCGCAGCCAGGTCGACGCGCTCGGCATCGGCACCACCCTGCTGGTGGACACGTATGACATCACCAGGGGCGTGGCGACCGCGATCGAGGTCGCAGGCCCCGAACTCGGTGGCGTGCGTATCGATTCCGGCGACCTCGGCGTGCTGGCCAGGCAGGTGCGCGACCAGCTGGACAGCCTCGGCGCGACCAAGACCAGGATCGTCGTGTCCGGCGATCTCGACGAATACGCCATCGCGGCGCTGCGCGCGGAACCGGTCGACGTGTACGGCGTCGGCACCTCGCTGGTGACCGGCTCCGGCGCGCCGACCGCAGGCATGGTCTACAAGCTGGTCGAGGTCGACGGGGTGCCGGTCGCCAAGCGCAGCAGCCACAAGGAGTCGCGCGGCGGAACGAAGAAGGCGATCCGGCTGGCCAGGCCCACCGGGACGATCATCGAGGAGATCGTCTATCCGGCGGCCGGTCCCACACCCGCGGTCAACGGCTACGAGGCGCGCGAACTGCTCGTTCCGCTGGTGCGGGAGGGTAAGCCGGTCGCGGACCTGCCGACACTGTCCGACAGCAGAGACCAGGTTGCGCACGGGTTGATCAGCCTGCCGTGGGAGGGACTGAAGCTGTCCGCGGGCGAGCCTGCCGTGCCGACTACGTTCGTGAGCTGAGCGTCAGCGAAGCGAACCGAAGACACAGCGCGCCCCAGCGCGTGACGGAGCTGAGCGTCAGCGAAGCGGAGTCATGCGCTGAGCGTCAGCGAAGCGGAGTCATGCGCTGAGCGTCAGCGAAGCGAACCGAAGACACAGCGCGTGACGGAGCTGAGCGTCAGCGAGGCGGAGTCATGCGCTGAGCAGCGGTCAACGCTGCTTGGCGTAGCGGTTGAACAGCACAAGCCCCATCGTGAAGAGGATCGCGAACAACGCACCGCCGACGGTGAATCCGAGCCAGCCGCCGTCGGTGTTCGGGCGGTCGCCGAGCAGGAACGAGACGGCGAGATACGCGGTGGTGCTGATGATCACGGCGAGCGCCAGTTTGGTGCGGGACATGAGGTACTCCGTGCTGAGTGCTTGGGCGGTATGCGGGGCGGCCCTCGGATGAGAGGGGCACCAAGTAATCAGCGGACGGCGGCGCGATGTTTACAGTCCGGTCCGCGCAATGTCACCCCGGCCGAGCGCGACGGCCCGCCGCACGGGCGGCACAATGCACATCAGCACACAGTTCACTCCGCGGGAGGTCACCCATGACCCGAGCCCTGATCATCGTCGACGTCCAGAACGATTTCTGCGAGGGCGGCTCGCTCGCCGTGACGGGCGGCGCCGCAGTCGCGACACGGATCAGCGACCATCTCGCGACCACCGAGTACACGACGATCGTCGCGACCCGCGACTTCCACATCGACCCCGGTGATCATTTCTCCGCGCACCCCGACTTCGTCGACTCGTGGCCGCCGCATTGCAAGGTCGGCACGCCGGGCGCGGACTTCCACCCGAACCTGAACACGGCCGCGGTCGCCGAAATCTTTTCCAAGGGTGCGTATTCCGCCGCCTACTCCGGTTTCGAGGGCACCGCTGAGGACGGCACCGCGCTGGCCGACTGGCTGCACGACCGTGGCATCAATGCGGTCGACGTGGTCGGCATCGCCACCGATCACTGTGTCCGCGCCACCGCGCTGGACGCCAGGATCGAGGGCTTCACCACGCGCGTGCTGCTCGACCTGACCGCGGGAGTGGCGCCCGACACCACCGACGCCGCGCTGGAGCGGATGCGCACCGCGGGCGTCGACCTCGAAGGCAGCATCGGCGGGTAGCGGGCTCCCCCGCCAGGCCCTCGGTCGGTGTCGGTGCCGAGCAGTACGCTGCTCGGGTGCCCGAACTCCCGCCCGTCCCCGAACTTTTGGCCACCGCCGTCCAAGCGCTCGGCGGGAAAGAGCGCGTCGGGCAGGTGACGATGGCGACGGCAGTCGACCACGCCATCGACACCAAGGAGCATTTAGCGGTGCAGGCAGGCACCGGCACCGGCAAGTCGCTCGCCTATCTGGTGCCGAGCCTGCGGCACGCGGTGCGGACCGGCCGCACGGTGGTGGTGTCGACCGCGACGATCGCGCTGCAACGCCAGCTCGTCGATCGCGATCTGCCTCGGCTGTCCGAGGCGCTGAGCAAGCCGCTCGGGCGGGCGGCGAAGTTCGCGATCCTCAAGGGCCGCAACAACTATCTGTGCCTGAACAAGATCAATAGCGTGATTCCGGACGAACCGGCCGAGGCCGAGCTGTTCGACGCCTTAGCGATCTCCCGGCTCGGCAGGGAGGTGCAGCGGCTCAACGAGTGGGCCTCCGACACCGAGACCGGCGACCGCGACGAGATCGTGCCCGGCGTCACCGACCGCGCCTGGCGGCAGGTGAGCGTGTCCTCGCGGGAATGCCTCGGCAAGTCACGCTGCCCGTTCGGCCAGGACTGCTACGCCGAACGCGCCCGCGCCGAATCGGCGCAGGCCGACGTGGTCGTCACCAACCACGCGCTGCTCGCCATCGACGCGATCAGCGGCATCCAGGTGCTGCCCGAACACGATGTGGTGGTCATCGACGAGGCACACGAGCTGGTCGACCGGGTCACCGGCGTCGCGACGGCCGAGCTGGCCTCCTCGGCGATCAGCGCGGCCGCGCGCCGGTGCACCAAGCTCATCGACGAACAAGAGGTGGACCGCCTCGAAGGCGCCGCCGAAGCCTGGCACGAGGCGCTGGAGGACCTGCCCGCCACCCGCTGGGAGCGACTGCCCGACGGCATCGCGCCGGTGCTCGCCCTCGTCCGCGACGCGGCATGGAACGCACGCACCGCGCTCGCGCCGCAGGGCGGAACCACCCAGCAGGGTGATCCCGAGAGCGCCGCCGCCCGCACCCAGGCGCTGGCCGCGATCGACGAGGTGCACGACAGCGCGGTGCGCGCGCTCACCGCGTTCGACGAACCGGATCCGGCGAATCGGCGCGACGTCATCTGGCTGTCCGCCGACGAGATGCGCGGCGTCACCCGGCGGTCGCTGCGGATGGCGCCGCTTTCGGTGGGCGGGTTGCTGCGCAGCAGGCTCTTCGGCACCGCCACCGTGGTTTTGACCTCGGCGACGCTGCAGATCGGCGGCTCGTTCGACGGTCTCGCGATCACCTGGGGGCTGCCCGCGCAATCGTCGGCGCGCGGCGACACCGGCACCGCCAACGGCGCGGAGGCGCCCTCCGACGCGGACAAGGTGCGCTGGAGCTCGCTCGACGTCGGCTCGCCGTTCGACCACGCCAAGTCGGGCATCCTGTACGTCGCCAAGCATCTCCCCGCGCCGGGGCGTGACGGCCTCGCGCCCGCCTACCTGGACGAGATCGAGCGGCTGATCACCGCGGCGGGCGGGCGCACGCTCGGGCTGTTCTCCTCGATGCGCGCGGCCAAGGCGGCGACCGAAGCGCTGCGCGAGCGACTCGACACGCCCGTGCTGTGCCAGGGCGACGACTCGACCGGTGCGCTGGTGCGCAAGTTCGCCGACGATCCGGAGACGTCGCTGTTCGGCACGCTGTCGCTCTGGCAGGGCGTCGATGTGCCGGGCCCCTCGCTCAGCCTGGTGATCCTGGACCGCATCCCGTTCCCGCGCCCCGACGACCCGCTGCTCACCGCGCGCCAGCGCGCGGTGGAATCGCGCGGCGGCAACGGGTTCATGGCGGTCGCGGCCAACCATGCGGCGCTGCTGCTCGCCCAGGGCACCGGCCGATTGCTGCGCAGTGTCGACGACCGCGGCGTGGTCGCGGTCCTGGATTCCCGGCTGGCCACCGCCCGCTACGGCGGATATCTGCGGGCATCGCTGCCGCCGTATTGGGAAACCTCCGATCCCGAGGTTGTCGTCAAAGCGCTGAAAAGGCTCACCGCAAACGCAGTGTGATACCGCACACATTGGGGTCGCGCATAGTTCCGAACAGAAGTAAATTAACAGTGGTACTTCGGTGAACCCCAATTCCCACCGAATGTATCGGCGGTCCCCGCGCCAAGCCCTGCACGCGGCGCGGGGACACCACCGAATTCGCTTCACGCCAGGTCGATACATGAGACCGTTTTCGGATGAAGCACCCTGCACCCGATAATGATCTTTTGGGCGAATTCCTCATCAGCGCAAGATCATTCACCGAATATCGCGCCATATTCGCGCTCTCCGACGCCGACCTGCACGGCCGGATTCTCGACTGTCCCGGCGGGGCAGCGAGTTTCACGGCCGAAGCGAGTGCACTCGGCGCCACCGTCACCGCCGCCGATCCCGTCTACGCCCGCGGGCCCGACGACCTGCGGCGCCTGGCCATCACCGAAACCGATCGCGGAAGCAGCTGGGTGACAGCGCATTCCACGAGATACCGGTGGGACTGGTACGGCAGTGCGCACCGGTTCCGTGCCATGCGGCACGCGGCGGCCCACCGATTCGGCGTTGACCTGATCGAACATCCGAACCGCTATGTCGCCGCCGAGCTGCCGTCACTGCCCTTCCCCGACGACAGTTTCGATCTGGTCCTCAGCTCCCACCTGCTGTTCACCTACGCCGATCGGCTCGACGCCGACTTCCACCTCGCGGCCATGCTGGAGCTGGCCCGCGTTTGCGTCGGCGAAACCCGGCTGTACCCCCTGGTCGACCACATCGGTCGCCAGCTGGGCGACCTGGTCGCCTACCTACGAAAGGAACTCGAAGACAAAGGCATTCGGACCAGCCTCCGCGAAACCAGTTACGAATTCCATCACGGGGCGCACACCGTGCTCGTGCTGAACTGACTGCCGGCTGTGCGTCACCCCGCGGTCTGGATGTACTGAAGGTATAGAGCCCGCGCTATACACGCGGGCCCTATTGTCGGCTTCGGCCTGTTATTCATTGCGCGGCAACCGGATCGGATGATGGTCCGTCACCGCTGGGTTGACCGGAATTACGGACCGACGGTGATCGGCTGCGAGGGATCGGTCGTGTTGTTCAATGCGAACGTGGCCGATGTCGTACCCGACGTAGGCCTCGGGCACGCAGCATCGCCGCTGGCCTTGATCGGCACCGTGACGTTGGTGGCCTTGACCGTCGAGGGATTGCCGTTGGTGAAGACGCCCGCCACTGTCATGGGCCCGTCCGGCGAGAGCACGGCGGTGCAGGACAGCGAGCCGCTCGTCTTCAGCGTCACCCCGGCCGCAGGAGCCAACAGGCTGCCCGCGATCGGCGACCCGTTCTGCACCGACACCGCCCAGGCACCGGAGGTGGTGACCGTGGCTTGGACAACGCCGGGCAGGTTGGTCGTGCAGTCCTTGATGCTCGGCGCCGCGATCGGCAGCGACACCGCGCCGCTCGCGTTGTGGTTGCCCGGCGCCGCGGGCACGGAACCAGTGGTGGTAACCGTGTTGCAGGTGACCGTCACGAGGCCCGCCTTGAAGACGATCGGACCCTGGTTGGTTGCCGTGACTGCGGCTCCGGCCGGGGTGACCGTGGTCGAGCCTGCGGGGGCACCCTCGGCCGCGCCGCCGACCGCCATGGTGACCGCGGTACAGCTCATCGCGGCAACCGCCACCCGCGCGAAAAACAGCTTGCTCGCCATTACATACTCCTCAGGGAATGCGATAATCGAAAGAACAACCCGACAGCGAATCAAACAGGGGCTGTCGAATAAAAACGTTACGAACGATTCTTCGTTTCAGCAATGGTCCATGATCAGGCATTATTCTGCGTAATGTATCCAGTTGAACGACCTGCGTTTGCGATGAAAAGGCGAGATACACTGAGAGATTTTGAATTCCAGCGATGCAGTTCAATTCTTTCAATATTGTTCCAAATGGAAGGATGATGTGATAGCATTGAATACGTGGCGTGTGTAACTTTTTGACGCTGTTGCCGCCTCGCCGACAAACCTCGCCAGATGGCACATCCCGACGCCTCGGCGAAACTCTTCGATCTGCAACAATTCCGGCGTCAGCGCAACCCGATGAGCATTACGCGGCGCCGATGTTCGACATCAGCAAGCAGGACTCGACACCGAATATTTGTCGGTGACAAGTCATTTAAGCCGTGCTCGCCACAGCAATGTGAGATGCGTCACATGCGACCCATTTCGGCCAATTGGCGCACGAGTTACCGGGGCTGATTTCGGCCAGCCACCCGCGAACACCGACACCGCGAGGAAGAGCGCCTGCGTGCATTGGGCGCATGCGCCGAACTACTGCCCGACGCCGCGATACGGCACGTCATCGACGTCGAACCACGACTACGCCCGCCACGGTGCGGCCATGCACGACTCTTCCTATGGAGTGCGCGGATCGGCCTGAAACTGGTTCCCCGCAAGGGGCTTTCATCGCCGGCCACCACGCCTGGCACCGACCTGACCGCACCGATGAGCGCGAAGGCGCGGTTGCGTGCGGGAGAGATGCTCGACGCCTCGCCACCAACTCCGCCTGGGTGATCTACGCGGATCGCAGCCGAAAGATCCTGATGGGAACCGGGTTTGGGTTTCGATGTCGCCAGGACCGAGATCCAGCTCACCTCCAGACGCCCGTGAAGCGCTGGCAGGCTACAGGTTTGAGCACTGCGACTTCCGCTTCGACGCAGCGGCACCCATACATGACATGGCCACAAACCCCGCGAACCACGATCAACTAGAGGCGCATGCCAACCCGTCGGTAAGCATCGACGCAGGCCAGCAGGCCACCGACCAAGATTCGGACAAAATATGCCATATAGTATGTCAAGTTACAGCAACGTGATCTAGGTCACATGCGACTGTGACCATGGCGTGGCTCACTTCCGTGCTCTAGCATTTCCACACGGAATCGTGATCGCGATTCAAACAAAAGCTCATCACACAATGATGAAAGATGGGGACTGAAATGGAATCCGGCTCGTCGACATTTATTTTTCTGCTGAAGATCTTCGAAGCTCTGCTTGGGTCCGCTTAAGCTACGACTTCCAGTCCGACTACTCGCCGAAATCGTCGGGTCAGCCGCTCGGGCCGATGGCATCGTTGTCCGATCTGGCGACCATTGGCTCCGGGCTCTGACCTCCATTCCAGATGAAGTTCGGCGAGGCAATAACACACCGGTGGCGACCGCGGTGCGGTGCGCGCTCGATCGACCGGAAACGTCGAGCCCGAATGGCCACCGAATTCGGACGCACATTCCACCGCACCACGATTGACCGCCGCCCCCTCTGTGATCGGGTTCGCGAGACTTCGCCACGCCCCTCGAAACCGCACGTGCGCCGCGTAAGCGACTACCAGCTGTGCGCCACCGCACGGTAGGTGGCCTGGATGAGGACATGCAGCTGACGCTGAATCTCCTCCGCCGGCCCCGGCGTCAGCGCGAACTCGTCGGCGTCGCGGTTGTGCAGCAGGTAGCGGCCGTCCGCAGGCAGATAGTCCAGCCAGTGGAAGCCGCGGCCGTCGGTGGTCGGTCTGCTGTCGATCGCACCGCCGGCGAAAACCCCGACCTCGCCGAGCCCGGAACGCGGGCGCCGCACGATGCGGTTGAGCTGTTCGGTGTGCGACAGGCGGGTCGGATGCTTGGCATATTCGACCCTGGTCAGATCCGAACGGCGACCGTTGATCGCCGGATATCTTCCTGGCGCACAATTCGGCAGTTGCGCGGCGAGCTGCGCGGGCAATGCTTGCGGCGGACAACGGATCAGAATGATGTCGCGGCCGTATTCCTGTGTGGGGCCGGGTAATTGGACCGCAATGGTGGCCGACTGGCCGGTCATTCCGGCGTGCACGCGCACCACCTGATGAAAGTCGCGGCCGTAGAAGCCATGCATCTCGACCCGAACTCGCGGCTCCAGCAACACATTCAACGCGGCGAACAAATCAGGAGCCGCGAAACTCGACAGCTTCTGTGCAGCCTGCGCGCGCACCCGCGCATAGTCCTCGTAGGCTTCCACGCCCTCGACGGTGTAGCGCAATGGGTACGGCAACCGGTCACGGCCGAGCGCCTCCAGCGCCACCTCGAACATCAAACCGTCCAGGCGCCAGCGGGATTCGTTCATCCGCCGATGACTCCGCCCGGCGGGAGCGCGGGCGGCTGCGTGCCGAGCAGCTCAGAACCGCGATCGTAGATGAGGTAATCCGGGGTGGTGTGCTCGTCGTCGTCATCACCCTTGCCGCGAGCCCCGGGTGCACCCATGCCGCCGACACCGGAGGCGCCCGCTCGGCCCGTTGCGCCCGCGCGGGACGCGGTGGCCGCGGCGGCGGGGGTTGCGGTCGGGGTCCCTTTACTCGGCACGCTCGTGCCCGGACCCGCAGTTTTGCTCGGGGAACCGGGGACACCGGAGCGAGTGCTCGGGGTGCCCGGGGTGACGGTGGACGGGGTGTTCGTCGGCGTGTTTGTCGGGGTGTTGGTGGGTGTGGACGGGGTGCGCGACTTGCTCGGATCGTCGGTGCTGGTGGTGCTCGCCGGAGTTGTCGACGCGGTGGTCGTGCTCTGCTTGTCCGTCGTGTCGTTCGGATTCGTGGTCGCGTTGTCCGTGGACTGCTTGGTGGTGTCGTCGGACTTCGTCTCGTCCGAAGTCTTCTTGGTCGGGTCGTCGGTGGTGCCGGACGGATTGTTCGACGTCGGACCACCGGGGCCGCTCGTACCTGGGTTGGATCCCGGATCGCCAGTCCAGCCCTTGCCCACCGTGCTGGTCGGCTCAGGCAGGATCGGCGTGATGCCGTCGACCTCGTTGACGCCGGGACGGTAGTTATCGATCATGACGCGGCGGGCGTCGCTCTCGGCTTCTTGGGCGCGGTAGGTCGGACCTTTGACAGCGTTCTGGAACGGCAACTTGTCGATGAGCTTGTCACCGGTGGTGTAGTTGTCCGGCTCCGGTACCGACCCTTTGGCCTGAGCCAGGTGACCTTGGGTCAAATCCAGGCCGTGGCCGACCATTTGGAAGGAGGCCGCGAGCTTCTTAAAGGTCGTGGAGAACTCTTTGGTGGCATCGATCGCGCTACTGCCCGACTTGCCGTTCCAGAGCTCGGAGATGGACTGTGTTACAGCGTTAGAAAACTCATCGACCGCGGTCCTGCCGTTCGTCGCCAACTTGCGCCAGCCGTCCGCCAGGGTGTTGATCGCACCCGGATCCACTCCTTGGAGCGCGTCGTAAATCTCTTGGTGTGACATCGTCTCAAACGGGTCTTGCACCGTGATGGCGCGACCGTCGAACGTAGTGCTGCCGTACTCCGAGAGAAGCGACGCCCATTCGCCGTTGACGTCCGCGCGATCCTGATCCCACCTCGACTTTTCGTCGGTGGATTGCTGCTGGTCGTCATGCTTGTTCTTGTCGGCTTCGCGCCGCGAGTTAGTGATCGGGCTCGCAGCGACCCGACTCACGTCCTCGAGCCAGCCAGGGAATGACAGCCCCATTACGAATCCCCCGTGTTCAGTTTCGAGTACTGGCTAGCAGCAGACTGGTCGGACTCAGTCAGTTTGCCGATGGCGAGCTTGTAGGTCTCGCTCATCAAGGTGACGACCTCGATGCTCTGTTTCAACCGGTTGACGGCCGAATCGTCCCCCGCAGTCGCCTTCTTGGCGAACTTGTCCCGCAAAGCTTCAGCCGACTTCAACGTCCCGAAGCCAGCCTGGTGCTTGAGATCACCTGCGAAGTCCAACATCGTGTCGAGTTTGGTACGCATCTGATCAGCGTGATTGGCCAGGGCAGTTCCGATCTGCTCGTCCAGACGCAGCTCGCCATCCTCAGCCTGTTTCTTCAATGCCTGCCAGCGAGTCACCGCGGCTTCCATCTGGGCGTTTTCGCTCTGCTCAGACTCCGACATCGTCCCTCCTCACGAAACATCAACCGTCACTTCGGCAAAAAAGGTTCGAGTTCCTTTGCATGCCGAACAGCCAGATCACAAGGGGGCGACTGTGGTAACGACGCCCGCTCGCTATAGCGCCACCCGACAGTGACTTCGAACATGCCTTGCGCTGCAGGGAGACTGACGTAACACCGAAGCTTGTCGGTGTCGTCCTTGTCCTGATAAATCAGCGCCGACCGAGAGCCGACCTGTACATCACGCAATCCCGTGAGCTTGTCGTTCTTCCGCGCGTCGGCCTGCGTGTAGGTCATCGACGACACCGTGACGAAGTACGGTCCCTCGGTGGAGGTCCACTTGCAAATCCGCGCGGTAACCCCACCTGTCGGAGCGTCTGTGACGACAGTCTTCGACGCAGGATCCACCCGAGTACCCCGCAACGCCTCATCAGACAGCTCCGTGCACGGGTTGAAGATCTTCTGCTCACCGTTGGTCGGGCTCCCGCTCGTCGGCTTCGGATCCCCATCCTTCGACGGCGAACACCCCGTGACCAGCCCGGCCACCGCCACACCAGCCAGCACCGCCCCCATCACGACCTTCGCCGGCACAACCATGGCGGTTCGCATATTTCTCCTGACTCCGGATCAGACACCCCGTCACAGGATAGGACGCACAAGATCCCCGTTCGGTTCCAGTCCAAAACAAACTGCTCCAATTGGACCGTTCCACCCCGGTCACCGGGGACCTGGCACGCGTGCGAGGCCCCCGGCGGCACCGCGGTCAGCCGCGCATCGCGACCGCGTCCACCTCGAACTGCATCCCGGGCAGCGCCAGCGCGGCGACCCCGGTCAGCGTCTGCGTCGGCGGACGCTCACCCCAGATCTCGGCAACCTTCTTCCCGATGACCGCAAGCTTTTCCAGGTTGTGCTCGACGATGAAGGTCCGCAATTGCGCGACCTCAGCAAAGTCGAGACCGACTGAGCGCAACGCGATCCCGAGATTCGCAAACGCATTGTCGACCTGTGTAGCGAAATCGTCGCTGGTCGTATGCCCCTCGGCATCCGAATCGTATTGCCCCGCAATAAACACCAGCTCACCACTCACCCGCGCCACATGGCTGTACCCAAACCCCGTGGGATCGTGCAGTTCCGGCGGATTGCTGATCTCGATGCCCATCATCGTCTCCTTGTCACTCAACTCAGCACAACAAGACAACGACGACGCAGCATCCCCGACTGTGACATGACAACGATCACCGGCACGACTGCCATACAGCTGCCATGAATCGGCGCACACGCGTCGCACTGGGCGATATCGCCGTACGGTCGAGCTACGATTCATCGCTTCATCGGGAGGGAAAATGAAAGCGAAATCTACTGCTGCCGTGGTCGGTATCGCTGCCGCGATGTTCCTCGGCATCAGCGTCACGGCCAGCGCGAACCCGCCTACCCGTCCCGGGGTCAGATTCGTCGGTACCTATCCGACCGAGAAGGCATGCTGGGCAGCGGCCGCAGATGAGATGGGCCGAGACCCGACACACATCAACTACGAATGTGCCCTCACCCCACGAATCACCTGGAACTTGTGGATCTGGTGACAGCGAGACGAGTCCTGAGCTCCGAACAGGTACGGGACTTAGCGTGATCACCGAGTGTGACAAAAGGCGGTGCGGCGACCCAACAGGTCGCCGCACCGCGTGAGTGGCGGATCAGGAATTCAAAGCACCCATTTGAAGACCAGCGTGAGCACTGCGGCCGCCACGGCGAGGACGACAGCACCTACACCGAGTACGAAACTTTGCCGCTGCCACGGCCGACCAGCATCGAGCGAGAACCTGCCCGCACCGATGAAGGCGAACCCTGCGCCGACCGTGCCGAAGAGCAGCGGCAATTCCCAGCCGCCGATCAGGCCCTTCGACCATATGGCGACGATCGCGTTGATCATCGTACCGAGGATGATCGCACCGGCCAGCGGCGTCAGCAGACCCACGACGAGCATCAGGCCGCCGACGAATTCGCTGAGCCCAGCGAGGGTGCCGAAGATTTTGCCTGGGTTGTAGCCCATGCCGTCGAAGCCCTGGGTGGTTGCAGTCCAGCCGTAACCGTTGAACCAGCCGAAGAGTTTCTGGGCGCCGTGTGCAGCCATCATCCCGCCGAACACAACGCGGATGATCAGGAGTCCGATGTCGGCGGTGACACCGTCCAGTTCAGGATTGGCGGTCGTTCGTTCGAGTACTGATTTCGTGGTCATGCTGGTCCTCGTCCCTGCAAGTCGATTCCATACATCTGGGCTCTATCAGCCTCGGTGATTAATCGGACTACGGTCCAATTGCCACTCGAGTGGTGCCAACTTCCCGAGACCTCTTCCTATTCCGGTACTACGATTTCGCCCTGACCTGGGTTCATTCTGCCAGGAAGAAGAAATAGCCCAGGAACACGACGAGCAGTGCCCACATCGCCGGATGGACCTCTTTGATCCGGCCCTTGGCGACCATGACGATCGGGTAGAACAACATCCCCATGGCCAGGCCATTCGCGATCGAGTAGGTCAGCGGCATCATCACGATCGTGATGAATGCGGGCACCGAATATTCAAGCCGATTCCAGTCGATCTCGCCGAGTGACCGCGCCATCAGGACGCCGACCACGATCAGCGCAGGCGCGGTCACCTCCCCGGATCCCGCGACCACCGCGAAGATCGGATAGCAGAACATGGCGACCAGGAACCAGCCCGCGGTGGCGACCGCGGTCAGCCCGGTGCGCCCGCCCGCGGACACCCCGGCCGTGGATTCGACATAGGCGGTGGTGGTGGAGGTGCCGATCACCGCGCCTGCCATGGTGCCGACGGAATCGGCGGCCAGCGCGCTCGCGGCGCGCGGCAGCTGCCCCTTCTCGTCGAGCAGACCGGCCTGGTTGGCGACGCCGATCAGCGTGCCGGATGCGTCGAAGAAGTCGACGAACAGCATGGTGAGGATGACGACGGCCATCTGCCCGGTGAAGGCGTCGGGCAGATGGATGATCGCCTGACCGAAGGTGTGCTCCAGGCCTTTCGGCGCCGCGACGACACCGTTCGGCAGGTCGACCAGCCCACTGATGATGCCGACCGCCGCGGTCAGCACGATCCCGTACAGCACCGCGCCGTGCCAGCCGATGACGAGGAAGACCACGGTCACGACGAGCCCGAACAGCGCGAGCAGGGTGGTGCCCTTGGTGAAATCGCCCAGCGTGACGAGGGTGGCGTCGCTGTTCACCACGATGCCCGCGTTCTTCAACCCGAGGAACGCCACAAACAAGCCGATGCCTGCGCCGACCGCCAGCTTCATCTGCATCGGGATCGCGTTGAGGATCCGTTCGCGCACCTTGGTGACGGCGAGCAGGAAGAAGATGACGCCGGAAAGGAGGGTGCCCGACAGCGCGACCTGCCACGGAATTCCCATGCCGAGCACGACGGAGTAGGCGAAGAAGGCGTTGAGTCCCATGCCTGGCGCGAGCGCGATCGGATACTTCGCCCACAGTCCCATGACGAGGGTGCCGAACACCGCGGCGATGGCGGTCGCGGTGAACACTGCCTGCATCGGGATGCCCTTGGCGCCGAGCGCGCCCTCGTCGCCGAGCACCGACGGGTTCACCGCGAGCACATACGACATGGCCAGGAAGGTGACCGTGCCCGCCATCAGCTCGCGTTTCATGGTCGAACCGGTCGCGCTGATGCCGAAGAACGCGTCGATGCGACCTCGAGGCTCGGTCGGTGCGGCGGTGGCCATGGGCGATCTCCAGTCGGGAAATGGTACGGGCGTGCCCAGGAACGGTAGCCGACGGTTTACTGAATCAGACAACTCGGCTCAGCGGTAGCCATCTCAGACAGTTTGTCCTACGCTGACTCCGACAGAGGGGAACTAAAGGTGCGCAATAGTTTTCGTGATCCCGGCATCAAAGACGGCGAACTGTCCCGCTACGTGGTGACCATCGGTGATGCCCCTGCGGAGTATCGGGCGTCGTCGTTGGTCGAGCACGACGGTGACGACCGCTACCGGACAAACCTGAAGGTCGACCTGCCCGACGACTTCACAATGGAAGTCACCCAGGTCTTCGACCGCAGCGGCGGCGCGCTCGCCACCGTGAGCTACGTCGCGGAGAGCAAGCTGGGCGAGACTCTCGTCAGTCGCGAGGAGGGCAACTTCGCGGGCACCTCGCACCTGCAGTTCGGTGGCAAGGTCGAGCCCTTCCCGAGCCCGCTCACCTCGCTACTCGGCGGTGCGACCACCTTTCGCGGTCTCGACTTCCGCAAGGGCGCGAAGGCGACGATCAACCTGTGGCTGGCGTACTCGGTCCACTGGCCGGTGGAGGTCAGGGTGGACAAGCGCACCACCGTCGAGGTGCCCGCCGGGCGCTTCGATGCCTGGCAGGTGAAGGCGAAGCCGAGCTTCGCCCACATCAACGGCCTACTGGACAAGGTGATCCACGGGATACTGCCCGCGTTCACGCTGCACTTCGAGGCGGAGTCGCCGCATCGACTGATCCGGTTCAGCTTCCCGACCGGCCCACTGCCGTGGGACCCGAAGGGCCTGATGCAACTCAGCGACTAGCAGCCGCACACCTGCCGAGTTCGCGCACACCGACTCGCCGCACCGACACGCGTGCGCCTGTCAAAGCGTGTGCGGCGCTGATGCTTACGCGCTGGGCGCCGCCACCAGGCCGAGTTCGGCGTCGCTGGCGAGCAGTTCATTGTGCGGAAGCACCCGCACGGTGTAGCCGACGGCACCGGACAGCGGGACGGGCGTGTCCACCGCGAAAAGCTCTGCACCGGAATCGGATCCGGTGTGCGTCATCGCGACGGTGGTCACGTCGGACAGGTCGTCGGACGGCGACACCCGGCCGAGCACCGCCTGCACGACCACGTCGGACACCTGAAGACCACCCAGATCGATGCGCGCGGACAGCGACAACCGAGCGCCGATGATCGGGGTGTCCGGTAGTCCCGCACTGTCCACCTGGATCACCTTCACCGACGGCCACGCCGCTTCGACGCGACGTCGATAGTCGGCGATGCTGCGCGCGACCGCGAACTCGTCGGCCGTCGCCCGCTGGTAGGCGTCGGCGGCCGGCGCGTAGTACTCGACCGCGTAGTCGCGAACCATCCTGGAGGCCAGCACCTTCGGGCCGAGGGTCTGCAGGGTGTGCCGCACCATCTCGACCCAGCGCACCGGCATCCCGGCGGCGTCGCGGTCATAGAAGCGGGGTGCGACCGTGCGCTCGAACAGGTCGTAGAGCGCGGCGGCCTCGAGATCGTCGCGGCGGTGCTCGTCGGTGACGCCGTCGGCGGTCGGGATGGCCCAGCCGTTCTCGCCGTCGAACATCTCGTCCCACCAGCCGTCCCTGATGGACAGGTTGAGCCCGCCGTTGAGCGCGGACTTCATGCCGGAGGTGCCGCACGCCTCCAGCGGGCGCAGCGGATTGTTCAGCCACACATCGCAACCCCAGTACAGGTACCTGGCCATCGACATGTCGTAGTCGGGCAGGAAGACGATGCGATGGCGCACCTCGGGATCGTCAGCGAAGCGGACCACCTGCTGAATGAGCGCCTTGCCTCCGTCGTCGGCGGGATGGCTCTTGCCCGCGACCACCAGCTGCATCGGGCGCTGCGGGTCGAGCAGTCTGGCGCGCAACCGTTCCGGGTCACGCAGCATCAGAGTGAGCCGTTTGTAGGTCGGCACCCGGCGCGCGAAGCCGACGGTGAGCACGTCGGGGTCGAAAACGCTGTCGACCCACCCCAATTCGGCCTCCGCGGCGCCGCGATCCAGCCAGGACGCGCGCACCCTGCGACGCACCTCGGTTACCAGGATGGCGCGCAACGCATTCCGGGTCGACCACAGCTCACCCAGGTCGACGTCGCGCAGCCGCTCCCAGCCGCGCGCCTCCTCGACGAGCTCGGCGCCGATGTGCTCGCGCGCCTTGTCGAACCATTCGCGCGCAGCCCAGGTCGGGGCGTGTACGCCGTTGGTGACCGAGCCGATCGGCACCTCGGCCGCATCGAAACCGGGCCACAATCCGGCGAACATGGCGCGGCTGACCTCACCGTGCAGTTTCGATACGCCGTTGGCGCGCTGGGCAAGTCGCAGACCCATATGCGCCATGTTGAAGACCGACGGATCGGCTTCGCGCCCGAGTGCCGCGATCCGATCCACGGAAAGACCTGGCAGCAGGGCGGATTCGGATTCGCCGTGCGCGCCGCCGAAGTAGCGGCGCACCATCGGCATCGGGAACCGGTCGATGCCCGCAGGGACCGGGGTGTGCGTGGTGAACACCGTTCCGGCCCGGACCGCGGCCAGCGCGGTGTCGAAATCTTGTCCGGCGGAGACGAATTCACGGATCCGCTCGACGCCGAGGAAGCCTGCGTGGCCTTCGTTCATGTGGAACACGTCGGGGTCGGGCAGGCCGTTCGCGGTGGTGTAGGCGCGCACCGCGCGCACGCCGCCGATCCCGGCGAGGATCTCCTGCCGGATCCGATGCTCCTGATCGCCGCCGTAGAGCCGGTCGGTGACCGCGCGCAACTCCGGATCGTTCTCGGCGATATCGGAATCCAGCAGCAGCAGCGGCACCCGGCCGACCTGCGCGATCCACACCCGCGCCCGTAGCACCCGCTGATCGGGCATCGCCACGTGGATGAGCACCGGCGCGGCTTCCGCATCCGACCCGCCGTTGGTGGAGGTCAGCAGCCGCAGCGGCAGCCCTTGCGGATCGAGGTCGGGGTAGTGCTCGGTCTGCCATCCGTCCGCGGACAGCGTTTGCCGGAAATAGCCGGAGCGGTACAGCAATCCGACGCCGATCAACGGCAGCCCCAGATCGGAGGCGGCCTTCAGATGGTCGCCCGCGAGGATGCCGAGACCACCCGAATAGTTCGGCAACACCTCGGTCACACCGAACTCCATGGAGAAGTACGCGATCCCGCGCACCCCTTCCTCCCCGGCCCTGCGCTCGAACCAACTCGGCGCGGCGAGGTACGCGCGCAGGTCCGCAGCGGCGGCGTCCACTCGGCGCACGTACTCCGGGTCCGCGGCCAGTTCGTCCACACGGGCGGCAGGCACTTCACCGAGCATCCGCACCGGATCGTGCCCCATCTCCAGCCAGCGCCGCTGATCCATTTCCGCGAACAGATCCTGGGTCGGCGGATGCCACGACCAGCGCAGATTGGTAGCGAGCTCGGCCAGCACCGCCAGCCGCTCTGGCAGATGGGCACGGACGGTGAATCGACGCAATGCCTTCACCCGGCGAACACTACCGAACAGCGACCGTCTCGGCCGCCCTGCGGTGCGGCGGGCAACACGCCGTGCACGGGCGCGAGGACCCGGTTCACCATGGCGATTGCCGACTACCCCGCCGGCGAGTGCTCGGCTACCGCCACGTCATGCAAAGAATCGGCGTAGTTCGGCGGCGACGAGCTCGGGCTTCTCGTCGTTGAAGGATGCGGTGTGGCCGACATCGGGTAGCGTGACGCGGACCACGTCCGGCAGCATCGCCTGCAGCCGATCCAGCGCCGCAGCCAGGAAACCAGCGCTGCGACTGCCGCCGAGCAGAAGGACGTCGGGGCGCAACCCGGCTAGCCGGTCCCACACGTTCGCGCTGCCGCGGACCACCTCGATGTCGTAGCGGACGGTCGGCACCAGATCGCGCAGTGCGGTGCGCCCGTCGCCGCCCTTGTCCAGACGCAAAGCCAGAGCTATCGCAGGCACCAGCAGGAACCGAGGTACCGAGGCGAGGAACCCGCGGTCGGCGGTGCCCTTGAAGACGGTCACCAGCGCGGCCGCCAGTTGCTTCCTGCCGAGCTCACGCAGATAGCGCGGTGCCCAATGCAGCGACAACTGCGCGCCATCGACGACCAGCGGCGGCTCGTACAGCGCGAGCTTGTCGATCCGCGGAAACGCCAACGCCGTGCACAGCGCGATCGCCGCGCCGGAGCTCAACCCGAACACGTTGGGCGCGTTCGTTTCCCGGACCAGCGCGGACAGGTCGGCGATCTCGGTCTCGATGCCGAAGTTCGGGCCGAACGGACCGCTCATGCCGCGCCCGCGCCGATCGGGCACATACACCGTGAAGTCGGCGGCCAATGCCAGGGCCAGCCCCTCGAACAGCTCCGAGGTCATCATCGCGCCGTGCACGAGGACCAGCCCTGGCCCGTGCCCGATCCAGCGGTAACCGATCAGCGTGCCGTCATCGGACCGCACGGCATCACGCTGAAACTCCGCGGCCACCTGCGTTTTTCCACTCATGTACGCAGCATGACCCGCACCGGTTGCGCCACTCTTGCACCACACTGTCACCGATGCGCCGCCCCCGGCTCCTGCGTTACTCCCCTGATGTGCCGCCGAACTTTTCGGCCGCGTACTCGTCGCTGAACTGTTCGACATACGCACCGGCAGGCGGGATTTCGGTGATCACGTCGATCAGGACGCCGCTGGGGTCGGCGATGATGAAGTGGCGCTGACCGAATTCCTCGGAGCGGATTTCCAGTTCGGCCTTGTGACCGCCTTGGACGACGAGACGCTTCCACTCGGCGTCCACGTCGTCCACCTCGAAGTTCAGCAGCAGGCCCTGCACCGGCTTGCGATAGGCCTCGGGAACCGTGGGGTGGGTGTAGTCGAGCAGCGCGAGCTCGTAGGTGACGTCGCCCTTGCGCCGCAGGCTGATGTACCAGTCCGCCTCGAAGGTGATCTCGAAGCCGAACCACTGTGTGTAGAAGTCGCGCGCCGCCGCGATCTCGGGGGTGCCGATGACCGGGTAGAAGCCGCTCAGTTTCAACTCTCTCGCCTTTCACATACCGTTGGTATGCGAGCTAAAGTAGTTGGCATACCGCTGGTATGTCAACAGGAAGGTGGTCGATGCCGAGCAAGATCCGCACCCAGCAGCGGGAGGAGACCCGGCGCAGCCTGCTGCGCGTGAGCAGGCGCTTGTTCGCCGCGAAAGGTTATGCGGCCGTTGGCTTGTCGGAGATCGTCACGGACGCCGGGGTGACCAAGGGCGCGCTGTACCACCACTTCGACAGCAAGTCGGAGCTGTTCGCCGCGGTGCTGGAGCAGATACAGCACGAGGTCGGCGAACGAGTGCTGGCCGCCGCCGACGCGGTCGCCGATCCATGGGGCCAGTTGGTCACCGGCTGTGAAACCTTCCTGACCACCTGCCTGGATCCGGAGATCCAGCGGATCATGCTGATCGACGGGCCCGCCGTGCTCGGCTGGCACGAATGGCGAGCGCTGGACGCGGCCGCCTCCGGTCGCCACCTCGGCGACGCCTTGACCGTGCTGATCGAGGAAGGCGTGATCGACCGCCAGCCGGTCGCGCCGTTGACGCACCTGTTGTCCGGCGCGATGAACGAAGCGGCGTTGTGGTTGGCCACGTCGACCGACCCGCACGCGCTTGCCGATGCCACTGCGGCGTTGCGACGACTGATGTCCGCCTTACGGACCACAACGGACTAGCTGGACACCCTCCCGAACCTGGGAAAAATACAGTCGCGGAGGGAAGTTCGCCGTGACAGGATCGCGAGATGCCGCACTGGGTACAGGTTCTCCCCCAATTCCTGCTGGCCTCATTGATCCTGGCCGCGTTACCCGGACCCGCGACGGCCCTGTTCCTCCAACGCTCGGTGCGCGATGGCCGCAAAGCCGGGCTTGCCGCGGTGGCAGGCAACGAGATCGGCGTGCTCGGCTGGAACATCGCAGGCGGCGCCGGTCTCTCGGTGCTGCTGGTCGCCAACCAGTTCATGAACACCGCGCTGCATGTCATCGGCGCGGTGGTGCTGATCTGGCTCGGCATCCAGGCGTGGCGCGGAGCGCGCAGCGACGACGAGTTCGGCAGCACCATGACCAAGCTGCTGCCCTCGGGACGCACCCCCGCCGCGGCCTTTCGAGCGTCGCTGATCTCGATCGCGGCCAACCCGAAAGCGGCCGTCTTCGGACTGACCATCCTGCCGCAGTTCCTGCCGTCCACCGGGCCGGTCCTGCCCACCGTCGTCATCCTCATCCTGATCCAAACGGTGGTCGACACCGCGTGGTGCGTCGGCATCGTGCTCGCCGCGGACCGCGCGGGCAACTGGCTCCGCCGCACCGGTGTGCGGCAACGGGTGGAACGCGCACTCGGCGCGATCCTGGTCGCGCTCGGCCTCGGTCTCGCCGCGGACGCGCGCTGATCCCGTGCGTTGCCCGTCCTGACGGTAGGTTGGTCCCGTGACCGGCCGGATCGCTATCGATGACACTGCACCGTCCATCGCGGGCGGTCGGCCCGCCAAGGCCGTCGTCGGGGAGGTTTTCCCGGTGCGCACGGTGGTGTGGCGGGAAGGACACGATGCCGTCGCCGCGACGCTGGCGGTGCGCGCGCCCGGCTCGTCACGGCCGATCCGGATCCGGATGACGCCCGATCTGGAGCCGGACGTGTTCAACGCGATCTTCACGCCGAACCTGCCCGGCACCTGGACCTACCGCATCGAAGGGTGGAGCGATCCGATCGCGACCTGGCGGGCCGCCGTCGAGGCGAAGCTTGCGGTCGGGCAGAACGCGGCCGATCTGGCCAATGACCTGGAGATCGGCGCCAGGTTGTTCGAGCGGGCCGCGCAGGCCGTGCCGAAGACACCGTTCGAGCGGTTGCGCGCTGCCGCCGCCGCGCTGCGCAGCGACGAGCAGCTGCCCGCCAGGGTCGCGCCCGCGTTCGCCGAGGAGATCACCGAGATCTTGCGCGCAACCCCGTTGCGCGACATGGTGACCCGCGGCCCGCAGCACACGGTGCTGGTGGAACGCCAACGCGCGCTGTACGGCTCGTGGTACGAGTTCTTCCCCCGCTCGACCGGTGGCCGGGACAAGGCGGGCAAGCCGGTGCACGGCACCTTCGCCACGGCGGCAAAGGAATTGCCGCGCATCGCCGCCATGGGCTTCGACGTGGTCTATCTGCCGCCGATCCATCCGGTCGGAGAGGTCAATCGCAAGGGCCGCAACAACACATTGGTCGCCGAACCGGACGATGTCGGCTCGCCGTGGGCGATCGGCTCGAAGGACGGCGGGCACGACGCCGTGCATCCGCGGCTCGGCACCGAGACCGACTTCGCCGAATTCGTCGACACCGCCGCACAACTCGGCCTCGAGGTGGCGCTCGATCTGGCGCTGCAATGCGCGCCGGACCATCCGTGGGTGGCCGCGCATCCGGAATGGTTCACCACCCTGCCCGACGGCACCATCGCCTTCGCCGAGAACCCGCCCAAGAAATACCAGGACATCTACCCGGTCAACTTCGACAACGACCCCGACGGGCTGTACGCCGAGGTGCTGCGCGTGGTCCGGCATTGGATCGCGTTGGGCGTGAAGATCTTCCGGGTCGACAACCCGCACACCAAGCCTGCCGACTTCTGGGAATGGCTGATCGCGACGGTGCACGACACTCACCCCGACGTGCTGTTCCTGTCCGAGGCGTTCACCCGCCCCGCCCGGTTGTACGGGCTCGCGCGCCGCGGCTTCACCCAGTCCTACACGTATTTCACCTGGCGCGTGGCGAAGTGGGAGCTGACCGAGTTCGGCAACGAGCTGGCCGCCAAGGCGGACGAGGCGAGGCCGAACCTGTTCGTGAACACCCCCGACATCCTGCACGAAAGCCTGCAGCATGGCGGGCCAGGCATGTTCGCCATCCGCGCGGTGCTCGCCGCCACCCTGGCGCCGGCGTGGGGCGTGTACTCCGGATTCGAGCTGTTCGAGCATCAGGCCGTGCGGCCCGGCAGCGAGGAATACTTGGATTCGGAAAAATACGAGCTGCGCCCGCGCCCGTTCGCCGAGGCACTGGCGCGCGGGGAATCGTTGGAGCCGTGGATCACTCGGCTCAACGAGATCCGCCGCCTGCATCCCGCCCTGCAGCAGTTGCGCTGCATCCACTTCCATCACGTCGACAACGACTCGCTGATCGCCTACTCGAAGATCGATCCGGTCAGCGGCGACGCGGTGCTTGTCGTGGTGAACCTGAACCCGTTCGGCGCCGAATGGGGCATGGTGTCGCTCGACCTACCCGCCATCGGACGCGAATGGCACGACCGTCCGGTGGTGTACGACGAGGTCAGCGGCGAGGAATACCACTGGGCACAAACGAATTACGTGCGGCTCGATCCGTCGACCGCGGTCGCGCACATTCTCGCGCTGCCGCCGGTGTCGCAGCAGGCTCGCACCGAACTCGCGTATCGGAGCACCTTCTGATGCGCCGCCGTGATCTGATGCTGCTCGCCGCGGG
Organism: Nocardia sp. NPDC049149; assembly: GCF_043197455.1. Lineage (NCBI taxonomy): Bacteria > Bacillati > Actinomycetota > Actinomycetes > Mycobacteriales > Nocardiaceae > Nocardia > Nocardia sp. NPDC049149. The sequence continues at coordinate 1,096,728 of NZ_JBICTD010000003.1, forward strand.
CACACACGCCGACCCGCACACCGTGCTCGGCGCACACCCCCATCCGGACGGCACCGAGGTGAGCGTGCTTCGCCCGCACGCAGATTCGGTGGCCGCGCGGGTCGGCGGGGTCGACCATCCGCTGAAGTCGCTTGGCCACGGGATCTTCGCAGGAGTGCTGCCCTACCCCGATCTGATGGACTACCGCATCCTCACCAACTATCCAGGCGGGCAGACCATCCTCAGCGCCGACGGCTACCGCTTCCTGCCGACGGTCGGCGAATTGGACCTGCACCTGATCGGCGAAGGCCGCCACGAACACCTGTGGGAGGTGCTCGGCGCGCATCCGCGCCGCTACACCACCCTCGACGGCGAGGTGTCCGGCACCTCGTTCGCGGTGTGGGCGCCGAATGCGCGCGGGGTCACCGTGTTCGGCGACTTCGACCGCTGGGGTGGACACACCGCGCCGATGCGCTCGCTCGGCACCTCCGGGATCTGGGAGGTTTTCGTGCCCGGCGTCGCACCGGGCACCAAATACAAGTTCCGGGTGCACGGCGCCGACGGCCGCACCGTCGATCACGCCGACCCGATGGCGTTCGCGACCGAGCTGCCGCCCGCCACCGCGTCGGTGGTGACCGAGAGCAAGCACGTGTGGCACGACCAGGCGTGGCTGGATACCCGGGCGAGCACCGATCCCGCCCGCGCGCCGATGAGCGTCTACGAGGTGCACCTCGGTTCGTGGCGGCCCGGCCTCGGCTACCGCGAATTGGCCGACCAGCTGGCCGATTACGTGCGGGCGGCGGGCTTCACCCACATCGAGTTGCTCCCCATCGCCGAGCACCCGTTCGGCGGTTCCTGGGGGTATCAGGTCACCTCGTATTACGCGCCGACCGCGCGCTTCGGCACGCCGGACGACTTCCGTGCCTTCGTCGATCGACTGCACGCCGCGGGCATCGGCGTGCTCCTGGACTGGGTGCCCGCACACTTCCCGCGCGACGAATGGGCGCTGGCCCGCTTCGACGGCACCCCGCTGTACGAGCACGCAGATCCCCGCCGCGGCGAGCAACTCGACTGGGGCACCTACGTTTTCGACTTCGGCAGGCACGAGGTCCGCAACTTCCTCGTCGCCAACGCGCGCTACTGGATCGAGGAGTTCCACATCGACGGCCTGCGCGTCGACGCCGTCGCCTCCATGCTCTACCTGGATTACTCACGCCCCGAAGGGGGTTGGGAGCCGAACGTGCACGGCGGGCGGGAAAACCTGGAGGCCGTCGACTTCCTGCAGGACCTCAACGACACGGTGCACCGCCATCATCCCGGCGTGCTCACCATCGCGGAGGAATCCACCAGCTGGCCCGGCGTCACCGGCGGCACCGACGTCGGCGGGCTCGGCTTCACCATGAAATGGAACATGGGCTGGATGCACGACACCCTCGGCTTCCTGGCCCGCGATCCGATCCACCGCTCCTGGCACCACAACGAGATCACCTTCTCGCTGGTGTACGCGTGGAGCGAGAACTTCGTGCTGCCGATCAGCCACGACGAGGTCGTGCACGGCAAGGGCACGTTGTGGACCAGGATGCCCGGCGACGATTTCGCCAAAGCCGCTGGGGTGCGGGCACTTCTGGCTTACATGTGGGCGCATCCCGGCAAGCAGCTGCTGTTCATGGGCCAGGAATTCGGCCAGTTCCGCGAGTGGTCACACGACCGAGGACTGGACTGGGCAGAGCTGGAAAACCCACTGCACCAGGGGATCACGACCGTCGTGCGGGATCTCAACACGGTCTATCGCGACCGTCCCGCGTTCTGGACTCAGGACACCACGCCGGGCGGCTACTCGTGGATCGAGGCGAACGACCAGGCCAACAACGTGCTGGCGTTCCTGCGCTACGGGTCGGACGGGTCCGTCGTCGCATGCGTGTTCAACTTCTCCGGTTCGGTGCACGGCGAGTACCGGGTCGGCCTCCCGTTCGCCGGGCAGTGGACCGAGATCCTCAACACCGACGCCGCCGAGTACGGCGGCTCCGGCATCGGAAACATGGGCGCCGTCAAGGCCACTGACGAATCGTGGCACGGGCGTCCCGCCTCGGCCGCGATCGCCTTGGCGCCCAACAGCGCGGTCTGGTTGGCCCCGAGCAGCTGACGCCCGGATAAGCCGTACGGCCAGGATTCAGTGGCCGGACGGCTGAAAAGAACAGCCGGGTGGCTGGCGCTGGGCCGAAAGCGACCTATCGGCTCGGCCGGCTCGCCCGATCTGCCCGCATCGTCCGATCCCCCGACCTGGACCGTCCCTGCGCGCCAGTCGAATCCGCACCCCTCCTGCGAATCCGCACTCTCTCCGTGGATCCGCACTGGTTCTGGGCCTCCGGAACCAGTGCGGATCCACAGAGTAGGTGCGAATCTCAGCCCTCAGCAGCACGAGACCGCCCAATTCAGCAGCAGGCCGTTGGCGTTCGGAAACCTGCGAGGAAGCCCGGTTCGACCGGGCCGTCGGTCAGTAGAGCGCGGCGGCGAGCTTGCGACGGGCCGCGACAACGAACGGCTCGGCCTGGTCGAACAGCTCGAAGAGCTCGAGCAGCCTGGTGCGCACCTTGGTCCGGTCATCGCCCGCAGTGCGCTTGACGGCCCCGATGAGGCGGTCGAACGCGGCCTCCGGCTGCTGGTTCATCATCTCGACGTCGGCGGCGTCCAGCGCGGCGTCCACGTTGGCGGGATCGGCGTCGGCGGTCGCGATCGCGGACTCCGGAATGCCCTGCGCGCGGGCGAGGAACCGCAATTGACGCAGCGCGCCCTTGGCCTCTTCGTTGCCGGGCTCCGCGGCGATGATCGCCTCGTACGCGGCCTCGGCGCCGGCCAGGTCACCCTGCTCCAACGCCGTTTCCGCGGCGACGAAGCGCGGATCCTCCGGCGCCTCCGGTGCGTCTTCGCCGCCGGGCAGCTTGCCTGCCACCGCGTCGATGACCGCGCTCAACCACTGCCGCACCTGCGGTTCGGGCTGGGCGCCCTGGAAGTCGGCGAGCGGCTGACCGCCGGCGACCGCGATGACGGTCGGGATGCCCTGCACGCCGAACGCCTGCGCGATCCGCATGTTGGCCTCGGCCTCGACCGTGGCCAGGTCCCATGCGCCGCCTGCCTCGCCGACCAGCCGCTCCAGCGTCCGGACCAGCTCGACGCTGCCTGGGCTGCGCTGCGAGTACAGCGCGACGATCACCGGCACCTGCACCGAGCGGCGCAGCACCTTCGCCTCGAAGGTGGTCTCGTTGACCGCGTAGTCGCCACCGGTCGCGCCGGCGGCGCCCGCGGGCGGCTGCTTCAGACTGGACAGATCCACCGCACCGGACATGGCGGCGGCAACGGCGGGCGAAGTTCGGCGTGCGGCAGGTCGAGTCACGGTTTCCAGTTTGTCACGACGTAGCAGAGGCTGGGGCTGGGGTGTCAGCAGAATTCGCCGCGCTGAGTTCGGCGAGCTTGCCTGCCCGGACCGCCCAGATCTCGAACAGCAGGGTGAAGAACGGCGGGATGCTCGAGAGCAGCCCGAGCACCGTGGTCTTCGCGTTCCAGCCGAGCTCACGCGCCGCCATGACGGTCGCGATGACGAACAGCACGAAGATGATGCCGTGCGTCATGCCGAACACCTTGACCGGCCACAGCACCGGCTCCGGCAGCCGCTTGAACACCATGCCGATGATCAGGAAAACCCACGAGATCGCCTCGAGCACCGCGATGAAACGGAACCGCTTCGCGGGAGTACTCAGGTCGAATGCATTGCCCATGCGCACCATTGTGCCGGATCCACTACGACGCGTCGTAGTGGGACGGGTCACAGCTCAGCAGGCCCGAAAGACACTCGCGCGCCGCACAACGACGGTGCGGCGCGCGATCATGGTGTCCGACTTGGGAATTTAGACCCGGACAATCAAGGCATCGCCCTGACCGCCGCCACCACAGAGCGCGGCCGCACCGACGCCACCGCCGCGCCGCTTCAGCTCGAACACCAGATGCAGCAGGATGCGGGCGCCGGACATGCCGAGCGGGTGGCCGATCGCGATGGCACCACCGTTGACGTTCACCTTCGCCGGATCGATGCCGAGCTTCCTGGTCGAGGCGACACCGACCGCGGCGAACGCCTCGTTGATCTCCACCAGATCCAGATCGGCGGGCGAAATACCTTCGCGCGCACAGGCCTTCGCGATGGCGTTGGCAGGCTGATCCTGCAGCGTCGAGTCGGGGCCTGCGACGACGCCTGCGGCGCCGATCTCGGCGATCCAGCTCAGGCCGAGCTCTTCGGCCTTCGCCTTGCTCATCACCACGACCGCGGCGGCGCCGTCGGAGATCTGCGAGGCGGTGCCCGCGGTGATCGTGCCGTCCTTGCGGAACGCCGGGCGCAGCTTGGCCAGCGACTCCGCGGTGGTGTCGGCCCTGATGCCCTCGTCGGCAGCGACCAGCAACGGCTCACCCTTGCGCTGCGGCACCGAGACCGGAACCACCTCGTCGTCGAAGATGCCGTTCTTCCACGCCTCGGCCGCGCGCTGATGCGAGGCCGCCGCGAACGCGTCCTGGTCCGCGCGGCTGACCGGTTCGGTGTCGTTGCGCTGTTCAGTCAGCGCGCCCATCGGCTGGTCGGTGAAGATGTCGTGCAGGCCGTCGTAGGCCATGTGGTCGCGCAGCGTGACATCGCCGTACTTGAAGCCCTCGCGGCTCTTCTCGAGCAGATGCGGGGCCTGGCTCATCGACTCCTGGCCGCCGGCCACCACGATCTCGTACTCGCCTGCGCGGATCAGCTGGTCGGCCAACGCAATTGCGTTGATACCGGACAAACACACCTTGTTGACGGTCACCGCGGGCACGTCCATCGGAATGCCCGCAGCGACAGCCGCCTGCCTGGCCGGGATCTGGCCCGCGCCCGCGGTGAGCACCTGGCCCATGATCACGTAGTCGACCTGCTCCGGCGCGACGCCGCCACGCTCCAACGCCGCCTTGATGGCGAAGCCACCCAGATCGGAACCGCTGAAGTCCTTGAGGCCGCCGAGCAGCCGACCGACCGGGGTACGCGCACCGGAGACGATCACGGAATTGGTCACGACGAGCCTCGCTTCTTGTTTCGCAGGATTCCGTACTCCACGGTAACTGCTCACTTCCGGTTGCCGGTACGCAGGTAAGCGCTACGTTCGAGTGGTGAGCAACGATATGGATTCGTCTACTTTCATCCCCGCCGACTACGTCGTCGCGGTCGACCACGTCGGCATCGCGGTGCCCGATCTCGATGTCGCAGTTGCCTGGTATGCCGAGAATTTGGGCATGGTCGAGACCCATCGCGAGGTCAACGAAAGCCAGGGCGTCACAGAGGCGATGCTCTCCCTGCCCGGCGCACCGGATCGGGCGACTGCCCTGCAGTTGCTGGCCCCGCTGAACGCCGAGTCGACCATTGCGAAGTTCATCGATCGCAACGGACCGGGCCTGCAACAACTCGCCTACCGGGTCACCGACCTCGATGCGGTCTGTGCGCACCTGCGCGCACGAGGCTTGCGTTTGCTGTACGAGGTGCCGAGGCCTGGAACAGCGGATTCGCGCATCAATTTCCTGCATCCGAAGGATGCTGGCGGTGTGCTGATCGAGTTGGTCGAGCCGAGCCCGAATGTTACGCACTAGTATCAAGATCGAGCCTGAAAATTTCTGCCTAATCACATTCGCGGTCGAGTCACCATGAGGACTCGGTAGGCTGTAGTTTGTGTGCCATGTCGTCACCTGAGTCCGATCGCAATCGCTTCGTTGCACTGCCCTTCACCGTTGTGCGCAAGGGTTATGCGCAAGACGAGGTACGCAACTACTTCGACCGCTTCGACGCCGAACTAAGGGTCACCGCTACCGACCGGGATGCTGCTGCGGCACAAGCCCGTAACCTCGCGAGCCAGCTCGAGGATGCGCGTGACGAGATCGACGAGCTCCGCAAGGAGGTCGACCGTCTCTCGGTGCCGCCAACGACCGCGGAAGGCATGTCCGACCGCATCTCCCGCATGCTGCGGCTGGCCTCCGACGAGGCCTCCGAGGTCCGTGCCCTGGCACAGGCCGAGGCTGCGGAGATGGTGTCGATCGCGGAGCAGCAGGCCACCGAGATGCGTGGCAAGTACGAGTCGTTGCTGGCCGAAACCAAGGAAAAGCGCGAAGCGCTCGAAATCGAGTTCGAGCAGACACTGGCCAACGCGCGCACCGAGTCCGCCAAGATCATCGAAGCCGCCCAGGCCGAGGCCGACCGCCTCGGTAAGGAAGCCGACGCCAAGCGCAAGGCGACCCAGCAGGACTTCGAGGTCACCATGGCCGAGCGGCGCACCAAGCTCACCCGCGCCATGGAGGAGCTGGAGGCCACCAGCCGCGCCGAGGCCGCACAGCGGATCAAGGACGCGACCGACGAGGCCAACCGCCTCATCACCTCCGCCACCCAGACTTCCGAGCGCAAGATCGCGCACGCGAAGGAACTGGCCGAGGAGATGCGCGTGCTGCGCGGCCGGGTGCTCGCCCAGCTGCTCGGCATCCGTGGCCAGCTCGACTCGGTGCCCGCGATGCTCGCCGCCGTCAACCGGGAAAGCGAACTGCTGGACGGTGTTCCGGATCAGCGCAAGTCGATCGGCGGCAACACCAAGCAGGTCTCCGGCTCCAACCGCAAGGCCATCCCCGAGGTTTCGACCGAGGAGGACGACATTGTCGACGAGGAGCGCGAAAACGCCGATATCAGCAACTGACACGCCGACCTCTACAACTAACGGCGGGCGACGCGGCGACTAACGCAGTACCCCAACCGAATCCACTCTGAAGGCCGCCCCGAACGGGGCGGCCTTCCTGTATTCGCGGGATCGCGCCGCCGGACGAAGCCGTACAGGTTTCGTCAAGGACGATGGTCAGATGTGCTGCGGCCAGGCACGATGACGGCATGCGCGGAATCGCGGCGACCAGGACGTACGGGCCTCGGACCGACGTCGGCCTGGCCGCCGGCGCGGCGGGTCTTGGTGCGCATCGTGCGACATATCTTGCGGCGGAGCCCAGTTCGCGACGGTACCTGATCGAGGCGGTCGGGCTGCTGCTCGCCGGGCTGATGTCGCTGGTCGGCGTGGTGAGCGGAGCGGCGATCCTGACCATCTTCGGGATCACCGGCGTGGTGCTGATCGGTGGTCGCTTGCTCGTCGACGTGCTGTGGCTGGTGTACGTGCGTGAACGCAATCGCGGCAGTCGGCTCGATCTGTACGAGCGCGGGCTGGTTGTCCGTATCGGCGGTGCGGCGCGGGCGGTCCGCTACGACAGCACAACACTGCGCCGAAGCATCGTCGAGCATGCGAACAACCCTGCCCCGAACCAGATTTCGCACTCCTACACCGTGGTCGACACCGTCGGCACACCCGTGGTGCTGCGGCAGGGCATCGAGCACCCGGATCGCTGGGGTCCGGAGATCGACCAGGCGATCAGCGATGCTCAGCTGCCATCGGCGGCCGCCGCGCTCGCGGCAGGCGGGCGGCTCGACTTCGAATACTTCTGGATGACCGAGACGGCGATCGGGGCCGGACAGCGGCAGGCGTTGTGGGCTGATGTCACCGACATCTCGGTGCACAAAGGATGGGTGCGAGTCGACGTGGCCGGACAGCCTCGGCCCTTGGAATCGCTTCCGGTGAGCCTAATTCCGAACTTCACCGTCTTTCTGACACTGGCGCAACGGTTGCGGGCAGCGCACGCCGCAGGGCAGTAGACCGTCAAGAATTCGCCAACGCGCCGCTACCTCGGCGGCGGGTATGTCGGGCACAGACCTGGACTTCACCGAGACCCATTGCCGTGCACCGCATATCAAAGACTCGCAAAATCGGCCGACGACCCCTATCCCGGGCAGGCCCGCCGATGCCATCGTCTGGATGGTTGTGCGCGTGAAGGGATTTGTGGTGAAGGTCGGCGTCACGTCAGGTGAATTGCGTAGTGCGGCAGGAAAGATGGGCAAGCTGCGGGACCAGGTGCACGACATCCTCACTACCCTGGAAACCTCGCTGGCGGCCAGGGGCACCGCATGGGGCGGCGACGGCTACGGCAGCACCTTCGCCGACGGTCCGGAGGGCTACCTCGCCGCACACAAGAATCTGACCGAAGGTCTCGGCAACACGGCGAAAACCCTTGGCTCATACTGCGACGGCCAATACAAGGCCGCGGACTTGCTCGACGGTATGGACCGGCGTTCGGCCGGTTCGTTCCGGTAGCCGGTGTCGATCACCATCCCCAGCGAGCTGGAATGGCTCGGCTGGATCGCAGGCTCGGACTGGCCCGACGGCGACGAAGACACAATGTGGGCTATCGCCGACGACTGGCGCAAGGCCGCAGCCGACATCCGTGACCTGCTCCCAGACCTGGCCGCGGCCCGAAAAGCGACCATCGACTCCTACCCATGGGGCGAAGGGGTCGAGGCCATCACCGAGTCGCTGAACAAACTCGACCACGGCCCGGAATCACTGCGCCAATTGGCCGACGTCCTGGACATGGTCGCGGAATCCGCGAAAGCACTCGCCACCGAAATCCAGTACACCAAGATCCTCGTCATCAGCTCGCTGGCCATGCTGGCCTTCGAAATCATTGCGGCATGGGCCTTCCCACCCACCGCTCCGCTCGTCGAGGCGGCCGCCATAGCCGCGACCCGCCTGGCCGTGCGGCTACTCGGCCAACGCGCCGTCAGCGCGATAGCGCGCTTCGCCGCCAAGACCGGCATCGCCGCAGTAGCGAAATTCACCGCCAAACACGTCGTCATCAGCACCGCCCTCGGCGCGGGCCAAGACCTGGCCATCCAGGCCTATCAAGTCGGCCAAGGTACCCGCGACGGTATCGACTGGAAGCGCGTCGGCACCACCGCGTACACGGCTGCGGCAGCGGGCGCGGTCGGCGGCCCGGCAGGCGGCCTGCTCGGAAAGGCGGCCGCGAAAGTTCCCTTGCGTGGACCTTGGGGTGGCGCGTTCAAGGGCGCAGCGGTCGGCGCCGGTTCAGGCATGGCCGGCGCCGTAGCAGCCTGGGGCGTCGGCCCCTTCGCCAACGGCATGACCTGGACCTGGGACGACCGCGTGCTCACCAGCGGTGCGGCATATGGTGTGTTGGTTGGCGGTAGCAAGGGATTTCGCCACGGCCTCCCCGGGAGGGGTCCTGCCGCAGGCAGGTTCAGCGCCGCACCCCCCACCCATTTCGGCAGCACCCCCGACGGCGCCACACCACCGGTGCGCCCCGCGAGCGCAGGCAACCCCGTATCCGCAACCCACACAGGCGATCCGGCAACCAACGGACCCGAAAGTCGGCCGCAGAACCCCCTTACCGCCAACACCGAGACGCCTGGTCACACCGGATCGAGTGAACCACCGACCGGACCATCGACAACCACCGGACCAGTCGCCCACGGCCCCCAACCGACGAGCCATGGCACCGCAGAACAGCACGGCAAGTCCACGAACCCCGCCGGTGGAGAACTCCACATCCAACCAGCCAACACCAGCACCCCAACACACAATGCCGAACCCACGAACACCGGCCTCGCACACCCGGGCGAACCTACGAACAGCGGTCCCACGCACCCGGGCGAACCCACCAACACCGGTGCCGAGCAACACAACACCCCACCGACCGGCACCGGGGGACAGCACGGCCAAACCACGAACGCGGGCGCGCCGGAACAGAGCGGTCAGTCGACCAATGGGTCAGGCAGCACTGGTGAGCCGAAGGTCGGCGAGGGCCGTGCAGGCACGCCCGATATCGGCACAGCAGGGACGACGCCCACCGGAGGCCATGAATCTGGAATCGTGGCCAGTCCCAAGGAATCTCAGCCCTCGCCCACCGCGATGGGCACCGACGGCACACTCGGTTCGACGCACGAGACGGCAGCCAACCCCAAGCAACCGACGGCTGGCATGAGCGAGGGCACCAACGATGGCGCCCACGAGGAAGGTCACGCCCCACGGGCGGAGACACCGCCGAAGCAGCAATCGCCGACGCGACCAACCGAACCGACTGTGGCAGCCCCGCAGCCCGGCGAGCCTGGCGCAACGAAAGGCATCCAGCCCGAACACCATTCCGGCGCCGGCAACGAAACCGTCAGCACCAACACACCTTCCAGCGATCCCGGCACCAAGGGAAGCGAACCACCGGCCTCCCCCACACCGATCGTCGCACCGACACCGGGCCCGACCACCAGCCACACCTCAGGCGACGGCAGCCTTCCCCGACCTGCGTCAGGCCCGGACGGACGCACCCCCGCACCCGACAACCCGCTCGAACGTCGCACCACGAACACCACCTCGTCGTCCGAGGCGAACCGCCCGCAGCCCACCAAACCTGCCGAGACAACGCCACGGCCACAAAGCCCCGAACCCCGCGCAGGAGCACCCGAGCACGGCCAAAGCACCACCGGCGCCGACCCACGAGTCGAAGCCGGACCCACCAACACCTCCCAGAGCACTACGCCCCGAGCAGAAGTCGCTGAGTCCCGCCCAGCCGAACCGCGCACGGAAGCGCCCGAACAAAATCCGGCCACCGCCGGCACTCCCCCGCGGGTCGAACAAACCCAACAGAGCGCACAGCCACAGGAAGGTACCCCAAACCTCCAGACCGAACGAACCCTCGACGAGATCCCCGACACCACCTCGAAGATCCCGTACACACCAAGGTATTTCAGCGTCCCACCGATCCCCGAGTACAAGATCGCAGCTCCCCCCGACAACTCACTGTGGGAGCCCAAACCCGAACCGCCCAAGCCTGAGCCGCCCAAGCCCGAGCCGCCCGAACCCGAACCATGCCCCGAGCCGCCTGATCCGGATCCCACGCCGGAGCCACCGGACCCCAACCCCACGCCCGAGCCCAAACCGGAACCTCAGCCACAACCTCGACCGGAACCACAACCACAACCAGTACCGCAGCCGCAGCCGCAGCCCGAACCTTGGCCGAGCCCAGAGCCAGAGCCACAGCCCGAACCGGGACCCGAGCCCGAACCTGAGCCGAAGCCCGGCCCCAAACCACCCGAACCCAAACCGGGACCCCAGCCACAGCCGCGGCCGGAACCCCAACCTCAACCACAACCACAACCGCAGCCGGAGCCAGAGCCAGAGCCAGAGCCGGAGCCGGAGCCCGAACCTTGGCCGAGCCCAGAGCCAGAGCCAGAGCCCGAACCGGGACCCGAGCCTGGGCCAGAACCCGAGCCGAAGCCCGAGCGACCCGATTCTGATCCATGCCCCGAACCGGAACCGAAACCCGAACCGGAGCGAAGGCCGCTACCGAACTTTGGCTAGCGGGTCGGCGCAGTCCCCTGCCAGGCTCATGTCCCACTCGACGAGCTACTTCATCGCGAGCGGGACATGGCCGAGTCGACACGCCGTACCTTCCGCTGTCATGTCCCGTTCGGCGAGCCACCAATTGTCGATGGGGACACGGCCGAGAGGTCGAGCCGAAATCTGAACCGTGACTTGGGCCTAGCGCAGGTCGTTGGCCAACGTGATGAAGCATTCGGTAGCTCTGCGACCCAGCGTGCAATTCGCCGGTCGCCGAGCGGTTCGTGACCTGGGGCGAGCCAAGAAATCCGGCAGCTAAGACCAGCGGCGGGTGATGGTGCGGGTTTGGCGGCCGTTCCAGCAGCCGCGGTGCCAGTGTCGGCGGTCTTCTTCGCCGTCGTAGGCGGCCCAGGCGACGATGTGGGCGACGCCGGGCATGATCTCGTGGTCGCAGCCGGGGCAGCGGTAGGTCTTGAGGGCGCGGGCGGCGGGGATGGTGCGGACGATGTAGGTTTCGTCGCTGTGTGGGCCCGGCTCGGTCCGGCCGAAGACGTCACCTAGTGGCGGGACGCCTGGTGCCGAGCGGCCCGCCTGACGATCGGCGCGCGGCTTTCGACGAGGCATACATCCAGCCTAAGGGCTCGCCGACCACGTCACCTCCGCACCCGAACCCGCCCAACTCCCCACCACCGGTCACCCCCGGCGCGCAAGTTCGAATCCACCGGAGCCAAACCCTCGGGCCCTTCCGCGGCCCTTCGGGAATTGGTCGAATGATCACGAGGCAATGGTGGCGGCATCGCCCGAGAAGCCACCTGCACCAGTGCCCCCTCGGCGCGAACCCGGCCGCGATCGCGGGGATCCTCCGGACCGGACCACCGCAGCCAACCTGCCGGAGTGGTCGGCCAGCTGCCCTCGACCCGATCTATCAGCCCTGTGCAACCGCCGCTTGAATCCTGGGTGCGGATCCAACGGAGGTGGCGGATCCCAGGACCAGAGTGCAGATGCGCAAAATCCTGCAGCTCTAGAACAGCCGGAACTCGGTGCTCTCGGTGCCGCGCAAGGCGTCGTAATCGAGGGTGAGGCAGCGGATTCCGCGATCCTCGGCGAGGGTGCGCGCCTGCGGCTTGATCTGCTGGGCAGCAAAGACACCCGCCACCGGGGCCAGCAGCGGGTCACGGTTCAGGAGCTCGAGGTACCGGGTGAGCTGCTCGACACCGTCGATCTCGCCGCGACGTTTGATCTCGACCGCCACGGTGGCGCCGTCCGCGTCGCGGCAGAGCAGATCCACCGGGCCGATCGCGGTCATGTACTCGCGACGGATCAGGGTGTACCCGGCACCGAGGGTCTGCACATGCTCGGCGAGCAGCACCTGAAGATGCGCCTCCACACCGTCTTTCACCAGACCGGGGTCGACGCCGAGCTCATGCGAGGAGTCGTGCTCGATGTCCTCGATGGTGATGCGCAGCTCTTCCCCTGCCTTGTTGGTGACCACCCAATAGGCTTTCGCCCCCTCGGGCACGGTGTCACCGTCGCGCTCTTCCAGCCAGCACGGCGGACTCATCCAGTTGAGCGGCTTATACGAGCCACCATCGGAGTGGACGAGGACCGAGCCGTCGGCTTTGATCAGCAGCAATCGGCGAGCCATCGCAAGGTGGGCGGTAAGTCGCCCGACGTAGTCGACCTGACAGCGAGCAATCACTAGGCGCACCCAAGCACTCTAGTGCTTCCCCACCCCGCAGGCTGCCATCCCCCTGGGTGAACCGGTGTCGTCAGCCGAACAGGACGGCGGCGGCCAGCACCGAGCTGGTGCCGAGCAGCGCCCACTCCACCTTGGTGAACTGCCGGGTGACCGGCTTCTTGGTGCGGATCATGGCGTACCCGACGCCGGATCCGATGCCGAACGCCAGCAGATGCCCGACGTTCGTGAAGGTCTGCCCGATCAGCACTCCACCGATGGCGCCGACGAACCACACGGCGGCCCAACCGATTCGCATCCGCCGCGGCACCACGAAGACCAGCGCCCCGATCAGGGCCATCGCCCCGTAGCTGACGCCGACGTCTTCACTCCAGCGCACGCTCGCAGGCATCCAGTCGAATTCGATGGACACCCACAGCCCGGCCGCGACCAGCAGCGTCGCACCGACGTGGCCTGCGAGAAAAACGCGAACCATCCGCAACGCACCGAACCGCAGTTCGGCCAGCGCGAGCAGACACGCGAGCAGCGGCATGATCAACCACGCGACGCCGACGTCGCCGATCACCAACGCACTCGCCAGCAGCGTGACAACTCGCCCGTTGAGTAGGTTCTGCAGATTGGTGCTTGCGTGCAGCACCACCTTCGTCTGCGCCGAATCGCTCAGTACCGAGAAGATCGAGGTGACCACGACCAGCGCGGTCAGATAGCCGACTGTCGCAGGCACCCGCGGCCGCCACCAGCGAGATCTGACGACCGTCCGGTCGTCGGCTGCCGTTGCGACGGCCATGCACACCTCCGATGTCTTGCGGTACCTCTCCATGATCAAGGTCTCCGCCGCATCTGCACCGGGTATTCCCTGTGAGATTGCTGCGAAACCGATCGCCGCCGAACAAGCCGAACAAGCCCGAGCCAACGCCCTCGGCCGCCGAATGCGGTGCCCTACTCTCCCATACCCCGCTGCACCCGGCAGCCCGAGCTGATCCCGGCGCTGCCGCGAGTCAGTCCTCGTACGAGATGAAGTCCGCTTTCCGCGCGCCGCAGACCGGACATACCCACCCGTCGGGGATATCGGCGAATGCCGTGCCCGGCGCGATGCCGCCGTCCGGATCCCCCTCGGCGGGGTCGTAGATCATCCCGCAGGTCACGCAGATCCACAGGCCAGTGACCGTGCCGGTGGCCACACCGTCCTCGATCACGGCTCGACCGATCCCGAGGCGGCGAGCCCGAACCGATTGGCTCGGCGGAAGGTACCGAAATCATTGAACCGGACACCGTGTTCGCGCAGGATCACCTGGCACTCGGCTCGGATCGCTTCGCGGACATAGAACGGGTCACGGACGAGGAAGTGATGGATGGCATGTGTGCCACCGAAGTTGAAGCACAACGCATGCACCGGCCACAACCATTTGGCAGTCCAGACCTGGGTCTGCTGCAGCACGTTGTGCGCCTCGACGTCTCCGTAGTAGTGCATATTGGAACTCACGAAATGCAGGCAGAAGGTGCGGATCATGTTGGGGGCCAACAAGGTCACCGCAAAAAAGTTCAAAGCCGCATACGCCCCGACGAAAGCGATACTGCCGCCGAAGAACTCGTAGAGATGGACACCGATCGTCAGATACCACAGCCCGTAATGCAGTCCGCTGAGCGGGAAATAGGCGAGCGGGGTGGTCATCGCGAGCCGCCGGGCATCCTCGGGATCGCGAGCCGCCTGCGCCACATACTCATTGACGAGTCGCCGCATCCGGAAGGGCCGTGCAGCGTATCCGAGAATCGAGTCCAACAGACTGAGCAGGCGATGACCACCCCACCGCAGACCGTTGGTGATGCCGCGCTCCTCCAGGTCGGAAGCGGTCCCCGACATCTCGTGATGATGCAGGTGCAGCCGACGTCGCACCCAGGGATTGATGGTGCTTGGTCGAAACAGCCAGACCCCCAACATCATCGTGTTGTGCATCCATTTGTTGCCGCGAAAGTACATCGAATGGATAAGGTCGTGCTCGATCTCGTGCAACAACGACAACCAGAAGCCGGTCGCCAATATTGTTGCCCACCAGGGCAGTACACCGATCCGATAGAGCGCGGCATCACCGAGCACACCCACGATCGAGCCGACGAAGATGGCGAGCCCGATCCCGTTCTGATGGCGGGCCAGCCACGGATGCGTCACCCGCCACCGATCGCCGACCCCGGCAATCTGCTCCCGTATCAACGCGATCCGATCCGCATCATGCTGCGCGAGGTGACGTTCGCCAGGCAAGCGAGTCGCGAGTCGCATGGCTTCTCCTGTACTGGATGGTGGATTCGATGACTACCGCGCCATCGCGGCGGACTGTGCGCTTCGATCGAGCGGGCCAACGACGGGAGGTCCGCCGCTGCCCTTCCCCTGAGATCCAGGCACTGACGGAAACCACCAGTTCCAGCGACCCATGATCTGCATCAACGCGGGCACCAGCACTAACCGAACCACGGTGGCATCGATGATCAGTGCGGCGGCCAGGGTGAATCCGAACTGCCGCAAACCGCTGATGTCCGACACCAGCAAGCTGCCGAAGCCGACGGCGAGAATCACGGCGGCCAGCGAGATCGACCTGCCGGTGTGCTGAAGTCCGGCGACCACCGAACCGCGGTTGTCACGAGTCTTCCGATACTCCTCCTGGATTCGACCAACAAGGAACAGCTCGTAGTCCGTCGACAGCGCGAAGAGAATGACGAACACGACGAGCGGCACCTGCGGCCAGATGACGCCGCGATTCACAAGACCGACGGAACCGTCATCGCCACCTTGAAACAGCAGCACCATAAGCCCGAAAGATGCTCCAGTTGCCAACAGGCTCATCACAATCGCCTTCACCGGCAACACCACGCTGCGAAGCACCACGACGAGCGCGGCGAGCATCAGTATCAGCACGGCGCCAACCACCCACCACAGCTTCGTCGACGTCTCGGCAAGTATGTCGGCAATGAGTGCGCTCGGACCGCCGACCAGCGGGGCACTGCCGCTCGGCGCGGTCGACGGCAGGATCTCGGTGCGGACCCGCCACACCAACCCTTCGACCTCCGGTGTGGTGGGTAGGTGTTTCGGAATGGCGAACACCGCGGTGAGGTCGTCGTCGTTGTCGATTGTGGTGGCAGCGGCCACTTCTGGATCGGCGCGCAGTGCCGCCAACAGCGGACCGGTGTCCGGTTCAGCGGCGCCGGTGGGCCTGGTGAGCAGGATCATCACCGGGCTCGCCAAACCGGGGGCCTCGTGTGCCATGATCTCGATGCCGGTCAGAAAGGGGTGCCCTGCTATCGCACGGCCTTCCGGCTCGAGGCCGAGACGCATGTCCAGCATGGGAACCGCCGCCACCAAAAGACCTGCGGTGACCGCAATCGCATACCACCACGGGTGCCGCATCAGGTGCCGCGCCCAGCGCGCCAGCCAACCGCTCCCTTCGCCCGGATTGCCGACCGGTGGAACTCCTCGCGACATCCCTCGCGGCCGCCATTCGAGCCATCCGGACAGCGACACCAGGATCGCAGGCAACAACGAAAGCGACGCCGCCACTGTCACCAGAGCCACCACAAAGGTTCCGACAGCTGCCTGCGCGAACACATGCCAGCGCACCATGAACAGGCACGAACACGCCAGCAGCAGAATCAGGCCCGAATACACCACCACGCGCCCCGTGGTCGCGGCCGCCGTCCTGATGGCCTGCATCGGGTCCGCGCCCGCCGACAACTCCGCTCTGTAGCGATTCATGACGAACAACGGGTAGTCGATGCCGATCCCTAATCCGATGGCACTGACCCCGATCAACAGCATGCCGTCCACCGAGAAGACTCCGCGCACCACGGCGAACACGCCGAAGGTGGCCACCACCGAAACCCCCGCGATGACGAGAGGCACCATCGCAGCCACCGGCGCCCGCAACCCCACCAGCAGCATTGCTATCGCAGCAGGCACCGCGACCAACTCGATCCGCATGAGATCGGACATCTCGACCTGCTGCATGGCCTGCCCGAATGCCGCCCCGCCAACGAGATACGCCCGCACCGCACCCCCCGACGCAGTCTGCGTGGCCTGGTCGACAGCCGACTGCTGCCTCGGAACCCGGTCTTGCCGTTCTTGATCGGTGCCGGACACGCCCACCAACAGATACGCGGTGTGCTCATCACGAAGTAATGGGCGCAGCGGCTCGGCCGCCTCACCCAGCGCAGACGACGAATCGGGATCACCTGCTTTGGGGAGCACTGCGGCACCGGCGATTCCGTCCAAACGTCCCAGCGCACGAATCGCGGCGTTGATCGCGGCACCGAACACCGGGTCGCTCGCCCGCTGCGCCGGCGCGTGCAACACCGCGATCATCTGGTCGTTCCCCAACGAGGGCAAGCCCGCGCCGAGGACGGCACCGCCACGCTGCGACTCGGAATCCGCGACCTCGATCGGCGGCGACACCACCGCTGCGAGCAGTGGCGGTATTCCGATCAGACCGAGAACGACCGCGATCAGCCATCCGGCAAAGACCCGGCGCCGATGCCACGCCATGAATCCGGCCAGTCGCGCCAATGCATCCCCGCGCCCGATGGGCACAATCCACCCCTGTTTCCTCAGGTGACTTTGCTGTCCACACCGAACGCCGCGCCGACAATTCTCGGCGCGGCGACCGTCTCCCGACCTACTCGCCTCGACCGGTCGAGCTGTTCGAGTCGTTCGACTTCTTCGCAGCCTTGGTCACGGTGATGTCAGTGACCTTGAAAACCGCGGCGGCCTCGAGCTTGCACTCGGTGACCTTGCCACGACCTCCCGGCACCGTCCCGGTGACAATGGCTTCGGCTTCGTTCTCGGACTCTGCGCCCGCTTGTTCGGCCACTGCGTACAGGGTGCCTTTGCCACCGCTCATCGGGAGCACCACCGTGACGTAGCCGGCGCCTGGTTTGATCTTCGCGTCGCCGGAGTCCTTGCCCGAGGCAGGTTTTGCCGTGTAGACACAGGAATTCTCGTCCTTCTTGACGGAGATCTCCTGTGACCGTCCGACCGCGTCGGCGGGGCAGGTGTCGCCCTCTTTGAAATCGGCGCCCTTCTCCAGCGGCGTCGTCTGCTCGGCGTCGCCATAGAAGGCGCCGTCCTCTTCCGAGATCGTGATCGTGCCTTTGCCGCCGGTGCAGACGGTCCTTGCCTCACCGTTGTCGGCTATCGAAACGGGGGCATCGACCATGCCGTAGCCGACGGCAGATACCGCCAGCACACCTGCGGCGAGATAGGAGCAACGCCGCGCTGCCTTCTGGTGTCCACGCAGCGGAGCACCTGACCCGAACTCGATCGATCGATTGATCGCCATCGCAAACCTTCCCGTCGACTATCCGGTCATCCGAACAACACCCCCGCGGGCTGCTACCCGAGATGGAGGTTGTGACGTTCCTGCTGAAAGCCTGGTGAAGAATTGGACTGCGGTGCAGAACCTACCATCCGGAATGGTCACCTGACATTCGACGCCGAAGGGTTTCGGATAGCGGGGATCGCGGAAAAATGTTCGCGCACAAGGGAATCGGACTGTCGGTCGATAGACCATTAGGTGCCAAGGCAGGTGTCCTCCGGGCGTGCCGTATTGGTCGGTTGATCAGTGGGAACTGGTGGCGTGGGTCCCAAGTCGGGCGAAGCCGCCACCAGTTCCCAGTGATCACTTGTCCAGCACACTGATTCGGCGGGATTGGGCTGGAAACGACGAAGACCCCCAGCCATGGGCTGGGGGTCCTCGTGAATGATTGTCCGGCGGTGTCCTACTCTCCCACACCCTGTCGAGTGCAGTACCATCGGCGCAGGTGGCCTTAGCTTCCGGGTTCGGAATGGGACCGGGCGTTTCCCCACCGCTATAGCCGCCGTAACTCTATGAAACTGTCACACAGCAGCGCTGACATCCCCGAGACCGACGAAAACCCTGTGTAGGGGTTTCGTAGACTCTTCGATGTCTGCTGCAGTGTCTGTGTGTTGTTTCAGATACTGCACAGTGGACGCGTAGCTTCTTTGTTGGTAAGTCCTCGGCCGATTAGTACCAG